>NZ_JACSKK010000001.1:0-539009 GCF_018617575.1 Exiguobacterium sp. s160
TGGTAAACAATCGTGGCTGGTAAGAGCACGGTCTTCCCAAGAAGCTCCCCCTTCAATTTGCGAAGCAAATAAGTGGCGAGTAGTTCACAGAATTGTAAACAAAAAAGCGCCGCGGCGCTTTTTTTACTTACCCATTCATGTCTTTCAATTGTGAATCACTTTGTCGGTCCGTCGAACGGTAAGCGTGGTAAGACAAGTAAGATAGAATGCCAAAGTAGCAAGTGATCAAGAATGCATGGAGGAGCGGCACATATGTGGCATGCCCGCCGAGTACAATCCATGCGCCAGTTCCTACCTGAAGGAGGATGAAGAAGAGAGATGCCATCATACCTCGTTGGATGATCTTGTTCATCTCTTTTCGAGCGAGATAAAGAACATATAGCGTGTACAAGACGAGTAGTCCTGCCATCACACGGTGACCCATTTGAACATACGATTCAAACGTCCACACTTCTTGTTCACAAATCGGCCAACCGACACAAGCGTATGTAGCACCGAGGTGACGGACATAGGCTCCTGTGTAAACGACGATCATCGTGTAAATCGAAAGGCCGTAAAGGTGGGCTCTCAACCGTCTCGATACGACTTTATGTTCCCGGTCACCCTCGAATAACAGAATCGTCAAAATGAGTAGCGATGCGAACGAAACGAGAGAAATCCCGAAATGAAGGGCCAAGATGGCATCTGATTGTTGCCAAACGACTGCCCCCGCTCCAATGATCGATTGGATGAGCATAAAGATAAATGCGAGAAAAGCAAAGATTTTCACATCGACACGATGTTTGACCGCGATGAACGTCCAAATCGCGAGTGCGATGATGAGAAGACCTTCAAAGCCAGAGACGACTCGGTGACTGTACTCAATCATCGTTTCAACACTTGGGTTAGTTGGAATCAATTTTCCGTGACAGAGTGGCCAGTCTGTCCCACAACCATCCCCTGAGTCTGTCTTCGTCACGGTTCCACCCATGATGAGGACAAGCATCATTCCGAGGGTGACAAACCCTGAGAAAAACGCGAGTTTTTTATGCATGCAATACCACCTGCTTCTAATCAAAATCCGTTAAAAATGTACCTTGTTTATTTATATTTTTTTCGCCATACTTATTATACGGCTTTCCGTTCAAAAAACGAAATGGAAAAGCTTGCAATCGTTATCAAAAACGTTATTCTAATATTAGTAAGGCACATAAGGTGTGACAAATATCACACTATTGACACAAAAAACTCGCTATTTTACAAGCATAAAGGGCGTATTTTATAAAAAAATATGGTATCTTTGTAGAGAGTTAAGTGTATTTTGTTCATATTGTGTTTTTTCTGTGAAGAGAATGCGAGGATTTCGTGATTATGTGGGGGGGTCAGTATGACAAAAGTCAACCCAGGAATGACTGTAGATGTAGAATATACAGAGTCAACGTCATTCCGAGATTACGTCGCCTTAGCGAAAATGGGAATCGTTCGCGCCAACTTGATGTTGGTGTTTGCAGGTTTCTTCGTGGCAGCGACGTATCAGAGCGATACGCCAGTCCTTTATTTGTTTGAAGTTTGGCCACAGCTCTTATTAACGATGTTAGGAAGCGCACTCGTGATTTCGGGGAGTTGTTACCTAAACAACTTTGTGGACCGAGATATCGATTACTTAATGGATCGTACGGACAATCGACCGAGTGTAAACGGCAAGATTTCAGGGGAGAAGATTTTACTCCTCGGATTGACACAACTTGCGTTAGGAACTCTGTTATTGCTCCTTGTATCGTACGTCGCCGCTGTATTCGGTTTAATCGGGGCATTTTTTTATGTCGTGATTTATACGATGTGGCTGAAGCGTACGAGTACGCTCAATACGGTCGTCGGTAGTATTTCGGGAGCCGTTCCACCGCTCATCGGTTGGGCAGCACTTGACCCGGCACTTCATATCGATGCGTGGCTCATGTTTCTTGTCATGTTCTTATGGCAACCACCTCACTTCCTAGCGCTCGCTATGCGACGCACGGAAGAGTATCGAGCGGCAGGCATTCCGATGCTTCCGGTCGTGAACGGATTTGCCATCACAAAACGGCAAATCATCTGGTGGATTGCGACGCTGATTCCGGCATCGCTCTTATTTATGCACTATGGTCTTGTTTACTTGACAGTCGCAGCCGGTTTAGGGGGCTACTGGTTGTATCTCGGATTGAAAGGATTCAATGCTGAGGACGAAATTAAGTGGGCAAACAAAATGTTCTTCTATTCATTAATTTATTTAGTTGTGTGGATTATCGCGCTGATTTTGACAGCACTCTGATGATTGCACTCACTATATAGAAAACCATTACACATCATTTTGGGAGAAAGTGGGGATTGTTGTGAAATCATTTAAGAAGCTTCTGTTTGGCATCGTCCCGATGATGATGTTCGCAGTCCTGTTGTCAGGTTGCGGTCAAGAGGGATTGTCTGCATTGAAGCCGATGGGAGAAGGCGCTGAGCTTCAGCTCCGCATCATTCTCATCAGTTTGGCGATCATGCTCTTCGTACTCATCATCGTATCGGTCATTTACGTGTACGTGCTCATGAAGTTCCGTCGGAAAGATGAATCGATTCCGAAGCAAGTTGAAGGTAGCAGTACACTTGAGATGATTTGGACAGTCGTTCCGATTATCCTTCTCATCATTCTCGCTGTTCCGACAATCACAACGACTGTCGAACTCGCGAAAGCGAAAGAAGCGAAAAAAGAAGAAGAAATCAACGTTACAGCAAACTTGTACTGGTGGGAATTTGAATATCCAGAAGCAGGTGTTGTGACAGGTCAAGAACTCGTCATCCCAGTTGGAAAACGAGTCGGCATCAACTTGACATCAAAAGATGTCATTCACTCATTCTGGGTACCAGCTTTATCTGGTAAAACAGATACGAACCCAGGACTTGATAACGAAATGTGGTTACATGCAAATGAACCAGGTACTTATTACGGGAAATGTGCAGAGCTTTGCGGTCCGTCACATGCCCTTATGGACTTTAAAGTCATCGCGCTCGAGCAAGAAGAATATGATCAATGGCTCGCTGACATGAAAGCCAAGCAAGACGAGAACGGTGAGAAACTCGTCGCAGACAACACGAACTTGACGACAGGTGAAGAAGTGTATGTTCAAAGCTGCTTGAGTTGTCACGGCGGCGGTAAAGTTGCACCAAGTTTAACGAACTTCGGCGATCGCGAATGGCTCGCAGGTTACCTCGAAAACAACGAGGACAACTTGAAAGAGTGGATTCGTAACCCGCAAGATAAGAAACAAGGGGCTCTCATGCCAGGTTTCAATGAAGGTCAAATCAGCAACGAAGAATTAGACGCACTCGTTGACTTCTTGTATGAGCAGAAGATTGACTAACGGGAAAAGGGGGATTTCACGTGGCACAGACCACTGCAATGCAGCAATCGCGTAAATACAATGGCATCATGGATTGGATTACGACGGTTGACCACAAAAAAATCGGTATTTTGTATTTGTTCTCAGGAATCTTCTTCCTCCTTCTCGGTGGAATTGAAGCATTACTGATTCGTTGGCAACTTGTTAAACCAATGAACGATTTCGTCAGCGGTGAAACGTTTAACCAATTAATTACGATGCACGGGACGACAATGATCTTCCTAGCGGCGATGCCGATGCTATTCGGTTTCATGAACGCCGTCGTACCACTTCAAATCGGGGCACGCGACGTTGCGTTCCCATTCATTAACTCATTAGGTTTTTGGTTGTTCTTCTTCGGTGGAGTCATGCTTAACTTGAGCTGGTTCTTCGGAGCAGCACCGAACGCAGGGTGGACAGCTTACGCTCCACTTTCGACTCAACCGGAAGCAACAGGGGTAGACTTCTACGCCCTCGGTCTTCAGATTTCAGGTTTCGGTTCATTGATGGCCGGGATTAACTTCCTCGTCACAATCTTGAACATGCGTGCGCCAGGTATGAAGCTCATGCGCATGCCGCTCTTCACATGGACGACTTTCGTTGCATCGGCATTGATCGTCTTCGCATTCCCGCCACTTACGGTCGGATTGTTCATGTTGATGTTTGAGCGACTCTTTGGAGCCGCATACTTCGACCCAGCACTCGGTGGGAACGTTGTCATCTGGGAACACCTTTTCTGGATCTTCGGTCACCCGGAAGTATACATTTTGATCTTACCGGCATTCGGTATTTTCTCGGAAATCATTCCAACATTTGCGCGTAAACGCCTCTTCGGTTACACGACGATGGTCTTCGCGACAATGCTCATCGGTTTCCTTGGATTCATGGTTTGGGTTCACCACATGTTCACAGTCGGTCTTGGTCCAGTTGCGAACTCAATCTTCGCTGTTGCGACGATGGCGATTGCTGTACCGACCGGTGTTAAAATCTTTAACTGGCTCTTCACACTGTGGGGCGGTCAAATTAAATTTAACGTGGCGATGCTTTACTCAGTCGCGTTCATTCCTTCATTCCTCGTTGGTGGGATGACAGGGGTTATGCTTTCAGTCGCACCGGCTGACTATCAGTACCACGACAGCTACTTCGTTGTCGCTCACTTCCACTACGTAATCGTAGGTGGGGTTGTATACGGTCTCTTCGCAGGTCTTTACTACTGGTTCCCACTCATGTTCGGAAAAGCCCTTTCTGAAAAGCTTGGATACTGGCAGTTCTGGTTGTTCTTTATCGGTTTCCACTTGACGTTCTTCCCGCAACATTTCCTCGGATTGTTCGGTATGCCACGTCGAGTCTTCACATATCTCGGTGGTCAAGGTTGGGATACGCTTAACATGCTCTCGACAGCTGGAGCATTCTTCATGGGTGTATCAACGATTGTCTTGCTCATCGCTGTCGTGAAAGCCTTCTTGTCAAAAGAACGCGTCAAACCAGACCACTGGGAAGACGGACGTACGCTTGAGTGGACACTTCCTGTTCCAACTCCAGAGTACAACTTTGCACAAACGCCACTCGTTAAAGGACTTGATACGTTCTGGCTCGAGAAAATGGCAGGCAACAAACGTGTGTCAGTCGCTGAAGAAGTTTCGGACATCCACATGCCGAACAACTCGCTCATTCCGTTCTTCATGTCACTCGGCCTCTTTATCGCAGGACTCGGTGCCATCTTCCAGATGGATAACACAGTCGTCGGTTGGTCATTGATCGGATTTGGATTAGCGATGACGTTCGTCTCGATGTTCCTACGTTCTTGGATTGACGATCACGGCTACTACATTCCGAAGTCACAAGTCGAAGCAGACTTGAAAGCGATTCGTGAGAAAGGAGAACAATAAATGGCACATGCAGTAGAAAAACACCCAGTGACCGGTATCCCGGCCAATCCAGAGAAAGCAACACTGGAAGGGAAAAATAAATATGTGGCCTTCTGGTTCTTCCTTGGTGGAGAGACCGTCCTCTTCGCCTCGCTCTTTGGAACGTACGTTGGTCTCTTGAACTCTGGTGCGCCAGAGGAGTTACGCTCGTATAACATTTTTGAAATGGAGCTCGTCTTCATCATGACGATGCTCCTCCTCACAAGTTCACTGACAAGTGTCCTTGCGATGATGAACATGAAAGCAAACAACCCAGGGCGTATGAAGCTTTGGTTGATTGTGACGCTCCTTCTTGGTGCAGGATTCCTCGGTGCTGAGATTTACGAGTTCATTCACTACTACCACATCGGTCACACGTTCACGTCGAGCGCATTCGGTTCAGCCTTCTACACGTTGGTCGGCTTCCACGGCGCACACGTTACGTTCGGTCTTCTTTGGATCACGACACTCTTGATTCGTAACTGGAACCGTCCAATCGATGTGTACAACGCACCGAAGTTTTATGTATCAAGTCTATACTGGCACTTCATCGATGTTGTTTGGGTCTTCATCTTCTCAATCGTCTACCTCTTAGGGATGGTGAACTAATATGGAAAAACGAGCAATGAACGAATCACACAAACAATTAGAACTTGAAGTAAAAGCAGAATCGAAACGCGAGTATCAACTTCAGTTGATCAGCTTCGCCATGATGATTTTACTCACGTTCGTGGCATTCGGTGCCGTCTATGCGGAACTGATGCCAGTCTGGGCAGCTGGTGGTTTCTTAATCATCTTGGCAGTCATCCAAGTCTTCCTTCAGTTGTATATTTTCATGCATATGAATAACCGTGGGAACACATGGATCGTCGGCATGATGTGGTTAGGCATCTTCGTCGCCATCATCACGGTCGCTGCACTACGCTTACTCATTTGGTAATTGTGACAAAGGATTGAACATCTGTGGAAACACGGATGATTCGGTCCTTTTTCCTTTACTTCAAAAATGAATGAATAGTAATCTTGAAGTGAACGGTTTCAAAGGTTAGGGAGAGAAAGAAAAGGGGTGAACGGATGCTCTGGAATACGTCGGAG
This sequence comes from Exiguobacterium sp. s160, assembly GCF_018617575.1. Taxonomy (NCBI): domain Bacteria; kingdom Bacillati; phylum Bacillota; class Bacilli; order Caryophanales; genus Exiguobacterium; species Exiguobacterium sp. s160. Next base: position 6,386 of record NZ_JACSKK010000001.1, read on the forward strand.
CTGCTCAATCAATTTGATTGGCTCACGTTATGGAGTCCGCTGTTCGGATTGCTCATGGTCGGGATTTATGTGTTATACGCCGTCGTGACAGAGAGAATGGCGAAGCGAGGATATGCCTCGACCACGTTATTACAAAAGTTTAGTATGTTGTTTGCGATTGTCTTGTATTATATCGGTTTCGGAAGTCCAATTGATGTGTTGGCACATATCATTTTATCGGTGCATATGTTCCAAATGGTGCTCGTCTATATTTTGGCACCGGCACTCGTCGTTTATGGTCTACCGTACTGGGTGTTTGAAAAAGTACTTAGCTTCAAATTCATTGGGCCAACGTTTAAGTTTTTAACAAAACCACTCATCGCGCTCATTTTATTCAACGCATTGTTCTCGATTTATCACATGCCGGTCGTATTTGACTATGTCTTGACGAACTATGGCGTACACCGCATCTTCCACGGTGCATTAGTCGTCTTTAGTTTGACGATGTGGTACCCGGTCATCGTTCCGCTAGTGACGGACGAAGAGGAAGGTATGTCCGACTTAAAACGAATGGTGTATATCATCGCCAACGGAGTGTTGTTAACACCAGCCTGTGCGCTCATCATCTTCAGTCAAACGACGCTATATAACGCGTATACGGACCCGGAGACGTTCGCTAGGGTACTTGGATACTGTCTACCGAATGGGGACGTGTCGGGGATTAACTTAGAGGCGCTCATGGGAGCGACGAACAGTGCACTCGAAGATCAACGGTTCGGTGGCGTCTTGATGAAACTTGGTCAAGAGATTGTCTACGGCTTCTTCTTCGGCTGGACGTTCTTTGGTTGGGTACGCCGTACGAAATCGCTTGCGCTCGATGAAGGCATGTCTTTCACTCCGCAAGAAACAAATGAGAAAAATTAAACAGAACAAAAGGGGAAACATTGATGAACTATCTTGCCTTAATTAGTGTGTCATTCATCGTCATCAGTGCGATTCTTGTCGCCATCGGATGGGTGATTATCGCAAAAGACCGTAGCAACATCGAAAAACATAAGAAAGTGATGACGGCGGCCGCGATTGCAGCGACGACGTTCTTTATCCTTTACGTCTCACGCACGATTTTTGTCGGGAATACGGCATTCGGCGGACCGGATTCTGTCAAACCGTTCTATCTCGGCTTTATGATCTTCCATATCCTACTCGCGACTACAGGTGGTGTCCTTGGATTGATCACCTTGTATCTCGGTTATAAAAACAAGATTGAGAAACACCGTAAAATCGGACCGAAAGCATCAGTGATTTGGTTCTTCACAGCGATTACAGGTGTGACGGTTTATATCCTTCTCTATGTGGCTTATGACCCGGGTGAAACGACGAACGTATTCCGCGCAATAATCGGAGGATGATCCATAGAGAGGGAGAGTTGTATGAAACGGAATAGCTATATGACGGTCGGTTTGACCGTCCTAACGCTCGTTGTCATCGGAGTAGCCGTGTATTTTATATTCTTTAACGAAGATGACTTGCCGGTCATCCAAGAGCCAACCCCGTTCACATTGACGAACGCATTAAATGATGAGACATACAATTCCGATAATGGAAAAGTAAAAATTGTCACATTCTTTTATACGAACTGCCCTGATATTTGTCCGCTCACGCTACGTGATTTTATGAAGCTTGAGAAAGAGTTGAAGGCAGAGAATCTATACGGTTCAGACGTAGAGCTCGTCGCTATCACGGTCGACCCGAAAGTGGACACGGTCCCTGTACTCAAAAACTACGGGGAAGCGTTCCAGGCGGAGCCAAACGGATGGAAGATGTTGACGGGTGACCAGGTCGACATTGACCGAATCACACGACAGCTGCAATTTTATTATTCGAAGGCGAACAGCGGGCTTGTGACGCATGCGACGACGATGTACGTCATCGACCGTCATCATGATGTTCGTGCCGTCGCTCAGATGGCGACAGCAGGGGATGAACCCGTTGATATCGAATCTATCATGGAGGACGTTAAAGTACTCGCGAATGAAAAGGAGTGATCACCATGAACGATACGATGGCTGTGATTGGGAATGACTATTCATACGGAGACGTGACGATCGCGGAACGGGCGATTGAGGATTTGATCGCATGTAGCGCCATTGAGTTCGGCTTAAAAGAAGTGAAAGTCGTGTCTCGATCGAAAGACCATTATGATTATCAAATCATTGCATCTTTACCACTCGTCGAGGCGGAGCGCTTGTATCGCTACGTTCGAGACCAATTTGATTTATTGCTCGGTCAGGTCGATGTGACGCTGACCATCATTGCGACCAATTAATATAAGCCCACAGAAGCGGATTTGCTTCTGTGGGCTTTGTTTTATAATCGTATTTTTTAGTGAGCTTGATAAAGGATTAATATCCTATTTTTTAGTGAGCTTGATAAAGGATTAATATCCTATTTTTTTGTGGATCATGAAAAAGTTCTGCGAAGAAGCAATATCCATTTTCAAAGTCATCTAAATCTGCTTCATTGGAAAGTACGATGTGTGTCCTGAATGACTCGTTCCATTGGGGTCGGATATTGCTGATTGCTTGAGGCTCTAATAAATCTCTATCTTTCATTTGATAAGTTTAGATATAAAGAGTCTGGATTGATTCAGAAAAAATCATTTGTTCCAATTCATGAATTGAATCAGGAAGATGAATCATTTTTAACTGGATGCGTGATGCTCCGATGCATAACCGGTTACTCTCTTTTTCAAGATAGATTGAATTCTTCAAGGCTGTGAACCTCCGATATAGCCCAAAAAGAAACCCCTTTGCTTATGCAAGGGGTTTGACTTCTAGTGTTTCTGCGAGTGCCTTCAGGCGACGTTCGCAGTCGCGGACGATTTCTTCTGGGAAGACTTCATCGTATTCAACACCGTGTGGATAATAATGCTTCCCTAAAATCGGTGTAAGCATTTTAACAACAGCGTGACGATCTTCGATTTGACCTTCAATAGCGTATACAGGTAAGCGAAGATAGAATGTTTCGCCAGTCGATTGTTTCTCATATTTCATATCATACGTGGCACGCTCATAATCCCAAGCACCTTCACGGATGAAATGATGATGATCCATGATCGTCTCGAGCAAACCAAAACGGATTTCTTTTCCCTCGATGTGGAACTGCTCAAATTTCATCATAATCCCCCTTTTCGAATAAACCTCATATGTCATCATACCATATTCAAAAACGTTCTTGGAATAACGTGTGTTCAAATTGTGAAAAAAAGATGAACGATTGATCAGCTTAATGTAGATAAATATTCTTCGATTTTTTGAGGGAGTTTTACCCCGAGTGGGAGCAGTCCTTCCGAACCGAAAAAGACGTTGAATTCCAAAATATAGAATCCTTCTTCCGTCACGATAACGTCAAACGCTGCGTGGTTGATGTGCAACGTATTCGCAATCGATTGAACTTCTTTGACGACGTCTTCAGGAATGTCTTCGTACGAGAAGTTAGCTCCTTGGGCGACGTTATTCAAAAACGCCTCACTGACGCGCCAATACGCACCGACGACTTCTTCACCAATAATGATGACTCGTAAATCACGATCATTTGGGATGAACTCTTGGACATAGAACGTATCATGGTTCTCGACATACTCTAACCAGTCTTGGTCGTTCTTAATCAACCATACCCCTTGTCCCATCGAGGATTTGGCTTTTTTGGCAACGAACGGATAGTGGAACTCTTCCAACACGCGTTCAATCGTGTATGGATTTTTTCCGTAAATGAGCGTCTTCGGAATACGGTGAGGGTACGTCGCTTTAAAGGCACGTGTCATCTCGATTTTGTCGTGCCCGAGATGATATGTCGCCGGAGATGGGAAAATGGCTTTGTTCATTCCGTAAATGATGGAGTTGATCATCCAGTACTCGGGGAACAAAACGAGGTCAGCTTCGCGTACTTTATCGAGTTGATCATAATAATATTCAGGCTTCGCATAATCCGTTTTGATTCCGGCTGATCGAATCATATTAAAAGAAACTTTTTTCATATACAGACGCACTGGGTACGTCTATTCACTTCCTTTCTACATTGAACGCCTTGCGGTCAACTTCAATTATAGTGTGGATTGCTTACATAGGGAAACAATTGTGGTAAAATCATGGCAGAAAGGGTGAGGGGTATGATAATCACTGAACAGACGATTGCCCTGCTCGATCAAACTGAAGAATTGACCGATTTGATTGAAGCAAGCGAATCGTTTCAAACATATATTCAAACGAAAGCGACACGTCTCGCATCACAAGAAGCGAAGGAAATCGAGCGCGAGTTCCTAAAGATGAAAGAGGACTATGAGTACGTCCAGCGGTTCGGGAAGCACCATCCGGACCACGACCGCATCAAAAAAGAGATGCATCTCATCAAACGTCGTCTTGACGTTCAGCCGGAAATTGCTGCGTTCAAAAAAGCAGAACGAAGCTTGGATAAGTTGTTAGGGGAAGTGAGTGAACTATTAGCTCATTCAGTCTCTCCTAAAATCAAGGTCCCGACTGGTAATCCATTCTTTGACGAAGGTGGATGTTCCGGTGGTGGCAGTTGCGGAGGAGGCGGAAGTTGTGGATGCGCCGTCTAAGTTGAATGAACGGATCGGTTTCGTCGTATACGTGAATTCCTTGAAACAAGTGAAAGCGTTAAGACGTTATGCGAATCTGTACTTTGTCTCAAAACGAGAGAAGTATGCGTTTCTTTATACAGACCTCGAAGGTCATGAAGCTGTACTCGAACAAGTAAAGGCATTGCCGTTCGTGGAAGCGGTCGTTCGGAGCGAGCGTCCATTCATTTCCGAAACGTACGAGACAAAATCGAAATAAACAAAAAGATGAAGGTGGCATCACCTTCATCTTTTCTGCTGGAGGGAAAGACATGCGTGTCATATCTGGAGAACGAAAAGGGACCCGTTTAAAGGCGGTCCCAGGAACGGCTACGCGGCCGACAACAGATAAAGTAAAGGAATCGTTATTCAACATCATTGGACCCTATTTTTCTGGTGGGAAAGCGTTAGACCTCTATGCGGGCAGTGGTGGACTTGGCATCGAGGCGTTGTCAAGAGGGTGTGACGAAGCGGTGTTTGTCGACCGTCAACCGAAAGCCGTGCAAACGATTCAAGAAAACTTGCGGGCGACCCACTACGAAAAGAAGGCGAACGTGTATCGTCAAGACGCCAAGGCGGTGCTCGAACAGCTTCGCGCACAGAAGGAACAGTTCAAGCTGATCTTTATGGATCCCCCGTATCATGCGGAAGAGCACGAGGCTTTCTTAAGATTGATTGATGAAGCTGACATGTTGATCGATGTTGGCGTCATCGTCTGTGAACACGGGAGCGACGTGACATTACCGGAACGTATCGGACGACTTGAACGAATTAAAGAACAGCGATACTCAGAGGTGATCACCATCAGCTTTTATGAGTATGCATCGATTGAGGAGTGAAACAAATGAAGCGGATTGCGATTTGCCCGGGGAGCTTTGACCCGATCACTAATGGACATTTAGACATTATCGAACGAGCGGCGGCGATCTTTGACGAAGTCATTGTCGCCGTCCTTGAAAATTCCAGCAAGGCCCCACTATTTGATGTGGAAGAACGATTAGCACTCATCCGAGAGGTGACGACACATCTTCCGAACGTGTCGGCTGACGCGTTCGGTGGACTTCTCGTCGAGTATGCTGCAGAGCGAGAAGCGGCAACGATTGTGCGTGGATTACGGGCCGTATCTGATTTTGAATACGAACTTCAAATCGCATCAATCAATAAGAAATTGAATGAGAACGTGGAAACATTGTTTATGATGACGAACAGTCAGTACTCATTCCTTAGCTCATCTATCGTGAAAGAAGTAGCGAAATATGGCGCATCAGTCAGTGAACTCGTCCCAGAGCAAGTCGAAGTCGCGTTACGTAAAAAGTATCAAGTGAGTTCGGGACAATGAAATCACTAAAAATCGGGCTTGGTCTGCTCGTCACTGTTCTTCTATTTCTCTTCGTTCCGCTCCCTTATTACATTTCATCACCTGGTGCGGCGACGTCGATTGAAGAGTTCCTGACCGTCGAAGGTGGCGAAAAGGATGAAGGGGAACTGATGATGGTGACCATCTCGCAACGGAGAGCGACACCGTTTTGGTTAGTGGAGAGTTGGGTCACACCGTTCACAGAAGCCAATTTAACTAGTCGTTATTTATACGATGGAGAAAGCGAGGCGGACTACGACAGACGTCAACAACTTTTGATGGACTCCTCTCAACAAGCGGCAATCCAATATGCTTATGAGCTCGCTGACGAAGAAGTAGCGGTCGATTTTGAAGGAATTTACGTCTCTGCGCCGATTCCGGGCTCTCTCGCCGCCAACGTCTTAAAGCCGGGCGATGTCATTACGGCAATCGACGGCATGTCATTTGCGACACGTATGGACTTTTTAAATCGGGTGATGGAATCGGATGCTGGTGATGAAGTCGAGTTGACGATTGAGCGAGATGGGGAGGAACGTGTCGTGCAGACGCTCATTCAACCGATTGACCAAAGTGGTGACCGCGTCGGGATAGGTATATATGAGCCACTCCCTGTCCAGGAAATCACAGCAGACCCTAAAGTCGATGTCGCTTTGACGAATGTCGGGGGACCGTCCGCAGGATTGATGTTCACGTTAGAAATTTATGACCAGCTGACGCCGGGAGATTTGGCGAACGGAAAGCGGATCGCTGGCACGGGAACCGTCGATGAAGAAGGAAATGTCGGACCAATCGGAGGCGCGTGGCAAAAGATTGTCGCAGCGGAAGAGGAAGGGGCAGAAGTCTTTTTCGTCCCGGCCGGTTCCAATTATGAGGAAGCGCTTGAATCGCGTGACCGTCTCGACAGTGACATAGAAGTCGTCCCTGTTAAGACGGTCGAAGATGCAATCCGTTATTTAGAAGAGATGAACTGAGGTCGCTGGCGGTGTTCAATCAATGTGTCGTTATGAAGCGGCAGTCGATACGCCTCAGTGACACGAGCTTCAAAATCGAGCCGTTCATCGTACTTACCGATGAGCGGCAATTCTTGTTTCACATCCCGTAATGCCACACGACCGATGTCATTAAACGCGAGCGGTCTCACGTAGGGGACATCATCAAAACGAGTCGGTGCTTCTTCTTTTAACCAGTGCAGAAGAATGGACACGAACGCTCGTTGAATCGATGTGCGTGTATAGCGACGTGTCGAAACGGATGTGAGGGCATGTTCAAACGATGTTTCGAATCCGGCTCGTTTAAGGCGAGGTGCGAGGGACGTGTCAATGCCGACGAGCTCGCTCAACGTATGGAGCGGCAACGTGCGGAGTTTGTATTGTAAGACGGGCCAAAACAGTTCCCAATGCGTCATTGATTGCGACTGGAACATCGCTTCTGTCGATGCCGGAACGGCACGAACTTCACCCGTTTCTAGGTAATGGGCCCGGATGCCGGTGGCCGACATGACGTCTGTGAGTGAGGTGTCGTGATAATCTGCCCCGAGACGCTTCACCGTATGTAACTGAATCGTCTTTGCTGCTTTGGCGTAATGATACGCCAAAATATTGTTAGGGCGTGTCAAATCAAACGACGGATAGACGGTACGGAAAGCCCGACTTGAAGCTTGCGCCGACGAATGACCCTCTTGTAGCGCTTGGTGGAGTGCCTCTTTATATAGAGGTGTCTCTTCGACATTTGACTGCGCTGCATGAAGAATGGCGTCGACATCTCCGCTTTCGCTTCCGAACGATAGCGTTTGGCATCGGAGTTGTTCGGCGATTGAGACGGCAGACATGGCGAAGCGATCCGCCCGTTGTACCCCATACTTGGTCGGTAGTTCGACGACGAGGTCGATTGCCCCGCTCTCGACGGCCGCTCTTGCCCGTTTCCACTTATCGAATGAGGCTGGTTCTCCTCGTTGAGTGAACTGGGCACTCATGATGGCAATCATGGCATCAGCCCCGGTTTCTTGACGTGCGGTTTGCGCTTGATAATAGTGTCCGTTGTGAAACGGATTGTACTCTGCGATAATGGCCGTCTTTTGCATGATTTACTCCTTTGCATTGTCGTATGGATTGGTGTAAGATGAGTAAGTACGCTTTGGCAAAGCGCCGTCGTCAACTGATTTTAGTGTAAAGAAAAAACATTGACAAAACAAGTTGGCCTATCTATAATTCATATTGTTGCAATTGAGGTGATTCGGATGAAATGGTCTATTGCACAGCTACTTAAGCTCCGAAACCAGGGTGACGGTTTTACGATCGATGAGATGGTAGAACTACCAGAGCTGACTCAGCTCCATCCGGATATCCGTTCGATTCGCCCGGTGCATGTGCACGGGGATGCATCGTTCACATCTAATCAAGTTACATTCAATCTGAAGATTCAAGGTGATCTGACGTTGCCAGATGCGCGAACGTTAGAAGACGTCACTTATGAATTTGATATTGAATCGCTCGAGCCTTTCTTTTTGGAGAATGGGCGTTATACGGAGCAATTCGATGACGTGAATTTGCCAGAAGGAAATACAATCAGTCTTGTACCGATTGTAAAAGAGCTCATCATGTTAGACGTCCCGATGCAAGTTTATGGGAACGAAACAGACAAAACTCAGGTTGAAGGGGAAGGCTGGACGCTCACTGACGAACAGCCGGATGCCCAACCAAAAATTGACCCGCGATTCGCGGGACTGGCCGACCTGTTCTCGAAAAAAGAGAACGAGGAAGGTTAACTTTTCAAGGAGGTGGACAACGATGGCAGTACCATTCCGTAGAACGTCGAAAACTCGCAAACGTCTTCGTCGTACTCACTTCAAACTCAACGTACCTGGTATGAACGAGTGCCCGAACTGTGGCGAAATGAAACTTTCACACCGTGTTTGCAAATCTTGCGGACATTACAACGGTAAAGAAGTAACAAGCAAATAATGCGAGAAGAAGTGATCTGATATCAGGTCACTTCTTTTTTTGTTTGTCATTTTTGGGTCATGGCGAAAAGATGTGGTAAACTTTTTGTGCGAAAATAGTTCTATTCAGGAGGAAAGCATGTATGAACTCCATCAAACGGATTGGCATCATCGGGAACGGGGCGGTCGGACTATTGATGGCATCCTTGCTCGCTGATGATTATGAGGTGACGGTATATGGACGAAGCGGATCACCTGAAAAGATTTTAATCACACGAACGGGTATGACGAATGGATCAGCATATGTATCGCTACAATCTAGTGCGACATTAGAAGAAACTGACCAAGATCTCTTTTTTGTCACGACGAAAGCCCATCAAGTCGAACAGGCTACGGCACGACTCTCTGGAGCGGTTCCTGTCTTCATTTGCTCGAACGGGATTGCCCATCTAGATTATGCGAAACAACGTGGATTTCATTTAGGTGTCGTCGAACACGGGGTGACGAAACAAGGAAACACCATCGAACATCGTGGACTCGGACGTATTCGAATCGGGAGTATGACAGGTCTCCTTCCGATCACACTTCAAGATAGTCCCCTTCAGGTCATCTGGGAAGAAGACATCGAACAAGTCGTGATCGAAAAACTCTTCGCGAATGCCATCATCAACCCCATCACAGCATTATGCCGTGTTCCGAATGGTGCGCTCGCAAACGCGCCATATCGTGAGATTGCGCATTCCATCTACGAAGAACTAACGCCGCTATTTTCAAAGCGTGTCTCGTATACTTATATCGAGTCGATCATCGAACGCACTGCCGAGAATCGTTCTTCCATGTTACGTGATCTTGAAGAAGGTCGACCGACAGAAGTGGATGCGATTCTAAAACCAGTGATTGAGAAAGCCGAACAAATGAAGATTTCACTTACAGTCATCCCATTGCTACATAAACTGATTATAGGAGCGAGCGCATCGTGCTAGTGTATATCGTTTCATTTCCACTCATCTTATGGTTTATGGTGTATATGATACTTAGAAAAATTATGCCGAAATCAATCAACTCATTCAAACTCGCCTGCGATGCCGGGGTCGTACTCTGGTTCTATGCATGCGGCGTTTTACTTGAGGCCATCTTCGGGACGGAAGTGTTTCTTCTATTGCTTGCGGCATGTTGCGCCATCTTTCCGATCAATGCGATCTGGCAGCGGATTCGTTATGAGGAAGTGTTGTTCACGAAGATGTTCGTCCACGGCTGGCGCTTGCTCTTTTTACTCCTAGTCCCGACGCATGCGATTTTGTTTGCGATCGGCGTGGCCCAAGAAATGATTCGTTGATTGATTGAAAGGAAGTTGTTATACGTGAAGGTAGAAGCATTTGATGCCCTATATGCACCCACATCCCCGATGATACAAATTGAAGAAGGGTACGGGCGCTGGCTCGATTATCGAGGCATGGATGAAGTCGAGAAGCGCGCAACGGAGATTGCAGGACGCTCATACGACCATCTCCATGAACTCGTCCACATTTTAAAACAGCAGCAACGGCAGTTCGGGGAACTATCGGAACGTCTATCAGCGAATCTCGATTTGCTCGAACAGCGTGAAGCATACGTCATGGTGACCGGGCAACAAGTCGGCGTGTACGGAGGTCCTCTATTCGCTGTATACAAATTGCTAGCGGTCATCAAACGAGCGAAAGAGGCGGAATCGAAGCTCGGCAAACCGGTCCTTCCGATTTTTTGGATGGCGACGGAAGATCATGACTTCGCGGAAATCAATCATGTCTTCACGACCCAGACGTTTTCAAGAACGTTAAAAAAAGATGCATTATCCACGCTTCCGCTAGCAGGAAAAGCATCTGTAGGGGAGCTTGAGTTCGACCGAGTGAAACTTGAGCTGGTACAAATGGCGCAGCGGATGTTGTTGAACGAGACGGAGACGCCCCATACATTACGTCTGTATCAGGAGCTGATTGAACTCATTCAAGAAAGTCATTCGTTCGCGCAGTTTTTCGGAGGGATGATGCGCCGTTTCGTAGGGAACGACTTTTTATTGTTTGACCCGCACGCGAGTGACGTCCGCGCACTTGAACGTCCGATGTTCCGTCGACTGATTGAACAACATGACGCATTCCAACAAGCGCTTGAACATGCCTTTGAAGACGGCATGCCATCCGTCGAGTTGAATAAAGAGGCAGCACATCTCTTTTACCATGACGGGACGCGTGAGTTGCTCACAAAAACCGACTCGGTGTACACGACAAAACGTGGACATCGATTCACGGAGACCGAATTGCTCAATGAAATCGAGGCACACCCGGAACGCTTTTCAAACAACGTCGTCTCTCGACCGCTCATGCAAGACTATTTATTTCCGACGCTCGGCTATGTCGCTGGTCCTGGGGAAATCGCTTACTGGCTACAACTCCGTCCGTTATTCCACGAGCTTGGATGGAAAATGCCGCTCCTATTACCTCGTCTCGGTGGGTTAATCGTCTCGAGTAACGATGAAAAGAAATTACGACAAGAAGGCGTCACACTTGAGGAATATATGAAGCAACCGCTACCTGATCATCCGTTTGATGATGAGGCGTTTGAAGCGAAGTTATATGCGTATCGGACACTCACGGAGGCGGTCAGCCAGGAAGCCCGCAGTCACGGCAGACGATTTGAGACGAAGTCGAGACACGTTCTCGAACGGTTGGCAGATGAGATGCGTGCCGAGGCGAAGCGTGACCAATATCGATTGAACGCGCGACGTATTCAGCTTTCGACTCGACTCTTCCCGATGAATGCACCTCAGGAGCGTATTTTATCGATGGTTCCAATGTTGAATCGTCATGGTCTCGACGTTTTTGAGCGGATGAAGCACGCTTATGAGCAATCGGAAGCGGAGCGATGTTTGTTCAAGGTATAACCTTTTTTTGAACAGCTCTTGACATTTGTCAGGAGCTTTTTTTTGTTGTTACCTTTTTGTTTCCTCTTTTCGCTAAAAACCTGTACGGACCTTGACATTTTTATGATAAAGTAAGTGTAATAAAACAGTTGAAATATGTAGGTTGAGAGGGTTTTTTGAATGTTTGAGCATGAAACGGTTTTAAAAATGGAGTCCATTGAGGGATTGAACATCAAACCAGATGGGGTATATGTGGACTGTACGTTAGGTGGAGCGGGTCATAGTGAAGAAATCGCAAAGCGTTTAACGACGGGACAACTATATGCGTTCGACCAAGATGACGTCGCACTCGCGCACGCGAAAGAGCGATTGGCTCCTTATGAAGGCCGTGTGACGTTTATAAAGAGCAACTTCGTTCACTTGAAAGAAGAGCTCGCCCAACATGGCGTGACGAAAGTGGACGGCGTACTATTCGACCTAGGCGTTTCATCGCCACAGCTTGATGAGGCAGAACGTGGATTCAGTTACAACTACGACGCGCCGCTCGATATGAGAATGGATCGCTCGCGAGAGTTTTCAGCTTATCATGTTGTGAATGAATGGTCGTTTGGAGAACTTGCTCGTATTTTCTTTACATACGGGGAGGAAAAGTTTTCAAAACAAATCGCACGAAAGATTGAGCAAGCCCGTGCCGATAAACCGATTGAGACGACGTTTGAGCTTGTCGACTTGATTAAAGAGGCGATTCCTGCACCAGCAAGACGCAAAGGCGGTCATCCAGCGAAACGAACGTTCCAAGCGATTCGAATCGCCGTCAATGACGAGTTGAACGTATTCGACCGTGCCGTTCAAGATGCGATTGATTTACTCGCAGTGAACGGACGCATCTGTGTCATTACGTTCCATTCATTAGAAGATCGAATTTGTAAACAAGTGTTTAAAGAACGGAGCCAACACCCGCCGTTACCACCAGGATTGCCGGTCATTCCGAAAGAGTTCGAACCTGAACTCAAATTGATCACACGCAAACCAATCGTGGCGAGTGAAGGAGAACTCGAAGATAACCGTCGTTCACGCTCGGCAAAACTGAGAGTGGCCGAAAAACAAAAATAATCACTTTGTAGGAGGGATACCTGATGCCAGAAGCTGCCCGTAAGGCGTTGCAGCCTCAAGTTACACCGAATCGAAATCCGATTCCGCAAGAACGACCAATACCTGCTCCAAAACGACGCACGTTGACCTTGTTTGAATCGATCCTGTATCCAGTGATGATTGGTTCAGTGGTCATGTTCGGTGGCATCACGGTGTCAAAACACAACGAAGCGTATAACATTATGCGTGATACGGCAGCCGTCAACCAGCAGGTAAATGGGGTTGCAAAAGAAAACGAAGAACTAAAGTATGAAATCGCCCAACTAAGCTCGCCAGAACGAATTTACGCGATTGCCGAGAAACTCGGAATGAAATTCAATGAGAAGAACGTCAAGGTGATTGATTGATGAATTCTCTACAACAGAGTAAAAAAAGAGTGGCGTGGGTAGCGATTGTCTGCTTCACCCCGCTCTTTTTATTTTTTGTCGGATGGTTTCTTTACTTGTCTGTCACGCATACATATAAAGGCGAGAATATGTTGGCGTTCGCTGAAGAGCAACGATGGAAGGCAGTCAGTACGTTAGAAGCCGAACGAGGCGAAGTGTACGACCGTTTTGGTCAACCGATTGCCATCAACATTCCATCGTATCGACTTGTCGCCGTGTTAAAACTTGGCGGCGAACGGGTCGAAGGAAAAACGCTCATGCCAAACGAGTTCGAAGAAGCCGCAAAACAACTCGCTACCGTGCTTCCGATGACAGAGGCCGACATCTTGAAGCGACTTGAGCAAAATGTCGACCGTGGACAGATCGAGTTCGGTGTTCCGGGGCGTGATTTGACCGTTGAACAAAAAGAAGAGATCGAAGCGTTTGAACTTCCGGGTATCACGTTCGTCGAAGAACCGAAACGTTACTACCCGAATAAAGTATTCGCATCTTCGGTCATCGGCTATGCGCAAAAGATTGACCAAAACGGTCGGATTGAGCTCGTCGGTGAACTCGGGATCGAAAAATCGCTCAACGACATTTTAAGTGAGTCATATGGCTTGTACCGATTTGAGAAAGATTTGGCGGGGCGTGAACTCGTCTCGAGCGATGAACAATTAAAAATCGAGCCAGAAGACGGGGCTGATGTGCAACTGACGATTGATCATCGGATTCAACAGCTGCTCGAGACGAAGATGAATGAGTTATATGAGGAGTATGAACCGAAAAATGCGACGGCCATCATCATGGATCCGAAAACAGGGGAGATTATCGCCTTATCGGACCGTCCATCTTTCGACCCGAATACGCGTGAGATTTCCTCATACAGTAACTTCTCGGTCTCGTCTCGCTTTGAGCCAGGGTCAACGATGAAAATTTTCACGTTGGCGGCTGCAATCAACGAGGGCGTATATAACCCAAATGAATTGTACAAGTCTGGTTCATACAAGTACGGCAAGACGGTATTCAATGATTACAACATTACCGGATGGGGTACCATTCCTATGGTAGAAGGCGTCTGGCACTCGTCGAACGTCGCGTTCTCGATTTTAGCGAACGAACGACTCGGTCTCAGTCGCTATGAAGATTACTTCAAAGCGTTCAAGTTCGATCAACGGACCGGAATTGATTTACCTGGTGAGGTAAACAGTCAATTCGACTTCGAGAGTCCGATGAACGTCTTGATCACAGCTTGGGGACAATCGACCGCGGTGACACCGATGCAAATCTTGCAGGCGACATCTGCGATTGCAACGGACGGCACGATGAAACAACCGCACGTCATTAAGAAGATTGTCAACAGCGAGACGGGCGAAACGATTCGAACGACGAACCCGAAAGAGGTCGGTCAACCGATCACTGCAGAGACTGCGAAAAAGACGCGTGAAGCACTTGACGGTGTCGTCAATAGCGATGTGGGAACAGGCCAATTGTATGCGTTAGATAACTATCAAGTGGTCGGGAAGACGGGTACTGCCCAAATCGCTGAGAACGGAAAGTATTTGAGCGGACAGTACATTCACTCATTCGTCGGGATGGCACCGGAAGACGATCCGGAACTCGTCATGTATATCGCAGTCGATCGTCCGAACAGTGACTCGTCGACAACGGGACCACGCATCATGGCGCCACTCTTCAAAGATGTGATGGATGTCGCGTTACGATACCGGAGTGTCGAACCTGAAAAACAAGAAAAAGCAGTCGATGCCTCGACAAAGACGACGACATCGTACATCGGTAAAAACCGTGAAGATGTCGTAAAAGAGGCGACTGACAGCTCATTCAATCCGATCGTCTTAGGTGACGGGGATGAAGTGACGGCTCAAAGTCCTGTAAAAGGACAATCTTATGTCGTCGGTGAGCGACTGTTGCTAAAAACGAGTAATTCGTTTACGATGCCAACATTAAAAGGGTGGTCGTTACGAGATGTAAAACGTTTAGCGACGCTTTATCAATTAAATTTAGAAATCGATGGTACCGGATTTGTCACATCGCAATCGATTGGCAAAGGGAAACCTGTCAAGACGGGTGCCTCCTTGAAAGTGAAATTGGAGACACCATCGAATTAACGCACGAGATGAAGAGGGCTGCGGCTCTCTTTTCCTATGTATGAGGAGGAAGTTTGTATGGAACAATTGACAGTTCAAAAATTAGCGTCTTGGTTTGGGATTGACGTGGAAGACAATCGTCTCGTCGAACGCGTCGCCACAGATTCGAGAGATGAGAATGGGGCAGGACTATTTGTCCCAATCGTCGGTGCACGTGTTGATGGTCATGACTACATCGAAGCAGCGATTGAGAAAGGGGCCATCGTCACGTTTTGGGAAGAAGGTCGCCCTCAACCGGACAATGTGTTCGTCATCCCCGTCAAATCGACGATCAATGCCTTGCAGACGGCAGCGGCACGCTATTTAGAGGAAATCAATCCACTCGTGGTCGCCATTACCGGATCAAACGGGAAAACGTCTACGAAAGACATGATTGCCGTCGTACTTGAAGAAAAATTCAAGACGCACAAGACAGCTGGAAACTTCAACTCGGACGTTGGTTTACCGCTTACCGTCCTTCGCATGCCGCGCGACACGGAAGTGGCCGTGTTAGAGATGGGCATGAACGGATTCGGTCAAATCGAGCAATTGTCGAAACTTGCCAAACCGGACGTGGCATTTGTCACGAACATTGGGGAGTCACATGGTGAACAAGTCGGCGGACGCACAGGGATCGCGAAAGCGAAGCTTGAAATCAAAGCTGGTCTGAAACCGGACGGACGATTGATCGTCGATGCGGATGAGCCGCTTCTTGCCGGTCAAGGCTATCGAGTCGGATACGATGAGACGGCGGACGGGAAAATCGAAGTGGTCGAGACGACGTTCGATGCATCCATCTTTAAATACAATGGTGACCTGTACGAGCTGAAGGTGCTCGGTGCCCATCAAATCCGAAACGCAGCTTATGCGATCGCGTGTGGTCTCGAGTTCGGACTCGATCATACGATGATTCAACGCGGTCTTGACCGCATCAAACTGACGACGATGCGAATGGAAAAGCAGATGTTCGGTGAAGCGCATCTCATCAACGATGCATATAATGCGAGCCCAACATCGATGATTGCGGCGATTGAAACGGTCAAATCGCTCGAAGGCTTTTCGAAGCGTGTTCTCGTCCTTGGCGATATGTATGAGCTAGGATCTGACGAACAAGCCCAGCACACACAAGTGGGTGGCGTCGTGACATCTCCCGTGACGGATTGTATTCTCGTCGGTGAAAAAGCGAAATGGATTGCGGATGGTATTGAAGACACACGAGTGAACGTCACATCTGTCCCGACCGTAGAGGAAGCGAAGGCGCTCCTTCATCGTTATCAACGACCGGATACTGTGGTATTGTTAAAGGCATCTCGAGGACTGGCGCTTGAGCGTCTCGTTCAATAAATAGAGTAGTGAGGTAGCAATATGTTAATTAGTTTAATCGTCTTAATCAGTGCATTATTAAGTGTATTAATCGTCATGCCGCGAGCTATTCCGGCATTGCGTCAGTTGAAATTTGGACAAGAGATTCGTGATGAAGGTCCGGGCTGGCACCAGAAGAAATCGGGAACGCCGACGATGGGCGGAATCGTCATCTTGCTAGCTATCTTAGTCGGCTTCATCGTATCCGTCATTTTCGGGGAAGCGGTCGCTGGATTCGGGACACTTCTATTCGTGACGATGGCGTTTGGGGTAATCGGATTTTTAGATGACTATATTAAAGTCGTCAATAAACGAAACCTCGGGTTGACGTCACTTCAGAAGTTGATTGGTCAAATTGTCGTATCCGTTCTGTTCGCCTGGTTCCTTTCACTTGGTGGAGAGCTCGATACATCGATCTCGATTCCATTCACATCGATTTCATTTGATACAGGTTGGTTCTATATCGCGATCGTAATCTTCTGGCTCGTCGGCTTCTCAAATGCCGTCAACTTGACGGACGGTCTTGACGGTCTCGTTTCGTTCTCAGCGATTCCAACGTTCACATTCTTTGGGATTTATGCGCTCGCACAAGATGAGCTTGGGATTGCATGGTTCGCATTCGCCGTCGTCGGCGCATTGATTGGGTTCCTCGTTTTCAATAAATATCCGGCGAAGATTTTTATGGGCGATACAGGCTCGCTCGCGTTAGGTGGAGCTGTCGCTGGACTAGCGCTCATGTTGAAACTTGAGTTACTCCTCGTATTCGTCGGGATCATCTTTGTCATCGAGACATTGAGCGTGATCTTGCAAGTTCTTTCATTCAAAACGACAGGGAAGCGCATCTTTAAAATGAGCCCGATTCATCACCACTTCGAAATGGTCGGTTGGTCGGAATGGCGAATCGTCCTTACGTTCGGTGGAATCAGTTTAATTACAGCAGGTTTATCATTACTACTCATGTAAAAGGGTGAGACAGATGGAAAAGCAATGGCACGGTAAAAAAGTTCTCGTCCTCGGCGCCGCTAAGAGCGGAATCGCAGCGGCGACGTATCTGCATCATGCGGGAGCGGAGGTGACGATCAATACGGGGAATATCCCTCCCGAAGACGAGCAGGAAAAAATTCAGTCACTTGGGATTCAATCGGTGTTTAATGAACATCCTCTCGCTTTGTTGAATGAGACAGAGTTGATTGTCAAAAATCCAGGGATTCCGTATCACATTCCGTTGCTTCAAGAAGCGATGTCGCGTGAGATTCCAATCTACACGGAAGTGGAGCTGGCCTATATGGCAACGGACGCAGAATTTGTCGCCATTACAGGTTCGAATGGAAAAACGACGACAACGACACTCGTCTATGAGTTACTCAAAGGTGGAGAGCGCCCGGTTCATCTCGCGGGAAACATCGGATTCCCAGCTATAGAGGTCGCGACAAACGCGAAAGCGGGCGAATTGATTGTCATTGAATTATCGAGCTTTCAGTTGATGGGGGTTGAGTCCTTCCATCCGCGTTCGGCAGCGTTGCTGAATCTATCAGAAGCCCATCTCGATTATCACGGCGACTTCGACTCGTATGCAGATGCAAAAGGAAATTTGTTCCGTCAGATGACACGAGACGACCGAATCGTCGTCAAAGTGACAGACTCCGAAGTGATGAAACGTGTCCCGGCCCATCTTGAACCGAATACGTTCAGTTTTGAGCGAGGAGATGCGTCCGTCGTGGACGGTTGGATCACGGTACGCGGAGAGCGACTCATTCGTGTGAATGAATTGGCATTAGGTGGTGCCCATAACGTCGAGAACGTACTAGCGGCTCTTCTGTTGGTCGAACCGTTTGCACTTCCAAAAGCACACGTCGAGCGAGTATTAAGAAACTTTGGCGGTGTCGCACATCGAACTGAAAGTTTAGGTGATGTTCTCGGACGTGCCGTCTACAATGATTCGAAGGCGACGAACAACGTCGCGGCGGAAGCGGCGCTACGAGGATTTGATGCTCCGATTGTGTGGCTATGTGGAGGACTCGAACGTGGAGCGGACTTATCTTCGCTCGCGCCAGCTCTCTCAAACGTAAAAGCTGTCGTCGCGTATGGTGAGACAAAAGAGCGTTTTAAAGAGCTTGGAGAGTCCCAACAGATTCCGTCTTTCACGGTCGAGACGTTAGCAGACGCCGTTCCACTCGCGTTTGAACAATCTGAGACGGGAGATGTCATTCTCTTATCTCCTGCTTGTGCGAGTTGGGACCAATTCAAGACTTTTGAAGAACGAGGCGAACAATTCGTCCATCTCGTTCGCGCATATGAGGAGGCGAACCGATGAAAGTCATGATTTCTGGTGGAGGTACTGGTGGTCATATTTATCCGGCCCTCGCATTGATTGAGACGTTACAAAAACGTCACCCGAATTTACAGGTACAATACGTGGGAACGGAGAATGGATTAGAAGCCGATCTCGTTCCTCGAGCAGGTGTCCCGTTCAAATCGATTCAAATCGCTGGATTGAAACGGTCCCTCTCTCTTGAGAACTTAAAGACGGCGTACTGGTTCTTGAAAGCTGTCCGCTCTCTTAAAAAAGATATGGCAGCATTCAAACCAGACGTCGTCATTGGAACAGGTGGATTCGTGTCAGGACCGGTCGTCTATACGGCGCAACAACTCGGTATCCCGACCATTTTGCATGAACAAAACAGCATCCCAGGGTTAACGAATAAGTTTTTATCGAAAAAGGCGGATCGGGTCGCCCTTTCATTTAAAGGGTCAGATGTTCATTTCCCTGGGGCAAACGTACGCTTGATTGGAAATCCGCGTGGAAGTGAAGTGCTACAAACGAAAGTCGACGATGCAGCTGTACGAGAACAGTACAATCTGGATGAACGACCAATCGTACTGATTTACGGAGGGAGCCGTGGCGCCGAAGCAATCAACCGTGCCGTCACTGAGGCCATCCCGGCGCTTTCAGACTTACCGATCAACGTGCTCTACGTCACAGGGAAAGTTCATTACGAATCTGTATCGAAAGAAGCACCATCGTCTGAAAACGTACATGTTCATCCGTACGTCTATGACATGCCGGCCTTACTCGCTTGTACGTCAATCGTCGTCTCGCGTGCGGGAGCTTCGACCATTTCTGAATTGACTGCCCTCGGCTTACCGAGCGTATTGATTCCGAGCCCATACGTGACAGCAGACCATCAGACGAAGAACGCCTCTGCCCTTGTTGAAAACGGTGCGGCGTTACTCGTGAAAGAGGAGTCGTTGACAGGGGAAACGCTCGTCGAAGCGATTCGCCAAGTGCTCGACAAACAAGAAGAGATGGCGAACGCATCCCGTGCCCTCGGATTCCCGGACGCGTCGGATGCATTAGCCGACTTAGTAGAAGAAGTCATTCGATAAAGGAGTAGAATCCGATGGAACCAAGCCAACAAACGGTACGCAGTCTAGAAGACCGTATTCCGTACATGAAAAAGCAGCGACGGAAAAAAGCGAACCGTCGGATGTTCTCCGTGCTTTCCTTGTTTGGGATTCTCATCCTACTCGTGGTCTATATGCAAACTTCGATGTCGAACGTGAAAGAAGTGAATGTATCTGGGCTATACTGGCTTGATGAATCCTACGTGTTTCAAGACATGGAACTCGACACATCGACAAAATTTGTCAGTCTATCTCCGAGCAAGATGAGTGACCAAATGGAAAAGTTGCCGGGTGTCAAACGGGTAGACATGGACCGATCTTGGTATAACGTCGTTCACGTCAATGTGACAGAAGAGAAGATGATTGCTTATGCTCGTGCGGAGACGGGAGATGTCGTCGTGTTAGCAGACGGCTCACTTCATCCGACAGGCACTATCACCGACCCTCAGAAGTTAAAAGATGGTCCACTGCTAAGAGAGTTCAATTCGGAAAAAGAACTCGAAAAGATTGCCAGTGAGTTGGAACAAGTCGATGACGCGACGCGAGCCCGAATGTCGGAAGTCATCTTGTCTAAACAAGAGGGAGAGCCGACACGTTACGAAATCTTTATGAATGACGGAAATACGCTTCTCACCCCGACGCTGAAGTTAAGTGAGACCGTTTCGAAATATGGAGAAATCTATGAAAACATTCCGAAAGGTCAGCAAGGAACAGTCGTCATGGATGGTGGTTTTTACTTTGTTCCATACAAGAAAACGAATGAATAATCAGTTATATTACAGTCCTTAGACACATAAGGGCTGTTTTTTTGTCGTTTGTAAACGAATTGATAACGCGAAACCGCTTAAATTGTAGGATTCTACCTTTTCTCACTATCTTATTTGTTGTAAACTTAGACGTGAGATATCTTGTCGAAACCAACAATTTTTTTGGATATCTGTCATATTTGTCATGTAATTTGTACAGGAAAATTATAGAGCGGAGGTGTTTCCCTTTTGGAAGCGAATGGTTATGTGGCCGCATTAGATATTGGAACGTCAGAGATTAAGCTCGTCGTCGGTGAATTGCTCGGCGGAACGCTTAATATTTTGGCAGAAGGGTGTGCACCGTCTGCAGGGGTGAAACGTGGTGCTGTCGTAGACATCGATAAAACTGTCCAAGCGATCAAACAGGCCGTTGAACACGCGGAGACATCGTTAGGTGATCAAATTCGATCTGTATACGTTGCCATTGAAGGGGAACATATCCAAATTGCCCCATGTCATGGAATCGCATCCGTGAAGCGGGAAGATCAGGAAATTACAGATGCAGACGTGATGGAAGTCATCAATTCAGCACAAGTGATGCGATTACCGGATGAGATGAGTGTCATCGATGTAATCCCATCATCATTCACAGTGGATCAACAAACGGGTGTCGTCGATCCTCGTGGAATGCTTGGTTATCGACTAGAAATGCATGGGAAAATGGTTACTGGATCGAAGACAATTTTACATAGTATTCGTCGTTCGATTGAACGTGCCGGATTACACTTAGAAGGATTTATTTTAGGGAACCTCGCGCTCGGTATGAGTGCAGCTTCTGTAGATGAAATCGACCTCGGCATTGGTCTTGTCGATGTCGGGCACGAAAAGACGACGGTCTCGGTATTTTATCGTGGAGATCTCGTTTACTCGTATATCCTTCCAGTCGGTGGAGACCATATGACAAGAGACTTGGTCTATAAGCTAAACTGCAAATATCAAGACGCCAAAGTGGCGAAAGAAGAATACGGTCTCGCACTCGAAGAAATGGCCGATGGAACAGAAGGTTTCTCCTACACGAACATCAATGGGGAAGTAGCGTTCGAACCACAGTCAGAAATTAGCTATGTTTTAGAGGCGAGAATAGAGGAAATGTTTACTCTTATGTTGAATAAGGTTCAAAAAGTAGGTGTTCCGATGCTGAATGGCGGATATCTACTTTGTGGTGGAGCTGCTGCTCTACCAGGTATTCAAGAGTTAGCGACTCGTGTCATGGGTCAAAAGACGAGATTGTATCAACCGTCGTCGATTGGCGTCAGACATCCAAAATACGCGACAGCAGTCGGTGTTTTGAAATATGTCTTAATGAGTGATCATCACGTTTCAAAATCTCAACTCGAAAAACCGGAAGTTCGCTACGAAACGCTTCACAATAAGCAGGAACCGACCGATACTCATGTTGGAGAGAACGAATACGAGACCGATCAAGAGTCGAAAAAAGGTTTTAGTCGTTTGATGGAAAAATTATTTGGCGTTTAAGCTGACGTTGTAATACAACTTGGAAAATAAGTAGGGGGATACCTGAATGATGTACTTTGATGAGGCGATTGACGCCGTAGCAAAAATTAAAGTAATTGGAGTCGGAGGCGGCGGTTCAAACGCCGTTAACCGTATGATTGAACACGGGGTACAAGGAGTTGAGTTCATCGCTGTCAACACAGATGCTCAAGCCTTGAATATGTCGAAAGCCGATGTGAAGCTTCAACTTGGTGCCAAATTGACACGTGGTCTCGGTGCTGGTGCGAATCCTGATATCGGTAAAAAAGCGGCAGAAGAAAGCCGCGAACAATTGATTGAAGCACTCGACGGAGCGGATATGGTCTTCGTCACAGCTGGTATGGGCGGCGGAACAGGAACTGGTGCTGCACCGGTCATCGCTGAGATTTCAAAAGAAATCGGCGCGCTCACAGTCGGTGTCGTCACAAAACCATTCATGTTTGAAGGCCGGAAGCGCATGCAACACGCGCAACATGGGATTCAAGCGTTTAAAGAAAAAGTAGATACACTCATCGTCATTCCAAACGATAAGCTTCTTGAAATCGTGGAACGCAATACACCGATGATTGAAGCGTTCCGTGAAGCGGATAACGTCCTTCGTCAAGGTGTACAAGGGATTACAGACTTGATTGCCATCCCTGGTCTTATCAACCTTGACTTCGCTGACGTGAAGACGATCATGACGGAAAAAGGATCTGCACTTATGGGTGTAGGTGTTGCTACAGGTGAAAACCGTGCCGTTGAAGCAGCGAAGAAAGCAATCTCTTCACCACTTCTCGAATCTTCAATCGAAGGAGCGAAAGGTGTCTTGATGAACATTACAGGTGGGCTCAGCCTTAGCTTGTATGAAGTGACAGAAGCAGCTCAAATCGTTCAAAGTGCCGCAGATGAAGAAGTGAACTTGATCTTCGGTTCAGTCATCAACGAAAACTTGAACGATGAAATCATCGTCACCGTGATCGCAACTGAATTTGCTGAGGAAACACAAGGGGCGAACCCGTTCCTTCAGCAGCCGAAAAAACAGCCTGAGGTTGAGAACAAGGAACCCCAACCAAAAGCAAATGAAGCGGCTCAACAAGACGAAGGGAACTTCCATCGCCCAGTGTATGGAGGGGACGTCCCAGACGAGACGATCAACATCCCTGCGTTCGTGAGACAACGCCGTAACTAAACAACAAGGGGTGCCGTGACTCGGCATCCCTTTTTCTAAAAAAGGAGAAACCGATGCAACTGTTACATACATGGGAAACCGAAACGAATCGCTATCACGCTTACGTGACGACACGGACGAACGGACACAATGCCGGAAACGTCGGTCTTCATGTCGGCGATGATATTGAGGGAGTCATTCAAAATCGTCAATGGTTTTTTCAACAGGCGAATCTTTCGCTAGAAGACTCCGTTTGGGCCGACCAAGTGCACGGGATAACGGTCCAAAGCGTGGATTCAGCGGACAAGGGCAAAGGTGCATTTCGATATGACGAGGCGATTTCGCAAACAGACGGACTGATCACAAAAGAAGAAGCTTTGCCGCTCGCTCTCGTCTTTGCAGATTGCGTACCTCTCTTTTTCTGTGCGAAAGACCATGGAGTCATCGGTGTCGCTCATGCGGGTTGGAAAGGGACCGTCGGTAATATCGTCACGTCCATGATCCAAGCGTTTGAAGAACAAGGCATCGATGCGACAGAAGTGGACATGCTCGTCGGTCCAGCGATTGCTGGGAATGAATATGAGGTCGATCGTCGAGTGCTAGATGCGGTTCAATCCGTTTCGCCGACTGCCTATCAAGAAGCCGTTCGACAGGAGTCAGGCGACCACGCCTTGTTGTCACTCCAAGCCGTCAATGAAGTGTTGGCAAACGAACATGACACGTCCGTCATGCAATCGAATTTATCGACTGGCGCAAGCACCCCGTTTTTCTCGTATCGAGACGGAGAAACGAAACGTCGATTTGCGGCAGTCATCGTCAAGGAGCGTAAATTGTGAGTATTTCAGATAACGTAAAACAAGTTCAATCCATCATGGCAGCTCACGTTCAAGATGTGGAGCCTACTTTGATTGCCGTCACGAAGTCGGTAGGCGTAGATGTGGCCAATGCTCTCTACGCAGAAGGAATTCGTGACTTCGGTGAAAATCGTCCAGATTCCTTACTTGAGAAAGTGAACGGCATGCCAGAAGACGCAAAGTTTCACTTCATCGGCACGTTACAGACACGTAAAGTGAGACAAATCATCGATCACGTGGAAGCTATTCACTCATTGGACCGTTTATCACTCGCTGCAGAGATCGACAAACGAGCGAGCGAGACGATTGATTGCTTCGTTCAAGTGAATACGTCAGGAGAAGATTCAAAACATGGTCTTGAAATAGAGGAAGTTATGCCTTTCATCGAGAACTGTAAACAGTATCCTCATATTCGAATCATCGGGTTGATGACGATGGCACCGTTCACGGAAGAAAAGTCAGTCCTTCGTGAGACGTTCGGTCGTTTACGTCGATTACGTGATGAAGTGACCGCAAAAGGGTTTGAACACGCCCCTTGCACGGAGCTATCGATGGGGATGTCAAACGATTATCCAATCGCGATTGAAGAAGGCGCATCGTTTGTTCGTATTGGTACCGTACTTGTGCAATAATATATCTTAAGGAGGAATCCGTTATGTCAATCAAAAACAAAATGAAAGATTTCTTTGGACTCGAGGAAGATCCGAACAGCACATACGAAGAAGAAGAGTTTGCCGTCGCAAACACATCAGCAACTTCTTCAACTGAAACAGCGGTCGTGAGACAAGAAGATCGCCCAAAATCAGCAAATAATCTCGTGGCATTGAATACGAAGAAGAAAGAACGCTCGAAAGTCGTATTGGCTGAACCACGTGTATTCGCTGAAGCGCAAGATATTAGCGATCAATTGAAAGAAAACCGTGCTGTCATCGTCAATCTTCAGCGCATGTCAAAAGAGCAATCACGTCAAGTCGTCAACTTCCTTTCTGGTGTCGTATATGCGCTAGAAGGATCGATGACTTCGATTGGACATAACACGATTCTGTGTACTCCGAACAATGTCGAATTGACTGGTTCAATCTCAAACTTGATTTCGGAGGATGAACTTCACAGTAAAGGGTGGTAACTGAATGGAAAACGTAATCCCTGCCTTAGGCAATACGTTAAGTACTTTGCTTGGTATTTATAGTTGGGTCCTGATCGGCTATATCTTATTATCATGGTTCCCGAACGCACGTGAATCCATGTTCGGACAAATTTTATCGTTTTTATGTGAACCATTTTTAGCACCGTTCCGACGGATTATCCCACCAATCGGTGGCATGCTCGATATCTCTCCAATCGTCGCATTGTTCGTGCTTCGGATGGCACAAGCCGGTATCGCTGCCATTTTCGGGTGATGTATGAGCGTTTATGATCACTACCGACCAAGTGAACGGGCGTTCGTTGAACAAGTGTTGGATTGGGTACAACAAGTCGAGAACAGCTATGTATTGAAGTTGACGGACTTTTTAGACCCTCGCGAACAGCAAATCGTCAAACAGCTTGTCGGTAAACAGCTCGTCATTCACGACGATGGCGGGTTTGAAGGAGCTGAACGACGTCGGCTGATTTTGGCGCCAGAGTATTATGAGCTGAATACCGATGATTTTGAAATTGAGATTCGTCGTATCGAATATCCGACAAAATTTGTTGACCTGACACATCGACAAGTGACTGGAACTTTACTCAATGCAGGGTTGAAGCGTCAAAAATTTGGTGACGTCGTCCTTGAAGAGGAGATCGTCCAGTTTGCTACGACCCGCGAAGCGGTCGGGTTCATCGAAATGAACTTGGAACGTGTCGGAAAAGCAAGAGTTCGCATTTCTTCTGTTGCGAAGGATGACATACTCGTCGTTCCGAAAACAGAGTGGGTCGAAGGGTTCGGCATCGTCTCTTCGTTGCGATTTGATACGGTTGTGAGCGAGGTACTCAACATATCTCGTCAGAAAGCTCAGGCGCTCGTGAAACACGGTGACTGTAAAGTGAATCATAAAGTCATTGAAGATCCGAGCTTCATCCTTGAACCAGATGATCTTTTATCCGTCCGTGGATACGGTCGTATTAAGATGATGGAGATCCTTGGTTCGACCAAACGTGAAAAGATTAAAATCCAGTATGGAACCATACGTTAAATTTTAGGAGGAAAGTCGAATGGCGTTGACACCGATTGATATTCATAATAAAGAATTCTCTTCCCGTTTTCGTGGGTACGACATCGATGAGGTCAATGAATTTTTAGATCAAATCATTAAAGAGTTTGAACTATTGATTCGTGAGAATCGACGGTATGAAGAACTTGTCAACGATATGCAAGCTCGCATTGACTACTTCTCCTCGATGGAAGATACATTGAACAAGTCGATCATCGTCGCACAAGAAGCAGCGGAAGAAGTGAAGAACAACGCGCAAAAAGAAGCGAGTCTCATCTTGAAACAAGCGGAACGTGAAGCGTACGCTCGTGAAGAAGAAGCGGCACGTAAAGAGCAACTTGCAGAACGTGAAGTCGTTCAAATGCTCAAAAAAGTCGAGTTGTATCGCACACGTTTCCGTGTCCTCGTCGACGCCCAAATGGAGCTCTTAAACAGCACCGAGTGGGAGACGATTGTCGGGGAGCCGCCTGTGCAGACGGTTCTTGACGATAGATCAGAACTTGCGTATAATGACCACGAAGTCACACAGAATGAAGAACAACATGGATAAATGATCAACACGTTGAGTAGGACGCGTCGATCGAGTCATACCTACGAAGCGACTTAGGGACGGTGAGAGCCTAAGAGAAAGACTCGAATCGGTATCCCCTATGAGTCGTCACGCTGAACAAGAGTAAGCGTGACCGCCTGACCTCGTTATCGGTTACCGAGAGCGGTCTCACGAACGTGAGACTAGTAGGGTGGTACCGCGAGTCAACCAACTCGTCCCTATCAGGGATGGGTTGGTTTTTTTGTTTTCTAAAAAATGTTGATGGAGGAGTTTCGATGAACTACAAAGACACGCTATTAATGCCAAACACAGAATTCGCAATGCGTGGGAATTTACCAAAACGCGAACCAGCGATGCAAACAGAATGGGAAGACATGGACCTTTACAACAAGGTGCAAGAAAAAAATGCAGGGAAACCACAATACATCTTACATGATGGTCCTCCATATGCGAACGGAGACATCCACATGGGACATGCGATGAACAAAGTCTTAAAAGACATCATCGTCCGTTTCAAAGGGATGAACGGATACCAGTCTCCAATGATTCCAGGTTGGGATACGCACGGTCTTCCAATCGAGAACGCCCTTCAAAAAGCTGGCGTCAACCGTAAAGAAATGACGGTCGCTGAATTCCGTGAAAAGTGTGCAGAATATGCGATGGAACAAGTGAACTCGCAACGGGAGCAGTTCAAACGTCTCGGTCTTCTTGCAGACTTTGAAAATCCATATATCACGCTCCTTCCGGAATATGAGGCGGCACAAATCCGCTTGTTCGGGACGATGGCTGAAAAAGGATACATCTACAAAGGGAAGAAACCAGTCTACTGGTCGCCGTCTTCGGAGTCTGCACTCGCAGAAGCTGAAATCGAATATTACGATAAAAAATCACCAGCCATCTACGTGGCATTCCGCGTCGTAGACGGAAAAGACACATTGACGTCTGACGATCATTTCGTCATCTGGACGACGACGCCTTGGACAATCCCGGCGAACCTCGGAATCGCAGTGAGTGATGAATTGACGTACACGCGCATCGAACACGAAGGAAAAGGCTATATCGTCGCAGAGACGCTCGTTGAAGAAGTGACGACTGCGCTCGGCTGGACTGATTACACTGTGAGTGGTTCATGGAACGGTCGCGACTTTGAATATATGACGGCCCAACATCCGTTGTATGACCGCACGTCGCTCGTCATGCTCGGCGACCACGTCACAGCGGATGCGACTGGACTCGTCCATACAGCACCAGGGCACGGGGAAGACGATTATCGCGTCGGTCAGGCCTACGGATTAGATGTTCTTTGCCCAGTGGATGACCGTGGTTATATGACGGCAGAAGCGCCTGGTTTCGAAGGATTGTTCTATGAAGATGCGAACAAACAAATCGGGATGAAACTTGAAGAGAACGGCTACTTGCTCAACTTGAAGTTCATCAAACACTCGTACCCGCATGACTGGCGTACGAAAAAACCGGTCATCTTCCGTGCGACACCGCAATGGTTCGCTTCCATCAAAGATTTCCGTGAAGATATGCTCCGTGAAATCGAAGAAGTGAACTGGGTTCCGGAATGGGGAATGACACGTCTTTACAACATGGTCCGTGACCGTGGAGACTGGGTCATCAGTCGTCAACGTGCATGGGGCGTGCCAATCCCAATCTTCTATGCAGAGGATGGAACGGAAATCATCACGAACGAGACGATCGACCACGTCGCAAACTTATTCCGTGAGCACGGCTCGAACGTCTGGTATGAGCGTGAAGCAAAAGACCTTCTTCCTGAAGGATTCACGCATCCGAACAGCCCGAACGGCGAATTCCGTAAAGAACTCGACATCATGGACGTCTGGTTCGATTCAGGTTCTTCACACGCTGGTGTATTAGAGGAACGTGAAAACCTACGTCGCCCGGCTGACCTTTATCTTGAAGGATCTGACCAATACCGTGGTTGGTTCAACTCGTCACTCTCAACAGCTGTTGCGACGACGGGCAAAGCGCCATACCGAAACGTCTTGAGCCACGGTTTCGTTCTTGACGGGGATGGACGTAAGATGTCGAAATCACTCGGTAACACGATTGCGCCAAACGACCTCGTGAAGCAATATGGTGCTGAAATCGTTCGTCTTTGGGTCGCGTCGGTCGACTATCAGTCTGACGTTCGCGCTTCACACGACAACTTTAAACAAGTGTCAGAAGTATACCGTAAGATGCGTAACACGATTCGTTTCCTTCTTGGAAACTTGAACGGATTTGATCCGTCGATGCGTGTCGCATTCAACGACATGCCAGAGGCAGATCGCTTCATGGCAACGAAACTGAAACAACTCCAAGCAAAAGTGGTCAAAGCGTACGACACGTTTGACTTCATGGCGGTGTATCATCTCGTTCATAACTTCTGCGTTAACGAGTTGTCATCGTTCTATCTCGACTTTACAAAAGATATCCTTTATATCGAGCGTGAAGACGATCTCCGCCGTCGTGCCGTTCAGACGGTCATGTACGATGCGGTCGTCCTTTTGACGAAGCTCTTGGCTCCAGTCCTTCCACACACTGCCGATGAGGCGTGGAAAGAGGTTCCTGGGAAGTCGGAAGCAAGCATCTTCTTGACGGATCTAGAAGAAGTGGATGCATTGACTGCTGACGAGCAAACGTTATTAGAGAAATGGTCGAAATTCCTCGTCTTCCGTGACGATGTCCTCAAAGCGATCGAAATCGCACGTGGCGAGAAATTGATCGGGAAACCGCTCGAGGCGAAATTGATTCTCGCACCGAAAGCAGAGACTGCGGCGTTATTGGAAACAATCGATAACGTTAGTCAGTTGCTTCAAGTATCACAAGTAGAATGGGCTGAGACGGCAGACGTCGATTATGCGACGACGAAAATCACAGTCAAGAAAGCAGATGGTGCCGCTTGTGCACGTTGTTGGACATACTCGACAGAGCTTGGACAAAACGAAGAGCATCCTGAGCTTTGCCCACGCTGTGCATCAGTAATCGGTTAAGACGAACCGGAGTGGCGTCCCCACTCCGGTTTCTTAACGGCTTGAAAGGAGACGCATATGAAACGATATTACGGATTGGCCGTCATCTTGATTCTGCTCGATCAACTCACCAAATGGGTGGTCGTTCAGACGATGACAATCGGTCAATCGATTGAAGTCATCCCGAACTTGTTATACTGGACCTCTTATCGCAATAAAGGAGCGGCTTGGGGGATGTTAGAAGGACAGATGGTGTTCTTCTTCATCATCACGATTCTCGTCGTTGCTGGTCTTGTTTACTTCCTGCATAAAGAAGTGAACGGGTATCAGCTTCTCGGATACAGTGTTGGACTGCTCCTGGCCGGTGCAATCGGTAACTTTATCGATCGACTGTTCCGCGGTGAAGTCGTCGATTTTGTTGATACGTATCCGTTTGGCTACAACTTCCCGATTTTTAACGTGGCCGATATGGCACTCACGTTTGGTGTCATCTTGATGGTCATCGGGATTTTATTTGAAGAAAAATTACACAAAGAAAGGGGACAATCGTAATGGAATCCTATACTTTTGTCGCCGATGAAAAGGCAAGGATCGACAAGTGGGTGAGCGACCGTGGAGAATGGTCACGCTCACAAGTACAAGAATGGATTAAGACAGGGGCACTTCTCGTCAATGGCAGTGCCGTCAAACCAAACTATAAGCTCCAAGTGGGCGATGAAATCGAAGTGAACGTCCCGGAAGCGGTGGAACTCGAAGTGTTACCTGAACACATTCCGCTTGAAATCGTATATGAAGATGAAGATATGATTGTCGTCAATAAAGCACGTGGGATGGTCGTTCACCCTGCTGCCGGTCACACGTCTGGAACGCTCGTCAATGCACTTCTCGGACATTGTGATGACCTTTCAGGCATCAATGGCGTCAAGCGCCCTGGAATCGTGCATCGAATCGACAAAGATACGACAGGCCTCCTTATGGTCGCTAAAAATGACTTGGCTCATGAATCACTTGCGAGTCAATTGAAAGATAAGACGATCAAGCGTGAATATATCGCGCTCGTTCACGGCGAACTCGTGCACGAACTCGGGACAATTGAGGCACCGATTGGTCGCGATACGAATGATCGTCAGCGTATGACCGTGACGGACAAGAATGCGAAAGAAGCGGTGACGCATTTCCGCTTGCTCGAGCGCTACAAAGACTTCACGCTCGTCGAGTGTAAACTCGAGACAGGTCGCACACACCAAATCCGTGTGCACATGCGCTATATCGGGCATCCGCTCGCAGGCGACCCAAAATATGGACCACGTCGCACGATCGATTTGGGCGGTCAAGCCCTCCATGCGGCGACGCTCGGTTTCCACCATCCACGTACGAAAGAATGGATGGAATTTGAGGCACCACTTCCTGAAGACTTTAAGGCAGAACTTGCAAAGTTAGATAAAATCGAGAAAACTCGTTGACTTCTGTCACGTTCCGATTTATAGTCTAGGAAGCATAACACCTTTAAACCCAGTCCAGAGAGGCTGTGAAAGGATTGTGACCGCGGTCACACTAACGTCAATTCAACCCGGCACCAGACTGCCGTTTTTGATGAAGACTCCCTTTCCAGCCGGACGAGGGAGTCTTCTTTTTTTGAATGAAGCATGAAAGGAGGAGTGACGTGAAACAGTCCGTCATTTTAGATGAATCAGCCATCCGTCGAGCTTTGACACGAATCGCTCATGAAATCATCGAGCGGAATAAAGGAATCGACGATGTCGTCCTCGTCGGGATCAAGACGAGAGGCGAGACGCTCGCTGACCGACTCGCACGCCGCATCGAAGAGATTGAAGGCAAGCCGGTCGCACTCGGGAATCTCGACATCACGCTTTACCGGGATGACTTATCGAAGAAGTCGTTAGACCCAGAAGTGAAGGCAACAGAGTTGCCGCATGATATTAATGGGAAGACCGTCGTCCTCGTCGACGACGTCCTATATACCGGTCGAACAGTCCGTGCCGCAATGGACGCACTCGTCGACCACGGTCGCCCAGACTATATCCAACTCGCGGTCTTGATTGACCGGGGACATCGGGAGCTTCCGATTCGACCTGATTTCATCGGTAAGAACGTTCCGACATCGAAGTCCGAGCAAGTCGTCGTCCGACTCAGTGAAGTCGATAGGGCAGATGAAGTGACAATCAATCAGCAATAATCTAAAAACCTTTAAGGTGGTCCAGAGAGGCCAGGAAGGAGAAATTCAATATGAAACAACCCG
Source organism: Exiguobacterium sp. s160 (assembly GCF_018617575.1). NCBI lineage: Bacteria > Bacillati > Bacillota > Bacilli > Caryophanales > Exiguobacterium > Exiguobacterium sp. s160. The sequence goes on from NZ_JACSKK010000001.1 coordinate 38,910, forward strand.
TTCTACACATCCACGAGCGTCCAGCTCACTTTCCACAATGGCTGTTATTCAGTCTTCAACACGTCTTCGCCATGTTCGGAGCGACGATTTTAGTCCCGATTTTAACAGGATTGAATACATCGGTCGCCCTCGTCGCTTCCGGAGTGGCCACGCTCTCATTCTTAGCGATTACACGCTTCAAAGTCCCAACATACCTCGGTTCAAGTTTTGCCTACATCGCCCCAATCATTGCGGTCAGTCAGCAATGGGGTGTCGAAGCCGCACTGTTCGGCGGAATCATTGCCGGCTCGGTATACGGTGTCGTCTCCTTGATCATCTATAAGACAGGCGTCAACTGGTTGCTCCGGTTGCTCCCACCAGTCGTCGTCGGACCGGTCATCATGGTCATCGGCTTGTCGCTCGCGCCGGTCGCCATCGATATGTCGATGAATCAAGACGGAGCTTATAATGGAACGTTCATGACAATCGCACTCCTGACACTTGGAATCACGATGCTCGCCATGACAAAACTGAAAGGGGTTTGGGGAGCGGTTCCAATCCTTTTCGGAATCGTCGGAGGATACGGGATTGCCGCAGCGTTCGGAATCATCGATTACTCACCAATCCAACAAGCAAGCTTGTTCCAACTCCCTGACTTCACGATGGTGTTCGTCGACTACATGCCGATGTGGCAAGTCGGTGCACTCCTTGCCATCGTACCAGTCGCACTCGTTACGATGACGGAGCATATCGGTGATCAAATGGTCACATCTAAAATCATCGGACGAGAGACGATGAAAGATCCTGGCCTTCATCGCACGTTACTCGGTGACGGGGTAGGGAAAGCAGTCGCTTCCGCACTCGGTGGTCCACCATGTACGACATACGGTGAAAACAACGGCGTCATGGCCATCACACGCGTCTACAGTGTCTATGTCATCGCTGGAGCGGCGCTCATGGCCATCAGCTTCGGATTCCTCGGTCATATCGAGGCATTCATCTCAACGATTCCGAATCCAGTCAAAGGTGGCATCTCGATTCTCTTATTCGGGGTCATCGCGTCGAACGGACTACGGACGATGGTAGAGAGCAACGTCGATTTGGCAGAAAAACGCAACTTGATCATCTCATCGGTCATCCTCGTCATCGGGCTAGGTGGTGCGATGATTCAACTCGGCAGCTTCCCTGTACAAGGGATGGCGCTCGCGACGGTAGTCGGGATTCTCTTAAACGCCATCTTACCGAAAGAAGAAGTTGAGACGGTCGTGCAAGTCAACACAACTGAAGAAACGAAACAAGCAAGTAACTTTTAATTCGATCCCGTGAGGTCGGCAAAGTGAAGGCTCGTTTATTTGGGTGTACCTTGCCCAAATAAAGGCGTCCCTTCACATCGGTGAAGAGGCGCCTTTTCTCTTTGCCTCTAACAAAAGGAGGAGACGAACATGAATACGATGCAAACGAATGTCAAACCAGTCAAACACTTCGTCAGCTTAGACACACTCTCACTCGATGAGATCATGGGCATGATTGAAGAGTCATTGCGCTATAAGCAAGGGGACCTACCCCCACTATTTGATGGGAAGACGGTTGCAAACCTGTTCTTTGAAAACTCGACGCGTACGAAAAACTCGTTTCAAATGGCCGAGCGACACTTGAACATGCAAGAGATTCCGTTCGATGTGACGACGTCATCGGTCACGAAGGGAGAGACCCTATACGACACATGCAAGACGCTCGAAGCGATTGGAGTTGACGCACTCGTCATCCGACATCCGGAAGCGGGATACTACCATGAACTCGTTGAGAAGTTGAATATCCCGGTACTCAATGGGGGCGACGGGAGTGGCGAACATCCTTCCCAATCCCTACTCGACCTCGTCACGATCTTTGAAGAGTTCAGAACGTTCCAAGGATTAAACGTTGCCATCTGTGGAGACCTCGTTCATAGTCGCGTCGCTCGATCGAATGCGAGTGTGTTGAAGCGTCTCGGGGCAAACGTCGTCGGATGCAGCCCAGCCTCATGGTGGGATGATTCCATGGGGCTTGAGCGTAAAGAACTTGATGATGTGCTAGCAGAAAGTGACGTCATCATGCTGTTACGAGTTCAGCACGAACGTCATATCATGGGAGACATTTTCTCGAAAGAAGAATATCACACACGATATGGACTGACGGTCGAGCGAGTCGAACGGATGAAAGAAGGAGCCATCATCATGCATCCGGCACCGGTCAATCGGGATGTTGAGATTGCGGGCAGTCTGATCGAGCATGAACGCTCACGCATCTTCCCTCAAATGAAGAACGGCGTCTATGCACGCATGAGCATCTTAAATCGAGCATTAGGAGGACAACAATGATACTTCAACACGCGACATGGTATGACAACGGGACAAAACGCACGACAAACATCCTCGTGAAAGACGGGAAGATTGAATCGCTCGACTATAACGGGTCGACAGCCGGGGAAGAAGTCCTCGATGCGACGAGTTACTTGCTCGCACCAGGACTTGTCGATGTCCACGTCCACTTGCGTGAACCGGGAGGCGAAGCGAAAGAGACGATCAAAACGGGGACGATGGCGGCAGCGGCGGGCGGATTCACGACGATCTGTTCGATGCCGAACACGCGACCGGTACCAGATGATCGCGTCACGATGGACGCGCTTCTTCAAAAGATTGAGCAAGATGCAATCGTCCGTGTCCTTCCATACGCTGCCATCACGAAGCGGCAGCTCGGTGAAGAACAGGTTGATATGGAATCTCTATCAGATGCATTCGCCTTCACCGATGACGGGGTCGGTGTTCAATCAGCGGCGATGATGCGACAAGCGATGCGTGAAGCGAAACGCTTGAACAAGGCCGTCGTCGCACACTGTGAAGACAATACGCTAAAAGCAGGATCGGTCCACGAAGGGAAGTTCAGTGAGGCGCACGGGATTCAAGGGATTCCAAGTCTTGCAGAGAGTATCCATATCGCCCGAGATGTGCTGATTGCTGAAGAAACGGGCTGTCATTATCACGTGTGTCACGTCTCATCGCGGCAATCGGTCCGTGTCATCCGAGATGCGAAGCGGGCAGGTATTCAAGTGACCGCCGAAGTGACTCCTCACCACCTCGTCTTGAGCGAAGACGATATCCCAGGGCTCGATGCCAACTTCAAGATGAATCCTCCGCTCCGAAGCGAGGACGATCGACAGGCGCTTCTTGAAGGATTATTCGATGGAACGATTGACATGATTGCGACAGACCATGCCCCACATACGGCAGAGGAGAAAGCGCAAGGCATCGAGCGTGCACCATTCGGGATTACCGGATTTGAGACAGCGTTCCCGCTTCTGTACACGACGTTCGTGAAGACGGGCATCATGAAAGAACATCAGTTAATCGACTGGATGACGAAGCGTCCGAGCGACGTATTTGGATTATCAAGAGGTGAACTGAAAGTTGGGGCGGATGCCGATTTGGTACTGATCGATACAGATAAGACGCGCGTGGTGGATCCGTCGACGTTCTATTCAAAAGGAAAGAACACACCGTTTACTGGGAAACAACTTGTCGGATGGCCGGTCATGACGATGGTCGGTGGCGAAATTGTATATAAGGGGCGATTTGATGAAACGAACATTATGGCTTGAGGATGGAATGAAATTTGTCGGTAAAGGATTCGGGGCACCAGCGGATACGATGGGGGAAGTCGTCTTCCAAACAGGTATGACCGGTTATCAAGAAATTTTGTCGGATCCGTCGTATTGCGACCAGATGATCGTGCTGACGAACCCGTTGATCGGAAACTACGGTGTCAATCGTGAAGACTTCGAAACGACAGTTCCGATGGCAAAAGCATTAATTGTAAAAGAGGCTTGCGACACACCGTCGAACTTCCGTTCCACGGCGACGCTAGATGCAACGCTTACTCGCTTTGGTATCCCGGGGTTATCCGATATCGACACGCGTATGTTGACACGTCACTTACGGGCGCAAGGTGTCATGCGAGGTGTCCTCGTCGATGGTGAGTTGACATGGGACGAAGTACAGTCTCGCTTTAACGAACTGTCTCCGAACGACCAAGTCGCACGCGTCTCGACGAAACGGACGTATGTAAGTACGGGTACGGGGCCACGGATCGCGTTGATCGACTTTGGGGCCAAACTTGGCATCATGCGTGAATTGATGAAGCGGGACTGTGAAGTCATCGTCTTCCCACATGATACTACGGCAGAAGACGTGTTGCGGTACGAGCCAGATGGCATCATGTTGTCGAACGGACCGGGGGATCCGAAAGACGTCCCGACAGCGATTCCACTCATTCAACAACTCATGCCGACGACACCGATGTTCGGGATTTGTCTCGGTCATCAACTGATCGCGCTCGCGAACGGGGCGAACACATTCAAACTTCCGTTCGGACACCGTGGGGCGAACCATCCTGTCCTTGAGTTGGAGACAGGCGCCGTGACGATTACATCTCAAAACCATGGATATGCGGTAGAAGAGGCATCGTTACTCGATACAGCGCTCATCGTGACACATCGTGCGGTCAACGATGGAACAATCGAAGGAGTGAAACATCTGCATCATCCGACATTCTCGGTACAGTATCACCCGGAAGCAGCACCAGGACCGTTTGACGCCAACGATTTATTTGACCGTTTCATGCAACTCGTTCAAGAAAACAAACAGAAAGTGGGAATTTGACATGCCAAAACGACCAGATATTCAGAAAATCCTTGTGATCGGATCAGGACCGATTGTGATCGGACAAGCAGCAGAATTTGATTATGCTGGTACACAGGCATGTCTTGCCTTGAAAGAAGAAGGCTACGAGGTCATTCTCGTCAACTCGAACCCGGCGACGATCATGACGGACCCGACGACAGCGGATCGCGTGTATATCGAACCACTCGAACCCGAATTCGTCGAGCGGATCATCCGCCAAGAACGCCCCGATGCGCTACTCGCGACACTCGGAGGTCAGACGGGATTGAACTTGGCATTTGAACTCGATAAGCGGGGAGTATTACGTGATTGTGGGGTGGAATTACTCGGAACGAACCTAGCGGCCATTGTGCAAGCTGAAGACCGTGAACAGTTCCGAAACCTCATGTTCGAGCTCGGGCATGGCGTTCCTGAGAGTGAAATCGTCCATACGCTCGATTCTGCTTGGGGATTTGCGGAGCGTATCGGCTATCCGATCATCATTCGACCTGCTTACACGCTCGGCGGAACCGGTGGAGGGATTGCCCATGACCGTGAATCGTTCGAGCAAATCGTCGAGTCTGGTTTGAAGGCGAGTCCAGTGACGCAAGTGTTGCTAGAGAAGTCGATTGCCGGGATGAAAGAAGTTGAATTTGAGGTCATGCGTGACTCGAGCGACCAGGCCATCATCGTCTGTGCGATGGAAAACTTTGACCCGGTCGGTGTCCATACAGGAGACTCAATCGTATTCGCACCGACTCAGACGTTGTCGGACCGGGATTATCAGATGCTTCGTAGCGTCTCGCTCGACATCATCCGGGCACTTGGGATTGAAGGAGGATGTAACATCCAATTCGCACTCGACCCAGATAGCTTCACATACTATGTCATCGAAGTGAACCCGCGCGTCTCAAGAAGCTCGGCGCTCGCGTCAAAAGCGACAGGCTATCCGATCGCCAAACTCGCTGCAAAAGTCGCTGTTGGTTATAAGTTGTCAGAACTAAAAAACCCGGTCACCGAGACGAGTTACGCCTCATTTGAGCCGGCACTTGATTATGTCGTTGCCAAAATCCCTCGTTTCGCTTTCGATAAGTTTGAGTCCGCGGATCGCCGCTTAGGCACACAAATGAAAGCGACGGGTGAAGTCATGGCCATCGGTCGAAACTTAGAAGAGGCGCTTTTAAAAGCCGTGCGCTCGCTCGAACTTGGGATGGAGGAATTATACGTTCCGCAACTTGAGCAATTGAATACAGATCAGCTCGAGCACGGGCTCGTTCATCCGACAGACGAGCGGTTGTTCATGGTATATGAGGCTCTTCGCCGCGGATACACGGTAGAAGCGCTTCATCAATTGACGAAGATCGATCGTTTCTACTTACACAAACTGAACCATATTTGGCAGACCGAGCAACAGCTCGCATCGGAGCCATTGACGTCAGAGCGTTTGCTCGACGTGAAGCGACTCGGCTTCAGTGACGTCGCCATCGCCCGAATCCTTGAGACAGACGTTGAGACGATTCGTGCGCAACGTCACGGATGGAACATCCGCCCGGTGTATAAGATGGTCGATACGTGTGCGGCGGAATTCGCATCGGAGACGCCATATTTCTACGGAACCTATGAAGTGGAGAACGAAGCGGTGAAGACAGATCGCCAATCGATCCTCGTCCTCGGATCAGGCCCGATTCGAATCGGTCAAGGTGTCGAGTTTGACTATGCGACCGTTCATTCGATTCAGACGATTCGTGACGCCGGATATGAAGCCATCATCATCAACAACAACCCAGAGACGGTCTCGACAGACTTCTCCATCTCCGACCGCCTGTACTTCGAGCCGTTGACGACGGAAGATGTGTTAGAAGTCATCGATAACGAGAACCCGCTCGGCGTCATCGTTCAATTCGGTGGACAGACCGCCATCAACTTAGCGGCATCGCTCGAAGCGAACGGCGTAAAGATTCTTGGGACGTCATTAGAAGACATCGATCGCGCCGAAGATCGGAAAGCGTTCGAAGCTACCTTGTCGGCTGAACGATTGGCCCAACCACCAGGGAAGACGGCGACGAACGTCGAAGAGGCGGTTGCATGTGCGAATGAACTCGGTTATCCGGTACTCGTCCGACCATCTTACGTCCTCGGGGGACGGGCGATGGAGATTGTATATGAACAGTCAGAGCTCGAGCGTTACATGCGAAACGCCGTCATCGCCTCGAAAGATCGCCCAGTTCTCATCGACCGCTATTTAACGGGGATTGAGATTGAAGTCGACGCGATTTGTGACGGGACGGACGTCTATATCCCAGGCATCATGGAGCATATCGAACGTGCCGGTGTACACTCTGGTGACTCGATCGCAGTATATCCACCACAACGCCTCAGTGACGCGCTGAAGCAAAAAGTCGTCGACTACACGATCAAGTTGGCGAAAGCGTTCCGCATCAAAGGGCTTCTGAACATCCAGTTCGTCTATGCAGATGATTTGTATGTCATCGAAGTAAACCCGCGTGCGAGCCGAACGGTTCCGTTCATCTCAAAAGTGACAGGTTTACCGGTCGCACGAATTGCGACGCAAACAATTCTCGGAACGAGCTTGAAAGAACTCGGTCTTGGAACAGGCATCCATCCCGAGTCAGACAGCATCTCTGTCAAAGTGCCGGTCTTCTCTTTCGCGAAATTGAAAGAAGTCGATCCGTCGCTTGGACCTGAGATGAAATCGACAGGGGAAGTCATGGCAACAGACCGGACTCTTGAAAAGGCACTCTATAAAGGTCTTGTCGCAGCTGGAATGAACATCGCCTTAAAAGGAAACGTCCTCATGACAATCGCAGATCACGACAAGGATGAGGCGATTGCCTTAGCCAAACGATTTGACCGTCTCGGCTTCCGTCTCATGGCGACGAGCGGTACGGCAGATGGACTAGAAGCGGAGCAGATGCGCGTCCGTCGGGTCGGGAAGATTCAAGAATCAGGTGAGACGATGCTCAGCGTGATCGAGCGCGGGGAAGTCGACTTGATCATCAATACGACGAGTCGCGACGCACTCGTGACGAAAGACGGCTTCTTGATTCGTCGTATGGCCGCCGAGCAAGGCACAGTGTGCCTCACGTCGCTCGACACGGTCGAAGCGCTACTACAAGTCATTGAAAGCCTGTCGTTCCAAACGGTCAGCATTCCGGCATTCACGAAGTTCGGGGTGATGGTATGAGACGTGACGTAACCATCATCAGCAATCGCCAAATCGCAAAAGCGACGATGGAGATGAAAGTACGTTGTCCTGGGGTGGAAATCGCCCCAGGGACGTTCTTTCACATCAAGACGTCCGGTCTGTTACGTCGACCGTTGTCGGTGGCGAACGTTGAAGGAGAAGAAGTCACATTTTTATATAAGGTAATCGGAGAAGGGACTACCGAGTTGGCAAACAAGCGTGTCGGGGACACACTTGACGTCCTTGGACCGCTCGGCAACGGGTTTCCGCTCGCACAACATGAGAAACGGGTCATCCTTGTCGGTGGTGGAATTGGGGTACCTCCCCTTTACTACGTCAGACGTCGTCTACATGAGATGGGGATTGAGACGATTGCGATACTTGGGTTTGATTCAAAAGAGAGCGTCTTTTATGAAGAAGCATTTCAAGAGCTCGGGGAAACGATCATCACGACCGTCGACGGGAGCCACGGGGAACGCGGATTTGTGACGGGACCACTCGCACGCATCGATGCGGACGTCTTATTCAGCTGTGGTCCGGAAGCGATGTTGAAGGCGGTCGCCGCTTCACCGATTCCGGAGCGTTACATCTCGATTGAAAATCGAATGGGTTGTGGCATTGGCGCTTGCTTTGCTTGCGTCTGCAAAGCGCCGGAAGGCTATGTGAAAGTATGTAGCGATGGACCGGTATTCAATGCGGAAGAGGTGCTGTTATGAGATTACATGTCGAGTTACCAGGACTCCAGTTGAAAAATCCGATTATCCCGGCTTCTGGATGTTTCGGATTCGGGGAAGAGTTTGCCAAACTGTATGACCTCTCCATCTTAGGCGGCATCATGATCAAGGCAGCGACAGAAGAGTCACGATTCGGAAATGCGACGCCACGTGTCGCAGAGACGGCGCAAGGGATGCTCAATGCGATCGGCCTTCAAAATCCAGGGGTCGATGCAATCATCGAGGGGAAATTGCCGTTCCTCTCCACTTTCGATACAGAGATCATCGCCAACGTCGCCGGGTCGACGCCTGATGAATATGTGGAAGTCGCACGTCGTATCAGTGCGGACCCGACCATCAAAGCCATCGAGCTGAACATCTCATGTCCGAACGTGAAGTGTGGGGGCATGCAGTTTGGGACGGATCCTGTGATGGCTGCAGAATTGACGAGACTCGTCAAAGCGGCTTCAAGTAAGCCGGTCTATGTGAAGCTGTCCCCGAACGTCACGTCAATCACAGACATGGCGCGTGCAGTCGAAGCGGCTGGGGCGGACGGTTTGACGATGATCAATACGCTCGTCGGGATGCGAATCGATATCCAGACCGGGCAACCGATCTTGGCGAACCGAATCGGCGGATTATCAGGTCCAGCCATTAAACCGGTGGCGGTCCGGATGGTATATGAAGTCGCGCAAGCGGTCGACATCCCAATCATCGCCATGGGCGGCGTTCGGACGGTCGACGATGTTCTCGAATTCATCTATGCGGGAGCGTCCGCTGTTGCGGTCGGTACCGCAAATTTTGAAAATCCATATGTTTGTCAAGAAATCATCGAGGCATTACCGGTACGACTCGATTCACTTGGAATCGATCATATACTGGACGTGAGGGGGAAAGCATATGCACAACTTGTATCTCGCCCTTGACGTGGAGACACGCGATGAGGCGCTTCATTTATTAAAACCATTCCCGGGCCGACCTGCTGTCAAAGTAGGGATGGAACTGTTTTATCGGGAAGGTGGACGCTTTGTCGAAGAGTTGGTCGACCTCGGGTATCCGGTTTTTCTCGATGTGAAAGTACATGATATTCCAGAGACGGCACGTCGCACGATGCGTCAAATCGGAAAGCTTGGAGTCGCGATGACGAACGTGCATACGCTAGGCGGTGAAAAGATGATGCGCTATGCGTTGGATGGGCTTCGTCAAGAAAATGACACGACCCGTTTGATCGGTGTCACCCAATTGACATCCACGGATGAACGGATGATGCAGACGGAGCTCGGGATTCCGGGACGCCTCGACCAAGCTGTCATCCGTCAGGCATCGCTCGCTAAGCAGGCGGGACTTGATGGTGTCGTCGCATCTGTTCAGGAAGCGAAGATGATTCATCAGGAACTCGGTGACACGTTTATGACGGTCACACCTGGGATCCGACTCGGTCAAACCGATGACGACCAGGTACGTGTCGCGACGCCGCATGAAGCGAGACTCGCCGGTGTCCACGCGATCGTCGTCGGTCGCCCAATCACACGCGCAAATGATCCGTTAGCCATGTACGAACAATTTATGATGGAATGGGGACAATCATATGAAACAAATCGCTGAAGCCTTATTACAAATCAAAGCCGTCACATTATCACCGACGGAGCCATATACATGGTCGAGCGGGTTGAGAAGCCCAATCTATTGTGACAACCGGTTAACGCTCAGTTATCCCGACATCCGTAACATAATCATCGATGGATTGGTGGATGCAGTCGGGACAACAGAAGTCGATGTCATCGCAGGAACGGCAACAGCCGGTATCCCACACGGCGCTTTACTTGCCGATCGTCTCGGTTTACCATTCATTTACGTCCGCTCGAGTGCGAAAGGACATGGGAAAGGGAATCAAATCGAGGGGAAACTCGATCGCGGGGCACGCGTGCTCGTCATCGAAGATTTGTTGTCGACGGGTATGTCGAGTATTTATGCAGCCCAAGCGATTCTTGAAGCGGGCGGTGAGGTCGTCGGCATTCAAGCCATCTTCTCTTACGGATTGCCGATTTTAGAGAAGAATTTAGCGGATGCAAATCTCAGTGCTACTTCATTGACGACATTTCCTGAATTGGTCGAGGTCGCGGAATCGACAGGGAACTTAACCCAATCAGAGATTCACTCTCTTCGCGAGTGGCAACAAGACCCTCGCGCCTGGAGCGACCTCGTCACATCTTAAGAATCCACCTTCGGGCGGATTCTTTTTCGATTCGGCATATGTCATACTTCATGGTAAACTGATGAAAGTGAACCAAGAAGGAGAGGCATATGGCGTATTCAAGAAGCAAAGAAAAAACATGGAGCGCACGATTTCGGGCAATCCCGAAACATCGTAAAATCGCCTTCGGTCTCGTCTTGACGGTCATCCCAACGCTCTTTCTCGTGAATTTATTCGTATTCAGCCATTTGTTGGCGTTAGGGGACCAGTATGAAGATCGATACCAAATGAAGAAGTTACGACTCGAGACGTATCATGGGAATGTCGAGTTCGTGCGTAGTCCAAATGAAAAAGTACAGATCGAAGTGGTGCAGACCAATTCGAAAGAACGACGTATCAAAGTAAAATCGGTCGGCGATACCATCTATGTCGTCGAGCGGTATGGATGGTTCAGCTATTTCGGCAGTCGGGCAAGTGATGAACCGTCCCGCTATAAGCTTCGCGTTGCCTTACCGAGTTCGATGACCTCGGTCCATCTCGGTGCTGAACAAGTGACCGGGCAAGGGTTAAACGTGAAAACGATTGTGATGAATGCGAACACCGTCAATTTAAAACAAATTGATAGTGATCGTCTGCGAATTGAGACGAAGAGTGATACGACAATCGAATCCGCACGTCTCGTAACAGGAGATATCCGTTCTTATCGTCATGCGACCATCACAGACGTCGTCGTGAACCAGGCGATGACGGTTCAAACGGAAGCAGGAACGCTTAGTTATGCGCCAAAACACGCGACAGGGCAAGTGAACGTGACGACGACTGGGAAAATTTCAAGTACCGACCGTTACAAAGAAGTCGAACCAGGTGTCTATCAGTTGTCGACATCGAATCGACCTGTCGTTGAGTTGATTTCTGAGACAGGGAAGGTCGAGCTGAAATGAATGGAAAACGCTACATCCCGAAAATCGGGCTTCGTACGTTAAAGACCGGGATTGCCGTATCAATCACCGTCGCAATCTCGTGGTATGTATTCGGAATTTATTCTGGAATGGGTGCGATCGCAGCAGTCGTGGCGATGCAACCGACCGTCAAGCGCTCGTCTAAAATCGTGTTCAGTCGTATCTTTGGAACGGTCGTCGGTCTCATGTGTGGACTATTCATCGTCTATTTGTTCGGCGTCAACCCCATTTCCATTGGTATAGCGGTCATCGTGTCGCTCACGCTCAATACGACATTCGATAAGACACACATGTCGACGTACGCGGCGTTCGCCATCGTCATGATGTTAGAAAACCCGACTTCGGATTTCTTCCATTATGCATGGACACGCTCATTGTTGACGGCAGTCGGTGTATTCGTCTCACTTGGTGTGAACTATGCGTTCTTGCCACCGCGGTATGAAGATCGCTTGTTGAGCGAGGTCAGAAAGACTTCATCTTATTTGTTCCACCATTGGCGTGAACTCGTCGGTTCCCCGGCGGAACTGTTAGAGACGCGTGCCCGCATCCTCGGTCATCAGGAGTTGCATATGATGCTTCAAGAGGATATGAAAGTGACGAACGTGAAATTAAAGTATATGACAATCAAGCAGTATCGCTTGCTCATTCATCTCGAAGACAAGCTCGTCTTGTTGCTAGAAAGTCTAGCCGAGCATCGGGAAGCTTTCTTACTCATGAGCGAGGAAGAACGTCAGGCGTTCGAATCGGAGTTCTTATATTTACTCGCGCACCATCACGATATTCTCTATACGTGTGATAAACCGTATTCGCTCTTTAGGTTGCCGCACGAAGATTTATCCATTTCAGAAATTTTACACGGGCATTTGCTCGATTATCATGAACAGCTCGAAGCATTTAAGCATGACCCGAAAGCGTGAACAAGCTAAAAGTCAGATCCGCTATTAAGAAATGGCGGATCTGACTTTTTTTTGCGGAATGATGTTGTCTATCTTACTTTCAGGATGTGTGGGCGATAGAAAACTTAATGCGATGCGGCTCCCTGACCGCCCCCAGGAAAGCGGCGTGCCAAAAAGGGCGACAGAAGCAAGGGCAATGAAAACAAATGAAAACAGAGGAGCGTCATCCTTGGTCGGGACGACACTCCTCTGTTCAAAATCATTTTGAGTTTTTCAGTGCCACCTCAGAACATGGCGGGTTTCGTTTATGACTGTTTCAGCGACTTCATCAATTGTTCATCTGGCGTCACGTAGACGGTCTGTTGATCCGTATAGATGACAAATCCAGGTTTGGCACCACTCGGTTTTTTCACGTAGCGGGCGCGCGTATAATCGACGGGCACACCGCTCGATGCGCGTGCTTTCGAGAAGTAGGCAGCGACCGATGCGGCTTCAAGAAGCGTCGTCTCATCGGGGTCCGTGGAACGAATGATGACGTGAGAACCCGGGATGTCTTTGACGTGTAGCCAAATCTCGTCACGGCGTGCGAACTTGAACGTCAGATGGTCGTTTTGGGTATTGTTCTTCCCGACAAAGAATTCCGTCCCCGTCGAAGACGTGTACGCTTCAAGCGAAATCTTTGGATTCGCTTTTTTCTTTTGACGTTTTTGACGGATGTATCCTTCTTCGGCGAGTTCTTCCCGAATCTCGAGCAGGTCGGATGGAGAGGCGACATCGAGCTGGGCGGTGAGCGTCTCCAAATAGTCGATTTCCGCGTCGTTTAATTCGAGTTGTTTTTTCACTTCGACTTTAGCAACTTTTAATTTGTTGTACTTCTTATAGTACTGTTGCGCATTCTCGTTCGGCGTTTTGAGTGGGTCGAGCGGAATCGAGATGGTCGTACCCTCTTCATCGTAGTAATCGACGACTTCAGCGACACGCATCCCTTTTTCAAGCTGGAACAAGTATGTCGTCAACAACTCGCCAAACTTTTGTAACTCGTCCGCTCGTTCTGTCGCCTTTAAGTCCTCTAAGAGACGGCGGCGCTTCAACAAGTTCTTCTCGAGTTCGGATTTCAAGAGACGCTCCACATCGTGGGCTTGTTGTCTGACGCGGTCACGGTTCGCTTTCTCATAGAAGAAACGGTCGAGCACTTCTTTACTCGATGCATATGTTTCCTCGGATACAATTTCTCCTGCCGTCAATACGATCGGGGCGAAACGTTCCTTTCCAAAAGCGAGTTGTTGGAACACATAAGGTCCTTCAAGCTGACGCAATACGTTCTCGAACGCTTGTTGAATCGATTCACGATTTGGCATCTTCGCGAGGTGCACGACTTCTTGAGCGACTTGAGGGCTGACCCCGGCGAACGTGGCGACAATCTGTTTGTCCAAATTACCGGCATTCCAGTCGATTCGCTTCAACCCTTCCGTCAAATCAGACAACGGGTCGAACTTGTGTTGTTCCGGCGGGAGTAGGTATGCACTACCCGGCATGATTGTCCGATACGTGTTTTGCGAAGGCGGGAGGTGTTTAATCGCATCTAAAATTTTCCCGTCCTCTGTCGTTAAGACGACGTTCGAGTGACGTCCCATCAACTCGATGTAGACTTTTTTCGATTCTTCATCACCGAGCTCGTTTCGAGAGCGGACGGAGATGACGATGACACGGTCACGGCCGATTTGTTCGACTGCCGTGATAAATCCGCCTTCTATATGTTTTCGTAACATCATGCAGAACATCGGCGGTTCTTGCGGATTTTTAATCGGTGTATCCGTCAATTGAAGACGGGCATACATCGCGTTTGCTGATATGAGTAGTTGCGCGTTCTGTCGGTTCGAACGAATTTGGAGCATCAAATCGAGAGAATACGGTTGATGTACTTTGTTGATTCGCCCTCCGACGAGCGATTGTAATTCTTGTACGACACGATATGTCATTAATCCATCATAAGCCAATGATCTCATCACCTTTGTTCATTTTCTGTCTCTACGTTATCAGAAAAACAGAAAATATGGTACGATGGAGTAGGAAATCCGAACTTCTTCTTGCCGGGACAATTGATTGACTGCTATTATAATTAAATGTGATGTTAGAAGATGGAGGGCTTGCAGTGAATTTTAAAGAACGAGGATTATTAATCGTTTTGTCTGGACCGAGCGGTGTCGGAAAAGGGACCGTTTGTCGTGCTCTTCGCGAGGAAGAGGACAATAACCTTCAATATTCGGTGTCGGCGACGACTCGAAAGCCACGTGAAGGGGAAGTCGAAGGAGTGCATTACTTCTTCAAATCGAGAGAAGAGTTCGAACGCATGATCGAACAAAAAGAATTGCTCGAACACGCCGAGTTCGTCGGCAACTATTACGGGACGCCTGTAGAGTGGGTGCGTGAAACGCTCGAAAGCGGCCAAGATGTCATTCTTGAAATTGAGGTGCAAGGAGCGTTCCAAGTGAAGGAACTTCTCCCGGAAGCCGTCTTTTTATTCTTGGCACCACCAAGTCTTCAAGAACTTCGCAATCGTCTAATCGGACGAGGCACGGAGTCAGAAGAAGTCATCAAGCAACGCCTGCTCGTCGCGCGTGAAGAAATCGAGTTGATGGACGCCTATGATTACGTCGTCACGAACGACGAGGTCGACAAAGCCATCGATCGAATTAAAGCGATCGTGACAGCTGAGCATTGTAAACGTGAACGTGTTGCGTCACTCTATAAAAAAGCCATGATGGAGGTCATTTAATGTTATACCCTTCGATTGATGCCTTACAACGTACTATCCCGTCAAAATATACGATCGTTACGGTCGCTGCGAAACGGGCGCGTCAGATTCAAGATGGAAAAGCACCGAAAGTCGCCGAGCCAAAATCATATAAGCCGGTCGGTCAAGCGTTAGAAGAACTATTTTCGGGTGATACGACAATCATCGTGAACGAAAAAAACAACGGATGAAGTGTGACCCAAGTCGTTTGCGACTTGGGTCTCATTGTCTATAAGGGGGAGTTTGGGAATGGTGAAGGATCGTACTATTTTGTTATGTGTGAGTGGTGGCATCGCCGCCTACAAGGCGTGTGCGCTCACATCGAAATTGGTTCAAGCCGGAGCGAATGTTCGCGTCGCGATGACGAAGTCGGCAGAACAATTCGTGGGTCAGGCGACCTTCCAGGCGCTCAGTCGAAATCCGGTCTATACCGATGTGTTTGAAGAGCATGATCCAACAAAGATTGCACATATCGATGTCGTCGACTCGAGTGACTTAATCGTCGTCGCTCCTGCGACGGCCAACACGATTGCGAAATTAGCGAACGGGATTGCAGATGACTTCATCACGACGTCGATTCTTGCGGCGAAATGTCCGGTGATCGTCTCACCGGCGATGAATGTGAACATGCTCGAACATCCTGCCACACAGCGGAATATCGAGACGTTAAAATCATATGGCTATCAGTTGATCGAACCAGGTGTCGGCAACTTGGCATGTGGCTGGATTGGCGGTGGACGTCTACCGGAACCAGAAGATTTGGTGCGCATCATCGAAAGCCAGTTCGTCCCTAAACTATACCTCGGAAAAGAAGTATTAATTACGGCTGGTCCGACGGTAGAACGCATCGACCCCGTCCGTTACTTATCAAATGACTCGTCAGGAAAAATGGGCGTTGCGCTCGCGGAAGTGGCACGTGATATGGGTGCCCGTGTCACCCTCGTTCACGGTCCGCTTCAAGTCCCTGTACCAGACGGTGTGACGGCTATTCCCGTCAAATCGAGCGAAGAAATGTTGCAGGAAGTGACAAGTCGTTTCGATTCACTCGACCTCGTCGTGAAGTCAGCAGCAGTCGCGGACTATCGTCCAAAAACGGTCCATGCAGAGAAACATAAAAAAGTGCATGGTCCACTGACGATTGAACTCGAAGAAACGACGGACATTCTCAAGACACTCGGTGAACGAAAAACACATCAAGTGTTAGTCGGCTTTGCTGCGGAGACGGAACGACTCGAAGAACATGCGGCAGCGAAACTGAAGAAAAAGAACGTCGATTTCCTCGTTGCAAACGATGTATCCGGTAGTGATGTCGGATTCGGTGCAGATGATAATGAGGCTGTCCTGTTCCACGCTGACGGGACGACGCTTCAACTTCCGAAACAGTCGAAGAAACAGTTGGCGTTCGAGTTGCTCACACACTTTAAGGAAGCGGTCCAATGATTGCCCACGTCCATGTTGATGCACCGGTGATCACGATTGATCGTCCGTTTGATTATGAAGTACCCGAACAGTTCGAATCCTTGATTGAACCGGGGATGCGTGTCTCCGTTCCATTCGGTTCACGCCGTCTGTTAGGAATCGTCGTTGGCACATCGGACGGGACGAGAGATGGATTGAAGCCGCTCGAAGCCTTATTAGATGAAGAATCTTCACTCACGGATGAGCTGCTCGACTTGTCCATCCATGTGAAGGAGACGACGCTATGCTTCCGTTCTTCCGCACTCCTCGCGATGCTACCAGCAGCGCTAAAAGTTAGTTACGACAAAGAAATTAAAGAGGGGCATGTGCCTGAGGGTGTTCGTCTCGGGACACATTTATCGGAATATCCGAAAGACATTCAATCGGTCATTCTCGGACTTGCTAAAAAAGGGGAGCTTACCCTCGCTCCCGTTCTAAAAGAAAAGAAAACAGTCAAAACAGACATCGTCGTCGAACTGCTCGATCCGACCGTCGTCTCGAAACGTGCGAAAAAACAACTAGAAGCGATTCGAGCGTTAGAAGAGATGCCACGTATGTATTGGTCGGCATTACGCCAAATCGGATTGACTCGTCCGCAACTTCAAAAGCTCGAAGATCTCGGTGCGGTGCGGTTGACCGAAGTGGAATTGAATCGTGACCCGTACGCGACGATTGAACAAGTACAGGAATCGGTGCAGTTAAACGATAGTCAGGCGAACGCGGTCCGGGCGATTCATGAGGCGGATGCAGGCGAGACGTTACTTGTACACGGGGTGACGGGGAGCGGAAAGACCGAAGTGTATTTAGAATCGATTGGGCAAGTCATCGATGAAGGGAAGCAGGCCATCTTGCTCGTACCGGAAATCAGTTTGACGCCGATGATGGTAAAACGTTTTAAACGTCGCTTTGGTGAACGCGTCGCAGTTTTACACAGTGCCCTTTCCAAAGGAGAGAAGTATGATGAGTGGCGTAAAATCAAGCGGAAGGAAGTCGACGTCGTCGTCGGTGCTCGTTCGGCCATCTTTGCGCCGCTCGACCGTCTCGGTCTCATCATCTTAGATGAAGAGCATGAGACGACGTATAAACAAGAAGAGAACCCGCGCTATCATGCGCGCGATGTCGCTATCTGGCGGGCCCGCTATCATGGGTGTCCCGTCGTGTTGGGGAGTGCGACACCTTCGCTCGAGTCATACGCCCGGGCGCAAAAGGGTGTGTATCGCTACTTACACTTGAAAGAGCGGTACGGTGGAGAGATGCCACCGGTCCACATTATCGATATGCGCCGTGAACTGGCAAAAGGCAATACGACGATGTTCTCAGAGGAATTGTTTAATGGGATCCTCGACCGGATCGAGAAAAAAGAGCAATGTGTCATTCTGTTGAATCGCCGTGGGTTTACGACCTTTGTCATGTGCCGGGACTGCGGGGAAGGAATGACCTGTCCGCATTGTGCCGTCAATTTAACGTATCATCAATATGGTGATCGATTGAAGTGTCATTATTGTGGCTACGAAGTCGGGATGCCGTCGACGTGTCCATCGTGTAACAGTAAGAAAATCAAGCAGTTCGGATCAGGCACTCAGAAGATCGAGACAGAGTTGTTGAACCGGATTCCGGAGGCGCGGATCATCCGAATGGACCAAGATACGACGTCGCGGAAAGGGTCACACGAACAATTGTTACGACGCTTCGAAGAAGGAGAGGCCGACATTTTACTCGGCACTCAAATGATTGCCAAAGGACTCGACTTCCCAAACGTCACGCTCGTCGGAGTACTTGCGGCAGATGCGACGCTCGGGATGCCTGATTTCCGTGCGACCGAGCGGACGTTCCAACTTGTCACCCAAGTGGCAGGGAGAGCCGGTCGTGGAAAACTTCCAGGTGAGGCGTTCGTCCAAACGTACAATCCGGACCATTATGTCATCGAGACAGCGAGTGAACACGACTATGAGACGTTCTTCGCCAAAGAGATGGGTCTTCGTCAAGTCGGGAACCATCCGCCGTATTGGTTTTTGACGCTCGTCACATTCTCAGCAGAAAATCCGCTCGTCGCCAAGGCGGAGGCGGAACTGTTCGCATCAGACTTTTTACAGGCGCAAGTGGAGAACAGCCGCTTGAACGGTCCGATGCCTGCCCCGTTATCAAAATTAAAGAATGCGTATCGTTATCAGGTGTTCATTAAAACGAAACAACCTGAAACGCTCTACGCGGAGTTAGCTCGCCTTCAACAAGCAAGAGCGAAAGCGATCAGTAAGAAAGAATATCAAATGAGTATCGATGTGAACCCATACGTATTCATGTGAGGTGGAGAGACATGTATAAAGTAGTAGAAGTACCGAACGATATATTACGCGTAACATGCGAACCGGTAACGAAGTTCGATAAAAAATTGCGTCAAACGGTCGACCGATTGTTTGATACGATGTATGAGTATGACGGAGTCGGTGTTGCGGCACCACAGGTCAACTTGAATCAACGACTCGCAGTCGTCCATACCGATGATGAGACGGGTCCTCTCGTCTTGATCAATCCTGAAATCATCGAGACGTCAGGACGTGAGGTTGGACTCGAAGGATGTTTGAGCATCCCAGGCGAATTTGGATTCGTGGAACGTCATGAGTCGATTGTCGTCAAAAATCAGGACTTGAAAGGGCGCACGCATACGATTCAAGCGAGCGGCTTCTTCGCCCGGGCGATTCAGCATGAGATGGATCATTTAGATGGCGTCTTATTCACAGATAAGCTCGCGGTTCCAAACCCTGGAAAAGACAAACGGATCGTCTTCATGGGAACTCCGACATTTGCGGTATCTGTACTTGAGCGACTGCTCGAAGAAGGATACAATGTCGTAGGTGTCGTCTCACAACCGGACAAACCGGTCGGACGAAAACGTGAACTGAAACCAACGCCTGTGAAAGAGTGTGCACTCCGTCATGGCATTCCTGTCTTGCAACCTGAGAAAGTTCGCACGGATTATGAAGAAATTTTAGCGTTACGTCCGGACCTCATCGTCACGGCAGCGTATGGTCAAATCGTGCCGACTGCATTACTCGAGGCACCGTCTCACGGAGCAATCAATGTCCATGCCTCGCTACTTCCGAAATATCGTGGAGGTGCCCCGATCCATCAAGCGATCATCGATGGTGAGTCGGAAACAGGTGTGACAATCATGTATATGGTCGACAAATTGGACGCAGGTGACATGATTGCCAATACGATTGTTCCGATTGAAGAAATGGATACGGTCGGAACGTTATTTGATAAACTGGCTGTAGCAGGAAGCGATCTTCTCATCCGTACACTTCCAGCTTTCTTAGAAGGATGGATTGAAGCGGTCCCTCAAGATGAGCGGGATGTGACGTTTGCACCGAACATCAGCCGTGAGCGCGAACAAATCGACTGGGCTATGGGTGGGGAAGCCATCTATAATCACATTCGCGGGATGAATCCATTCCCGACTGCCTATTCGACACTTGACGGCGAACGCGTGAAACTGTTCATGGGAGAGAAGACGACGGGTGCAGGTCAACCTGGAGAAGTCGTTCGACTTGAAGAGGACGGATTCGTCGTGGCGACTGGGAACAGCGTTGCCATTAAAGTGACGGACTTACAACCAGCAGGGAAAAAACGAATGGATGGTGCGACCTTCATGCGTGGAGCTGGACAGAAGTTGCGTGTTGGTGACCGATTAGGAGGAACTCATGAACGTACGTGAAGCAGCGCTTGATACGCTGATAAAAATTGAACAAGGCGGCGCGTATTCAACGATTGCCGTCAATGACGCATTAAAACAAAAGAAAGTCGCTCCAAAAGATGTCGGTCTGTATACCGAACTCGTTTATGGGACACTCAGTCGAAAAGGAACGTTGGATTACATCTTAAACGATCGAATCCGTTCGCCGAAGAAGCTCGATAAGTTCGTCCTTCCGCTTCTTCGGATGAGTGTATATCAACTCTTTTACCTCGATAAGGTGCCAGATCGCGCCGTCTTACACGAAGCGGTCGAAATCGCGAAAAAACGAGGACACCATCTCGGAACGAGTAAATTCGTGAACGGGGTGTTACGTAACGTTCTCCGTGAAGGGTTCCCTGACTTTAGCGAATTGACAGATGCGGAAAGAATCTCAATCGAACATAGTCATCCGAAATGGCTCGTTTCCGATTGGATTGACCTATATGGGGTGGAAACGGCAGAAGCCATCTGTCAATTAAACAACGAACCGGCTCCTGTCACGGTTCGCGTCAACCGTAAACGCGCGTCTGTCGACGACATGATGAACCGGTTGGCCGACTTAGGAGTCTTGACGTCACGCTCTGAACTATCAAGCGACGGACTCGTCGTCGAATCGGGCAACGTCCATTCGACCCCGTTCATCGAGGAAGGTCTCTTATCGATTCAAGATGAGAGCTCGATGCTTGTCGCAGATGCCCTCGGTGTATCGAAAGATGATCAGATTTTAGACGCATGTGCCGCCCCTGGTGGGAAAGCAATGCACACGGCAGAACGGATGGAGAACGGATCGCTCACAGCGCTCGATTTACATCCACACAAAGCGAAATTGATCGACCAGCAAGCCAAACGTCTTCACATCAATGGAGTGACCGCACTTGCCCTTGATGCTCGTCTGGCAGGTGAACGGTTTGAAAAAGAGAGCTTTGACCGTATTCTTCTAGATGTTCCTTGTTCGGGTCTTGGTGTCATTCGTCGGAAGCCAGATATCAAATGGACGAAAGACAAAGCCCAGTTAGAAAACTTACCGAAGATTCAACGACAAATCATTGATGCCGTATTGCCACTGCTCAAACCAGGTGGTACGCTTGTTTACTCGACATGTACGATTGATCCGTCCGAGAACGAGACGCAGGCTGACTATGTATTGTCAAAAGGATTGGTGTGGGACGAGACGTTAAAAGAACGTCTCCCGCAATCTGTTCGTCCGATCATGACATCGGACCGTGCTGAATTAAAACTATTACCGACGACATTCGGGACCGACGGCTTCTATATCGCCGCATTTAAGAAAGAGGTATAAAACAATGAATCCAAAAGCAGTAGAAAAGAATCCACTTTTAGGCGCAAAACCGTCACTTTATTCGTTGACGTTCCCTGAACTTGAGGCGTGGGTCGTGGAAGCAGGAGAAAAATCATTCCGTGCGAAACAATTATATGATTGGATGTACGTCAAACGTGTCACGTCATTCGACGATATGACGAACGTTCCAAAAGCACTTCGTGACCAATTACAAGAGTCGTTCCAACTGACAACGTTGAAAGAATTGGTCAAACAAGAATCGCAAGACGGTACGATCAAATTCTTGTTCGAACTTCAAGATGGCTATTCAATTGAAACGGTTCTCATGCGTCACGAGTACGGGAACTCCATTTGTGTCACGACACAAGTCGGTTGCCGAATCGGCTGTACGTTCTGTGCCTCAACACTCGGTGGGTTGAAACGTAACTTAGAAGCTGGTGAAATCACGGCACAAGTTCTTGATGTACAGCGCGCCCTAGATGCGACAGGCGAACGTGTTGATTCGATCGTCGTCATGGGAATCGGTGAACCGTTTGATAACTATGATGAGTTGATGCGCTTCTTACGTACGGTCAACCATGATAACGGCCTTAACATTGGTGCCCGTCATATCACGGTATCAACGAGCGGAATCGTTCCAAAAATTTATAAGTTTGCTGATGAAGGTATGCGCATCAACTTCGCCATCTCTCTTCATGCGGCTTCGACAGAACTACGTACACGT
This sequence comes from Exiguobacterium sp. s160, assembly GCF_018617575.1. Classification (NCBI taxonomy): domain Bacteria; kingdom Bacillati; phylum Bacillota; class Bacilli; order Caryophanales; genus Exiguobacterium; species Exiguobacterium sp. s160. Next base: position 61,559 of record NZ_JACSKK010000001.1, read on the forward strand.
CTCATGCCAATCAACCGTGCGTTTGACTTGAACAAATTGATGGATGCCGTCCGTTACTATACGGAGAAGAGCGGTCGTCGCATCACGTTCGAATACGGATTGTTTGGTGGCGTCAACGATACGGAAGACCATGCCCACGAATTGGCTGACTTGTTGAAAGGCATCAAATGTCACGTCAACTTGATCCCAGTCAACCACGTATTGGAACGCGACTACGTACGCACACCGAGAGCTCAGATCTTTGCCTTCGAAAAAGTGCTCAAAGACCGCAATGTGAACGTGACGATTCGTCGCGAACAAGGTTCGGATATCGATGCTGCTTGTGGGCAACTTCGAGCGAAGGAGCGCGAACAAGAAACGAGGTAATCAGAAAGATGGAATTAGCATTTCGAACAGATCGTGGACAAGTACGCACACAAAATGAAGATGCAGTTTTAATCTTAGGCGATGCCTTCTCAGGAATTGCGCTCGTTGCCGACGGGATGGGTGGACATGCAGCGGGAGAGGTCGCGAGTCAAATCGTGATTGAAGAGTTTCGGCGGGCTTTCCCGTCTCTCCCGTCGACACCTGTCGACATTGAACAATGGTTCCGCCATCACATTCATTTGGCGAATGAACAAGTGCTGCAGTTTGCGAAACAGTCGAATCTCGTCATGATGGGAACGACTGTGGCGGCCGTTTGTTGGAACGGAGAGACGGTTGTCATCGTTCATATCGGCGATAGTCGTGTCTATGCTCTGCAAGCGAACGAATTAAGACGTCTTACAGAAGACCATTCTTACGTCAACGTGCTCAAACAGCTCGGTGAATTGACGGAAGAAGAGATGCGCGTTCATCCGAAACGAAATGTCATCACCCGAGCGATCGGTTCAAGCGAACAAGTCGAGCCTGACGTACAAGTGCTCGCTGACCCTGAGTTTGATGTGATTTTAATTTGTACGGATGGATTGACGACACATTTGACCGATGGGGCGATTCAACACGTTTTACAACAAGCTGTATCGGCTGAACAAAAAGCAGATCAACTGATTGCGGAAGCCAACCAATTGGGAGGGAGCGACAACATTACGGTCGCCCTCGTTCAATTCACAGATAGAAAGAGAGGATGAATCCGATGCGAAGCGGAGAACGAATCAACGATCGTTATCGGATCGAACAACAAATCGGCAGCGGAGGCATGGCAAATGTCTACCGGGCTCATGACGAGATTTTAAACCGAACCGTCGCCATCAAGGTGTTGCGATCTGAATTCTCACATAACGAACAATTTATACGTCGGTTCGAGCGAGAAGCCCATGCGGCTACGAGTCTGAACCATCCGAATATCGTCGCCATCTACGACGTCGGCGATGAAGATGATCTATACTATATCGTCATGGAGCACGTCGATGGCGTGACGTTAAAACAATATTTGCAGGAAGAATACATATCTGTCGATGAGGCGTTGCGCATCATGGGGCAGATTTGTGATGCGATTGATCACGCCCATGCGAACCGAATCATTCACCGGGATATCAAACCACAGAATATGATGATCGATCAGCATGGAAACGTGAAGGTGACCGATTTTGGGATTGCTGTCGCGATGTCGAATGCGACGTTGACGCATACGATGTCTGTCCTTGGTTCTGTCCATTACTTCTCACCCGAGCAAGCTCGTGGGAAATTTGCGGATGAAAAATCGGACATTTACTCGCTCGGTGCTGTCTTGTATGAATTGTTGACGGGTCGTGTACCGTTCATCGGCGAGACGCCGGTCGCGGTCGCCCTTCAACATTTGCAAGATGACCCGATTCGACCGATGGACTTAAATCCGAATGTTCCACAAGCGCTTGAGAACTGTGTCATGCAAGCCTTGTCAAAATCACCGGGAGCCCGACATGCATCGGTCGCAGCCTTTAAAAAAGATTGTATGACCGCTTTGAGCCGTGAACGTGCCAATGAACCGAGACGACTCTCGGCAAATCAAAACGAGTTCGACCAGACGCTCGTCATGGCACCGGTCATGACGGAAGAAAAACAAGATGTGCCGGTGACACCACCACCGGTCACGCCACCAAAAGAACAGGAACCGGAAGAGGTTCCTGTGAAAAAGAAGAAACGTAAATGGTGGATTTGGATTTTACTCATCGTTCTATTGATCGGTGGAAGCATTGCCGCTTACGTGGTCGCCGATGAGATGTCTCGTTCCGTCGTGCCGGATGTCGTCGGCATGAGTATCGGGGATGCGACGACAGAACTTGAAGCTTCCGGGTTTGTCGTCGAAGTGACAGAACGGGCGAGCGATGATATTGCGGAGGGTGAAGTCATTTCGCAAAACCCGCAAGAAGGACGTAAACCGAAACGCGGAACGACCGTGACGATTGTCGTATCGGCTGGAAAAGAGACGGTCGAAATGCCGAACGTAGAAGGTCTTTCGCAAACTGCTGCGGAACGTATGTTGAAAGACTTAGCATTCAGCGACCTTGAAATTAAAACAGAAGCTTCCGAAACGGTGAATAGCGGAGACGTGATTTCCCAATCGGTCGACCCAGGTGAAGAGGTCGTTCCTTCAGAGGTGACGGTCACACTCGTCGTGTCGACAGGAAGCAACAAAGTGGAACTATCGAACCTTGCTGGGTACACGTTCGACGAAGCATCTATTTATGCTGAACAGAACAAACTGAAAATCGTGAAGCGGGATGAATTTTCGACAAGTGTTCCTAAAGGTCAAATCATCCGTCAACTTCCGACAGCCGGGACAGCAGTCGACCCGGGAACGGAGCTCACGGTCATCGTATCGGAAGGCGTTGAACCGACCGATATTTCGATTGAACGTGAAGTGACTGTGGAAGTCGAACAACCGGACAAAGACAAGAAACCGAAGACGGTCGAAGTCGTGATTCGTACGGTTGACGCACGTGGTGAGATTGAGGTGCTTCGTGATCAAATCACAGAGACGACAACGTATTCGTATACGCTCGTCATTGCCCCTGACGAAGTCGGGACGGCGACGATTGAAGTCGATGGTGAGATTGTCCGAACAGATTCAGTCACATATGCACAAGCTGAAGAGGCACAATAAAGAGGTGACGGTGTCGTCACCTCTTTTTTAAAGGAGGTAGTCATAATGAAAGGAACAATCATTCGCCTTCAAGGCGGGTTTTACGATGTGATGACCGAGACGAATCAAGAGATTCGTTGTCGGGCTAGAGGGAACTTTCGAAAACGCAACATCTCACCGGTCGTCGGCGACGATGTAGTGATTCAAGATCAAGAAGATGGGACCGGCTATATTTTAGAGGTGGAAGAGCGTCAAAACCACCTCGTTCGTCCGCCGATTGCTAATATCGATCAGGCGTTCCTCCTCTTTTCAGTAAAAGAACCGGCGTTTTCATATCATTTACTCGATCGTTTCCTCGTACTCATCGAGTCAAAGCAAATTCATCCGATCATCGTCTTGACGAAGATGGACTTGCTCGATGAACATGAAGTCGAGCCGATACAAGAAGCGATTGCACGTTATCGCGCCATCGGGTATGACGTGATTGAGACATCGACAGAGCATGCTCACGGAGTGGATGAAGTGCGCGGTCTTTTCAAAGAGAAGACGAGTGTCTTCGCCGGTCAGACCGGTGTCGGAAAAAGTTCGTTACTTAACGCCGTCGCGCCAGAGCTCGAGTTGGCGACAGGGGAAATCTCTAAATCACTCGGTCGAGGAAAGCATACGACGCGTCACGTGACGTTGATTCAATTAGCGGATGGTCTTGTTGCCGACACACCTGGATTTTCAAGCTTGGAGTTTCCTCAGGAACTTGAGGCAGATGAACTCAGGTGGTGCTTCCCTGATTTCGTCGAACGCCATGACGATTGTAAGTTCCGCGGATGTGCTCACCTGAATGAACCGGGATGTGCCATCAAACAAGCCGTTGAAAATGGTGAAATCGCTTCAACAAGGTACGAGAATTATGTTACCTTTATGGAGGAGTTAAACGATCGAAAACGGAGGTATTGACAGATGATTAAAATTGCACCATCTATTTTAGCGGCCGACTTTGCCAATTTGGAGGCGGAAGTGAAAGCCGTCCAAGAAGCGGGAGCGGACTATATCCATTTTGACGTCATGGACGGACAGTTCGTGCCGAACATTTCGATTGGTCTACCGGTCCTCACAAGCTTGCGTAAAAAATCAGACATGGTCCTCGATGTGCATTTGATGATTGATCAACCGGAACGCTATGTCGAAGACTTCGTGAAAGCGGGAGCGGACATCGTGACCGTTCACGTGGAAGCGACGAACCATTTGCATCGCGTTTTGCAACAAATCAAAGCGGCTGGCGCAAAATGCGGAGTTGTCTTGAACCCGCATACACCGCTCTCGACGATTGAGCACGTGCTTGCGGACGTCGACATGGTATTGCTCATGACCGTCAACCCAGGGTTCGGGGGACAAGCCTTCATCGAATCGGTCGTACCGAAAATTTCAGCACTCAGTCAGCTCCGCCAAGACCGTCAGCTTGATTTTGAGATTGAAATCGATGGTGGTGTCAACGCGGAAACGGCAAAATATTGCATCGACGCAGGGGCTGATGTCCTTGTTGCGGGATCAGCCATCTATAATCAATCAGATTATAAAGCAGCCATCGATAGCATTCGTGGCGCATCTCGTGTATAATCGACGATAGAACAACAAGATAGAGTCGCAAGGGGTGTCACATGATGTGGCTGAGAGGCATACGCTAACCCTTTGAACCTGTTCCGTTCACACGGACGTAGGGATGTGGCGAAAATGCACGTTGCGAATCCAAGCAGCATGGCGTTTACGTCATGCTGCTTTTTGTCGTTCAACCAAATAAAGGAGGAAGAAAGATGAAATCACGTTTCAAATTACAAGCGCTCATTGAAATTTCATTGTTTGCAGCGCTCGGGCTCATTTTTGATTTGCTCATTCCATACCGTTTGCCACAAGGGGGATCCATCAGTTTAGCGATGCTCCCGATCTTTGTGATGGCATTCCGCCACGGATTAAAAGGTGGTCTCGCGACAGGTGCCCTCGTCGGGACACTTCAACTCTTGTTCGGTGCCTATATTTTCACGCCTGTACAATTCCTGCTCGACTATACGGTCGCTTATGGTCTCGTCGGAATGGCCGGGGTGTTCGCGGGGCGTGTGAAGCAAGCTGCGAGCAACGGGGCGACGAAGACGCTTGCCACATATTTAGTACTCGGGGCGCTCCTGGGTTCGATGTTACGATACGCGGCGCACGTCATCTCGGGAATTGTCTTCTTTGCTGAATATGCAGAAGGTCCGGTCGTCGCCTATTCACTCGGCTACAATGCTACGTATATGGCACCATCCTTTGTCATCTCAGCCATCGTGTTAGTGCTCCTCTTCACGACAGCACCACGTTTCACGCGTGTGGCGACACGGGATCTCCGTCAATGAATATATTGATCGTCGCGGCGAGTCCGGAACCCATTCCGGACTTACCGCGTGATGCCGATTTTGTCATCGGTGTCGATGGTGGATATCAAAGATTATTAGATGAAGAGATCATGCCAGACGTCGTGGTCGGGGACTTTGATTCGTTTAAAGGACTACCGCCTGAGGAGGCGCTACGCTATCCTTCGGAGAAAGACGTGACGGACTTAGAGATTGCACTAGCGTTCGCGAGAGAACGCGGGGCGACACGGATGGATGTATATGGTGGCTTAGGCGGACGCATCGATATGACGTTTGCGAACGTCGGCTTACTTGAAGCGTATCCGGAGATGGTTCTTCACGGAGAAGGTCAAACGGTTTATCTCGTGAGAACAGGTAGCGAGGTCATTATGAAGCGAGACGGGCACTATCTTTCCTTCATGCCTTGGAAGACGGCCACGATCTCGATTGAAGGTGTCAAATATCCACTCGACCATCATGAGGTCAAGAGTGGGGAGGCGTTGACGATTTCGAATGAATGGACCGAAGCGTCTGCCCGATTGACGGTCCATCAAGGAATGGTTCTCGTCATGATCATCAAAAAATAAGCAAAAAAAAAATCCCATCGGCGAATGCCGCTGGGATTTATTCGTTCGTGTATAAGTATTATACGCGTTCAACGAGACCTGATTTAAGTGCGCGAGCTGAAACCCAAACGCGTTTCGGTTTACCGTCAACGAGAATACGAACTTTTTGTACGTTTACACCCCAAGTACGTTTTGTCTTGTTGAGTGCGTGCGAACGGTTGTTACCTGATTTAGGTGATTTACCTGTTACGTAGCATTTACGTGCCATGCGTTTCCCCTCCTTTTTTATGTGGGTTCGTCCTAATAGACACTCGTTTATATTAGCACGGCTTTTTTCCCGATGCAACTAGAAAATCGTACCATGACAAGAAAAAAACTTGACATTACTCTCAAGGATTTGAATAATGAATGAGGTTATCGCGTTAATTGACCGAGTTTCTGGAGCAGGTTCTTTTAATAACTAGGTACTTATTGTAGAATGTACATTAGGAATCATTCCGAATAAAGGAGGCTACTCCATATGGCAATTGAAATGAAGACAACATATGGCAATATTGACATCACAAGTGACGTCATCGCGACACTCGCAGGTGGTGCGGCGATGGAATGCTTCGGTGTGGTCGGCATGGCTTCACAAGCACAATTGAAAGACGGCATTGCTGAATTGTTAAAACGTGAAAATTATGCACGTGGTGTCGTCGTACGTCAAGAAGACGAAGACGTACATATCGACATGCACATCATTGTAAGCTACGGAACGAAAGTATCTGAAGTTGCATACAACGTGCAGAGCCGAGTGAAGTATACGCTTGGAGAAACTTTAGGATTAAACGTTTCGTCGGTAAATATATTCGTTCAAGGCGTTCGTCTGACGAATGACTGACGAAAACGGAGGAGGATTTGGTGTGGGTTTAAAACGTTTAGATGGATTGGCGCTCTCAAACATGATCGCGAACGGAGCGGCCAACTTGAGCCAAAACGCAGATTATGTGGATTCGCTTAACGTCTTCCCGGTTCCAGACGGAGATACGGGAACGAACATGAACTTGACGATGACGTCGGGTGCGAAAGAAGTAGCAGCGATGAACTCATCAGATATCGCAGAGGTGTCATCGAAGTTTGCTCGTGGACTACTTATGGGAGCACGAGGAAACTCAGGCGTTATTTTAAGTCAGTTGTTCCGTGGATTCGGTAAAGCGGTTGAAGGCAAAGCGGAACTGACAACGGTTGATTTTGCAGAGGCGCTCAAGCGCGGTGTCGACACGGCATACAAGGCGGTTATGAAACCGGTTGAAGGAACGATTTTGACGGTTGCTCGTGAAGCGGCCGACGAAGCGCTCCTTGCGTCAGAGTCGACAAGTGATTTCACTGAATTTATGAAACGTGTCATCGCAGAAGCGAAAGCATCGTTAGACCGTACACCGGACTTGTTGCCGGTATTAAAAGAAGTCGGCGTCGTCGACTCGGGCGGTCAAGGTCTTCTCGTCATCTACGAAGGATTCCTTGCAAGCCTTGAAGGAAAAGAACTCGAGAAACCACATGCACCTGTCATGGATGCGTTGATTGAGGCAGAACATCATGCTCATGCGGCACAAGGGTTCATGTCAACAGAAGACATCGAATTCGGCTACTGTACGGAGATCATGGTTCGTTTCCAAGACGATAAGTTAAAGGATACGCCGTTCAATGAAGACGCATTCCGTAACGAATTGTCAGAACTAGGGGATTCTCTCCTTGTCGTCGCGGACGAAGAACTCTTAAAAGTTCACGTTCACGTCGAGACTCCAGGTGAGGTCATCACGAAAGGTCAGCGTTTCGGTGAACTCGTTGCAGTCAAAATCGAGAACATGCGTCAACAGCACTCGACAATTCTCGAAGAAGAACACGGCGCAAATCAGCACGGTGTTCAACAAGCCGAGAAGCCAAAAGCACCATTTGCAATCGTAACGGTGGCAATGGGTGAAGGCGTCAGTGAATTGTTCCGTTCGCTTGGAGCGGCACATGTCATCGAAGGCGGTCAGACGATGAACCCATCGACAGAAGATATCGTTAAGGCGATTGAATCTGCACATGCGGAACATGTCTTTATCTTCCCGAACAACTCGAACATCATCATGGCTGCTGAGCAAGCGGCATCTGTCGCACCATGCGGCGTCTCTGTCATCCCGACGAAGACGGTCCCACAAGGTCTTGCGGCGGCAATCGCCTTCAACCCAGAGGCGGATGTCGAGATGAACGAACAAGCGATGAAAGTGGCTGCCGCGACTGTGAAGTCTGGTCAAGTCACTTACGCTGTTCGTGACACGAGCATCGATGGTGTGGAAATCAAGAAAGACGAGCATATGGCAATCGCAGAGAAGAAAATTGTTTCTTCATCGACGTCAAGCCTCGAAGCGGCTAAAAAGTTGGTCGATGCACTCGTCGAAGCAGACGATGAAATCATCACGATCTTAACAGGTGAAGGCTCATCTGAATCAGACGTGGAAGCGTTGACGTCATATATCGAATCTGTAAATGATGAGATTGAGATTGAAGTACACGACGGCAAACAACCGCTTTACTCTTATATTTTTAGTGTGGAATAAGCTGTTTCAAGTCCCTACCTTCTGTATAATGAAGGTAGGGATTTTTGAAAGGGGGAAAATGAAGTGAAATATCGTAGTGTGTTTGACATTATTGGTCCTGTCATGGTCGGGCCGTCGAGTTCGCATACGGCCGGTGCCGCACGCATCGGGCTGATGGCCGGGAAGTTATTCGGGCGAACGCCCCGCACCGCGCGCATCACGTTTTACGGATCGTTTGCGGACACGTATCGGGGTCACGGTACGGATGTCGCGATTGTCGGTGGAATCATGGGATTTGATACGTTTGACTTGCGGATTCCACAGGCGTTAGACATCGCTCGTGAAAAAGGGATCGAGGTCATCTTTGAGACGAGTGACTTGTTGACGGATCATCCGAATACAGCCCGTGTCTTACTCGAAGATGAGTTCGGGACATTTGAAATCGTCGGGATTTCAATCGGTGGGGGAACGATTGAGATCACGGAACTGAATGGGTTCCCGTTGAAATTGACAGGTGGAGGACCTGCGCTCGTCGTCTTGCATCATGATCGATTCGGCGCCATCGCTGCAGTGACCGGCGTTTTGGCAAACCATCAATTGAACATCGGGCATATGGAAGTGAGTCGTCACGAAAAAGGAATGCAAGCTTTGATGGCGATTGAGATTGATGAAACGATTCCTGCTGAAGTGATCGCAGAACTGGAACGGTTACCGCAAATCGAACGGATAGCTATTTTTGGGGAATAAGGAGAATGTGAGATGTTTAAATCAGTAGAAGAGTTAGTGACGATTGCCACAGAACGAGGCATCACGATTTCTGAAGTCATGATCGAACAAGAGATGCACGTCAGACGCTCGAGCCGGGAGGACATCATCGGGATGATGGACCGAAACCTCGAGGTCATGGAAGAAGCGGTTGAACGCGCCCTTCAAGGTGTTACATCGGTGACAGGATTGACGGGGAACGATGCCGTACTCATGCAAGAGTATATCCAATCAGGCAAATCACTGGCTGGAGACCTCATTTTAGATGCCGTGTCAAAAGCCATCGGGACGAACGAAGTAAATGCGGCGATGGGACGGATTTGTGCGACACCGACTGCGGGGAGTGCAGGCGTCGTACCTGGAACGTTATTCGCTGTGAAAGATCGTCTCGAGATGGACCGCGATGCGATGATTCGCTACTTGTTCACGTCAGGCGCTTTCGGTTTCGTGGTGGCGAACAACGCCTCGATCTCGGGAGCGGCAGGTGGTTGTCAGGCAGAGGTCGGTTCAGCGACCGGAATGGCTGCAGCCGCCATCGTCGAAGCAGCCGGCGGGACACCGGATCAGTCGGCGACGGCGTTCGCAATCGCCCTTAAGAACATGCTCGGTCTCGTCTGTGACCCGGTGGCAGGGCTCGTTGAAGTCCCATGTGTGAAACGAAACGCCATGGGTGGTGCCAATGCCATTGTCGCGGCGGACATGGCCCTCGCGGGAATCACATCACGCATTCCTTGTGACGAAGTCATTTCAGCGATGCATGAAGTCGGTCAAATGATGCCGACCGCATTGAAAGAGACGGCGAAAGGCGGACTGGCGAATACGCCGACGGCTCGTCGCCTCGAACGAAATATATTTGGAGCGAAAGAAGATGCAAAACAATGAACGACTGACGACTCTGAAAGGTGTCGGGCCAGAGATGGCCAAAAAACTAGAAGTGATGGGACTTGTTCGAATCGAGGACGTGCTAGAGCACGTCCCGTTTCGTTATGAGAATTATAACAGTGGGACCGTAACGACAGCCGTTCACGGTGACTTGGTCAAGTGGAGTGGGACGGTCCAGGCAGAACCGCTCGTTCGCTACTATAGTAAAGGAAAGAATCGACTTCAGTTCAGATTATTGTTAGAAGAACGTTATGCGGTCCAAGTGACGATGTTTAACCGCGCATTTTATAAAGAAAAGTTAGCAATCGGCGAGACCGTCACGGTCAAAGGGAAATGGGACATGAATCGGATGACGATCAGCGCGACCGACCTCGAGTTCGGTGCTCCGTCAGGCGGACTTCAACCAATCTATTCATTACGAGCGGGTCTAACGCAAAAGAACTTTAGTCGGATCGTCAAGTTAGCATTCGAACAAGTGGGCGAGCTTCCGGAGCGGGTGCCACCGTCCATACGGGCCAGGTATCGACTTGAGGACCGGATGGATATGCTACGCGGCATGCACTTTCCAGATACCGTGGAGACATATAAGCAGGCGAGACGAAGTTATGTTTATGAAGAATGCCTCATGTATCAATTGAAATTACAGGCGTTTCGGAAAATGGAGCGGTCAGGAAACGGTCGGGCCCTTCAACTCGATAAACATCAATTGAACGAGTTCGTCAAACGACTCGCATTTCCGTTGACGGGAGCCCAGACAAGGGTCATCCGTGAAATCGTATCCGATTTGGAGAAGCCAGAACGGATGAATCGATTGCTACAAGGGGATGTCGGGAGCGGGAAGACCGTCGTTGCCGCGATTGCCTTGTATGCGACCGTCATGGCTGGGTATCAAGGGGCGTTGATGGTGCCGACCGAGATTTTAGCAGAACAACATGCGACGTCTTTGCAGGAACTGTTTGAACCGTTTGGCATCACCATCGCCCTCTTGACGAGCTCGGTGAAAGGAAAGGCGCGAGAAGCGCTTCTAACGGCAATTCAATCAGGAGACGTCGACATCATCGTGGGGACACATGCGCTCATTCAAGGACCCGTCGAGTTTTCGAACTTACATTTGGCGATCACGGATGAACAACATCGATTCGGTGTCGAACAACGAAAGAAACTTCGCGATAAAGCGGAATTTGCGGACGTCTTATATATGACCGCGACCCCGATTCCGAGGACACTTGCCATCAGCGCTTTCGGAGAGATGGACGTCTCGACAATCGATGAGATGCCGAAAGGCCGAAAACCGATTGAAACATATTGGGCGAAGCAAGACCAAATCGACCGTGTCCATTCGATGGTCGACCGTGAATTGTCTCTCGGCCGTCAAGCATATGTGATCGCACCACTCATCGAGGAGTCGGATACGCTCGAGGTCGAAAGTGCGACGGCTTTGTATGAACTGTTGAAAGAACGGTTTCCGAACTATTCTGTGGGGCTGATGCACGGAAAGCTGTCGAGCGCAGAAAAAGACGACGTGATGAAGTCATTTGCTGACAACGCGACGCAAATTCTCGTATCGACGACGGTCGTCGAAGTCGGGGTGAACGTTCCGAACGCTTCACTCATCATCATCCATGACGCCGAGCGTTTCGGGCTAGCGCAATTGCACCAGCTACGTGGCCGCGTCGGCCGTGGTACCCATCAATCGTTCTGTATCCTCGTTGGAGACCCGAAGTCAGATGTCGGGAAAGTACGACTGAAAACGATGACAGAGACGAACGATGGATTCGTATTGGCAGAGAAAGATTTAGAGTTACGTGGTGCCGGTGATTTCTTTGGTACCGCGCAAAGCGGTCTTCCGAGCTTCCGGGTCGCAGATCCCGTTCTCGACTTGAAAGTGATGGAAGTGGCGATGCAAGATGCCGTGAAACTTCTCGGAAGCGACGCCTTTTGGCATGACGCCCAATATGAAGGATTACGTGGCTATTTGAAACAACTCGACCTTCTCGTTGGGGAAAGGTTAGAATAATACTTGAAAATGACGACTAAAGAATATATACTGCTATTAGTACCAGGTATTAAGTTCTTTAGCGATTAGTTTAGGAGGGAACTGAATGCGGGTACCTAAGAAAGAGCGGCAACGCTTGTTACAAGAAACGATTGAGCGCAACCCGTTCATCAAAGACGAAGAACTATCAAAACAGTTTTCCGTCAGCATCCAGACGATTCGACTCGACCGGATGGAATTAAAAATTCCAGAAGTGAGGGAACGAATCAAACATGTGGCTTCCGAGCACCTCGATGAAGTCAAATCGCTTTCAATGAGCGAGGTCATCGGTGATATGATTGACTTGAAACTCGATGACTCTGCGATTTCTGTCCTCGATATAGAAAAAGAACACGTCTTTAGCCGCAATGAGATTGCACGTGGGCACGTCCTGTTCGCGCAAGCCAACTCGTTAGCGGTGGCGCTCATCAATGATGAATTGGCGTTGACCACTAAAGCGGAGATCCGGTTTAGTCGCCAGGTCCATCTTGGAGAGCGAGTCGTTGCCAAGGCTCGTGTGATGAAGCTAAGAGGGGACGGGAGAACAGACGTCACGGTCGAAAGTTATGTCGGTGAGGAGCGCGTTTTTGAAGGCGACTTCACGATTTACCGACGTGGTGAGGAGGAACAAGCATGAAATTAGCAATTGATGCAATGGGTGGCGATCACGCACCGAAAGCAATCGTAGAAGGTGTGAAACGGTTCGTCGAACAATATCCGAATGAACCGATGAAACTCTTTCTAGTCGGTGACGAGGTGAAAATTGCCTCTTATGGACTTGACGATCCTCGTGTGACGGTCGTTCCAGCAAGTGAAATCATTACAGGTGAGGATGAGCCTGTTCGTGCGGTCCGCCGCAAAAAGGACAGCTCGCTCGTCGTAGCGGCAAACCTTGTCAAAGAGGGGAAAGCGGATGCTCTCGTGTCTGCCGGGAACACCGGCGCCTTGATGGCAGCGTCTCTCTTCGTCATCGGACGGATCCCAGGAATCGAGCGTCCGGCATTATCTCCGACGTTCCCTACATATACAGGTAGCGGTGTCGTCGTGCTGGATGTCGGAGCGAATCCGGATGCGAAAGCCGAACATCTTGTGGATTATGCGATCATGGGTTCACTGTATGCAGAACATGTCCGTGGCATCAAAACACCACGTGTCGCCCTTCTCAATATCGGGACGGAAGCCGGAAAAGGAAATGCGCTCACGAAAGAAGCGTTCCCCCTCCTTGAACAGGCCCCTGTCCACTTTGTCGGGAATGTCGAAGCGCGAGAAGCGATGTCAGGAGACGTGGACGTCATCGTGACAGAAGGATTTGCAGGAAACATCTTGTTAAAAGGTGTAGAAGGATCCTCAGCGATGCTCATGAAGATGATGAAAGAACAATTTACGAGCAACCTTGTATCAAAACTTGCCGCTCTCATCTTAAAACCGAAATTAAGACGATTGAAAGAAACGCTTGATTATCGTGAACATGGGGGAGCCGGATTATTCGGGATCAATGCGCCTGTCATCAAGGCACATGGATCGAGCGACGCACTTGCGATTGCGAGTGCGTTGAAACAGGCGAAAATCATGGTAGACCACGATGTCGTCGATAAAATCAAGCGTGCCAAAGCGATAGACTAAGCGAAAGCAGGTGAGGACATGGGGAAAGTAGCATGGGTGTTCCCAGGACAAGGCTCTCAAGCCGTTGGAATGGGACAGACCTTTTTAGACCAACCTGAAGCCCTTCAGGCAATCGGGCGTCGACTCGGATTTGACCTTCTTGAAGTCATGTCTGCCGGGTCGAAAGAAGACCTACAAGAAACAGAAGTCGCACAACCAGCAATCGTGGCACATGCCTCGTTGCTTGCACAAGCCTATGCGGCAAACGGTGCGACACCAGATGTCGTCATCGGACATAGCGTAGGGGAGTATGCGGCACTCGTCTCAGCGGGGGTCATCGATTTAGAAGAGGCGACCGTGCTCGTTCGAGAACGTGGTAATTTGATGTCTTCTGTGAAAGATGGGACGATGGCGGCAGTCGTCGGAATGACCGATCTTCAAGAAGCGCTTCATATCACTGAAAAAATTAGTGCGAGTGGGGACTTGGTTCAAATCGCTAACTTGAATTGCCCTGGTCAGTTTGTCATTTCCGGGCATATCGATGCGGTCGAACAGGCGAGTGTAGAACTGAAGGCAGCCGGCGCGAAACGGGTATTACCGTTAAATGTCTCCGGTGCGTTCCACAGTTCATATATGATGCCGGTGGCGACACGTTTCCAAGATGTCCTCGCCTCATCACCGTTCCAAGAAGCATCTGTCGATTTCATCTCGAACGTGGATGCGGCTGTACACCGTGAACCGGAACATCTGAAAGCGTTGTTGACGAAACAACTGTATTCGTCGGTTCGTTTTGAAGAATGTGTTCGAAAAGCGATTGCAGACGGGGTGGACACGTTCATCGAATTCGGTCCATCGTCACCACTTTCGGGGTTGATTAAACGAATCGATTCGAATGTATCGATTCAAAAGGCGACCACGTTGGAAGAAGTCGCCTCGTTAGGAGGAGAAGTTCGTGCATGATCAAGTAGCGATCGTGACTGGCGCGTCCCGTGGAATCGGTGCGGCCATCGCGAAACGTTTAGGGGAAGACGGCTTCCGAGTCGTCGTGAATTACTCGGGTAGTGAAGAAAAAGCAAACGCTGTCGTGGCGGCCATCATTGAAGCAGGTGGCGATGCTACGGCCGTGAAGGCGGACGTCTCAAACGCTGACGACGTTAAAGCACTCGTCAAGACAACGGTCGATACGTACGGACGTGTCGATTGTCTTGTGAACAATGCAGGCATCACACGTGACGGGTTACTCATGCGGATGAAAGAAGCGGACTTCAATGACGTCTTATCGACGAACTTGAAAGGCGCGTTCCTCACATCGCAAGCGGTCACACGATCGTTGCTCAAATCAAAATCGGGGCGAATCATCAATATCGCCTCAGTCGTCGGGATTACGGGGAATGCCGGACAAGCCAACTATGCGGCTGCGAAAGCAGGATTGATTGGGTTGACGAAATCAGTGGCACGCGAACTCGCAAGTCGTCATGTGACGGTCAATGCCGTTTGTCCAGGTTTCATTCAAACGGATATGACTGATGCCTTGACAGATGAACAGCGGAACGCTACACTCGAGCAAATTCCGTTCAATCGTTTCGGGCAAGTCGAAGATGTGGCGAATCTCGTCTCATTCTTAGCATCTGAACAAGCCGCTTACGTGACCGGTCAGACGATTGCCGTCGATGGCGGCATGACGATGGCGTAAAAGAGAACTTTACCAATAGACAGACATTTAATATACTTACCTTTGGAGGGATTTTATCATGACAAAAGAACAAATTTTAGTAGACGTACAAGAAGCAGTAGCAGAGAAGCTCGGGAAAGACATTTCTGAGATCACTGCAGAGAAATCGTTCAAGGACGACCTTGGCGCTGACTCGCTTGAAGTAATGGAAATGGTGATGGACCTCGAAGACAAATTCGACATCACGATTGAAGACGAAGACGCTGAGAAGCTTGCGACTGTTGGCGACGTAGTAGCGTATATCGAAACAAAAGTGTAATCAAGCCATCCCACCGCTCGGTTCCGAGCGGTGGGCTTGTGCTTATTCATGGAGGGAACTATGACAAAAGACAAACGACGGTTTGACCGTCAAGGGTCGGCGCAACGGCGCCGGCGTCAGGAAATGGAACGGGCACGCATCTTAGAATTATTCAAGTCATTAGAAGAGCGTTTAGACGTTCAGTTTTCGAATCACGATTTGCTCATGCAGGCGTTCACACACTCTTCATACGTGAATGAACAACGTGGATTACGAAAAGACAATGAACGCTTAGAATTTTTAGGGGATGCCGTGCTAGAATTGACCGTATCCCGCTTCCTATATGAGACTTATCCGGAGCGCTCCGAGGGGGAATTAACGAAATTACGGGCGGCGATCGTTTGTGAGCCGTCACTCGTGAATTTTGCGGAGGCCTATGCTTTCTCTGACTTCATCTTACTTGGAAAAGGTGAAGAGTTGACCGGTGGACGAAAACGTCCGGCACTACTTGCCGATGTATTCGAATCCTATATCGGTGCTCTTTATTTAGACCAAGGGATTGAGGCAGTCGAACGATTCCTCGCCGAAGCGGTTTTTCCGAAAGTCTTAGCGGGTGTATTTGAAGAACAGACCGATTTCAAGAGCCAGTTGCAGGAAAGTGTGCAACGGGAAGGCTTAGGTCCGGTCACGTATGAAATCATCGAGGAGCGAGGACCGGCGCATAGCCGTGAATTCGTTGCCCATGCACGGCTCAGTGACGACATTGTCGGAGAAGGAGTCGGGCGCTCTAAAAAAGAAGCCGAGCAGTTGGCGGCCAAAGAAGCGCTCATCGCGTTCAATCGACGTTACGCAGATCTATAAACAAAAAAAGGAGTGGACCATTCGCAATGGTTCCACTCCTTTTTCATGTCAATTGGCCGAGTTCTTCGACAATCCCGTCGACTTCCGATAAAGAGAGGGAAGAACGTGTCATTACGTACTCGTAAATCTCTTTCACCGCTGATGGGTCAGCCGCATTATATTCTTCCGCCTTGATCGCACCGCGGTTAATAATGTTCATTTTGTCCAAAATCGCTTCAATCATCTGTTCATTCGTCATCTGTATTCCCCTTTCTACAGTTCTTTTAAGAATAGCATGATTCTGTCATTTTGACGAACTGTTAACTGTGGTAAAATATACAGATGAATGCTTACTGCGGATAGGATGGTCACGATGCACTTAAAACGAATCGAACTCGCTGGCTTTAAATCATTTGCCAAGCGAATTGAATTAGATTTCCGTCCCGGCGTCACTGCTGTAGTAGGGCCGAACGGAAGCGGGAAATCCAATATATCGGACGCTGTTCGCTGGGTACTTGGAGAACAGTCGGCCAAATCACTTCGCGGTGCCAAGATGGAAGACGTCATCTTCGCCGGAAGTGAAGGTGAGAATCACCGAAACGTCGCGGAGGTCACGCTCGTCCTCGATAATCGCGACGAACAGTTACGTCTCCCTTATGAAGAAGTGAGTGTGACCCGTCGCGTGACCCGAAGTGGGGACAGCGACTATTTTATGAATAAAAAACCATGTCGTCTTAAAGACGTCATTGACCTCTTTTTAGACACAGGTCTTTCCCGTGATGCGTTCGCGATCATCGGGCAAGGTCGAGTCGAGCAAGTCATTTCCGGGAAGCCGGAAGACCGCCGTGCCGTCATCGAAGAGGCGGCGGGTGTCCTTAAGTATCGCCAGCGTAAAAAACAGGCTGAGCGTAAATTGCAAGACACCGAATTGAACTTGTCACGTGTCGACGACATTTTATTTGAATTGGCTGACCGGGTGGAACCACTTCGTGAGCAGGCGGCGCTCGCTCGGGAATATACAGTGGCAAAAGCCCGTCATGACGAGCTCGAAACGGGAATCATGGGTGCCGAAATTCAGTTGCTCCAACAAGAAATTGAACAAGTGACGGTACGTCATACAGAATCGATCAAGCAGTTATCGGATTGTGATCGTTCGGTACAACACCTCACGGAGGAACGTACTCAACTTGAGGCTACGCTATCGACCCTTCGTGAAGAGTTATCCGAGATGAACCAAAAAGAGCGCGAACAGTCGACGTATGTCGAACGCTTGACGGGTGACATCAAGCTCGCGAAAGCACAAGAAGAGCATGGAGCCGAGATGAAAGAGCGTCTCGTCCGTCAACGTGAAGAAGTGAGCGCCGAGATGGAAGAGTTAGAGACTCGACTAACGGTCGTTCGTGATGAATTGTCTAAAAAAGTAGATACGTTGCGACAAACGACCGAGGCGAGAGATACGCTTCAACAACAGTTGACAGCCGCCTCGCGTGATTTCAATGCCGAGATCGAAGCGTTACAAAGTGAGGCGTTCGAACTCGCGACAACACGAGCGACAATCAGTAACCAACAAAAGCGGGAGCAACGGGATATCGATGTCGCCATCGAGTCGAAAGAACGTCTCCTTCGTGAGAACAAACATCGTCTTGATGATCGGTCTTCACAAGAAGCAACACTCGAAGCGGCACGGGAACAATATGAAGAAGTGCAAGGCCGTTTCGAACTACTGAGTAAAAAAGAAACGGAACTTCGCGACCAAGAGACGGCGATCCGTGAAAAGTTGACACGGGCAGAAACGTCTTACTATGACCTCGAACGTCGTCGTCAAAAGACGGAAGATCGGATTGAGATGCTCGAACGGATGAAGCAATCGTATGAAGGATATTTCCATGCGGTTAAGTTTGTATTGAAAGACCGTTCATCAGGTGTGCTTGGTGCCGTCGCTGAACTGATTCGTGTTCGTCCTTCGTATGAAGCCGCCATCGAAACGGCTCTCGGACAGACGCAACAACATGTCGTCGTCAAAGACGAGACAGTCGGACGTCATGAAATCGATCGATTGCGCAAAGCGAACGCAGGTCGCGCGACGTTCTTACCGATGACGACGATCAAACCAAGATTTGTACCGACTGAGGTGTTACATCGCCTCGAATCGATGACTGGATTTGTCGGGGTGGCATCTGATTTAGTCGAGACGGACGAGTCGTTCGAAACGTTGAAAAAATCACTTCTCGGTTCGGTGCTCGTCGCCGAGACGTTAGAAGTCGCGAACCGGATTGCGCAAATGACCGGATACCGTTTCCGCGTCGTCACGCTCGAAGGAGACATCGTGAACGTCGGTGGTTCGATGACCGGTGGGAGTCGTAAGCAAGGGGTGGCCTTGTTCACACAATCGCGTGAGTTAGACGACTTGAAACAAGGATTGACGCAAGGGCTTGCGATGCTTCATGAGCAAAAACAACGTCTTCAAGAATACACGGAAGCGTTGAAGACAATCACTGAAGCATTATCAACGCTGCGAGACGAGAAACGTACCGTCGAAGGATCGCTTCGAGAGGTCGAGGCTACTTACCGTACCGCCGAACGCGCCTCGCTCGATGCCAAGTCACAACTTGAACTGTTCGATCATGAGATGCTGCGTTACGAGAAAACGATTGAGACGTCGACAGCCGAACTCGAACGTTTGACGAAAACGTTGGCAGATACGGATAAAGTGCAAGCGGACATTCGTGTTCGTCTAGAGTCGCTTCGTGCCGAACAGGCAAAAAGTGCCGAAAGTACGGGGCGACTTGAAGCGATGCTTCGTCAAAACGAGCTCGACCTACAACGCCATACGCTCGAAGAAGAACGGGTTCGCTATGAAGTGGAGCGCTTGACGACTGAACGGAAACGTCTACAGGACCGGACCGATCAGATGAATCGTGAACTTACGCGACTTGACAGTGGGGAAGTCGTCTCATCTGCCGAGTTAGAAGAGACGCTCGCTACGGCCAAGCTTGAATTCACCAACATTCAAGAGCGACTTCAAAACATGACGGCAACGCTCAAGTCAAATGAAGAGGCGTACCGCATCATGCGTCAACGTGTCGATCAAGCGACGGAAGCGCGGCGTCAAGCGGAAGCAGTCGTTCGAAAACTAGAGACAGCGAAACAAGAGTTCGAATTAAAACGACAGTGGAAGCTCGATGCGTTAGAGGAACACGGGCTCGTTGCAGAACTCTTACCGGCGCTTGAGATTCCTCTTGATGAGGCGAAAGAAGAGTTCAAATTGCTCGTTCGTCAAATTGAAGAGATCGGACCGGTTAACTTGAATGCGATCGAGGAGTTCGATAGCGTTCATGAGCGCTTTACGTTCTTGTCTGAACAGCGGGATGACTTGGTCAGTGCGAAAGAAGATTTGTATGAGATCATCGCCGAGATGGACCGTGAAGTGACACGTCTTTTCAAAGAGACATATACGAACGTTCGGGCACACTTCAAACAGACGTTCACCGAGTTGTTCGGTGGGGGCGAGGCCGATTTGAAATTGGTCGATGAGTCTGACTTGTTGAATACAGGGATTGAGATCGTCGCCAAACCGCCTGGCAAAAAGCTACAGACGCTCAGTCTGTTGTCTGGAGGAGAGCGGGCACTTACGGCAATCGCCTTACTGTTTGCGATTTTGAAAACGCGTCCGGTACCATTCTGTGTCCTCGATGAAGTCGAAGCGGCGCTTGATGAGGCGAACGTACATCGGTTCGGGGAATACATTCGCACGCTCTCAATCGACACGCAATTTGTCATCATCACGCACCGAAAAGGTACAATGGAAGCGGCAGATACGCTTTATGGCGTCACGATGCAACAGAACGGAGTGTCCGAAGTGTTATCGGTCGAACTGTCTGAAGCAAAACGTGTCGTAGAAATGGATGAAGAGATGGAGGAATCACGTTGAGTTTTTTCAAGAAATTAAAAGAGAAATTAACGACATCTACCCAAGAGGTGTCACAAAAGTTTACGGACGGATTGACGAAGACGCGTGACGGATTTGCGAGTGCCGTCAACGACCTCGTTTACCGTTTTCGCGAGGTGGATGAGGACTTCTTCGATGAACTCGAAGATTTGCTCATCCAAGCGGATGTCGGCGTCACGACGACGATGGACCTTGTCGAAGACTTGAAAGAAGAAGTCAAACGACGCAACTTGAAGGACCCGGTCGCTGTTCGGGATGCTCTCGTTGAAGTGGTGGCGAAACGCCTTCAGGAAGACGAATCTGACCGTGAACTGAACATGCAAGACGGACTCACGGTCATCTTGTTTGTCGGTGTGAACGGGGTCGGGAAGACGACGACGATCGGAAAATTGGCGCATCAATTGAAGTCGGAAGGTCGTAACGTCATGCTCGCGGCAGGAGATACATTCCGTGCAGGAGCGATCGAGCAACTTCAAGTATGGGGCGAACGCGTCGGAGTACCGGTCATTCGTCAAACGGAAGGGTCTGACCCGGCTGCCGTCGTATACGATGCAGTTCAATCTGCGAAGTCACGTAACATGGACGTGCTCATTTGTGACACGGCGGGACGCCTTCAGAATAAAGTGAACTTAATGAAAGAACTTGAAAAAGTGAAACGGGTCATCGAACGAGAAGTCCCGAACGGACCACATGAGGTGTTACTCGCATTAGATGCAACGACGGGACAAAACGCTATGATTCAAGCGAAAGCGTTCAAAGAAGCGACGAACGTGAGCGGAATCGTCTTGACGAAACTCGACGGTACAGCAAAAGGTGGGATCGTTCTCGCGATTCGAAATGAACTCGATATCCCGGTCAAATATGTCGGTCTCGGAGAGAAGATGGACGATTTGCAAGAGTTCGACCCAGAACAGTTCGTCCTCGGGTTGTTTGGAGACGTTTTTGAGGACAAATCAGAAGAGGACTCAACTGAAAATGAGGACACAAACAAAGACCTCGCCTAAGTTTTACTGTTAAGAAAAAAACTTGACAAGTACTAGGCACGGCTGTACTATTGGTAGTTGTAAAGGGATTTCACTTAACATGTGGAGGTGAAAGGTTTGACGCTCGAAAAAACGAATCGCATGAACTATCTCATCGATTTCTATCAAGCGCTCCTCACACCGAAACAGCGCAACTATATGTCTCTTTATTACCTAGATGACTACTCGCTCGGAGAGATAGCGGAAGAGTTTGAAGTCAGCCGTCAAGCGGTCTACGATAACATAAAGCGTACAGAAACGATGCTTGAACAGTACGAGGAAAAGCTCGCTCTATTCGAAAAATTCGAACAGCGTCAGCAACTTCTTCAGACCCTCAAACGTCAAGTCGAGCTCACGGATGACGTGCAGGCTACGATTTCTGCGCTTGAGAATTTAGAGTAGGGGGCTGGAGCATGGCATTTGAAGGATTATCAGAACGGTTGCAAGCGACGCTTTCAAAGATGCGCGGTAAAGGGAAAATCTCTGAGGCTGATGTCAAAGAGATGATGCGTGAGGTTCGCCTCGCCTTACTAGAAGCCGACGTCAACTTTAAAGTGGTCAAGCAATTCGTCAATGACGTGAAAGAACGCGCGGTTGGTCAGGATGTCATGAAATCATTGACGCCAGGTCAACAAGTCGTCAAAATCGTTCACGAAGAGTTGACGAATTTGATGGGAAGCGATGTCGTCCCGATCTCATTCAGTCAGAAACCACCGACAGTCGTCATGATGGTCGGTCTGCAAGGGGCAGGTAAGACGACAACGACCGGGAAGCTAGCGAACTTGATTCGCAAAAAGCATAACCGCAGTCCACTTCTCGTCGCGGCGGATATTTATCGTCCGGCGGCAATCAAGCAGCTCGAGACACTCGGGAAACAACTCGATTTACCGGTCTTCTCACTTGGCGATCAAGTGAAGCCGGAAGAGATTGTGACGAAAGCGCTCGAGTACGCAAAAACAAATCATCACGATTTCGTGTTGATCGATACGGCGGGTCGCCTTCATATCGACGAGACGCTCATGGGTGAGCTCGAAAATGTGAAGACGATTGCCAAACCAAATGAAATCTTCCTTGTCGTCGACTCGATGACAGGTCAAGATGCGGTCAATGTGGCCGACAGTTTCAATGAGAAACTCGGAATCACCGGGGTCGTGCTCACAAAGCTCGACGGAGATACACGAGGCGGGGCAGCCCTTTCGATCAAGGCAGTCACGGGAGCGCCGATTAAATTCGTCGGTCTCGGAGAAAAGTTGGATGCCCTCGAACCATTCCATCCAGAACGCATGGCGTCACGGATCCTTGGAATGGGGGACGTGCTCTCGCTCATTGAAAAAGCCGAGACACAGATGGACCAAGACGCAGCGAGAGAGCTAGAAAGCAAAATTCGTGACGCGTCATTCACGTTCGATGATTTCATTGAACAGTTGGGTCAAGTGAAAAACATGGGCCCGATTGATGAATTACTTTCGATGTTACCTGGTGCAGGTAAGATGAAAGGGTTGAAAAACGTCCAAATCGACGAGAAACAACTCGATCACGTCGAAGCGATCATTCGCTCGATGACGAAACATGAGCGCGCCAACCCGGAAGTGCTCAATGCGAGTCGTCGGAAGCGGATCGCAAAAGGGAGCGGTCGCTCGATTCAAGAAGTGAACCGTCTCATCAAACAGTTCGATGACATGAAGAAGCTCATGAAGCAAATGTCAGGACAAATGAAAGGGAAGAAAAAGGGCGTAGGTCTTCCGTTCTTCTAACAAAAACTTTTGTCAGTCGGACAAAAAAGCTGTATACTATAAAAGTTGTCAATTCTTAAACACATGATGGAGGTATATTACCATGGCAGTTAAAATTCGTCTTAAGCGCATGGGCGCAAAAAAATCACCTTTCTACCGTATCGTTGTAGCAGACTCACGTTCACCACGTGACGGTCGCTTCATCGAGCAAGTTGGTCACTACAACCCGGTTGCAAAACCAGAAGCTGAAGTTCGCATCAACGAAGAACTCGCTCTCAAATGGTTGGCAGACGGCGCGAAGCCATCTGACACAGTACGTAACTTGTTCTCTAAAGCAGGGATCATGGAGAAATTCCACAACGCGAAAAACGCGAAGTAATGATGTGGCCGACCTTTTCTGAGGTCGGCCTATTTTGTTGAGGAGGGAACGCGAATGGATTGGTTATACGTTGGGAAAATCGCCAATACGCACGGCCTTAAAGGGGAAGTGAAAATTTTGGCGGCGACAGATTTTCCGGAAGAACGCTTTAAAAAAGGAAACACGTTGTTCCTTGACGTGGACGGAACGAAACAAGAGATGACGATCACGACGTATCGTCCGCACAAGCAGTTCCATCTCGTCACGTTCAAAGGGTTTGAGAACATCAACCTTATCGAAAAATATAAAGGGTTGAAGTTATATGTCCATGCCGAACACGTGCATGATCTCTCGGAGAACGAATATTACTATCATGAGATTATCGGTTGTGAGGCAATCGTCGATGGCGAGTCGATCGGTGTGATCGATGATATCTTTGAGACGGGTGCGAACGACGTATGGGTCATCAAACGCCCAGGTAAATCGGACGCCCTCATCCCTTATATCGAATCGGTCGTTAAAGAGATTGACGTCGAAGCAAAACGTGTCGTCATCACACCGATTCCTGGAATGATTGACGATGAAGATTGATGTGTTGACGTTATTCCCGGACATGTTCAAGACGCTCGACCATTCCATCGTCGGCCGCGCGAAAGCGCTCGGACAAGTGGAGATGTCGTTCATCAATTTCCGGGATTTTTCAACGAACAAGCATCATAAAGTCGACGATTATCCGTACGGAGGAGGGGCGGGCATGTTGCTCACCCCACAACCAATCTTCGATGCGTTTGACTCGATCGAGGCGAAGTCACCACGTGTCATCCTTACGACACCGACCGGAAAACCGTTTAATCAGCAGATGGCGGAAGAATGGGCCCGGGAAGAACATCTGATCTTTTTGTGCGGGCATTATGAAGGATTCGACCAGCGTATCCACGATGAACTGGCGACAGACGAAGTGTCGATTGGCGACTTTGTCTTGACGGGTGGCGAACTCGCGACAATGGCGATGATTGATGCGACGGTGAGACTGCTCCCGGACGTCCTCGGCGATCAGGCGAGCCATGAGGACGATTCGTTCTCAACCGGTCTACTTGAATATCCGCACTATACACGCCCTGCCGATTTTCGTGGGTTGAAAGTACCGGATGTACTCCTTTCTGGAAATCACGCCCGCATCGAGACGTGGCGACGCGAACAATCACTCGAGCGAACGTATCGACGTCGACCGGATTTACTCGAGCAACTCGAGCTGACAGAAGACGATAAAAAGTTTCTCCAATCATTGCGCGATTGAGAAATATATGCTATGTTTGAGCATGTGGGTTAAACCCATCGATTACCGATGTTCCGCTATTGGATGCTTGGGCATATGAAGATATGAACATTGAAGAAAAAGGAGATATGATTCATGAACACACAAAAACTGTTCCGTGAAATCACAGAAGAACAATTCAAATCGGACGTACCTGCTTTCCGTCCTGGTGACACAGTACGTGTCCACGTTAAAGTTGTAGAGGGAACGCGTGAGCGTATCCAGATTTTCGAAGGTGTTGTAATCAAGCGTAAAGGTGGCGGCATCAGCGAAACATTCACAGTCCGTAAGATTTCTTACGGCGTAGGTGTTGAGCGTGCATTCCCGCTTCACTCACCACGCGTTGCACAAATCGAAGTCGTACGCTACGGTAAAGTTCGCCGTGCGAAACTTTACTACCTCCGTAACCTTCGCGGTAAAGCAGCACGTATTAAAGAAATCCGTCGTTAAGATGGGAATTAAGCTTGTCGCTTGCGACAAGCTTCTTTTTTTCTAGTACAATAAGTTCAAATGGATAGAGGAGTGAGTGAAGTTGAAAGAAGTGTTTAGTTGGCTCAAGGCCATCGTTGTCGCTCTTGTCATCGCGTTCGTCATCCGGACGTTCATCTTCGTTCCTGTCATCGTTGAAGGGGAGTCGATGATGCCGACACTCCACAATGCGGATCGAATGATCGTCAGTAAAATTTCGAACTATGTTGGTGAGCTAGACCGAGGTGATATCGTCGTATTCCATGCGACAGAATCAAAAGATTATATTAAACGTGTCATCGCCATTCCAGGCGACACGCTCGAATATCGAGATGACGTGCTCTATATTAACGGTGAAGCAGTAGAAGAACCGTATTTAGATGAGTTCCGTGCACAGATGAACGGGTTCCCGCTGACGGAGAACTTTACGCTTGAACAAGTGACAGGCGAGTCAGTCGTCCCTGAAGACTCATACTTCGTCATGGGAGACAACCGTCAAAACTCGAAGGACAGTCGTGAAATCGGATTTGTGTCGAAAGAGGAGATTGTCGGTAAGACGAACTTCATCTTCTGGCCGCTCGACGATGTTGGCACGGTAGAAGATTAAGGTGGTGCTTTTTTGGCAATTCAATGGTTTCCTGGCCACATGGCCAAAGCAAGAAGACAAGTAACTGAAAAATTAAAATTGATCGATGTCGTCATCGAGCTCGTGGATGCACGCGTGCCACAATCGAGCCGTAACCCGATGGTCGATGAGATCACGGCAGGCAAGCCGCGACTCATCGTCCTCAACAAAGCGGACATGGCCGACCCTGTCGTGACGGACGCGTGGTTACGTGCCCTGAAGCGAGAAGAGGTCGAAGTCGTCGCAGTTGATGCGAAGCATAGTAAAGGCTTGAAACAGCTCATCACAGGCGCTCAAAAGTTGATGCAAGAAAAACATGATCGCATGCGTGAAAAGGGACGTAACCCTGGCCCGATTCGTGCGCTCATCATCGGAATCCCGAACGTCGGGAAGTCGACGCTCATCAACCGTCTCGCAGGTCGTAACATCGCCATCACAGGCGATCGACCGGGTGTGACGAAGCGTCAACAGTGGATCAAGATGAAGGGTGGCGAGATGGAGCTCTTAGATACGCCAGGTATTCTCTGGCCGAAGTTTGAGGACCAACTCGTCGGATATCGTCTCGCCGCGACCGGCGCTATCAAAGACGAGATTCTCAATTTAGATGATATCGCCTTGTATACGGTTCGTGAGTTGCATGCTCGTTATCCGGAACAATTAAAGGAACGATTCAAACTCGAAACGTTACCGGATGACGGCGTGGAACTCCTTGAGATGATCGGGAAAAAGCGTGGTCTCATCAGTGGCGGTTACGTCGATTTTGAGAAGGCGAGCGAACTACTTTTGAATGAACTACGGCATGAAAAAATCGGACGGATCTCACTTGAGACACCGGCTGACCATGAAATGGCGTAAAGTCCTGTGTAAACAGGGCTTTTTTGAATAGGAGGAAGAACGTGACGATTCAACAGATTAAACAACAACTAGCGGACATCCGATATGAAGAATGGGTACAAATCTTCCCGACCTTGTCACAAGACCCCCGAGCAGGCGTGCAAACGTTGCTTCGGCAAAAAGAGCGCCAATTCGAGCGAGAACAAGCATTACAAGAGGATTTCGAGCATCGAATGTCATATGAACGTGAATGGAAGTCACAAGGATTCACTCGAATTGTAGGAGTCGATGAGGTCGGACGTGGACCGCTCGCAGGACCGGTCGTGGCGGCTGCTGTCTTACTACCGGAAGGGTTTTATATCGCGGGGTTGGACGATTCGAAGAAAATGTCGAAAACGGCGAGAGACACGGCATACGATCACATTATGGAAGTCGCGGAAGTTGGTGTCGGAATCGTCGATCCTGCGGTAATCGATGAGGTCAACATCTATGAGGCGACGAAGCTTGCGATGATGGAGGCGATTCGTCAAGTCGGGGAGGTCGACGCTTTATTGATTGACGCCATGAAACTGGACATCGACATACCTCAGCAGTCCTTGATTAAAGGGGACACGCTCAGCGTCTCAATCGCTGCGGCGAGTGTTGTCGCTAAGGTCGTCCGGGACCGGATGATGGAAGAATACGACCGGACGTATCCCGGTTACGGGTTTGCCAATAACGCCGGGTATGGGACAGAGGCTCATTTAGAAGGATTGAGACGTTACGGGGTGACACCGATCCATCGTCGTACATTCGCCCCGATCAAGCATATGTGAAAGGAGTGATGGCGTTGCGCATCGATCATCAAGGAGTTTTACCATTCAAAGTGGCCGAACAGACGTCGCGACCGCTTTTGCTCGGGAATACAATTGTCGGGAAGGTGCTACAACTTCTGCCCGGCAATGAGGCAGTCATGCAGTTGCCGCAAGGAATCTTTCGGGTAGGTATCAATGCGAACGTGAAAGAGAACGTGACGTATAAGATGATCGTCACGGACGTCGAGCCGAAGCTCGTCTTGAAAGTCGTCCCACAAGCGACAGAAGCGCTCGTGGCTTCCAAATCACCTCTCCAGACATTAGGAGAACAACTTGCCCGTTTCATTCGCGAACCGATTCCGACACCAGAATCGGTCAAGACAGCCGGGAAAACGATGCTAGAGAGCGGAGCGGGGTCTGATGTAAAGGCGCTCGTCGGCGAGCTGTTCAAGGCGAAAGGCGAGCCGAAGTTCGAGCAGTTCGTGCGAACCCAGGAAGCGTTCAATGCGACCCAGATCCCCCCGTTCGTCGCTCAAGCATTTCACATACCGCATTTAGGTCCGTTTGAACACGTTCAACTTCGTTTAGAAGCACCAAAACGAGAGGCGATTGATTCTGATCATGCTCGAATCGTCTTGTTTCTTGAAACGCCGCGATTCGGCGAAACAGGAATCGATGTGTTGATTCAAAAACGGTATGTATCCGTTCGGGTATTTAATGAGACTCACGATTTAAGTCCATACGTTCGTACATACGAACCGCTTCTAAAAGAAGGGTTGAAACGTGTCGATTTCGATTTGTCTTCTTTTTCATACGAAGCAAAGCGTGAGCGTGTGCCAGAGACATTTGCGCCTCTCGGAAAGGTGGATCTCCAAATATGAACGATCCAAAGAAAGCAATCGCTCTGTCATATGAGCAATCAATGGATGCCCCGCACGTCGTGGCAAAAGGGACGGGGATTGTCGCTGAGCGTATGCTTGAGATTGCCCAAGCGAACGGAATTCCTGTTCATGAGGACCCGGCACTCCTCTCCTTACTCTCAGCATTAAACATCGAAGAGCAGATTCCGGAGGACGTTTATCAAATCATTGCCGAACTTTTTGTCTTTCTTTATCAGATGGAACAAGATAAAATTTGATTTGTCTAGGGTTATATGTGAAAAAAAGATGAAAACTTAAAGCAAGAACGATAGACAGCGCTTTCAGTTTTTCGTTACAATAGACGTGCCGATATTAAAGGGGACTAAGGGGGAAAACATATGAATATCCATGAGTATCAGGCGAAAGAATTGCTAAGAGAGTTTGGGGTAGCCGTTCCGACGGGTTATCCAGCCTTTACTGTTGAAGAAGCTGTAGCAGCAGCTGCTAAGCTTGACGGTGAGTTGAAAGTTGTAAAAGCTCAAATCCACGCAGGTGGACGCGGTAAAGCAGGTGGCGTCAAACTTGCGAAGACAGATGAAGAAGTGAAGCAATACGCGACAGAAATTCTCGGAAAAACGCTCGTGACACACCAAACAGGTCCGGAAGGAAAAGTTGTCCAGCGTCTCTATATCGAAGAAGGTTCTGCGATTGACCAAGAATTTTACTTAGGACTCGTGCTTGACCGTTCGATCGGCCGAATTGTCATCATGGGTTCATCAGAAGGTGGTATGGACATCGAGGAAGTCGCTGAACATACACCTGAGAAGATTCATAAAGAGATCGTCGATCCGGTTGTGGGCTTGCGTCCATTCCAAGCACGTCGTCTCGCATTCAAAATGGAAGTCCCGACGAAACTTGTGAACAAGTTCAGTGATATGGTCATGAAGTTGTACAAAGTATATGTCGAGACAGATTGCACAATCGCGGAAATCAACCCGCTCGTCACGACGAAAGACGGAAACGTCATCGCGCTCGATGCGAAGTTGAACTTCGATAGCAACGCACTTTATCGTCACTCAGATATCCTTTCGCTTCGTGATACGACGGAAGAAGATCCACGTGAAGTCGAGGCATCAAAACATGACCTCAGCTATATCGCACTTGATGGAAACATCGGTTGCCTTGTCAACGGTGCAGGCCTTGCGATGGCAACGATGGATATCATCAAACATTACGGCGCTGAACCCGCTAACTTCCTCGATGTAGGTGGCGGTGCGACGAAAGAAAAAGTTACAGAAGCGTTCAAATTGATTTTGTCTGATGACCAAGTCAAAGGAATCTTCGTTAACATTTTCGGTGGAATCATGAAGTGTGACATCATCGCAGAGGGGATTGTCGCAGCTACGAAAGAAATCGGACTCGACTTGCCACTCGTCGTTCGCTTAGAAGGAACGAACGTTGATGCCGGGAAGCGCATTCTCGATGAATCTGGACTTGCGATCACGACAGCTAGCTCGATGGCTGACGGTGCGGAAAAAATCGCAGCACTTGTTCGATAAGGGGGAAACGACATGAGTATTTGGGCGAATAAAGATACGAAAGTCATCATTCAAGGGATTACAGGGAAACAAGGTTTGTTCCACGGTGAACAGATGCTTGCTTATAACACGAAATTAGTCGGTGGGGTCACGCCAGGTAAAGGTGGTACGACCGTTCTCGATAACGTTCCGGTCTTCAACACAGTCTCTGAGGCGGTCGAAGCGACTGGTGCAAACGCATCCATCATCTACGTACCACCAGCTTTCGCAGCTGACTCGATCATGGAAGCGGCGGACAGTGGCATCGAACTCATCATCTGTATCACTGAAGGCATTCCTGTAGTGGACATGATCCAAGTGAAACGTTATCTCGAAGACAAGCCGGCTCGCTTGATCGGACCGAACTGTCCTGGAATCATCACGCCAGGAGAAGCAAAACTTGGAATCATGCCTGGCTATATTCATACGAAAGGGCATGTCGGAATCGTGTCACGTTCTGGAACACTCACGTATGAGGCGGTTCATCAGTTGACGACGGCAGGGATTGGTCAATCGACAGCTGTCGGAATCGGGGGAGACCCAGTCAACGGAACAAACTTCATCGATACGCTCAAAGCGTTCAACGAAGATGAGGACACGAAAGCTGTCATCATGATCGGGGAAATCGGTGGAACAGCTGAAGAAGAGGCGGCTGAATGGGTGAAAGCGAACATGACGAAACCAGTCATCGGCTTCATCGGCGGACAGACGGCTCCTGAAGGCAAACGTATGGGACATGCCGGCGCAATCATCTCAGGTGGTAAAGGGACGGCTGCTGAAAAGATTAAGACGTTGAACGCGAATGGAATCGAAGTAGCTGAAACACCAGCTGTCATCGGTGAAACGTTGATTCGTGTCTTGAAAAATGAAGGTCTATACGAAGCGTGTGTCACGGGTCAACCGACGACATAAGAATCATGAGGGATGCTTGCATCCCTCATTTTTTTAAAGGAGAGATTGTGATGAATCAAACAATAGCTCGGTTTGCCGCTGCACGAATTCCGGTTGAGTTTGTGCATCATTATTTGAACGGGACGCTAGAAGCACATCGCACTCATTTTTCTTCACATGTCTGGAAGCGAGCTCATTCTGCGCTCCGCTCGTCCGAATCGTATTCCCGCTTCGTCACTTGGGAAGATGAAACGTTCCCGAAACGATTGCTCGAGATTCCTAACCCGCCGTACTGTTTGTTTTACGATGGAGATTTAGAGGTACTACAAGAAAGAACGACCGCGATGGTCGGAAGTCGTGAATTGAATCGAATTAGTCAATCGTTAGTGCAACACTATCACTCTTTAATAGAAGAAACTGTTTCCGTTTCAGGTGGAGCGCTTGGCATTGATGGTCTTGTCCACGCACACGCGTTAAATAAACATCGTCCGACCGTGGCGGTGCTCGGAGCTGGACTGAACAACCTCTATCCAGCAGCGAATCGACAGTTGCTCTTGAGGATTCCGAAGCAAGGGATTCTCTTAAGTGAGTATGCCCCAAATACACCTGTTCAAAAATTTCAATTTTTGGAAAGAAATCGATTGGTGAGCGGTCTCGGTGACACGCTCGTTGTCTTACAGGCGAGAAGAAAGAGCGGAACGATGAATACGGTCCGACACGCGCTAGAGCAGGGAAAGACGGTGTTCGCCGTACCCGGTTCACCGCTTGATCCATTGGCGGAAGGACCGAATCGATTGATTGAAGAAGGCGCGATTCCATTGACGAATTCCGATCAAATTATTCGAGATCTCAGGATTGTACGTTGACAAACCGGTGAGAACATGAATATTATGGTAGGGATTTAAATGACCTCTAAAAGGGGAGCAGATGTATGGCAAAATATTTGGTGATCGTTGAGTCACCTGCGAAAGCAAAAACAATTAAACGTTATTTAGGTCCGAATTATATGGTCAAAGCTTCGATGGGACACGTCATCGATTTACCGAAGAGTCAACTCGGTGTAGACGTCGAACACGACTTTGAACCGAAGTATATTACCATCCGTGGTAAAGGACCCGTATTGAAAGAATTGAAGACAGCGGCGAAAAAAGCCACAAAAATCTTTCTCGCAGCCGACCCCGATAGAGAAGGGGAAGCGATTGCCTGGCATTTGGCTCGCGCTCTCGGCGTAGATGAAACGACTGAATGTCGTGTCGTTTTTAACGAGATCACAAAAGATGCAATTAAAGAATCATTTAAACATCCACGTAAAATCAATCATGACCTCGTCGATGCGCAACAAGCACGACGGATTTTAGATCGTCTCGTCGGATACGGGATGAGTCCGTTATTATGGAAGAAAGTCAAAAAAGGACTATCTGCCGGACGAGTTCAGTCAGTTGCCGTGAAGATGATCATCGACCGTGAACGCGAGATCAATGCGTTCGACCCAGAAGAATATTGGACGATCAAGCTCGACTTGAATCATGACGGGGAGACGTTCGAGACTTCATTTTACGGAAAAGATGGGAAAAAGATGGAATTGAAGTCGGAAGAAGACGCTCAAGCCGTCCTTGATGCCATCAACGACGAATTCAAAGTCATCGACGTGACGAAGAAAGAACGTAAACGCAACGCTTCGTTGCCGTTCACGACAAGTTCGTTGCAACAAGATGCGGCACGTAAATTGAATTTCCGTGCGAAAAAGACGATGATGCTCGCCCAACAATTATATGAAGGAATCGACCTCGGTAAGAAAGAGGGAACGGTCGGTTTGATTACGTATATGCGTACAGACTCGACACGAATCTCGGACTTGGCGAAGGGAGAGGCGAAAGAATACATCGAATCGACATTCGGTGAAGAATACGTCGCCTCACAGAAGCAAAAGGAAAAGAAAGCGGCCAACGCACAGGATGCGCACGAAGCGATTCGACCGACTTCTGCACTCCGCGACCCCGCTTCTTTAAAACCTTATTTGTCTCGTGACCAGTTACGTCTTTATAAATTAATTTGGGAACGTTTGATTGCGAGTCAAATGGCACCTGCTGTACTCGATACCGTCAAGATCGATGTAGAGTCGAACGGGATGATTTTCCGTGCGAATGGTTCGACCGTCAAATTCCCAGGTTTCATGAAAGTGTATATCGAATCGAAAGATGATGATATCGAGGACGCGAACCAAGAGAAAGAAGGCTTACTACCACCTCTTGAAGTCGAAGATACGGTCAGCTTTGAAGCGATTGAGCCGAAGCAACACTTCACGCAACCACCGCCTCGTTACACGGAAGCACGACTCGTCCGCGCGATGGAAGAGCTCGGTATCGGTCGCCCGTCAACGTATGCGCCGACACTCGACACGATTCAGCGTCGTGGTTATGTCGTCTTAGAAGAGAAGAAGTTCCTTCCGACAGAGCTCGGGGAACTCGTCATTGAAATGATTGATGAATATTTCAATGACTTCATCACCGTCCAGTTCACGGCCGATATGGAAACGCTCCTTGACTCGATTGAGCATAAAGAAGTGGAGTGGACAGAAGTCGTCGCCCCAATCTATCGTTCATTTGAGAAACGCTTGAAGCGTGCCGAAGAAGAAATCGAAAAGATTGAAGTGAAAGATGAGCCTGCGGGAATCGATTGTGAAGTTTGTGGTTCACCGATGGTCATCAAGATGGGTCGATACGGTAAGTTTATGGCTTGCTCGAACTTCCCGAACTGTACGAACACGAAACCAGTTCAAGTTGAGATTGGTGTCCCTTGCCCAGACTGTAAGGACGGACAAATCGTGGAACGTCGTAGTAAAAAAGGTCGCCTCTTTTATGGCTGCTCGAACTATCCAGAGTGTGAGTTCGTCTCATGGGATAAACCGGTTGCGAAACCGTGCCCAGTATGCGACAGTTTGATGGTCGAGAAGAAAATTAAAGACGGCGTGAAATATCAATGTACGAAATGTACCCATACCGAGGTACATCAGCAAGAGGAGGATTAATGTTGCAACAACGTGTAACTGTAATCGGAGCCGGTTTGGCCGGTTCCGAAGCGGCTTGGCAACTCGCCAAGCGCGGCATTCAAGTAGATTTGTATGAAATGAGACCGGTCCGTCAAACACCGGCGCACCACACGGATCAATTCGCGGAGCTCGTTTGCTCGAACTCGCTTCGGGCGAACGGCCTTCAAAACGCGGTCGGCGTCTTGAAAGAAGAGATGCGTACACTTGACTCACTCATCTTGAAAGCGGCAGACACGGCAAGCGTCCCAGCTGGTGGCGCCCTTGCTGTGGACCGTCATGAGTTTGCTGGATTCATCACGGAGAAGTTGAAGAACCATGAAAACGTCACGGTGCATACCGAGGAATTAAAAGAAATTCCTGAAGGGATCGTCATCGTCGCGACAGGGCCATTGACGTCTCCGGATTTATCGGCATCGCTCAAAGCGTTCACAGGGGAAGATTATCTTTACTTCTACGATGCAGCCGCTCCAATCCTAGATGGCGATACGATCGATCGCGATAAAGTGTATTTGAAGTCGCGTTATGATAAAGGTGAAGCCGCTTACTTGAACTGTCCGATGACAGAAGAAGAGTTTGACGTCTTTTACGAGGAATTGATCAAGGCGGAAGTCGTTCCGTTAAAAGAGTTCGAAAAAGAGATTTACTTCGAAGGTTGTATGCCGTTTGAAGTCATGGCAGAGCGTGGGAAGAAGACGCTTCTCTTCGGACCGATGAAGCCGGTCGGTCTAGAAGATCCGAAGACGGGTAAACGTCCGTATGCGGTCGTTCAACTTCGTCAGGACAACTCAGCAGGAACGCTTTATAACTTGGTCGGCTTCCAGACGCATTTGAAGTGGGGCGAACAGAAGCGTATCATCCGTCTCATCCCTGGACTCGAAAATGCAGATATCGTTCGTTACGGTGTCATGCACCGTAACACGTTCATCAATTCACCGAGCTTGTTGAAACCGACGTATCAGGCGCGCACGCGTGACACATTATTCTTTGCCGGTCAGATGACAGGTGTAGAAGGATACGTGGAGTCAGCAGCGTCAGGATTGTTGGCGGGAATCAATGCAGCGAAGATGATCGCAGGAGAAGAGCTCGTCGTTTTACCACGTGAAACGATGCTCGGTTCGATGGCGCACTACATCACGACGGCGGACGGGAAGCACTTCCAGCCGATGAATGCGAACTTTGGATTGGTCCCATCTTTAGAGGACGCTCCGAAGAAAATGAAAAAACAAGAACGGTACGAGCGTTACGCCAACCGTGCTTTAGAAACGATTCAACAGTTTAAGGACCTTTGAACAGGAGAGCCAGTTTTTGGCTCTTTTGTTTTGAAATAAAGTTTCAATTGTGTATTTTGTTTCATACTTTGAAAATTTTCAGATTATTGAACGACTATCTATTGTCACCATACATTCTGTATGCTATGCTAATTTCGATTTGACGAGAACATGCGTTTTTACGTGTCATCGAGGAGGCGATAAAATGGGATTCTTAGAGGATCGACAATCATTTTTACGCTACTGCCAAATTGAACGTCGACTGTCTCCTCATACGAAACGCTCCTACGAGCAAACGCTCGATCAGTACGCCGCATATTGCCAATCGACGCATCAAGATCCCTATGATGCACAGACGGCGCGGCGTTATTTATATGTCCTTTATGAGAAACAATTGGCCGCGTCTACGGTGTCCCAGAAAGTATCTTGCCTTAAACAGTTCGGGAAATATATGGCGAGAGAACATGGGGGAGAGCCCTTGTTCCACGACCTGACTTCACCGAAAAAGCGACAATCCTTGCCGACGTTCGCCGTACCGTCCGAAGTCGAACGGTTGTTAGAGGCGGCTTCCATGCAAGACGACCCTTTTTTACAGGCGAGAGACGTGGCAATTATTGAGGTGTTGTATGGAACGGGAATACGTGTCGCAGAGCTTTGTGGGATGAACCTATCCTCCTTTGACGATGTCTTATCTTTCGTCCATGTGATGGGGAAAGGAAAGAAAGAACGGTACGTTCCAATCGGTCAATATGCCGTACAAGCATTGAAGCGCTATGTAGAAATACGGAAAGACGTCGGACTCCCGACGGAAAACGCATTATTTTTGAGTCAAAAAGGGAATCGGATGACAACAGACCAAATTCGGTATGTCATGAAGCGTTTGAGAAAAGACAGTGGGGTACATAAGCCGTTGACCCCTCACTCGTTGCGACATAGCTTTGCAACGGACCTATTGGAGCGGGGAGCGGATTTGCGCGCCGTTCAAGAATTGCTCGGTCACGAGTCCTTGTCGACGACCGGACGCTATACCCACGTATCGACTGAACGACTACGTTCGATTTATCAAGCGACACATCCAAGAAAGTAGGAGGTTACGATATGTTTCATGCAACAACGATTTTTGCAGTTCGACACAATGGCCAATGCGCGATGAGTGGAGATGGCCAAGTCACATTCGGGAATGCCGTCATCATGAAAAATAAAGCGAAGAAAGTCAGACGCCTATACGGCGGGAAAGTCGTTGCCGGTTTTGCAGGTAGCGTAGCCGATGCTTTCACATTGTTTGAAAAGTTTGAATCGAAACTTGAAATGTATAACGGTAACTTACCGCGTGCTGCGGTCGAGCTTGCCAAAGAGTGGCGCGGGGATAAAATCTTGCGGCAACTCGAGGCGCTATTGATTGTGATGGATGCTGACCATTTACTGCTCGTCTCTGGGAATGGAGAAGTGATTGAGCCGGATGACGGGATCCTTGCGATCGGTTCGGGTGGAAATTACGCACTCGCAGCAGGGCGTGCGCTCGTCCGCCATTCCGCTGAGAAGTCAGCAGAAGCAATCGCTCGAGCCGCTCTCGAGATTGCCGGTGAGCTTTGCGTGTATACGAATGATCAAGTCATTGTAGAAACGATCGGAGGCGATGCTGAATGAATCGAGAGTTGACACCAAGACAAATCGTATCGGAACTGGACAAGTTTGTAATCGGTCAGAAGGACGCCAAACGAGCTGTATCGATTGCATTGCGTAATCGTTATCGTCGCCAGAAATTAAGTGCAGACCTTCGTGATGAAGTCACACCGAAAAACATTTTGATGATCGGACCGACTGGGGTCGGGAAGACCGAAATCGCACGTCGTTTAGCGAAGTTGGTCGGGGCACCGTTCGTCAAAGTGGAAGCGACGAAATTTACGGAAGTCGGTTACGTCGGTCGTGACGTCGAGTCGATGGTACGAGATCTCGTCGAAGCATCCGTTCGTCTCGTGAAAGAAGAGAAGAAAGAAGACGTGAAGGAGCCGGCAGAGCGAGCGGCGACAGAACGATTACTAGATGCCTTACAAGGGAAAGCGAAAGCCGCACCGAGCGCGTCAAACCCGTTCGAGGCGTTGTTCGGTGGGCAGACACAACAGCCTGAATCGACAACGGATACGTCAAAGAATGACCGGGCACAGCTTCGCCGTCTTCTCGAGCTCGGAGAACTAGAAGACCGAGTCATCGAAGTTGAGCTTGAAGAAAAGCAAACGATGGATTTGTTCCAAGGGCAAGGAATGGAAGGATTATCGAACCTTCAAGATATGCTCGGACAAATCGTTCCGAAGAAACGGAAGCAACGGAAGTTGACCGTCCGTGAAGCGAGACCGCTTCTCATAGCGGAAGAAGCTGAAAATCTTCTGGATTTGAACGAAGTACATGATGAAGCGGTGCAGCGTAGTGAACAGATGGGCATCATCTTCGTCGATGAAATCGATAAGATTGCAACGAAGTCGCAAGACCATGCTGGTGTCTCTCGTGAAGGCGTGCAGCGCGATATCCTTCCGATTGTCGAAGGGTCAACGGTCGTCACGAAGTACGGACCGGTCAAAACCGATCACGTTCTCTTCATTGCAGCTGGAGCGTTCCATATGGCCAAACCGTCTGATTTGATTCCGGAGTTGCAAGGTCGCTTCCCGATTCGTGTCGAATTGAACAGCTTGACGGAAGAGGACTTCGTCAAAATCTTGACAGAACCATCTCAGGCGTTAATCAAACAATATACCGCATTATTGGAATCGGAAGAAATCACGGTCCGATTCACGCATGAAGCGATTGAAGAAATCGCAAAAATTGCGACACATGTCAATCGTGAGACCGATGACATCGGCGCGCGTCGCCTTTATACTATTATGGAACGCGTATTAGAAGATCTTTCATTTGAAGCGGCAGATATGCCGCAAACAAGCGTGGAGATCACTCCCGCTTATGTACAAGCTAAAGTTGGGTCGATCGCGGATGACCGAGACCTCAGCCAATATATTTTATAAGATTCTGTATGCACATACAGGGAGGAAATAGACATTATGAATTTACTAGACAAAACTCGCCAATTAAACACGATGCTTCAACAAGAAGCGAGTGCGCACGTTGATTTTAAAGAAATGGCGGATAAAATGCGTGAAGTGCTTGAATCCAATACGTTTATCGTGAGCCGTCGTGGTCGCCTACTTGGCTTTGCGATCAAACAACAGATTGAGAATGACCGCATGAAGGCATTTCTCGTTGATCGACAGTTCCCGGAACCATATGCTTCAAACTTATTCAATGTGAAAGAAACGACAGCGAACATCGATATTGACAGCGAGTATACAGCGTTCCCTGTAGAGAACCACGATTTGTTCCTCAACTCAAAGACGACGATTGTCCCAATCATCGGTGGTGGTGAGCGTCTTGGGACGCTAGTGTTAGGTCGATTGGCTAACGAGTTCACAGAGGATGACCTCGTCCTCGCAGAATATAGTGCGACGGTCGTTGGCATGGAGATCCTTCGTGAGAAAGCGGCAGAAGCAGAAACGTCAGCCCGTAAAAAAGCTGTTGTTCAAATGGCAATCAATTCATTGTCGTATTCAGAGCTTGAAGCGATTGAACACATTTTCGAAGAACTCGGCGGAAACGAAGGGCTGTTAGTCGCTTCCAAAATTGCCGACCGTGTGGGAATCACGCGCTCTGTCATCGTGAACGCACTTCGGAAACTTGAAAGTGCAGGTGTCATTGAATCACGTTCATTAGGAATGAAAGGAACGTATATCAAGATATTAAATGATAACTTCTTGTTTGAATTGCAAAAACTGAAATCAAACTGAAACACAACTTTAGATGTGCATTTTCCATTGAAAACACTATAAAAAGGGACTTTGTTCCTAAAAAACCGCTTTCTTTATTGAGGAAGCGGTTTTTTTTAGTGCAAAAGTAATTATTTTCAGGATTTGTCGTTAATTCGACAAAAAGATGCGAAGCCATTTACCTATGTTTTAAAAAATATCTTTCAGAACTGTTACAGATTTGTTTCAATGAAATAGTAGAATTTCCAAATCAGGTATATATCAGTAATGAGTATATGAAAGCGAGTGAACGCCGTGAATTGGATTGGTAGTGACTATCAATTACTCAAGCAAGCCGTCAATCATGCAGTCCTCAATCAAAAAGTGATTAGTCATAATCTTTCGAATATCGATACGCCAAACTTCAAGGCAAAGCAAGCCGCGTTTGAACAGACGCTCAAAAGCGAGATGCGACTGAAACTCCAAGGTGGGCGCCCGAGTGATTCGACGCAGTCTACTGTCGTCGATCGTGCAGGAGGGGCGATGCGAAGTGATGGCAACAACGTCGACTTAGATTATGAGATGAGTGAACTGGCACGTAATCAACTCCAGTATGAGGCGATGATGGAGCAATTAAATCGCAGGCTAGGTGGGTTGAAATCTGTTATTCGAGGAGGTCGTTAATCGATGGGAATGTTTGATAGTTTTCATATTTCAGCTACTGCGTTAACGTCTCAACGTTTGCGGATGGATACCGTATCGGCGAACATTGCCAACGCTCAGACAACTCGAGGAAAACTTGTCGATGGGGAGTGGCAACCGTACACGAGAAAAATGACGGTGTTACAGGAAGCACCTTTCCGTAAACAGTTAAATGCAGTCAGTGGTGGGGTCCAGGTAGCTCAAATCATCGAGGACGATGCACCGTATAAGCTTGCTTACAATCCGAGTCATCCTGATGCAGACGAGCGGGGGTATGTCCAAATGCCGAACGTTGATTTACTTAAAGAAATGGTCGACCTTATGGGTGCGACCCGCTCTTACGAAGCAAACATCGCCGCGATGAACGCATCAAAAGCGATGCTCGTCAAAGCGATGGAGATTGGAAAAGGATAAGGAGTGACGAAGGATGCAAATTAATCCGATTCAAATGATGAGCCCAGAAATCACGCCATCAATGAACAAAACGAACCCATCTCAATTCGGGTCATATTTGAATGAAGCGATGAATGCGTTGAACGAGACGCAACAAGCGACGAGTCAAGCCCGTCAAGATTTAGCTGTCGGGAAAGCGGACCTTCATCAAGTCATGATTCAAAGTGAAGAGTCGTCGATTGCGATGCAACTTGCCATCGAGGTGAGGAACAAGGCTGTTGAAGCCTATCAAGAAATGATGCGAATGCAAGTTTAATTGTAGAGGATGACAAGTTGCGATGAATGAACAATTAAAAGAACGATTCAAATCGATGACCGATGCGCTGAAATCGATGCCGGCAAAGCGGAAGCTCATATGGGGGATTTCCATTGCGGTCATTTTAATCGCGGCCCTCTTACTCACGTTCTTCCTTGCAAGACCAAATATGGCTCCTTTGTACACGAACTTATCCGCGCAAGAAGCGGGAGAAGTGACAGAGAAACTAACGGCGGACGGGGTGAAGTCGGAAATAAAAGCGACTTCGAACGGGGTCAGTGTATACGTGCCAAATGAAATGGTCGACCAATTGAAAGTGAGCCTTGCTGCGGCTGGGATCCCCAAATCCGGGTCAATCGACTATAGTTTCTTCAGTGAGAATGCTGGTTTCGGAACGACAGACCGAGAAATGGCGGTCATTGAACGAAGTGCGATGCAGACCGAACTAGAGCGGCTCATTACCCAAATCGAAGGGATCAATCAAGCGAAAGTCATCATCTCGCTTCCTGAGAAGTCTGTCTTTTTAGCGGAAGACCAAGGTGAGCCGACAGCCTCGATCGTGTTAAATATCGGAGCAGGAACGAATCTAGAACCGAACACGGTCAAAGGTCTCTATCATTTGATCAGTAAAAGTGTCCCGAACTTAAAACCTGAAAACATCTCGATCATGGACCAATACTTTACGTATTATGACCTTGATCAAACCGTTGTGGCTGGGGGCTCTTCCTCTGATCCGTTGGCACTGAAACGTCAAGTTGAAAAAGACGTCCGTCAACAAATTCAGCAGATGTTGTCTGTTCTTCTTGGTGAACGGAGCGTTCTTGTCTCTGTCACAGCAGATATTGATACGACTCAGACTGCCGAAGAACAAAACCTTGTCACGCCAGTCAACGAAGAGAGCATGGAAGGTATCGTGACTTCGGCAGAACGGATTGCAGAAGCGTATACAGGTGGTACGGGGACGGCGACAGAAGCGACTGGGACCGGTGAGAATGACACGATCAACTTCCCTGCTGCTACAGGTGACAGCACAGAAGAAAGTGAAAAAAATCATGAAATCATTAATTATGAAGTGAATCGCATTACGAAACAGATTCAAAATGCACCATACACCATCCGCGACCTTGGGGTGCAATTGATTGTAGAACCACCAGACGGCGCAACGAGTATTGACCCACAACTTGAAGGTGATCTTGAGACGATGATGTATTCCATCATTCGAACATCACTAGCGAAAACGGACGAAGCCATCACAGATGCGGAGCTTGAACAAAAAGTAGTCGTTGTTTCGAGACCGTTCGCTGAAGCAGAAGAGGTGGCAACGGCAGAGCAGCCTACACCATGGTGGATGTACGCTTCAGCAGCCGGGGCAGTCGTCTTGCTTGCCTTAATCTTCTTCGCAATGCGTAGACGTAAACAAGAAGTAGTGGAAGAGACGAACGAGTGGGAAGTTCCATATGAAGATGAAGTACCTGACCTAGACCTCGAGGAACGAGGCGAAGGGGCTGTGAAGAAGAAACAGTTAGAAAAATTAGCTGAAAGTAATCCAGAAGAGTTTGCTAAACTGCTTCGTACTTGGATGTCTGAGGAGTGAGTAACGTGAACTATGCCAAACAATCGAATCGAGAAAAAGCAGCAATGCTCATGATCTCATTAGGTCCAGAAGTGGCAGCGAATGTTTATAAACATCTTTCGGAAGAAGAGATGGAGCAGTTGACGCTTCAAATCTCGGCACTCAAAAAGGTGTCTCCAGAAGAAAAAGAGAGCATTCTCGGTGAGTTCCACGAACTTGCGATGGCTCAAAGCTACATTACCCAAGGTGGAATCGGCTTTGCCAAAACAGTTCTTGAAAAAGCGGTCGGTGAAGATAAGGCGATGGCATTGATTCATCGTTTGACATCGACTTTACAAGTTCGACCGTTCGAGTTTGCTCGGAAAGCCGACCCGAAACAGTTACTGAACTTTATTCAAAACGAACATCCACAGACGATTGCTCTAATTTTAGCTCACTTAGAGCCGGTCAAGTCAGGGCAAATCTTATCGGAACTCCCTCCTGAGATTCAATCGGAAGTTGCGAAACGGATTGCGACGATGGACCGACTTAATCCGGATGTTATTCATGAAGTGGAACAAATCCTTGAAAAGAACCTCTCTCAGACGGATATGCAAGATTATGCCCAGTCGGGTGGAATCGAGGCGGTCGTCGAAGTATTGAATGGGGTCGATCGCACGACAGAACGTACCATTCTTGACGCACTCGAGATTGAAGATCCTGAACTCGCAGAAGAAATCAAGAAGCGTATGTTTGTCTTCGAGGACATCGTTACGCTCGATTCACGCGCGATTCAACGAATCATTCGCGAAGTGGCGAACGACGACTTGTTGCTAGCCCTCAAAGTGTCGTCAGAAGAAGTGAAACAAATTATCTTCAAAAATATGTCTCAACGGATGGTCGAAACGTTCAAAGAAGATATGGAATTTATGGGACCTGTTCGATTGCGTGACGTCGAAGAAGCACAAAGTCGAATCGTCGGAATCATTCGTCGTCTAGAAGACGTCGGTGAGATCGTGATCAGTCGAGGTGGGGGAGATGACATCGTTGTCTAATGTGATCAAACGTCAACGCGCGACATCGCATATTCCTCATCGAATTGAATCAAAACGATTGGAGTCATCCATTCCGGACCCGGTTGAAGGCATCGATCATCATCAAGTCATCGAGTCGCGTTATGAGAAATTAAGACAGGATGAAGAAGCGTTTCAACTGTTTCAGCAGACAGAAATCGAACAACTCGAACGATTCAAACAAGAAGTATATGAACAGGCTCGATTAGAAGGTTATGAAGCGGGCCTACTCCAAGGAAGACAAGATGGGTATGCCGAGTTTGAAGACGTTACGACGCGTCTGAACTCGGTCTCCACTGAACTCGAACAACTGTTCCAAGAAAAATGGAAGCAGGCAGAAGTCCAACTCATTGACCTTGCGATTGCAGTAAGTGCGCAAGTGACGACAGATCTTGTCCGAAAAGATGAGGCGTTGTTTGCGGAGATGATTCAAGAACAGATGGCGCACCTCATTGATGCAGAAGCGTTGACGATCTTCGTTCATCCCACTCGCCTTGCTTCGATTCAGCGATTTGAATCGTTGTGGCGTGATGAAGAGACACCTCCTTTGAAATATCGGGGAGACGGCTCTTTAGATGAAACGTCCGTGCGCATTGAATCACCACATCGAGGGAATGAAATCGACCTTTCGTACAGCTTCGAAAGAATCCAAGCCAAAATCGAGGAGGTTTTAGCGGATGGCGCTTATTGAGCAGGTCATCGATACGATCAAACAGTCTACGGATGGCGAGTTTACTCGCAAAATCGGTCGAGTTTGTCGGGTCGTAGGGTTGATGATCGAGTCAAATGGACCGAGTGCATTTGTCGGGGAGCGATGTTTCATCATGCTCCCTTCAAATGAGTCGGTCGAAGCGGAAGTGGTGGGCTTTAATGAAGAGCGCGTCCTTCTTATGCCATACGGTGAAACGACCCAGATTGCACCAGGCTGTTTAGTAAAAGGAACCGGGAAGATGCTCCAAGTCCCCGTCGGTGAGGAACTGATTGGACAAGTGCTTGACGGACTAGGACGACCTCTG
Source organism: Exiguobacterium sp. s160 (assembly GCF_018617575.1). Classification (NCBI taxonomy): domain Bacteria; kingdom Bacillati; phylum Bacillota; class Bacilli; order Caryophanales; genus Exiguobacterium; species Exiguobacterium sp. s160. The sequence goes on from NZ_JACSKK010000001.1 coordinate 105,787, forward strand.
TCAGGTGAACGACTTGCAACAGGTAAGCGGTATGATGTTCAACGTAAACCTCCTAACCCGTTGAATCGTCCACGGATTTTGGATACGTTGTCGACGGGTGTTCGTATGATTGATGGGCTATTGACGGTAGGGAAAGGGCAACGTGTCGGATTGTTTGCCGGTTCTGGGGTCGGGAAGTCCACGTTACTCGGCATGATTGCCAAGCGCTCCTCTGCAGACATTAACGTCATCGCCTTAATTGGGGAACGTGGTCGGGAAGTGAAGGAATTCATTGAAAAAGAACTCGGTCCAGAAGGAATGGCTCGGTCTGTCGTTATTGTGGCGACAAGCGACCAACCACCGCTCGTGCGATTGAAAGGGGCATACACGGCAACCGCAATCGCTGAATATTTTCGTGACCAAGGTAAAGAAGTGGTGCTCATGATGGACTCGGTGACACGCTTTGCAATGGCTCAACGAGAGATTGGACTTGCGACGGGGGAGCCACCGACATCAAAAGGATATACACCGTCTGTTTTTGCGATGCTCCCGCAATTGTTAGAGCGAAGCGGGACGGCAGCGACTGGGTCGATCACAGCATTTTATACGGTCCTCGTCGATGGTGACGATATGAACGAACCGATTGCCGATGCGGTGCGTGGGATATTAGATGGACACTTTGTCATGGACCGCGCGCTTGCAAACCGTGGACAGTTTCCTGCCATCCATGTCTTGAAGTCAATCAGTCGGGTCATGAACCAAATCGCCTCGCCATCACATCGTGAAGCGGCACAAACGTTTCGAAGTTGGCTGGCGACATATATCGATGCCGAGGACTTGATTAACATCGGCGCATATAAAAAAGGGTCGAATCCGGCTATTGACACCGCAATCGAGAAGTATCCATACTTATTGACATTTTTGAAACAATCGATTGAAGAAGACGCCGCATTCCAACAAACGATGACTCATTTGTCACATATCGCGCGAGGTGAATCATGAACAGACTTATTCTAGAACGAATCATGCCAATTGCTGAACATGAGAAAGAAGATGCGGCTTCAGAAGTTAGAAGCTTTAAGGCGAAACTCGAAACGGAAATGGAAGCGTTGTATGACCTTCTCCTCATGTATGAGTCATTGATTAAGCATCAAGACGAACAGCAAGGGCATATTGATTTACTCATGTCTCAGTACCGAGAAAAAACGCGTGAGCAAGTGAAGCGTCAAATCGAAACGCAACAGCTCGTCGTTCAGCAAGCGCGCAATCGTTATCACGCATCGCAAGAAAGACTGCTTGGGAAAGTAGTGGAAGAAAAGAAATATGTGACGCTACATGAAAAGGTCAGTTTAGAAGAGATGACAGCGGCAAAACTCACAGAGCAATTATTGATGGACGAACTCGCTGTGATTCATCATGGGAAAGGGAAGTAGCATGGCAAAAGAGAACAATAAACGAGGCAAACAAATGATTGTGGCGTTAGTCCTCATTCCAGCAATCTTCATATTAGTAGGCGGAATGGTCGTCATGAATTATGCGATGGATCGTCCACTTCTATCTGTACCATTCCTACCAGTTAGCGAGGACGGAAAGACATCAGAAACGCCTGATTCGTCTGAGGCGAAAGTGAACGTGACGGGCATCGACAGTGACGCCACAAACCGGTTGAAAGCAGCAAACAATGAGATTGAGAAACTTCGAAATGAGAATGTGGAACTGACGAATGAAGTGAAAGCGAGACAAGAAGAGATCACCGATTTAATTCGAGAACGTGACCGTCTCGTCTCCGAACTTGCAGCAGCCACAACGGAAGAGGAAAATTCATCTGACATTTCGAGTGTGTATGAAGAGATGTCTGCCAAACAGGCGGCGGCCATCATGGAAGAACTAGAGAGTCCGCAAGTAGCCGAACTGTTGAAAGAACTATCACCGAAGCAACAGGCTGATATTTTAGGGCGGATGAATGCGCAACAAGCTGCGGTTGTGACGCAGCTTCTCCAATGAACATGAGAAGGGAGGACCCACATTGAATATTGCGTTACTAACTCAAGCCATTCAAGGTTCAACGACTCGTACCGGAGTAACGGAAGGCGAATCACAGGGGGCAGGCGTTTTTTTAAGCCTCTTATCCGCCATGCTTGCCCCAATGCAAGGCTCGGGGGAGCAGGCGGGGCTTCCTCAACTTGAAGAAGGCGCATTATCTGAAGAACTTGTCAACCTCGAAAAAGTGGCGCAGGAACTTGAGACATGGTTTCAAAAACCCGAAACTTTGAAATGGCTCAAATCACTTCCGCAAGATGCATATCGGTCGTTTATGGATGCATATGTAGGCGTACTCGGGCACCTGTCCATGCCGTCTAACAATGCTGAGGAGGCGCCCCTTTTGCTTGCTCAGACAACCGGTTCAAATAGTGGCATCATTCAACAGGCAGATCCGTCTGCGAAAACACGTGTGACACCTGCTGTCCCGAATCAAGAACTTGGGAAGCAGATCCAAACGATTCAACGGGTGATCGCACAATTTAATGGACCAACTGGCAACACGAAAGAGATTCCCGTCATGCCTTACGTTGAAACCATGAAATCAGCAAAAGCACTTCCTCAATCAAGTAGCGTGGATTGGTTACCGAAAGGCTTGAACTGGTCACGACCACAAATTGATGTAGAGACTGTCATGTATGCCTCGAAGGGGTCATTGCCAGAAAACTTACAGGCAAGAATTGAGGCAGCACTTCAAAAAGCACCATTTCAAAGTGGAGCGGATGGATCGAAAGTGTTTACGGTACGACTTTATCCAGAACAGCTAGGAGAACTCGTCGTCAAGCTAGAACGGCAGAACGGGGAACTTGTCGTGAAGTTGTTCGCAAGCAATCAAGAAGCGAAGCAACTGATTCAGTCACAAGTCCAGCAGTTACAACAAACGTTGGTGCCTCATTCCCAAAACGTTCGGGTCGAGGTCAACTTGACACAACAAGCACTCGATGCGAAATCGACGATGCCAGACGGTTCCGAGCAATCGGAACAGGAGCAACCGCAGGAACAACCAAAAGGAGGGTCTGAAGATGACGAGCATCCAACCGAAGACGAATGATTTTACATTGCCAGACCAGTCGCTTCCCAAAGCGACGAATCAATATGACAAGGACATGTTTATGAAGTTGCTGCTCGCTCAAATCGCGAACCAGGACCCGATGTCACCGATGGAAGACCGTGAGTTCATCGCTCAGATGGCGCAATTTTCTTCACTAGAACAAATGCAAACGATTTCGAAACAACTCGATTCGGTATTGGTTGACCGTCATATGGCCTCGATTTCTGAATTCAGTAGCATGATTGGTAAAACGATTGACTACAGTTCGGAATCGAGTGAAGAAACGACAAAAGGCTCAGGCCGTGTCGTCTCGATTTCACGATCTGATTTAACTGGATACATGGCCGACCTTGAAGACGGCACATCCGTTAGCGTGTACGATATCACTTCCATCAAATAAGCATAGGGGGAAATTATTATGTTAAGAGCAATGTACTCAGGGATCAGTGGACTGAAGAACTTTCAATCTAAGCTAGACGTCGTCGGGAACAACATCGCAAACGTCAACACGTTCGGTTATAAAAAAGGTCGTGTTACGTTCAAAGACCTCGTCAGTCAACAAGTCGGTAGTGCGTCAGCTGGTAATGCAACAACAGGTGGTGTAAACCCGAAAGAAGTCGGTCTTGGTGGCACGATGGCAACGGTAGATAATGTGTATAACCAGGGTGCCATGCAAAACACCGGGCGTGCCCTTGATGTCGGGATTTCAGGTGAAGGATTCTACGCGACGATGGTCAATGGACAAATTCAATACACAAGAGCAGGAAACTTTTATACGGATAACCAAGGAAACTTAGTTACAGGGGACGGGACATATTTAATCGGTTCACAGACAAACAATTTACCAGTAGTAGCTGGAGTTACGGCTACTCCAACTGATCTGGACCTGAATGATGACTTAGATCAACCGTACCTACCTACAGAAACAGGTGCTCAAACAAACCAATACGGGCGAATCAAAATTCCAACAGATGCACGATCGCTTTCAATCGGAAAAGATGGCCAAGTCAGCTTCGTTGCAGCAAATGGAGAACTTCGCATTGCTGGATATATCGTCACTGCTAATTTCTCGAACAACGCTGGTTTGTCAAAAGTTGGATCTAACAACTTCGTACAGTCTCAAAACTCCGGAGCACCACAATTTGGCGTACCTGGTTCAGACGGTCGCGGAGAACTCGTCTCCGGTGCACTCGAAATGTCGAACGTCGACCTTTCTGAAGAGTTTACGGAAATGATTGTGGCACAACGTGGTTTCCAGGCGAACACACGAATTATTACAACGTCAGACGAGATCCTTCAAGAACTCGTCAACTTGAAACGCTGATGATTCGCGTCACGGCATTTCGGGGTGAGGAATTCGTGCTCAACGCTTTGCTCATCGAAACGGTGAAAGCAGAACCGGACACGATTATCCAATTGTTTAATGGCAAAACATATCTCGTGAAAGAAACGAAAGATCAAATCATTGAACGAACTGAAGCCTTTTACCGCTCAATCGGTTTAGTCGGAACGATGTTCACAAGAGGTGAAGAAGATGAGTGAAGAAGAAAAGAAAAAAGGTGGCGGCCTGAAGGTTGTCATCATCTTACTAGTCGTCCTACTTGTCATGGGCGGAGCCGGCTTCATGACATATAAATACGTGTTCGGGGATAACGTCACCGCTAAAACGAAACCGGTTACTGCCGAAGAATTGGCGGAACGAAGCTTCACGACCGATGACATGACGACAAACATTCAAGATGAGCGTTTCATCAACGTTCAATTCACGATTGTCACAGATTCTTTGGAAACAAGAGAGAATCTAGAGTTACGCAAATTTCAAGTACACAACGTCATTCTCGGGGATTTGGCTGGAATGACAAAAACACAGTTGGCAACAAAAGAAGATATGCAAAAGTTTGAACAGACACTACGAGAACAACTTAATGGACTGCTTGAAGAAGGTGAAGTCCAACGCGTCTATATGACGAAGAAAATTATTCAGTGAGGTGGCATCATGGGAGAAGTACTGTCTCAACAAGAAATTGATGCCTTACTATCTGCACTAAGCAGTGGGGATGTCGAAGCGGATTCCTTTCTTGCACAAGAGGAAGAAAAGAAAGTTCGGCAATACGACTTCAAGCGAGCCGTCCGATTTTCAAAAGATCAGATTCGCAGTTTGACTCGAATTCACGAGCATTTCACTCGCATGTTAACGACGTTCTTCTCGGCCCAACTTCGCACATATGTTCAGTTTTCCGTCAACTCAGTCGAACAATTACCGTACGATGAATTCATTCATTCTATCCCGAGTATGACGATGATTAACTTGATTGAAGCGCCACCGTTAAACGGACGCTTCATCATCGAGGTCAATCCGAACATTTCTTATGCGATGCTCGATCGCCTACTCGGCGGTCCGGGTGTCGAGATGGACAAAATTGAATCGTTCACAGAAATCGAGATGCGCATTTTGACGCAATTGTATAAGCGTGCCTTTTCAACGTATGGGGACGCATGGGAATCGATTGCGGAAATCAAGGCGGAAATGTCTGCAGTGGAAGTGAATCCGCAGTTTCTCCAACTCGTTTCACCAAACGAGACGGTCGTCCTCATTTCGATTGGGGTGACAATCGGTGAAGTGAGCGGAACAATCAACGTTTGTCTTCCGTTCGTGACAATCGAACCGGTCTTGTCGAAGTTGTCGAGTCATTACTGGATGCAGGAAGCGAATCGTCGCAATGCGAGTGAGTCGAGCAAAGAACCACTCAAAGCACAGTTGATGAATTCGACGGTCGAGGTCGTCTCATTACTTGGCGAGACGACAATCACGTTTGGTGATCTGTTGCACCTTGAAGTTGGGGACTGTTTGGCACTTGATCAAGTGGCGAAAGAACCTCTATCTATCATGGTAGGGGAGAATAAAGTATTTAAAGGGCAAGTCGGTGTGAGCGGGAAGCGGATGGCGGTTCAGGTGCTTCACCGTGTGAAGGAGGAAGAGCAATGAGTGAAATGCTGTCACAAGATGAAATTGACGCGTTACTACGTGGGACAAGCGACAGTACGCCGACGCCAAAGGCGGAAAAAGAAGAGCACCTAGATTCGATGGAAAGCGATGCTCTTGGGGAAATCGGAAACATTTCGTTTGGAAACTCAGCAACGGCATTGTCGACGTTGCTACAACAAAAAGTAGAAATTACGACACCGGTTGTCAGTGAAGTGAGAATCGAAGAGTTGCGTGAGCGTTATCCGACGCCTCATGTGGCATTACGTGTCGGGTACACAGAAGGGATAAAGGGTGAAAATGTCCTCGTCTTGACTCGCGAAGATGCGGCCATCATCTCTGACCTCATGTTAGGTGGGACGGGAGAGAACGTCGATCCTGAAAGCCTTGATGAGATTCGTTTATCGGCCGTTCAAGAAGCGATGAACCAGATGATGGGTGCTGCCGCGACATCTTTATCAACGGTGTTCTCGAAGAAGATTGACATTTCTCCACCACTTGTCGAGGTGTTTGATGCGACGAAAAATCAAACCATTATCGACCGCCTCGAACTTTGGGAGACGATGGTGCTGATTGAGTTCAATCTCAAAGTCGGTACATTGATTGACTCGACAATTGTTCAAATTGCACCAATTCAATTCGGAAAACAGTTGGTAGACGAATTGATGAAAGCAACCGGGGAGGCACAAGCTGCAGAGCCTGTAAAAGAGCAGCCGAAAGCCGAGGCGCCTAAACCTCAGCCCCAAGCGCAACCACAGGCGCAACCACAAGCACAACCGGAAAAACAAAAATCGATGCCAGAGGTCGCGGTAAGCCAAGCCGAATTCATGCCGCTCCAATCACCGGCTCCGCAAGAGTCCGTGCCGGCAAACTTAGGATTACTGTATGACGTTCCATTGAACGTGACCGTCGAATTAGGCAGAACGAAAAAGTCTGTCCGGGAAGTACTCGAGCTATCACAAGGTTCGATCATCGAACTCGACAAGCTAGCAGGCGAACCGGTTGATATTTACGTTAACCAACAACGGATTGCTAGAGGAGAAGTGGTTGTCATTGAAGAAAACTTTGGGGTACGTGTAACAGAAATTATTCAACCGCATGAGCGGATCGGAATCGTTTAAGGAGGAAATTAGAATGAGTGCAAAAGTATTAGTAGTAGACGACGCAGCGTTCATGCGTATGATGATCAAGGATATTTTGACTAAGAATGGATATGACGTAGTAGGTGAGGCAGAAAACGGAGCTGACGCGGTCGCGAAATATCGTGAACTCACACCGGACCTCGTCACACTTGATATCACGATGCCAGAGATGGATGGACTCGCAGCATTGAAAGAGATCCGTAGTTTTGACTCGAACGCAAAAGTCATCATGTGTTCAGCGATGGGACAACAAGCGATGGTCATCGATGCGATTCAAGCAGGTGCGAAAGACTTCATCGTCAAGCCGTTCAACGCAGAGCGCGTCATCGAAGCGGTTTCTAAAACGGTCGCACAATGAAGAAATGGTGGTTGATTATTCTTCTCGTGGTCGGGCTTTATATTCCGACCACGGTTGAGGCCGCCACCGTAGACCAACAATTCGAGCAAAAACAGACAGAAGAATTGGAAAGTAACGTTCCAACGACAGCGTCAACGATTGGGAATGGCGTGAAAGTCGTGTTGAGTCTCGTAGTCGTGGTCGGCGGTTTCATCGTCTTGATGCGTTGGCTCGGTTCCAAAACACAGGGTGTGAAAGCGACTCAGCACATGAAACATCTAGGAGGCGTCCCACTCGGAAAAGACCGTTCCGTCCAACTCGTGAAACTCGGGGATCAGGTCTATGTCCTCGGTGTCGGGGAATCGATTCAACTGATTGATCGTCTCGATGCGGAAACGATGGATGAAGAACAGTCAGAGCCTTTATCACTCCGAACGGCGAATTCGAATGCATTTTTGGATACATTTAAGAAACAACTTGCTCAATTAGAAGAAGTGAGGAAGAAGTCATGACAACGTTTGAGCAATTAATTAATTTAGAAACACCAGACAGTACATCCACATCCATCAAACTCTTAATTTTATTGACGTTATTGACACTTGCACCTTCTTTTTTAATTTTGATGACGTGCTTCACACGTGTCGTCGTCGTACTATCTTTCATTCGGCCAGCACTCGGTACACAGCAGACACCGCCAAACCAGTTGATTGTCGGATTGGCCTTGTTCATTACATTGTTTGTCATGTCCCCCGTTCTCTCTGATTTGAATGAGAACGCGTTAAAACCTTATCTCGATGACAAAATCTCACAAGATGAGGCGTTTGATGAAGCGAGTGGGACGATGAAGGAATTTATGTCGAAATATACGAGACAAGAAGATTTACAACTCTTTTTGAAGTATGGGAACTACGAGCAGCCTGAATCACTTGATGACGTACCGCTTCTCGCGCTCGTTCCGGCGTATGCGATCAGTGAATTGAAGACAGCCTTCCAAATCGGGTTCATGATTTTCTTGCCATTTTTAATTATCGATATGGTCGTCGCGAGTGTCCTCATGTCGATGGGGATGATGATGTTACCACCGGTCATGATCGCATTGCCGTTTAAATTATTGTTATTTGTATTGGTCGATGGCTGGCACTTGATTGTGGAATCATTGCTTAGAAGTATGTAGGGGGAACGGACATGACACAAGAAATGGTCATTTACTTGGCAACAGAGAGTGTGTGGACATTATTAAAAATTTCAATGCCATTGCTACTCATTTCACTGATTGTCGGTCTCGTCATCTCGATTTTACAGGCCACGACTCAAATTCAAGAACAAACGCTTTCGTTCGTTCCAAAAATTATCTCGGTCTTCATCGGTCTTGTCATCTTCGGACCGTGGATGCTTCAACAAATTGAAGGATTTACGCGATTGATTTTTGAGCTGATGGTCGAGGTCGCTTCGAAATGAATGTGGTCGACTTCATCAGTATGTACGGTCTGACGTTTGCGCGACTTTCTGGCTTTTTTGTCAGTGTCCCGTTATTCTCGACGAGGCAGTTGCCGGTCATGCATCGCGTCGGGTTCAGTGCATTCTTAGCGTATTACGCGATGTTCACATTGACTGAGCCAATCGTGATGACGAATGCGTTCGTCCTGCAAGTCGTCTATGAGGTCATGATCGGACTGTTGCTTGGACTATTGATTAACATTCTCTTTTTTGCTCCGCAAATTGCCGGAGGGGTCATCGATCTTCAACTCGGATTAGCGATGGCTTCCGCATATGATCCGATGTTTGGCGGACAGTCTCCACTCATTGGACGATTTTATTATATATTTACCTTGTTTATTTTATTGACGAGTAATTTACATTTACTCCTGATTGACGGCATTTATTACAGTTTTCAAATCTATCCACCCGGTCAACCGATGATTAATTTCACGGAAGCCTCACTCATGATGGCGGTGAAAGTCGTCACGATGACGATGATGGTCGCCTTGCAGCTGGCCTTACCGATGATGGCATCATTACTGCTTGTTGATTTGGCACTTGGATTTTTAGCAAAATCAGCACCACAGTTCAATATCTTTGCAATCGGCTTTTCCTTCAAACTTATTGCTGGATTTGCCGTCATGGTGTTGTTAATGGGATTGACATTGACAGGAATTAGTCAGTTCATTCCATTGTTACAAGAAGTGATGCGCGACTTTATGCTCATGCTAGGAGATGCCTCATGAAGAAGCCTCTATATCCTTTATCGGTCAATCTGCAGTTTTTTGCAGGTGAAAAAACAGAAAAAGCGACACCACGTAAACGAGAAGACTCACGAAAGAAAGGGCAAGTCGCCAAATCTGCTGATTTGACGGGGGCATTCGCACTCTTTGCCATGTTTCTCATGCTGTCATTCTTCGGACCATTCATCGGGCAACAGCTACTTTCACTAATCGGAGATTTACTTAGCCCGCAATATTTACTATTCAATGTATCTGAGGGCATGTGGGGGATGGTCATCGACTTAATGCTTCGAGTCGGACTGATTTTGGCACCGTTCTTTATCGTTGCTGTCGTCTTTGGGATTCTCATCAATTATCTACAAGTTGGAACGCTATTTTCGTTAGAAGCGATTCAGCCAAAGCTCGAACGTATCGACCCGATTAAAGGGGTGAAACGGATCGTCAGCATGAAAGCGGTCGTCGAATTTTTAAAGTCCTTATTCAAATTTTTAATCATCCTGACAACCGCTGTCGCTGTCCTTTGGCAAAACCAAAAAGAATTGTCCCGTATGGCCGTCGAGCAGATTCGAGAATCCATCGTCGCGCTCGCGGGTATCACGATTGAGCTTGGGCTCTGGGTGAGTGTCGCCTTGCTCGCACTCGCATTACTCGACTTTTTCTATCAACGATTTGATTTCGAAAAATCGATTCGAATGTCAAAGCAAGACATTAAGGACGAGTATAAAAACTCGGAAGGTGACCCACTCATCAAATCCAAGATTAAGCAGCAACAACGGGAAATGGCGATGCGACGGATGATGCAAGAAATTCCGAATGCCGACGTCGTCATCACAAACCCGACCCATTACGCGGTCGTCATCCGCTACGATGACACGAAAGATTTTGCGCCGCTCGTTGTCGCAAAAGGGGTCGACCGAGTCGCCTTTCATATTCGAGATGTCGCAAAAGAGCACGATGTGGCGATTGTCGAGAACAAGCCGCTCGCACGTGCGCTCTACGCACAAATCGATATTGGAGAAGTGGTGGACGAATCATTCTACCAAGCAATCGCGGAAGTGCTCGCGTTCGTCTATCAAATGAAGCAACCGTCTTGAGGAGGAGTATGTGTTGGCAGTAAAAGCAAAAGACTTTGCAGTTTTGATTGGTGTCTTGATGATTGTCATCATGCTGATCATCCCGTTACCGGGCTTTTTATTAGACTTTTTAATCATCGTAAATATTTTAATCGCCCTCATGATCTTACTTGTGGCGATGAATGCCAGAGAAGCGCTTGACTTCTCCGTATTTCCTTCTCTCTTATTGATCGTGACGTTGTTTCGTCTCGGATTGAACGTATCGACGACCCGCTCGATTCTCTCGAACGGGTATGGAGGGGAAGTTATTGCGACGTTTGGTGACTTCGTCATCGGAGGAAATGTCCTTGTCGGATTCGTCGTCTTCCTGATCCTCGTCATCATTCAGTTCGTCGTCATTACAAAAGGTGCCGAGCGTGTGTCTGAGGTATCCGCCCGCTTCACACTCGATGCAATGCCAGGGAAACAGATGGCCATCGATGCTGACTTGAACTCCGGATTGATTGATGACAAGGAAGCGCAGATGCGTCGCCGTAAAATTCAAAGCGAGGCCGACTTTTACGGTTCGATGGATGGGGCATCCAAGTTCGTCAAAGGGGATGCTATCGCCGGAATCATCATCGTGACGATTAACTTGATTTTCGGAATCATTATCGGCGTCGTTCAAATGGGACTACCGGTCGGGGAGGCATTCCAAACATTCTCGCTTATGACGATCGGGGACGGACTCGTCAGTCAAATCCCAGCACTCTTGATTTCAACGGCTACCGGGATCATCGTGACCCGTGCCGTCTCAGACGGCAATTTAGGGGAGGATGTCATCGACCAGCTCGGTCAAAACCCATCGCTTCTCTATATCGCAGGCGGCATCGTCTTCTTGCTCGGTTTCGTGTCACCTCCACTTATTCCGGTGACGATGATCATCGCAGGTACAGCGTTCTTCGGAGCGTATACGATGCGAAGAAACATCCGGCAGGCAACGGAGGAACCGATTATGGAAGAAGAACCTTCGATGGCTCCGACAGAATCTGTCGTCTCGCTCTTACAAATCGATTCGATTGAATTCGAGTTCGGCTACGGTTTGATCCCCCTTGCGGATGAGTCACAAGGCGGTGACTTGTTAGATCGTGTCGTCATGATTCGTCGTCAGCTTGCACTCGAACTTGGCTTCATCTTGCCGACGGTTCGTATTCGCGACCACCTACAACTCTCGCCGAACGCGTATCGCATCAAGGTGAAAGGAAACGTCGTCGCAGAAGGGGAGTTGTTACTCGACCATTACTTGGCGATGAGTCCAGGGATTGAAGACCCAGAAGTATATGGAATTGAAACGACGGAACCGGCATTCGGACTTCCAGCCCTTTGGATTGATGAGGAGACACGGACGCGAGCTGAAATGAGTGGGTACACTGTCGTAGACCCACCATCCGTCGTCGCGACACATTTGACCGAAACGCTGAAAAAGCATGCCGCTGATTTACTCGGTCGTGAAGAAACGAAACAACTCGTCGAGCACTTGAAGGAAACTCATCCGGTACTTGTAGAAGATGTGACGCCTTCAGTCCTCTCGATCGGTGAAATTCAAAAAGTACTACGTCACTTATTACAAGAGAGCGTATCGATTCGAAACTTGCCTCTCTTGTTCGAGACGATGGCAGACTACGGAAAGGTAACGAAAGATTCAGAAATCCTCGGGGAATATTGTCGCCAAGGATTGTCTCGTCAGCTGACCGACCAAGTCAAGCCACCAGAAGGTCCATTGTATGTGGTCACGTTAGGTGGTCAGACGGAACAGACCGTTCAAGATGCCGTACAAAAGACCGAGTTTGGGAACTATTTGGCGCTCGACCCGGAGCAAGCACGTGAGATCATCGAACGTACGGGCGAACAATTGTCGATGTTCGAACGCTACGGTGCATCGGCAGTCATTTTATGTTCACCGACGATTCGACTATTTGTTCGACAATTGCTCGAACGATATTATCCAGATGTGCCTGTTTTGGCCTATAACGAGTTACTCAGTTCCGTCGAAGTGAAAAGTATTGGGGTGATTTAAATGCAAATTAAAAAAATTACAGCGAAAACGATGGCTGAGGCGATGACGAAAGTGAAGCAAGAGCTAGGTGATGAAGCGGTCATCCTCAATTCGCGGCAAGTGAAGACCGGATGGTTTGGTTTATTCGCTTCGAAACAAGTGGAAGTCATCGCCGCACTCGAAAAAGAGAAGGCGGTCACGAAGCCGAGGCGAACAGAATCGGTTCGACCAGAGCCGACAACAGCAACGCCATCACCTCAAGTACCGTCAACACCTCGTATGGTAGGAGGGACAGCACCAAGGCTCCACTCGTCACTACAGCACATCGACGCGTTACTTTCGACGGAGTCGTTCGCAGAAGAGTCATGGGAAGAGACGTTAAATGAGCTTTACTATACGACGAAGTCTGTGGAAGTAGCCGAACGATTCGTGTATGAGCAAGTTAAATCGACTTTCGTCGAGCCACCTGAAGCGAAGCGCTATGTCATGCTCGTCGGACCGACGGGTGTCGGAAAAACGACGACACTTGCCAAACTAGCTGCACATTTCAAATTGACAGAAGGCAAAACGGTCGGGCTGATTACGACAGATACGTATCGAATCGCGGCTATCGAACAGTTGAAGACGTACGCTGAAATTATGAGTATCCCCGTCGAAGTGGCATACGACTTTCATGACTTTAAGCGAGCGAAGCAATTATTTGCGCGAAAAGATATTGTATTGATTGATACGGCAGGTCGAAACTTCCGAGACCCAGCCTACGTTGAACAATTTCACGAACATCATGACTTCACGGAAACGAGTCTATCGCTTGTATTGAGTTTGACATCCAAAATGAAAGATATGGATATGATTTATTCCCAGTTCGAATCCCTCCCCCTCAGTTCGCTCATCTTCACTAAAGCGGATGAGACGAGTGACATCCACGCGATGTATCGAATGGTGAAAAAGAGCGGCTTGCCTGTCGCATGGATGACAGACGGTCAAGAAGTGCCAGATGATTTGATTCGAGGAGATGCGGAGGCATTGACGAAACGACTGTTTGAGAAAGAAGGGTGGGCCAGATGGACCAAGCAAGGCGTTTAAGAGCAATCAATGATGTCCATCCGACGACCATCGCTTTTGCGAGCGGGAAAGGCGGCGTTGGAAAGACGAACGTTTGCGTCAACACGGCCATCGCCCTTTCGGAACTCGGGAAACGGGTGTTAATCGTCGACTTTGATATCGGGATGGCCAACGTCCATATTTTAATGAACGCTATGAAGTCGAGAACGATGATTGAGTCTGTAAAAGCTCGTATTCCATTGGCTGCAGCTGTTCAGAAAAATGTATATGGTGTCGATATATTACATGGAGGGAGTGGACAAGACCAACTCGTCCATCTCTCAGAAGATGACATGCAATTTCTCATGCGAGAACTCGAAGTACTGACCGCATATGATTACGTCCTCTTCGATATGGGCGCCGGGGCGACGGACACCTCGCTACAATTTATTGCGGGGTGTGACGAAATGTTTTTGATTTTAACACCGGAACCGACTTCGCTCATGGACGGGTACGCATATACAAAACTAGTGCATCATCAATATCCCGACTTACCACTCGGCGTCATCGTGAACCGAGCTCAGTCTGGAGAGGAAGCACTGCAATGTTTCGAACGGATGGAAGTCGCATGCAAGCAGTTCTTAAATATGACGATTCGATTCCTCGGATTTTTACCGGATGACCCTTCAGTCCGAAAGGCAGTCATCGCACAAGTCCCGTTTTATCAATACAATCGAAAAAGTGATATTAGCTGGCGGCTCGAACGAATTTTGACAACGCTTACGGGAACGCCTCCAAAACCACGTCACTTGATGGACCGTTTGATGGGGAACTTACGGAAACAATGGAACCGAGTATAATGACAGGGAGGCAAAGAAGATGGACGTGAACGAATACTTAGGGTTGTTTTTAGATGAATCCCAAGAACATATCCAATCGATCAACACACAGTTACTTAAGTTAGAACAGTCGGGTGGGGCGGATGTCGTTCAAGAGATTTTCCGGTCTGCGCATACGTTAAAAGGGATGTCTTCGACGATGGGGTACGAACGCGTCGCCAATTTAACGCATGAGATGGAAAGTGCACTCGACCTCGTCCGTGGCGGTAAAAAAGAAAGTAACCAACTTTTGTTGGATACGATGTTCATCGCTATGGAACAAATGGAAGACATGATTGCCGATATCGAGAACGGGGGACAAGGAGCAAACGTGGATGTTTCTGAAACGGTTGCCGCCTTCCAATCATTCATCGGTGGAAAAGAGGTCGTGGTCACCGAAGCGAAAGAGTCGAGTACATTCGACGTCGACCTTTACACAAACTCGGTCATTGACCAGGCGAAACAAACTGGGTTTGAGGCGTATCAGATTACTGTGAAACTTTCAGACGCTGTCGTCTTGAAAGCGGCTCGGGCGTACATGGTGTTTGATCGCCTTCAAGAACTAGGCGAAGTGGTACGAACGCATCCGGAGACAGAAGAAATTGAACAAGAGCAATTCGACTTGTCGTTTGACGTCTTGTTCCTCTCACAAGAGACTGCGGAAGTCATCGAACACGCCATCGCCCAAGTATCGGAAGTGGAACGTGTCGAAGTCAATGTGTTCACAGGAGCGCCAGAAAGCGAACCAGAAGTCGCAGTGACAGCTGAAGCGGTAGTTCCGGAACCAGTAGTGCAGACAGCTTCAGACCAAGAAGAAAAAGATACGAAAGAACAAGTTGCGGCCCAGGCTCAGGCGAAGACGATTCGCGTCAACTTGGAACGAATTGATCGTCTCATGAACTTGTTTGAAGAATTTATCATCGATCGTGGACGTTTGGAACGACTTGCTGACGAGGTAGGGCAACCAGAATTGAATGAAACGGTTGAAAAAATCAAGCGGGGTACGAACGAACTGCAATCTCTTGTTTTGACACTTCGCATGATGCCAATCGAGCAAGTGTTCAATCGTTTCCCACGTATGGTGCGTTCAGTCGCAAAAGATATTCATAAGAAAGTTCAATTGAATATTTCAGGTGCCGAGACAGAACTTGATCGGACAGTCATCGATGAGATTGGCGACCCACTTGTTCACTTGATTCGGAATGCAATCGACCATGGAATCGAACGTCCAGAAGTTCGCGTACAAGCTGGAAAGCCGGAACAAGGCATGCTCGCCCTTCGTGCTTATCACGGCGGGAACCGTGTCTTTATCGAAATTGAAGATGATGGCGCAGGGATCAATGTCGACAAAGTTCGTGCTAAAGCGTTGGAGCGTGGTGTCATTTCAGATGAAGAGGCGACCATGATGACTGAGAATGAGTTGGCGATGTTGATCTTCGCCCCAGGTTTCTCGACAGCAGACGTGGTGACAGACCTTTCAGGTCGTGGTGTCGGGCTCGATGTCGTCAAAAATAAAATCGAGTCGCTCGGTGGTGTCGTTTCGTTAGAGACGGTAGCGGGACAAGGGACAAAATTCCAAGTCAGCTTGCCACTCACCCTCTCGATTATCTCGGCCATGCTCGTACAAGTCGGCGAGGAATCGTATGCGATTCCGTTGTCATCGATTCTTGAGACGACTTTACTTGATGAGGCAGACATTTTGACGGCGCATCGTGAGCGCGTCTTTGATTTCCGTGGGCAATTGGTTCCACTCGTCTATTTGAAAGAAATGTTCGGGATCGAATCAGAGACGAAATCCCAATTTCCGGTCGTCGTCGTTCGAAAAGGCAACAAACTCGTAGGCGTCGTCGTCAACGATTTGATTGGCCAACAAGAAATTGTCATGAAACCGCTCGGTACGTATCTTGAAGGGATTCCAGCTATCTCAGGAGCGACCATACTTGGTGACGGTCGCGTCGCCCTTATCGTAGATAGTAACGATCTCTTTTAAGGAGGAATTTGGATGGAACAGAAATGGGTAGTCTTTTCACTTGAAGAAAATACGTACGGGATCGATGTGCAATCGGTCCGTTCAATCGAGCGGCTTCAGCCAATCACACGCGTCCCGAACGCCCCGTCACACGTGAAAGGGGTCATCAACCTTCGGGGTGTCGTCACACCGGTCATCGACCTTCGTTTACGTCTCGGTTATGAAGAAGTCGAACCGACGGATGAGACACGTATTTTAATCGCGTCATTGAATCAAGGGGACGCAGGCTTTATCGTTGACCGGGCAAATGAAGTTGTCGAAAGTGATGAAGTGCGGATTGAACCGATTCCGGAGTCGAGTCGCGACATGATTTCAGCACACTTGACAGCAATCGCCAAAGGGGAAGACAAACTCTTCTCGCTTCTCGATGCGAATGCGTTGTTTGAGGAACAATATGCTGAGTGAGTTTGAGCAAGATCTGTTAAAGGAACTGGGAAATATAGGGTCTGGACATGCGGCAACTGCTTTATCCGCCATGTTAGCCAAACCGGTAAACATCACGGTCTCTTCGGCCGAGATGGAGCCAATCTCCTATTTACCGGATCGGGTTGGTGGTCCGGAGCGACATGTCGCTTCGGTGCTACTCGAGTTAGACGGTGAGATTCGTGGTATGATTCTTATTTTATTTGCCGTTGAGGACGCCGAACAGATGGTCTCGACTTTGATCGGCATGCCGTTCTCATTCCAATCTGGTGATGAACTCGGCCAATCGGCCTGGGAAGAAGTCGGGAATATTATGAGCGGTGCGTATGCACGGGCACTTGGTGATTGGTTGCAGACTCCAATCATGATCCAAGTACCGGCAACCGCCATCGATATGGCGGGATCGATCGTCGAGTTTGTCGTCACATCGGTTCAACCTGAGGAAGACGCCGCACTGTATATCGATACGACCTTTATGATTGATCAAAAAGTAAGTGCAGGACATGTGTTGTTCCTACCAACACATGGTTCACTCAAACGCATTCAAGAACGGTTGATTGGTCATGGCTGACGTTTTAAAAATTGGCATCGCCGAGTGGAAGCAAACGACGGCACCGAATCGGTTACGGACAGCCGGACTTGGTTCGTGTGTAGGTGTCATCTTATATGACACTCGCCTCCAATTGGCGGCAATGGCGCATGTTATGTTACCCGACTCGACCATTGCGAGGAAGAATCAAGCGATTGAAGTAGGAAAATATGCGGACACAGCCATCGATACGCTCGTCCGTTCTCTCAAACGAGAGGGAGCGACACGGTTACAAGCAAAAATGGCTGGTGGGGCACAAATGTTTCAATTCAAATATGAGAATGAAGCGATGCGAATCGGCGAACGGAACGCCGAGGCGATTCGTCAAGCATTAAAGGTTCATCGGATTCCGCTCGTGGCCGAAGATTGTGGCGGTCATAACGGACGGACGATTGAATTCGATGTTGCGACATCGGTCTTATCGATTCGGACGGTGAGCGTAGGTACGAAAGAACTATAAGGGGGGATCGACATGACGACTCATCTTACACAGTTGTGGGATCGCTGGAATACGGACCGTGATATGGATACAGCAAACGAATTACTAGCACATTACGAGTTTCTCATCCACTACCACGTACAACGGATGATCGTGACGCTTCCAAAGAGCGTCGAACGCGACGAATTGAAAAGTTTGGGTTACATGGGATTGTACGATGCCCTTATGAAATATGATCCAGAGCATAATAATAAATTTGATACGTACGCTGCATTTCGAATTCGAGGAGCCATCATCGATGGGTTGCGAAAAGTAGACTGGTTGCCTCGATCGGTTCGTGAGAAAGTGAAAAAAATCGATCAGGCGGCAGAACAACTTGAACAATCACTTCATCGCGCTCCGACGAAGAATGAGTTGGCGCTTGCTTGTGATCTTCCTGTTTCAGAAATCGAACGAACGATGGCAGAAGGGTATTTCGCCAACATGTTGTCGATCGACGAGGCCGTGACGTTACAAGAGGAAGGCAAAGTCATGTCAGTCACGTACTTCGACCCGGACTCCGAAAAACCGGAAGACACACTCCTTCAACGAGAGTTGATTGATGTGCTCGCGACAGAAGTAGACCATCTATCGGAAAAAGAACGGCTCGTCGTATCGTTATTTTATTTTGATGAATTGACATTGACTGAGATTGGGGAAGTGCTCGAATTATCGACTTCCCGCATTTCTCAAATCCATTCAAAAGCGTTGAAGACGTTAAAGCAGGCACTCGGACGGTCGTATTTAGAAGAAAAGACATCGTAAGGAGATGAACAAGTGTATATTGTATATGTGATCACGGCTTGTTTGGGTGCTTACGGTTTTTTATTCGGGTACCGTCAAGTCCAGGCGTTACAAGAACGGGTTGAGCGACTCGAACGAGAGAAACAGGAAACGGAGACGTTGCTTCTCTCGTTCATGGAGTCGATGAACGACCTTGTCACGAAAGAACCGGTAGAGCGTAAAGCGGACGTTCATCAGGAAGACTCGATACTTGTTGAAGCAAACATTGAGTCCGTGTCCGATGAGTTGAATGAAGAGAACTCAACAACGTCGGTTGACGTAGACGATGTGTTACTGCGCCATTCGGTTCGAGACGCGGCCCGCATCCTCGGAAAAGGGGAAGGTGAACTCGCGCTATATGCGAAACTTCGCAAAAAGTGAGAGTTGCCGGATTTCGTGACATATGCTATAGTAGTTCTCGGTGTTAAACACATCACACACGTCTCGGGATGATATTCCTCGGTGCCGAAAGGTCGGAATACAACAATGAACGAGGCGGAGGACTTTTTTAAACCACAAGGAGGAAATTTATCATGGCAGTAATTTCAATGAAGCAATTGCTTGAAGCTGGTGTACACTTCGGTCACCAAACACGCCGTTGGAACCCAAAAATGGCGAAATACATCTTTACAGAGCGTAACGGGATCTACATCATCGACCTTCAAAAAACGGTCAAAAAAGTAGACGAAGCTTACAACTTTGTTCGTGAACTCGCGGCAGAAGGCGGAAACGTCCTCTTCGTTGGTACGAAAAAACAAGCTCAAGATACAATCAAAGAAGAAGCAATCCGTTCTGGTATGTTCTTCATTAACGAGCGTTGGTTGGGTGGAACACTCACTAACTTCTCAACAATCAAAAAGCGTATTAACCGCTTGAAGCAACTCGAAAAAATGGAAGAAGACGGCACGTTCGAAGTACTTCCTAAGAAAGAAGTCATCATCTTGAAAAAAGAAATGACTCGTCTTGAGAAGTTCCTCGGCGGAATCAAGGATATGCCTGGTGTGCCTGACGCCCTCTTCATCGTTGACCCACGTAAAGAGCGTATCGCAATCGCGGAAGCTCACAAATTGAACATCCCAATCGTTGCGATTGTCGATACAAACTGTGACCCAGATGAAATCGACTACGTTATCCCAGCGAACGACGATGCAATTCGTGCAGTTAAATTGCTCACTTCGAAAATGGCAGATGCGATCATCGAAGCGAAGCAAGGTGAAGAAGAAGTTGCTGAAGAAGCTGTAGCGACAGAAGCTGAAGCTACAGAAGCTGAGTAATCAGTGAGACAATAGGTGATAAAGGGAAAGCCTTTTATCACCTTTTTTTAGGACAAGTATTCAAAAAGCCTCGTGCTTTTTCTTAAAATTCGTAAGTTTTACAAGGAGGAATTTCCGATGGCAGTTACAGCAGCAATGGTAAAAGAACTTCGTGAAAAAACAGGAGCAGGAATGCTCGATTGCAAAAAAGCACTCGTTGAAACAGACGGTGACATGCAAGCAGCAATCGACTTCCTTCGCGAAAAAGGAATCGCTAAAGCAGCAGCAAAAGGTGATCGTATCGCCGCTGAAGGTTTGACAGCAGTAGCAGTTGAAGGCAACAAAGCTGTGCTCGTCGAAATCAACTCAGAAACAGACTTCGTTGCGAAGAACGAGAAGTTCCAAACACTCGTCAACAACGTAGCAAAAGCAGTACTCGCTTCAGGCGCAACAACTGCAGAAGCAGCACTCGCAGCTGATTACGAAGCAGGCAAAACGCTTGAAACGTACATCCAAGAAGAAGCTTCTACAATCGGAGAGAAAATCTCACTCCGCCGTGTGGCTGTTCTTGAAAAAGCTGACGACGCTGTATTCGGTACGTACCTCCACATGGGTGGTCGCATCGGTTCTGTAGTCGTAATCGACGGCACGTCTGACGAAACAGTTGCAAAAGACGTTGCAATGCACGTTGCAGCAGCACGTCCACTTTACGCGACACGCGATGAAGTATCAGCTGAAGAAATCGACCGTGAGAAGAAAGTCTTGACTGAGCAAGCTCTTAACGAAGGCAAACCTGCTAACATCGTTGAGAAGATGATTGCTGGTCGCATGAACAAGTACTTCGAGGAAATCTGCCTCGTAGACCAAACGTTCGTAAAAGACGGCGACTTCAAAGTTGGTAAGTATGTAGAATCTAAAGGCGGGAAAGTCAACTCATTCGTACGCTTCGAAGTAGGAGAAGGTATGGAGAAACGTGAAGAGAACTTTGCTGAAGAAGTTATGAACCAACTTAAAAAATAATCTGCGTCATCGTATATGATGCAATCAAAATTGGGAACACGTCTTTATAACCTTGAGTTAGTTCGTTAAGGGAGCGTGTTCCCTTTTTTCAAGCAAGAGGAGGCAAAGTTATGGAACCGAAATATAAACGAATTGTGTTAAAATTGAGTGGAGAAGCGCTCGCTGGAGATCAAGGTTATGGGATTGACCCTAACATTGTAAACTCAATCTCAAATCAAATTAAAGAATTGATCGAGTTGGGTGTAGAAGTGGCCGTGGTTGTTGGTGCCGGAAACATTTGGCGTGGAAAGACGGGTAGTGAACTTGGAATGGACCGGGCAAATGCAGACTACATGGGAATGCTCGCGACTGTCTTAAACTCACTTGCCCTTCAAGACAGCCTTGAAACGTACGGTGTCCAAACGCGCGTCCAAACATCAATTGAAATGCGACAAGTTGCTGAGCCATACATTCGTCGCCGGGCAATGCGTCACCTTGAAAAAGGTCGCGTCGTCATCTTTGCAGCGGGTACAGGAAACCCATATTTCTCAACGGATACGACAGCTGCACTTCGCGCTGCTGAAATCGAAGCCGATGTCATTTTAATGGGTAAAAACAATGTGGACGGCGTCTACTCTGCCGATCCAAAATTGGATGCCACTGCAGTGAAATATGAGTCGTTGTCATACCTTGATGTCTTAAAAGACGGGCTTCAAGTCATGGACTCAACGGCAACATCACTCTGTATGGACAATCACATTCCATTGATTGTATTCTCATTGCTTGAAGAAGGTAACATTAAACGTGTCGTACTCGGGGAACATATCGGGACGGTAGTAGGAGGAGTCAATTCATGAGTGTCAAAGAAGTATTGCAAACAGCTGAAGAAAAAATGGAAAAAGCGCACACGTCACTGAAACGTGATTTTGGTACGCTTCGCACTGGCCGTGCCAGCGCATCGATTTTGGATCCTGTTCAAGTTGATTACTATGGTGTTCCAACACCACTCAATCAAGTGGCAAACATCAATACACCAGAAGCGCGCTTGCTCTTGATTCAACCATGGGATAAATCAATGGTTTCAGAAGTAGAAAAAGCGATTCAAAAGGCAGACCTCGGCTTGTCTCCATCTTCTGACGGAACAGTCATCCGTTTGGCGATTCCTGCCTTGACGGAAGAACGTCGTAAAGAACTGGTTAAAATCACGAAAAAATATGCGGAAGAGGCGAAAGTCGCTGTCCGTAACGTTCGCCGTGACGCTAACGAAAACTTGAAAAAACTCGAAAAAGATGGCGAGTTAACAGAAGACGATCTCCGCGGATATGCAGATGACGTTCAAACGTTGACGGATTCGTATATCAAGAAGATTGATGAATCTGCAGCAACGAAAGAAAAAGAAATCATGGAAGTGTAATCACGGAAGTGGTATACCAAAAAGCTGTGTGGGGACCCTTTTTCTGAGAGGGTCCTTCTTTCATACAATCAGGAGGATAACAGAATGTTTAAATGGGTGAATCCTAAAACAAAAATCGAGGCAGAATTAAGTGTTCCTGAGCACGTAGCCATCATCATGGATGGAAATGGACGTTGGGCCAAAAAACGTGGTCTCCCTCGCATCATGGGTCACCGAGAAGGGATGAAGTCAATCCGTGAAGCGGTTCGGACAGCGCAAGAACTCGGGATTCAGTCACTGACGCTTTACGCGTTCTCTACGGAAAACTGGACTCGTCCGGAAGAGGAAGTCTCGTTCTTGATGAAGTTGCCGAAACAGTTTTTAGAGACCGATTTGAAAGAACTTCATGAACAAAACGTCCAGGTGCTCGTCGCTGGTGACACGACGAAACTTCCACGCGAGACGCGTGAGGCTGTCGATCAGGCGAGAGAACGGACCGCTACAAATACAGGTTTAAAACTCGTCTTTGCACTCAACTATGGTGGTCGAGATGAACTCGTCCAAGCGATGCGTAGCATTGCCGAGGATGTACAGTCTGGTATGCTAGTACCAGACGCAGTGGATGATCAGTTGATCGGTGAACGACTCATGACTCACGTTCAAGATGTGGACCTCATCATACGTACGAGCGGTGAACAACGACTGTCAAACTTTTTACTATGGCAAAGCGCATATGCTGAACTCCACTTCACAGAAGTATTGTGGCCGGAATTTAAGCGTGAGCATTTTGTAGAAGCGATTGAATCTTACAACGCGCGCACGCGACGTTTTGGTGGGGTGTAACATGAAGACACGAATTATTACAGGCCTATGGGCAGGCGCAATCTTTATTACCGTCATCGCACTCGGTGGTAACGCATTTGTTTCTTTAATGGGGATTCTCGCCCTCATTGGATTGAGCGAGTTCACGTTGATGCGAAAACATAAGCTGTTGGCGTTCCCATTTTTAGTGACATCGCTCCTCGTTGCTTTCCCATTCGTCTTGTTGTTACTGGAAACACGAATCGTCACGGACGAGATGCCGTTCACGATTGAACAGTGGCTCGTGTTAGGGCTTGTGTTATTACTGTTTTGGACAGTCGTCACAAAAAATCGATTCACCTATGAAGATGCGGGATTCTATTTCGTATCCGCTGTCTACTTGGTCGTCGGTTTCTCAAGTTTCGCACTCGTACGCCTATCTGAAGACGGGTTGTCGAAAGTGTTGCTCATCTTGTTCATGATTTGGGCAACGGATTCTGGAGCCTATTTCACTGGAAAGGCGTTCGGGAAGGCAAAATTATGGCCATCGATCAGCCCGAATAAGACGATTGAAGGGGCAATCGGCGGAATTGTATCGGCCATTATACTCGGCATCATCTTCGTCTGGATCGATCCGATTTTACCGGTATTAGAAGTGATTATTTTAGCCATTGTCGTTGCCGTCGTCGGACAGCTCGGTGATTTGGTACAATCCGCTTATAAACGTCAGTTCGGAGTAAAAGATTCAGGTCATCTCTTACCTGGCCACGGAGGAATCCTTGACCGGTTCGACAGTATGATTGCGGTTTTTACCGTCATTTGGGTGTTTAATCTGCTATAAGAAGGAGTGTCGAGATGAAGCGAATTAGCTTAATTGGGGCGACAGGTTCGATTGGCGTGCAGACATGTGACGTCATCGAACAGCACCCCGACCTGTTTGAATTAGAGGCGTATGCGTTCGGCACGAACGTCGATGTTGCCACGGAATGGATCAATCGACTCAGACCAAAATATGTGTCGGCGACAAGTATCGAGGTACTCGAACAATTGAAGCCGCGCCTTACATATGAACCTCTATATTTCATCGGTCCTGAAGGTCTCAAAGAGTGTGCGACGGCAGAACGCGCGGATATCGTCGTGACAGCAGTCGTGGGAGCGGTCGGTCTCGAGCCGACGCTTGCTGCGATTCAAGCAGGAAAAGATATTGCACTCGCCAACAAAGAAACACTCGTTACGGCAGGGCACCTCGTCAAGGCGGCCGTGAAAGAACATGGAGTTAAACTTTTACCGGTCGATAGCGAGCATTCTGCCATCTACCAATGTTTGAATGGGGAACGAAGAGAAGATGTTTCAAAAATTATTTTAACAGCGTCTGGTGGAAGCTTCCGTGACCGTTCGCGGGAAGAATTAGCCGACGTGACGGTTGAAGATGCATTGAATCATCCGAACTGGTCGATGGGGGCGAAGATCACAATCGACTCTGCGACAATGTTTAATAAAGGGCTCGAGGTGATCGAGGCACACTGGCTGTTCGATATCGATTATAATGATATTGAAGTCATCTTGCATCGTGAATCGATTATTCACTCGATGGTCGAATTTAAAGATGCAGCCGTGATGGCACAACTCGGAAACCCGGATATGCGGGGACCGATTCTCTATGCGCTTTCGGAACCGAAGCGGCTTGAAATTGAGGGGAATAAGCGGTTAAACTTGAAAGAAATCGGTAAGCTACATTTTCAAGAGGCTGATTTCAACCGTTATCCGGCACTTCGGTTAGCGTTTGAAGCAGGAAGAATCGGCGGCTCGATGCCGACAGTCCTGAATGCGGCCAATGAGATGGCAGTGGACCTGTTCTTAAACGGTCAGATTACGTTCTTAGAAATTGAACGACTCGTGGAAGAGGCGATGGCTCAACATGAAGTGATTGCCGAACCGACGCTCGCACAAATTCTAGAAGTAGACCGAGCAGTACGTCAACAGATTCAGCAAGGAATTGAAGGTGGGGAATAAATCATGACGACTTTTATCGCCATCGTTCTGATGTTTGGGGTTCTCATTTCGGTACACGAATGGGGACACCTCGTCATGGCGAAACGGGCAGGCATTCTCTGTCACGAGTTTGCAATCGGATTCGGTCCAAAAATTGTTTCATTCCGTAAAAATGAAACGCTCTATACCATTCGTCTCTTACCAATCGGTGGCTATGTCAAAATGGCTGGGGAAGATTTCGAACCGATTGAAGTACGTGCAGGTCAACACGTGGGACTTCGTTTAACCGAACAAGGCACAGTGGATCGGGTCTACTTTCAGCCGGACACCGCTACGGATGTTCAAGTCGTCGGTACCGTCGATAAATTTGACGCGACGCATGAATTAAAAGTACAGCTCCTCATCGATGAGGAAGTGCGTGTCTATTCGTTAGAACGGGATACACTTCTTGTCGACCAAGGGATGGAAATTCAAATCGCACCGTATGATCGCACGTTCGGTGCCCAATCGGTATGGAAACGTGTCTTGGCGATTGCAGCCGGTCCAGCGATGAATTTCGTGTTAGCGTTCATCTTGCTCATTATCGTGGGTCTCGTTCAAGGAACGCCGACGAACGATGGTCAAATCGGTACCGTTCAACCTGATTCAGCCGCTGATGAGGCAGGGTTGATGAGTGGAGATGAAATTGTTTCGATTGAAGGCGAACCAGTCACGGATTGGCTCGACTTGCGCACGGCTCTAGCTGACCGCGCCGATACGCCAACAGATGTCACGTACGTCCGTGATGGTGAGGAGGCGACCGTCACCGTCACACCACAAGCGGTTGAACAAAATGGCGAAACGGTTGGGATTCTAGGTGTCACGAACGCATTAGAACGTTCACCGGTCAAAGCCGTGACGACAGGTGCTGAGACGACGTGGACGATGTCCACCCTCATCTTCTCAGCCGTCGGTGATTTGGTGACGGGACAAGTTGGTGTCGATCAATTGGCAGGACCTGTTGGAATCGTACGGATGACTGACGAAGTGGCAGCGAGCGGTTTGATCATGTTGTTGAACTGGACAGCGCTCCTTTCTGTCAACCTTGCTATCTTCAACTTGCTCCCACTCCCTGCTTTGGATGGAGGACGTTTGATTTTCCTCTTATTCGAAGCGGTGCGAGGGCGTCCGATTGATCCGAAAAAGGAAGGATTCGTCCACTTTATCGGGTTCGCTTTATTGATGATCTTAATGTTGATTGTCACTTGGAACGACATTCAATCATTCTTTAAATAAGCTGTTTGTAGAGAAGGGAAACGTTGAACTGTATGAAACAATCTAGATTGCTCATGCCTACATTGAGAGAAGTACCGGCTGACGCGGAAGCGGTCAGCCATCAACTTCTCGTCCGTGGAGGATTCATCCGTCAAAATGCGGCAGGAATCTATTCTTATCTTCCACTCGGACATAAAGTGTTACACAACATCCAAACAATCATCCGTGAAGAGATGAATCGTGCGGGTGCACAAGAGTTATTGATGCCGGCCATCCAACCGGCAGAACTATGGGAAGAGACGGGACGTTGGGGCATTTATGGTCCTGAATTGATGCGATTGACTGACCGCCATGACCGTCGCTTCGCACTCGGTGCGACACACGAAGAATTGATCACATCAATCGTCCGAGACGAGCTCAACTCGTATAAAAAACTTCCGATGAACTTGTATCAGATTCAAACGAAGTATCGCGATGAACGTCGTCCGCGCTTTGGATTGCTTCGCGGACGTGAGTTCTTGATGAAGGATGCATACTCATTCCACGCGACACAAGAAGACTTAGACGAAGAATATACAAACATGTATAACGCGTACTCACGCATCTTCGACCGCACAGGTCTTAAGTATCGTCCGGTCGTCGCAGACTCTGGAGCAATCGGCGGGAAAGATACGCACGAATTCCAAGCGCTCGCTGATATCGGTGAAGACACGATCGTTTATACCGATTCATCGAACTATGCGGCGAACATTGAAATGGCAGAAACACTCGACCGTTATGAGATGCAACAAGCTGACGTACGTCCACTCGAAAAAGTGGACACGGAAGAAAATCGCACGATTGAAGACGTAGCGAAATTCTTGAACGTCGATCCGAAGACGACCATCAAATCTGTCCTATTCAATGTGGATGGAGAGACGGTGATGGCAATCGTCCGTGGCGACCACGAAGCGAACGAGGTCAAAGTGAAGAACGCACTCGGTGGACTCGATATTCAACTCGAAGATGAGGCAAAAATCGTCGAGTTGTTCAAGTGTGCACCAGGTACGCTCGGACCAATCCATGCGCCAGTTAAAGTCGTTGCCGACTATGCGGTCAAGTATCTCGTGGACGCTGTTTGTGGAGCGAACGAAGCAAACACGCACTACACAGGCGTAAATGCTGAGCGTGACTTAGGAGAATTGACTTATCATGATTTACGTTTCGTCGTCGAAGGCGATTTAGCACCTGACGAGTCGGGTCCTGTTCGTTTCGCTCGCGGAATCGAAGTCGGACAAGTCTTCAAACTTGGGACACGTTATTCAGAGGCGATGGGAGCGACATTCTTAAACGAAGAAGGTCGTGCTGAACCACTCATCATGGGTTGCTATGGAATCGGTGTGTCACGGACACTTTCTGCCATCGTCGAACAACATCATGACGATCGTGGAATCATCTGGCCACGAAACGTGGCGCCGTTCGATCTTCATTTGATTGCAATCAACACGAAAGATGAGGCGCAAGTTGAACTTGCAAATCGTCTTTATGAAGAGCTCGGCCAAACGTACGATGTCTTGTTCGATGATCGAAAAGAACGAGCGGGCGTCAAATTTGCCGATGCAGACTTGATCGGTCTTCCGATTCGCGTCAACGTCGGGAAAAAAGCCGGTGAAGGAATCGTTGAAGTAAAAGTACGTGCCACAGGCGAAGTGATTGAAACTTCAATCGACGAATTGAAACAAGTCATTACTTCAAAATTTAGCGAAGTTCATTAATTAATGGATGAAGGTGACAGCGTAAGCGGTCACCTTCATTTGTCGAATTGGCATAAAGGGGGAAAGACGGACCCGTGGAAGCAAATCAAAAGATGCAACTATTATTAAGTGATCTTGGGATCACGACTGAGACAGACCTGTTCGACGAAGCGGAACTCTCACGACTCGTCGTCAATAAAACACGACGCACGTGGACGTTTTATTTTACATTTCCGACAGTCTTACCGTACGACGTCCATCAATTGTTCATGAGTCGGTTAGAAAATCGGTACGCGACGTTCGCTGACGAAGTGTACGCGCGGTTCTCGACGGCAAAAGGTGGGAGCGAGCAGGACTATATCGACTACTGGCCACGAATCGTCAGTGAATTGAGTCAAGTGTCCGGGGCGATGCGAAGCTACTTCGGATCGGTCTCACCGCGATTTGAACAGAATAAATTGTTGATCCCGGTACGCTCTGGACCTGAGGCGAGCTATGTGGACAAAGAGCTCTGTCAAGAAGTCCAAGCGCTCTATAGCGCATATGGGTTCACGAAAAAACCGTGTCAGGCACACTTCTCTGAAGATGCCGAAGCAAGTCAGGCTTTACGTGAACAAGTTGTTCAGGAAGACATTGAGCAAGCGAAAATGGCTCTTGCGGCACAATTCGCTAAAGCGACAGAAACGAACGATGAACCCATCACAGAGATTCGGATGGGTGCTCTCATCAAAGATGAGATTGTTCCAATCAAGACGATTATCGAAGAAGAACGCCGCGTCGCCATTCGTGGTCTCGTCTTCTCTGCGGAGCGAAAAGAGCTGAAGAGTGGGAAAAAGCTATTCACTTTCAAAATGACGGACTATACCGATTCGCTCATCGTGAAAGTGTTTGCGCGCGATGACGATGACGATCGGATGCTCAGTGCCGTCAAAAAGGGCATGTGGATTCAAACGGCAGGACGAGTCGAGGATGATTCGTTCATGCGTGAACTATGCATGATGGCGTCGCAACTCCAAGAAGTAAAAGTCGAGCCACCCCGAGATGAATGGGAAGGTGAGAAGCGGGTAGAACTCCACGCACATACACAGATGAGTCAAATGGACGCAGTCACGAACGTGTCCGCTCTTGTCGCGCGTGCTGCTAAGTGGGGACATCGTGCGATTGCGATTACCGACCATGCTGGTGTTCAAGCGTTCCCGGAAGCGTATTATGCCGGGAAGAAAAACGACATCAAAGTGTTGTACGGAGTCGAGGCGAATGTCGTCAATGATGGCGTCCCGGTCGCGTATCATCCAAGTGATGTGTCATTAGACGATGCAACATACGTCGTCTTTGACGTCGAGACGACGGGTCTTTCTGCCGTCTACAATAAAATCATCGAGCTCGCTGGTGTCAAAATCAAGGACGGGGAGATTATCGACCGCTTTGAGGCGTTCGCTGACCCGAAACATGCGTTGTCGGCGACGACAATCGAGTTGACGGGAATCACGGATGACATGGTGCAAGGACAACCTGACCCAGAAGTCATCACGAAACAGTTCGTCGAATGGTGTGGTGACAGTATCCTCGTCGCCCATAACGCATCGTTCGACATGGGCTTCCTCGAGGCGACACTTCGGAGCGGAGGTCATGAACCGGATGATTACCCGGTCATCGATACACTCGAGCTGGCTCGTACGTTGATGCCGACCTTGAAAAATCACCGACTGAACACGCTTGCGAAGCGATTCGATATCGAATTGACTCAGCATCACCGTGCGATTTATGACGCGGAAGCGACAGCGTATTTGTTGATGAAACTTCTCGACCTCGCCAAACAGATGTTTGAGATGACGACGCATCGCTCGTTGAACGCCAAAGTCGGGAGTGACGTGTCGAAGATTCGTCCGTTCCATGCGACGATTTATGCGAAAAATAAAAAGCCAGGACTTCGTCATTTATATGAACTCATTTCACTCTCTCATATCGATTATTTATATCGGATGGCACGGATGCCACGTTCAGAGCTCGTGAAGCGCCGTGAAGGACTATTGATTGGTTCGGCTTGTGACAATGGTGAGATTTTTGACGCTGCTTTGAACAAGTCAGATGATGAGCTCGAGAAGATGATGTCGTTTTACGACTTTATCGAGATTCACCCGCCGGCGCTCTATCACCATTTGATCGATAAAGAGATTGTCGCGAATGAGATGGAGCTCCGTGAAATCATCAAACGAATCATCCGTGTCGCGGAGAAAGCCGAGTTGCCGGTATGTGCGACAGGGAATGTGCACTATTTAGATCGGTCCGACCGTTCGTATCGTGAGATCTTGATTCGTACCCAAGGTGGGGCGAACTTCATCAATACACGTAAAGAGTTGCCACATGCCCACTTCCGGACAACGAAGGAAATGATGGAAGAATTCAAGTTTCTAGGTGACGACTTGGCACGTGAAATTGTCATCACGAACCCGAATGCGATCGCCGATCAAATCGAATCAATCCAAATCATCCCGGATGACTTATATACGCCAAAAATTGAAGGCGCGGATGACGAGGTTCGGAATATGAGCTACGACATGGCCCGTTCGATTTATGGGGAAGAGCTTCCTGAGATTGTGGAGGCGCGACTAGAAAAAGAATTGAAGTCAATCATCGGTCATGGATTCGCGGTCATTTACTTGATCTCACATAAACTTGTTAAGAAATCTCTAGACGACGGGTACTTGGTCGGGTCGCGTGGGTCGGTCGGATCGAGTCTCGTCGCTACGATGACAGAGATCACCGAGGTCAACCCGCTACCGCCGCACTATGTATGTCCAAACTGTCAACATTCGCACTTCTTCAACGACGGATCGGTCGGTTCGGGATATGACTTACCGGACAAAGAGTGTCCGGAATGTGGCACGTGGTATACAAAAGATGGACATGATATTCCGTTCGAAACGTTCCTCGGATTCAAAGGGGACAAAGTGCCAGATATCGATTTGAACTTCTCGGGTGAATATCAACCGCATGCCCACGCCTATACAAAGGTGTTGTTCGGAGAAGAATATGTATATCGTGCCGGCACGATCGGAACGATTGCGGATAAGACGGCATATGGGTACGTGAAAGGATATGCGACCGAGAACGACAAGATTTATCGAAACGCGGAGGTCGATCGTCTCGTCTCCGGGGTTACCGGCGTGAAACGGACGACGGGGCAGCACCCGGGTGGAATCATCGTTGTTCCTGACTATATGGACATCGCGGACATTTCACCGATTCAATATCCGGCGGATGACAACTCGTCTGAATGGAAGACGACACACTTCGACTTCCATTCCATCCATGACAACTTATTGAAGCTCGATATTCTCGGGCACGATGACCCGACCGTCATTCGGATGCTCCAAGACTTATCCGGGATCGATCCGAAAACGATTCCGACAGACGATCCGACCGTCATGAAAATTTTCTCCTCGCCAGAAGTGCTCGGAGTGACACCGGAACAGATCGAGTCGAAGACCGGCACACTCGGGATTCCTGAGTTTGGGACGAAGTTCGTCCGTCAGATGCTTGAAGAGACGAAACCGTCCACGTTCTCGGAGCTCGTTCAGATCTCAGGTCTGTCTCACGGGACGGATGTGTGGCTTGGGAACGCGAATGAACTGATTTACAACGGGACGTGTGAACTGAAAGACGTTATCGGTTGTCGTGACGACATCATGGTCTATTTGATTTACGCAGGGCTCGAACCATCGTTCGCCTTCAAAATCATGGAGTCTGTCCGTAAAGGGAAAGGTCTCACAGTCGAGATGGAGTCAGAGATGCGAGAGAACGACGTGCCGGAATGGTATATCTCTTCTTGTAAGAAGATCAAATACATGTTCCCGAAAGCGCACGCGACGGCATACGTCTTGATGGCCGTTCGTATCGCATATTTCAAAGTGCATCATCCTATCTTGTACTATGCGACATACTTCACCGTGCGCGCCGGGGACTTTGACTTATCTGCAATGATCAAAGGCCCTCAAGCCGTCCGTAAAGCGATGTCGGATATTCGGGAAAAAGGTTTCGACGCGACAGCGAAAGATAAAGGACTGCATACGGTCCTCGAACTTGCCCTTGAGATGCTTGAGCGGGGCATGAAGTTCCAAAACATCGACTTGTATCGTTCAAGCGCGACAGAGTTCTTGATTGAGGACAATACGTTGATTCCTCCATTCAATGCGGTCGATGGGCTCGGGACGAATGCGGCAAAAGCGATTGTCGAAGCGAGGGAGGAAGGACAGTTCCTTTCGAAAGAAGATTTACGCAAACGAGCGAAGTTATCGAAAACGGTTATCGAGACACTTGATACAATGAAATGTCTTGAAGGCTTGCCTGATGAGAACCAACTCTCATTCTTTGATTTTGGGGTGTAAGTTGCGATTTGTCGGGAAAATATGATATATTGGTATCGAACAAAGTTGGATACTACGACGGAAAGGAGTAGGGAACCCTACTCCTTTCTTGTATGTAAAAGCCAGAAGGAGGGATGAGAGTGTCCAAAATAACAGAAGTCGTTGAATCGATTGCGTTGCCAATCGTCGAACGAGAAAACATGGAATTGGTCGATGTGGAATTCGTAAAAGAAGGTCCAGACTGGTTCTTGCGCGTTTATATCGATAAACCAGGGGGCGTCGATTTAGACGATTGCGTCAATATCAATGAACAACTCTCGGAAAAACTGAACGAAACCGATCCGATTGAACAGGCTTATTATCTTGATGTCTCGAGTCCTGGTGCGGAGCGTCCGCTGAAAAAGCCGAGTGATTTCGAACGTGCTGTAGGCAAAAACGTCTACATGAAAACGTTCGCTCCGATCGATGGTGCCAAAGAGTTTGAAGGAATTTTGACGGCATATGATGGGGAAACGGTCGTGATCGAGACACGCATCAAGACGAGAAAAAAAGCGGTATCGCTACCGGTAGACAAAATTGCACAAGCCCGCTTAGCGGTCACGTTTAGTTAAGGAGAGGGAAGAAGATGGGTCCACAATTACTCACTACAATCGATCAGATTGCCAAAGAAAAAGGAATTGACAAAAATATTATTATCGACGCTCTCGAACAAGCGCTCATTTCTGCATATCGCCGAAACGTCGCGAAC
The DNA here is from genome assembly GCF_018617575.1 of Exiguobacterium sp. s160. Lineage (NCBI taxonomy): Bacteria > Bacillati > Bacillota > Bacilli > Caryophanales > Exiguobacterium > Exiguobacterium sp. s160. Next base: position 139,413 of record NZ_JACSKK010000001.1, read on the forward strand.
CCGAACGAGCATGTGAAAGTCGAATTCGATCAGGTGACAGGAGACATTCGTGTCTACGCACTTTTAGAAGTCGTCGAACGTCTCACACAACCAGACCAACAGCTCTCGCTTGAGGAAGCACATGAAATCGACCCGAACTATGAGCTCGGTGATTTCCATAAAGAAGAAGTCACACCAAGTGATTTCGGACGTGTCGCAGCGATGACGGCGAAACAAGTCGTGACGCAGAAGATGCGTGAAGCGGAGCGTGAACGCATCTACAACCACTTCGCAGATAAAGAAGACGAGATCATGACAGGGATTGTGGAGCGTTTTGACCCGCGCAACTTGTACATCGGTCTTGAGAACAACATCGAAGCAGTCCTTACTCCGAACGAACAAATGCCGAACGAGTCGTATCAGATTCATGACCGAATCAAGGTATACGTGACGAAAGTTGATTCGACGACAAAAGGTTCAGGTGCTGCGATTCAAGTGTCGCGTACGCATCCGGGACTTTTGCGCCGTTTGTTTGAGCTTGAAGTACCTGAGATTTCAAACGGAACAGTCGATGTCATGTCTGTATCGCGTGAAGCAGGTGACCGTTCGAAAATTGCTGTGCACTCGGATATCGTTGACCCGGTCGGCGCATGTGTCGGACCGAAAGGACAACGTGTTCAAACGATCGTCGACGAGTTGAACGGTGAGAAGATTGATATCGTCCGTTGGTCTGAAGACCCGAAAGAGTTCGTTCGAAACGCACTCAGCCCGGCACAAGTCGTTGCCGTCTATGTCAATGAGCCTGCGAAGTCGACGACAGTCGTCGTACCGGACTACCAATTGTCACTCGCGATTGGAAAACGTGGTCAAAACGCTCGTCTCGCAGCGAAATTGACTGGTTGGAAAATCGACATTAAGAGCGAGACAGATGCGGAAGCACTCGATTTGTTCGATACGTTCGCTGAAAAAGTTGAATCAGAACCAGAAATTGTTCAAAATGAAGTTGAACAAGACTTATCAGATGCTTCAGTTGAAACAGCTGTGGTGAAAGAAGAGGAATGACCATGAAGCAAAAGAAACTTCCTTTGCGTAAGTGTGTGGTCACACAAGAAATGCTCCCGAAGAAAGAATTGATTCGTGTCGTTCGAACGCCTGAAGGTGACGTGGTCATCGATCAGACGGGTAAAGTGAACGGTCGCGGTGCCTACTTATCAAAAGATATCGATGTTGTTCGTCAAGCAGAGAAAAAACGGACGCTCGATCATCATTTGAAAGTGAAAACGAGCGATGACTTGTATGAGCAGTTGAAAGCTGTCGCAGGTGACGAATCATGAGTCAGTGGGAATCATTGTTAGGCCTTGCCGCTCGAGCAAGGAAAGTAACGATGGGAGAAGAGTTTGTATTAAAGGATGTGCGAGCGGGTCGTGCCAAGCTCGTCATTCTAGCCGGAGATGCAGGTGCCTCGACGAAAAAACGAGTCACCGACAAGTGTGCATCTTATCAAGTGCCGCTGATTGAAGTGAGCGATCGCTATACAATTGGTGCTGCACTCGGTAAAGATATGCGTGTCGTCGTATCGGTGACAGAATCCGGATTTGCGAACAAGCTTAAGCAACTTCTCTCTTAACTATTAACGGAGGTGGATGCTTTGGGAAAACGCGTCTATGAATTTGCAAAAGAACAGAATGTAACGAGTAAGCAAGTCATTACTCAATTAGAAAAATTGAACAAACCGGTGAAAAACCACATGGCCGTCCTCGATGATGAGACAGTCAAACAGTTGGACCGTGTGTTCAATCCAGAAAAATATCGTGCTGAGAAGCAAGCTGAAGCGAAAGCGACTTCAACTTCGAACGAGCCGAAACAAGAGAAAAAAGAACAGTCACGTCCGCAAGCGACGCAACAAAACCGTGGCGGTCAAAACAACCGCGGTGGTCAAAATCGTAACGACAACCGTAACAACGATCCACGCAATAAAAAACGTGGAAAAGGGAAAGGTAAAGGCAAGCCGGTAAAAGCGGCCGTGCCACAAGAAGCCGATCCAAATTCGAAGACAAGTCAGCGTAAAGCGGCTCGTCTCGCTCAAGAAGCAGAGATGGGGAACGTCATCAAGTATGAGGATGTGCTCAGTGTCTCTGACCTCGCAGAGAAAATGAACAAAAAACCAAACGAAATCATCATGAAGTTGATGGGCCTTGGTGTGATGGCGACAATCAACCAGACACTCGATGACGAAACAATCGAGTTGCTCGCTTCAGAGTTTGGTTTTGAAGTAGAAAAAGAAGTCGTCGTCGATGAGACAGACTTCGAAACAGTTGAGATTGACTTCTCACAATATGATCTTGAAGAGCGCCCAGCGGTCGTTACAATCATGGGTCACGTTGACCACGGTAAAACGACACTTCTTGACTCGATTCGTAACACGAAAGTCGTTGCAGGAGAAGCGGGTGGAATCACGCAGCATATCGGTGCGTACCAAGTGTCTGTAAACGACAAGAAAATCACATTCCTCGATACGCCAGGTCACGCGGCGTTCACAACGATGCGTGCACGTGGTGCGGAAGTGACAGATATCGCCATTATCGTCGTTGCGGCTGACGATGGCGTCATGCCACAAACAGAGGAAGCGATTTCGCACGCAAAAGCAGCGAACGTTCCAATCATCGTTGCGGTCAACAAAATGGACAAAGAAGGGGCAAACCCTGACCGTGTCAAACAAGAGTTGACTGAGTTCGGTCTCATTCCGGAAGAGTGGGGCGGCGAAACGATTTTCGTTCCGATCTCTGCGATTAAAGGTGAAGGAATCGATGAGTTGCTCGAGATGATTCTTCTCGTATCTGAAGTCGAAGAATACAAGTCGACGCCAGACATGCCAGCTCGTGGATCAGTCATCGAAGCAAAACTCGACAAAGGTCGTGGACCTGTTGCAACGCTTCTCGTTCAACACGGTACGCTTCGTATCGGTGACCCAATCGTTGTCGGTAGCACGTTCGGTCGCGTCCGTGCAATGGTCAACGACATCGGTCGTCGTGTGAAACAAGTCGGTCCATCTACACCGATTGAAATCACAGGTTTGAACGATGTTCCACAAGCCGGTGATCAGTTCATCGTGTTTGAAGATGAGAAGAAAGCACGTGCAATCGGGGAAAAACGTTACCAACGTTACCTCGAGTCACAACGCCGTGAATCAGCGAAAGTCAGCCTTGACGATTTGTTCAGCCGTATTCAAGAAGGTGAAGTGAAAGACTTGAACGTCATCATTAAAGCAGACGTACAAGGTTCAGCTGAAGCATTGGCTGGTTCACTCCGCAAGATTGATGTCGAAGGCGTCAAAGTTAACATCGTTCACCAAGGTGTCGGTGCCATCACAGAAGGTGACGTCATTCTCGCATCAGCTGCGAACGCCGTCATCATCGGTTTCAACGTACGTCCTGACGGTAACGCTCGTTCGATGGCTGAACAGGAAAATGTTGAAATGCGTCTCCACCGCATCATCTACAACGCGATCGAAGAAATCGAGAGCGCGATGAAAGGGATGCTTGACCCTGAGTTCGTCGAAGAGATCACTGGTCAAGTCGAAGTCCGTGACGTCTTCAAAGTATCGAAAGTCGGTACGATTGCAGGTTGTTATGTGACTGAAGGTAAAATCACACGTGACGCTGGTGTCCGTGTCATTCGTAACGGAATCGTCGTATATGAAGGCAAGCTCGATACGCTTCGCCGCTTCAAAGATGATGTAAAAGAAGTTGCGACTGGTTATGAGTGTGGGATTAAAGTAGAGAAATTTGATGACATCAAAGTAGAAGATGTTATTGAAGCGTTCGTCATGAAAGAAGTCGAACGTAAATAATGTGAGGAGGGATCACGTATGAAAATTCGTGCCCAACGTGTTGCCGAGCAAATGCGTAAAGAGATTACAGACGTCTTGTTACGGGAAGTGAGTGACCCACGTACAAAGAACGCTACAATTACAAGCGTTGATGTGACAGGGGACTTACAACAAGCAACGGTCTACTATACGGTGCTCGGTGATGAGGAAGATGTGAAAGCAGAAACGCAAGCAGGTCTCGACAAAGCGAAAGGATTTATCCGTCGCGAAATCGGGAACCGCATCCGTCTTCGTAAAACACCAGAAATCTCGTTTGAATACGATTCTTCGGTCGCATATGGTAGCCATATCGATTCATTGATTCGTGATTTGAACAAAGACCAATAATTTGAAAGGGGAGACATCGTTCTCCCTTTTTTGTATGGAGGGATGAAGTTGGAACCGAACGGAGTGCTTGTACTCGATAAGGACCGAGGCATGACGAGTCATGACTGCGTGTTCAAGTTACGAAAGTTGTTTCAAACGAAAAAAGTGGGTCATACGGGCACGCTTGACCCGGAAGTGACAGGCGTATTACCAATCTGTTTAGGACGTGCCACGAAGTTATCTCGTTTTATCACGGATGAGGGCAAGTGTTACGTGGCCGAGGTGACAATCGGGACGGCCACTATGACCGAGGACGCTCATGGCGAGGTCGTAGAACAGAAGACAGTCACACCGAATGAGTTGGTCGAGTCACAGATTGATGAAGCGATGCGGCAATTGGTCGGAACGATTGAACAGATTCCACCTTATTATTCAGCGGTCAAGGTCAATGGGAAGAAACTGTATGAGTACGCCCGCAAAGGCCAAACCGTGGAACGCCCCCGTCGGATGGTCGAGATTCACCGTCTGGAGCGGACGAGCGAGTTAACGTTTGAAGAAGGAGTATGTCGTTTCCAAATGGAAATCGATTGCGGAAAAGGGACGTACATTCGTACACTCGCTGTACAAATCGGTGAGAAGCTCGGTTACCCTGCCCATATGAGCGAACTGAGACGCACGAGCTCCGGCTCTTTCGAAGAAGCGAACGCTATATCCCTCGAACAGTTACAGGCATTAGAGACGGTCGAAGAACGAATGGCGCATGTCATCCCACTCGAAGAGGTCATCAAACGTTGGCCAGCCATCACGATTCCAAAGAATCGAGAGCGGTATATTCGGAATGGTGGCAAGCTGAACGGCGTTTCGCTCGAATTTGAGTTATTTACTGTCTATAATGAAGAAGGAATCCCTCTTGCTTTATATCGAAGACAAGATGGAACGACAGACGCTACAGTCGAGGTCATGCTGGCCATCGACTAAGGGGGAAATTGACAGTATGGAAACAAGACATCTCACCTATCCAGAAACGCCTGACCTGTATCCATCGGTCATGGTACTCGGTTTTTTTGACGGTGTTCATAAAGGGCATCAAGCCGTGATCAATCATGCGAAGCGTGTTGCAGCGGAGCATAACCTTCCGGTGACGGTCGTCACGTTCGACCCACACCCGAAACAAGTACTCTCAAACAAATCCGACGCGGTCCGTTATATCACGCCGCTATCCCGAAAATTGAAACGAATCGAAGCGCTCGGGGTCGAGCGATGTCTCGTCTTGACCTTTACGAAGGAGTTGGCTGGATTATCTCCTCAACAGTTTGTCGACGATTATTTGATTGCTGCTGGAGCCGTACACGTGACGGCAGGATTTGATTACTCGTACGGCAAGTTCGGTGAAGGGACGATGGAGACACTCCCATACCATTCTCGCGATCAGTTCACGACGTCCATTGTTACAGAACAGACGATGAATGGAGAAAAGGTATCATCGACGCGAATTCGTAAATTATTAGCTGAAGGCCACGTCGACGCGGCTCAAGAGTTACTCGGTGCTCCTTATGTCATCTGCGGTGAAGTCATTCACGGAGATGCGAGAGGGCGTACAATCGGGTTCCCGACAGCAAACGTGTTGATGGACGCTTCATATGTCATGCCACGACTCGGCGTGTATGCGACACGTGTCACGCTCCCTGATGGTCGGACGTTCGAGGCGATGACCAACGTCGGGCGTCGTCCGACGTTCTATGAGACGGGAGCAGTCTCTGTCGAAAGTCATCTCTTTGACTTTTCGGAGGATTTGTACGGGCAAGTGATCGAGATCGAGTGGGTTCAGTATATTCGTAACGAGCGAGCGTTCGATGGGTTAGATGCATTGGTCGCTCAACTGAAACAGGATGAGGTATCGGCACGCTCAATCCTATCTTGACTTTCGGTTGCGGTTACGCTATCCTTGTCAAGTACGCAAAGTACACCGTTTCGCTTGGCTGGTCGATTCACCAACGCCGGCTCGGCAACGCGGCAATTTTTAATTAAATGGAGGTGGAGAGGCAATGGCACTCTCAAAAGAACGTAAAAACGAAATTATCGCGGAATACGCGACTAAACAAGGTGACACTGGTTCACCGGAAGTACAAGTGGCAGTGTTGACTGAACAAATCAACACATTGAACGCTCACCTTCGTACACACAAGAAAGACCACCACTCACGTCGCGGTCTCTTGAAAATGGTTGGACGTCGTCGTAACTTGCTTACGTACCTTCGTAACAAGGACGTTACGCGCTACCGTGAATTGATTCAACGCCTCGGTCTCCGTCGTTAATCGATCGAGACTGTTTAACGGGCTGGGACAACGTCCTAGTCCGTTTCTTGTTTGTTAAGAGGAAAATGATTAGACATTCGTAAGATAGAGTTACATAATAAACTAGATAAGGTTTGAGAGGAGAATGTACATGTTAGGTACGAAACAAGTATTCTCTACAGAGTGGGGCGGACGCCCATTGTCTGTAGAGGTCGGTCAACTTGCGAAGCAAGCAAATGGCTCGGCGCTCGTTCGCTATGGTGACACGGTCGTCCTTGCGACAGTAACGGCTTCAAAAGCACCAAAAGATTTAGACTTTTTCCCATTGACGGTCAACTATGAGGAGAAACTTTACTCGGTAGGTAAAATTCCAGGAGGATTCCTTCGCCGTGAAGGACGTCCGGGGGAAAATGCGATTTTGACATCACGTCTCATCGACCGTCCGATTCGTCCACTCTTCCCAGATGGATTCCGTCATGACATTCAAGTCATGATTTATGTCATGTCGAACGATCCAGACTGCTCGGCGGAGATGGCGGGTATGCTTGGAACGTCAATCGCACTTTCGATTTCAGATGTACCATTTGACGGTCCAATCGCAGGTGTGACGGTCGGACGTGTTGACGGCGAATTCGTTGTTAACCCAACGACGGCTCAAATGGAGAAAACGGATCTTGAGCTTCAAGTTGCAGGTACATCGACTGCCATCAACATGGTTGAAGCTGGCGCGAATGAAGTGCCAGAAGATGTCATGCTTGAGTCGATCTTGTTTGGGCATGAAGAAATCAAACGTTTGATTGCGTTCCAACAAGAGATTGTTGATGCAGTCGGCAAACCGAAGTTTGAATATACGGTCTCGAAATACGATGAGGCACTCACAGCAGAACTTGAAGCAGCTCGTCCTGAAATCGTTGAAGCGGTTCAAGTGGAAGAGAAACATGCCCGCGATGAAGCGATCAACGAAGTGATTGCGAAATACGTGGCGATGTATGAAGAGCGCCTTGCTGATGAGCCGTCGAAACTTGGAGAAGTTTCAGGCATCTTGAACAAATTTGTCAAAGATGAAGTCCGTCGCTTGATCACGGTCGACAAAGTCCGTCCAGACGGTCGTCGCCCGGATGTCATCCGTCCGCTCGCATCAGAAGTCGGATTGCTTCCACGCGCACACGGTGTCGGTCTCTTCACACGTGGTCAAACACAAGTCATGTCGGTCGCAACACTCGGTGTCATCGGTGATGCGCAAATCATCGACGGAATCGGCTTAGAAGAGAACAAGCGCTTCATGCACCATTACAACTTCCCACCGTTCTCGGTCGGAGAAGCACGTCCAGTCCGCGCACCAGGTCGTCGCGAGATTGGTCACGGGGCACTCGGTGAGCGCGCACTCTTGCCAATCATTCCGAAAGAAGCAGACTTCCCGTATACGATTCGTCTCGTCTCGGAAGTACTTGAATCAAACGGCTCAAGTTCACAAGCTTCAATCTGTGGCTCGACGCTTGCCTTGATGGATGCAGGTGTACCAATCAAAGCGCCGGTCGCTGGGATTGCCATGGGTCTCATCATGGAAGGGGAGCATTACACGGTCTTGACAGATATTCAAGGACTCGAAGATCACCTCGGTGACATGGACTTCAAAGTTGCCGGAACGAAAGATGGGATTACGGCCCTTCAAATGGATATCAAGATTGCTGGAATCACGCGTGAAATCTTAGAAGAAGCGCTTGAACAGGCACGTGTCGGTCGTCTACACATCCTTGACCATATGCTTGAAACATTAGACACACCACGCACACAATTGTCGAAATATGCACCGAAGATTGTGACGATGACAATCAATCCGGACAAGATCCGCGATGTGATTGGACCAGGTGGTAAGATGATCAATAGCATCATCGACCAAACAGGCGTCAAGATTGACATCGAACAAGATGGTACGGTGTTCATCGCCTCGACAGACCAAGAAGGCATTGATCTTGCCATGAAGATGATCGGGGACATCGTTCGCGAAGTCGTCGTCGGTGAAGTATTTGATGCAACGGTACGCCGCATCGAGAAGTTTGGCGCGTTCGTCGAACTTTTCAAAGGAAAAGATGCACTCGTACACGTTTCAGAATTCAGTCTCGAGCGTGTCGCAAACGTTGAAGACGTTGTGAAGCTCGGTGATACGATTCAAGTTAAAGTCACGGAAATCGATGATAAAGGTCGTGTCAACGCATCGCATAAAGCGCTCATCTTAGAAGGATTATCTCCTGAAGAGCGTGAAGCGTATGAAGCGAAACGGAAGGCTGCACGTGAAAGCCGTCCACCTCGTGAAGGCCGTCCGCCACGTCGTGACGGGGACCGTCGTCCGCCGCGCTCGACAAATTAATTATTCTGGCCATCGTCTTGGTGCGATGGCCTTTTTCATAGGAGTGAGAATATGGAATGGATGACACTACAAAACGGTATCCGCGTCATCATCGAACCGATTGAAGGTTCTCGCAGTACGTCGACCGGTGTATTTATTAAAGCAGGGACACGAACAGAGTCATTTGAAAACATCGGAATCAGTCATTTGATTGAACACATGTTATTTAAAGGAACATCGACGAAAAACGCGAAAGAAATCGCTTCCTTTTTCGATGAACTTGGTGGAAGCGTCAATGCCTTCACCTCAAAAGACCATACTTGTTTTTACGTGAAGACGCTCGACGAACATGCGGTCATGGCGCTCGACGTCTTGACAGACATGTTGTTTGACTCGGTACTCGATGAGACAGAACTCGAAAAAGAGAAACGTGTCGTCGTGGAAGAAATCAAAATGTATGAGGATACGCCTGAAGATCTCGTACATGAGCTATTGGCAGTTGCGGCATATCGTGACGATATCCTCGCACAACCAATCCTTGGAACGGAGGAGAGCGTCAATCGATTGACACGCGACCAACTCGTCGATTATTTACAAGAACGTTACGTGGCAGAAGAAATCGTCGTCTCCATCGCAGGACATGTCTCTGAAGAGTTGATGGAGGCAGTGAAACGTAGGTTTGCCAACATCCCTTCTAGGGAATCGTCGAAAGAACTCAATCAACCAGAACTGTTCCATGATACGTTGACGAAACGTAAGGAGACAGAGCAAGCACATCTCTGTTGGAACTATGAAGCCATCTCGGCAATGGATGATCGTTTACCGCACTTAGCACTGATGAACAACGCCATCGGTGCAACGATGTCCTCACGGTTATTTCAATCGATTCGTGAAGAAGAAGGATTGGCCTACTCGATTTACTCATACTATACGACGTTCGCCGATCATGGGACGTTTACAATCTATGTCGGAACATCTCCAGACACGTTGAATCAAGTCGAAGTCATTCTAGAAAGAGAATTGAAGCGTTTGTTCGAAGAAGGATTGACGGATGAAGAAGTCGATAAAGGGAAACGCCAATTGAAAGGTTCGCTCGTTCTCGGGAATGAAAGCTCGAGCGCACGGATGAATCGGAATGGTCGGAACTTGTTACTACTTGATGAAGTAGAGCCGATTGAACAAGTGATTCAAAAAGTGGAGAAAATCAAGCGTGATGAGGTCAATGCGTTGATTCGTGAAGTATTGACACATCAGCCAGCGAAGTCATATGTCCTCCCAAACGAAGCGTGACTTGAAACCGAATTGTAAGTTCTCTACACTGATTAAGAGGTATTCTTTAGTTTGGATAGGATACAGGTGAAAGAAGGGAAAGACTTGAACTTAACGGACTTAGTGAAGACGATACAACTCATTAACCAACCAAATCTTGAAGGCATCGTGGTGACTCACGTGACAACCGATTCTCGGGAAGTTGTCCCGGGGACGTTGTTTGTCGCCATTAAAGGCTACACGGTCGATGGACATGAATATGCGACTCAAGCAGTGGAACGAGGGGCAGTAGCGGTTGTCAGTGAACGACCGCTCGAACTATCGGTTCCGAACTTGATTGTGCGCGATAGTTCTCGCTCGGTCGGTCTTTTAGCTTCGGCGTTTTATGCGTATCCTTCTGAACAGATGCGACTGTTCGGAATCACTGGAACGAATGGTAAAACGACGACGACCACGATTTTACGGGATGTCCTAGACGTCCTCGGACACTCGACTGGCCTGATTGGCACCGTCGAGGTACGAATCAATGACAAGGTCGTACCGAGCAAAAATACGACACCTCAAAGCTCAGAACTGCAACAACTACTGGCACAAATGCGTGATGAAGGTGTGACGGACGTCATGATGGAAGTCTCTTCGCACGGTCTCGAACTCGGTCGTGTCATCGGTACGGATTTTGATATTGTCGGATTTACGAATTTGACGCATGATCATCTCGATTTTCATGGGACGTTTGAAAATTATGCCCGCGCAAAGGGATTGTTGTTCGCTCAACTCGGTCAAATGGCATCACGGGGGAAGGTAGCCGTCTTGAATGCGGATGATGCACAGAGCGGTCTCTATGAGACGATGACAGGCGCTAAAGTGTTGACATATGGAATTGACACAGCGGCCGATTTGATGGCGTCAGAGATTGAACAGACGTTGTCTCAAACGAGCTTTGTGTTGAACTATCAAGGCACACGCCTACCGGTGACCGTACAGTTTATCGGTCGTTTTAACGTGTATAATTTATTGTTGGCGACAGGTTGCCTCCTCGCAGCAGGATATTCATTGGAGCAAATCGCTAGAGCGCTTGAAATGATTCATCCGGCCAAAGGACGCATGCAGCGCCTAGACGTGCCTGGGTACAACGTATACGCAGACTATGCACATACACCGGATGGCATCGAACAATGTTTGAAATCGCTCGTCGGTGTACCGAAAGAGAAGATTGTCTTTTTAATCGGTACGGGCGGGAACCGTGACGTGACAAAACGTCCGGCAATGGGTGAGATGGCATCGACTTACGCTGGGACAGTCATTATTACAACGGACGACCCGCGTTTCGAAGCGTATGAATCCATCACTAAAGGGATTGCGGCCGGAATGACGCATGATAACTATGTGGAGATCGGCGACCGGGAAGAAGCGGTCCGTTACGCGGCAAGTTTAGCCAAATCGGATAATATCATCGTGTTAGCAGGAAAAGGGCACGAAAAATATCAAATTATCGGAAACGAAAAATTGCCACTCGACGAAGAGGCGATTGTCCGATCGACCATTTTGAATACGGAGGAAGCATGATTTATGGCAGTACAACCAGTTACGTTGACAGAAAAAGAACATGACGACTTCGTCAAAGCACATGATCGTGGTGATTTATTACAACTATCAAGTTGGGGAGACGTAAAACGACAGAATGGATGGACGTCGGAACGCGTTGCGGTTGCCCGTGACGGTTTAACGACCGGTGCGGCGTTACTGTTATTTAAGCGCGTCCCGAAATTACCGTATACGCTATGTTACGCGCCACGCGGATTAGTGGTGGATTATGATGACGTGGCGTCTCTCCAGGCACTTGTAAAAGAAGCAAAACGAATCGCTGCGAATCACAAGGCGATTGTCGTTAAAATCGATCCAAACATCGACCGCGATGAGATGCCGGGCCTCTTGACGGAAATGGAAGCTGTCGGATTCCGTCATAAAGGGTACGGGGGTGGCTTTGACTATGCACAACCTCGTTTCACGATGGAGACAGATTTACGTCCGAGTGAAAAAGAAATCTTTGCGAAATTCCATCATAAATTCCGTTATAACGTCCGGTTAGCGGAGAAAAAAGGAATCGTCTGTAAAGAAGTCGGGCGAGACGGATTAAAAACGTTTGCCGACCTCATGAAAGTGACGGGAGAACGTGATGGGTTTGCCATTCGAGGTCTCGATTATTTTGAGAATCTATATGATTGTCTCCAACCGAACGATGCGCGACTCTTTTTGACAAAGCTCGAACCGAAAATTGCGCTCGAGCAGCAACAAGCGACGCTTGAAAAAGCAAAAAAAGAGTTGGAAAAGATTGAACGTGGATTAGAGAAGGAAACGGTCGAAAAGAAACGGACAAGCCTTCTTAATCGTAAAGAACAGACGGTGGCACAAATTCAAAAAGCTGAGCAGGCGTTACCTGAGCTCATCGAACTGAACAAGACTTATCCGGATGGGATTGTGTTGTCAGGTGGACTATTGACACTTGCGGGACGACGTTCATATTACTTATATGGTGCCTCATCGAATGAATTCCGTGAGTTCATGCCGAACCATTTGATGCAGTGGACGATGATGCAAGCGGCGAAAGAGAGTGGAGCCGAACGATATGACTTCGGCGGTGTCTCAGGCAGCACAGACCCAGATGATGAATACGCGGGTCTCTATGCCTTCAAGTCCGGATGGGGGAGTGACATGATTGAGAAAGTCGGAGAGTTCGACCTCGTCATGAATCGTCCACTCTATATGGCACTTGAAAAAGGATTACCAATCCTTAAAGGACTGCGTAAACGGTTAAGAAGATGAGGTGGACCGGCGTGTTATCACTTGCGATGGTCGCCTTCTTGATTGGGATAGTGCTGGCTTACTTTTATATGCAACCACAACCTGTACCGTGGGTGGATGAGCCGACGTTTGAAGCGGACATGTGTGTGCGAAACGTAGAGGCAGAAAGTACTATTTTGGCAAGAACCAATATTGACTTCGACCGCCTTCATCCGCAAGTTGCGGAACGGGGAGCGACCTTCGTGCGCTTGGCACATTCTTGTCTCGGTCTCGAAGTTCGACTGACGTCAGGATATCGTTCAGCGAAAGAGCAAAATGCATTATATGCGCAAGGCCGGTCTGAACCCGGGCAAGTCGTGACGAATGCAAAAGCGGGTCAGAGCTATCATAATTATGGACTTGCAGTCGATTTTGTCATCATCCATGAAAACAAAACGGACTACGATTTAAGTACGGACCGTAATCGCAATGATGTACCAGATTGGCAAGAGCTCGGAGAATTAGGGAAGGCGCTCGGTTTCGAATGGGGTGGGGACTGGAACTCATTCCCTGACTATCCGCACCTCCAGATGGACTTTGGCTTGTCCATCCGACAACTCGACGCAGGGAAACGCCCAGATAAAGAAGCGGTCGCACCGCTTGCGGATACACTAAAACCTCTACTAGATTGAACGGAAATGTTGGCAATGAAGCCGTTTTCCGATACAATATTCAGTAGCGATAAGGGACGAAACAGAATATGAAACATTTAGGAGGTTTTTGTTAGTGTCAAAAAAGAAGACAGAGAATATTAGCGTCTTTGCGCTTGGAGGCGTAGGCGAAATCGGAAAGAACATGTACGTCGTGGAGCTAGACGACGACATCTTCGTCATCGATGCCGGTCTCATGTTTCCAGGCGATGAGATGCTCGGGATTGATATCGTCATCCCAGACATCACTTATTTAAAAGAAAACAAGGATCGCGTCCGAGCGATTTTCATCACACACGGTCACGAAGACCACATTGGTGGACTCAGCTACGTCTTACGCGATTTAAAACACGTTCCGGTATACGGGACAAAATTGACTCTCGGGTTAATTGAACTGAAATTAAAAGAGGCCGGTTTGTTGAAAGAAGTCGACCTTCGCATGATTGATGCCAAAACGAAATTGACTATCGCTGATCATCTCGTCACGTTCTTCCGCGTCAATCACTCGATTCCCGACTGTGTCGGTGTTTGTATTCAAACATCTCAAGGTGCGATCGTCCATACCGGAGATTTCAAGTTTGATTATACGCCAGTCGATGGGAAACAATCCGATTTCAATAAATTAGCAGCGATTGGACAGCGCGGTGTACTCGCGTTACTTTCTGATTCGACAAACGCAGAGCGTCCGGGTCAGACTGGTTCAGAATCGATTGTCGGTGCTGAATTGAACGATGTGATTTATCAAGCCGAAGGTCGTGTCATCGTAGCGTCATTCGCGTCGAACGTCCATCGCTTACAGCAAGTCTTTGCAGCCGCAGAAGCGAATGACCGTAAAGTCGCGGTCGTTGGCCGCAGTATGGTCAATATCGTCGAAGTCGCACAAAAATTAAACTACTTACGTTTCAAAGCGAAGACGCTCGTCGAGTTGTCGCAAGTGAATCGTCTTCCTGATAACAAAGTCGTCATCTTGACGACAGGGTCTCAAGGTGAGCCGATGGCTGCGTTGACTCGTATGGCACGTAACGCGCATAAGCAAGTGAACATTCGTTTGAATGACACAGTTGTCATTGCGGCGACACCGATTCCAGGGAATGAAAAGTCGGTTTCGAAAACGATTGATCTATTGTTCCGTTCTGGGGCAAACGTCATTTACAACCAACGTAAAGTCCACGTATCTGGACACGGGTCGGCTGAAGAGTTGAAGTTAATGCTCAACCTCGTCAAACCAAAATACTTCTTACCGATTCACGGGGAATACCGGATGCAAATGGCACACTCAAAACTCGCTGAACAAGTAGGTGTCAAACCGAACAACATCTTCATCGTCGAAAAAGGAGATGTCGTCGAGTTCACTGGTCGAAAAGCCCGGATGAGCCGAAAAGTTCCTGCAGGTAATGTATTGATTGATGGGATTGGCGTCGGTGACGTCGGGAACATCGTCTTACGAGACCGTCGTTTGTTGTCACAAGATGGGGTCGTGCTTTGCGTGGTCACATTGAATCGGAAACAGAAGAAATTGATTTCAGGACCTGAACTCATTTCACGTGGATTTGTGTATATGCGCGAGTCGGAAGAAATGATTTCAGAGGCAAACCGTATTGTCACGAAACAGATTGAAAAGAGTCTGCAAGCTGGCAGTGATTGGACCGAATTGAAATCAAATATCCGCGAGCGACTTAGCGTCTTCTTATTCGAGCAGACGAAACGTCGTCCGATGATCTTGCCGATCATCATGGAGATTTAATGGAATGAGAGTGAGGCAGAAGTCATCTGACTTTTGCCTTCTTTTTTTAGGAGGAACTAAAAGTGGCTCAAAAAACGAGAAAAACACCCGTGAAGCGGAAGCGACCAACAACGCGCAACACGAGAAAACGGAAAAAACAGCCGATTGCGCCACGTACATATGGATGGGGAATTTTCGTTCTTTCCATCGTCGCATTCGTATTTGCCTTATTCGATTTTGGATGGATTGGTCGGCAACTATCTGACTTGTCGGAATACCTGTTTGGTGGCTGGGGTGCGCTCACCTATTTGATGATTGCCATCTTGTTATGGATTGTATTAAAACCGATGAAGCCGATGGAGCGAGCAGGACTGCTCAGTATGACCGCCTCATTTCTACTGTTTGGAGATTTACTTTGGGGAGATGAGCGCGGTGGGGTCAACGGTGCGCTTTATGGCTTAAACCAATACTTATTTTCTGATTTTGGTCTCATCTTTTTAGGCATCGTCTGTTTTATCCTCGGTGTTTCCCTCTATGTCCCAACGATTTGGGGAACCATCTATCATCGCCTAGAGGAATCCGTAATGGCCGTGAAAAAAGAATGGCAATCGAGACCGAAAGCAGAAAAAAAACAAGACAACAAGCAAAATCAAGAACCGAAGCGGTCGCGAAAACCATCGCCTGAGCCGATGCTGGCAGAAGCCGATTTAGAGGTGGAGTCAGAATCAGATGTGGTCACGATGAATGACATCCCAATCGTCGGATTCAGTGAGAAAGTTGTCGCGGAGAAAAAAGAGGAGCCTAAAACGGAGCCGTCTACGGAAACGGATGAATCGATCTCGACCGAGGAGATGATGATGACCGCGGCGCAAGACGTCTCGGATACGTATGAGCTCCCGCCTTTCACGAATCTGAAGGAACCGGTAATCACCGATTTATCTGGGGAAAATGCGCGTTTGAAAGAGAATGCAGCTAAGTTAGTGAAGACGTTAAAGTCGTTTGGTGTAGGGGTGAAAGTATTGAAAATTCACCTTGGTCCGACGGTCACGAAGTATGAGTTACAGCCGGACATCGGTGTGAAGGTCAGTCGAATCACATCGCTTAGTGATGATCTCGCACTTGCGCTTGCCGCGAAAGATATTCGAATCGAAGCACCGATACCAGGCAAGGCGGCGATTGGTATCGAGGTACCGAACCAGGAAGTCGCTCCAGTCTGTCTACGTGAAGTGCTTGAGGCAGACCCAGTGAAACAAGACGATTCAAAACTGCTCGTTGCACTCGGACGAAGCATTAGTGGCGAGACTGTCGGCATCTCACTAAACAAAATGCCGCACTTACTCGTGGCAGGATCGACAGGTTCCGGTAAATCTGTCTGTATCAACGGGATGATTGTATCCATCTTGATGCGTTCTCGACCGGATGAGGTCCGTCTCATGATGATTGACCCAAAAATGGTCGAACTCAATGTTTATAATGGTGTGCCGCATCTGTTGACACCGGTTGTCACAGATCCGAAAAAGGCGGCTCAGGCATTGAAACAAGTCGTCGCCGAGATGGAAAGACGATATGAGCTGTTCAGTCGATATGGTGTCCGTAACATTGAAGGATACAATGAACTCGTCGACAAGTCCGATGATGAGGATGCTAAACGTATACCATTCATCGTCGTCATTGTCGATGAGTTGGCAGATTTGATGATGGTCGCTTCAAATGACGTTGAGGACGCCATCATGCGACTCGCCCAAATGGCACGGGCTGCCGGGATTCATATGGTACTGGCGACACAACGTCCGTCGGTTGACGTCATTACAGGGGTCATCAAAGCAAACATACCATCTCGCATCGCATTTGCAGTCTCATCACAAACCGATTCCCGGACGATTTTGGATGGAGGAGGAGCGGAAAAACTGCTTGGGCGTGGCGATATGCTCATGCTTGCTAATGGGATGAACAAGCCGGTGCGTGTCCAAGGAGCGTTTGTCTCCGATCAAGAGGTCGAAACGGTCGTCAATCACGTCATCGCACAGCAACGTGCGCAGTACGTAGAAGCGATGATGCCGAAAGAAGAAGAAGTGACGACGATTGACTCGGACGATTCATTGTTCGGAGAAGTCATTCAATTCATCGTTACCCAGGAAACGGCTTCGACCTCGATGATTCAACGAAGATTTCGAATTGGTTATAATCGGGCAGCGCGTTTGATTGACTCGCTTGAAGAGGCGGGATACGTAGGTCCGTCAGAAGGTTCGAAACCACGGAAAGTATTAATTCATGAACAAGACGAATAAATTTAAAAAACGAACGATTGTATACATAGATATACAATCGTTCGTTTTTTATTCCTTTTTCTACGATATGGAAATATTCGCGCAAATCAGAGAGGTTCGCTATAATATAAATGTAATATAGCACATATGTCCTATAACGTTTATTAGTACATACTTTTAAAAACGACTGAAACGCTTACATTTTTTAATAACGTTTACATTTTACAAAAGTTTTTCAAACTGAATCGAAATGGGTAAAATGGACTCAGAGGTACGGTTGGAGATAGTTTTTTAAAATATTTCCTTGATTCCGAACAAAAACTATTGCGTTCTAATTCTCGAATCCCTATACTTAATATTGGCAAGGACATTCATACGTCAGATGTCTGAGCACTGGTAAGTAAATTAAAGGTGGTGAGGCCAATGTCGATTAAGCTCGATCATCGATTGCTCTATCTTCGAGTGATTGAGAAAATTAAGCAAGATATCGACGCTGGTGTCTATCGTGAAGGTGAGAAGTTACCTTCAGAGTTCGAGCTTTCAAAGCAACTCGGAGTAAGTCGAGCGACACTTCGTGAAGCGTTAAGAATTCTCGAAGATGAGAAATTTGTCGTGCGAAAACATGGAGTAGGGACATTTATTAGTTCTAAACCGCCATTCACGTCAGGAATTGAAGAATTGTTCAGTGTCACTGATATGATCACACGCGCAAAAATGACACCAGGAACGAAAGTATTGGTGGCCGAGAAAGTGTTGGCAACAGAGAGAGAAGCCGAGCGTCTCAAGATTGAGCCGAACTCACCGATTTATCGGATTGTTCGAATTCGATATGCGGATGACACACCGGTCGTTTATTGTGTCGACAAAGTGCCGGCCCATCTCGTCTCGAATCCTGAGGCATTGACTGAAGGGAAGTCTCTGTTTGACTCTCTCGAAAAAGAGGTAGGACGTCGAGTCGCATACGCAATCACGCACATCGAACCGAGTGTCAGCTCTGAAATTTCGTCACAACTTCAGACGGACCAACCGTTACTCGCTTTAAAACAATTGCATTACGATGAGAGTGATTTACCATTACTCGATTCGGCCAACTTTTTCCGAGCTGATCGATTCGACTTCCATGTCGTACGTAAACGAGTGTAACCGAACAGTTTTTTAACGGAAGAGTTATTTTTGGGGAATAGCGTGAAAGCGCTTTCTTATACCGGTGTAAAGACTACTGATAACATGACAACAAAATTTGTTATGAACCGAAAGGGGAAACACGACGATGATGAACAAAAAGAAAACGATTCTCTCAGCTTTAGCAGCAGGACTCACACTCTCTACAGTACTCGCAGCATGCGGTGGAGATGACAACGAAGGCGGCTCATCTTCAAACGGCGAAGGCGGCGAGGGCGGCGACTTTAAAGTAGCAATGGTTACAGATACTGGCGGTGTTGATGACAAATCATTCAACCAATCTGCTTGGGAAGGTCTCACGAAATTCGGTGAAGACAATAACTTGACTGAAAACGAAGGATACAAATACCTTCAATCAGCTAAACAAGCGGACTACCAGCCAAACTTGCAACAATTGGCTCGTGACAACTTCAACTTGATCTACGGTATCGGCTTCTTGATGGCTGAAGACGTACAAAAAGTAGCTGAGCAGTTCCCTGACAACAACTTCGCAATCGTTGATATGGTTGTTGACGCTCCGAACGTTGCTTCAATCACGTTCAAAGAGCAAGAAGGTTCATTCCTCGTTGGTGTCATTGCCGGTCTCACGACAACAACTGACAAAGTTGGTTTCATCGGTGGAGTAGAATCAGACTTGATCAAGAAGTTTGAAAATGGATTTAAAGCTGGTGTCATGGCTGTTAACCCAGAAGCAACAATCGACGTGAAGTATGCAGAAGACTTCAACTCGGCTGAAAAAGGAACAGCAATCGCTTCAGGTATGTACGGTTCTGGATCGGACATCATCTATCACGCAGCTGGTGGTACAGGTGTAGGGGTATTCACAGAAGCGAAAAACCGTAAGAAGAACGGCGAAGAAGTTTGGGTAATCGGGGTTGACCGTGACCAGTACGAAGAAGGTCTTCCAGAAGACGTTACGTTGACTTCAATGGTCAAACGTGTAGATACAGCTACTTATGACGTATCGAAGCAGACGATGGACGGAGAATTCCCAGGCGGCGAAATCATCGAGTTCGGTTTGAAAGATGACGGTGTCGGTATCGCAGAAACTTCTGACAAGCACGTTTCACAAGAAATTCTCGATAAAGTTGAAGAATATCGTACACAATTGGTTGACGGAGAACTCACTGCACCAGCAACTGACGCTGAGTTCGAAGAGTTCATGAAAAACGTAAAATAATTCATTTGAGTGAAGGGGGGACCCATGTGGTCTCCCTTTACTTAAAGTTAGGGGTGAACTTCCTTGGAATATGTAATTGAAATGCTAAATATTCGCAAAGAGTTCGGTACGTTCGTTGCGAACGACAATATCACACTCCAATTGCGCAAAGGAGAAATCCATGCGCTTCTCGGAGAGAACGGGGCGGGGAAGTCGACGCTCATGAACGTGTTATTCGGTCTCTATCAGCCTGAAGGCGGGGAGATTCGTGTGCATGGGAAAAAAGTGGATATTGAAAACCCGAACATCGCCAACGAACTTGGGATCGGGATGGTCCACCAGCACTTTATGCTTGTTGAAAAATTCACAGTCACTGAGAACATCATCCTTGGACTTGAGCCAAAGAGCGGTGTGACGATTGACCGTGAGACAGCCCGTAAAAAGGTCATGGATATTTCAGAACAGTATGGGCTTAAGATTGATCCAGACGCCAAGATTGAAGATATTTCAGTCGGCATGCAACAGCGTGTAGAAATCTTGAAGACGCTCTATCGCGGGGCAGATATTTTGATCTTCGATGAACCGACGGCAGTGTTGACACCACAAGAGATTCAAGAACTTATCCAAATTATGAAACGTCTGATTGCTGAAGGTAAGTCGATCATCTTGATCACGCACAAGCTGAAGGAAATTATGCAAGTCGCAGACCGTTGCACAGTCATTCGCCGTGGACGTTATATCGGTACCGTTGAAGTGGATGAGACGGTTAACGAAGATAGTCTTGCTGAAATGATGGTCGGGCGAGAAGTCAATTTCGATGCAGAGTATTCGAAAGCCGACCCGCAACAAGTCGTTCTCGACGTTCAAGGACTTGTCGTCAAAGACAGCCGTGGTTTGAAGGTCGTCGAAGGATTGGACCTTCAGATTCGTGCTGGAGAAGTACTCGGGATTGCCGGAATCGACGGCAACGGTCAGACAGAACTAATTGAAGCGATCTCGGGACTTAAAAAACCGGAGTCGGGTAAAGTTTTGCTCAACGGAAAAGACGTGACGGGTCATACACCGCGTAAAATGACGGAAGCTGGAATCGGACACATTCCACAGGACCGTCATAAACATGGTCTCGTCCTTGACTACTCGATTCGTGACAATATGGTTCTTCAAACGTACTACAAAGAACCGTTCTCGAAACGAGGACTCATGAATTATAAAGCAGTGGCAGAAAAAGCGAAGGCGTTGATTGAGAAGTTTGACGTCCGAACTCCATCCATCGACGTTCCGGCTCGTGCCCTTTCTGGTGGTAACCAACAGAAAGCAATCATTGCCCGTGAGGTCGATCGTTCACCTGATTTACTCATCGCAGCACAGCCGACGCGTGGTCTTGATGTCGGTGCGATTGAATTCATTCACGAACAACTCGTCAAAGAACGTGAAAAAGGCCGTGCCGTCTTGCTTATTTCGTTCGAACTTGATGAGATTTTGCACGTATCCGACCGGATCGCCGTTCTTTATGAAGGAAAAATCGTAGGAATTCGTGATCCGAAAGAGACGACGGAACAAGAGCTTGGCTTCTTGATGGCCGGCGGTCAGAGAGGGGACGACAAAGAATGAAAAAATTAAGTTTAAATCAACTTCTCATTCCATTCCTATCCATCATTTTAGGACTTCTCGTCGGAGCCATCGTCATGTTGATTGGTGGATACGACCCGATTCAAGGCTTTATCTCCTTGTTTGAAGGGATGTTTGGAAGCCCATATGCCGTTGGGGAGACGCTACGAGCAGCAGCACCTCTCATCTTCTCAGGTCTCGCGGTTGCCTTCGCATTCCGGACGGGGCTATTCAACATCGGGGTAGAAGGTCAAGTATTGATCGGATGGGTAGCAGCTGTATATGTAGGGATCAACTTCGATTTGCCGATGTTCATCCATTTACCGCTTGCACTTCTCGCGGCGATGGTCGCGGCAGCACTCTGGGCGTTCGTTCCTGGATTCTTGAAAGCGAAGTTTTACGTCCACGAAGTCATCACATCCATCATGATGAACTATATCGCGCTTTACACGACGAACGCGATTTTGCGTAGCGTCATTGGCGTAACGAACGAACGTACTGACTCAATCAATGAATCGGCATCGCTTGCGTCACCGTGGTTGCAAGAGTTGACGACGTACTCACGTCTTCACTGGGGTGTCCTCGTTGCAGTACTCGCGGCAATTGTGTACTACTACATTCTTCAACGTACGACACTCGGTTATGAGTTGCGTGCAGTCGGATTCAACAAACACGCCTCTCAATATGCAGGGATGAGCGTTGACCGTAACATCGTCCTTTCGTTTGTCATCTCAGGGATGTTTGCAGGTCTCGCTGGTGCGATGGAAGGTCTCGGGACGTTCGGTAGTATGACGCTTTCCGCATCGTTCACAGGTGTCGGTTTTGACGGGATCGCAGTAGCCCTTCTTGGTGCCAACACAGCGATCGGTGTCATTCTCGCAGCGATTCTATTTGCTGGATTGAACATCGGTGGATTGGCGATGCAGCTCGGTGCGAACGTACCGTCTGAACTTGTCAAAGTCATTATCGCAGCAATCGTCATCTTTGTGGCATCTGGTTATGCCATCAACTATGTCATTGAGAAACTTAAAGGAAATCGTAAGAAAGGAGTGGAGAAAAAATGAGCTTCTTAGAAGTCCTCTATATCGTCGTACCGGTTGCACTTGCCTATGCGACTCCACTCATTATCGCAGCACTCGGTGGAATCTTCAGTGAGCGCTCTGGTGTCGTTAACATTGCCCTTGAAGGGATTATGATTATCGGTGCCGCAACAGGGATCATCACTACGCTCACGTTAACAGACTTAGGAGCCGGTGTATTTAGCCCATGGATCTCCTTGCTCGTTGCGATGGTAGTCGGTGCGCTCTTCTCGCTCTTCTTGGCTGTCCCTGCCATCCTATGGCGTGCAGACCAAACGGTTCTTGGAGTAGCGATCAACATGCTTGCGATCGGTCTCGCCATCTTCGTTGTGCGTGTGCTTTACAACAAAGGTCAAACTGACTTTATCGAGTACCGTATTGCGAAGGAGAACGTACCGTTTTTATCAGATATTCCGGTATTAAAAATGTTCTTCATTAACGTACAATACACGTCATTCGTTGCCATCGCTTTAGCGTTTGTCGTCTGGTTCGTTATCTTCAAGACGCCGTTCGGACTTCGTCTCCGCTCAGTAGGAGAACACCCGATGGCAGCTGACACGATGGGGATCAACGTCACGAAAATGCGCTTTATGGGCGTCATGCTTTCTGGTGCGTTTGGTGGTCTTGCCGGAGCGGTATACGCCGTCACGGTTACGACGAACTTCAGTGGAACGACAATCGTTGGTCAAGGGTTCTTGGCGATTGCTGCAATGATCTTCGGGAAGTGGAATCCACTCGGAGCGCTCGGCGCTGGATTGTTCTTTGGATTCGCCCAAGCGTTATCGATTATCGGAAGCAATTTGCCTGTCATCAATAACGTGCCGCAGCTTCTACTTTTGATTGCACCTTATGCACTCACGATTCTAGCACTCGCTGGACTCGTCGGTCGTGCAGATGCACCGAAGTCGGTCGGTATTCCATATATTAAAGGAAAACGTTAATCCGGAATAGGACATATGTCCATTTTAGGAGGGTTGTTTGGTACTTAAGCCAAACAACCTTTTTTGTTATACTTGGCTAGAGCTGTCATGATTAGAGTAGGATGGAGAAGTGAACAAAAAAAGACATATCGGTCATTTGACCAATATGTCTTTGCAAGTTTATTCGTACTTCAATGCATCGCCATCGAACGATTCGTCTGCCACTTTGATTGAATCGGTCGGGCACCCTTCGAATGCATCCATCATGTCTTCGTACAACTCGTCAGGGATTTCCACAGTACCTGTGTTGTCATCCATCAAGTTGAATGCGAGACCTTCATCATCGTAATCATAAATATCTGGTGCTGCTGCGCCACAAGCTCCGCATGCGATACATGTATCTTTATCGACGATAGTAAATTTTGCCATGATAATAACCCTCCAAACGGTTCGTTTCTCTTAGAAATCAATCTACTGTCTACGAGTAATTGTAGTCTACATACCCAATTATTTCAATGAGGAAACGAGTGTCTTTTTGGTAGGATAATGATTTTTTTAAGGATGTGACGACTTGGTTCATTTAGCAGATGGAGTTTTACTGCTGGCCATTAAGCGATTAAACGGGGAACGGAGTGAACGTAGCCTGTTCCATGTCTTGAACGGAAAGCGCTCGGCCACGACGTTACAAGACGCGTTCTTTTATGAGTTAGAGCCTGTTTTTGGGCAATTTCCTCAAACGACGTACTCATATGAGTCTTTGTTAAAAGGGTTTGAAAAGAGGGGATGGTTGGACCGTAAACAATTTAAACTGACAGAAGCGGGAAACCTATTGTCTTCACCTGAAACGGTAAAGGATTTATTCAATCGTTTAGGGGGAGAGCGCCGTGATTATAATGCGACGACGTGGAAACGTTTGAGCCTCTTTGTCCAGACATTCATGTCAAGGGAACATGAGAGGACGTTTTATCCCGTTCAAGCCGATCGACCCGCGGAACAGTGGGTCAAACAGTTGTTACAGATTGATCGAGATTGGAAGGTGCTTATGCAAACATTCCATCATGAGATCGAGGACGCACTTGACATTATTGGAGATCCATATGCGACAGCGGTCGTCTATCGATTCACGGGAGCCTTTGAGACCGGTCTGACCTATGAACAAATCGCCAGTCTACTTGATGTCGACGCAGAGACGGCTCGCCTCTATTTTTTAGCAGGATGGAATGAACTGTTAACGGTATTACCGAAAGAGGCGAAGCTTCGGGGTTTCACCTATGGGTTGTCGACTGAGCGAATGACCTTTTCGGCACGTGAATCGTATGATCTCTTTCTCAAAGGCTATTCGTTTCAACAAGTTCAGTCTCGCCGACGACTACGAACGAGTACGATCGAGGACCATGTGGTGGAGATGGCAATGTATTTAGACACCTTTCCCCTCGATCAATTTGTGCCGAGCGACGATATCGTCACCATCGAGAAGCTGCGAGACCCAGAGAGCTGGGCTTTGAAACCTATCTTCGAAAAGATGGGCAACGTGAGTTACTTTCAAATACGCCTTGTGTTCGCAAGGTTGAAACGAGGTGAGACATTTGTATGAATCGACATTGAAACACGTGTTCGGATATGATTCATTTCGTCCTGGGCAGCATGAAATCATCCACTCCGTTGTAGAGGGACAAGATGTATTAGCCGTCATGCCGACAGGGGCAGGGAAGTCGTTGACGTTTCAACTCCCTTCGTACATCAAGAACGGGGGATTGACGGTCATCGTCTCGCCTCTCCTCTCCTTGATTGAAGACCAAATGCTCCATATCCGAGAGCGGGGAGAACGTGGCGTCGCACGTTTGACGTCGATGGAGTCTTCTGAAGAAAAGCAAGAAATCATCAATCACTTGAAACGTTATCGATTTTTATATCTCTCCCCCGAACAGTTGGCCGTTCCGTACGTTACACGCGCACTCTCAAACGTGAAGATTCAAATGCTCGTCATTGACGAGGCGCACTGTATCTCACAATGGGGTCATGAGTTCAGACCGGAATATGCGCGTTTAGGCGAACTACGTAAACAAATCGGGAGTCCTCAGTGCATGGCCGTCACGGCGACGGCACCGGAGAGTGTGAAGCAAGATATTATTGAAAAGTTGGCACTCTTTTCACCTGAGCAGTTCGTCCATTCCGCGAATCGACCAGAAATTCGATTGATGGTCGAACGACTTGAAAAAGAGAAGAAACTTGATCGGCTAAAAGAATTGGTCCGAGATGTTCCAAAACCGGCAGTCGTCTATACGGCGACACGTCGAGAAGCCGAGGCATTGGCGTTTGAACTAGAGGACGCGTTGTTTTATCACGGCGGCATGTCAACGGAAGACCGACGACTCGTACAATCTCAATTTTTACGGAATGAAGTGTCGGTCATGGTGTGTACAAGTGCATTTGGGATGGGTGTGAACAAAGACAACGTCCGTTCTGTCATCCACTATCAAATCCCTGCAACGGTGGAAGCGTATATGCAGGAGATTGGACGAGCAGGTCGTGATGGAGAGCCGGCGTTTGCTGTCCTCCTCTATGCGGATGGAGATGAACGCATTCAACAATTTTTGATTGATGGTCAATATCCAAAAGACGAAGAGATTCGCTTAGCATACTTTGAGTGTGAAAATGGCACGACACTTTCGCAATTACCCCGCTTATTGAGGATGAACGAAGAAGACCCGAAATTCCTTCTTTTAAAGCAGATGCTGTCTGAACGCTCGCTTCAAGAGGCGCTCGATTGGGTAAAAGAAAGAAAACGTAATCGCTATCGTCAACTCGGACAGATGATGGATTATGCACTTATCCGAACGTGCCGACGCGATTATTTACTCCGTTATTTTTCGGAGCCGACAATCGACCAAGAGGAATGTTGTGATGTGTGTGGGACGATTGAGTTTCCTGAGACACCGCAAATCGTTCGAAAAAATGTGACAGAATGGAAAATACGGTTGACGCAAATCTTTTCCTTTGAATAATATCATAGTAAAATGATAAAAAAGGTAAAGGAGGGCATACGTTGCGACATCGGAATCAGGCAGATTCTTTACGCGAGCAGTTGGCGGATACGTTGCCGTCTCGATCGGAGAGGCAAGAGCATGAACGGAAGAGGAAGTTGAATGATAACTTGATGAAGCGCCCGTTGGCGATGACTCTAACCTTCGCCATGTTAGCGATTATTCTCATTTTCATATATATCGGGCGAGATGCCATTTTTTAAGAAGGGTGCGGACATGGTCCGTGCCTTTTTTTATTTTGGGAAAATACTCGATTGCACAATAAAAGGGGTAAACCTTTTCAATTGAGGATATACTTATATCATAGAACGAATAGGAGAGGAGGGCGGAGATGCCGAAATACTCCATTAAGACTGTGGCGACGTTGACCGGTGTCAATCCAACGACCATTCGAGCTTGGGAACGGCGATATCAATTTATCGTACCGAGCCGAACCGAATCAGGTCACCGCCTATATTCAGATCAAGATGTCGAGAAAATTAAGTGGGTGGTAGACAAGCAAAAAGAGGGATTGACGGTCTCTCAAGCAATTCAACAACTCCACCAAGCTCCTGAACCAGAACCGACATCTGCGAAGCTTTACGATGAAGAGTTGAAGGATGCTCTGCTTCAGGCACTGCTTTCTTTCGATGAGCGGACCGCGCATGATCTAATTAATCGTGCGTTCAATACGTTCAGTTTTGAAAAGGTCACAAAAGATATCATCGGACCGTTACTGATGGATATTGGTTCAAAGTGGGAGCAAGGAACGATTACGATTGCCCACGAGCACTTCGCCACGGCGTTTTTACGAGCACGTCTTTCTACGTTGTCACTTCAAATGCCGATGAACCCGTTTCTTCCACGAGTCACTTGTGTCTGTGCACCGGGTGAGATGCATGAAATCGGATTGCTGTTCGTCACACTTTATTTGCGTCAACATGGGTACGACGTCATCTTTTTAGGAGCGGGCTTCCCGAAAGAAGATTTAAGCAAGGCTCTGCACGACATCAAGACATCGTGCCTTATTTTCGCATGCACATTGACGGACCATATCCCGAGCTTGTTAGAGGCGATGGAATATATTCAAGAAGAGCATCCCACATTAAAGATTGGGGCGGGTGGATACGCGGTCAGCCTCGAACGTAGTCGGTTCGATGATGCATTTCTTGGCGATACGCCAGAAGAGTGGACGAAATGGTTATCAACTATTTGACACGGGATTAAAACGGGAGTAGCTTATTAGTAGGATTGAATATTCACTGGAGGTTTTCGATTGAGATTTGAAAAACAAACAAAAGAACATCTTCGTGTATATGTGACTGCGAATGAGCTTTCGTTACGTGGGATCGCTATCGATACGATCGTGGGGGAAAACGGTCAACAGCTGTGGAAAGAATTACTTGAGACAGCAGAGAGTGAATACGGATTCTCTCCACAAGGAGCGGTCGATTTGAATGTGACGATGTTTCCTCGTGATGGTCTCGTCATCGATGTTCAAAAAGGTGAGGCCATAGCAGAGCTTGATGTCGAGCAAGTTGAGATTCGACTCACAATTGATGTCATTCATCATTTGATTTATCAGTTTGATGATATTGAAGATGTGATTAACGCGTCGATTCAACTGTTTCCACATATACATGAGACTGAGCAGGGCGGAGCACTTTATCACTATGAGGGACGGTACTATCTCCACTTCGTGGAAGTACTACCTGAGAAAGTGGAAGAACGTCTCGCTGCCATTTTATCCGAATATGGAAAGACGACCACGGTCAGTCCGTACGTCATGATGGAATATGGAAAAACGATTCAAACTGAACAGGCCGTGAAAGAGCTGTACGATGCATTCGCATAAGTACGGCTTTTTTACTTTTCTGTTTCTATTGTTTTTAACATGTCCGTGTTATGATTAGACATGAATTTTCAGTAGTTAGTTGAAGGAGAGATTGGAATGAAGGTCGCTGTATTGTATGGTGGAGTGTCAGGAGAACGTGAGGTATCCCTCACAAGTGGACAAGGGATGATTGAGGCATTGACGGAGCGTGGTCATGAGGTCACGGCAATCGATTTTCATCCAAAACGCGCGAACGAGTTATTGACGTTAGACGTCGATGTCGTCGTCAGTGCATTACATGGGAAGTATGGCGAAGATGGTCGCGTCCAATCATTACTAGAAATGGCGGGAATCCCGTACACGGGGTCAGGTGTCTTAGCATCTGCTCTTGCGATGGATAAGGCAAGAGCAAAAATCATCTTCGCAGCATCAGGCATCCGTGTGGCGCGCGACGTGTTAATTGAATCTGTGGATTCGATTGATGCGAAAGTAGCTGAGTGGGGTAATGAGTTTCCATGTGTCGTCAAGCCTGCCCAAGAAGGTTCTTCGAACGGTTTGACAATCGCGATGGATGAGACGATGTTACGTGCGGGAATTGATCGAGCATTTGCATGTGATTCAGCGGTATTAGTCGAGCAGTACATTAAAGGAAAAGAATTGACGGTACCGGTCATCGGGAACTTTGGGAAAGAGGAAGCACTTCCTGTCATTGAAATCATTCCAAAAAATGAGTTTTACGACTATGAGTCGAAGTATACAGAAGGTGGTTCGATTCACGTTTGTCCAGCCGAAATCTCGGATGAGTTGACGATGGAAGTGCAACAAGCGGCTGTCATGGCTCACCGTGCGCTTGGTTGCTCAGGTTACTCACGTTCTGATTTCCTCGTATCGGAAACGGGCGAAGCGTATATTTTAGAAACGAACACGCTGCCTGGAATGACGCCATTAAGCCTCTTCCCTGACAGTGCAAAAACAGTCGGAATCTCGTACGGTGAGCTTTTAGAGCGCTTTATGGAGTTAGCACTCGAACGTGAGTTGAAGTAAGACATCTGGATCATTCCACACTTCAAGAAAACGCTTTCATTATTTTTGTAAAACCCTTTCAAATTGAGCGCGTATCAGCTATACTTTTAAACGAATACGAGGTTAATTCTTGGGGGAGAATTGACAATTTAGGGGAGGAAACCTTCATGATTACGGATCAAGAAAAAGGTCATCAAAAACGAAAAAACATCTTGGAATCGACACAAGAGGTGATTCACGAAGCTTTAGATAAACTCGGCTATCCAGATGAGATGTACGAGTTGTTAAAAGAACCGCTTCGCATGCTGACCGTTCGGATCCCAGTTCGCATGGATGATGGCTCGACGAAAATCTTTACGGGTTATCGCGCTCAACATAACGATGCGGTCGGACCGACAAAAGGGGGAATTCGGTTCCACCCAAGCGTAACTGAAGTAGAAGTCAAAGCATTATCTGTATGGATGAGTTTAAAAGCGGGGATTGTTGACTTGCCATACGGTGGGGGGAAAGGCGGAATCGTCTGTGACCCACGCGAAATGAGTTTCCGTGAAATCGAACGATTGAGCCGCGGTTATGTTCGTGCCATTAGCCAAATTGTTGGTCCGACAAAAGATATCCCTGCTCCGGACGTGTTCACGAACTCGCAAATCATGGCATGGATGATGGATGAGTATAGCCGAATCGATGAATTCAACTCACCAGGTTTTATTACAGGTAAACCGCTTGTGCTTGGAGGTTCGCACGGCCGTGAAACTGCGACTGCGAAGGGTGTAGCCATC
Source organism: Exiguobacterium sp. s160 (assembly GCF_018617575.1). Taxonomy (NCBI): domain Bacteria; kingdom Bacillati; phylum Bacillota; class Bacilli; order Caryophanales; genus Exiguobacterium; species Exiguobacterium sp. s160. Next base: position 169,585 of record NZ_JACSKK010000001.1, read on the forward strand.
ATGATTCGAGAAGCGGCACTCCGCCGTGGGATCGAACTAAAAGGCGCCCGTGTCGTTGTTCAAGGATTCGGGAACGCGGGTAGCTTCCTTTCGAAATTCATGTACGACGCAGGAGCAAAAGTGATTGCGGTCAGTGACGCGTATGGTGCGATCCATGACGAGAATGGCTTAGATATCCCTTACTTGTTAGACCGTCGTGATTCATTCGGTACGATTTCGACACTCTTCAAAAACACGATTTCGAATAAAGAGATGTTAGAACTCGACTGTGACATTCTCGTGCCAGCTGCTATCGAGAATCAAATCACGGAAGATAATGCCGATGCCATTAAAGCTTCCATCGTAGTGGAAGCGGCGAACGGACCGACGACGAACGAAGCGACGAAAATCTTGACAGAGCGCGGGATTCTCCTCGTTCCGGACGTATTGGCATCAAGTGGCGGGGTCACGGTCTCTTACTTCGAATGGGTACAAAACAACCAAGGTTATTACTGGACGGAAGAAGAAGTCGAGGAAAAACTTGAAAAAGTACTCGTTCATTCGTTCAACACTGTTTACAACACATCTTCAGCCCGCAAAGTCGATATGCGTCTCGCTGCCTATATGGTCGGTGTACGTAAGATGGCGGAAGCGTCACGTTTCCGCGGTTGGGTTTAAATAAAAAAGTTCGGTCAACATGCGTTGACCGAACTTTTTTATACTTGAATACGATTTGCAATCGTGTCTGCGATGGCTTTCCCATGAAAGCGACCGTTCTCGATAAAAATCTTATTCGCATCGTTGCCGGCAGCGACAACGCCAGCAATGAACAAATGCTCGACATTCGTTTCGAACGATTCCTCATCAAACGTCGGAACACCGCTCTCCTCATCGATTGTGATTCCCGCATTTTCAAAAAGATGATGATCTGGTTGATACCCTGTCATCGCGAGGACGTGATCGGCATACACGTGCTTCTCTTCCCCATGTTGGTAATAATAGACACCGTCTTCGGTAATGCGATCGATTGTTGCCTCAAATTCCATCCGAACTTTCTCATGTCGGACGAGTGAATCGAAGTTAGGCAGAACCCATGGCTTCACCGAAGGACTATAGGAGTCACCGCGATAAAGCACGGTCACGTACGCTCCGGCTTTTTCGAGTTCGATTGCCGCATCGACTGCAGAGTTCTTTCCTCCGATAATGGTGACGTGTTGTCGATAGTACGGATGGGCCTCGTGGAAATAATGGTGGACGTGTGGTAACTCCTCACCAGGTACATCGAGCATACGAGGACGTCCATAATATCCTGTGGCTAAAATCACATAATCTGCCTCGCGAACGATTTCCCCACGACGCTCATGACTTGACGTCACGACAAACCGATTGTCGATTTTTTCTACTGATTCGACGTTCTCGAACGGATGGACGTTCAATCCAGTACGGGTGACGACTTCCCGATAGTAAACGAGTGCATCTTGTCGACGTGGCTTTAAATCTTTACATATAAACGGGATGTCCCCGATTTCTAACAGGTTTGCAGATGAAAAGAACGTTTGATGGGTCGGATATCGATAGATTGCATCAACGATATTTCCTCGCTCAATTACCGTACAAGAAACCCCAATCTTCTCTAACTCGATGGCCGCTGATAGACCACATGGTCCAGCACCCACAATAATCGCTTGTTTATTCACTGAAAATCACCTCTTTGCTCATTGTAGGGAAGGGACTGCGGAAGCGCAAGGTTATTGCTGGAAACTAAAGCTATGCTCCATGACGGATTGAGAAGAGCCGGATTCGAGTTCCACGAGTAAACGCAGGCGAGCTTTTTGCGAATTTAGCCCGTTCGAGAAAATGATCCCCATCTCTTTCAATTGTTTCCCACCACCGGCATACCCGTATACGTCTTGGACGATTCCGTTAAAGCAACGGCTGACAATCACGACGGGGATTTCCTTGACCAAGCGCTCGAGTGCCGACAATAGTGTCGGTGGGACGTTTCCTTGCCCTAATACTTCGAGGACGAGTCCGTCGTATCCAAGTTCCATCACCGATTCGAGCAAATCAGGCTCCATTCCCGCAACGACTTTTAACACAGCTACCCGTTTTGAGATAGATGGAATCATTTTAGGCTGTCTCGTTGACGGTTGACTATAGATGAGTACATGGTCCTTTGTGACCATACCCACGTTTCCGAAATGAACTGACTTGAACGTATCGACGGATGATGTATGTGTTTTTGTGACGTTGAAGGCCGAGTGTATCTCTCCGTTAAATACGACGAGTACGCCTTTTCCGCGAGCCGATTCACTCTTTGCGACCCGAAGAGCGGTAATTAAATTGAATTCACCGTCTGAACCGACTTCATTCGAGGAACGCATCGCTCCTGTCAAGACGATTGGTACAGGCGCACCAAGCGTAATCTGCAAGAAGTAAGCCGTTTCTTCAAGCGTATCTGTTCCATGTGTGATCACGACTCCGTCATACGTGTCCTGTGTCAACTCATGTTGAATGAATTGTGCTAGTTCAAGCATTTTATCGGGTGTCATATGTGGAGATGGGATATTTGAGAAATGCTTCGTAGTAATGTGGGCGATGTCCGTCGCCTTCGGAAGTGTAGCGTCGATTGGGTTCACATCGCTCGGTTCGACGTGTCCTGTACCGGATTGGGACATGGCGATTGTACCGCCTGTATGAATAAGTAATAAATGATTCATAAATGACCTCCTAATTATTTTTATGGATTTTTCCATTTTCTAGGCGTTACACACTTTTTCTTTCAGACAATTCAGTGTATGCTAATGAGAGAAAGGAGAGATGCGTCATGATCGCAATCGCCTTGTCTGCGGTTGCACCAGGGCTTGCCCTTCTTTCCTACTTCTATCTTCGGCATGAATTGGAAGCAGAACCGCTCGGATATGTGATTCGTTCTTTCGTGGCCGGGGCCGTTCTTGTATTCCCGATCATGTTTATCCAATATGCGTTCGTTGAAGAAGGGGTGCTGACTGGTCCGTTTTGGCAGGCATATGTCACCACTGCCTTACTCGAAGAGTTTTTTAAGTGGTTTATGATTTATTATACAATATATATACATAAAGTCTTTGATGATTACTACGACGGGATTCTCTATGCGGTCGCCTGCTCGTTAGGCTTTGCGACGTTAGAGAATTTTTTATACTTATGGGTGTACGATTCATTAGAAATCGCGATTTGGCGCGCTATTTTACCCGTGAGCGGCCATGCATTGTTTGCGGTTGTCATGGGCTACTGTTTGGGACGTGCTAAACATTCGGCACGTGAGCGGGTGTGGCTGTTTATGGCAATTTTTTCTGCAACGGTCATCCACGGGACGTTTGATTTGATCTTGATTTTAGAACCGAATCATAAGTTGCCGGCCGTGCTCTATATCGTCATTTTATGGATGGTTGCACTTCTGCTTGTACGAGCAGCCAATCTGTCCAATCGTCGTCAATTTAAATAAAGGGGAACATGCATATGCTGAAAGAAGGACAAGAATTACGAATCGAAGTAGAAGGACGGAATGAGGGGAAAACAAAGATTGCGGCCATTGTGGATCAAATCGTTTGGATTGAATCACCAAGTGACATGACGACGCTTAAAACCTTCTTCTTACATGAAGAAGAAGAGATGCGTGTTTACTTTTTCAAAGGGGATAACCAATTGTTCGCATTTGATACGAAAGTCGCGAAACGAATCAGTGATGCGCAGATGACGATTCGCTATGCTTTCAAGATGCCGGATGAGAAGAAAATCAAACGAATTCAACGACGTGAATATTTGCGCGTCCCTGAAATGATTGATGTGACAGTTGTTGCGGCAGATGGGGCAGACTTCGAATCGTTCGAAACGACGTCGCTTGACGTATCGGCAGGCGGTATGAAAATTATTGCGAACCGTGTGCCCGTTGAAGTAAACGAATCGCTCATCGTTGTGTTCCGAATTGAAGATGAGCAGGGTGCGCCGCAACTCTTTCGTGTGAAGAGTCGTTTAGTACGTATACATAAACAAGAAGTGAAGCAAGAGCTTTCTTTGGCATTCGAAGATTTGACCCCTCGTGATCAGGAGACGATTTTACGATACTGTTTCCGTGTTCAACTTGAAGCGCGCAAGCGGACAGGGTCTGTATTTTCTTCAAGATAAAAAACTGTTATGATGTTCTCGGGATTATAGACCGAGAGGAGGAGGGTATCGGGCACACTCGATACCCGTTTTGTATGAAAAAATCGTTACAAATTGCTTTAGATGGACCGGCTGGTGCCGGGAAAAGTACAATCGCCAAGTCGTTGGCGAAACAATTGGGCTATGTCTATATAGACACAGGTGCGATTTATCGAGCAGTCACATATCGTGCTTTAAACGAGGAGATTAATCTTGAAGATGGTCCCGCACTTGCAAAGATGATCGAGAACATGTCGATTCGTCTCGTGCCATCTGAAGAAGGGCAACGTGTATTCGATGGCGAACAAGAAGTGACAGATGTCATTCGCTCTAGTGAAGTGACGAATAATGTGAGTTTTGTCGCCCGTCAATCGGAAGTACGGGATGCCTTGATGGATTTACAGCGTGATTTGGCGAAGCATGGCGGTGTCGTCATGGATGGGCGCGATATCGGCACGCATGTGTTACCGAACGCAGATTTGAAAGTGTTTATGACTGCCTCGGTCGAAGAACGGGCACGCCGTCGTCATGAGGAAAATGTGTCAAAAGGAATCCCGAGTGATTACGAGCGATTGAAGGAAGAAATTGCTCTTCGTGACAAACGTGATTCAGAGCGCGAGGTCGCGCCTCTCCGTCAAGCTGAAGATGCTCATTACCTCGATACGACGACGTTGTCGATTGATGGGGTCGTCTCGGCGATTGAACGATTAATTGAAGAGGTGAAAGCATGAGTAAACCGTTGAACAATGGTCCGTTTGGAATGTATCGGATGGCTAGGGCCGTCGTGAACATCATTCAAATCGCATCGTTTCGCGTCGAATTCATCGGACGCGAACATGTCCCAAAAGATGGATCGATTCTCGTCTGTTCGAACCACCAGTCAAACTGGGACCCGGTCCTCCTCGCATGTGCGATTCCGAAAGAACGTCCATTACGATTCTTTGCGAAAAAAGAGCTTTTCAGCGTTCCTGTATTGAAGCATATTTTGAACCGTGCGGGACAAATTCCTGTATCGCGTGGGGAAGGTGACCGTCAGGCGCTACGAGTTGTTCTTCAAAAGCTAAAAGAAGACGAGGTCATCTCGATTTTCCCTGAGGGTACACGTTCAAAAGATGGGACGTTAGGAAAGGCGCAAGCCGGGGTTGGTTTCTTTGCGATGCGTTCAGACGCGCACATTTTACCGATTGCCATCATCGGTAGATATAAGTTTCGTGCGAAATTGCGTGTCGTCATTGGAAAGCCGATTGATTTGGCTCCTTTGAAGGAACGAAAGGCAAACGCACAAGAGGCGGCTGACTTAATCATGGATACAATTGCCGACCTCTATTTGAAACATTCATTCACGAAGTAATTATAGGTTTGAGGAATTGAGGTTTAAACTTCTTTCAATAGAGGTACAATCTTCATAACGCCTTGACAAATTCTCGGAATTATAAGAGATTTATACTAGGTGTATGCGCCTCAGGGCGCTCCTTTTTGTACTCATCGTGAGGGGGTAGTGTTGGAATGGTCGAAGAAATGAAAGATATGCCTGATTTTGAAATTAATCGTGGTCAAATTGTGACCGGAACAGTTGTCAAAATCGAGGACAAGCAAGCGCTGATCGATATCGGTTATAAGACCGAAGCGATTTTGCCAATTAGCGAAGTATCAAGCATGCATCTAGACGATTTAAACGAATCACTCCAAGTGAACGACGAGATTCGTGTCAAAGTTAAAAAAGTCACGGACGAAGAAGTGGTCGTTTCGAAAAAAGACGTCGATGCTGAAGCAGCATGGGATCGAATTGTCGAGAAATTCGAATCGGGCGAAGTGTTTGAAGTGATGGTGAAAGATAAGGTCAAAGGTGGCCTTGTCGTCGATATCGGAATCCGTGGATTTATCCCGGCATCTCTTGTCGAAAGTCACTTTGTCGAAGACTTCTCGTCTTATTTAAACAAACCAATTACCGTAAAAGTCGTCGAGATTGATCGCGAAAAAAATCGCGTCATCTTGTCACATAAAGCAGTTGTCGAAGCAGAAATGAGTGCCAAGAAATCAGAGACGCTTGAATCGCTCGAAGTCGGTCAAGTGATCGAAGGAACGGTTCAACGTTTGACGGACTTCGGTGCGTTCGTTGATATCGGCGGTGTGGACGGTCTCGTCCATATCTCAGAAATGGCGCACAGCCGTGTTGAGAAGCCTAGCGATGTCGTAACAGAAGGCGACCGCGTCAAAGTGAAAGTCCTTGGTCTCGACTTGGATAACGAAAAAGTGAAACTCTCGATTAAAGAGACACAACCAGGTCCGTGGGAAACGATTGAAGGGAAAATTCAACCGGGTGATGTGATCGAAGGAACTGTCAAACGTCTTGTGACGTTCGGTGCTTTCGTTGAGGTCGCACCACAAGTGGAAGGGCTCCTTCATATCTCGCAAATCGCGAACCGTCACATCGCAACGCCATCTGAAGTGTTATCAGAAGGCCAAGAAGTGAAAGTCAAAGTATTAGACGTTCATCTCGATGATAAGAAAATCTCATTGTCGATGCGTGCACTCGAATCATCTGAACCGACTCGTCAAGATGATGATCAAGCGTTACTCGACGAATACAGCGACCAAGGAGGATTCTCTGTCTCTGAACTGACAGGTGATGAATCTTCGGACGACTCTAAATAAGATGATCGTTCAAGCGGGAGTCATGCTCCCGCTTCTTTTTGTATGGTCACTTAATTTTGCCTGTGATATGATAGGTAAGTTGCGTTTCGAAATGTTGAAATGATGAAATTTTGATAGAAAGATTAGTGAGGTGTTGTTATGGGAATTCCAGCAGTGGCCATCGTTGGCCGCCCGAATATCGGGAAATCCACAATTTTTAACCGCATCATCGGAGATCGTGTCTCAATCGTCGATGATAAACCAGGTGTCACACGTGACCGTATTTATGGTACAGGAGAGTGGCTCAACCGTAAGTTCCATTTGATTGATACAGGTGGGATCGAAGTAGGAGACGAGCCGTTGCTCGTCCAAATGCGTCATCAGGCTGAACTTGCCATCGATGAGGCGGATGTCATTATCTTCATGGTGAACGGTCGCGAAGGCATCACAGCAGCCGATGAAGAAGTAGCGAACTTGTTGTTCCGTTCGAACAAACCGATTGTCCTTGCCGTCAACAAAGTGGATAACTTTGAAATGAGAGATCTCATGTATGAGTTCTACTCACTTGGATTCGGCGATCCGTTCCCAATTTCGGGTACACATGGGTTAGGACTTGGTGACTTGTTAGACCAAGTGTTCGAACTTGCTCCTGAAAAGGATGAATTTGAATATAACGAAGACGTCATTCAGTTCTCGTTGATTGGTCGTCCAAACGTCGGGAAATCTAGTTTGACGAACTCGATCCTTGGCGAAGATCGTGTCATCGTGTCAAACATCGCTGGAACGACTCGCGATGCGATCGATACACCGTTCACACGTGACGGACAAGAGTACGTCATCATCGATACGGCTGGTATGCGCAAACGCGGCAAAGTATACGAATCGACAGAACGTTACAGCGTCATGCGCGCGCAAAAAGCGATTGAACGCTCAAACGTCGTCCTCGTCGTCCTCGATGGTGAAGAAGGAATCATCGAACAAGACAAACGTGTTGCCGGTCTCGCCCATGAAGCCGGGAAGGCGATTGTCATCGTCGTCAACAAGTGGGATGCAGTCGAAAAAGATGATAAGACGATGAAGAAGATGGAAGAGGAAATTCGCAAAGAATTCTTGTTCCTTGATTATGCACCGATTGTCTTCTTGTCGGCACTTACGTCGAAACGGTTGCAAACATTGTTGCCTGTCATCAAGCAAGTGGCAGAAACACATCGTCGTCGGATCTCGACGAGCGTATTGAACGATGTCATCGTCGATGCGGTCGCGATGAACCCGACACCGACAGATAAAGGACAACGTTTGAAAATCAACTACGCGACTCAAGTTGCCATCGAGCCGCCAACGTTCGTCTTGTTCGTCAACGATCCTGAATTGTTGCATTTCTCGTATAAACGTTATTTAGATAATCAAATCCGTAAAGCATTTGACTTCACCGGGACGCCGATTCATATCGTGGCTCGTCAGAAAAACTAATAACGGGGGTGCCACTTATGGCAAATGTAGCTGTCATTGGAGCGGGAAGTTGGGGAACGGCCATCTCGCTCGTATTAGCGGATAATGGTCATGACGTCCTGCTCTACGGACGTGAACAAGAGCATGTGGACGAGATCAATTCGTCTCATACAAACTCGTTTTATTTGAAAGACGCACCGTTACCGGAATCGATTCGGGCCACGACAGATTTGAAGGAAGCGCTCGACGGACGCAACATTGTCTTCCTTGTCGTCCCGAGCTCGGCGATTCGTCCTGTCTCGAAACAGTTGAACACCATGTTGAAGGAACCGGTCACCATCGTTCATGCCGCAAAAGGGATTGAACCGAAAACGCACAAACGTCTCTCGGAAATCATTGCGGAAGAAATCGACCCGTCGAAACGTCGGGCCATTGGTGTCTTGACCGGACCGACTCACGCTGAAGAAGTCGCAGTACGGAAACCGACGACAATCACGATTGCTTGTGAGGACCTCGATGTCGCTGACGAAGTGCAGGAGCTGCTCACAAACGATCAATTCCGCGTTTACTTGAACTCGGATGTCGTCGGTGCCGAGTATGGCGGGGCGCTCAAAAATATTATCGCCCTTGCTGCAGGTATGACCGACGGACTTGGTTATGGGGACAATGCAAAAGCTGCCCTCATGACACGTGGGATTGTGGAAATTGCCCGACTTGGAGTGAAGCTCGGAGCCAATCCGGCCTCTTTCTCTGGATTGACAGGAATCGGGGATTTGATTGTGACGGCGACGTCGCAACATAGCCGGAACTGGCGGGCCGGCAATGCGATCGGACGCGGTGAAAAACTCGAAGACGTACTTGGAAACATGGGAATGGTCGTCGAAGGTGTTCGTGCCTGTGAAGCAGCACATTCGCTCGCGAAAGAGGCGGGTGTCGAGATGCCAATCACGGAAGCACTCTATAACGTGCTATTTGAAGGAAAGAGTCCTCATGATGAAGTGAAAAAACTCATGAGACGTCCACAAAAGCACGAGATGGAACAAGTGTTTCATTTTGAAGAATAATACTTTTGTGAGGAACTGACGTTTTCGTTCAGTTCCTCGCTTTTTTTTGCTACACTTGAAGTCTGGAGAACATAGAGAAAGTAGGGGGTAGACGTGACACCGTCACTCATCAAAATGTGGATTTCATTTGCGGGGATTGGTGCTTTTGCCATCGCTGCACTGATGGTCGCCATCAGTCACACGAAACTGACCGGATGGTTCGCGACGCTTGTGCGCCTGATTGCGTTCATCATTTTCTTATTTGGGACAGTAATTATGATTTTTGTCGTCGTCTCAGGACCGACGGGAGGATAGGCCATGAAAAAGAGCATAATCGCTGCTAGCTTACTGTTAACGACTTTGTTGGCAGGATGTATGTTCCCGGAGTCGGAACGTGCTAACAATATTCCGTATGAAGACCAATTGAATACCGTGCAAAGTGCGGTCGATGCATATCGTGAACAATCTGGCGTCTTGCCCATTAAAACAAAACCAGCGGAAACGCCGCTCACGGAGCGTTATCCAATCGAGTTTGCCCGGCTCGTGCCAGGGTATTTAGCGGATCCTCCAGGGAATAGTTTTGAGGGCGGTGGGTTGTTCCAATATATTCTCGTTGATGTCGAAACGGAACCGACCGTCAAATTGATCGACTTGCGTGTGTCGGAACGTTTGCAACAGCTTCAGACAAACATTAATGCGTTTCGGGCGAAAGAAGGGAAGTTTCCGTTCGATGGATCGATTGGGAAAAATCAGTTCACGCTCGATTACGACAAGATTTTTGTCACAGAGGAGCCGGTCATCCCGAGCCCGTATTCGGATCGCGAACTCCCGATCTACGTGGACGGTACCGGACAACTATTTGTAGACTATCGAGAAGATGTGAAGGAAGCGCTTCAAAATACGGATGAGTCGCCAGAAATCGGTGAAGACATTCGTTATTTGCTATATGAAGACGCTCCATTCGCCCCTGCTTATTCACAAGGCTATACAATAGATGAACAAGGAGAAGTTGTTTTTTTAAACAACTGAGCTTGTTTTGATGGCGAATGTCGTGAATTCACGCAAAAAATGTTGTCATATCAACGTTTGTACGATATGATTAATCCCGTAAACTCCTAGTGAGAGGAGGTGAATCGTGATGAACAAAACTGAATTGATCCAAGCAGTAGCGGAGAAAGCAAATGTTTCGAAAAAAGAAGCTACAGTAGTTGTAGAAGCTACTTTCGAATCTATCACTGAAGCACTCCAAAACGGTGAAAAAATTCAATTGATCGGTTTTGGTACTTTTGAAGTTCGTGAACGTGCTGCCCGTAAAGGCCGTAACCCACGTACAAAAGAAGATATCGAAATCCCAGCGAGCAAAGTCCCTGCATTTAAAGCAGGTAAAGCGCTCAAAGATGCGGTCAAGTAATCAGCAATACATAAGTCGCCGAAAGGCGGCTTTTTTGTTTCGTTTGCGAGTTCGAATGACGTGAATGTGACAAAAATGTGCTATACTATGTCAGAATGACAATGAAGTGGACGAGGGGGGATAGCATGGAACAGTTGACAAATGAATTCGTTGTCACAGACCTTGCTCGTCAAATCCAACAACGTATGAATCATCCCTATTTGACGAAACACGAGGTTGTACCAGCGGTCGACATGCTGTTGCTTCGTTGGATGGTCGAGATGATTGATTTGGAATCGATTGAGCATCAACAACTCGTGATGGCAACTTATTTCGCTCATCAGGCGCTCGAATTACATGATCAAGTGAACAGTAGTCCGAAAGGGTCGCTAGAGCGCCAATTAAAAGTGCTCGCGGGCGATTTTGCCTCGGCTCAGTTCTATAAAATCTTGACGGCTTTCCCAGCGTCGTATAGCGATCGATTCGGACAGTCTGTACAACGTGTCAATGCTGCAAAGTGTACACTACTGCTCGATAAAAACGTCTCGATGAACATTTGGATCGAAGCAAACGTCGGATTGATTCAAACACTTTCCGAGCTGATTGAACAACCTTATTTGACAACAAGTGGGAAACGAATGATTGATAAGAAAGCGACAGCGCTCAGACAAGACCAAAAGGAGCAACTCAACACGTTGCTCGCGCACGCGGTCGCTTAGAACGGAAAGGATGTTACGCGTTGCAACCGATAGAAAAAGAGCAAAAAGTATACGAAGTATTCCAGTCCATTTCTCCGAGCTACGATACGATGAACTCAATTATCAGCTTCCGACTTCACAAATGGTGGCGTCGGACAACGATGAAGAAAATGAACGTCTTTCCGGGGGCTAAATGTCTAGACGTTTGTTGTGGCACAGCTGACTGGACGATTCAATTGGCTGAAGCTGCAGGGAATACGGGGGTCGTCAAAGGCCTCGACTTTTCAGAGAATATGCTGAAAGTGGGAGAAGAAAAAGTAAAATCAATGCCGACGATTGAACTACTACACGGAAATGCGATGGCGCTACCGTTTGGAGATCATTCATTCGATTACGTCACAATCGGATTTGGACTTCGGAACGTTCCGGATTATATGACGGTGTTGCGTGAAATGCATCGCGTCTTAAAACCGGGCGGAACGGTCGTCTGTCTTGAAACGAGTCAACCGACGGCACCCGTCTTTAAAGAATTGTATCGATTTTACTTTGGAACCGTCATGCCTTTGTTCGGCAAAGTGTTTGCCGGGTCATACGACCAATACAAATGGTTACAAGAATCGACCGATCAGTTTCCTGACCGTCTGACGCTCAAACGCATGTTTGAAGATGCCGGGTTCGAACAAGTCGAAGTGAAGACATTCTCCGGAGGTGCATGTGCCATGCATCTAGGAAAGAAGTGGTGAAACATGTCTTTGAAGCGACTTTACCGTCACATGAACCGAGAGATTGATCAAATCGATCAATTTTTATCAACTCGAGTCAGGACGGACCACCCTGTGATTGAATCGGCATCTCGCCAACTACTCGATGCTGGTGGTAAACGCATCCGACCAGCTTTCGTTTTATTGAGCGCGGGATTCGGTGAGACGAAAGATATCCGTTTGACGAAAGTTGCCTCAAGTCTTGAGTTGATTCATATGGCATCGCTCGTTCATGACGATGTCATCGATGATGCGATGCTGCGTCGGGGGAAACCGACCGTCATGGAGCGTTATGATGAGACCGTTGCGATGTATACCGGAAATACGCTATTCGGAGAGGCGATTCGTCTCGTATCCGAAATCGATTCTCCGGAAGTGATGCGAATCATGGCGGACACGATGGAACGGATTTGTGTCGGCGAAATCAATCAAATCCAAGATCAATATGACTGGGGTCAATCACCTAAACGATACTTAGATCGGATTGCACGAAAGACAGCCCTATTGATTGAAACGAGTTGTGCGGCAGGCGCTGTTATTTCAGGAGCGTCACCTCAAGTCGTCAAACAACTAAGCTTATTCGGTTATGACATCGGGATGGCATTCCAAATGACCGATGATTTGCTCGATTTCACGGCAAAGAGTTTCCAACTCGGGAAACCCGTTGGAGAAGATTTGAAGCATGGTCATAAGACGTTGCCGTTGCTCTATTCATCAGAAGACCCGATTTTTTATGAGCGTCTCCGCCAGGTGAATGCATCGACAGACATGGAGATGACGAAATCACTCGTTCGTGAAGTGCAACGAAATGGGACATTAGAACGAAGCCAGCGCACGATTGACCGATACGTTGAACGCGCCATTCGAAGACTCGACGGGTTGCCGGATGTGCCTGACAAGCGATCTTTGATTGAAATCGCTCAATATATCGGGAAACGTAAATGGTAAATGCCCATGTAACCCCTTTCAAAAATGTTCAGGAGCGTGTACACTAAATACGTACAACGTACACATTTATTGACTTAGGGGGATTTGGGGAATGGAAAAGACATTTTTAATGGTTAAACCGGATGGGGTAAAACGTGGATTGATTGGGGAAATCATCTCACGTTTTGAAAACAAAGGATATACATTGAACCGTCTCGAAATGGTGACACCGTCAGTTGAGGTCGCAGAGGCACACTACGCAGAGCATAAGGAAAAGCCGTTCTTTGGTGAATTGGTAGAGTTTTTGACTTCTGGTCCGGTCGTCGCGATGGAATGGGAAGGGGAAGACATCGTAGCCGTCTCTCGTCTCATGATCGGGAAGACAAAGCCGCTCGATGCACAACCTGGAACGATTCGTGGTGATTTTGCATCGACGATGTCACAAAACGTAATTCATGGTTCTGATAGTGTGGACAGCGCGGAACGCGAATTGGCACTTTGGTTCGCAGGAGTTGCCTCACACGTTTCATGACTTTTCGAAGGGACGGGGAAACCTGTCCTTTTTTTGATTCCCTTCTAAAAGCCTGTGGTCAGAAGAAAGAGGAAATGAGAAAGAATTGAGGTTGAAATTGGTGATGAATGATTATGCCATCTTCGTAAAAAAGTTTTATAACAAGTCCGGAATTGACTTGAATTTATATAAAGAGGCGCAAATGAAGCGCCGGATGGTCGCCTTACGCGAAAAGAAGGGATATGCGTCGTTCATTGAGTATTTAAAGGCGATGGAGACGGATCGTCAGCTCTATGAGGAATTCCTTGACCGAATGACGATTAACGTGAGTGAATTTTATCGCAATCCGATCCGTTGGCAGCAGCTTGAAGAGGATATCCTGCCTCACTTGATCCGTTCGAGTCAAGGGAAGCTCCGCGTGTGGAGCGCAGCGTGCTCGACAGGAGAAGAACCTTACTCGCTCGCCATGCTATTGTCTAAACATCTGGCACCTTCTCAATTTTCCATTATGGCCACTGATTTAGATGATATTGTCATCGAAAAGGCGAAACAAGGGAAGTATCACGAGCGGGCACTCATTGATTTGCCAGATGAGTTTAAAAATCGATACTTCACACGTCGTGGAGACGACTATTTCATTTCGGATGAAATCAAACAACTTGTGACGTTTAAAAAACACAATTTACTAGCAGACGTGTATGAACGGAACTTTGATTTGATTGTCTGTCGAAACGTTTTGATTTACTTTACGGAAGAAGCGAAAGAAAAAGTATATACGTCATTTCAACGTGCCCTTCGACCAGGAGGAATCTTGTTTGTCGGAGGAACCGAACAAATCTTCCAGCCGAAGCGTTATGGATATGCGATGAAACAAAGCTTCTTTTACGAAAAAATAGATGGATGAGGTGAACAGATGCGCTATTTGACAGCTGGTGAATCACACGGTCCGGGCCTGACGGTCATCATTGAAGGTGCCCCTGCCGGTCTCGCTATAGATTTAAATCAAATTAACCTAGAGTTGAAAAAACGTCAGTCGGGATATGGACGAGGGCGTCGCATGCAAATCGAGTCAGATCAAGTAGATGTTCGTTCTGGTATACGTCACGGTAAAACGACAGGCGCACCAATCACATTCTGGATTGAGAATAAAGACCATACCCATTGGAAACACGTCATGCAAGCCGAGCCAATCGAAGATGATGTCGAAATCAAGCGCCGAGTCTCGCGACCGAGACCAGGGCATGCCGACTTGGTCGGTGGGATGAAGTATGACCATCGCGATTTACGTGACGTTTTGGAACGTTCGAGCGCAAGGGAGACGGCGGCACGCGTCGCGGTCGGTGCCTTTTGTAAACAATTGCTTCAACAAGTTGGGGTGTCGCTCTTTAGTTACGTCAAAGTGATTGGTGGAGAACGGGCAGAGATACGTACATTTGAATCGCTCCAAGAAGCAAAAGAAGTGATTGACGCCTCACCCGTTCGGACGCTTGACGAAGAAGCGGCTGAGCGGATGATGCGTCGCATCGATGAAGCTAAGGCAAATGGAGACTCGATTGGCGGCATCGTCTGTACGGAAGTGCACGGTGTCGTACCAGGTCTAGGTTCATATGTGCAGTATGACCGAAAATTGGATGCGAAAATTGCGCAGGCGGTGTTGAGTGTCAACGCATTTAAAGGCGTGGAGTTTGGAGATGGTTTTGAAATGGCATACCGTCCCGGTTCTGAAGTGATGGACCCGATTGCATACGGAGACGAAGGATATACCCGACTCAGTAATCACCTCGGTGGTTTTGAGGGCGGGATGACAACGGGCATGCCGATTATCTGTTCAGCCGTCATGAAACCAATCCCGACACTTTATAAGCCTCTTCAATCAGTCGATATTGATACGAAAGAGGCATTCCTCGCTCAAATCGAACGGAGCGATTCGTGTGCTGTCCCTGCAGCATCACTCGTCGTCGAGGCGGTCATTGCGTTTGAAATGGCGAAGGAAGTATGTGAGACGTTCGGTCATGATACGATGGACCGAATAAAACACCGAATCGATGAGTATCGAGAGGAGTTACGAGTATGGTGACCATTCCAATCGCGGCATCGACCCCGTATCAGGTTGTCGTCGACAATCAAGACCGCTGGATGGAAACAAATGATTGGTCACGTTACCCGATGCTCTGGGTCGTCACGGATGAACGGGTCGACGCGCTTTACGGGGAATCGTTCCTTGCAAAGTTGGAGCAAGTTCACCCATGCGTCGTCTCATCTGTCGTCAAGGCGGGTGATGCGTCGAAGTCGTTATCGCAACTCGAACAGCTCGTGACAGAAGGATTGAGACACGGATGCGACCGTCACACTCTGATTGTCGCTTTCGGTGGCGGGATGATCGGTGATTTGGCTGGGTTTTTAGCGAGTGTCTACATGCGTGGTGTTCCTTACATACAAGTCCCGACAACGATTTTGGCACATGATTCGGCTGTCGGTGGTAAAGTGGCCGTCAATCATCCACTTGCGAAAAATGCGATCGGTTCATTCTATCAACCAATCGGTGTCTATTATAATGTTTCGCGGCTTCGTACCTTGCCGACCGAGGAAGTGCGAAGCGGTCTCGGTGAACTGTTGAAACATGCGTATTTATCTCGTTACGTCCTCGAATCCTCTTTCGAGGACGACTTGTTTTCCGCTCTTTCTGAACATGAGGAATTGAATTGGATCACATGGCTCGCCCGTGGCATTGAAGTCAAACGAGCAGTTGTCGAGAAAGATGAGCAAGAGCAAGACATTCGCGCTTGGCTCAACTTCGGGCATACGTTCGGTCATGCGCTTGAGTCCGTCGAGGCGTACCGTATCCCTCATGGAGAAGCGGTGTTACATGGGATGGTGTTTGCCTTTTTGTTATCGGGTGACGAGACACGGGCGAAACGGTTGTTTGAATGGATTCGTCTGAACGATGTCACACCGATTGACTGGAAACCGTTCGAGCAATATGTCGAAAAAATGATTCGGGATAAAAAGAATCGTCACGGCGAAATTCGGTTCGTCTTGCTCCGTGACACGATTGTCGTTGAATCTATGCCGCTCGAGCACCTTGAAGATACATTTGAACAGATGAAAGGATGGTGGGAATGATGAGTTTAAACGGTTCGATCCGTGTGCCAAGTGATAAGTCAATCACTCATCGTGCGCTTTTATTCGGCATGATGGCGACTGGGACGACGCGCGTCGTGCATCCACTTCTCGGTGCCGATTGTCGCTCGACACTCGAAATCATTCGTTCACTCGGAGCAGAAGTGATCGAAAAAGAAGACGAACTCCTCATCACGGGGGTCGAGTCACCACGTTCGGCACGATTAGACTGCGGGAACTCAGGGACGACGATGCGCTTGTTGATTGGAATCTTATCGGGGTATGATGGGTCATTTGAACTCGTGGGAGATGAGTCGTTGTCAAAACGTCCGATGCGACGTGTCAACGCACCACTCCGTGAAATGGGAGCGGACGTGAAAGGTGATTTGGCGCCGATCGTGATTGAAGGGAAAACGCTACAATCCATCGACTATACGTTACCGGTAGCGAGCGCCCAAGTGAAATCGGCTGTCCTCCTTGCCGGGTTACGTGCGGAAGGGACGACGATTGTTCGTGAGCCGATATTGTCTAGAGACCATACCGAGCGAATGTTGCCACTCTTTGGGGCTCGTCTCTCTGTGGATGAGGAAAAAGGAGAGCGCATGATTCGTGTCGAACCTTCTCGACTAAGCGGCGCGACGGTCGATGTGCCGGCAGACCCCTCGTCGGCCGCCTTCTTCTGGGCAGGGGCAGCCATCGTACCGAATAGCTCTGTCACGACGACAGACGTCTGTTTGAATGAGACTCGAATCGGATTTTTGCGAACGCTCGAACGGATGGGAGCAAACGTCATCATCTCCAATGAACGAGCCGTCGGGGAGGAATTGATCGGGGACGTCACGGTGACGACAAGTGAACTGTTTGGCACGATCGTAGAAAGGGATATGATTCCGTCACAAATCGATGAGTTGCCGTTATTCGCACTCGTCGCTTCACAGGCGAATTCTCCGTCAATCGTGAACGATGCAGCGGAACTGAGAGTGAAGGAGACGGACCGGATCGACGTGGTCGTCTCGGAGTTGCGGAAATTAGGGGTGGACATCGTCGGAAAAGAGGATGGGTTTATCGTAAAACCGAGTCGTCTTCATGGCGGACACGTCTCGGCTCATGGTGACCATCGTCTGTCGATGATGTTACAAGTCGCTACACTCGTCACGGATGAAACCATCCAAATTGAAGGCATTGATGCGTCCGATGTCAGCTATCCCGGCTTCCGTCAAGATTTACAACAGATTCAACGTGAGATAGAATAACGACAAAGCGAAAGCCAGGAGGACGAAACATGCTAGATGAAGCAGCATTAACACATATTATCGAGATGCTTGAATCAGGAGAGACTGAACATGCTCTTGCGCATATAGAAGAACTTGAAAAAGACGGATCGGATGATGATCGCTTAGCGATTGCTGATTTGTATTTAGAGCTTGGTCTTGCCGACCGAGCGACAGAAGTACTTTCAAAATTGTACGTGGATTACGAAGGTGACCCAAACGTCGCTCTGTCACTCGCGGAAGCATATTTAGACAGTGACCGTGAAGAAGAGGCAATTGCTGTATTAGAGAAGGTCAAGTCAGATGACGCGGAGACGCAAGTGAGAAGTCTCGTCTTATTAGCTGATTTGTATCAATCTCAAGGGCTCGACGAGGTAGCTGTGAAAAAATTGATGGAAGCCCTTGAAAAGAATCCGGATGAGCCGTTACTCATTTACGGGTTGGCGGAATTGTACGCTTCGACCGGATCGTTCGAGCAAGCCATCCCGCTTTATGCACGATTACCTAAAATGAATTTGCCGTCCGAGATCGATTACCAAGCTGACTATGCGGAAGCACTCACAATGGTTGGGTCGTTCGAAGAAGCGCTCGATGAGTATGAAAAAGCAACACATCGCAATTTAAATACCGTCTTCGGACATGCGATGACAGCGCATCGAATCGGTCGAGAGGAAGTTGCCATCAAGCAGTTTAAAGAGCTTCAGGCGATGGACCCGGACTTTACCTCGCTCTATCTTCCTTACACCGAAGCACTGGACGCGAATGGTCAGACGGAAGAAGCGCTTCAAATCGTCGATCAAGGAATCACGCGCGACGACTATAATGACGAACTTCGTCACGTGAAAGCAAAATTGCTCCTCAAGCTCGGTAATCGCGATGGCGCCGTTAAAGAGCTTCGAGAAGCACTCGTCTTGAATCCGGAATCGCTACAAGCGACAGAATTAATATTATCGATTTTATTCGAAGCAGGAGAAATCGATGACGTGCTCGAAACAATAGATGCACTCGAAGATCATACGACGTCCCCGCTCATGACTTGGTACAAGGCGAAGGCGAAATATGAGCTCGAGGAATATGACGAAGCTGTCAGTTTGTATGCCTCGATTGAGCCGATGATGAAAGAGGACGTGTCATTTGTGACAGAATGGGCTACACTGTTGATAGAGGAAGGTCGTAGACAAGACGCGCGACGTGTGGTCGAGCAATCGCTTGCACTAGTGGTCGATCTTGAAGATCGCCAAGTGCTCGAAGACCAGCTCGAACAATTGTCTGATGACGTAGAATGATAAAGGGAAGGGAATGAGGTCAGATGGTCGAGCGGAAACGGAATTTTTTGAAGCGATTTGTCGCTCATCATACACTTCGGAAACGTGAAGCGAAATGGATTCTTGACTACTGGTTGAGACATCCGGATAAGCTTGGCAACGTTCATTTCGTAACAAACGCCTCGGTCTCGCCACGAAGTCTTGTGATGACGGCGTATGGATTTGACGGTGAACCGTTTCGATATCGACGGGGAGACCTTGTGACCATGAATCCTGAAAAGGCTTATCATGACATCCGTCTGCACGATGGGCCGATTTATGTAGAATTGAATTTTCAAGGCATGATGATTGATGAGAATTGGATTGACATCGTGGAGCAAAATCCGTTTGAACCGGTGGCGGAAGTGAAAGATGAAGTATCTTCTTCTGCTCAGACGGTCATCCAAGCTTCCGTTGCTCAATTCGAAGAAGAGCGTTTATTGATTGAAATCGATAAAGCACTCGACCGTCGGGACGAGAACTTATTCCGCAATTTGACGAGTCAACTCCACCAAGTACGTGAATCTAAATTATTTTGAAAAAAACAAGCGCTTCCGTTCCGGTTGGCGCTTGTTTTTTGGTATATTAATAACGTAGGAATACACAATTATTTCACAGTTCGTTCATAAGTTTGAAACGTGAACGAAGTCATGTACGATACAATAGACATGATGAGATAAGTTGGAGAGGAGGGAAAAGATGAGGTTCGATAGTCAAGGGGCATTGCGCTCGATTGCCGAACGACAATACGTCGATACGCTCATCGTTCCGCTCGCAGAATTGGCGTTTGGTGAGGATATGGTTCGTAAAGCCGAAAGCTATGAAGTCATTCATGCCGTCACGGTTGAGACAGAACGTCAATTATCTGGTCGGACGATGCTCAGCCCAACAATCAGTTACACCGATGTGGAAGCTGGTGTGGAACTAGCGAAAGATGTGGTGGCAAAAGCGGAATCATCCGGTTTTTCTCACGTTTTGTTTATTGCGTCAGACGTCCGTTTCAAGCCATATGATTTGCCGATTTTGTTCGTACCACCGCTCGCGCTAGGAGCGATGTCGAGCGATCAGGCGCACACGATGGTTCAAAATTTTGCGACACAAGTTATCACAGAACTTTCGAGCCGTTGGATGGCGACATGAAGCGGTTGACGTAGAGGTTTTATTGATATACTATTTTGTTGAGTGAGAAATTTTTGTGAAGAATGCATAAAGAATTATGGGGTTATGCACACGAATGAGGGGGGAACGAAATGGCTCAAAATGGGTCAAAAGTCACGCGCCGTCAGTTCTTAACGTACACACTGACTGGAGTAGGTGGCTTTATGGCGGCAACATTGATCAGTCCGATGGTCAACTTTGCGATTGATCCGGTTTTGAAAAAATCTGGAGCAGGCGACAAAGTAAAAGTAATGAGTCTTGATGACATCACGACTGAGCCGCAACGTGTCGACTTTAAGAAACAAACACAAGATGCTTGGTACGAATTTGAAGAAACACTCTCAGCATGGGTATACAAAACAGAAAGTGGCGAAATCATCGCACTCTCTCCGATTTGTACACACCTCGGCTGTCAGGTAGCTTTTGCGGGTGATCCGACTCGTCCACAAGAATTTTTCTGTCCGTGTCACTTAGGACGTTACGAAAAAGATGGAACGAACATCCCGGGTACACCACCAACAGCACCACTTGCACGTTATGAAAAAGAAGAAAAAGATGGCTTCCTATACCTAGGTAGCCCAATTTCACAGAAGTGAGAGGGGGACTAGTCGATGTTACAAAAAATTTATGATTGGGTCGATGAGCGCGTAGACATCACACCACTTTGGCGCGATATCGCAGACCACGAAGTACCAGAACACGTCAACCCTGCCCATCACTTCTCTGCATTTGTCTATTGTTTTGGTGGTTTGACGTTCTTTACAATTGTCATCCAAATCCTTTCAGGGATGTTCTTGACGATGTACTATGTACCAGATATCATCAACGCGCACGCGTCAGTATACTATTTGCAAAATGAAATCGCACACGGACAAATCGTTCGTGGGATGCACCACTGGGGCGCATCCGTTGCCATCGTCATGTTATTCTTACATACGCTCCGCGTGTTCTTCACGGGATCGTATAAGAAGCCACGTGAGCTTAACTGGGTCGTCGGTGTTCTCTTGTTCTTCGTCGTCTTGGCGCTTGGACTCACAGGATACTTGCTTCCATGGGACATGAAAGCATTGTTCGCAACGAAAGTTACGCTTCAAATCGCTGAAAGTGTACCGGTCATCGGTGGTATTGCGAAGACACTTCTCGCCGGTGGTGAGATTGTCGGGGCGAGCACGCTCGCACGATTCTTCGCCATCCACGTCTTCTTCTTACCGGCGGCATTGTTCGGACTATTGGGAGCCCACTTCTTGATGATTCGTAAACAAGGGGTTTCTGGACCGCTATAAGCCGATTCGAGGAGAAAAAGGAGGAGAAACGATATGCATCGCGGTAAAGGGATGAAATTTGTAACCGACTCTCGAGTAGGAATCTCGAATCGGAAACAGAACATTGCAAAAGACTATTCAGAATACCCAGGACGCACAGAGGCGTTTTGGCCGAACTTCTTGCTTAAAGAGTGGATGGTAGGGTCGGTCTTCTTGATCGGCTTCATCGCTTTGACAATCGTCGAAGCACCACCGCTTCAAAATATCGCCGATCCAACGAACACGTCATACATTCCATTACCGGACTGGTATTTCTTGTTCTTGTATCAATTACTCAAATATCAATTCGCTGCAGGAGACTGGATCTTGCTTGGTACGGTCATCATTCCAGGTTTGGCGTTCACGGCACTTCTCATCGCGCCTTGGCTTGACCAAGGTCTCGAGCGTCGTCCGGCGAAACGTCCAGTCGCCATCAGTTTCATGTTGCTCGGTATTCTCTCGGTCTTCTACTTGACTTGGGAATCTGTTCAAACGACACACTGGGATCAAGTCCACGCTCAAGGCGAACTTCAAATTCCAGGTGAAGGTCCTGAAATTGATACAGCTGCACCAGGATATGAGATTTATTCAGCTCAATCTTGTGTGAACTGTCACGGTCAAAACCTAGAAGGTGGAGCAGCAGCTCCAGCACTCGTCGGAACACAGTACACAGCTGAAGAGATTGCGGATATCGCTGTAAACGGGATTGGGACGATGCCTGCTGGTCAGTGGGACGGCTCACCTGAAGATTTACAAGTACTATCTGAATTCATCGCTTCATATGGTGAAGGCGGCGAAAATAACGAGTAAGCCATAAAGTGTAGCCTGAGAAACCAGGCTACACTTTTTTACTTATGTATTCGTATTGCGATAAACTGAAGAAAAAAGGATTGAGAACATGAACCCGACGTTTTTAAACACTTTCTTAATGAATCGAATCGTACTGACGCTATTATTTGTCATCAACTTAGGCGGTACGATTTACGGTTATATTTGGTATGAGCCTCAACTTCGTGACACCCCATACGTGTATTGGCCGTTTGTCCCGGACAGCCCGACAGCATCGCTCTTCTTTACAATCGTCCTCGGATTATGGATTGTGAATAAGCGTTCCCCATTATTCGAGACGCTTGCATTCATTACCTTAATCAAATACGGGGTCTGGGCCGTCATCATGAATATCATGTTTTTAGGGACGTTACCCGTGGATGCACCGACCATCACCATCTTAATGGCGGTCATGTTGATGGTTTCTCATGGAGCGATGGCGCTTCAAGCACTCATTTACGCACCTTTTATGAAATGGACGATTACATCGTTTGTCTGTACATTGATTTGGGTAATTCATAATGACGTAGTTGATTATGTGCTTGGTCAATGGCCGCGCTATCCGTCACTCGCGGAACATATCATGTGGATCGGTTACGGCTCGTTTTGGTTAACGGGATTATGTTTTTTTATGGGATATGCGTTCGTCCTGCGCCCTTCGCTTGAAAATAAGTTCATAAGAATGTAAAATCAAATTATCAAATACACGCAGAGGTGAAATAGAAAATGTCATTAGGTGGCTATATTTTCTATCTTGCACTGATTATGCTCATCCCCTTATGGGCCCAGATGCGAGTGAAAAGCACGTACAAACAGTTTTTAAAACAACCGCTTCAAAGCGGTGTCACAGGCGCACAAGTCGCTGATTTCATCATGAAACAAAACGGTGTTCACAACGTACGAATCGAGATGGTCGATGGACTCATGAGCGACCACTATGACCCGGTCAATAAAGTCGTCCGTCTCTCTCGTGAAGTGTATCAAGGGTCGACGATTTCGTCGGCAGCCATCGCGGCCCACGAGATCGGTCACGTCATTCAAGATGCGACCGACTACAAGATGATGCGCGTTCGACATAGTCTCGTTCCAGTCGTCAATATTACGTCGAACTTGTCATTTCCATTATTAATCGGTGGTTTCTTGTTCGGTGCACTCGGATTGGCACAACTCGGTGTCATCATGATGCTCGGTGCGGTTGTGTTCCAATTGATCACGCTCCCAGTCGAGTTCGATGCTTCGAAACGGGCGATGGCTCAGTTGACGTCACACGGAATTGTGACGGCGACAGAAGAGTCTGGCGCACGGAAAGTATTGAATGCTGCAGCATGGACGTATGTGGCTGCAACGCTCGTTGCGGTTGCCGAACTTATCCGTTTGGCACTCATCGTGTTTATGCCACGTGAGGAGTAGAACGAAATCCCGTCATAATCGGCGGGATTTTTTTATTTTGTGGTGAAAGGAAATGTTGTTGATGAAACTGCAACTGACAGAGAACGGTCATGAGCAATTGAAAAATAAACTAGCCATGTTAAAGCAAGACAGGACGGATGCTCGTGAACGTATACGTACGGCGCGGAAATTTTGTGATTTTCGAGAAGATGTCACCTACACTGAGGCGGTTCGTGATGTTGAGCGAATTGAAGCAGATATATTAGAGCTTGAACATTTCCTTGACGACGCAACGATCGTCGAATCCGAACAGTCAGAAGTCGTGACGTTCGGGAATCGGGTCGTGATTCGTGAAGGCGACGAGGAGACCGAGAGCTATCGAATCGTGAGTGAGGCAGAAGCGAATCTAGAACGAGGAAGCATTTCGATGACATCGCCACTCGGTCGGTGTTTGATGGGGGCGAGTGTTGGCCAAACGATTCAAGTCGAAACGCCCGGAGGTACGATTCAAGTCGAGGTGCTCAGCATCGAGCCATAAAAAATCGCCCGTTCATTCCTGTGAACGAGGCGACTTTTTGCTTATTTTAGCGGCATTCGATTCTCATCGAACGTAAAGCCCTCTCCGCCCACTTCATAGACGTGATGGAATGTGACGAACGCATGAGGATCGATCTGTTTGACGATCGTTTTCAAGCGATTCACTTCATTTCGCCCGACGACGACGTACAACACTTCAAGTTCACGGTTCGAATAGCCACCTTTGGCAAGTAGTCTTGTCGTGCCGCGGTTCATCGTCGCATGAATACCGTCGGCGATAGCAGTCCGATGGTCACTGATGATCATCGCCGCCTTACCGGCATACGTTCCTTCTTGCATCGAGTCGATGACACGTGCCCCGATATAGACAGCGAGAAGCGTATACATCGCCTCGCGGATATCGAGATACGTCAAACTGAGAACGATGACAAAGAAGTCAAAGATGAGGAATGTCTTTCCGATCGACCAGCCGATATAGCGTTGTACGAGTCGCGCGATGATATCGACGCCCCCCGTCGTTCCGCCATTGTTAAAGATGATTCCGAGTCCGACTCCGATAAAGAGACCGGCAAACAAACTTGCGAGCACCATGTCATCCGTCAGGTCGATGACGAGTGTAGAATATTTAGCGATGAGTGCATACCAAAGTGAAAATGAGAACGTCCCGATGAGTGTATAAACGAAAGTCGTTCGCCCTAACAACTTATAACTCATGAAAAAGAGCGGGATGTTTAACGCCAAGTTCGTGATGGAAGGCGAGATATCAAAGAGACCACGTAGAATCAAGGTGATCCCGGTGAATCCACCCTCTGCCAAGTTGTTTTGGACGTTGAAGTGATAAACGCCGAATGCAAAAATAAAAGAACCTATCAAGATGAATATAATATTTCGAACACGAATCGGTAATTGTACCGTCATCAGGTTCACCTCCCCTTAGATAGAGTACTCGAAAAACAGTTCGATTGACTACCCTGAACATATGACATTCAGAAACGAGTCGGCTATACTTTTCAAAGAAGAGGTGATGTAAATGAAAGTAGTAGCCATCGGGGCACATCCAGATGATATCGAGATCGGGATTGCAGGGATGACCGCCCAATGGACGAAAGAGAAGATTGAGGTCGTTTACGTCGATTTGACGAGAGCGGAACTTTCTTCAAATGGTGATGTAGAAATGAGACAACAGGAAGCCAGTGTGGCAGATGACGTGCTTGGTGTCCGCCGAATCAATCTCGGATTTAAAGACCGGGGAATTGACGGGGGAGAAGAACAGCTCGAGGCAATCGTCTCCTTGATTCGTCGTGAGCGCCCAACCCACTTGTTGTATCCATATGAAGTCGACCGCCATCCGGACCATGCGGCATGTGCTTATCTCGTGACAGAGGCGTTGTTCAACGCGGGTATTCGAAAATATTTACCGGAGCTTCCGGCATATCGACCAGAAAGTGTGTATCAATATATGATCAATGCTCATGTCGAGCCGGATGTGTGCGTGGATATTAGTGATGCGATTGAAGTGAAGACACGGGCACTCCAATGTTACGCAAGCCAGTTCACTCCAGTCGATGGGGTGAAAACACCGCTCACCGATGCATACGTGGAACGGGTCATTGCCCGTGAACGCCATTTCGGGAGCTTGATTGGCGTCGCTTATGCGGAAGGGTTGAAACGGGTGCGACCGTATGTCGTCAAACGGGCAGGTGAGCTCACATGACGTATCGAATCGGAATTCTTTGTTATCCATCTGTCGGTGGCTCGGGGATTTTAGCGACGGAACTCGGTATGAAGCTTGCGGACCGAGGACATGACGTTCATTTCATTACGAGCAGTATGCCGTTTCGTTTGAACGCCTATCATCCGAATATCACGTTCCACCAAGTCGAAATCAACCAATATTCGGTCTTTCGCTATCCGCCGTACGATATGACACTCTCCGCGAAAATTGCGAGTGTCATCCAGTCATTCGGTCTTGATGTCATTCATGCGCATTATGCCGTACCACATGCCGTGTGTGCAGCGCTCGGGCGGGAGATGGCCGGTGTGAAGACGCCGATCGTCTCGACGCTACATGGGACTGATATCACCGTTCTCGGTGAGGATGAGGAATTGAAACCGGCGATTTTATATGGGTTGCGCCAATCTAACGCGATTACGGCTGTCTCGCACAGTTTGAAACGGGAGACGGAAGAGCGGATTGCTAGCAATTTGCCGATTCAAGTCATTCACAACTTTATTGATGAATCGGTGTACACCCCACAATTCGACCCAACTTTACGGGAACGATACGGCTTAACGGCAGACGACCGAGTCGTCATCCATATTTCAAACTTCCGTCCCGTCAAGCGCGTCGACCTCGTCCTCGAGGCGTTCGATCAGATGGATGTCCCGCACAAAAAGTTATTACTCGTCGGAGACGGCCCACTCATGGGTGCCATGCGCCGCCTCGTGACGGAGATGGGGCTTGAAGATCAAGTCATCTTTGCCGGAAAACAAGAGCAAGTCGCTGCACTGCTCTCCATTAGTGACGTCCATGTCCTCTTATCAGACAAAGAGGCGTTCGGTCTCGTCGCACTCGAGGCGATGGCAACGGGAGTCCCGTCGGTCGTCAGTGACGCAGGCGGACTACCTGAAGTGATCACGGACGATGAGGACGGGTTCGTCGTTCCACGAGGCGATGCAACGAAAGCCGCTTTGGCGATGCAACAGCTGTTGACAGATACAACGTTACAGGAGCGTTTCAGACAAAACGGGTTGGTGAAATCGAAACGATTCGCCTCACAAGACATCGTGACACAATATGAACGCTTGTATGAACAGGTGGTGACATCATGACAGAATGGGAGTATGCAAAACAGATCATTGAGACGATTGAACGACATGGCGGCGAGGCGTACATCGTTGGCGGAGCCGTTCGAGACTATGTCCTTGGAAATTTGCCCGATGATATCGATTTAGCCACGTCCCTCTTCCCGGAAGAAGTGATGACGTTGTTCCCGAAATCGGTCCCGACCGGTATCGAACATGGAACGGTCACGGTCATCATCGATCATCATCCGTTCGAGGTGACGACATTTCGGTCGGAAGGATCATATTCAGATTCAAGACGTCCGGACCATGTCGCACTCGGTGTATCGCTCGAAGAGGACATGTTACGTCGTGACTTCACGATGAACGCGATGGCGTTTCATGATGGACAAGTCGTCGATTTATTCGGAGGGCAACACGATTTAGATGAACGTATCATTCGCACGGTCGGGAGTCCTTTCGAGCGGTTTGGTGAGGATGCGCTTCGCATCATGCGTGCGCTCCGCTTCATGTCTCAGCTCGATTTCACGTTACACGAAGAATTGCGTCACGCAGCGAATGCACTTAGTCACAAACTTGAACAAATCGCAATGGAACGCATCGCAATCGAGTTTGAGAAATTGTTGACGGGACCGGCCTATCGAAAAGCGTTAGCAGAGATGGTCGAGCTCGGCATCCATCGTCATCTACCGAACGTGACGACCGAACTGATGCAACGGGTGCAACAAGATGATCGCACTCCAGTGAATGCGGTCAGTGGGTGGGCCATCTTCCTCTATCACGCAAAAGATGAGGCATGGCTCTTGCCATGGAAACGATCGAATGCAATCAAGCGGGAAGCTCGAGTGCTTGCGCAGCTCTGTGAGACCGGACTCGATGTGATGACGGTTTATACGACGGATGAGGGGACTCTCTCGACTTACTTTAAAATGAATGGTGAACCAGACCGCAGTCGTGAACTGAAAGAGTCACTCCCGATCCAGTCACGTCAAGAACTGAAATTCAATGGACGGGATGCGCTTGAACTAGGTGCGACAGGCGAGGCAATCAAGCATCTATTGCTTGATCTCGAACGACGTGTCATTTCACAAGAGATTCCGAATCACGGGACCGTATTAAAAGAGGAGGCGAGACGATGGCTTCAACGCGCGGGCGTGTCTTGACGTTATTACAAAATGGGGAAGTGTGGAGCGGACAAGAATTGGCGCGCCAATTGAATATTTCACGTACCGCTATTTGGAAGCATATTGAAACCTTGAAGCAAGACGGATACGCGATTCATACGATTCCCCGTAAAGGATATCAACTGATCGAACAGAGTGACCGTCTGGATGAACCAGCATTTGTCTCATTCCGGAAAGGTCGATTCGGTCAGACGGTCCATGCATATGAACAAGTCGATACGACACAACGAATTGCTCATGAATTGGCGCAACAGCATGTGTCGGAAGGAACGATTGTCATCAGTGAAGAACAGACTGCCGGACGGGGACAGCTCGGTCGTCATTGGCATAACCCAAAACATGTCAATATTGCGGCGAGCATCATCTTAAGACCGGATTTGCCGATTCGAGACGCATCGAAACTCACGTTGATGGCAGCGAGTGCATTCGCACGGGCGCTCAACCATCAAAATCTTGATGTCATGATCAAGTGGCCGAATGATTTATTATTGAATGGGAAGAAAATCGGTGGCATTTTGACAGAGATGCAGACGGAGGGTGATCGGATTCAGGCTGTCATCCTAGGATTCGGGATGAACGTCAATGGTGAGGAGATTCCAGACGAGTTAGCTCATCGGGCCACTTCTCTTTATCTAGAGACCGGAAAGCGATTCCGTCGAAGTGAACTGTTGGCTGAACTACTGGCTGAACTTGAAGTCGAATACGACAGATTCCTCGAAAGTGGTTTTGATCCAATCCGGATCAATTGGATGCAACATGCCGCCTACTTGAATGAAAAAGTCACGTTGAACGCTTCTCGTACTTCTCGTACTGGGGTCATGCGAGGGATATCAGAAGAGGGTGCGTTACTTCTTGAAGAAGAAGGAAAGGTTGAACCGGTCTACTCTGCTGAGATTGCAGTGTGGAATGATTGATGAAAGCGAGACCATCGACTATACTTAATGTGTCGGACGCTATCAGTTTTTGAAGTGTACCGCGCTTGCAGACTGTCACAATCAGTTGTCTGCCTTGATCATTTTGACAGGGACAGAAGGACACTACTCATGAAAACCATGAAATTGTTTTTCGTGCGCCTTCTTGCCAACCGTGTAAGAAGGCGTTTATTCTTTCCTGTCTCCACGTTTAGGAGGAGAAACAGATGCACACGATGACTTCGTTATTGAAAAAAATGAACGAGCAGGAAAAGCTCGTCATGTTGACGGCGTATGATTACCCGTCAGCCAAACTTGCCGAAGCGGCTGGGGTCGATTTGATTTTGGTCGGCGATTCTCTTGGAATGGTCGTCCTTGGTTATGACTCGACAATCCCGGTGACGACAGAAGACATGCTTCACCATTCGAAGGCTGTTCGCCGTGGAGCGAAAAACACATTCGTCGTGGTGGATATGCCATTTGCGACATACCATGGTGATTTTGACCGAACACTTCAGGCTGCGTCCCGTCTCTTCCAAGAAGGACATGCGGATGCGATCAAACTAGAAGGCGCGGGTGAAGTCCTTCAGACGATTGAACGACTCACTCAAGTCGGAATGCCTTGTGTTGCCCATCTAGGTTTGACCCCGCAATCGGTCGGTGTACTAGAAGGGTATAAAGTACAAGGGAAATCCCTTGAGGCGGCAGAGACACTGCTTCAAGATAGTTTGGCTGCCGAACGCGCCGGTGCGAAAATGCTCGTCCTTGAGTGTGTACCGCATCAGTTGGCGAAACGAATCGCAGAAGAGTTGACGATTCCAGTCATCGGAATCGGTGCCGGGGCAGAGGTCGACGGACAAGTACTCGTCTACCATGACGTATTGAAATATGGCGTGGACCGCTTACCGAAATTCGTTCAGGCATATGCCGACGTGAATGAAGTGGCGACAGATGCCATCCGTTCTTATGTGGAAGAGACGAAAGCTGGACAATTCCCGCTTGAACGTCACACGTTCACAATGGATGAGTCATTGCTCGACTCGCTGTATGGAGGAAAATGATGAAAATCGTATCAACAGTTGAAGAGTTACGTCAAACGTTGCCAACGGATCAAACGATTGGTTTTGTGCCAACGATGGGATATTTGCATGAAGGACACATAAGTCTCGTTGAGAACGCACGACGTGAGAATGACGTCGTTGTCATGAGTATTTTCGTCAATCCGACTCAGTTCGGTCCGAACGAAGACCTCGACCGATATCCTCGTGACTTCGAACGAGATGAAAAATTGGCACGAGAAGCCGGTGTCGATCTTCTCTTTTATCCGACGACGGAGACGATGTACCCGCTTGATATGGCGCGCGTCACTGTTCGCCAAGGGGCAAATGTATTATGTGGGGCGAGTCGTCCCGGCCATTTTGATGGTGTGTTGACAATCGTCTCGAAATTATTTAACCTTGTTCAACCGACACGTGCTTACTTCGGTCTGAAAGATGCTCAGCAAGTGGCACTCATCGAAGGGTACGTCCGAGACTATTTTGTCCCGGTCGAGATTCGACGCTGCCCGATTATTCGTGAGGAGACAGGACTAGCCAAATCTTCTCGGAACGTATATTTGTCAGACATTGAAAAAGAAGAAGCGAGTCAAATCTTTAAAGCTTTGACGACAGCGAGAGAAACACTTGAGGCAGGTCATGATCTTGAAGAAGTGAAGCAACGACTGACCGAACGATTACACGAGATTCCGAACAGTCAGATCGATTATGTCGAACTCGTTGACTATCCGACGCTTGCTGACGCTTCAAGCGATTCGAAGGAAATATTGATAGCAGTGGCCGTTCAGTTTGAGCGAGCCCGATTGATTGATAATGTGATTTGGAAGAAGGGATGAATCCAATGATTCGTACATTTATGCACGCGAAGCTTCATAAAGCAACGGTGACAGAAGCAAACTTACACTACGTCGGTTCGATTACAATCGATGAGGATTTGATGGATGCAGTAGGCATCATGGAAAATGAACATGTGCACATCACGAACAACCACAATGGCGCTCGAATCGAGACGTACGTCATCAAAGGCGAACGTGGTTCTGGTGTGATTTGTTTAAACGGTGCGGCAGCACGTCATTTCCAGGTTGGTGATGTTGTCATCATCATGGCGTACGGTCAAATGACTGCAGAAGAAGCGAAAACACATCGTCCAAAAGTAGCCGTATTGAACGAGCAAAATGAGGTCGATCAACTTCTTTACGAAGAAATCGCTCACACGATTTTATAAAACATTCGGGGATGTCGACAAAGGCATCCTCGTTTTTTCGTCGTTCGTTCTATGGTAAGATGAGACAGACAGAAAGCACGAGCGTGCCTAAGATGGGATGGATGTTATGGACACGTATGTGATTGTGGATATAGAGACAACGGGTCATTCCGTAAAGTCCGGTGATGAACTGATTGAGTTTGCGGCGGTCGTCGTACAAGATGGTGAAGTGATCGAGCGCTACAGCACCTTGATTCGACCGGGTCGACCAATCCCACCTTTTATTACGCAATTAACAACGATTAGCGATGATGACGTAAGTGATGCACCAACATTTGAAGAAGTGATCCCCGACATTTGGAAAATGCTAGATGGACGGGTATTTGTCGCGCATAACGTCGCATTTGATTTAACGTTTTTAAACGAAAGCCTTGAACAAGCGGGATATCTTTCGTTTCAGGGGAGGGCCATTGATACGGTTGAACTCGCTCGCATCCTCTACCCGACACTTGAGAGTCATGCCTTAGAAGCGTTATCTGAGACATTCGACCTCGTACATACAGACGCACACCGCGCACTCAGTGATGCGGAAGCAACGGCCGAGCTTTTTATCCGAATGCTCGAGCGCTTGCGCGATTTACCTGTCGTGACATTGAAACGACTTCGCGATTTGTCTGAATCGTGGACGAGTCACGTCGAGCCGTTGCTCGATGAAATCATCCTCGAGGTTGGGATTCGACCAGATGACGAAACGCGTTTTGATATTCATCGGAAGATTGCGTTACACCGTCCAAGCGATACGTTCGTTCCGGCAGAAGAACGAGAGCCCTTTGAACCGTTTCTCCTTCGCACGATTGAAGAAACGCTCCCGTCAATTTTTGATCAATTTGAGCCGAGACAAAGTCAATTTGAAATGATGCGTCACGTCTATAAAGCGTTAGACGACGAGGAAACGTTGTTAGTCGAAGCAGGGACGGGAACAGGGAAGACGTTGGCGTACTTAATCCCGAGTGCCCATCATGCACTTGAGACGAAGCGCCCTGTCGTCATCAGTACGCATACGATTCAATTACAGGAACAGCTCTTGAACCGGGATTTGCCGGTACTTCGACAAATCTTTCCGGAAATTGAATTCACCTTGTTGAAAGGAAGACGGAACTATATCGATTTACGTAAATTCGAAATGGTACTCGATGAGTCGAATGATGGATTGTTGGTTTCGATGTGTAAGGCGATGGTACTCGTCTGGTTAACCGAGACTGAGACGGGGGATTTGGAAGAACTCTCATTCCCAGGATCTGCGACGCAAGGTCCAGCTTCTTTTAAACGGTTGATTCAAGCTGATGCTTCAAGTGAATTCGGACGGTTCGACCCTTGGTATAGCCGAGACTTTTTCACAAAAGCAGTCCTCCGTTCGAAAGAAGCAGATTTGATTGTGACGAATCACGCGCTCTTATTCTCTGATTTGCAACATCAGGCAGGCATCTTACCGACCGATACTCCACTCGTCTTAGACGAGGCACATCAAGTCGAAGAAGTGGCCTCTCACCATTTCGGTGTGACGTTTGACGCCATCCAATTTGATCGGTTGTTCAAATGGTTCGGATACGGTGCGGACGGGAAGTTTCATTCTCGGATCATTCAGCTAGCCGATTTGACGTCTGTGACAGAAGAGGCAGAGGCGTTCAGTCAACAGATTGATTCTGCGCTCGCACGGGTCGAAGAAGAGCTCGAAGACCTCTTGACGGCACTACAGTCACTGGGAAAGAAAAAAGAACCCCGGCAAACCGTTCGATTCGAGCGAGAAGGCGCATCATTCAGACCGATTCGTGAAGTGGCGAATCGATTAGAGGACAAGTTACGTACACTACGGACGTCACTCAGACATCTCCATCGACTGCTCGATGAGCGTAAAGAGCACATGACGTTCAAACAACGCGCACTTTTGAGTGATTTGAAAACATTGATTAGCGACGTCCGTGAGCTCGAAAGTGTCATTTATGAGACGATGCTGACACGTAATGATGATGCGGTCAGTTGGGTCGAGTTGAATTTAGGCAACCGTAAGTTGACATCGGTCTACACGCAACCGGTTGAAATCGGTCCGTTGCTGCACGAACGATTATTTAAGAAGAGACCGACGATTTTGACGTCAGCGACGATGACGGTCTCGGGGAAGTTTAGTTTTATGGAGCGACGACTCGGACTTGAAGGAGAACCGGTCAGACGAGTCGTATTGCCTTCACCGTTCAACTTTAAGGAACAGGCAAAACTGTTTGTTCCGTCAGACTTCCCGTTGATCAATGATGTGCCGCTTCCTCAGTTCGTTGATCAGACCGCTCAATCGATTGTTCAAATTGCAAACGTGACAAAAGGGCGAATGCTCGTCCTCTTCACCTCGAATGAATTGTTACGTCTCACTTACGAACAAGTAAAAGATCATCTCGACCCTTCTTATACGCTACTTGCTCAAGGGGTCAGTGGGGGATCGCGAAGCCGATTGACGAAACAGTTCAAGCGGATGGAACAGTCGATTTTATTCGGGACGGCCAGCTTTTGGGAAGGTGTCGATATTCCGGGTGAGGCGTTGACGTGCCTCGTCATCGTACGTCTTCCGTTCGCGCCGCCTGATCAACCAATCATGCAAGCCCGTTCGGAAAAAATTGAATCGATGGGGAAATCCCCATTCTTCGAGCTTTCGCTTCCTCAAGCAGTCATTCGTTTCAAACAAGGTGTCGGTCGATTGATTCGATCGAAATCGGATTATGGTGCGATTTTTGTGTTCGATCGCCGTGTCGAGACGACTCGTTACGGGAAACAATTCATCAATAGCTTACCGAAGGTGGACCGGATTGAAGGGACGCTAGAGACATCCTTATCCGAGTTAGAATTGTTCTTAGATGAAAAGGAAAACTCTGTGACAAGAAATGATAGATAACGCTAGGCATCATGATGTTATCGTTTTATAATGATACGTATAGGTTTTGGAGGAGGAGTCAACATGAATTCGAATATTGAGACGCTTGCGAGTGTGCGCATCGAACCGACGGCGGACGTTTATAAGATTGTCGATTTATTGAATCGGACGTTAAAAAGTCAAGATTTGATGTTCGGCCTTTCGCTTGAGAAGAAAGTGAATGATCCGAAGAAGGAAGAGATGGTCTTCACCATCTATCGTACAGAATGACCAGAAAAACAAAATGGATCGTCTCGTTACTGGCGGCACTGCTCGGTGTCGTCCTTGTCTTTAGCGTGATGTATCGATTCACGATTGGACACACAGAAAATCAAAAGGAACAACTCATCGAGGAAGCCTTGATTCGATTGAACGAGGAATCGCCAGACGTTCAAGTGGGACAAGGAGAGCTGTTCAATGGGACAGAGGCATACGTCGTTTTTCAGGAAGAGGACGGAGACTCGATTTGGTTCGTTCCACTCGATGACGAGTTCGAAATTGAACAACGTGAAATTGGTGAAGTGAATGCGAATGACGTCTGCGCTCGTTCTGTCGAAGATACAGGCGGACAACTCATCAGTTGTAAGTACGGATTCGACGAGAGAGCGCTCGTCGAAGTGGTCACAAAGGCAGACGCATCTTATACGTATTCGTATTACACGTTACAGACTGGAGAGTTTATTCGACGCGTCCAATTGACCGATCAAATGTGACGAATTAGAGGGGGATAATGATGGAACATCTATTAGCGAAACGAGTGAAACAACTCACGCCATCGACAACATTAGCGATTACAGCTAAAGCCAAGGCGCTCAAGGCGTCGGGCAAAGATGTCATTGGACTCGGCGCAGGTGAGCCTGATTTCAATACACCGGAACGAATCATCGATGCTGCGTGTCAAGCGGCTCGTGATGGCGATACGAAATATACACCTTCGGGCGGAACTGTCGCGTTGAAGGATGCGATTATCGAAAAAACGAAGCGAGACAGCCAACTGACGTTTGAGCGCAATGAAGTCATGGTCGCTTCAGGTGCAAAGCATGCGCTTTACGCATTGTTCCAAGCGATTTTAGATGAAGGTGACGAAGTCATCGTCCCGACACCTTACTGGGTCAGTTATCCAGAGCAAATCAAACTCGCTGACGGTGAACCTGTATATGTCGATACAAATGAAGACACATCCTTCAAATTGACACCTGAACTGCTCGAACGTGCGATTACAGATCGTACGAAGGCAGTCATTTTGAACAGTCCTTCCAACCCGACAGGAATGATTTACACGAAAGAAGAGTTACAGGCACTCGCTGATGTTGTTCTTCGATATAATCTTCTCGTCGTGAGCGATGAAATTTATGAGAAGTTGATTTACGGTGACGCTGAATTCGTATCGATTGCGACATTACCGAATATGCGTGAACGTACGATCATCATCAACGGTGTCTCAAAGTCTCATGCGATGACAGGGTGGCGAATCGGATATGCCGTGGGCGATGCGACAATCATCAGCGCGATGACAAACTTAGCGTCTCACTCCACATCAAACCCGACATCTGTCGCTCAGGCGGCAGCGGTTGAGGCATACAATGGATCACAGGATGATGTAGAGATGATGCGTCAGTCATTTGAAGAGCGACTCGACATCGTTTACAACCGTCTCGAACAAATTCCAGGAATCACTTGCTTGAAGCCACAAGGTGCATTTTACTTATATGCCAATGCGAAAGTTGCCGCGACTGAGAGTGGATACGACACAGTCGATGCTTGGTGCGAGGCAGTACTTGAAGAGGCAAACGTGGCACTTGTTCCAGGTTCTGGTTTTGGACAGGAAGACTACGTACGATTATCATATGCAACAGAATTAAAACGCGTATTAGAAGCGCTCGATCGAGTAGAAGACTTCATTACGAAGCGCGCTCGATAAGCGAAAGGATGGAAATGAACATGACAACAATTTCGATTAACCAATTTAAAGACTACGAAGGACAGACGGTCCGCGTCGGAGCTTGGATTGCCAACAAACGTTCTAGCGGGAAAATTGCCTTCCTTCAACTACGTGACGGTAGCGGATTTGCACAAGCGGTCGTCGTAAAGGCTGACGTCTCTGAAGAATTGTTCACTCTTGCTAAAGGTGTGACACAAGAGACTTCTGTCTGGGTGACAGGTAACGTCAAGTCGGATGGTGGACGCACACCACTCGGATTTGAATTAGAAGTGACAGATGTAGAAGTGATTGCAGAGTCAGTGGATTACCCAATCACACCGAAAGAACATGGAACAGAATTCTTGATGGATAACCGTCACTTATGGCTCCGTTCACGTCGCCAACACGCGATTATGAAAGTGCGTAACGAAATCATTCGTGCGACGTATGAATTCTTTAATAAAGAAGGATTCGTCAAAATCGATCCGCCAATCCTTACGAGCAGTGCACCTGAGGGGACGACAGAGTTGTTCGAGACTGACTACTTCGGTCAATCCGCTTACCTCTCACAGACGGGCCAGTTGTATATGGAAGCCGCTGCAATGGCACTCGGTAAAGTATTCTCGTTCGGACCGACTTTCCGTGCAGAAAAATCAAAAACACGTCGTCACTTGATTGAGTTCTGGATGATCGAGCCAGAGATGGCATTCTTCGATCACGACATGAACCTTGAGATTCAAGAGCAATACGTCTCATACATCGCACAATCCGCGCTTGAGAACTGTAAGGATGAACTTGAATTCCTTGGACGTGACCTTGAGAAGTTGGCACAAGTGAAAGCACCTTTCCCACGTGTCCGTTATGAAGATGCAATCAAATTCTTGAAAACAGAAGGATTCGACGATATCGAATACGGCGACGATTTCGGTGCACCGCATGAGACGGCGATTGCTAACGCACACGACCAGCCAGTCTTCATCACGCACTGGCCAAAAGAAATCAAACCGTTCTACATGAAAGTGGACCCTGAGAATCCTGAGCTCGTTCTTTGTGCAGACTTGATTGCACCAGAAGGATATGGAGAAATCATCGGGGGATCACAACGTGAAGATGATTACGATCGTCTAAAAGAAGAGATCATCAAAGAAGGTCTTGATGAAACGGATGCATACGACTGGTATCTCGAACTTCGTCAATACGGTTCGGTCCCGCACTCTGGTTTCGGACTCGGACTTGAGCGTACGGTTGCATGGATCAGTGGAATCGAGCATATCCGTGAAGCCATTCCATTCCCACGTTTATTAAACCGAATCCACCCTTAACGATTAATCGGGGAAGACGTCATGTCCTCCCCGATTGATGTGTCTTAGAAAGGAAGTGCGACATGGATGCACATCAATTGATTCAATTATTCGAGCAAAGTCCGGTCGTTATTCCGCGCAAACTGTTCACTGACGCTAGACGACTCGACTTATCGCCTGTCGAATTCAGTCTCATCGTCCATCTTCTTGAAATGACGGGGGAAGGCATCGTCATGCCACTCCCAAGCGAATTAGGGAAACGGTTGAACGTCTCTGAGAATGAGGCGCGTTCTGTGTTACTCGGCTTGTTGCAAAAAGAATTGATTGCCATTGACGCGTCAGGGAATAGCGAGCGATATAGTCTATTACCGTTATTTGAGGCGTTACAAGGAGAAGAAAAAATCGCACCGCAACAGACGCTGAATGAAAATATCATCCATACGTTCGAACGAGAATTTGGCACAATCACTCCGTTTGAAATTGAACAAATCGTCGGATGGATGACGGAAGATAATTTCAGCGAAGAACTGATCATGGCCGCGTTACGCGAAGCGAAACTTCGGAATGTTCGTAACTTCAAATACATGGATAAAATTTTACGCGTCTGGCAGGACCATCAAGTCGAGACGCTTGAGGATGTCGTGGAATATCAACGGAGGAATAAATGATGTTGACGAAAGTCCAGTTACAAGAAGTGTCTGATACGATGAGGCAAATGTTCCCGGATGCGCATTGCGAATTGACGCATCAAAATCCATTCGAATTAGTGGTCGCCGTCGCGCTCTCTGCCCAAGCGACGGATGCCCTCGTCAACAAGGTGACACCGGGCTTATTTGAAGCGTTTCCGACAGTCGAAGCAATGGCTGCGGCAGACGTTTCGGAGATTGAGGCGTTAATCAAACGCATTGGATTGTATCGGAACAAAGCGAAGAACGTGAAGGCACTTTCTGAAAAAATCGTGAACGAGCATGGCGGCATCGTGCCGTCGGACCGGGCATCACTTGAGGCCCTTCCAGGTGTCGGTCGTAAAACGGCCAACGTGGTCCTGTCGGTCGCGTTCCATGAACCGGCCTTTGCGGTCGATACCCACGTCGAGCGGGTGTCGAAGCGTCTTGGCATTTGCCGCTGGAAAGATAACGTTCGACAAGTCGAGGATACGTTGATGAAGAAGTTCCCACGCG
Source organism: Exiguobacterium sp. s160 (assembly GCF_018617575.1). NCBI lineage: Bacteria > Bacillati > Bacillota > Bacilli > Caryophanales > Exiguobacterium > Exiguobacterium sp. s160. The sequence goes on from NZ_JACSKK010000001.1 coordinate 208,585, forward strand.
AGGAGTGGTCACAACTCCATCATCAATTTATTTTCTTCGGACGCTATCATTGTAAAGCCCAGAGACCTGCCTGTGAGACGTGCCCGCTTCTTCATATGTGTCGGGAAGGAAAGAAACGAATGAAATCCGCGAAAGTCACGACATAAAAAATGCATCGGCACATGTGTGTCGATGCATTTTTGTGTTAATGATTCCAAGGATGGTCGCTCCACTCACGACGCTTTTTCGTGATGGGTACCTTTTTGAAGCCCCAGTTGCGGAAATCTTGGTCTGGACTTTCTTTACGAATGTAAATTTTGTCCTTGATCGCTTTAAAGATTCGGTTCTCGTCCCCATAATGGACGAACCGTGGTTTTACCTCAATCACACCTCGACGGACACGTGAAAGTGGGAGACAGACGAGGTCGGCGATTTCTAAACCGGATTGATACATCGTGTTCTGCTTCTCAGAGAAGATGAATCCTTTGATTTTTTGACGACTCTTTTCGACATCTAGATGGACCGTGCCCGAGTTGAAAATATCAAAAAATGCTTTTTGAATGAGTAAGTTCTGGTAATCATCTCGTGATTCGAGGACGACGCGTGCACTGACCGCCTCTGTTTCCTCTAAGAACGCATAGAACGACTTCATCAAGTGGGCGAAGGCGACTACATACGGATCTTTTGGCGTCGAATAAAAGTCATGTAGTTTTTGTTTATCGACTTCAACACTGACGATTGTACAATCGATTCCTCGCAAAAAATCAGGTAACTTGTCCCAAAAATCACGCAACATGTCGATCGTGATGCCATCTTCTTTCCCATAAGGATGCTCGGCCTTTAAGATTTCTTTTAAATGAAGCGGGATTTGCTCGGTTTTAAAAACATCTCGCTTGAACGCGTGAAGACGTCGCTTCAATTCACATGGCATTCCAGTTTCATCCGCATCGATTGAATATTTGTACTCCATCAGAACACCAGTCAAATTGAACTGTGTGTTTCCTTTCGGTGTACCTGTTTCGTCGACGAACATGACATACTTCTTTCCACTTTCCATCCAATCCCTCCAAAACGGCTTAACAGTAACGTCTTTAAGCATTCTATTTTATTTCCGAATGATGATTCGGTCAATCAATTGCACAGGTATTGCACACTTTTTTTAAGAATGACATCAATTAGGTTTATCGATGTACAATCTTGGTTAAACAGAAGAGGTGCTATTATCATAGAAAAACAATCAAGTCTTACGTGACGAGAGCTTTTCAATTTGGATACACAATCGCTTACATACTAGTTTAACATACGGGAGTTTGGTACGATATGTGTTGCGGTAAATCCACACAAGTGTCGACCGACAGAAGTCGACAATCAGACCTGAGACGGAAGGAACGAGTGGACCGACCTGTTAATATGTATGTATGGGGTGACGACATTGTTCCATTATCCAAACGGTAAAAAAGCAAAAGTGACAAAGGCACCAAAGGAAGAAGGAATTTCGAAACAACCATCGAATTCTCCAACCTATGCGAATCGCGGAATGAATTTGGAGACATTGTTGAATGAAACGAATGAATTTTATCGAATCCATCAACGAGCCGTCATCCATAAAAAACCGACACCGTTACAAATCGTCAAAGTCGACTACCCAAAGCGAAGTGCAGCCAAAGTGACGGAAGCCTATTTCAAACAGGCATCCACGACTGACTATAACGGGGTGTATCGCGGTAAGTACATTGACTTTGAAGCGAAAGAAACGAATAATAAGACATCGTTTCCGCTCGGCAACTTTCACGAGCACCAGATTGAACACATGCGCGAGTGCGAACGCCATGGAGGGATTTGTTTTGTCATCATCCGCTTTAGTCGCTATAATACGCAATATGTATTGACCACGGAACAACTTGTTCAGTGGTGGGAACAACGATTGACGGGACGCAAGTCAATTCCACTTCGTTTTATCGAAGAGGAAGCGATTGAAGTTCCGACGAGAGCCTTGCCGTCGATTGACTATTTGGCGGTGCTCGATCAATGGCTCGATTGAATAGAAGGAGTGAACCATGAATGGAGCGAAGTAGGGTCGCACGTCGACAAGATTCGACGACGAATAAACGCAAAAAAACTGGCAAACAACCAAAGACGAAGAGTAAAAAGCCGATGTGGAAACGCATCTTTTTATTAGGTTTCTTATTATTTATTGCAGCAGTCATCGCATTCGGGGCATATACCGTATATGCGATTGCAACGGCACCGGAGCTTGACGAAGAAAAACTCGTCGATACGTATCCGATTCAGCTAATCTCGGCTGAAGGTGAACCGCTCGAAGGAGCCGGTCAAATTCGGGAATACGTCTCCATCGACGATATTTCAGAAGTAATGCAACAAGCGGTCGTCTCGATTGAGGACCGTCGTTTCTATGAGCACAACGGAATCGACTTACGTCGGATCGGTGGCGCAGTCGTGGCCAACTTGACTGACGGTTTCGGTGCAGAAGGTGGGTCAACCATCACGCAGCAGTTAGTGAAACAGTCGTTTCTTTCAACAGACAAGAAGTTGAAGCGTAAGCTTCAAGAGCAGTGGCTCGCGCTCAAACTTGAACGTGAGTATACGAAAGAACAGATTTTAGAGATGTATTTAAATAAAAACTACTATGGTAGTGGTGGATACGGTGTACAAACCGCATCGAAGCGCTACTTCAACAAGCCGGTCTCTGAGGTCAACTATCAAGAAGCGGCAATCCTTGCAGGTCTTCCGCAACGTCCAAGTGCATACGATCCAATCAATGGTGACCAAGAGTTGACGCGTTATCGCCAAGAACAAGTCTTGTCTGCGATGAAGCGAGACGGCCACATTTCGGAAGAACAGTATAACGAAGCGCTCGAAGTTGCCATCGCTGACGTCATTTCACCTGGTGAAGAGACGGAAGAAGAGGCGTTCACACGTGCGATTTATTCACGAGTGCTTAAAGAGCTAGAAGATGACTTCGGACTTGAACAGTCAGACATTTACGGAACAGGTCTAAAAGTATATACGTCAATCAATAAAGAATTGCACACGAAAATCAATAGTGAAATCAAATCGAATAGTACCGGTACGATGGTAGATAATTTCCCGGAACAGCTCCGAATGGGTGCGACCGTACTGAATACGAAGACGGGCGAGATTGTCGCGATTGTTGATAGTCAGCAAGCAAAACAAGGTGATACGACGTACCGTGACTATTCAAACGAGAAGTATCAAATTGGATCAACGGCGAAGCCGTTCTTCGACTACGGTCCGGGAATTGAGAACGGACAATGGTCGACCGGAAAAGTATTGCTTGATGCACAACTTGAAGGGAAATTTAAACCGAATAACTATTATCAAGGTTTCCGTGGACCAAATACGATGCGTCAATATTTGAAGATTTCAGCGAACACGCCAGCAGTTCGTGCCTTCCAAGAAGTTCGGGATGAGTATGGTCAAGAGGCGATTGAATCGTTTGTAAAGAATGTTGGAATCGAACCGGTATATGCTGGTGATGAATTACTTGAATCAAACACGCTTGGTACAGCAGAGGCGAGTACGACGCAAATGGCAGCAGCCTATGCGGCGCTCGGTACAAATGGGATGTATACGAAACCGCATTTGATACAAAAGATTGAGTTCAATGACGGTTCGAGCATCAACTCGCCAGTCAAAGCGAAACAGGCGATGGAAGACTATACGGCATACATGTTGACAGATATGCTACGTGATGTCGTAAGTGCCTCTGACGGAACGTATGTACCAGACCCATTCTCTTTCGATGTCGCAGGAAAAACAGGGACAACGAATGAAGAAGTAAAAGGTTCTGAACGAGTCATTCCGAAAGATAAATGGTTCACAGGGTATTCAACAGATTATTCAATTTCTGTTTGGACAGGTAAATCCGTATCAAATGAAGAGACTGAAGCACTGTTTAAACCTGACTATGCCCAATACTATTTTGACTATATGATGCTAGAGGCAGCGAATGTTTCAGGTCAACCAGACCGCTTCCAACGTCCAGACTCTGTCTTGTCTCTCGGGAATGAACTTTATGTCAAAGGGACGAAGCCAAAAGATCTTCAACCTGAGAAATTGACTGCTCCAACAGGCGCAAGCGTCAACTATGATGAAGATTCACAAGCAGGATCTGTCTCATGGTCATACGATTTTGATGGCGCACAAGCAGATGGTTACTCAGACATCTCATTCACCGTGACGCAACAGTCAGCCGAAGGCGGTGAACAAGTCGTCGGTACGACGGGAGAGACGAGTATTGATATTTCGAACTTGGCTGAAGGGGACACAACGTTCACCATCGTCGCAAAGGCGACAAACCCATTGACGGGTGAACAGCAATCTGCCCCGGCACAAGCAAGTTACTCCATTGAACCAAAAGAAGAACCGAAGGATGAGGAAGAAGAAAGTCCTTCTGACGAAGAGAATAACGAAGACAACCCATCGGACGAGAACAACGGTAACGGGAACAATAGTAACAATGGTAACGGAAACGGCAACGGAAACGATGAAGATACCACTGAGGAACAAAATCCTGATGAGCCAGCGACCGATGAAGGTACGGATGAAGGAACAGACCAACCGACGGATGGAGAAGATCCAGGTGCTCCGCTAGAAGGTCAATCGAATAATGAATCGCCAGCCACGGAACGTGGGAACGGCAATTCGAATAACGGAAATAACTAAGGAAGGCAGGGCGACATTGTGCGCCCTGTTTTTCGTATGACTTTGTTATAATGAAAAGAAAGGGAACAGGATGGTGACACATGGTTCAACTCTCTTTAAAGCGAAAGATGAAAGTGTTATTTGTTATGGATCGACTGCAAGACGACGATTTCGGCGTACCGCTCAGTGGACATCTCGGATTAAAGCTTTCCCATCTGTTATTAAAAGAGTCGATTCCACTCGGACGTCTCATCCAAGATCAAACCGTCGCTGAAGCGATTGGACATTCTTACTTAAAACGAATCGGAGTCGAAACGATGTTCACGGGTGAAGAATCCTACTATCCAGACTTACTTCGTGGCAACCGTCAACAGTTATCGACAGACGAAGATTATTATAAAACGGTGCAACGCTACGCCAAACATCTATTAGCGGTTCATTCGAAATGTACGAAGCTACATACCATTGTCTTATTCGGTCGATCGACACAACGTCTATTTTCAGACGCGCTCATCCGCCTCGAAGAAGAGAATGCACATGTGGCTGATACGTTTCAACACATGACCATTTTAAAAATGCCCGCTGTATCGAGAATGATACGAGATGAACGGATTCAATCGATCCGACAAACCGTAGTCGAACTTGCACCTTCGAACTCATAAAAAAGAAGGTGAACTGATGCGAAAATCACGCTCCGTCGAAGAGATGATTCAAGAATTAAAAGAAGACCCGAGCTTTGCCAAAAACGTTCGTCACTGGCATACAGTCGATGCACGTCCGGCACAATATGCACCCATTCCAGAGCAAGTACCGGAACAGTTGACGAACGTGTTGAAAAATCGGGGAATTGAGCAACTGTATACGCACCAAGCTGAGGCTGTGAAACAAACGGCTGCCGGTCATTCGACCGTCATTGTGACCCCTACCGCATCAGGGAAAACATTGTGTTATAACTTACCGGTACTTTCAAAAATGATTGAAAAACCGACAGCTCGTGCACTTTATCTATACCCGACAAAAGCGCTCGCCCAGGACCAAAATAGTGACTTGATGGAGATGGTCGAGGCACTTGAAGGGAATTTACGATGCTTCACGTATGATGGGGATACGTCTCCCGCTGCCCGAACGAAAGTCAGGGATGCGGGGAATATCGTCATCACCAATCCGGATATGTTACATTCCGGTATTTTACCGCACCATACGAAATGGATTCGTCTATTTGAAAACTTAGAATACATCGTCGTCGATGAGCTGCACACGTATCGTGGCGTGTTTGGCAGTCACGTGGCCAACGTATTTCGTCGCTTGAAACGAATTTGTGCCTATTATGGGAGTCACCCAAAATGGATTATGACTTCTGCGACGATTGCCAACCCGCGAGAACTCGCCGAGTTATTGACGGAAGAAGAAGTCGTGTTGATTGACCGGAACGGGGCGCCACAAGGGAAGAAACACCTCGTCTTCTACAATCCTCCTGTCGTCAATGAGGCGCTCGGAATCCGAAGAAGTGCAACGCTTGAGACGAAACGAATCGCGTCGAAGCTCGTGGAAGCGAACATCCAGACCATCGTCTTCGCACGTTCACGTGTCCGAGTCGAGGTGCTTCTGACGTATTTACAAGAACTGACACGACGAGAACTCGGACCAAAGTCAATCGTCGGTTATCGAGGAGGTTATCTTCCGTCTGAACGTCGCGAGATTGAACGGCGCTTACGAAATGGCGAAATCAAAGCAGTCGTATCGACGAACGCGTTAGAACTCGGCGTCGATATCGGTCAATTGCAAGCATGTGTCCTCAATGGATATCCTGGAACCGTCGCTTCACTCTGGCAACAAGCAGGTCGTGCCGGTCGTCGTCATTCCGAATCACTTGTCGTATTCGTCGCATCGTCTTCCTCTCTTGATCAGCTCGTCGTCGAACAGCCGGACATGATTTTAGACCGTTCGCCAGAAGCAGCTCGTCTTGACCCGAACAACTTGATCATTTTAGTCGATCACATGAAGTGTGCTGCATTTGAACTACCTTTTCAAAAAGGAGAGCGCTTCGGAACGGTCGACACGGAGGATATTTTAGATTTCCTGACAGACGCACAAGTGCTACACGAACGAGCGAATAAATACTATTGGATGACCGATTCATTCCCGGCGCATGATATCTCCCTTCGGACGAGCGACCAAGAGAATGTCGTCATCGTCGACCAAACCGCTAAGCATCAAGTAATCGGTGAAATGGATACGTTCAGCGCGATGACTTTGTTACACGATGAAGCCATTTATTTACACGGAGCTGAACAGTATCAAGTCGAGAAATTAGACTTTGAAGAGAAGAAGGCGTTCGTCCGTCGCGTCGATGTCGACTACTATACGGATGCGAATCTGGCAGTAGAATTAAAAGTGCTCGAAGAGAACAAAACGGATGGTGCAAAAACGTTTGGTGAAGTGTCGGTCATAGCGATGGCCACGCTCTTTAAAAAAATCAAATTCGGTACGCATGAGAATATTGGGTCAGGCCCGATTCATCTTCCGGAACGAGAACTGCATACGACGGCGACATGGTTCACATTAGATGAACGTTTTGCTTATTCAGAGGCAGATCTTGAAGACCAACTCGAAGCGGTCAGTGACTTATTCAGACGGCTTGCCCCACTCTATCTCATGTGTGATACGCTCGATTTATTTACAACCATTCAAATGAAGTCGACTCATACGAATAAACCGACCGTCTATTTATATGACCGTTATCCGGGTGGCATCGGTCTCAGTGAGGCGCTCTATAAAGATGCAGACATGGTGCTCGAGGCAGCAGAGCGGACGGTATCGGATTGTCCTTGTGAGAGTGGATGCCCTCGCTGTGTCGGTATGATTGGATATGGAGACTTCAAGCATCAAGTCATCCGTCAGTTACAAGCTTTGAAAGGATCGTTATGAAAGCAAAATTATCAAGATTGATTAAAACGAAAGAACCTGTCGAACGCCCGCGCGTCACCTCACCTGATGAAGTGGAACAACAGAAATGGACTGAACAAGGTGGGGAAATTTTAACGTTCGAAGGAGAATGGTGTGTACGAATCCGAAACACCTATCCGCTTGATGAGATTTATCACGACTATGCGTTCGGAGACGCCAGACGAATGATGCAGAAAACGGAACATCCGTTTTTCGCGGTCGACTTAAAACCGGATCAAGTCTTATTTATGGATACAGAGACGACCGGATTACGTGGGTCCGGGACGTCGATTTTCTTAATCGGATTTGCACGGATTCGTGCGGAACAGCTTGAAATGATTCAGTATGTCTTGCCTCATCCTGCCTTTGAGACTGCTTTTTACTATCATTTTCTACAGGACATCGGGGATGAGGTACGGTTCGTCACCTATAATGGAAAGTCTTTTGACTGGCCACAAATCAAAACGAGACATACGTTTGTCAAATCACGGGTAAGAGCATTGCCTTCCGTCGGTCATGTCGATCTATTGCATGCGGCAAGACGATTGTTGAAACCGAGGTTAGAATCGGTGTCGCTCAAAGCGGTCGAAACGTATTTCGGTCACGGACGGACGGACGATCTACCTGGATTTTTAGCTCCGATGCATTATTTTCAGTACGTCAAAGAGCGCAACCCTGAGATTCTCATGCCGGTCCTTGAGCACCATCATGCGGATTGTTTGAGCCTCGTCTCTCTTTACACGCGACTCAGTCAACTCGTCATGACTCCTGAGACCGATTTCGGAGAAGAGCGTGCGCATTGGTTGCATGACCTAGGGGAGCAGGAGCAGGCGCTTAAAGAATTCGAACAGCTATCTGACCCTTCGAAGCGAGCGGTCATGCGGCAAGCGCTCTTATTGAAACGAACAGGTCGTATGGAGCAAGCAATCCCGCTCTTTGAATCGTTGCATACGATTGAAGGGTACGTGGAGCTCGCCAAGTACGCAGAGCATAAGCAGAAGGACGTCGCACTTGCGATTGATTACACGGAACGTGCGATCGAACTGCTCGAGCAAAAGCGCACCGTTTTGCGTCAAACCGTTAATCGCGAGAAGGCAGAGCTCGAACATCGGCTTGCCCGTCTAGAAAGGAAGCGATTATGAAAGTTGTAGCCGTCACAGGATATCGTCCCCATGAACTTGGAATTTTCAAAGCGGACCATCCGGGGATCGACATCATTCAAGAAGCTTACCGAAAAAAAATCCTGGAAGTCATTGAATTAGGTGCTGAATGGTTCATCTTTAGTGGAACGAACGGTTGTGAATTATGGGCCGGACAAGTATTGTTAGAGTTAAGAGAAACATATCCGATTAAAATTGCGGTATTTCCTCCGTTCTTAAATATGGACGAACGCTATAAACCGTTCGAACAAGAATTGTTTGTTCAACTTCAACTCGAAGCAGATTTCTTTGAACCGTTGACGCAACGTCCATATGAGGATCCGAGTCAATTACGCGCAAAAACTGCATTCTTTTTAGATAAAGCAGAAGGATTGATTACCTTGTATGACGAAGAAACGGAGGGAAGTCCCCGTTTTCTAGTCGAAGGGGCTCGGCGAAAGCCGAATATGGAGGTCTTCCTCATCACACAGGAAGATTTACGTGTCATTGAGGAAGAAAAACAATGGGAACAACAATGGGAGTGATACAATGCAAACCGAATTAACGGCAGAAGCAATTTATAAACAAGAATTTAAAACGGCATTACGAGGCTACTCGCAAGAAGAAGTCGATCAATTTTTAGATGTCGTCATCCGCGATTATGAAAAGATGGCGAAAGAAATCGAACGGCTTCAGAAAGAAAATGATTCATTGCGTCGCGAATCGGCACCAGTGGCAGAACCTACAAAACCAGCGCAACCCGTTGCGTCGAACTATGATATGTTGCGTCGTATTTCAAATCTTGAAAAAGCAGTCTTCGGAAAGCAAGTGGGGCCAAGCGAATAAGGAATAGGGGGTGGAGTGAATGTTGCAAGTGTTAACGGCTACGGAGAAACAACCCGTTAAACAACAGACAAGAAAGCTGTTTCGAACGAAAGAAGAAGTGATGAAAGCACCGACAAGCTATACAGATCATCTCGTCGAAAACATCAGGCACACCTGTCGATTTGATTGGATGATGATTGAACAAGTCGAATTTGGCGAGGACCTCGTTCATTACGTGCTCGTCGGGCCGAAAGGTGTATTCTTGATTCAATTAAATCGAACTCCAGCCCCTGTCCATTTAACGAATCGCGAGTGTCGGACGGAGACGTCTATGGGATGGAAGCATATCTACCCACATCCTCTCACGGAGCTAGAGCGAATGACGAAACAAGTGCGGGCAAGATTGAAAAAGGAGTGTGGGCAAGCGATTCCGGTCTATTCTTTCTTGATCTTCCCCGAGACGGAACAGTTGAAGCTTAAGCGGGTCAAGGCAAATTGTGGTGACTCATTCGCATTCGTCAATCAGGTCATCAGCAAAACAAATCTTGAGACGTTGACAGAACCGCTCGTTAAACAAATTGCCTACTATTGTTCTGAACGACAAGTACATAAATAAGAAGAAGGCCAAATATTTGATTTGGCCTTCTTCTTATTTTAAGAGTTCTCTTGCCTTTGCCGCATCATCTCGATGAACGAATAGTGCGACACGGTCGTCTAAGTTTTTCGCGAGCGGCTTTAATAACTTTCCGGTCGGAAGTCCTTGCTCGATGCGACAAGTGATTCCCTGTTCTGTCAGGTAATGATAGTCACCTAGAAGTTCTTCCCCTTGTTTCCCGAACGCTTCACCGAAGCGAATCCATTTTAAGTTCCGAATCGTCCGAATCGTCACTAAAATGACGAACAAGATGGCAAGCACAATGATGAATAATGTTTCCAACGCATTCAACCCCTTCTTTACACAAGTTTAATAGGGTGGCGAGTTGAAAGCAATACGAACTGAACGTTATACTAAAATGGAAAAGAGGGGATTATATGAAAAAACCGATTCAATCAAGACGAGAGGCTATCTCGCTTCTTGAAGATCAACAAGTTCTCTATATTCGCATTCACAATGGACAAACGGGCATGATCAAGTCGACAGAGGAAGGGATTATCGTTGCCATCCCGAACGAAGAGACGGACAAGATTGACTTTCGCAAGCTAGAAGATATCGAAGCGTTCGAAGCATTCTATGACTTGACGCTCTCAAAACCAGGTATTCTGTATGTAAATGTTGAAGAGTAAATGACATGGAGAGCTTCACCAATTCGGTGAGGCTCTCCATTTATAAACTTTTAAGATGATGGAAGCCAGACGGCCAACTTCTCTTGCAGCGGTTTTAGACGGACGTGATGTTGCTTGTGCAATAAATAACCGTCCGGACGAATGACTAGGATACCACGTTTCATAAACAGGGACTTGGCGAGTTCATTCCCTTGGTCGAAAAATGGACGACTCGTCTTCGACAAGGTGATGGTCTGAATGAACGGATGATGCTGATTTAAGTACTCATAGATTGACGTCAAATCACGTTTGCCATCGTCGAAAACGAGTACTTGGAAGCGACCGTCGGCAATCTCTGAAATCTTCGTCCGGAATCCATCATCTGTTCGTAAAATTTCTGTCTCTGGGAAAATCTTCCCTTCTGCGACGCGGCGAAACGGCATGCGTAGCGTTTTTGGATAGGATAGATGAAGCTGAGAGATCCGTTCCGTGATTTTTTGATTGACGAGATTGACGCGAGTGAAGACATCTGCCCCAATCGCTTGGAACGGTAATAGCATCGGCAACGTCGTCTGAAGCATCACAGTCGCGACATTTGTCGTCTGAAGTACATTTCTGGCAACATGTTCACGCTCATTCCGATACGTCGAGACGACTTGATGCGGTGCCCCCGTCTTCAAATGGAGCCATAGTTTCCAGCCCAAGTTGAATGCATCCGCAATCCCGGTATTCATTCCTTGCCCCCCGACCGGTGAATTGATATGGGCGGCATCACCCATTAGAATGACGCGATTATGGATGAACGTATCGACCATCCGGTTATGGACCCGAAAGAGCGAGAACCATTCGACATTGTGTATGTGAACGGGCATATGACTACGTTGCTCCACGAATTGTTGGAGGTCTGATTCGACGAACGACTCATCGGTCCGTAGGTTTCCTGTGATTCGAATCGTTTCATCCGTAAGTGGAAATACTTCGAGCACCCCTTGGTCCGAGAAGAAAATGTGAACCTCTTCGCGAGAAATCGGCCAATCGGCTTTCAAATCTGCCAATACCCACGCCTCTTTGAACGACTTCCCACTGAATGGGAGGGCGAGCATTCGACGAATCGAACTATTGGCGCCATCAGCGGCAACGACATACTTCGCTTCGACCGAACGATGAGTTCCGCCTTCAGCAGTCAAATGGGCGATTGTACGCGACGGATATTGAGTGATGGAAGAGAGTGATTCTCCACGCTTCACCGAGTGACCATGTTTTTTTAAGGCACGTTCTAAAATTTCTTCTGTTTCATTTTGACGAAGTAATGTCACGAACGGATATGGGGTGACAAGTTTTGAAAACTCGAGCTTTGCCGTCCATTGACCTGAGAAGTAGAGATTCCCTCGCTCAATCGTCCGTGCCCGTTCGAGCACTTCTTGAGCGACATCCAAACGAGAAAACACTTCAATTGTCCGCGGTTGGATTCCGATGGCTCGAGAATTATCCGACGGGGTCGTTTTTCGATCGATGATTTGAAATGATACGCCATATCTGGCTAAGGTGAGGCCGAGTGTTAGGCCGGTCGGTCCGGCTCCAACGATTAGTACATCCACTTGTTCGTCCAAAGTGATCAACTCCTATCATTAATAATGATATTTCCGACATTGGCAGCGATTAAACGAAAAGTGGGGTATAGAACGGTATAGGAAATTCGATGACGGAAGGTGAGTGAACAGTGTGCAGCCATGGATCAAAGAAAAGCAAATTCGAGATAGCTTTACAATGGAAGAAGATTATGAGCAGACGGCAGCGGTTTTGATACCGCTCGTTGAAATAGAGAATGAATGGCACGTCGTCTTTGAAGTACGTGCTCATACGATGCGACAGCAACCTGGAGAGATTTCATTTCCCGGTGGACGACTTGAAAAAGGGGAGACGCCTGTCGAAGCAGCCGTTCGAGAAACATGTGAGGAGCTCGAGCTTGACTCCAATCAAGTCGAAGTCATCGGTAAATTGAGGCCGCTCGCCACGCCCCATCGACAATTGATTTATCCCTTTGTAGGCATGTTGTCGGAGTTACCGACCGTAAAAGAGACAGATGAGGTCGATCATTTGTTTACGGTACCGGTATCCACCTTGCTCATGATTGACCCGTTTCATGGGGAGATGGAGTGGACGATGAACCCAGATCAAAATATTCCGTTAGACCGATTGGCGAATGCTAAAGCGTACAAAAAACGGGTAATTAAAATGAAAGAACCTTTCTATGAACATGATGACTACATCATTTGGGGACTTACTGGAAAATTTTTGACACAATTTATTCAACGCATAAAAGAAAACGTATTCAAACCGACATAATTTCGTTATAATGATAGAAACAAATTTAGATTGGAAGTGAATGGGTGTGTCTGAAGAGTTCCTCGTAGGTGATATCGTGAAGTCGACTCGTGAAGGATGGGTCGCAGAAGTGACCGCCGTACTGACCAATACTGTAATCGGAGACGTATCGATTATGGAAGAGTTCCAACAGCTTGGACTCGAGTTTGAGAAACAAGTTTTACTAAAATCAGAATTAGAATTGATTGAACGCGCCAGCTGACCTTTTTTCCGAAAGGGATGATTCAGGTGTCCATTGACAAAAAAGTACGTGAATGGCAAGAGGCGGGTTTGTTAGATGAAGCGACCGGTAAAAGACTAGTCGACTATGAACATAAACAACGGGCGGCTAGTGAGCAACATGATCACAAGCCGCCTGTTTTGGTCATTGTCGGTTCAATTTTACTGGCACTCAGTCTATTCAGCTTCGTCGCAGCCAATTGGCAGGCGATTCCCGACCTTTTGAAGATTGGATTATTTCTTATTTTTATGGTTGGATTTTATGTGTTTGCCGAACGGGTCAGATTGAAAACCCCAAGGTACGTGACATTATTACGAGTACTAGGATTCGTCTTTTTTGTGGCGACCATGGCGGTCATCTTTACAACGTATAATCTGTCCGGACAGTTGACGTTTCTATTTTGGATTCTGTTCACAATGGCAGTCATTCACCGAATCATATATGAGCACATTATCTTTTCGGTGATCTCCGCTATCACCGCATTTATGGCCGTTACGAACAGTTTCGAAAGTCTCGGATTGACGTTGATCGGATTTGCACTCATCGTGACTTGGGTATGGTTCCATTTTGTGGAGGAATCGTTAGACCGGACGTTCGCTTGGCTTACCTTTTACGGCATTCTTAATATCTTTGGACAATATGTCGACTATGAAGGTAGACTATGGCCACTTTGGTCTCTTGTTATTCTACATGTGCTGCTTCTCATTTATCGAAAACAAGCTGCATGGCAAGCTGTATATTTGTTCGTCGCAGCCATCCTCTCCATCGGTTATTTAGTGAACGTCACGGAAAGCTGGCTCTCTCAAAGACCGCCTTCGATTATAGAGGCTACGCTTTTATCCATTGCGCTCGTTTCCGTCTACTTGATTCATCGTCGAAGCGATTTGATGTGGGTAAGTTTGCTCGCAGTCATCCCTTTCGCGTTGTTCGAGGACTCTGGAGTTCTTTTGGCGGTATTAATTGAAGTGATTGCATTGGCTTATCTCGTTCGTCAAGACATGACGAGACAACGAACCATCTTTGCCTTCATCTATTTCTTAGTCGTCCAGATGACGATTTATTTCATTTACGTTTGGGACCGTCTCGATATATCTCTCTTCTTCTTGATTGGTGCACTGATCGTCTTTGCTTTGTCACTCGGATTATGGTGGCGTAATCGTACGAGAAGGGATGTGACGACATGAAACGGTTGTCTACGTGGATCATTCCTGCCGTCCAAGTTATGATTGCGATTTTGTTTGTCATCCTTGTTTATGCCATCTCGTGGGTGGGGGAGACATACACGTTCAAGGGTACCTCGTTCGAACCGTATGATCCGTATTTTGGGGACTCGATTTACCTTGAATACGATGAATTCGAAGGACGTCATAATGTGGAGACGGGCACCGTTTATGTCTCGTTCGAACAAGGGGATGATGGATTTGCTGTCATCGACCGAGTCGAGTCAAAACCATTTTTCGGAGGAGTGCGCGCGAACTATTATGACCGAAACCTTTATATAGAAGAAATGGGATCGTATCGTGTCCCTCTAGATGAAGTGGATAGGGTCGAGGGTGAAAAATCGTTCATAGTCGAAGTCGATGTTGCACCGTGGGGAATGCTCAGATTGCATGATTTAAAGCCAATTGAATAAGTAAACCGCATGACAGGGAGATTACAGGTTTGTTACAAGACTTATTGTAACGAATCTGTAATTTTTTTGTGAAACCTAGTAATAGCAACGTTTTTTGCAATTGTTACAATCTGTAACCACTTTTGAAGTCATATGTCAGGAATGTTTCACTTCGTTGAAATGGCTACTCGAATGTGACGGGTCGTGGTAAATTAACATCTGTTCGTTACATAACGAGAAAGGTGATGACCTTACTACGATGAAATTCATTAAATATATGATTCTATTTGGAACCGCGATGATGGGGATGTTCACATTTGTCGATCAAGCAGATGCTGCTCAGATCGGAATCGGGACAGAACAGAAAATCGTCCAAAATCCTCTTGAACTTGAACGACAAGCGATCGAAGAAGAACGACAAAAAGAAATCGCTCGTCAAAAGAAAATTGCTGAAGAAAAACGCATCGCTGAAGAAAAGCGTTTAGAAGCAGAACGTCTCGCTGCTGAAAAAGCGAAAGCAGAAGCGGAAGCAGAGAAAGCAAGACTTGCTAAACTCGAAGCAGAGCGTAAAGCGGAAGAAGCGCGTAAAGAAGCAGAACGTGCGGCAGCACAACAAGCAGCGGCTTCTTCGAGCAAGAAAACAACGGCAACACCGGTGTCTACGTCGCCGAATAAGAAAGTCATTACAGTCGAATCGACAGCATACTCGAATGATGTGGCTGATAACAAGGCGTATGGCGGTCGTGTCTTAACGGCAACCGGTCATGATGTCACAGATTCAATCTATTATAATGGGATGCGAATTATCGCCGTCGATCCGGCCATTATTCCATTAGGTTCTAAAGTCCATATTCAAGGTGTCGGTGACGCGATTGCCCTTGATACAGGCGGCAGAATCAAAGGACATATCGTCGATTTACTCGTCGATTCAAAACAGGATGCCATCCAGTGGGGGCGTCGACATATTCAAGTTACGCTTTATTAATGATGAGGTTCTCCGGAAGGAGAGCCTTTTTTTGTTTAACAAAGCAGAAAATAGGGCAAAATACTATTTGAATTTCCATTTTGGAAATAGTCGAGGAGGGATCAGGTTGATTGAGTTTCGGGATGTGTCAAAACGTTATGAGGACGGGACGTTAGCCGTCAAAGAATTAAGCTTAACAGTGGAAAAAGGAGAAATCTTTGTATTGATCGGACCTTCCGGTTGTGGAAAGACTACAACAATGAAAATGGTGAATCGTTTAATTGATCATACGGATGGAAAGATTCTAATCGATGGAAAAGAAATCTACCAGTTCAATATTTTCGAATTGCGTCGTAACATCGGTTACGTGCTCCAACAAATTGCTTTATTCCCCCATTTGACAGTGGAAGAAAACATTTCTGTCGTACCTGAACTATTAAAATGGAAAAAAGAACGAACAAAAGACCGGGTGACGGAATTGATGAAAATTGCCGGTCTCGATCCAAAACTACGTTCGAAGAAGCCTTCGGAACTATCTGGGGGTCAACAGCAACGTGTGGGTGTATTGCGCGCCTTAGCGGCTGACCCGGACGTCATCCTCATGGATGAACCTTTCTCTGCACTTGACCCGATTAGCCGTGGCCAATTGCAAGATGACATCAAACGATTAAATGACGAACTCGGAAAGACGATTCTGTTTGTCACACACGACATGCAAGAAGCGATGAAGCTCGGGGATCGCATCGCATTGATGAGGGATGGTGAATTAATGTTAGTTGGTACACCTGAAGAGATATTAGCGAGTGAAGATCCATTCGTCTTAGAATTTACACAACGCGGAAGAGGTGAGCTGGATGCTTGAGACGTTCCAAAATAGACAAGGACAGCTTGTCGAGGCACTGATTGAGCACTTACAGCTCTCTGTCGTATCACTTTTGATTGCCGTCTTAATTGCCGTACCATTAGGGATTTGGCTGACGCGTCGCAAGAAAATCGCCGAAACCGCCATTGGTGTCACTGCGATTATTCAAACAATTCCTTCGCTTGCCTTGCTTGGATTGATGATTCCGCTCGTCGGGATCGGGGCATTACCTGCCATCATTGCGCTTGTTTTATATGCGCTCCTACCGATTTTACGAAACACATTCACTGGTTTAAACGAAGTGGACAAATCGTTACTTGAAGCAGCTCGAGCTTGTGGGATGAAACCGAATCAAAGTTTGATGAAAGTCGAACTTCCGCTCGCCCTACCTGTTATCATGGCAGGTATCCGTACAGCGATGGTCCTCATCGTCGGTACGGCGACACTTGCCGCACTCGTCGGGGCAGGCGGACTCGGTACGCTGATCTTGCTCGGGATTAACCGTAACGATAATTACTTAATTCTACTGGGTGCCATCCCGGCCGCCATTTTAGCTCTCCTGTTTGACTTCTTGTTACGTCAGATGGAAGGTGCGACAGCGACCCGTAATAAGACGAAATTGATTGCAGTCTCTACTGTACTCGCACTCATCATCATCACACCGCTCGCATTTGGTCGCTCGCAAGAGACAGACCTTGTCGTAGCTGGGAAACTCGGTCCAGAGCCAGAAATTCTTATGAATATGTATAAGTTGTTGATTGAAGAAGAAACAGATTTGACTGTATCGGTGAAGCCGAACTTTGGGGAGACGACATTTGTATGGGGCGCACTCCAATCTGGTGATGTTGACATTTATCCAGAATTCACCGGAACGGCACTCGCGAGTCTCGTCAAGGAGACGCCAGAATCAAACGATGCCCGTGAAGTCTATGAACAAGCGAGAGAGGCGCTTGCCGAAGACGGGTACGTCATGCTCGAACCGATGCAGTTTAACAATACGTACGCACTCGCGATTCCACGTGACTATGCCGAGGCAGAAGGTATTTCGGCCATCTCAGATTTACGAAACGTTCAGTCAGATATTAAAGCAGGCTTTACACTTGAATTCACCGACCGTGAAGACGGATATCCAGGACTTCAAAACGAGTACGGATTTGATTTCCCTTCTGTCGTCTCGATGGAGCAAAAATTACGCTATCGTGCCATTTCACGAGGAGATGTCAATTTAGTAGACGCATATGCAACAGACCCTGATATCGCCGAGAACGACCTTGTCGTTCTAGAAGACGATCGACAGTTTTTCCCGCCATACCAAGGGGCACCGCTCTTGAAAGAAGAGACGCTTGAAGAGTATCCAGAAATTGAGGATGCGCTCAATCAGCTCGCAGGTAAAATCACAGACGAACAAATGTCTGAATTGAACCGTCGTGTCGCGTACGGAAATGAACGCGCCTATGATGTAGCGAAAGACTTCTTAGAACAGGAAGGGTTATTATGAGAGCATTGATTATTTCGAATCCGAAGTCTGGTACGAGCGAAACGATGCTCGGGGAAGTCATCGGTACGATTGAATCGCTCTATGAAGAAATCATCATCAAGAAAACGCAAGAAATTGGCGACGCACTCCGATTTGCGAAAGAAAGTGGATCGTTCGACCATCTGATTGTCATCGGGGGAGACGGTACACTCAATGAAGTAGTCAATGGGTTGATGACGTTAGAGCTTGAGGAGCGACCGACAGTAGGAATCATTCCTGCAGGGACGTGTAATGACTTCGCACGAGCGCTCGAACTTCCCATTCAACCAACACAAGCCGCGAGCATCATCAAATCGAATCATGAGCAACATGTGGACGTGATTCAAGTAGATGAGATGTATGCCCTCAATTTCGTTGGAGTCGGATTGATTGCAGATACGTCACGCCAAATCGACCCGGATGAGAAAGAATCTTTAGGTTCAATCGGCTACTTTCTTGCAACTATCCGCCAATTTCGTGAAGCTGACCCGTTTCAGATTCGCTTACGTCGAGGAGATGAACTTCTTTACGATGGAGACGTCAGCTTCTTATATGTAGGGAACGGGAGTTATCTCGGAACCGTACCGACGAAATTGGAGACGCAATCGTTTTCGGATGGCATGTTAGAAGTCGTTCACAGTTCGTCAATTGGACTTCCGATGATTCGACAATTGTTGGCCCAACAGCTCGGTCTCGATCAAAAATCAGAGGAGTGGAATCACTTTCAAATTTCATATGTCGAAGTTGAGTTGAATGAGCCACAAGTCATCGATATCGACGGTGAACATTTTGAAACAGATCACTTAGCAATCCAGATTCGAGAGCGGGCTCTCACGTTTTTAACGCCATAAAGCATCAACAGAGAAAAGTATTCAGACTTTTCTCTGTTTTTATGTTGTTCTGACCCTTGAACCGTGTTAGTATTTCACTATTATTATGAAAATGAAATGAAAAACAGGAAGTAGGGGTAATCATGGCGCAAAACTCATTCGCCTCAAAAATTGGATTCATTCTAGCTGCCGCAGGGTCGGCAATCGGTTTAGGTGCGATATGGAAATTTCCATACGTCACTGGAACTAGTGGGGGCGGTGCCTTTTTACTCATGTTTTTGGCGTTCACATTATTACTTGGTCTGCCACTATTGATTGGTGAATTCATCGTTGGACGTTCAACTCAAAAGACGGCACTTCTTGCCTTCAAAAAATTAGGACATGGTCGTTGGAGCATTATCGGTTACTTAGGTGTCATCGCATGTTTCTTGTTGCTTTCCTTCTATAGTGTTATTGGAGGATGGGTCCTTATTTATATCGGGCTCGGTTTAAGTGGGACATTAAGTGGTCGTACAGCTGACGAGTTCGGAGATGTATTTGGAAATGTTGTGTCAACACCTGGCATCGCGGTACTCGGACAATTCTTATTCTTGTTGATCACGCTATTGATTGTCTTACGCGGAGTCGAAGCAGGGATTGAACGGATGAGCAAGATTTTAATGCCGCTTTTGTTCATCAGCTTCATTGTACTCGTCGTCCGTTCATTGACACTCGATGGGGCGATGGAAGGGGTTCGCTTCTTCTTACAACCTGACTTCTCTGCATTGACGGGTGAGTCGGTACTATTTGCCCTAGGACAAGCTTTCTTCTCCTTATCGTTAGGGGTAGCGGCGATGTTGACATATGCGTCTTATATAAAGACGAAAGGAACGTTGAACCGTTCTGCGAACATGATTGTTTTGTTGAACATTACGGTTTCACTCTTAGCTGGACTTGCTATTTTCCCGGCAGTTTTCGCTTCAGGACTTGATCCGGCTGAAGGTCCGGCGTTACTGTTCGTCGTATTACCGGCTGTCTTTAATCAAGTACCACTAGGCGGCTTCTTCATGGTGTTGTTCTTCCTATTATTCGCGTTCGCATCGATCACGTCGTCAATCGCGATGTTAGAAGTAGTTGTCGCGGGTGTGACAGATCGGTTGAACGAAAAGAAATCAACTTGGACGAAGAAGCAAGTAACCGTGACGGCAGCCATTCTCGTGTTTGTCGTAGGCGTTCCATCTGCCTTGTCATTCGGACTATTGAGTGATTTACAGATTTGGAATGGTCGGACGTTCTTCGATACGATGGATTACCTCGTCAGCTATATTTTGATGCCGGTCGGGGCACTCTTAACATCGATTTTTGTCGGATACGTCGTCGATCAACGTATTTTGAAAGATGAGATTCAAACGTCAGAACCGGGTAAGAAACTTTATCCGATTTGGCATGCGCTCATTCGCTACGTCATTCCTGTGACAGTAGCCATTGTAATGGTTTCAACGTGGGTCACAACATAATGGACAAACCGTAGGCTTATAGGTCTACGGTTTTTTTCATCGCACAACGGGAAAGAAGTCGATATAGATATTCGTTTTTACACCTGTGGACGGAGGAAACAACGAATTTTATTATGCTAAAATGATAGGGATGACGAAACTTTTTTTGATAGGTTTCGTAATGTACAATAGAAGTAACATGAGATGAGGTGAAAAGAATGAAAACATGGATGAAATGGGCCCTGACAGGGGCAGTCATATACTTTGCCATCAACGTATTCGATTTCTCCTGGTTATTCATTATAGTAGGGGCGCTCGTCTTGAATGAAGTCTGGTCGACGAACAAGCGCAAAAACCGTCAACGAACACCGACAATGGTCGCGAAACGTGCCAAGAAAAAACTGTTGCTCGATGAGGACGAACCGTTCTCAGGTTCAAGAATCCTCAAGCCGATTGAGGAACCCGTCCCGGCACGTCAATTCGAGGCAACGGACGATTTAGAACTACAATTTTTGCAACGGACGATTGAACAAGGATATGAAAAGCTACAACAGATTGACCGCGTCCTTCCTGAAATCAAAGATGTGGAAGTAAGGCGTGAGATGAAAGCTGTCTCCAAAGAAGCACACGAATTGTTCGAAGAACTTTTCGAAAATCCACAAGACGCAAAACATGTTCGAGACTTGTTCACATTCTACTTAGATTCCCTCGTCTCGGTCGTCTTGAAATTTAAAGAACTTGAAGGAAAACGAGTCGTCATTCAAGAAGAGACTCGAGAGCAATTAATCACGAATATGCGACTAATTGTCGATAAATTTAAAGAACAACGCGGACGTCTCCTTGAAGATGACGCCGTAGACTTTGAACGCGAACTGATCATGATGGAGCGAGTCTTATCTGATCAGCCGGAAGGGAGAAAGAAACATGACTTCATCGAATGAAACGAACTGGCAGTCATGGCCGGAAGAAGAGCTGACATCTGATACGAAAACGAAAACAGAAACAGAGGGGTTTAGCGACCCATCTGTGGAATGGTCATCTGTTTCACAACCTCACGAAGTACCTGCCATCCAAGCCAAACCAGACGTGCCTCAAGAGCACCGTGAGCGAATTACGCGATTGGCGGAGTCGATTGATATTAAAAAGACAGATTCGGTCATGTTGTTTGGCTCGAACGTTCAACGTGAACTTTCACAATTCTCTGACCAAATTCTGACGGAAGTTCGAATGAAAGATGGTGGGGATGCGGGGAAACTCTTGTCTGACTTAATGCAGAACGTCCGAAAGATGGACCCGGACATGCTTCAACCAGAGAAGAAGAGTTTTATGGACAACATCCCGCTCATCGGTCGTGCGAAAAAGAAAGCCGAAAACTATAAACTTCAATTCGAAAAAATGAACGTCTACTTGGAAGAGGTCATCCATAACCTCGATCGTGCGAAGTTCGGTCTGATGAAAGACATTACGATGCTCGATCAAATGTATGATAAGAATAAGCGGTATTTCGAAGAGTTGAACGTCTATATCGCTGCGGGCGAAACGAAACTTGACCATGTACGTGAACATGAAATCGCGCCACTTCGTCAAGAAGTCGAAATTTCAAAAGATCAGTCTAAACTTCAACAGTTGAACGATATGATTCAATTGGCAGATCGGTTTGAGAAGAAGCTACATGATTTGAAATTGAGTCGCACCATCAGCTTGCAGATGGCGCCACAAATCCGAGTCATCCAACAGAACAACCAAATCCTCGCTGAGAAAATCGAGTCAGCGGTCGTCAATACGATTCCGCTTTGGAAAAACCAAGTCGTTCTCGCGCTTAGTTTGACACGTCAGAAGACAGCACTTCGCATGCAACAGGACGTGACGAAGACGACCAATCAGTTGCTTGAGCAGAACTCGAAGATGCTCAAAGACTCTTCGATTGAAATCGCTCAAGAAAATGAAAAAGGGATTGTCTCTGTGGAATCCCTTAAAGTCGCCCACGAGAATTTACTCTCGACACTCGATGAAACGTTACGCATTCAACAAGAAGGAAAACAAAAGCGTCGTGACGCCGAACGTGAACTCGACCGGATGGAGCATGAGCTCAAAGAGAAAGTCATTGAGATTGCCTCAAAAAATAAAGAACTGCCAAAAGATACAGGATATTAAGAAGGGAAGTCTGAGCAATCAGACTTTCCTTTTCTACGAGGAGGGGCTTATATGGAGAAACAACGATTGTGGGACGAGACGTGGTTATTATTCGCCGATATGATGGCAGAACGACATTCGAAGTGTGCATCGAAAAGTGTTGCTTGTGTCATCGTAAAAGACGAAAAGCCGATTTCAATTGGTCTGAATGGTACACCTTCTGGTCATACGAATTGTAATGAGATTTATATCAAGCAAGAAGACGGGTTCTATAAGCATGCTGACTATGTTTCATCGACGAATCTCGATATGATCAATGAGCCCGCTCGGCTCATCCGGGACGGTGTGACATATATCAAATGTACAGACCCGTATGATCATCATCACTGGTCGAAGCAACATGAGATTCATGCTGAAATTAATGCGATCGGAAAATTGGCTGCCGATTCAACGAATGCGTTCGGTGCAACGGCCTATGTCACCCATTCACCGTGTCATGCTTGCTCTCTTGCTCTGATTGCAGCGCGCGTCGCCCGCGTCGTTTATGCGGTCGGATATGAGCATGGTGATGGATTAGAATTAATGCGTGAGAGTGGGATCGAAGTGTTACATATGCCACTTAAAAAAATGTACAAAAATACATTGTAAACGTTTTCATTAGATGATATATTATTAATGTACTGCCAATGGTGTTTTACTCTTCCATTATTCGCCCCTCTTCGGAGGGGCCTTTTTTGTTGTTCAAAATGAAGTGAGACAAACTTTACACATAATGTTCAATATTTCACAATATACTCTCTAAAATCTCTTATATAATAAAAGTAGATTCAGGAGAGGGGAATTTGTTCATGGAAAAACACGTTCGCTTTACAGATGGTGCATATGAAGTAGAAGCGTTAATCACACTTGAAGAAGTATGGGAAGATAAATTTGCGATTGGCATGCATCAGGAATTGGCAGTCAAATCGTTGACCATCAATGGAAATGAAGTTTCTGAGATTAAGCATGTCCGTGCACTTCTTCGTTACTATCCGACACTCGGGGTGTCAGGCATTTTGTTAGCACTCGATAAGGCAGCCGCTGAAATCGTTGCTTTATCAAAAGATCAAGATCCTGCCCTTCAATATGTTGAACTTGTAGCCCTCCAAATGGATGAGGCAGCGACGAACGACTTAAAAACTTTATACGCAGCGATGTAACTTCAATTGGGTGAACCATTTCACCCAATTTTTTGTTGCATCTATTCTTCGTTATGGTATGATGTTTACAGATGAAGAAATGGAATGCCATATCGTTGTCAACCATAAGCATGGGGATCTAGATAGCTAGATCGCTGTCAAAAAGCCACGTTCATAGGAACGTGGCTTTTTTTTGTGCAATGATGTCGAATCCAGCGGCTACATCTTTAGCGAGGTGAGCATCTGATCCTAACGTGAAAGGGATGTTCAATTGGCTCGCATCTTTGGCGAGTCCTGCGACGTATGGCTCACCACATTCAGGTTTTCTAAGTCCGGCGGTATTAAAATCGAGGCCGAATCCTCGATCGGCAATCGCTCGCAAGAGACGTTCTTCCTCTTGTCTGATTGTTGAACGATCCCAATCATAATTTTTTTGATATTTGATTGGTAAGTCGATGTGTCCAATCCGAGCGACTTGAATCGTTTCCCATGGAAAGCCAAGACTACGTTCAATCGAGTCATAATAAGCTTTCATCACGTTTTCAAATGAACCGAGCGCTTGAACGAGGTCATCAAACGTTTCAGCAGAATAATCTACTGGCATATATACACCATCTATCAATAAGAAGTGTTGGGACAAGATGACTTCATCAAGAAGGGGAGCATATGGTTTTAACAAAGCAATCGTCTCTTCTTCTAGATGTGGTAACAAGTCGACTTCTAGTCCTACATTAATGTCAATGACCTCTTGATACTGACTTTTCATCTGATGCAACGTATTAAGGTAGTCAGGAAGGAGGTCGATCGACATCGCGGAGTCTTGATTCGGCACCGGATCGATAAATGCCTGTGGGAACGGTGCATGTTCTGTGAACGTCATCGTTTGCAGGTTTTTTTCAATCCCGACTTGAATATACTGTTCAATCGGGTCTTTTGTGCCGTGTGGACAAAATGGGGTATGCACATGGCCATCATGGGTAAAGTTAAACATCCGTTACACGTCCTTTTCAGTTCAATTGGTTGACAGGTGTTTCTCTGTTTGATAAATTTAACACACTACTTTAGTTTGGTAAAGTGATAATAAGATAAAGGGTGGTTATCATGATTTGGTCAAATTCGAAAGGTTCAATTCCAGAAGGATGGTATGAACTACAATCAGGAGATGTCATTCGACCAAAGCGGTGGATGCTGTCATTTTTAGAAAAGGCAGAGGCGAGCGGTTATGCCGTCATCGACCCGCCGTTACTCGAATACTATTCGCACTATCAAAATTTGGCGCTCTTTGATGAGTCGGCCTATTATCGTTTATTCGGGAATGACGGGGAACTTCTCGTCATGCGCCCTGACTATACATTGCAAATCGCAAGAAAGCTAGCAGACGGTCATGAACCGATGCGTGTCGCGTACGCCGGAGCCGTCTACCGTCGGACAATCAAACATTCCGGTCAACCACATGAACGACAACAGCTTGGACTCGAGTGGGTCGACGGGGAAATGAAGGACAGTCATCTTATCGAATCATTTCTCGATATGACGGAAGGAGTCCTGCCTACTGAGCGTTTGACAATCAAAATCGGATCAGCCGCTGTCATCTCGCTCATTGCGAAAGAGACAGGCATTCAAGAACGGACATTCCGAAAAATCTTAGCACTTCGAAATTTAGAATCGCTACGTGAGTTAGCCGAAAC
Source organism: Exiguobacterium sp. s160 (assembly GCF_018617575.1). Taxonomy (NCBI): domain Bacteria; kingdom Bacillati; phylum Bacillota; class Bacilli; order Caryophanales; genus Exiguobacterium; species Exiguobacterium sp. s160. The sequence goes on from NZ_JACSKK010000001.1 coordinate 234,286, forward strand.
GTATCGCTATCCATTGATTGCAAAACTACCATTTTTAATTGGGAATTCAGCGCTCGAAGAATTACGGTGTGAGGCACCAGAGTCTCTAAACGATGCCATCGATGAAGTCGATGAGGCCGTACAACATTTGCGTGCAATTGGCTTAGACGTATCATATGATTTCGGTCAAACGGGAGATTTTGATTACTATTCAGGTTTGACCGTGACGGGAAGTGTAGAAGGAAAGCGTGTCCTTTCAGGGGGACGATACGATTCACTATATGGTCATTTCGGACACTCGAGACGAGCGTTCGGCATGTCACTCGATTTAGAACAGTTAGATGAGGTGATCAAATGAAGGTAGCGGTCGCGAAAGGACGGATCGAAAAAGCAGCTCGTCAATTTTTTGTCGAACGTGATTTACCCGTTTGGCCAGAGAAGCGGGGACGTGAACTCACAGTAAAAGCAGGAGATCATGAATTTATTTTCGTCAAAGGGGACGACGTCTATAAATATGTGATGCACGGAGCAGCTGATGTCGGAATTGTTGGTGGCGATATTTTACGAGAGAAAACGCCAGGTGTACTCGAAGTCGTCGACTTACCGTTCGGACGCTGTCGGATGGCCGTATGTGGTCCGAAAGTTCGACGTAATGGCACAAAGAAATTAAAAGTGGCGAGTAAATATCCGAACATCGCCATCTCACACTTCGCGTCAAAGCGACAAAACGTAGAAGTCATCGCGTTGAATGGGTCTGTGGAGCTCGCTCCGTTAACAGGACTAGCGGATTGCATCGTCGACATCGTCGAGACAGGTGCGACGTTAGCAGCGAATGACTTAGAGGAATATGAAACGATTTTTTCAATCAATGCAAAATTCATCACGAGCGAAACGGCTTTGGCAGAGCAGCCTGACGAATTAAAGGCATGGATTCGAAAGCTGAGTCAGGAGGAGAATGCATGAGTACAGAAACGAATCGATCACGGCGAGAAGCTTGGGCGGAAGCGGTCAAACCAATCGTAGAAGCGGTTGAGGCACGCGGAGATGAAGCACTCCTTGAATGGACGCGTCAATTCGATGGGGTCGACCAAATCGAGTCTGTCGATTTGTCTCGCTTTATCCCGCCGGCAGCGTATGCTGAACTGACGGAAGCGTTGACCTTAGCGGCAGAACGGATTCGCGCCTTCCACGCGCATCAAGTACGTCAAGATGATGTGTTCGAAGATACGATGTTCCGACTCGGAAGACGTTATATGCCGCTCGATTCGGTCGGTGTCTACGTACCGGGTGGGACAGCCGTCTATCCGTCGAGCGTCCTGATGAATATCATTCCGGCGAAAGTGGCCGGTGTCAAACGAGTCGTCATGGTCACCCCACCAAAAGCAGATGGGATCGACATTTCCCTCTTGATTGCAGCAAAAATCGCAGGGGCAGATGAGTGTTTTCTGGTCGGAGGTGCGCAAGCCGTTGCCGCACTCGCATATGGGACAGAAACGATTCGTCCGGTCGATAAGATTGTCGGACCCGGAAATGCGTATGTCGCGACGGCGAAGGCGCTCGTCTCGCACATCGTCGGGATCGACTCTGTAGCGGGACCGTCCGAAGTGCTGATCATTGCCGATGAAACGGCAAATCCGAAGTGGGTAGCGGCGGATCTTCTCGCACAAGCAGAACATGACGTAGAAGCGACGGCAATCGCACTCGTCACGACAGAAATGCTTCGTGATGAAGTCGAACAAGAACTTGAGCGTCAACTTTCGCTCTTACCACGACAAGAGATCGCCAGGGAATCATTGAAACGTGGCGGAGTCATCGTTCGATCACTAGAAGATGCCATCGCGTATGCGAACACGATGGCTGCGGAGCACGTCCAGTTGGCCGTCAAAGATCCTGAAACGTTGATGCGTGCGATACGTCACGGCGGGTCGTTCTTCCTCGGTCACGAGGCGGCGGAAGCGTTCGGGGATTATATCGCTGGACCGAACCATGTCCTTCCGACAAGTGGGACGGCGCGATTCTCGAGCGGATTGTCCGTCGATGATTTTTATCGCCGTCAGACGTTCCTTGAGATGACAGAACTTGATGAGACAATCACAAAGGCTGCGATTCGAATCGCAAAACAAGAACAATTAGAAGGACATGCCCGTGCGATGGCTGTTCGGATGGAGGACGTATGAGACGAAATTATCAGAACATCCCGCGATATGTGCCCCATGCCGTATCAGGGTACGCGCTCAATCAAAATGAAAGTCAATATCCGTTACCAGAGCGGCTTGAACGAGCTATTCGAGACGTTTCACTCGAGGCGCTCAGCCGTTATCCGGTCGAAGAATTGCTTGCCTTAAAAGCGAGTTATGCGAACTATGCGGGAGTCGAGACGACGCAACTGATGGTCGGAAGTGGAAGCGACGAGCTGTTAGCCATCTTAAGTCAGGCCATTTTAGATACGGAAGACCGTGTGGTCGCACCGGCCCCAGACTTCTCGATGTATGGCATATACACACAGATTGCGAGAGGGCACTTCATGCAACCGGAGAAGCATGGATTGAGTTACGATGCGCTAACCGAACTCATTCAAACGAATGAGCCGAAGCTCGTTCTGATTTCGAATCCAAATAACCCAACCGGTAAGATGTGGACACTTGAAGAATTGTCGGACATTGCGACACGTGTCCCTTATCTCGTTGTTGATGAAGCCTATATCGATTTCACGATGGAGGATTCATTTGTGTCTCGCTTGAACGAGCATCCGAACGTCATCATTTTACGGACGTTATCAAAAGCGTTCGGTCTTGCGAACCTTCGAATTGGATTCATGATTGCGTCAGAAGAAATCATCGAACAGATCGACCGGTTCCGTTCGCCGTTCAACGTGAGTGGACTCAGTGCCACGGTCGCCAACGTTGTATTGCGTGATGAGACGTATATCCAAGAGTCGATTCAGTTCCATACGGCGCAACGTGAGAAATTAACTGAGTTGTTACGACCGATTGGTGAGATTTTACCGAGTCGTGCCAACTTTATCTATGTCAAAACCGATGACAGTGAAGGGTGGGCATCCCGCTTCCTTGAAAAAGGCGTCCATGTACGTGCGTTTCCGGATGGATTACGTGTCAGTGCAGGGACAGATGAGGCGTATGCCTTTATCCGACAAACGATTGAAGAGGTGAATTCTGTTGAGAACAGCTGAACTAAAGCGTGAGACGAAAGAGACAAAAATTGAGATTCGAGTCAATCTAGATGGAACAGGAGAAAGCACCATCCAAACAGGAGTCGGTTTTTTTGACCACATGTTGACGTTACTTGCCTTTCACAGTCAGATGGACTTAGAGGTGAAAGTCGAAGGAGATACATGGGTCGATGCCCACCATACAGTGGAAGATGTGGGGATTGCGCTCGGTCAACTCATCGCCAAATCTCTCGGAGACAAAGTTGGGATTCGCCGCTATGGAGCGAGTTACATGCCGATGGACGAGACGTTAGCGCGAGCGGTCGTCGATGTGTCAGGACGTCCCTTCCTTGTCTATCAAGCGGATATTCGCAATCCGAAGCTTGGGGATTTTGATACCGAGCTCGCTGAGGAATTCTTCCGAGCGGTTGCCATGAACGGTCGACTCACGCTTCACCTCGCGGTCCTGTATGGATCGAACTCACACCACATGATTGAAGGGTTGTTCAAAGCGTTCGGACGAGCACTCGCTGAGGCGGTCTCGAGCGATGGAACCGATCGTCTCCCTTCTACGAAAGGATGGATTGAAGGATGAAAGTAGCGGTCATCGATTATGGAATGGGTAACGTATTCAACGTCGAACGTGCGTTGCAGGCAATCGGTTGCTACGTCGTGATTACGAATGATGCAAGCCAAATTGAAGAAGCGGACGCCATTTTACTTCCTGGGGTCGGTGCTTTCCCGCAAGCGATGCAATCACTCGAACAGACGGGGCTCATCCCGCTATTACAAAAGATGGCGACAAAAAAGCCGTTTTTAGGGATATGTCTTGGGATGCAGCTCTTGTTTGATTCAAGTACGGAAGGCATGCCGACGAAAGGTCTCGGGTTGATTCCGGGAACGGTTGAGCGAATGCGCGCGAAGCGTCTTCCACACGTTGGATGGAACTCGATTCTTCGCGATGAGGACGTCTACTTTGTTCACTCTTATCACGCCGTGACGGACGATGCTAATATCGTGGCGGAAGCGGATTATATGGGAGAGCGTGTTCCTGCGATTGTTCAAAAAGGACTCGTCACGGGCATGCAGTTTCACCCGGAAAAAAGTGGGGCGTTCGGTCTCAGTTTACTTCAAGAATGGAAGGAGGCGGTCGAGCGTGAAATTACTACCCGCCATTGATTTAATTGGAGGCAAGATCGTCCGTTTATCAGAAGGCGATTTTTCAACCGAAGAACAATACGGTGACCCGTATGAATTATTAAAAGCGTGGCAAGGAAAAGTCCCGATGATTCATTTAATCGACTTAGAAGGGGCAAAGGCAGGCGAGCCGCGTCACCTAGATGTCGTCCGCTATGCGAAGTCTCTCGGTTTTCTCGTACAGACAGGTGGTGGGATTCGTTCAGAAGCCTCACTCGATGCGGTCATGGACACAGGTGCGGACCGTGTCCTCTTAGGAACAAAGGCGTTTACGGATCCTGACTTTTTAGACAAGGCGATTGAAAAGTATGGCAAACGAGTTGCTGTGGCACTCGATGCATATGACGGAAAGGTCGCCATTAACGGATGGCAAGAAGCGACGAAGCTCGATGACATCTCGGTCGCTCAAGATCTCGTCAAGCGAGGGATTGAGACGATTCTATATACGGACATCGGATCTGACGGAAAACTGAACGGACCGAATGTCGCGCGCATGAAGGCGCTACGCCAAATCGTCAACGTCACACTGATTGCTTCAGGCGGTGTGACGACTGAAGAGGACGTGAAGGAACTAAAGATGGCTAAGATTGATGAGGCCGTCGTCGGGAAAGCACTTCTGTCTGGTAAAGTAAGTATCGATGAACTGATTGAATGGGAGGCGCGTTATGCTTAAACGCAGAATTATTCCATGTCTCGATGTGAAGGAAGGCCGTGTCGTCAAAGGGATCGAATTCGTTCAACTACGAGACATCGGTGATCCGGTCGAAATCGCAAAATATTATGATGAGTCCGGAGCCGATGAACTCGTCTTTCTCGACATCACGGCAAGTACGGAACGCCGCCAGACGATGCTCGATGTCGTCAGTGCAGTGGCACGGAAAGTATTCATCCCGTTGACGGTCGGCGGAGGGATTCGTTCACTTGATGACATTTCGTCATTGTTAAAAGCAGGAGCGGATAAAGTATCGTTGAACACGCTCGCTGTCGAATCCCCAAGTCTCATTCGAGAAGCGGCCGATCGTTTCGGATCACAATGTATCGTCGTTGCGATCGACGTAAAATTTGAAGACGGGGAGTACTATGTCTACACATATGGCGGTAAACAGAAGACAGAACTGTTAGCGGTCGAATGGGCGAAACAAGTAGCCGCACTCGGGGCGGGTGAGCTTCTTGTCACGTCTATGAACCAAGACGGAAAGCAAAGCGGATATGACCTAGCGATTTTAGAACAACTTCGCGAAGTCGTCGACATTCCGATTATCGCCTCAGGTGGGGCAGGGAATGCCGAGCACGTAGTCGAAGCGCTTGAAAAAGTCGACGCTGCACTACTTGCATCCATCTTACATGACCGAAAAACGACAGTAGAAGAGGTGAAGCACGTATGCACGAGTCACAACTTGCCGATGCGGTTCGTTTCGACGAAAATGGATTAATTCCCGCCATCATCGTCTCAGAAGAGGATGAGGCCGTCCTCATGCTCGGATATATGAACGATGAGGCCATCCGTCAAACGCTACGTGAACGGGTCGTGACGTTCTGGTCTCGTTCAAAAGGTAGGCTATGGATGAAAGGGGAGACGAGCGGCAACACACTTGACGTCGTCAGTATCCACGTCGACTGTGATCAGGATGCGCTTCTCGTTCGTGTCCATGCGAATGGTCCGACTTGTCATACCGGAAATCGAAGTTGTTTCTTTACGGAGGTGAACGCATGATTCATGAATTGGAGCAATTGATTCAATCCAGAAAGAATGAACCGAAGGAAGGTTCGTATACGACCTACTTGTTTGAACAGGGCGTTGAAAAAATTGCGAAGAAGTTTGGAGAAGAATCGTTCGAGGTCGTCATTGCTGCCATGACGGATGAAGACTTGGTTGAAGAGTCAGCAGACCTTCTGTATCACTTACTCGTCTTGTTAGCAGCCAAAGGTGTGCGCTTAGAAGATGTGGAAGCGTTACTCGCCAAACGTCACGGTGCGACAACACCGGCGAAACCTCGTCGCGACGTCACGGAATGGTAAAGCAAAAGGAAGGAGCGCGTCTCCTTCCTTTTTTGTGTCAACGATTGACCGAGGCAGCCATGCGAATGTATGTATGACGTCGCCCGCGAATGGCAATTGAAAGTGCCTGAATGTTCTCTGGTACGGCAATCCCAGACAATCCGGCGTCACCGATATGAACGATATCTGCGCCCCCGCGCTTTGAAGAGAGTGCGATCTCGCGAACGGTCGCCACGTCGGCCCCTTCTTGTGATGTCCCGATTGCGGCTAACGTGAGTGCTCCGAGTGCTTGCAGTTCTTGTACGAGTTCGTGGAATGCCTCTTCACGGACACCCGGAACGGTTCCTGGAGCTGGCAGAAGAATGATGTCTGCCCCTGCTTCAACGAAGCGAATGTATGCGTCTCGATCTAACACGCTGCCGACACCGGCCTGATGCATCTTTCCGGCAATGATGACGCCAGCGAATTCACGACGCCCTCGGATAATCGCTTGTTCGATTGCTTCATTCGTAACCCCGGTATTCGGGTTGCCTGTCAGACAAACGAAATCGATCCCGAGTTCAGACGCTTTTTGGAACGCTTCGACTGAAGCGAGTCTACCTCGTTTCACTTCGTTCATCTCAGAAGATTTCTCTGAAAAGTCGACAGGTTCTAAATTGATTCCAATCGGTAACCCAATCAGTCTCTTTAGCTCCAGAATCGGATGGTCACTCATCTCATCACCTGGCATGTCGCCGAACAGCGCATGACTTTCAAGTCCTTTAATGTAAGGATGGAACACATCTAACATGTTCAATAAAATCAAGTCGGCGCCGAACGCTCTTGCCAGTTCAGCATTCGTGACTTCTGGGTAGAGCGGTTGAACCGTCGGGATGACCTCGGCCATGACCGTTCGTCCTTCTGCTTTTCGAATCGATCCGACTAAGTCGTGACGATTAAACGTGATAAAATCACTTGCCCGACACTCTAAAATACGTTTCATCACATCTTCCTCCTTCTGCTCATCCTTGTCTCTATTCCCTAAATGATTTGAAAATCCTCTATACTGAGTGTAAGGAGGGATCATGATGACGGAAAAAGAGAAGATGATTCGTGGTGAACTGTATTTAGCTGGTGATGAGACGCTCGTTAAAGATCGGAAGCATGCCCGGCGATTGACCGAGCGATTCAATCGTTCCGGGATTGATGATTTGACTGAACGGAAAGAAATTCTTAGTGCGTTACTCGGTTCGACGAAAGAGTCGTATTACATCGAACCGAACTTCAAATGTGATTACGGGTACAATATTCACTTGGGTGAACGATTCTATGCGAATTTTGACTGTGTCTTTTTAGACATTTGTCCCATCACTTTCGGGGATGACTGTATGCTTGCACCAGGTGTACATATCTATACGGCGACACATCCGATTGATCCGATTGAGCGCATCTCTGGGTATGAGTTCGGGAAACCCGTGACGATTGGAGACCGGGTATGGATCGGTGGAGGGGCCATCATCAATCCGGGTGTGACGATTGGAGATGAGGCAGTCATCGCATCTGGTGCGGTCGTCACAAAAGATGTGCCACCACGGACGGTTGTCGGAGGAAATCCGGCGCGCGTGATCAAAACGATCGACTGACAAAAACTCCTGAACATGAGGTTCAGGAGTTTTTTACGTGACTTGTTTCCTTGTATTGCTGAATAGCTGTATGTGCGAGATGAAGTGCCGCTTCGTCACCGATGGTCACTCGAATGCCCGTCGGTTGTTTCGAAGTGTGTACGTTCAATGCGGTCAATTGTGCCCATACTGCTTCGGGTTGCTCGAGCTCGATATACAAAAAGTTTGTCGAGGCAGGGAGGACGTGACCAATTGATTCAAAAGCGGATACCCACTTTTGCCGCATCTCGTCATGCCATTCGATTGTTTCTTGAAGATAAGTTGCATCTTTTAAGAAGATGTTGCAAATCTTTGCACTCACCCCGCTAATGTTGAACGGTGGGATAAATTGACGGAAATAGTGTGCGAGTTCGTTGTTTGTCACCATGAATCCGATTCGTACGTTTGCCAGTCCGAATGCTTTTGACATCGTGCGAAGGACGATGAGATTCGGATGGTTCGCAATGAACGGAATCATGCTGTCACCCGGTGTGAAGTCCATATATGCCTCGTCCACCACAAGGTACGGAACGATTGAGGCGAGATGCGTCAATTCTTTCACGGTCCATAGTTTCCCGGTTGGATTGTTCGGGTTCGAGAGTAGAAGAAGCTTCGGATGATGCGTCTCGATTGCTTCTACAATTCCCTCATATGATAAATCAACGGCTTGAACATGTTGCCCGTGGGCGATGGTCGTGAAGATGGGATACATCGAAAAGTCAGGTGTCGGGGACAAGACGATATCATTTGGTGCGAGTAATGCTTGCGTCACGACATGAATCATCTCATCACTCCCACAACCAACGAGCAGTTGCTCAGGTGTCACACCGACGTACGCAGCGTAGCGTTCGAACAATTCATTGATCGGTTCGACCGGATATTCGTGTAAGTCATGATACGTCAACGAATCAAGCTGGCTCTTGATTCGTTCAGGTAACGGGAACTGACTTTCATTTTGATTTAACCGATGTCCCGTCGGATAAACGACGGGATAGATCGGCAGCTCGACTTGTCTCATTCAGTCGGCTCCATCGAGAACCATTTTTTCACCAATTCATCGATTTCGCCAGACTCCATCATCTTGTTCAATTCTTCGTTGAACTGATCGCGTAACTCATCATCTAACTTAAATGCAGCAGCTGAACCTTTTTCGCCATCCTCTTTTAAAGCGAATGTATAGAAGCTGTCATCTTGATCTAGATACTTTTGCGCGACCGTGTCTTCGATGACCATTGCATCGATTCGACCTGTATTCAACTCTTGAACGATTTCAGGGATCTTGTTCAACGATACAAGTTCAGCTTTTGGCGCTTGTTCTTTTGCGATGTTTTCTTGTATCGAAGCCGTTTGGACACCGATTTTCTTACCAGACAAATCTTCGATTGCCTGAAGTGACTCATCTTTTGTCATGATCAAGTTTGTCGCGGAAAGATAGATGTCTGAGAAGTCGGCGTTTTCTTTCCGCTCTTCTGTAGGCGTCATCCCTGCCATGACGAAGTCGACACGTCCGCTATTCAAGGCTCCGAGTAAGCTACCGAAGTCCATATCTTCAATCTTCAATTCGTAACCGAGACGTTCTGTAATCGTCTCCGCAATTTCAATATCAAATCCGACAATTGCATCCCCGTTTGCCGTATCGACAAATTCATATGGGAAGTAATCGGCGCTCGTCCCCATGACGAGCGTTTTTTGTTGTGTCGCTTCACCTTCTGTTTCTTGACTACATGCACCGAGTAAAGCCGCGCTCAACATAAGTGTACCTGCTAATAACCATTTTTTCATATGTGTATAATGCCTCCCTGTTGTAGATGAAACTAAGTGTATATGTATGATTATTAATTGTAAAGCATAAAAATACAAAAAATATTAAAAAGAGAAACACTTTTGAAATGAAAGCGTTTTAAATTGATTTCAAGTAGTTTCTGACTGCTCGTGACGATTTCAAATGTATCAAATTAGGTTGTGTCGGATGTTGTTGAATTTGTCGTAACAGTTGTGGCCGTTGAACGTCAGGAAAATTCCAAACCCATTTCAGAAATGCGAAATCGAGCTTTTCCTCACAGGATGCGCCCATATCCGGTCGCGTCGTACCACGGTAACGGGCAACTCGTTTGAGGACGCGGTATACACAAATGATTCGCGGAAGGTCGATCAAAATGACGGTATCTGCTGCCTGTAAACGTAAATCAAGCGTGTTCCCGAAGTTTCCATCGATGATCCATTGATCTTTCTTCAAGAGTTGTTGCTGAATGTCGATTCGTTCCTCACTTGGCGCCATCACCCATCCCGGTCTCCACATGAGAGCATCCAAATGATAGACATCGAGGTGTAATCGTTCACCGAGTTGACGGGCAAGTGTGGATTTCCCTGCACCGCCTGAACCGATGATCATGATTCGTTTCATGTTTGTATTGCGATTAAGTCGTAAGTTGCTCATCTAATCTTGTTTATCCTCCAATACAATCCATTTCTTCAACTGCTCATCCTCTTCATAAATGACGCGGACATCCATCTGTCCGATGACGAGTCGTTGTTCCGAACTGAACATGACTATCGGATAGTTCGTTGACACGGGTTTGTCCGTCTCGAAAATAGGGCTATGCGCCTGCATCGCGTAATACCCATCCGACCTCGTGTTGGCAGCCCCTGCATCAATCTGTGTCACATGTTCAAATCCTCTCAGTCTGAGCACATAACTGTAAGACGTTCTTGCTCCTTGCTCGAGACGCCATTCTTCGATGATGGCTGATTTATCATCCATAGTTTGTTCTTCTAGCACTTTTTGTGCCGTATACTCTTTTTCGTAAGGAATCATCTCCTGGATGCTGACGACGGTCATCGTCGCGAGCTTGAGCGATTCCTCGGAAGGTGGGGTAATCAGTATACCAATAAAGATGAGGATGGGAATCAATAAATAAACCATGACACGACTACGCATTTTCATCACCTTACCTTTTCAGATGTAAACTATTTCTGCATAGGAGAATCAGTTCCCTTCAAAAGAACATTGGAATCTTAAAAACCGATTCATTTCTTCAAGTTTTTGAATGAGCAGGTATGATATAGAGAGGAGGGATGTACATGAAAATCGGGGTCATAGGTGGAGGTGTCGCGGGTTTAACGGCCGCTGCGCTCGCGCAACAAAAAGGACATGACGTAACCGTCTTTGAAGCATCGCGTGAATGGGGCGGATGTGCAGGTAAATTTCAACGGGGTGACTACTTGTTCCCGGCAGGCGCGACGCTCGGAATGGGATTTGAAAAAGGTGGAGTCCATCAGCGTGTCCTTGAGAAATTGGACGAATCGGTCGAGGTCACTTTGTTGGATGAGGTGATGGACATTCATCTGCCTGACGTCACCGTCACTTACTATCGCGACCGAGAACGTCTGCTTGATGAGCTCAGTCATGCGTTCCCAGAGAACCACAAGGCAATCCATGCGTTTTATCGTGAAGTGTGGGGTGACTTTGAGAAGATCCGACCGTTGTTTCAAGAGTTGCCGGCACTTCCGTTTCGCACGACATCGGATATGGTATACGCAATGAAGGGGTTCCGACCGAACCAACTTACGGCGCTCCTAAAACTCCAGCGGCCACTCGGTGTCACGTTAGCTCGTCATGGACTAAACGGTACGATGTTCGAGCGATTTATCGATGGAGTCCTGCTCGATAGTTTGCAGACCGGTGCGAAAGAAGCGAGTCATTTACTCGGTGCAGTGGCGCTGTCGGTCTATCACGAAGGAGCGTACTATGTGGAAGGTGGGCTGTATCAATTGGCTCATGCGTTAGAGCGCGCCGTCCGAACGTTTGGTGGCGAGACGAAATTAGGGAGAGACGTCCAGTCCATCGAACGAGTGACGGATGGATGGTTCATCACCGATCGAAGAGGACGACTTGAACTGGTCGATGTGATTGTTTCCGCCATCCCGATTGAGCGGACGAGCGAGATTTTACGGGGACAGGAACAGCGAAAGTTTAAACGGCAATATCGAAGACAGTTGAAGCAGTCGCAATGGGGCACGTTCAGCCTTTACATCGTCTTGCCTGAGGATGTCTGTCAACAGCAACCACTATTTCAACAAATCTATCACGAGCGATTACCGAGTGGGCATGCGTTCATATCCATGTCGGCGCCGGATGACGTGTTGCGAACAGAAAAACCGGAACGGACCATTACGGTATCCACACATATCGATTTATCAGAATGGCAACATTGGAAAGACCGGGCGGCATATGAGAAACTAGAACAAGATTGGACCAATCGTCTCGTCGACGTCGTCGCCACTGCGTTCCCTGCATGGGACCGTGAATCGTCACTTCTCCTTCCTGGTGGACCAGGTGCATGGGTGAAGTATACGAAGCGACCGCATGGGGCAGTCGGGGGGTATGCCCAGACGCCAAGCCAGGCGTTGTTCCGTGCCGCGAGTTATCGCACAGACTTGCCTAACTTTTATGTATGCGGGGATACCGTATTTCCAGGGGCGGGGACGATTGGCGCAATGACGAGCGGGTTACATGTTGCCCGAGCACTCGGGGTGACGATTGATTAGGGGGATATTGATGAAGAAAAAAACATTTGATGAACTGACAACATTGGAATTGTATCGCTTACTGGCGCTACGGACTGAGATTTTCGTGGTCGAACAGAACTGTCCGTATCAAGAAATCGATGGAAAAGATGAACAAGCCATCCATTATTGGATCGAAGAAGATGGAGAGATTGTCTCTGCGCTTCGTGTTTTGACGGAAGCCTCTCCAGTCGCCATCGGACGTGTCGTCACGAAAGCGACGCATCGAGGGAAAGGTCATTCTCGTAAGCTGATGGAAGCTGCAATTAAGGATTTTGGTCATGAGACATTATATCTGCAAGCTCAGACGTATGTGGAACCTTTTTATGCCTCGTTTGGCTTCAAACGGACAAGTGATGTGTATCAAGAAGATAGTATTCCACACGTCGATATGTTACGAGAATCAACGAATCCCGCTAGTACCGTTTCCGAATCGTTCATGTTAGAATGAGAAAGAACATTCACGTGCCTTTGAGCACGATTACATCATAGACATAAAGGGGTTTAAAAAGGTGACCGATCAACAAGTAATTGCAAAAGCAAGAGAATTGGCAGACGTATTAGCACAAACACCAGAAGTGGCGCGTTTCAAAGAAGCGGAAGCGAAAGTGAACGGAAGTGACCGCGTACAGACGTTGATAAAACGAATCAAGTTCTTACAAAAAGAAGCCGTCAACTGTAAGCACTACGGCAAGACGGAAGCACTTGCAAAGGTCGAGCAAAAGATTGATAAGGCGATGGAAGAACTCGATTCAATTCCGGTCGTTCAAGCGTTCCAGGAGACACAAGTCGAAGTGAACGATTTGCTTCAATACGTGACGGTCACGCTCGCGAACTCCGTGACGGATCGCATCATCGAATCGACGGACGGAGACGTCCTTGCAGGGAAGACAGGGAGCGGCATGGCGGCTGAACAAGCACGCGGCGGCTGCGGATACTAAAACGACACAGCTGGCCGATGGTCAGCTGTTGTACTTTCTAGAGGTGAATTAACATGCAAGAAGTCCATCAGACACCAATGATGAAACAATATTTCTCCATCAAGGCAGACTATCCGGGCGCCTTTTTATTCTATCGACTCGGCGACTTTTACGAGTTGTTTTTTGAAGATGCGCAAATTGTCGCCAAGGAACTAGAGCTCACGCTCACTTCTAAAAATGGGAAGCAGGCTGAGCATCCGATTCCAATGTGCGGCGTCCCACACCATTCGGCGGCAATCTACATCGAACAACTGATCGAAAAAGGATTCAACGTCGCCATCTGTGAACAGACAGAAGATCCGAAAGCGACAAAAGGACTTGTGAAGCGGGAAGTCATTCAAGTGATCACGCCAGGTACATACATGGCATCACTCAGCGAAAAAGAGAACCGTTATCTCGTCGCCATCTCGGACGTCGCGGGACGTTTTGGGATTGCTAGAGGTGACGTGACGACGGGGGAATCGTGGTTGACGACGCTCTCGTCAGAAGAGGCTGTCTTACGGGAAATCGAAGGATTGCTTCCGAACGAGGTCATCGTCGAAGACGAACGACTCGCTGACTTGTTACGACAGACCGGCATTCCTCTCTCGATTCAAGTGGACAAGCGGGATAGTCCACTCGCACAAGGTGCGAAAGACGAGGCGCAGCGCTCGGCATTTGAGTTGCTGTTCGCCTATCTCACGAAAACACAGAAGCGTTCGCTCGATCACTTGCAACCGGCTGTCGCCTATGAGGTCGAACAGCATATGCAGCTCGACGCCAATACGGCCAGAAACCTTGAACTGTTTCGTTCCGCTCGTTCGGGAGAACGGAAAGGGTCACTCCTCTCACTCCTTGATGAGACGACGACGGCAATGGGTGGTCGTTTGTTGAAACGCTGGCTTGAACAGCCGCTCTATACAGAACAAGGCATCAAAGAGCGACAGGACGCCGTCGAGAACTTAGTGGACGACTTCATGTTGCGCGATCAACTACAGGAAGAGTTGAAGCGAGTCTATGACATCGAACGCCTTGTCGCGAAAGTTGGGTACGGGACAGCGAATGCGCGAGATCTCGTCCAACTTCGCGACACGCTCGAGCGGATGCCTTCTGTCCGGTCACTCTTACAAACAGTGAAAGCGGATCGCTTGCAGCAAATCGAACAGAATCTCGACTCGTTCGAGACGTTGAGTGAACAGCTCCGGACTGCACTCGTCGACTCACCCCCGATTTCGACGAAAGAAGGCGGGATGATTCGTCACGGGTATTCAGAAGAGCTCGATGAACTGCTAGAAGCGAAAGCGAACGGGAAATCGTGGATTGCCAACCTCGAACAACAGGAACGTATCGCGACCGGCATCAAGTCGTTAAAGGTCGGGTATAACCGCGTATTCGGTTACTACTTGGAAGTGACGAAGGCGAATGCGAAGTTGCTCGAAGAAGGGCGCTATGAGCGTAAGCAGACATTGACGAATGCGGAACGATACATTACGCCTGAGCTAAAAGAGAAGGAAGCCCTCATCTTGGGAGCGGAAGAGAAGAGCTGTACGCTCGAATATGACTTGTTTGTCGCACTTCGAGAAGAAGTGAAGACGTACACGAAGGCTCTTCAGCAATTGGCCCGTTCACTCAGTGAGTTGGATGTGCTCCTCGCCCTTGCCGTTGTAGCGGAAAGACGAGAATATGTACGCCCGAAAACTACATCGCACGTACAAATCGAACGCGGCCGTCACCCTGTCATTGAAACGGTCTTGCCGCGAGGTGAGTATGTCGCTAATGACTTGACGCTTGACGACACACGTCAAATGTTACTCATCACCGGACCGAACATGTCCGGTAAATCGACGTATATGCGTCAGTTTGCGTTGATTGCGATCCTTCATCAAATCGGTTCATTCGTCCCGGCAGAAGCAGCGGAACTCCCGCTCTTTGACCGCATCTTTACACGGATCGGTGCGGCGGACGATTTGGTGAGCGGACAGTCGACGTTCATGGTCGAGATGACCGAGACGCGACAAGCCGTCACCGAGGCGACGAACCATAGTCTGATTCTATTGGATGAGATTGGTCGCGGGACGTCGACGTATGACGGGATGGCACTTGCACAGGCGATTGTCGAGTATATTGCCTCGACAATCGGAGCGAAGACACTCTTCTCGACGCACTATCATGAATTAACAGTGCTCGAGGACTCGATTCCGACACTTGAAAATGTTCATGTCCGGGCGATTGAGCGGGATGGACGAGTCGTCTTCCTCCATGAAGTGCATCCAGGACGTGCGGATAAATCGTATGGGATTCACGTGGCAGAATTGGCTGAACTTCCGGATTCATTGATTGACCGGGCGCGGACCATCCTGTCAGAACTCGAATCCGAAACGACGAAACCTGTCTTATACGAGCAATCTGCTCCACCTAAAGTGGAAGAAGTCAGTCAGTTGTCATTGTTCGAGTCAAATGACGCTGTTCGAGAACAGCTGCTAAAACTCGATCTATTGGCAATGAATCCAATCGAAGCGATGCAGGCGCTCTACGAACTGCAACAGACCGCAAAGAAAGGGTGAGTCGATGGGAATCATTCGAGAGTTACCGGAACAACTCGCGAACCGAATCGCAGCTGGGGAGGTCGTCGAACGACCGGCTTCCGTCGTCAAAGAATTAGTCGAGAATGCGATTGATGCGGGAGCGACGAAAGTGGACGTGGACTTACAAGAGGCGGGTATCCGTCTCATCAAAGTGCGTGACAACGGACACGGGTTCCATGAGGAAGACGCAGCCCGAGCCTTCTTACGACATGCGACGAGTAAGATTCGGGACGAGCACGACTTGTTTCGCATTCGGACGCTCGGTTTCCGTGGGGAAGCACTCGCCTCGATTGCGTCGGTCAGTCACGTCTCGTTGAAGTCTAAACGAGCAGATGAAGACGGTTTTGAGATGACGCTTGAAGGCGGTGTCATCAAGGAGACGAATCCGGCGGCGACGAACGTCGGGACCGAAATTGCGGTCAGTCAGCTCTTCTTCAACACACCGGCACGGCTGAAATATTTGAAGACAGCGGCGACAGAACTCGCGAGCATTACCGACACGTTGAACCGTTTGGCACTGTCCCATCCAGAGATTCGCTTCACCGTCTTTCATGAAGAGAAAGAACTGTTGCGAACGAACGGGAATGGGGACTTGAAACAAGTCATGCTCGCCATCTATGGTCGCCAAGTCGCCGCGCAAATCGTCACGGCATCGAGTAAAACGAACGACTATACGCTGAGCGCGCATTTCGTGCGCCCGGAAGTGACTCGTTCGAACAAACAATACGTGACCCTCATCTTAAACGGCAGAAGCATCAAGAACTTTGCACTGACACAAAGCGTGCTCGAAGGCTACCATACGCTCTTACCGATTGGTCGCTATCCGATTGCCGTGCTCGAAGTGAAGATGGACCCGATGTTGATTGACGTGAACGTCCATCCGACAAAACGTGAAGTGCGCTTGTCGAAAGAAAAAGAATTGTGCCAGCTCATTCGAGAGACCGTTCAATTGACGCTCCGTGAGCAACGTCTCATTCCGTCTGTGAAACAAGAGCCAAAACCAAAACGAGAAACACCGTCCGAACAGTCGAAACTCGATTTCTCGATGGAACCGCAACCTAAACAAGTAGACACGGTCGAGTGGAATTATCCGATTCCTCGCGAGCGAAAAGAGTCGCTCACGTCTCCTTCCCAGTGGAACCCGGCGCCGCTCGTTCATGAACCAGAGCCAGAGATGCTCCAGGCAGAACAGGTCGAGGAACCCGTTCTTCAGTCCGAACGTCTTCCAGCATTAGACGTCATCGGACAACTGCATTCGAGTTATATCATCTGTGGAGCGGAAGACGGGATGTACGTGATGGATCAACATGCTGCCCAGGAACGCATCAAGTATGAATTGTTTTATGAGCAGTTAGGACGTCCGGAAAAAGAGTATCAACTCCTGTTGATTCCGTTGACGTTAGAGTTTACACAGGAAGAAACGCTCGCCATCGAAGAAGTGCTCCCGCTTCTAGCGGAAGCTGGCATTACGTTAGAACCGTTTGGGGGAAACACGTTCCTCGTGCGCGAGATTCCGACATGGTATCCGCAACATGACTTAGAGGGTACAATTCGTGATCTAGTGGAGATGGCGATTCAACAACGCTCGATTGACATTGCGAAATATCGTGAGGAGGCATCAATCCTCATGGCGTGTAAACGGTCGATCAAAGCGAATCATCCACTCAATATGGACATGATGCGACAATTGATTGAAGATCTTAGTCGAACGACTTCTCCTTTCACTTGTCCGCACGGTCGTCCGATTCTCGTGAAGTGGAGCACGTACGAACTCGAGAAGTTGTTCAAACGCGTCATGTAATCGTCTTGTTACCTTGTTTTAATACGATGTAACGTTTATTTACGAGTCCTCATGGGAAAACTATACACATGTCACTCAACGCATCGAGGTTGAGAGGTGGCTTTTTCACTGCCTCACCCTCAAGATGTCGACATGAAATGTATATCCATGTAGGAGGAAAAGAAAATGACGAACAAACTTCAAGTTTCAAAACGAGAATTACGCCCACGATCACTACGCACGAAGTTGCGTAACGAAGGAAAAGCGTTAGGAGTTGTTTATGGTTACAAAGTAGACAGCACACCAATCGTGTTTGACGAGATGGACCTTCGTAAAATTCTTCGAGACCATGGTGACAACGCATTGATTGAACTCCATTTCGATGGAAACAAGATCAACACGCTCGTGCACGGATCAGAAACAGATCCGTTCACAAACTTCTATCAGCACGTCGAATTTATGGCTGTGAAGATGGATGAAGAGACAGAAGTCGAAGCGGATATTGCCCTCGTCGGCGACGCGAAAGGCGTCAAAGAAGGCGGATATCTCGCTCAGTCGCTCTATAAAGTGACGGTTTCTGCGACACCTGCCAACATCCCAGAACGCATCGAACTCGACGTGTCAGACCTCGAAATCGGTGACTCGGTGACGGTAGCGGATCTTCCAGAAAACAAATCGTATACGATTGTCTCTGAACCAGATATGCACATCGCCTCTGTGAATGAGCCGGTTGCAGAAGTTGAAGAGGAAGAGTCGGAAGAAGGTTCAACTGAAGAAGAAGCTTCAGAAGGATCTTCTGAAGAAACAGAAGAATCGACTGAGGATAAAGAATAAGCAATTCGATTAAAACAGAGGAGCATCGTCCCTACACGGGCCGATGCTCCTCTGTTTATTAATCAACATTTTTTTACGAACATTTTTAGAAATGTTGCAATATAGAAAAGTTTATAAAAATGGTGAGAATGTTATGGTTACCTATTTCTTATACATGGAATAAACAAGGCACTTAAAACTTAGATAAGTTGAATCGAATGGACTCATAATGTTAGGTGAAGGAATTTGTGATAATTTGAGAGAAAAATAAATTGAGGTATATACAGACTCGATTATAATCATCTCAGGTATATTAAAGGCTATTCAGTTGATTCTGGTCTAGTTACTAAAAGAGGCGCCACGGTTCTATATGAGTTCTTTCGTACCTTATTTCGATTTATGTCTGCTATCGGCGGTATGACTTTGTTGTTAGATTTCTTCTCGACGAGTAGGGATTTAGACAGAATCAATCGGAAAAGACAGATAGAATAGTTGAACTTAAGAAAGGGGATTATAATGTTTTCTAACGATTTAATTAAAGAATTTATAGAATTTCAAGAATTTAATGGAGAAGAGTTTACTTGGTGGAGTTTCGTAAATTACAAATATAGCATTGAAGACGCTCTCTCTTTTTTAAAATTTTTCAATCCAGAAATAATCTGTCATGAGAACTGTTATTTTTTTAAAGACAGTTTATCTCTTAGTTCATATAAAGGTTGGAAAGAAGAATTTGGAGCAGATTTGTCTTCCATTGAAAAGATGGTAAATTTGTACGAGCCTAAAGATTTCTTCATTATTAATGAGAAAAATGATGTCGATAGTTATAGTAAAAATAATCAAATTGAAGCTTTTGCAGAGACTCTTTGTCAGCAATGGAAAATTAGCTTGAAAGAGAGGTATAATAATATTCCTTTCCAAGTCCAATTGATTCGAGATAATGGAGACTTATACATCACAATGTTCGTATTGCGATGAGTGTGTTTAATTGATTTATGACTGAGAATGTTGAGTGATAATAAGTATTGGCATAAATATTAGACACGAAAAACTCATTGGATCTTATTAAATGAATTTTTTCATAACTTAATGAATCTTAGACGATTAATAAGATAAATGCTGGAGATGAGACAATATATGTCACAGTTATATATCGACTTAAGTGAGATTAATTCTGCGTCAGAACTTCATCAGATACTAAAAAAATATCTGCACTTACCTGATCATTACGGCGAAAATTGGGATGCCTTTTGGGATGTCATTACTGATGTGGATTATATAACTTTTCCTGATCAAATCACTTTCATAGGATATTCTTTGCTTGAAACGAAATTAAGTGAGGATGCTAAGTGTTTAAAAATGTGTTTAGAAGAGTATAACGAAGAACATTATGTTTCACATTGTCATTTTGTTTTCTTGTAATCTAATTTGCTTACTAATATATAAAGCAAGTCTATAAGAGAGTAACCATTTTACAATCACTAATTTTTCAATATAACTTTTATAGTCCCCCGACCATCATAAGAATTAATAGAAAAACAGATGATTTAAATTACAAGGTCTTTAAACTGAAAAATCAAAGGTGATCGCTATGCAAGAGCTTACAATTATTGAAAGGAAACGTCTATTAGAGCATCTTGAAGATAATTTAGATAATTATTTCATTATAGATGAAATCAAAAAGGTATATGAGATCACTAGTTATGATGATTTAACTATTAACAATAACCAAAAAGCTTTAATTGATTTTTTGGTTTACCAAAATGTATATCCAATAGTCATAACATTTATATTATCTAAAAATATAAGTCAGGATAATGAGATGGTTGAAAAAATGGATTCAAGGAAATTTAAATATTCTATGAACTATTGCTCTGAGGATGAGAATTCTATTTATTACTGCAATGCAAAAATAGAAAACGAAAAAGATTTAAGGTTTTTGATTAACGAAACGTACTGGATGTCTGCTCAAAATGGGTTTTATAACATTATCTTTAAAGATAAATTGAATTTCACTTTAAAAAAATATGGTAAGTGGCTGTTCTCTAGAACTCAATTTGTACCTTTAATTGATATGAGTACACCAACTTCTTTTATTAAAATAGATGGAGATGGACTTGGGTTTATTTTGTTTTCTAATGAAAAAAATATGAATCTATTGAAGAATTAACAAAGAATTCACCTCAAAAATTTTACATAGATTATTTAAACGAAAAATGAATTATGAGGGCCTCAGTTTGAGCATGTTTTAGCGCATAGTCGAGCTACATAGATGCTAAGAAAAAATGATATATATGATGAGGTTTGGGGGTTTACTCATGATGACTCTTTGTTAGAAGTATGTAAACTCATAATAGCGGGTTTATCAATGTGAGAAATGCAGTCTGTAGAGTTGGAATAAGAGTAAATTTAGCAAGATCATATAGCTTTGTATCATGATGTTTATTTATACGATCAAAATTATTAAAACCATTTAAAACTTGTGAAGCCACGTAGTTAAGCAGCACATATTCCATACAGAAGGTGAAAAAATGAAAGCTCAGGAAATATTAAGAGAAATCGAAAAAATACACTACTGGGATGCGCGCGTTTTAGGATTCGATTGCCGTTATTTTGGAGATGAAGTTTTACTTATAATCGAAGAAGAAAATGAAAATTATCACCATCAGATTGAATTTTTAGGTTGTATAAAAGTAGACATATCTGCCCCACTCGACGATCGAATAGTGCCTGTAAGAGAATTAAGCAGATTACAGCTCCCCTATTTCATGCAGGATGTTAGTATTACAAGTTATGTACTTGAAGAAACAGAGGTATTTGTATGTAATCTGTTGTTCCCTCCAGCAAGCGCTGAAATTCATTTCACTAAGATAAGAATCGGAAAGGAGTATCACTGATAAATTTTACAATGTCTGAATTGCAATAGTCGACCAAGAGACAGTTAATAAATATTTATTGAACTATCATAAAATGTAGTGATTACAGAAGAACATTACAATGCAATTCATAAAATTGAGTGAGGTGTATAATATGTCATATAAATCGATACAATCGCTTTTACCTGTTAAAGAAAAGGCAATCCTGCTGGATCAGGTCGAAGGATTGAATAGATATCTTTGTATTCTACCGAACGGTGAGTTAGAAAGTCAGTTTGGAGACATAGAAGAGTTTAAAAAGCAGAGCTTTGCAGTTGTAGGTTATGAAGATGTGCTAGGAGATTTTGTAGGAGTGGACATAAAGAGTGGACAACTTTTGATTGTTAATCATGAAACGCTTCATGTAGAGGAAAGATTAAATTTAACATTTGATGAATTCATGAAAAAGGATTAATCCCTTATTTGAACGATTGGTTTCATAAACTTTGTCTTATTATTCTCCCGAAATTCGGGAGAATTTTTCTTTGTCACAAATCCGCCATATGTAAACGATTACGATGTGAACACTCTGTCAATTCCTTCTAGAGGTGATTGCCAACAGAGACTGTACAGTTTATATTGTTAATGATTTCACATATTAGAACTGATACTTTCCTATTTAATTATTCAGAAAGAAGGGTTTGTGACATGGCATCAATGGAAATCCATGCACTCGAATCATTACGGAAAAAAGCACAGGCTTCCTCGCAAATGATTCATTATCGTCCAATGGAATATTTTTTACGGGCAATGTTAGCTGGGATCTTTATCGGCTTTGCTTCAATCTTCACTTTGAAAGTCGTCAACGGTATGTATTTAGCGGAATCTCCGTTCACGACACTCATTGGGGGCTTCTCGTTCGGGATTGCGCTCGTTATGATCATCTATGGGGGAGCGGAGTTGTTCACGGGGAATACGATGTATTTCACAACGTCGACACTTCGCGGCTATACAACGCTCAGCGACACGATGCTCGTTTGGTTATTATGTTTCGTCGGGAATGCACTCGGGGGAATCCTATTCGCGTTACTACTTGCACCGACTGGTGTCATCCAAGAACTAGGGATGAACAACTGGCTGTTCTCAGTCGTCGAGGGGAAAATGCATCACACGACGGTCGAAATTTTCTTCCGTGCCATCTTCTGTAACTGGATGGTCTGTCTCGCTATTTTCTTACCGAAACAAATGAAAAATGAATTCGCTCAAATCTTCTCGATGATTTTCCTTGTCGCCGTCTTCTTCGCTTCAGGATTTGACCACGTCATCGCCAACTTCGTCTTGTTCGCCTTGACGCTCGTCGTCCCACACCCTGAGACGATCAGTATGGCAGGTGCAATCCACAACTTGATTCCTGCGACGTTCGGTAACATTATCGGCGGTGCCCTCTTCATGGGAGCGATCTATACATGGCTCAACTCAAAAGGTCTCCGTGAGGCGCAAGAATTAGAGGAAGAAGTAGAATTAAAAGTCGTGAAAGCTGCTAAATAAATGACGTTTGTCACAAATAACGTTGGGCCTTGTCTTACCGAAGACGAGGCTCTTTTTGTCGTATGCTCACAAGCAAACTGTCACAATATCGACTCGTGACCATCAAGAAAAATACGTGTCATAATCTATATATAGGATTTTTTAAAACGTTTGTTAATGTTTTTGATCCATATATAGTGAGGTGATGGGTTTTGAAATTACTGCAGTTGTATGAGAATGTCTGCGTCTTACCAGACCAAGACTTGGTACAAGAAAATGCGAATGTGGACGGAAAGTCCCCACTTGGGAAACTAGCACGACTCTCTTCAGAAGTGTCGAAAGAATTGTCGCAGACATATTTGATGTCGGAGCGCTCAAAACAGGCCGTCACTGATAACTACTTATACGTGCACGACGCCGACTATTACATCACAGGATCGACGACATGTTGTCAAATACCACTCGGTCAATTATTAAAAGATGGATTCCATACGGGGCATGGAACAATCCGTTCGCCAAAGGACATTCGCTCCGCCATGGCGCTCGCGTCCATCATCCTTCAAGCGAATCAAAATATGCAGCATGGGGGTCAAGCGTTCCCGATGTTTGACGTCGACTTGGCACCGTATGTCGAGAAGACCTATGTGCGCCAATTGAACCGACTCCAATCACTACCTGTTGAATGGGACAAGACACAATTGGAACAACTCGCAGAAGAAGAGACGATCTCGGCGACATATCAGGCGTGTGAGGCGTTCATTCATAATGCGAACTCGATGCATTCACGAGGTGGCGGGCAAGTCCCGTTCGTCTCGATCAATTACGGGACGGATACCTCAAAGTGGGGACGCATTCTCATTCGGGAGCTACTTCGTGCCACGGAACGGGGATTAGGGAATGGGGAGACCCCGATTTTTCCCATTCAAATCTTTAAAGTAAAAGAAGGCATCAACTTTCATGAAGATGACCCAAACGTTGATCTCTTTCGTGAAGCGTGTCGCGTCACAGGCAAACGGCTCTTCCCGAACTTCTCCTTCATCGATGCCCCGTTCAATGCCGCTTACTATGATGGATCGCATGAATCTGAAGTGGCGTACATGGGTTGCCGCACCAGGGTAATGGGAAATCGACACGGAGAAGAGACGTCAGTCGGTCGTGGCAATCTTTCCTTCTCCACACTCAACTTGGTGAAGATGGCACTTGTCTCTGAATCATTAACTGACTTTTACCGTATTCTTAACCGATATATCGATGTCGGCATCGAACAGTTGGTCGAGCGCTTCGAGTATCAATGCACGCGTCGCGCTGAAGAATTTCGTTTTCTTTACACACAAGGGGTCTGGCGTGGAAGTGAGCAGTTACATGTACATGATGAGGTCCGAGATGTGCTGAAACAAGGAACGCTTTCCCTCGGATTCATCGGACTCGCTGAAACGTTGAAGGTGTTGACGGGCAGTACACATGCCGAGTCGCGTGAAGCGGAACGACTTGGTCTCGATATCGTCACGCACTTAGCTGATCGGATGCGAGCGGCGGCCGAATCATACGATTTGAATTTCTCGTTGCTTGCGACACCGGCGGAAGGATTGTCAGGTAAATTTGTGACGCGAGACCAGGAAGCGTTCGGGATGATTGACGGGGTAACCAATCGGGCGTTTTATACGAATTCCTTCCACGTACCGGTATATCAAACCGTGTCCATCCGTGAAAAAATCCGAATCGAGGCACCATATCACGCGTTGTGTGACGCGGGACACATCTCCTATGTCGAAGTCGATGGCTCCCTTGCCCATAACGCGGAAGCGGTAGAATCGATTGTTCGCTTGATGCGCCTGCATGATATCGGCTACGGTTCAATCAATCATCCCGTCGACCGCTGCGGGAATTGCGGGCTTGAAGGCTTGATTGATGCGGCTTGTCCGACTTGTGGAGAAGATGAGATAATCGAACGGATCCGTCGTATCACTGGCTATTTGGTCGGGACGATGGACCGCTGGAATACGGCGAAGCGAGAAGAAGAACGGGCGAGGGTGAAACACGATGCGCATTCTATCCGTCGTTGAAGAATCCGTCGTCGATGGACCGGGGATTCGAACGGTCATCTTTACTGCGGGCTGTCCTCACCACTGTAAAGGTTGTCACAATCCTTCCTCGTGGAATCCAGCTGGCGGTGAGGAAATCGAAGTGGATGAGATCGTCCGTCGCATCGAGCTCAGTGGTTGGGACGGCGTGACCATCTCAGGTGGTGAACCGTTTCTTCAATCTTCAGAGTTAGCAAAACTTGTCAAGGCATGTAAGTCGCTCGGTAAAAATGTGTGGGTGTATACGGGTTATACGATCGAACAGTTGGTAGCGATGCACGACGGAGCCGTTCAAACGGTGTTAGACTACGCCGATGTGCTCGTTGATGGTCGCTTTGAGCAGTCGCTACGAGACATGGGACTCCGCTTTCGGGGATCGCGTAATCAACGAATCATCTTTTTGAATAATGTGTAATCGAGGCAGAGATGTCTCGATTTTTTGTATAATGATTAAAAAAGGGGGATTTTAGATGAAATGGTGTAGTTTTGACATGCAAGAAGAGCAACGAGTGGGAATCATCGAGGGCGATTTCGTCTACGATGTCAGCAATCAAGTACATACGACTAACTTATTAGAAGTGATTGCGCGTGAGTTCGAACCGGATATTGATTTAGACGTGGCACCTTCATACCGAGTGACGGACGTGAAATTGCTTGCCCCGTATCGACCGTTGAAAAATGTGATTTGTATCGGGAAGAACTATGAAGAACACGTGAAAGAGATGGATACAGCGGGAGCGGGGAAACTCGTCATCTTCACGAAAGCACCAACCTCAGTCGTCGGCCCGGACGCTGTCATCGAGCGCCATCCGGAATTGACGGACAAACTTGACTATGAAGGTGAACTCGCCGTCATCATCGGAAAGTCGGGACGAGACATCGAAACAGTCGAAGAACACATTTTCGGATACACGATTCTAAACGATGTAACGGCACGAGACGTGCAAAAAGAACATGTCCAATTCTTCCGTGGTAAGTCACTCGATACGTTCTGTCCGATGGGACCGTTCATCGTGACGCCGGACGAGCTTCAGTTCCCTCTCCGAATCCAAACGAATGTCAACGGGGAGACGCGCCAAGACGGAACGACTGCCGATATGATTCGCCCGATTGACGAGCTCATTCGTACGTTATCGAAAGGCATGACGCTTGAAGCGGGTGACATTATCGCGACCGGAACGCCAGCCGGAGTCGGGCACGGGATGACACCACCGACCTATCTTCAAACTGGGGACACCGTCGAAGTGACGATTGAAGGTCTCGGCACGCTACGAAATGTGATTGTCTGAATGAAATGACGCAAAATGTGAAGAATCTTGTAATTCATTTATCATTTTATAAATGAGTGTTCCTCTTCGTTATAGTAAGGGTAGAAGATAACACAGAGGAGATGAATCATTATGGATCGTCACGATCAATCAAATGAACACGATCAATTACATGAATCAGAACAGCAAAAAGATTGGTTAGATACAGAACTCGGTTCATCCAACCGAGAAGAAACAAAAGTACGAACACAGTCAAAACCTTCATTCGTCAGCCGCATGTTCCCAGGACTTGTCGGTGGGGTCATCGGGGCATTGTTGACGGGCGCAATCGCTTATCCGTTTATCGACCAACCCGCAACGAATGTGAGTGATACGAACGTGACCTCGCAAGGGACTCCGGTCCAGACGTCATCAAACGTGTCTGACTCTTCAGTCACGAATGCCGTCGCAACCGCTCAACCTGCAGTCGTCACCGTGAACAACTTCGCCCAAACTGGCTTCTCGAGTGAAGCTGTCGAGGCTGGCGTTGGATCGGGCGTCATCTACAAAAAAGAAGGTGACTCGGCATTTATCGCGACGAACCATCACGTTGTCAACGGGGCAGACAAGCTGACGGTCACGTTTAATGACGGAACGACAGCGGAAGCGACGCTCATGGGAAGTGACGCGACGTATGACTTGGCCGTCTTGAAAGTGGACGCTGACAAAGTACCGGCCGTCATCTCAATCGGCAAATCGAGTGAGTTAAAACCGGGACAAACGGTCATCGCCATCGGGAATCCGCTTGGACAATTCGAGAACTCCGTGACACGCGGTGTCGTCTCATCGACGTCACGTCTCGTACCGGTAGATACGGATGAGAACGGACAGGCCGACTTCAATGCTGAGGTCATTCAAACGGATGCGGCCATCAACCCAGGTAACTCGGGTGGTGCGTTAATCAACGAAGAAGGACAACTCGTCGGGATCAACTCGATGAAGATTGCGACGGCAGAAGTCGAGGGAGTCGGATTCTCGATTCCGGTCGACATCGCCCTTCCGCTGATCAATCAAATCGAACAGACGGGAGAAGTCAATCATCCTTCGCTCGGCGTGTCGCTACGTGACGTGTCAGAGTTCCCTCCAGGTTACTTGACGGAACAAATCAACTTACCTGAATCGGTAACGGCGGGAACGATTATCGTAGAAGTTCAACAAAATAGTTCAGCCGCAAAAGCGGGTCTTGAGGCGCGTGACGTCATCGTGAAAATCAATGACAAAGACGTTAGCTCGTTCATCGACCTCCGTAGTGAATTGATTCGAGATACGGACGGAACGGTCGACATCGAATATGTCCGTGACGGAAAAACGGAAACGGTTCAAGTCGAGATTCAAAACGCAAACGGTTCTGCATTGTAAAAGGTGGGCAATAAGCCCGCCTTTTTTGCTATGCTTATACAAAAGGAGGATGAGATATGGTACGAAATTTATATGGGGTGTTACTATTCGGGGCAGGAATTTTACATTTTGTCAGAGAGAAGGCATTCATGTCGATTATTCCGAAATCTTGGCCGTTCCGCCGCTTGATGGTGCAACTGAGCGGAGTCGTGGAAGTCGTCTTCGGGGCAATGCTCTTACTAAACAAAGGGACGACGTTCGTAAAGCGGACATTACCGGCATTCTTTATCGCCGTCTTCCCGGCCAATATCAACATGGCCGTCAAACCTTCTAGAATCGGTGGGAAAGTCATTCCGAAATGGATCACATGGGGACGACTCCCGCTTCAATGGGTTTTGATCAAAGGTGTCAAAAAAATATAAAGGTGTGGAGATACATATGACAAACGTATTGAAATGGTTCGAATATTTTCATGCACATCCAGAAATCAGTTGGAAAGAAGTCGAGACGACCCGAACGATTGCTTCGATTTTATCAGACTGGTCGATTCCGCATCGGACGTTTGAGGATGTGACCGGAGTGATCGCGGAGATTGGATCGGGGGAAGACGTGATTGCAGTCCGCGCCGATATCGATGCGTTATGGCAACAAGTTGACGGTACGTTTCGTGCGAACCATTCATGCGGGCACGACGCGAACATCAGCATGGTACTCGGTGCACTCGAACAATTGAAGGACGAGGCGTTACAGAAGCGGATCCGTTTCATCTTCCAACCTGCCGAAGAGCAAGGGAACGGGTCGCTCGCCATGATTGAGCGTGGAGCGTTAAAAGACGTGACGCAACTCTTCGGGATTCATTTGCGTCCACAAGAAGAGTTGAAGAAAGGTCAATACGCGGCGGCGATTCAGCATGGTGCTGCCTTCTTCTTAAAGGGAGAGGTCATTGGGGATGACGCGCACGGCGCAAGACCGCATCAAGGGCAAAACGCACTCGATGTCATCTTCACGATTCAACACATGCTCAAAAGCATTTACTTATCACCGTTTGAGCCACACTCCGTCAAGTTGACGAAAGTACACGCCGGGAGTGACAACATGAACATCATTCCGGGAAATGCGACGTTCTCGATTGATGTCCGCGCTCAACAAAATGAGGAATTGCTCGAACTGCGAAATCGTGTCGAAGACATGTTACTCCATGTCGGTCAGCTTCATCGTGTGACATTGGAGTGGGAGTGGCAAGACTTCACACCGGGAGCGGTCGTTGGGGAACAGTCAAGTCAGATTGCGAAGCAGGCGATCGAGCAACGCTTCGGTCAGTCGGCTCTCGTCGAGAGGATTGTCACGTCAGGTAGCGATGATTTTCATTTCTATACCGTCGAGAAACCGACGCTTGATGCGACGATGATTGGAATTGGTGCAGATTTAGGTCCAGGACTTCATCATCCGCATATGACGTTTGACCGTGATGCGTTAGAAGACGGGGCACGCCTGCTTGCGGATGCACTCCGAATTGCAGCAACATAATTCAGGATGAGTGTGATAGACAGATGTCTGTCCACTCATTTTTTTATTGCATCAGATGATTGTAAGCGCTATCATAACGTTATTAGCGACAATATAACGACAATTCTGAATTTTCGCTATAGGGGAGGAAGTTAGATGGAAACAACGGGGAACAAGCAAGACATGAAGCTAGGGTGGGCGCTCTTACCACTTGGTGTGATGATTGTTGTCATGCTCATCTCAATCGTCAAGCTCGGACAAGGACCACACATCCCGCTCATCGTCGGGACGGCGGTCGCTTCGCTCGTCGCCTGGCGTCATGGGTTCAAGTGGAAAGAGATTGAAGAGATGATGTATAAAGGGATTCGTCTCGCTTTACCGGCAGTCGTCATCATCATTTTGGTCGGATTGACAATCGGTGCTTGGATTGGTGGGGGAATCGTTGCCACGATGATCTATTTCGGACTGAAGATCATCTCGCCGGCATACTTTTTGTTAACGATTTGCCTCATCTGTGCGGTCGTCGCGCTCTCGATTGGGAGTTCGTGGTCGACGATGGGTACAATCGGTGTAGCAGGGATGGGAATCGGACTGAGTATGGGGATACCAGCTCCGATGGTTGCGGGGGCCGTCATCTCAGGTGCTTATTTCGGGGACAAGATGTCACCATTGTCAGATACGACAAACTTGGCGGCAGGACTGACTCATACGAATCTATTCGTACATATCCGACACATGCTATATACGACCATTCCGGGACTTGTCATCGCGCTAGGGGTATACGCTTGGCTTGGTAGACGGTTCGCAGATTCGACGACGGACTCGTCAGAGATCACACAGACGCTTAATATTCTTGAAGATAGTTTTGTCATCTCTCCATGGTTACTCGTCGTGCCGCTCGCTGTCATTTTGCTCGTCGCAAAAAAAGTACCAGCGATTCCAGCACTCGTCGTCGGGATTGCACTGGGCTTCTTGACTCAAGTGTTCATCCAAGGCGGGTCACTTTCAGACAGCGTAGGTGCTCTTCAAAGTGGCTATGTCATTGATACAGGTAATGAATTGGTCGATAACCTCTTCAGCCGAGGCGGTCTTGATGCGATGATGTACACGGTCTCGATGACGATTGTCGCGATGACGTTCGGTGGAATTTTAGAATATTCAGGTATGCTTCAATCGATCATGAATCAAATCTTGAAGTTGGCGAAAACAGCAGGCTCGTTGATTGCTTCAACGATTTTGGCTGGGATTGCGACAAATGCGACCTGTTCGGAGCAGTATATCTCGATTGTCGTCCCGTCACGTATGTTTGCAGGCGCCTATGAAAAAATGGGATTACAATCGAAAAATTTATCACGCGCACTCGAGGACGGTGGAACATTGACATCGGTGTTCATCCCGTGGAATACGTGTGGGGTATTCATTCTTGGTACGCTCGGGGTCGGGGCATTCGAATATGCGCCGTACGCCGTCTTAAACTTTATCGTACCGGTCATTTCGATTCTGTATGCTTTTACGGGATTCACAATCGAACGCATGGCTGTCATTCAGCAAGAAGAGTCAGTTGTGAAGCAAGCAGCACAATAAAACAATTCCCGGTCGTCAATCGACCGGGAATTGAAATTTATAGACGGTGCGCGGACGACCTTGGCTGTAGCTCATCTCTTCGCCAATCGGATGGACGAGTTTTGCATCAACCAATTTTTTGATGAGTCGCTCTGTCGTGCGACGGGTGACTTGTAAGTAATCGGTCAACTCTTTAGCCGTGAACTCAAGTTGATCGCGTGAGAAGTGGATGAGTTTTTCGATATTGGTCGGACTCATACCGGTCTGTTTCATCATGTCGTAGACACGTGTTTGCGTGACGCGAAAATGAATGGGTGATGGTTGATCAGAGAACATTAGTCGCTTCGAATCATCGACGATGCGCATCTGTCGTTCACTTTCTGCATAAAGAGCGAGTCGTGCATGGTCGAGAGCGCGCTGATAGTCTGAGCCATATCCGATGCCAACATGAACAGACGAGGGATTCGGTAAAACAATACCGTTTGAAATAGCTGTCTCAATTTTGCCTTTATTCGATAAGATTGTGACTCCCTCTTCATTCGATTGTAGCAACTTGCCACCGAAGAATTGTTGGTCCGACACGTGTGCTAACGTCTCTTCACTCGAATTCGAATACTGAAGAATGGCAAACTGAGACTGATCTGATTTTTGCAATCGAATCTGTTGAAGAAAATCATTAAAATGGTGAAGAATCCTCTCTTTCGGTTCAATCATGAGTTGACTCCGATAGCCGTCGGTTCTTAACCGGCGATGGACTTGCTCGACACTCGTCAAAGCGAATCGTGTCGTCCCATTTTCTTGAAGTTGTTTATGAAAGGCAATCAAGTCCTCGAAATTCATGTCTGGATGAAGCTGTTTCACTTGCGATTGCGAGATACGAGTGGGAAATGGCTCTAACACCGATGCAAGTCGTGATGAGTCGACGAGGTCAATCGATAGATGTTCGAGCTCGACGTGTTGCGTCAACGTCATATATAAGAGTGAAGTCAATAAAACGACATCGTCTTGAACGACATGATGAGCATACGGGAGGTTCGCCTTCTCCATCGCGTACGTATACGGAAATGACCCGGAGAAGAAAACACCGTCAAAAAAGTGTAGTTGATGGGCGATGTCTCTCGCTTCGCGCGGGTCATCATAAGGAAACCCTTCAATCCGGACATCGGGTAAGGTAGAACCATTTACAATATGTTGAATAAACGCTGGTGAGCCGACGACGGCGATATGGATGGACATCACAAAATCCCCCTTGCAATTTAACGACTATATAACGACAATATAGAGGAAAGCGTAGACGAAGTAAAGGAGTGATGAACTTGAACATTCAAAGCATTGAAATTTTCTCAGTTCGATTCCCACTAAAAGTTCCATTTATCGTGAGTTATCATCGTTATGACGATATGCCATCTGTCATCGTCAAAATGACCACGTCTTGCGGACTGATTGGTTATGGGGAAGCGGTAGCGGATGAGCACGTGACGGGAGAGTCAGCTGAAAGTACGGTGAGTGTCCTCCGTCATCTATTGGCACCTTTATTAATCGGGAAAAATCCGATGCATTTGGAGAGGATTCATGATGAGATGGACCGTGCGATAAAAGGTGTTCCTGCAGCAAAAGCAGCACTCGATATCGCCTGTCACGATTTGATTGGAAAGAAACTGAATCAACCGATTTACGAATGGATTGGTGGTCGGTACCATGAATCGTTCCCGGTCACACACGTCTTGAGTATCGGAGAACCGGATCACATGGCACAAGAGGCTCTTGATCAAATCAATCAGGGCTATACGGCCGTGAAGATGAAAGTCGGGGTCGACGTACTAACGGACGTGGCACGTGTCAAAGCCGTGCGAGAAGCCGTAGGACCAAATGTCCCGATTCGGGTCGACGTCAATCAAGGGTGGGTCAATGCGGCTAACACGGTCCAAGCTATGCGTCTACTCGAACCGTACGGAATCGATTGGGTCGAACAACCGGTCAAGGCGGATGATTTTGAAGGGATGCTCGAAGTGAAACAAAAAATCTCGGTGCCACTTATGATTGATGAAGGTCTGAAAGACATTCACGATATGAGACGGTTGACGATGATGCAAGCAGCCCATAAAGCGAACATCAAGCTGATGAAATGTGGTGGCATTTATCCGGCGAAGAAGTTGGTCCATATGGCGGAGATGTCAGGGATTGAATGCCAAATCGGCTCGATGGTCGAATCTTCGATCGCATCGAGTGCGGGATTCCATGTCGCCTTTTCTAGTAAGATTGTAAAAACGGTAGAATTGACAGGACCGCTCCGCTTCGGAAAGGATGTCGGGAACTTAACATATGATTTGCCAATCATCTCGTTGAACGACCGTCCTGGTCTCGGCATCGAAGTCGATGAGGACTTATTGAGTGAACTGACGATCGATTCATACGTGATTGGAGAAGACTCACATGTGGCAAGGTGAGATCAAAGGTCTGCCGCTTCAAGTGCGAGTTCTGACGTTGTCAGACTTCCCTGAGTTGTTGTCGATTCAAGAAACGGTGATTCAAGCGTTGGCTGAACCGGAGCACTATCAATCATTATCGATTGAAGAATTCACGAAACTTTTGACGGATCAGACGTTGATTGGGGCAACGGCTGAAGGGCGACTGATCGCATTTCGTGCCATGTTGATTCCGCCGATTGACGATGAACATTTAGGACGAGATATCGGCTGCCCGGAGGATTCGCTTGAACGTGTCCTTTATCAGGAAGTGACGAACGTCCATCCAGATTTTCGGGGATATGGGTTGCAGACGCACTTGGGCAAACTGTTGATGTCACAAGTTGAATCGGATAACCGATTTGATGTCGTCTGTGCGACGGTCGCACCGTTCAATATTCCAAGTATGAAAGACAAGTTCACGCTTGGACTCCGAATCGGCGCATTGAAAGAAAAGTATGGCGGGAAACTCCGCTATATCTTTTATAAGGAGCTTCATCGGTCATGGCAACCCACATCAGAAGTGGTGGATGTTCCGATGGAAGAACGGGCGAGACAAGTTAAGTTACTCCAAGCTGGTTGGTTCGGGACTGGTCTTATGAAACAAGGAGAACAGTGGATTGTTCGATATGAGAAGTAATAAATCCTCGTCAAGCTGACGAGGATTTTGTTTATTCGAGAACGAAAAGTACATCATTCGCGAATTTTTCATACGTGCGGTCACTTGGATGGAATTGGTCGGTCGCGAGATCACGTGATAAATCAGAGATGTAGGCGAACGGGTCGATCACATCGATATTTTGAGCATTCGCTAATTGTTTCGCAGAGGCGTTCCAATCGAGGATGAGCTGATTGAACGCTTGTCCATTCTCATCATTTTGAAACGGGTTGTATAGGCCGATGTAGACAATCGTAGCTGAGTCGTTCAGCGCGCGAATCTCAGAAAAAATCGTTTCAAGATTTGTCTTTGCATCCGTGACCACTTGTTGAATATCGACAGATTCAAAGTTGTCGACGTTTTCCCCGCGGTTGAACAAATCGTTTCCACCGATGGTCAACGTGATATATCGTGCGTTTTCGATTGTCCGACGTACTTCGGGTTGCTCGAGTTGAGCAAGTAGATCTTCAGTACGTGCCCCGGAAACGGCCAGGTTTTGTGTACGGAGTGACTCATCTTCCAAACCTTCGCTGACGGGTTGTACATATCCCGCGCCTGACGTCGAGCCGACACCGCGAGTCAAGGAATCGCCGAGGGCGACATAGATGTCACCTTCTGGCTCAGGACGTTCGTCTTCAGAGACAGAAAGTGTTCGTTCTGGCGGATTGACGATATCTTGATAACCAATCCAAAGACCATATATGGCGATTCCGGTCAAAAGTACGGCGCCACTTAAAAATGCATACCATTTCGAATGTTTCATGGGCTGACCTCGCTTTCTATACAGACATCATATCAAAAATGTGACGATGTGCCCTATGTGAATGTTCGAATAGGACAGATTTGATTTTGTCCGATAGAATAAAGAAAGAGGTGAGACAATGGAACCGACTTTAAAGCTACATCAACTGACAAAGGTGATAGGGAAAAAGACGATCATCGATAATATTTCGTTAGAAGTCAACCCAGGTGAGGTGTTCGGATTTTTAGGACCGAACGGTGCCGGGAAGACGACGACGATTCGGATGATTGTCGGATTGATTAAACCGACGAAAGGTAATGTATCCATTTGTGGCTATCGTGTCGATAAACAGTTCGTTCAAGCGATGAATCAGATCGGAGCCATCGTCGAGAATCCAGAGCTGTATAAATTTTTGTCTGGACGTGAGAACTTAGAAGCCTTCGCCCGCATGTTGCCTGATGTGGACGATAAACGAATTCAAGAAGTGATCGACCTCGTCGATCTGACCGCTCGCATCGATGATAAAGTGAAGACATACTCGCTCGGGATGCGTCAGCGGCTCGGTATCGCACAGGCATTATTGAACAATCCACGCGTTCTTATTTTAGACGAACCGACGAACGGACTTGATCCGATGGGGATTCGCGACTTACGACTGTTCATTCGTCGACTTGTCGAAGAAACGGGACTGAGTGTTCTCGTGTCGAGTCATATCTTGGCCGAGATTGAATTGTTGGCGGATCGCGTCGCCATCATGTCGCGCGGGAAGATTGTCAAAGTCGGGACGGTCGATGCTTTGATTGAAGAACTCGCATCGACGGTCGACTTGCATGTCGCCAATAGTTTTGAAGTGTTACCAATCGTTCAAGGTTATGAAGGGATCGATCAAGCGGACGTGATCGATGAGCGAACGATTCGAATCTCGATGAACGTCGAGGAGACGGCAAAGTTGAATCGATACTTAATGGAACGAGATGTCGACGTGTTCGGACTCGAGCGTCGTGTGCAGACGTTAGAGGATCTCTTCATTACATTGACGGGCGGTGATCACATTGCCTAATCCATCTCTACTCGGACTCATACGTAATGAAGTATTAAAAATTCATCGGAAGCGTAGGTTGATGGTCGTCTCGATCATCCTGATTGTACTCGTCTCGATGTTCACATACGCGAACTATCGGCAAATCGAGAAGCAACGTGAAGAGCAAGGGACGATTGATTGGCGTGTTGATCTTCAGCAAGAAATCATCGATACACAAAACCGGCTCGCTTCCGCCAACGTCCAAGACGAGTTTCGTCAGATTTTAGAATTCCGTGTCCAACAGAACCAATACTATTTAGACAATGACATCAACCCGAACTATCCAGGCGCTCCGACGTTTATGCGTGTCTTCTTCTCGCAAGGGACGACGCTCGTACTGCCACTCTTTATTATCGTCTTGATGGCAGATATCGTCAGTGGGGAGCATAACGACGGGACAATCAAGACGCTACTGTCCCGACCGGTAAGGCGTTATAAAATTTTGCTTGCCAAATGGTTGACGACACTTTTGTATACGTCAATCTTAATATTTGTGACCGCCGTCGTCAGTTACGCCATATCCGGAATCGTTCTCGGGTGGGACGGTTGGACAGCTCCAATCCTGACAGGCTTCCAAGCTTCACCGAC
This sequence comes from Exiguobacterium sp. s160, assembly GCF_018617575.1. NCBI lineage: Bacteria > Bacillati > Bacillota > Bacilli > Caryophanales > Exiguobacterium > Exiguobacterium sp. s160. Next base: position 270,680 of record NZ_JACSKK010000001.1, read on the forward strand.
GGGAACTTTCTCAACCGATTTTGTTCATACCTTGCCGATGTGGGAATACTTGCTCATGTCGATGGGACTCTCATGGCTCGTCGTTGCTGCCGTCGGTACAATCTCACTTATGATCTCGGTGCTAGTGAAAAACACGGCGACCGGAATCGGAATCATGATGGCCGTCCTCATTTCAGGACCGCTTTTGACGTCGCTTGGATCAAATTGGGATAGCTCGAAGTACTTGGTGAACGTCAACTTCGGTCTTCATACCTACTTGGAAGGACAAGCTCCACCGATTGAAGGGATGACTCTACCGTTTTCTCTAGTCGTCATTCTCATTTGGTCAATGGCTGCTCTCGCGTACTCGTTTTATCACTTTACGCAAAAAGATGTATATTAATTGTTTATAATGCTACCCTCCTGGGTGGCACTTTTTTTAGTGGCTAAATGATTATGAAAGAGAAATAATTAGTTCTAAATACTTAATATTTAGAATTGTCAAAATAATTAAAAAGTTGGATACATTGTTTGTGGGAAACTGTGTAAAGTAAGAGTCATCACAAAGGAGGCAAACACATGAAAAAAGTTGTATCTACATCATTAATCGCAGGTGTCCTACTCGTACCACAATTGGTCGGGGCCGCAGAATTGAAGTCAGGCACGTTGACGAAACCGTCTGAAAGTGCACCGACGACAATCGTCAAAGAGTTCGTGAAAGCAAAAGGTGAATTCAAAACAATCGAGTCGAAATCAGACAAACTTGGTAAAGTCGTCAAGTTACAACAGACGGTAGACGGTGTCCCGGTATTCGGTGGTGTCGTTGTCGGTGTCGTTGATGAAGACGGACAATTGAAAACGGTCGTAGATGATGCAAAATCAGTAAAGAATCTACATAAGTCAATCAAATTGAGCGAGAAGAAAGCCATTGCAAGCTACAAGGCGCTTGTCGGACATAAAGGTGCATACGAACTCGAACCTGAAGCGGAATTGATCGTCTATCCAAATGGAGACAAGTCGGTCTACGCATATCAAGTGACCGGAACGATTTTAGATGCCGAGGAGCCTTCACGTTGGACGTACTTCATTGATGCTGGCACAGGAGAAGTTCTTAACAAATTCGATCAGTTGGCACACGCAAAACCGACGAACGGTGTGACAGGAACTACATATACAGGAACAGGGATCGATGTTCTTGGATATAGTCAGACGTTCAAGACAACGAAGAGTGGTTCATACTACTACTTACAAGACTCGACACGTGGAAAAGGAATCTATACGTACGATGCAGCAAACCGTACACGCCTTCCAGGTTCGCTTTGGGCTGATGTCGATAACGTTTTGAACACGACATACGATCGTGCTGCAGTTTCGGCACACGTCAACGCAACGAAAACGTATGACTTCTATAAGAACACGTATGGACGTAACAGCTATGATAACGCGGGTGCAGCCCTTAACTCGACGGTTCACTATAGCCGTAGCTACAACAACGCGTTCTGGGATGGTAGCAAGATGGTATATGGTGACGGAGATGGTCAGACATTCACATACCTCTCTGGGGCACTTGATGTTGTTGCCCACGAATTGACGCACGCAGTCACAGAGTACACGGCAGGATTGATCTATCAGAATGAGTCTGGAGCAATCAACGAAGCGGTATCGGATATCTTAGGTACAGTTGCTGAGTACAGTGTCGGAACAAACTTCGACTGGTTGGTAGGGGAAGACATCTACACGCCTGGAGTTGCAGGTGATGGTCTTCGTTCGATGGCAAACCCTGCTGCATATGGCGACCCGGACCACTACTCAAAACGTTACACAGGTACGCAAGATAACGGAGGTGTTCACATCAACTCTGGTATCGTCAACAAAGCGGCATACCTCTTGGGTAACGGCGGATCACACTACGGTGTATCTGTCCAAGGAGTCGGTGTTATGGAGATGGGAGATATCTACTACCGCGCGCTCAATGTTTACTTGACGCCAACGTCTAACTTCTCAAGCCTTCGTCAAGCTGTTATTCAATCCGCGAAAGATCTTTACGGTGCGACTAGCCCACAAGCAGTATCAGCTGCGAAATCGTTTGACGCTGTCGGAATCTACTAAGAGTCTAATCGAGAAATCCCTTCCGAGATATTTCGGAAGGGATTTTTTGTGTCGATATGGGGTAAATCAAATTGGAATGATGACTGAAAAGGAGAAATAACATGAATCTAAAAGAATATATGGCTGCACCGAACAAGCAAATTCAGTTAAGTGATTTCTATACCCATGTAAAAAATAAACCTGATGATTCGACTTTGACGGATGAACTGATTCCGGACAGTGTAGAACGATTGAAAGACCCGAAGAAGAATTGGAAGTTCTCGTTCAGCGATGTGGAAGAACGACAATATTGGGATGATTATCAAAAAATCTTTGAAGAGATGATCACACACACATCAACTGACGTTTCACCGTGGTATATTTTGCCGGCAGATGACGAATGGTACAGTCGCTATATCGTCTCATCCGTCATGATTGATGTCCTCGAGCGAATCGACCCGCAATATCCGACGTTTTCGGATAAAGAGCAAGAACGCATCGAGGAGGCGATTCAAATACTTGAAAATGAATAACGGATGACGTTCTCGTGAACAATTAAAAATTCCCTTGCACTGAAAGCGAATTCAAGCTAAAGTGATACAGTAGAATAGAGGTCAGACATCTGTACAAAGGGGTAATGAGTGTGGGTAACGTAAGTTTATTATTTGGTGGCGTCGCGCTATTTTTAAATAGTCTTGTCCTTCTCGGGAAGGTCGATATGAAGAGTGCCGGTGTATTCAGTTTGTTCACCGGAATCCTGCAAACATTTATCGCAACGTGGTTACTGATTGGGGCAAGTCCTGAAGATCAGTTCGGCCTCGCGAGCATTTACTTGTTTGCGTTCACATATTTATATGTCGGTGTGACGTTCATTTTGAATTTAGACGGACGTGGCGTCGGCTGGTTCTCGTTATTCGTGTCGATTGCAGCCGCCTTTTACGGGTTGATGGCAATCGCTGTAGCCGATCCAATGGGTGCGTTGACATGGTTCTTCTGGTCACTATTATGGGGTCTCTTCTTTTTTGGAATGGGACTCGGGAGACCGAACGAGGCGATCACAGCGCGTGTCGCTCTCGTACTGTCGTGGTTGACCTTGATCGTTCCGGCGATGGTTGGTATGGCAGGACTCATGAACGGATTGTATGACATGATCTGGTGGGCAGCGAGCGGGACAGCTATTCTGTATTTTATCGTCTCCGTCAAACGAACGAAACAGGCCGTAGAAGTGGCTTGAGTATATAGAACCACATATGAGGTCATCTGGTGAGGTATTATCGCATCGGATGACTTTTTTGTATAACATGAAATGGTTTGGTATATACTACATTCAACAGAACACGTTGTGTAGAAAGGGGACCGTGGATTGATTGCCTTAGAAGCATTGAAAAGTCGACTTGCAGACAATCAATTGAAAGTACAAAGGGAAGAAGGGGATGTGGACACGTTACGATTTTCCTTCAATCAGCCTGCGACAGAACTTGAAATCAAACGATTGCCAAAAAGAACACCTGAAGACATGATTCACTTTTTGAACATGCATAACGGCGCACAGCTATTCGTCCATCCGACATACGGTGGAGGGATTCAACTGTTTAGTGTGGAAGAAATTAACGAGTATCGAGAGGTATGGGAATGTCCTGAGCAGTTAATCCCCGTCGGCGCTGGTATGGATGGAGAATGGATTGTTTATGAGGTCGTCAACGAACATGAAAACTACATTTGGGTCGGAGAATTTTTGACTTATCAAGATGACATTGAAAAACTTCCAATGGATTATACACGTTGGTTCGACTATTTGATTGTCGCACAAGGTGCCCATTTTTGGGATTGGTTCAGAAGATAAAGTTAAATTAGTAGGTTGCTCATATATCTTAGTTGGCACACTCTTCACGAGTGTGCTTTTTTCTCATTTATTTTGTGTCTAAAATGTGAAAAGTGGGAATGAGGATGCTAAAGGAGGCGAAAGCAGATGAGTGATGGACTCGTGTTATTACTAGGATTACTTTTATGTGGTTGGATGCTGTTTGCCGTCGTATTTGATGATAGAATAAAAAGAAGAATTTGATGGCCCGTCTCATGAGGAGACGGGTTTTTAATTGAGGAGTGAGAAGTATGAAAAAAACACCTGTCGTCGTCATCGTAGGACCAACTGCTGTTGGGAAAACAAAGACGGGTATCGAACTCGCGAAAGCGTTCGACGGCGAGATTGTCTCAGGTGACTCGGTTCAAGTTTACCGGGGCATGGACATCGGTTCGGCAAAAGTAACAAAAGAAGAAGCCGAAGGAATCCCGCATCATTTGATTGATATTTGTGACCCGGATGATGCAATGAGTGTCGCAGCTTTTCAACAGTTGGCTCGTGCAGCCATTGATGATATTTATGCCCGTGGCAAATTACCGATTATTGTCGGAGGAACAGGTTTATACATTCGTTCGATTTTATATGACTATGAATTTGTGAAGCGACCTGTGGACGAGGCGTTGCGGGCTGACCTCGAACGGTTGGCAGAAGTCGAAGGACGTGAGGCGTTACATCAAAGATTAGTTCAACTTGATCCGGAACGTGCGGCTACGATTCACCCGAATAACGTCCGTCGCGTCGTGCGAGCGCTCGAAGTAGCGATGCAAGGTGATACGCAGACGACAGATAGCGCGCCGTCTGAACATTATGATTACCGATTATTCGTCCTCCACGCTGACCGGGAACTTCTTTATGACCGAATCAATCAACGGGTCGATGCGATGATGGAAGCAGGACTTGTAGAGGAAGTAGAGAGCTTGATGGCGAAAGGATATCGAGATACTCAGGCGATGCGAGCCATCGGGTATAAGGAAATCATTCCGTATGTTGAGGGAAAAATTTCGAAAGACCGTGCGACAGACTTGTTGAAACAACATACGAGACAGTTTGCAAAGCGACAATTGACGTGGTTCCGTCATCAATTTGATGGAATTTGGGTGGATATGGGGCGAAAATCATTTGAACTATCATATAAAAATATTTATGATGATGTAGAGGGGTTTTTTCGAAAATTCCGATTATTTTAAAGAGATAAAGACTAGGGGGAATCCAGCATGAAAGCGAGCTACAACATCCAAGACCATTTTTTGAATCAACTCCGAAAAGAAATGGTTCCAACGACCGTCTTTTTAGTGAGCGGGTTTCAAATTCGAGGTGTCATCAAATCATTCGATAACTTCACTGTCATCGTCGAATCAGAAGGTCGTCAACAATTGATCTATAAGCATGCGATCTCAACATTCTCACCGGCACGTAACGTCACGTTATACGAGCCAGATGCAGTCGAAGTAACAGAAGGATAAGCATAAGAAAAGGAGCGGCCCGGGGACCGCTCCTTTTCTTATGCTGTTTTTGACGTACCGGGCTGTTTGATTGCCTCTAGGACGCGCTGGACGGCGCAGCCACCGAGGAGCGAATCCATTTGGTCACAAATTTGTGTCGGCGTCGAACGGTGTAACAATGTATATGTTCGTTTCCATGCGCGTTCTGCCGATTGAATCCGGACTAACAGGTCGGCATGGCTCAGTTCTTTCAACTTATCAATATTAAGACGGTTTGTCCGTGTGAAAGCAGATAGAATGACCGCTTTCGCGAGTGGTGTTTGAAGTGGGTAACCAGATAGCTCGAGAGCGGCCATGGCGCCTTTCATCTCGTGTTCGACGATTTTATCGAGTGATTCATCTTTTGTATATGGATTACCGGAAAGATGAGTGAGTGACTGTTCTAAGTCCTTCATTTCTACCGGGCAACTAGATGCTTGTAGAATATGTTCAATGGATTGTTGCTCTTGTGCATAACGTGTCGCTTCCCCCGAGGCGATGAAACGCTCATACGTATCGATTAATGAAATCATTATCGTTTCCCCCTTTGTAGAACTATCTTTATCGTACCAATAATCGTAAGCGCTTTCAATATAATGAATGTGAAATCATGACCCTACTAGAAAGTATGTTCGCCTAATGTGTAGAAACGCGATACAATGTCAGAAGATGCGAGGAGGGAATGTTCATGAATTATTATCAACAAATTGATTCGGTCACAGGTTTATCGACGAACCGTGAAAGATTTCAGATACCACATATTGAAAAAACGAAAGAGCGGTTAGATCAGTTGCCAGACGGGGCTCCTGTTCAGACGAAAGCGCTCGTTAGTACGGTCGAAGTGAGAGAAGGGAAAAGCGGGGCGAAATGGCTACAGTTAAGTGTCACGACGGCGAGCGGGATGATGCGTGCGAAGCATTGGCTACGTGGAAATGAGAGTGAACTACTTCCAATCTATGAATCGGGTGTCATCGAATTGTTCGGGAAAATCGATGTCTATCCGAAACCGGACGGTGCTAAGTCGATTACAATCGATCGTGTCCAACCGATTTCAAAAGATGAGGCGATTTCTTTACTCCCAGGGTTACCGGGTGATGAGACGATGGAACAGTTTGCAGATGAGTTGTTCAGTTTAATCGATACGTTATCACCGACCTATCAACAGATTGCCTACGGACTCCTCGATTTCGTCTGGGATGACTTTGTACTTTCGCCTGCAGCTCTTTATCACCATCACAATTACGCAGGAGGATTGCTGAAGCATACCGCCTGCATGTTGCGTCTCGGATACCGGATTCAGGAGCAGGACGACTATTTGGCAATGGTGTTTCGTGTGATCAAAGAAGCCGAGCAGTTGCATAAAGTCGACCTTTGGAATACGATGAACGGTGTTAAAATCGAACAAGCCTATAAAGGTACGTTCGAATCATTATATGAGGCATGTGAAGCGATGGCAGAGCGGAAGGAACCACTCAATTGGGATGAGCTTGCGCTAGGAATCCTCTTCCATGACATCGGAAAAATATATGAATACAGTCACCTTTTATCGAGCCCGAACCGTTTTGAAAAACTGTCGCCTGTCGAAGGAACGAGTGAGACGACAGGGATCTCCATCAATCCGCTAGGAATGTTAATCGGGCATATGCCGTATGGTGGACTTCTATTCGAAGAAACGCTGCGTCGTGCAGACGTCCGTCTGCCGATTGATGTCCATCACCGTATTTGGCATATGATCTTATCGCATCATGGGAAACGTGAGTGGGGTTCGAGTGTATTACCGATGACGACAGAAGCGTGGATGCTTCACTTGATTGATTTATTAGACGCACGCTATGAGAAATGGGCTCGTGCGCACGAAGATTTGTAAGAAAAGGGTGGTACTATGATTCCCGTTCAGTTAGTGACCGGATTTTTAGGAGCAGGAAAGACGACGTATATGAACCGTCTACTTGCTGCGACAGAAGAGAAGATTTGTTTGATTGTCAATGAACTCGGGGCGGTCAATATTGATGAACAGTTGATTGTAAAAATGGACCAGGAGCAAATCGAACTATCGAATGGCTGTATTTGTTGTTCGATTCAAAATGATTTGAGTAAGACATTTTATCAACTCGTGGCGAAAAAGGAGACGTTTGACCGAATCATCATCGAGACGACTGGTGTTGCCGACCCAGCCCCAATCATCCAGACGATTTATTACGACGAGTACTTACGTCAACATTTTAAAATGAACGCCATCTTGACTGTCGTCGATGCCAGTCAAATGGATCGCGACTTATTCAAAGAAGGCATTCATCAAATCGCGTATGCGGACATGATCTTATTAAACAAGACAGATTTAGTCTCGAGCGAGGAATTGAAACATGCCCGAGCACGTATCAATCAAATCAATCCGACCGTTCGTGTGGTAGAAACGTTCCAGACTGAAGGGGAATTTGACCTTCTTGAAAACACGTTCCAACTGTCGCGAGTCGATGAAGAACAATTGAGTCGACTTACAGAAGCGACCGAATCTGTCTCTTCGCTTCGGGCCGTCACGTTGAATGCAGATCGTCCGCTCTCTCGTGAACGCGTGACGCGATATGTTCGTGAGGTATTGATGCATTATGAGGATTCAATCTATCGGATGAAGGCAATTGTTCGTCTAAAGGATGAGAATCGAAAATTCGTCATTCAAGCAACGAATCAACTCATGGGAGCGACGTTTGCGAACGAGGTACATGAAGGAAACCGTTCGGTATTCGTCTGGATTGGAAAAGAACTAGATGCCGATGCATTGGCACGAGGATTAAAAGCATGTGAGGTGGAGCAGGATGAAACTCATTCTCGTTGATGGATTTAACTTATTATCACGTTATTATTTTGCAACGGAGCGGAGAAGAGCACTCGACCCGGATGTGACGGTGAAAGGGTTGCTTCGAAAAGTCGATGCCTGGACGACGGACTTTTCACACATCGCTTTCTTTTGGGACGGGACGAGAGAAACGACGCATCGTTATGCCCTTTATCCTGAATATAAAGCGACGCGTAACGGATTGCCGGAACCGCTTTTCGAAGACTATGTCAAATTGAGAGCGGCTTTGGACGAGCGAGGGATTCTACAATCAGAATTGACCGGTTATGAGGCGGACGACTTGATGGGAGCTGTGGCGACAGCGTTCCCAGGAGAATCATATCTTTATTCCTCTGATCGTGACTTACTACAATTATTGTCACCAAACGTGTTTCAAATCATGCCGAAAAAAGGTGAAGAACAACTCGTCAATGAGAGTTCGTTTGAAGCGATGTATGGGGTGAAACCATATCAGTTTGTCGACGTGAAAGCATTACAAGGTGATTCTTCGGATAATATCCCTGGCGTTCGTGGCATCGGGCCAAAAACGGCAACCATCTTGATTCAACATTACGATACGGTCGAAACGCTCTACACGCACGTTCAAAATGCAACCCTCGAGGCACCACATCAGAAGTTTGCAAAAAAATTAGACGGGCATGAAGAGATTGCGCTCTTATCTAAACGTCTGTCACAAATTGATATCCATGCGCCTATTAATACGGACTGGGAGGCGTATCGATTTGGTTCACATTTATTTTGACGCAGCAACAAATCAGACAACCGAAGAGAACGGGCTTGGTGTCTGGATTAAGTCATCAGACGGTACGGTCTCGACGTTCAAGCGTCAAACGCAAGGTTTGTCCAGCGTCCATGCAGAATTAGCGGCTTGTGCCTATGCACTTGAAATGGCGCATACGATGCAAGGAGAGACGTCATTCATGCTCCACTCCGATGCGGAAGTGATTGTTCGTGCGTTAGAGCAACGATTTATGAAAGATTCCTCGGCCAAACCTCTCTTTCTTAAAGCGTTGATTGCGTATGATGATTTACCGAACGTCTTTATCAAATGGATTCCTCGTGCAGAAAATCGTGCAGATGTCATTGCACGTGAAGCATTAAACGGAACGAAGTAAGCGACTAAGATCATTCTTGGTCGCTTTTTGGATTGAGTCGTTTCTTTTTAGATGGTTTTTCGCTAAAATGAAAGCGTAGTCAACTATAGAGGGGGAATTGAGCATGAAGGATTATCGAATCGAACGGGACACGATGGGGGAAATTAAAGTCCCGGCTGATGCAAAATGGGGAGCACAAACGCAACGTAGTCTTGAGAACTTTAAAATCGGTGCAGAAAAGATGCCGCTTGAGATTATACGTGCCTTCGCAATCTTGAAAAAAGGGGCGGCTCTCGCCAACGCTGAACTTGGTGTACTTGAAGAAGAGAAAGCTGAAATCATTGCGGAAGTAGCCGATGAGATTTTAGAAGGAAAGTACGACGCTGAATTTCCACTCGTCGTCTGGCAAACGGGATCGGGTACCCAATCAAACATGAACGTCAACGAAGTGATCGCGAATATTGCGAATATCAAATTGCATGCGCGTGAGCAATCGATTTGGATTCATCCGAATGATGATGTCAACAAATCGCAGAGCTCGAATGACACGTATCCGACAGCGATGCACATTGCGGCCATCCTTTCCGTGCAAGATGACGTCTTGCCGGCAATCGATGCCCTTCACCAAACTCTTTCGCAAAAAGCGGAAGCGTATATAGATATCGTCAAAATCGGACGCACACATCTTCAAGATGCGACACCGGTCACGCTCGGTCAGGAAATCAGCGGCTGGGTGCGGATGCTCGAACTCTCAAAACAAATGATTGAGCGGACGATTGAACCATTGACAGAGCTTGCTCTCGGTGGAACAGCTGTCGGTACCGGAATCAACGCCCATCCTGAATTTGGGGAAGTCGTGGCGAAAAAGATTTCTGAAGAGACAGGTAAACCGTTTGTCACGGCCGTAAACAAATTCCACGCTCTTACGAGTCACGACCAACTCGTCTTTACACATGGTGCTTTAAAAGCGTTAGCGATGGATGCAATGAAGATTGCGAACGATGTGCGGTGGTTGGCATCGGGTCCACGTGCGGGGATCGGCGAAATTACGATTCCTGAAAATGAGCCAGGAAGTTCAATCATGCCAGGGAAAGTCAACCCGACACAAAGTGAAGCGCTCACGATGGTTGCCGCTCAAGTTCTTGGTAACGACGCGACGATTGGTTTCGGGGCGAGCCAAGGGAACTTTGAACTAAACGTCTTCAAACCGGTCATCATGTATAACTTCTTGCAGACTTGTCGTCTCTTGACGGACAGCCTACACTCATTCAACGATCACTGTGCGATCGGGATCGAGCCGAATCATGATGTGATTTCTCGTAACGTCGAACAGTCGCTCATGCTCGTCACAGCACTCAACCCACATATCGGATATGAAAATGCTGCGAAAATCGCAAAACTGGCACATAAAAATGGTACTTCTTTAAAAGAGGCGGCATTGGAAACGGGACTATTGACAGAAGAGCAATTTGATCAATGGATTTGTCCTGAAGAGATGACATCACCAAACCTAAAAGTGAAAAAATAACATGAAGCGGTCGGAAGACCGCTTTTCCTATGTCTATTTTAGGGCGTAAGACCTATGTATATGTAAAACAATAGAAAATAAATAAGGAAATAGTTGTATTTTATCTGTAGAAGTCGCATAATCGATACATAAGAGAATTCGGGGAGTACGAACGTAGGGGGGACGAAGATGGAGCAAGGTCAACTCACTGAGCGTATACATATGATTTTAAAAAAAATATCAGAGTCTAGACAAATTCCCAAATCCGATATCGAGTTTCTAATTGATTGGGTGAAGAAAGAGGTTAGACAGCGACGCTTTATGCATTTGTTAGAAATATTTAGTCGTGTCGAGTCTGATGCGAAGGAGTTGCCTAGCGTCCTTACCCAAGCAGAGGCAATGACCTTGATCTCACCGGTGAAACGATACATCCATACCGTTCTAGGAATCGAACAAGAAGATGAGGACCTCGTTTTGATTCTTTCTGCGAGTTTTTCGACATTTAGTCGGTTTAAATCGCGTGTTGAGAAGCTTGGAGCACGTCCTGTATTCTTGCAAACACTCGAAGAAGCGGTCGAGTATGACTATGAGGACGTCCCAAAAGCCATCATCATGGACGTTGAACTATGGCCACAGTTTAAAGAACGTGACATACAATCGTTTGTGAGCAAGATGAGAAAACTTTACGTCCCGCTCATCGTTATCGGAACGAATGAGCATTATCGTCTCGCTGCCTATTCCTACGGATTCGATGATTATTGGGAATCATGGGTACCGATGGAGGAGCGGTTAGTCCGTCTTGGTCTACATATTGAAAAGTCTCGTTTAGTTTCAAAGGCATTACTTGTCGATGAGCTGACGGGTGCCTTCAACCGAAAATATTTAAAAGCGACGTTTTCTCGCTTCATCTCAAGGTTAGAGCGCTCAGGTGAGAGCTTTGCTGTTGCCCTACTTGATATCGATCATTTTAAACAATTGAACGACACGTTCGGTCACTCTTATGGGGATGACGTTCTTCATCGGGTCTCGGAAGAAATCCGACACGCGATTCGATCGAGTGATGAACTCATCCGTTATGGAGGAGAAGAGTTTTTAATTCTCTTGAACGTATCTGACCGAGCGATTGTCGAATCGGTGTTAGAGCGCGTCCGTACCCGGATTGAAGAGATGGAATTCCCGTACGAGCATCAAGTGACCGTATCAATCGGATATACCCGTGTCTGCCAGACAGGATATACGCTTGGGGAATGGTGTGCATACGCAGATGAGGCGCTCTATAAGGCAAAACGTGATGGTCGAAATCGAGTTGTCCGATACACGTCGGCGGTTCGTGAGGAAAAGCGGATTGCTTACGTGACGATGTCCGAGAACACGTACACTTCGCTTGCGAACCGCTTGCCCAAAGAGCATCGTCGCTATGAGGTCGTGTATCGTCCGTATGAAGCATATTCTTGTAACGATAACATCGAAATGTTCGTCTTAGACGATACCCGAGTCCATGAAGCGAGAGGGACACTCTCTGCCGTGAAAGAACAGCGTGGTAAATATAGTCACATCCTCGCGGTTTCGAAGCGTACAGCCTCCGAACTAGAAGCGATTTATGACGACTACGCTGATGATAATCAAGATGAAGTCATCACGAAAAAAATTGAACAGTGGTTAGAAAAACTACCTGACTAAAAAAGCAGACATCGATTAATAATCGATGTCTGCTTTGTCATATTGTATGAACGAAAAGTCATATGCATGTCTTTCGTCTTGCGGATGATCTGTCTGACTTTGAATCGTCCATGAACCGCTCCGTTCAGGGTAATACGTGTCTGCCTCGAACGTGGATTTTACTTCGGTGGCATAAATTCGACTCGTCATCGACATGGTCTGTTCATAAAGCGTCGCGCCGCCAATGACAAACCATTCCTCGTTTTGACTTTCTTCGACGAGCCGTTCTAAATCATGCCACACTTCAATGTGTTCTGCTTTAAAAGTTGAATCGGACGTCACGACGATATTCCGTCGGTTCGGCAATGCCTTCCCGATTGATTCGAACGTTTTTCTTCCCATGACGACGGTGCCACCAGACGTGACAGATTTGAAGTGTTTCAAATCATCCGGCAATCGCCACAATAAATCATTGTCTTTCCCGATTTCCCGATTGAGTCCGTATGCGACAACGTGTGAAATCATACGCTCACTTCTCCTTTAATATGTGGATGCGGGTCATATCCGAGAATCTCAAAGTCCTCAAAACGGAATGATTCAATTGATGATACGTCACGGACAATCTTGAGTTGTGGTAACGGACGAGGGTCACGCGACAGTTGAAGTTCCACTTGTTCGAGATGGTTATGATAAATATGAGCATCTCCGAGGGTGTGGACGAAATCGCCAACTTCTAGACCGGTCACATGAGCGACCATGTGCGTCAAAAGCGCATACGATGCGATGTTGAACGGAACGCCTAAGAAGGTGTCGGCACTTCGTTGATATAACTGGCAAGAGAGCTTCCCGTCAGCGACATAGAATTGGAAAAGTAAATGACACGGTGGAAGGGCCATCTCATCGAGTTGTCCAGGGTTCCATGCGGAAACAATCAATCGTCTTGAATCAGGATTCGTTTTGATTTGTTCAATCACTTGAGCCAGTTGATCGACGGACGAGCCGTCCGGGCGTGGGAAAGAGCGCCACTGTGAGCCGTATACCGGGCCGAGGTTTCCTTCTTCATCTGCCCATTCGTTCCAAATCCGCACTCCGTTCTCTTGTAGATAACGAATGTTCGTCTCCCCCGAGATGAACCAAAGAAGTTCATGGATAATCGAACGAGTATGTAACTTTTTCGTCGTGATGAGGGGGAAGCCTTCTTGTAAATTGAATCGCATTTGATAGCCGAAAACGCTGGTCGTCCCTGTGCCGGTACGGTCTTCTTTCACTACTCCGTTTTCGAGGATATGTCGACATAAATCATGATATTGCTTCATAAGGTGATAAACCTCCTTCTCAATCTCCATTGACTAAAGGTATCATAACATAACACAAGATATAGTATCTAGGAGCGTATTCCATCCATATAATGAAAAAACAACCTTGATTCTTCGTTTTCGCGAACCTCTGTTTCGGGTATAATGGGGAATGAACAAAAGGAGGGATTTGATGAAACTACAAGGAAAGAAAGTCCTTCAACTTGTCAGTAATGACTTCGAGGATTTAGAGCTTTGGTACCCTGTACACCGTCTTCGTGAAGAAGGAGCGCATGTCATTTTAGCCGGGGAAAAAGCAGACCATGCCTACATCGGGAAGTATGGTGTGCCAGCGAAGTCGGACGTATCATTCGATGATGTGGATATCACATCGTTTGATGCGATCCTCGTACCGGGAGGCTGGTCACCTGACTTGTTGCGCCGTTTTGATTCGGTGAAAGGCTTCGTTCGTTATATGGATGAACAAAAACGACCAATCGGTCAAATTTGCCATGCTGGATGGGTCTTGATTTCAGCGAATATTTTGGACGGGGTGAACGTCACGAGTACTCCAGGAATCAAGGACGACATGGAAAACGCAGGTGCCATTTGGCATGACGAACCTGTTGTCGTCGATGGACATATCGTCTCAAGTCGTCGACCACCGGATCTACCAGACTACATGCGTGCGTTTATCGACGTGTTCGCAAAACAGTAATTGAATCATAAAGGAGCTATACAACGTTGAACTTAAAATCGAATCCACTACTTCGTAAATCAATGCAGTCTACAGCTTACAGTGCCGAGCCGATGACGAAAGCAGGAACATGGTCAAAAGTGTTCACCTTGCTTCTTCTCGTCACAGCGGCAGCCGGAACGACATGGCTCGTCGTTCCTACAATCGGGGAAGGGCTTTTGTTCCCGCTCATGATCGGGTCACTCATCCTCGGTTTCATCTTTGCATTACTCATCACGTTCAAGCCGAATACGGCACCAGTCGTTGCGCCGTTATACGGAATTGTCGAGGGTGTCTTCGTCGGTTCAATCTCATACTTCTTTGAAGCGATGGTCCCTGGTATTGTCGGTCGTGCCGTCATGACGACGTTCGTCGTTGCTTTTGCGATGTGGTTTGTTTATACGACAGGTCTTGTCAAAGTGACGCAAAAATTCAGAGCAGGGGTCATGGCTGCGATGTTTACGGTCATGTTATTGTACCTTGTCCAACTCGTCATGAGCCTATTCGGTTCAGGATTGGCGTTTATGACAGGTTCTAGCCCGCTTGCCATCGGTGTTCAATTTGTCATTGTCATCGTCGCTTCACTCGCACTCGTCTTAGACTTTGATTTCATCGCACGTCAAGTCGAAGAGCGGGCACCAAAACAATTGGAATGGGTTGCGGCGTTTGGCTTAATCGTCACGCTCGTCTGGTTGTATATTGAATTGCTGGACTTATTATATCGTCTAGCGATGAGAGAATAATAATCAATCATCGATCCATGGGGTCGATGATTTTTTCACGAAAGGATGTGTTCATCTGTCTGAAAGGGCAGGTACATGATGAAGAAAATTGTAATTATTGGATCGGGCATCGTTGGTGTCTCCACAGCCTATCATTTAGCAGGAAAAGCTGACGTGACGGTCATCGACCGTAAGGAAGAAGGACGGGCGACAGATGCGGCAGCGGGAATTGTCTGTCCTTGGATTGCGCAGCGGCGTAACAAAGCATGGTACGCACTCGCTAAAAGTGGTGCACACTATTATCCGCATGTCGTGAGAGAGTTAGAAGCTGAAGGGGAGACAGACACCGGATATAAACGTGTCGGGACACTTGCCCTCCATGAAGAGTCCAAACTTGAGCAAATGATGGAGCGGACGATGGTTCGTCGCGAAGAAGCGCCAGAGATTGGTGATTTAGAACGATTAACAGCAGAAGAGGCACAACGTCTTTTCCCGCCACTATCAGATGAATATAATGCGCTTCTAGTCAAAGGTGGCGCACGTGTGGATGGTGCGAAATTCCGTGCAGCACTTGAACGAGTCGCTATGAAACGTGGTGTTAAATTTGTATACGGTTCGGCACGTTTGACCGATGGGGACGCGATTGGCGTGGAGTGTGACGGAGTTCGATATGAAGCGGATGAAATCATCCTTGCGACTGGGGCGTGGCTCCCGGAGCTGTTACAACCTCTCGGATATACGGTTCGCGTCGACGGAGAGAAGGCGCAACTCGTTCACGTCCAGTTAAAAGATACCGATGCGTCGGATTGGCCGGTCGTCATGCCGCCAAGGCGACGTTATCTACTTGGATTTGAAGACGGGAAGGTCGTTATCGGCTCGACCCACGAGAAAGGTAAAGCGTTCGATGTTCGCCCGACTGCGATCGGTGTCCACGAAGTGCTGACGAAAGGGCTTGAATCAGCACCAGGACTTGCGGAAGCAGAACTCATCGAGACGAAAGTCGGTTTCCGTCCGGTCACACCGAACTCGATTCCTGTACTCGGGAAAGTACCGGGGGCGAATCAATTGCTTGTGGCAAACGGACTAGGGTCATCCGGTTTGACGGTAGGTCCGTTTATCGGAAAAGTGTTAAGTGACCTCGTCCTGACGGGTGAATGTGAAGTGGACCTTTCACTCTATCCGATTGAAGACTTTATATTCAAAGCATAAGAAAAGGTGGCTGTCTCTTTATAGACAGTCACCTTTTTAGCGTTTGATGATCCCGTTCAAAAAGAAATGAAAATAGTCTTCCATTGTCTCTTTCATGTCGCCGATTGAAAAATGCGGGTCGGACAGGATGGCCTGCTGCATCAATTGAACATAGTGTAAATAAGATGTGGTCGATAATGTGGCATCGATCGTCCCTTTTTGTTTGCCGTATTCAATCAAACGGGCGAAAGATGCATAACCACGGGACGCCAACTGCCCCCAGTTCGGATCTCGTTGAATCATCGTGGTGATGGTCTCATCAAAAAGAACGGCCGTTTTGATTTTTCGTTTCAATATATCGACGAGTAACGTCTCGAACGGAGCGTTCGACGCGATTTGTTCATCAATCCAACTCATTTGTTCCTCC
This sequence comes from Exiguobacterium sp. s160, assembly GCF_018617575.1. Lineage (NCBI taxonomy): Bacteria > Bacillati > Bacillota > Bacilli > Caryophanales > Exiguobacterium > Exiguobacterium sp. s160. Next base: position 287,571 of record NZ_JACSKK010000001.1, read on the forward strand.
GTCATTTGTTGTAACACTTCAATGATGACTTGTTCTTTCGAGCCGAAGTAATTATAGATCGAGACGGGTGAGACTTGAGCTTGCTTGGCGAGTTCACTCACGGTAAACCGAGATTGTTTCTCTGTCATCAAGTCATATGCGGCACGTAAGATGGCCTGTCTTTTTTCTTCGGTGCGTTTTGCAAATCCATCCATTGGTCGGAGCGCTCCTTTCTGTAGTTTTGTAATAAATATACCATTTCCATTTCAAAAAAGAACGTGATATACTAGTTTTGTAATCATATTAATCTTATATTTCAAAAAAAGGAGGGTTTGTGATGATTCGGATTGAACGATTGACAAAACGATTCGATGCAACCCACGGTATTTTTGATGTGTCACTCGATGTGTTACCCGGAACAATTTTCGGATTCATCGGACCGAACGGTGCAGGAAAATCGACGACGATTCGTCATTTAATGGGACTATTGAAACCGAGCGAAGGGAAGGCGACCATTAAAGGGTTCGACTGCTGGAGCGAAACTGAGCAGGTCAAACGAAATGTCGGTTATTTGCCTGGGGAAATCAATTATCCACAACATATGACCGGAGAAGAAATCATTCGGTTGACGCGTCATTTGCATAAAACGGATTCTGCCCGAGAGCGACGACTTCGCGAGCGATTCGCATTCGATGAGTCGACGAAAGTTCGGAAGATGTCTAAAGGGATGAAACAAAAGCTCGCCATCATCACGTGCTTCATGAAAGAGGCACCCGTCTATATTTTGGATGAGCCGACGAGTGGACTCGACCCGCTCATGCAAGAACGTTTGATTGACTGGCTAATCGAAGAAAAAGAAGCAGGTAAGGCGATTCTGATGAGCTCTCACCATTTTCCTGAGATGGAGCGGACGTGTGATCGAGCCGCATTGATTAAAGACGGGCGCATCATCATTGAGGAAGACATGGAAGAACTTAGACAGCACAGTGTGAAACGATATCAGATTGAGTTTTCTTCCGAGGCAGAGGCAATCCGATTCATCAAAACTACTGGAACACGAGATGGAATACACGTAGAAGTCGCCATCACGTCGCCAGAAGACTTGAACAACTTGATTCGAACGCTTGCCGACTATGAGATTCTTTCATTGGAGAGTGGCGCTGACGAACTCGAACACTTGTTTATGCAGTATTACGGGGAGGCGACATAAATGTTAATACGCTCAATGTTTAAACAGAATCGCAGTTGGATTCTCGGTTATTCGGTCGGGACAAGTGTCTATCTCTTCTTTTTGGCCGCTATATTCCCATCCATTCAGGAAACGGGACTGATTGAGGCGAAATTAGAGTCACTTCCACCTGAGTTGCTCGAAGTGTTTCAAATTGATGCGACGATGGCGATGGATAATCTGCTCAATTTATTGTCGAGTAATTACTATGGATTGATTTTTTATGTACTTGCCGTGTTGTTTGCGTTGACGTTTGCCTCGAAACTTCTTGCTAAACCGATCGATTCAGGTGAAATCATGCTGTATATGGCAGCTCCGATTTCTCGTGTCACATATGTATGGTCTACGTTCGTCATCCTGATCATTGCAGTTGGCTTGTTTGTCGGGTTAAATGGCTTCAGTCTCATGGCGGCAGATGTATTATTCGATTTACAAATCGACTATGCAGTTTTATGGATGCTTCAATTGAACGGAGCGCTCATGCTTCTCGTATTAGGGGTCGTTGCCTATATGCTGGCTAGTCTGTTTGATGACAGTAGTAAATCTTATATGGTGACCGGCGGAATCTTCACGTTCTTATTGATGGTGAATATCATCAACGGAGTAAGCGAGCAGTTCGAATGGTTAGGGAACATCTCTTTCTTTTCTCTCTTCGATGCTCCGGCCATCATGCGTGAACAGTTCGGTGGTGTTCACTTTATTTGGTTAATCGGCTTGTTAATCGTCTTTTCAGCACTCTTATTCATCCGCTTTACCCGAAAAGATTTAACGATTTAGTTTTCCGAAATAAATTGTCGGGTATGATACAATCAGCTCGTTAGAAAGAAAAGGGGATGAATGAAATGCTATATGCTACGTTACGAAACAAAGTAGAGATTCCGATGATTGGGTTTGGGGTTTGGCAAGTCGACAATGAGACGGAGGCACCTGCCGCTGTCGTCGAGGCACTCAAGACTGGCTATCGACATATCGACACGGCTGCCATTTATAAAAATGAAGAAGGCGTCGCAAAAGGGATTAAAGTCTCGGGAGTCGACCGTTCAGACCTATTCATCACATCGAAAATTTGGAATGATGATATTCGTGAAGGGAAGACGAAAGAAGCGTTTGAAGACTCATTGAAACGCCTCGAGACAGACTATTTAGACCTTTGTCTGCTTCACTGGCCAGTTGATGGTTTCGTCGATGCTTGGAAAGACCTGATCGAATTATATGAAGCCGGAAAGATTAAAGCAATCGGCGTATCCAACTTTAAAGAACATCATCTTGAGACGTTAAAAGAAGAAGGACTGATGGCACCGCTCATCAACCAAGTAGAACTTCATCCACAGCTTCCACAACCGGATTTGTTGGACTATTGCCAGGATGAAGGCATTCAAATTGAGGCGTGGAGTCCTCTTATGCAAGGGAAGTTTTTAGAGATCGATGCCTTCTCAGAAATTGCGGAGAAGCATGGAAAAACGCCTGCACAAGTCGTGCTTCGTTGGCACCTCGAGTCAGGTCATGTCGCATTGCCGAAGTCGGTGACACCGCACCGCATCCGTGAAAACTTCGATGTATTCGATTTTTCACTCGACGCGGACGATTTGGCGAAAATCGACCAGGTGGCGACAGGTGAACGTCTTGGACCAGATCCGGACGAAATCGACTTTTAATAACAAGGGGCTCGCATTTGCGAGCCCCTTTCTACGTGTAGAGTCACATGTATGCGGGTAATGATTATTATGTTGCTAAAAGGAGGTGTTGGATCTTCATTCAGAAGATCGTGCTTATGGACTTATCAAAATGGCCAATTGTCAACTGGGTCGCTTTTCTAGCGACCGTCGTCATCAATTATTTCGCGAGCGGGGATAATGCCGCGGTTTCAGACCGGATTGACATCTACTTTAAACCGGCGGGTTACGCCTTCTCCATTTGGGGCGTCATCTATGTCGCATTACTTGTCTGGTTAGTCTTACAATTGAAAAAAGGGACGACGGCCAACCGACAGGCCAAACGTATGAAAGCAGGATTCCTGATTTCATGTGTGTTGAACGGATTGTGGCTTCTCGCATTTACGAATGAGTGGTTCGTACTCTCGCTCGTAATCATGGTGTCATTCTTAGCGTCTCTATGCTGGCTATACTATATTGCATTCCGCACATCTACAAGTTGGCTCGATCGTTTCCCGTTCTCAATCTATATCGGTTGGGTGTCGGTCGCAACGATTGTCAATACGTTCGTCGTGATGAAGACAGAACAGATCACTTCTTTATTAGGTCTTGATGAACTTGCATGGACATCGCTCATGCTGATGGTCGGTGTTTTATTAGCTCTACTCTTCATGTGGTGGCATCACGATTTCATCTATCCACTCGTATTCGTTTGGGCATATATCGGTATTTTCGCAAGAATTGAAGAAGGGACACTGTATGTCGTCATCGTCAGTGCGCTCGCACTGCTCGCGATTGGATATATCGGTTTGATCTTGTGGAAGCGTCCGAAATCGTTTCTACATCATCCACGTAAAACAGTAGAACATTAAGTTAGAAAAGGATATCTCAACAGATATCCTTTTTTGCGTTCTTGAGAACCTATAAATAAATAATATTCATGGATATTTATTCTTTATTTAACATAACTAAAACAGTGGAATCTATTGATATCAGATATGTATACGCTTTCAATCAAAATAGATTCAATTCCTATTATGCAAAAATACATACAGTCCACTTGATTTTTCAGAATATTTAGAACAAAATGTTAATTATGAAACTGTGAGTGAAAGGGGTCGATGATATGAGTCGAGTTGGACTGTATGACTCAAGATTTGAGAAAGACGCGTGCGGGATTGGATTATACGTCAATTTAAACGGACTAAAAAAACATGAGATTGTCCGTAAATCACTTTCGATGCTATGTAAATTAGAGCACCGAGGAGGGCAAGGTGTTATCGATGCCGGTGATGGTGCGGGTATTATGACTGAAATCCCACATGAACTTTTCACGCAAACGATGAACCTTCCGTCACCTGGTCGTTACGCTGTCGGAATGGTTTTTTTTCAGCCATCAGACGATCGGCTACAGGAAAAAATAAAACGGATGGAACGCATGGCAGATGAATTAGACTGTTCGACCATCGAATGGCGCGAAGTACCCGTGGACGCAACGCAAATCGGGGAACATGCACGCGTGACGCAACCGGTCATTTATCAGTGGTTCATCTCTTGTCCGTTTCTTGATGAAGATGCGAATGAACGTGTGTTCTATGAGCTCCGACGAAAGATTGAAAAAGTTGAATCACTAAACTTATATATTGCGAGCCTGTCGACGAGAACGATTGTATATAAAGGAATGCTGACGCCAGTTCAAATTGATGCCTTCTATTTGGACTTGCAATCACCGCATTATAAGAGCACGTTCGGAATCGTTCACTCTCGCTTCTCAACAAATACGTTCCCTTCATGGGAACGTGCACACCCAAACCGGATGATTGTCCATAATGGGGAAATCAACACGTTACGAGGCAATATCGATGCGATGCGCGCTCGCGAAGGGGTCACATCGACCGATCTGTTTGAGGATGTGAATCATTTGTTCCCAGTTCTCCAAGAGGACGGCAGTGACTCGTCGATGCTCGATAATGCCTTCGAGTTCTTCACACGCACCGGTCGATCGATTGCGCATACGGCGATGATGTTAATTCCCGAACCGTTTGTTGAAGGCAAGATGGAACCGTTCAAACGTGACTTCTATCAATATCACTCATCCATCATGGAGCCGTGGGATGGTCCAACGGGCGTCGTCTTTACCGATGGGCGACAGATTGGTGCAATTTTAGACCGGAACGGGTTACGTCCGATGCGTTACGTCGAGACATTGGACGGAGAATTGATCCTGTCATCAGAGACAGGCGTCATCCCTGTCGACGCAGAGAACGTCAAATCAAAACAGCGCCTACGACCTGGACAGTTGCTCTTGATCGACTTGATTGAGAAGCGGATGATTCCCGATCAGGAAATCAAGGAGACGATTGCAAAGTCGGAACCGTATCACAAATGGCTCAAACAAATGATGAAAGTGGAAGATAGAGGTGTTCAGGAACAAGACCTCTCAGAACTCGATCGTGTGCAACGCGCGTTCGGGTATACAAAAGAGGATATCGAACAGTATATGATTCCGTTGATCAACGACGAGAAAGATCCGATTGGGTCGATGGGACATGATCAACCAATCGCAGTTCTCTCTACCCGTCCTCGGTCGCTCTTCCATTACTTTAAACAACACTTCGCGCAAGTGACGAACCCGCCGATTGATGCTTTACGGGAGAAAATTGTCACAGCGACGTTCACTTGGATTGGTCCGCAAGGTGATCCGGTCCATACCGGGCGCGGTCATGCGAAACGTGTGTGGCTGGATCATCCAATCATCGATGGTTCGACACTCGATCAAATTGGTGAGCGACTCAAACTCGCTCGCGTCGATACGACGTTTACAAATGATTTAGAGGCGTCGCTTGAAGCCCTTTTGCAACACGTCAGCGAAATTGTACGAAATGGTGCGAACGTCATTGTCCTATCTGACCGTTATATGTCACGTGATCGGGCTGCGATGCCGGCGCTCCTCGTGCTCAGTGCCGTTCATCAACATTTGATTCGTGAGAACTTGCGATCGAACTGTAGCGTGATTTGTGAAAGTGGCGAAGTGCGAGAAGTGCATCAGGCTGCCACTTTGATCGGTTATGGGGCCGATGCGATATACCCTTACGTTGCCTATGCAACGATTCAACACTTAGTCGAACATGAACAAATCGCTCATTCATTTGAAGAGGCAATTCGCTCCTATCAAAAAGCTGTCGTTGAAGGCATCGTCAAAATCATGTCGAAAATGGGAATCTCGACGATTCAAAGTTATCGTGGGGCTCAAATTTTCGAAGCGGTCGGATTAGACCATGAATTGATTGAAACGCATTTCCGGGGAACGACGTCTCAGCTATCAGGAATCGGATTCGTTGAATTAGAAGACGAGGCAAAAACGCTCCACAAAGACGCATATGAGACAAATCGCCCGCTTGAAGCAGGAAGTAATTTCCAATGGCGTGCAGACGGAGAGGAACATGCGTTCAATCCGAAGACGATTCACTTGTTGCAACACGCCTGCCGTGAGAATGAACGAAAATATTACGATGCCTACGTGAAGTTACATGAGTCGTCGGGACAATTTATCCGTCAGTTGTTCTCGTTTAAGGAACAACGTCCGGTACCGATTGATGATGTGGAACCGATCACGTCAATAGTACGTCGTTTTAAGACGGGAGCGATGTCATTCGGATCCTTGTCGAAAGAAGCACACGAGACGCTTGCTATTGCAATGAACCAAATCGGTGCGAAAAGTAACTCCGGTGAAGGTGGGGAAGACCGGACCCGCTTCGTCCCGGATGAATTCGGAAACGAGCGCATCAGTCGCATCAAACAAGTGGCGAGTGGCCGTTTCGGCGTGACGGCGGAATATCTATATCATGCCGATGAGATTCAAATCAAGATGGCACAAGGGGCAAAACCAGGGGAAGGTGGACAACTTCCAGGGAACAAGGTGTACCCATGGGTCGCCGAAGTCCGGGGATCGGTTCCTGGCGTTGGACTTATCTCGCCGCCTCCGCATCACGATATTTATTCGATTGAGGATTTAGCACAACTCATTTTTGACTTAAAACATGTGAACCCGAATGCAAAAATCAGTGTCAAACTCGTTTCAAAATCAGGGGTTGGGACGATTGCAGCAGGCGTGGCGAAAGCGAACGCGGATACGATTGTCATTAGCGGATATGACGGTGGGACTGGTGCATCTCCGAAGACATCGATTAAGCATACAGGTCTCCCTTGGGAACTCGGTCTCTTAGAGTCACATCAAACGCTCACATTGAACGGCCTCCGGGGAAGAGTCACGCTCGAGACGGACGGGAAGCTTATGACGGGTCGCGATATCGTCATGGCGGCCATCTTTGGGGCAGAAGAGTTTGCGTTTGCGACAGCACCACTCGTCGTCCTCGGATGTATCATGATGCGCGCTTGTCACTTAGACACTTGTCCGGTCGGTGTGGCGACACAAGACCCGGTACTTCGTCAGAAATTTATGGGGAAACCAGAGCATGTCGTCAACTTGATGACGTTCTTGGCTGAAGAAGTGCGGGAAATCTTGGCGTCACTCGGTGTGACATCACTCGATGAAGTAGTTGGTCGAACGGATCTACTCGAAGAAAGCGTGTGGAAGACGAATCATCCGAAAGCGGGACGTCTAGATTTGTCTCCAATGCTTTCGATGCCGACACCGCTATCGGAACGAGAAGAACTCGCTCATCCGGCATACCGTTCATACGATCATCGTAAGCTCATACCGGCCGTATCACGTTCCATTACTTCTGCCCAACCAACGTTCTTCGTAGGTCGCATCCGAAACACCGATCGAGCGGTCGGGACACAGTTAGGTTTTGAAGTGACGAAAGTTCATGGTCAGGTTGGTTTACCGGACGATACGATTTCGCTTCGCCTTAGTGGATCTGCCGGACAAAGTCTGGGTGCATTTTTACCGAGTGGCATTACCATCTCAGTCATTGGCGATGCGAACGATTATATCGGCAAAGGCCTGAGCGGAGGGAAACTGGCATTGATTGCTGAAAAGCATGCGCCGTTTGATGAAAGTGAACAAATGATTGCCGGTAACGTCTGCTTATACGGAGCGACGAGCGGTCAGGCGTTTTTCAACGGACATGTCGGTGAGCGGTTCGCCGTTCGTAACTCTGGTGCGACGGCAGTCGTCGAAGGAGTCGGGGATCACGGGTGTGAATATATGACCGGTGGCACTGTTCTTGTACTCGGACAGATTGGACGAAATTTTGCGGCCGGTATGTCCGGTGGTACAGCTTATATTTACGGAGCGCAAGCCTATGAACAACTCGTCAATGAGGAGCTTGTTTCCGTCGTACGGGAGTTGGACGATGAAGATATCGAACAAATTTATGCGCTTCTTGAAGCGCACCAATTCCACACAGATAGCGTCAAAGCACGGACGATTTTAGAGTCCTTTGAACAAGTACGTTCACACTTTGTGAAAGTCGTTCCAAGAGACTATGCGAACGTCTTAGACGTGATGCGTCAAATTGAGGCAAATCGTCCTGAATTGAGTGAGGCAGACCGAGCACTAGAATTGTTCCGTGTCGTGACTGAAGGAGGTACCGTATGAAACATAACTTTTTGAACATCGCGCGAACGACGCTGCCAGAACGTCACGTCGAAGAGCGGGTGAGGGATTATGATGAATATGCGTCTCGTATGGATGATCAATCCGTTCAACAACAAGCCGCGCGTTGTATGGACTGCGGCACACCGTTCTGTCATGTCGGTGATTTGATTGGTCAGGAGACGATTGGATGCCCGATTCACAACTATATTCCTGAATGGAACAAGCTCGTCACGAAAGCGGACTGGATGGGTGCATACCATCGATTGATGGAGACGAACAACTTCCCGGAGTTCACGGGAAGGGTTTGTCCGGCACCGTGTGAAGGATCGTGTACACTCGGGATCAGTGAAGATCCAGTCGCCATCAAATCCATCGAGCGAACGATCATCGACCGGGCATTTGAAGAAGGATGGGTGAAACCGAGACTAGTTCATCGAAGAACTGGGATGTCGGTCGCCATCATCGGAAGTGGTCCTGCTGGTCTGGCCGCCGCTGATCAATTGAATCAATTGGGTCATTCGGTCACCATCATCGAGAAGTCGGATGAAGCGGGAGGACTGCTCATGTATGGAATCCCAAACATGAAACTCGATAAAGATGTCGTAAGACGTCGCGTTCGGTTACTCGAACAAGAGGGTATTGTCATCCGGACGAACGTCGAGGTTAGTACAGATGTAACGGTCGAATCGCTTCGGAACGAATACGATGCGGTCATCTTGGCGACCGGAGCTCAAAAACAGCGCACGCTCGGGATTGACGGAGATGATGCCGCTGGCGTTGAAATGGCGATGGATTATTTGACGGCATCTATGCATGAACGTAAAGGGGCTCCCCTTGCCTCTGGTTATGACGCCAAGGACAAAGATGTCATCGTCATTGGAGGAGGAGATACAGGAGCGGACTGCGTGGCGACGGCAATTCGTCAAGGTGCAAAATCAGTCGTTCAATTTGGGAAGCACCCGTCAAAAGGGTTGCTCCGTGCACCAGAGAAACCTTGGCCACTTCAACCTGACACGCTTACGACCGATTATGCGTATGCGGAATCACTCGCGGTCTATGAGAAAGACCCGAGAACATATTTGATTCGCTCCAACCAAATCGTCACGAAAGAAGGACGTGTCACAGGGATTGAAACGGAACGGATGACGAAAGTCGTCAACCCGGATGGTCAAGCGACTTTCTTCGTAGAGGAAGATTCGATGGAGACGTACCCGGCGGACCTCATCCTCGTCGCCATTGGATTTGAACGACCAGAGCACGAGTTGCGGAAAATCGGCGTCGAGAAGACGAAAGATTTCCATACGGAAACGGATAACGTCTTTGTCGCTGGGGATGCGAAGCGGGGGCAAAGCCTGATTGTATGGGCAATTCGAGAAGGACGAGAGGTGGCAGAAGTGGTCGATGCGTATCTCGATACTTGCAAGACCGTTTTAAAAACCTCATCATAAAAAGGAGCGACAACTGTCGCTCCTTATCTTTTGTTTAGGAGGAGTTTTATGTTCACCGAAATCCTCATGTATACGGGAATCTGGTTTATTCTCATCCTGATTTTATTAGGAACCATTTATTCACGACGGAAAAAATGATCAAAGCACCATCGCGGCAATCACCCCGAAGATGATGAGTGGAATGTTGTAGTGTAAGAACGTTGGCCAAACCGTTTCACGAAGGTGATCGTGTTGACCGTCAGCATTCAATCCACTCGTAGGTCCGAGGGTCGAGTCACTCGCAGGACTCCCGGCGTCACCAAGAGCACCTGCAGTCCCGATGATGGCAATCGTCGCCTCGACAGAGAAGCCATACTGTACACAAAGCGGTACGAAGATGGCCGCAATGATTGGAACAGTTGAGAAGCTCGAGCCGATGCCAAGTGTAATGACGAGTCCGACAAGTAACATGACAAGAGCTGCAATCATTTTAGAATCACCCATCAAATCGCTCGCACCGTTGACGAGCGGATCGATGGCACCTGTTTCACGAATAACGGCTGCGAATCCACTAGCGGCAATCATGACGAAACCGATGAATGCCATCATGCGCATCCCGCTCGTGAAGATGTCATCGGCCTCTGACCAAGGGATGAGGCGGAAAATCGAGAGTATGATTAGTCCTGTCACCGCTGAAGCAATCATCGACTCCGTCTGCAATTGGACGACGAGGACGATGAGAACGACGGCAAGCGTCATGATCATCTTGAAGCCACTCATTTGACGAACTTCATAGTCAGATGGTCCGAGTGCAATCGTTTCGTACGTTCGTGGTTTCCGGTAGTGAATGAACGCGGCAATCAATCCGACGACCATCCCTAATGCCGGAATTCCCATAATCGAGATGATATTGACGTCTCCGACAGCTAAGCCGTTCGCTTCAACGTTTGCAATCAAAATCTCATTCAAGTAAATGCCACCGAACCCGACTGGTAGCAACATATACGGTGTCACGAGACCGAACGTCAAGATGGTTGCGACGAGGCGGCGATCTAACTTCAACTCATTGAATAAGACGAGTAACGGCGGAATCACGATCGGGATAAAGGCGATGTGAATCGGGAGTACGTTTTGTGAGCTGATTGACAACAATAAGAGAAGCGACAATAAGAACGCTTTGACGTACATCACGCGCTTGCCTGACACGTCACGACCTGACATCGCAATTAACTTTTCAGCTAAGACGTCTGGTAGACCCGTCTTCGACAATCCGACGGCGAATGCTCCGAGAAGCGCATAGCTAAGGGCGATGCTCGCTCCGCCGCCAAGACCGTCGCTGAAGGCGGTCAACGTATCGTTAAATCCGAGCCCTCCAACAAGCCCTCCGACAAGCGCAGCTAATATTAAGGACAATACAATATGCACACGACTAATGGCGAGTGCAAATAAGACGATGACTGCAAGTAATACTGCGTTCATATCCATCCAACACCTTTCACAATTTCTTTCTCTTGGTATCACTTTAATATGATAAAGACTTTTTGAAATTTAACATATGATGTGACCCTTGTCAAATCGATTATGAAAAAAAGCGATAACTCGTGAAAGTTATCGCTTACGTGTTACAGATCGACGTTGTGATACACTTGGCGAACATCTTCCAAGTCTTCGAGCACATCGATTAATTTTTCAAACTGTTCTTTCGAATCGTCATCGAGCGACACTTCGTTTTGTGGAAGCATCGTCAACTCAGCGACGGCGAACTCTTCAACCCCGGCAGACTTGAATGCAGTCTGAACGGCATGGAACGCTTCTGGCTCGGCATAGACGATGACCGTCTCATCTTCTTCGATGACGTCACGAACGTCAAGGTCGTGTTCCATCATGAGTTCAAGGACATCATCTGCCGACATTTGATTGACACCGATGACGGCTGTCGCATCAAACATGTAGGCGACCGAACCGCTGACACCCATGTTTCCTCCGTTTTTACCGAAAGCCGCACGTACTTCAGATGCTGTACGGTTCACGTTATTCGTCAACGTATCGACGATGACCATCGAACCGTTCGGTCCGAATCCTTCATAGCGAAGCTCATCGAAGTTTTCTTCGTCGCCACCTTTTGCTTTATCGATCGCGCGATCGATAATCGCACGGGGCACGTTATACGTCTTCGCACGCTCCACAACGAATTTTAATGACTGGTTCAACTCAGGATCAGGTTCCCCTTGGCGGGCGGCCACATAAATCTCGCGACCGAACTTCGCATAGACGCGACTCGTGTTCGCGTCTTTTGACGCCTTCTTCTCTTTAATGTTGTTCCATTTACGACCCATTACATGTCATCTCTCTTTCCATTTGTACGTAGATTCATTACAGATTATATAAGAAGTTGCGTGAATTGACGAGAAAAGTTTTACTCGTCGCCCTTATCCATCTTTTCAACAATCTCGGTGAGCGTCTTCAAACTGTCAATGAGGCGGTCGGTTTCATCTTCGTTTAAAAAGGCGAGACGCTCCTCAAAAAGCCTCCGGAACGAGTCTCTCCGTTCGAGTAAAATACGCTCACCTTTCTCTGTCAACTGGTTCCAAATGACACGGCGGTCCCGTTCATCCGGTACGCGTGTAATATATCCTTCATTTAACAGTTTCGTGATGAGCGGGGTAACATTGGGCGGCGCGATGGAGAGTGTTTCACTAATTCGTCCATTTGTGACAGCCCCCTCGTCCTCAATCAACATCAACAGATGGAAATGAGAGAAATTCAAGTTCGGAATTTGTGGGAAATCAGATCGACGTAGCAGTTTACGACGAATTAAAGGGATCAGTTTGACGAACTGGTCCGCAGCATCTTGTTTCGGCATAGTAGATTCACTTCCTAGTTAGGTTCTATTTTCATTATACACGAGTTAGGTGCAGTTGAACCTAAAAACGGGTTGATGTGATGATTGATACATCATCATAGAAATAGAACCGACACAATTAATGTAAGCGTTTACATTAAATTATTTATTTGTTTTCATGAAAACGTATTTGATTTTACTGAGGACACAGTTAAAAATCAAGGGCTATCAACAAATGACAAAAAAATATTGTGAAAGAGTTCACATTGTTGTCACCCACAAACTCTGAAAAACATTGTATTCTATGAATGTGAAGGAAAGCACAATCTCTTGAAAGCAGTCATCACATTGTGTCTTCCATCAAGTCAATATGTTCATTAAAAGCTCTCAATTATGAGGAGGAACCTAACATGGCAGTCAAAGAGAAAGCAAAAGTGGAAACTACGGCAGAACAAATGGTGGATACGCTCGTAGCGGGTGCACATGCCGCACTCGATACGTTGATGACGTTCGACCAAGAGAAAATCGATCAGATCGTACAAGCGATGGCGCTCGCTGGACTTGAGCAACACGTCGCACTTGCGAAACTAGCACATACAGAAACAGGTCGCGGTGTCTTTGAAGACAAGATGATCAAAAATATCTTCGCGACAGAATATATTTACAACTCACTCCGTGGAGAAAAAACAGTTGGCGTTCTTGAAGACGACGTTCAAAACGGAATCACATACATCGCAGAACCAGTCGGTGTCGTCGCTGGGGTCACACCGGTCACAAACCCAACATCGACAACGATGTTCAAAGCGATCATCGCGATCAAGACACGTAACCCAATCATCTTCGCGTTCCATCCATCCGCTCAACAGTGTTCAAGTGAAGCGGCACGTGTCCTTCGTGACGCAGCGGTAGCGGCAGGTGCTCCTGAAAACTTGATTCAATGGGTTGAAGTCCCGTCGCTCGACGCAACAAAAGCACTCATGAATCACCCAGGTGTGGCGATGGTTCTTGCGACTGGTGGGGCAGCAATGGTCAAATCAGCTTACTCGACTGGTAAACCAGCACTCGGTGTCGGACCTGGTAACGTACCGGCTTACATCGATAAGACTGCGAAAGTGAAACGTGCCATCTCAGACGTCATCCTCTCAAAAACGTTCGACAACGGTATGATTTGTGCGTCTGAACAAGCAATCATCGTCGACCAAGAAGTTTACGAAGAAGTGAAGGCAGAAATGACGGCACTCGGTTGCTACTTCTGCTCACCTGAAGAAAAAGCGAAACTCGAAACACTTGTCATTCGCACGGACACATGTGCGGTCAACCCAGAAATCGTCGGGAAGCCAGCAGCGTGGATCGCTGAAAAAGCAGGTCTCAACGTACCGGCTGATACGAAAATCTTGATCGCTGAACTTGAAACGGTCGGCGCAACTGAACTTCTTTCTCATGAAAAGTTGAGCCCGGTTCTCGGTGCTTATAAAGTACAGTCACGTGAAGAAGGATTCGCCATCGCTGAAAAAATGCTCGAAATCGGTGGTCTCGGTCACACAGCGGTCATCCACTCAACAGATGACGATGCGATCCTTGACTTCGGTCTTCGCATGAAAGCTTGCCGTATCATCGTCAACTCACCTTCAGCACACGGTGGAATCGGTGACCTTTATAACGAAATGACACCATCCCTCACGCTCGGCTGTGGGTCATATGGTAAAAACTCCGTCTCAGAAAACGTGACGGCGAAACATCTACTCAACGTGAAAAAGGTGGCGAGACGTCGCGTGAATATGCAATGGTTCAAAGTACCTGAAAAAATCTACTTCGAGAAAAACTCGGTGCAATACCTTCAATCGCTCACAACGAAAAAACGGGCGATGATCGTCACGGATGAAATGATGGTCAAACTTGGATTCGCTGACAAAGTCATCAAGAACTTGCCAGCAGGTGTCGAGTACCGCATCTTTGACCAAGTCGAGCCAGACCCATCTGTCGAAACGGTCATGAACGGTGCCGAAGCGATGCGTCACTTCCAACCAGACATGATTATCGCACTTGGTGGTGGATCACCAATGGATGCTGCGAAAGGAATGTGGCTCTTCTACGAACGTCCAGAAGAGAAGTTCTCAAACCTTCGTCAGAAATTCATGGATATTCGCAAACGGACGTACAAGTTCCCGACGCTCGGTAACAAATCAATGTTTATCGCCATCCCGACAACTTCTGGTACAGGTTCTGAAGTGACACCGTTTACCGTCATTACAGACAAAAAACGTAACGTGAAATATCCGATTGCTGACTATGCGATCACACCAGACGTTGCAATCGTCGACCCTGAGTTCGTCATGACCGTGCCAGCATCAATTACGGCTGACACAGGAATGGACGTCATGACGCACGCGATCGAAGCATACGTTTCAGTCATGGCGAATGATTACACGGACGGCCTTTGCCTCCGCGCCATCAAGATGATTTTCGACTACCTACCAAAAGCGTATGAAAACGGTAGCGATGCGGAAGCACGTCAGAAAGTGCACAACGCTTCAACGATGGCTGGTATGGCGTTCGCGAACGCGTTCCTTGGAATCAACCACTCGATCGCTCACAAAATCGGTGGAGAGTTCCACGTACCACACGGTCGTACGAACGCAATCCTTATGCCACACGTCATCCGGTACAACGCGACACGCCCATCAAAACTTGCGGCGTTCCCGAAATATGAGTCATTCATCGCAGACGAGCGTTACGCAGAAATCGCACGTTACCTCGGCCTCCCGGCAAGTACGACAGCAGAAGGTGTCGAGTCACTCGTCCAAGCGATTATCGAGCTCGGTCAACGTTTGAACATCAAACTCTCGTTCAAAGCACAAGGCATCAAGAAAGCAGAACTCGATGCGAAGATTGACAAAATGGCAGTCGACGCATTTGAAGACCAATGTACGACGGCAAACCCGAAAATGCCGCTCGTTGAAGAATTGAAAGAGATCATGTACGCGGCATACGAAGGCGTATAAGCAATAGAATCTGTTCTGGTGCCCGTTCGAGAGAGCGGGCACTTTTTACGATTTTAAAAATGATTACTTCGAGACCGAAGTTCTTAACTTATCTTGCCTTTTTTAAAAGAGAGAAAATAAGTATGGAACTAGCAAGACTAAAATAATTCCGATTGTAAAGATAGAAATGACCTTCAACATGTCTTTTCTTAGTTTTTTCTCCAAAAGGACCACCTCCAATATGATTAGTTCAGACTTTTACTTTTCATGACTAGTTTACCTTCTTACAGAGTGAATGATTTGGATGTACTTAGCGATATATGAGAGCTGAAAATGATATAAATAATTCTTTAGAAAATATATTTTTATTGATAAAAATAAGATAGTCATTGCATAAATTGCATTTTATAATAAAAATTGGCACACATAGCCAATATCATTACAGAGTGGAGAATAATGAATGTTAATCATGATCGGTCTGCTACGTTCGGTAGCGACAATATTCCTTGTTATTAATCCGATTCATCCGACACCGCTCGAGACAGCGAAATATTTTTCGTCAGTCGACCGGAGTGCAGATAGCTGGGAAAGTGCTGACTTTTTTGAAACGCTTGGAAGCGATTTGCAGGTTGAAATGGAGCGAACCGTTCACTACACAGAGCGGACGACATATTGGTCAGAACTCCAGATTGAAGGTGAGGCGTTTGAAGGGTATTCAAACATGTTGTTTGAAAAACCGTTTAAAGGGACGATTTTACATATGCGATGGGGACAAGATATTCCCGACGTTAAAGGAAAAGTGATTGTGTTACCGACGACCGAGTTTTCTTATGATAACGGCGAAGATGCCTATACGGTCGATTACACTGGAGAGGTGTTAAATGACCGAGAAGCGAACGCTTATTTGTCATCACTTGCTTCAAAAGGGGCTGCTGGGTACATCATCACACCGTATGAAGATGACTCATTGGATGTGGGTTACTTGATTACGTCATCATATTTGCCACTAGACGGTACAGGGATAGACTCGGAAACGGCAGAACAGCTGAGAGATGGACAAAAGGTGAGGATTGAGCCTTACCGCGAAGAGATCCCATATGTCGAATTTATCCAAACGGGTAAGTCAGACCAGGAAATCATCATCATGTCACGACTTGATTCTACATGGCACGGCGCACATTATTTATCGACCGTCGGCCCGTCAACAGTCTTATATCACCTGATGCAGGTGATGGATGATGAGTTGCCTGAGTACACGATTCGATACGTCTTCTTGAACGGAAATGGTAATTCAAGAGAGGCGAGTGACGATTTCCTTGAACGGATAGCGGGACAAAAAGAAAAAGTGGAAACGGTCATCATGCTTGATATTCTTGGAACTGGTGACGGTCCACTATATGTTCGAACGAAAGGGATGAAATCATATCCAATTCTTGAACAGTCTCCTTTCGATGAATTAACAGTTCGTTCGTTGGGAAGTTCTCCGGGTGATGCTTACGATGAGGCTGGACTTCCATATATTATGCTAAGTGATTCATTAGAAGGAAGTTGGCATGTGTTTACGGAGAAGGACACACTCGAGCGTCTGACGAAAGACGGTTTATCCGATGCTGTCAACTGGCTTCACGCTTGGTTAACTGATTGATTACCTACCATATGTCGCTGTCCGATGTGACGCCGACATATTTTTTTGGTCGTTCGTTTCGGGTATGATAGAAGTGGAGGCGATACGATGAAACAAGAGATGACGATTACGACAGCGTATGGAACAATTGCAGGAACTTTTCTTTCGCATGAGGAGCCTCGGGCGACTATTGTCATGTTGAGTGGGAGTGGGCCAAGTGACCGTGACGGAAATATGGGTGGCGTCGGCTTTAATACGTACGGGAAGTTAGCTGAGGCGCTATACGATCATGGCTATAACGTCTTTCGGTATGACAAACAAGGAATCGGGAAGTCGGATGGTGACTTCAATAAGGTCGGGTTACATGATTTGATTAACGATGCGATTCTAGTCGTGCGGACGATTCGACAACTCGCAGATGTGAATCATCTTTATATACTCGGTCATAGTGAAGGGGCAGTCCTTGCGCCAGCTGTACAATTGGAGACGAAATCCGATGGACTCATTTTATTGTCAGGGTTCCATGAGTCATCGAAACAGATGTTTTTATATCAGGCAGACGCCTTAGCAAAGGACGTCGAACGTGTCAAAGGATTAAAAGGCATGTTTTACCGGGTGACAGGGGTGGCGAAAAAGGTGAGACAGCGGCAGGATGACTTGCTCGAGCGATCTTTACGCACGAACGTCTCCGCTTTTAAATATAGAGGACAAGTCGTGAACGCAAAATGGATTCGCGAACATGCCTCGTATGACGTACGGGAGCGGTTAGAACTTGTCACCGTTCCAGTCCTTGCGATTACAGGGGGACGTGACGTACAAGTCCCACCGGAGCACGTCCATATGATTCAGACGAAAGGGGAGGTTACGTCCTCTATCATCGATGACATGAATCACCTACTCGTGAAGCGAGATTCACCGCATTCTCTTCTGACGCTTCATAAAGAATACCGCGAGGCGATCGATGAACCAATTCATCCAAAACTCGTGCAAGAAGTGGTGGAATGGTTAAGAAAACAGTCATAAACATACAAAACGGTCATTAAATGACCGTTTTTTATGTTATAATTGTGACATATTGATTGAATATGAATGTTTTTGAATGATTTTAGTTGTTTTTATAATGAAAACGCTTTATATTAGACGTATGGAGGGAACAAGATGTTAACGAAACAACGACATCAGTTGATATTACAACGCTTATCTGAGCAGAAAGTCGTCAAATTGAAAGAGTTGGTTGATTTGACGGATTCATCCGAGTCGACGATTCGTCGTGATTTGACGGATCTCGAAGCGGAAGGATATCTGGCAAGGGTGCACGGGGGAGCGACACTCATCGCGACTCCTGACGAAGAACCGACATTTGAAGAGAAACGAGATCGTTTCGTCGATGAAAAAGTTGCGATTGCACGGAAGGCCGCAACATTCATTGAAGATGGGATGTCGATCTATTTAGATGCCGGGACAACGACTCAAGCGATGGTACCGTTTTTAGAAGGAAAGAACATTGTCGTCGTCACGAACAGTCTACCGATAGCGAATGAATTATTTGATCTTGATATTAAGACGTTTGTGATAGGCGGAGAATTGAAACGGTCGACTCAAGCGCTCGTCGGATACAATGCACGCGAGAGCATGATGAATTATCGAGTTGACCTCGCTTTCCTCGGAATGAACGGAATCGACCTTGACGCAGGCTACACGACACCGGACCCAGAAGAAGCGCTTGTCAAAAAGACGGCAATTGAATTGGCACAGACGTCATACGTGCTCGCGGACGCATCGAAAATCGGGAAACGAACGTTCAGCCGAGTCGCCACGTTAGACGCTGCGCAATTGATCACATCAAGCGATGCATCAATGAGTTCCATCCAAACAATAACAAAGGTGGTGAATGCGAAATGATTTACACGTTAACACTCAACCCTTCTATTGATTACTATGTGACATTACCAGAAGTAAATTTAGGAGAAGTAAACAGAATCGAAGAAACGACCGAACGAGCAGGTGGAAAAGGGATCAACGTTTCAATCGTACTTCGAGAATATGAAAAAGAAACGAAAGCGCTTGGCTTTATCGGTGGAACGACAGGTGATTTCATCAAAAAGTCGCTCGTCGACCATGGCGTGCACACGGATTTTGTTGAAGTGAACGGAAATACCCGAATCAACGTCAAGATTCGTGCAAAAGAAGAGACCGAATTGAACGCGAGCGGACCGAACATCACGGATGGTGAACTCGAACAATTAAAAGCCAAGTTCGACCAAGTCGATGAAGGTGACATCGTCGTTCTTGCAGGAAGTATCCCAAGCAATTTACCGGACTCGTTGTACCGGAGAATCGCTGAATCGATTCGCGAAAAAGGTGCCGACTTCGTCGTCGATACGACGAAAGACGCCATGCTTGAAGTCCTTTCGCTCGAACCGTTGATGATCAAACCGAACCATCACGAGTTAGGCGAACTGTTCGATACAGAGATCGAGACGTTTGAGGACGCTCTTCCTTATGCGGAGCAGCTCGTCGAACGTGGCGCGAAAAACGTCATCATTTCGTTTGCAGGAGATGGAGCACTACTCGTCAACAAGGACGGTGCGGTCACGGCAAACACACCAGTCGGGAAACTCGTCAACTCAGTCGGTGCCGGAGACTCACTCGTTGCCGGATTTGTCGCAAACGTCAAAGAAAAAGGCGAGCAGGAGGCGTTCCGCTACGCTGTCACAACAGGTAGTGCGTCCGCATATACATTTGGTCTTTGTTCAAAAGAAGATATTGATCGATTGATCGATCAAGTACAACTCACACCACTCAAACGAATGGAGGAAACAACATGAAAATCACGGACTTGCTTCAACGCGATACGATTCAATTGAATCTTCGTGCTAGCTCTAAGCGTGAGGTCATCGAAGAACTCGTCGATGTCCTCGACCGTGCCGGCAAACTATCTGACCGCGATGGATATCGTGACGCCATCTTAAAACGTGAAAGCGAGAGCACGACTGGACTCGGAGAAGGGATTGCCATCCCTCACGCGAAAACGAGTGCTGTCCAAACACCAGCAATCGCCTTCGGACGCTCAGAAGGAGTCGATTACGAAGCGTTGGACGGTCAACCAAGCCGCCTTTTCTTCATGATTGCGGCAGGGGAGAACGCGAATAACGAACACCTTGAAACGCTCTCTAAATTATCGGTTTACTTGATGGACCCAGCATTCCAAGAGCGCCTCTATGCAGCGACTTCTGAAAGCGATGTCATCCGTGCCATCGAAGAGAAGGAAGCGGCAGAAGAGAAGCCAGAAGTCGTCAAACCGACGAACGAAGATGCTCCGTTCATCTTAGCGGTCACGGCTTGTCCGACAGGAATCGCCCATACGTATATGGCAGCCGACAGCTTGAAACAAAAAGCGGAAGCGATGGGCGTCGATATTAAAGTCGAAACGAACGGTTCTACTGGAGTGAAGAATGAGCTTACACGGGCAGACATCGACCGTGCGACAGCTATCATCGTCGCAGCGGACAAAGCCGTGGAAATGGAGCGTTTCGCCGGAAAACGTGTCATCGAAGTACCGGTCGCACAAGGGATCCGGAAACCGGAAGAACTGATCAATCGTGCCGTCAATCAAGATGCACCGGTATATGAAGCTTCCAAAACGTCTGGTGCACCAAAAGAACAACGTACAGGTGTCTATAAGCACTTGATGAGCGGTGTATCTGCGATGCTACCACTTGTCGTCGCAGGTGGTCTCTTGATCGCAATTAGTTTCTTCTGGGGCATCAACTCTGCTAACCCGGATGATCCATCTTACAATGAATTCGCAGCACAGTTGATGACAATCGGTGGAGCAGCATTCGGCTTCCTCGTTCCGATTCTTGCAGGTTTCATCGCGATGTCGATTGCCGATCGTCCAGGTCTCGCACCAGGTCTCGTCGCAGGGGTACTCGCAAGTCAAGGGAACGCTGGATTCCTCGGTGGTCTCATTGCCGGTTTCTTGGCAGGTTACGTTGTCCTCTTCTTGAAAAAGGCACTCGCGAAATTGCCTGCTTCGCTTGAAGGAATCAAGCCAGTTCTTTTGTATCCGTTACTCGGATCGTTTATCTCAGGTATGATTATGTTGCTTGTCGTCAATGAACCGATCGCAGCACTTATGACATGGTTGATGGATACGTTGAACAGCATGAGTGGAGCGAATGCGATCCTTCTCGGTGTCATCGTTGGAGGAATGATGGCAGTCGATATGGGTGGTCCGATCAACAAGACAGCATACGTGTTTGGTACGGCAGCTCTCACAGCAGGAAACCAAGAAGTCATGGCAGCCGTCATGGCGGGTGGAATGGTACCACCAATCCTTGTCGCACTTGCATCAACCGTATTTGCTCGCCAGAAATTCTCGAAACAAGAGCGTGAAGCTGGTAAGACTGCGTACATCATGGGTGCTTCATTCATCACCGAAGCGGCCATTCCGTTCGCTGCTGCTGACCCAATTCGCGTCCTACCATCTGCCATCCTCGGTTCTGCAATCGCAGGTGGATTGTCAGCATTCTTCGCGATTCAATTACCGGCCCCACACGGTGGAATCTTCGTCTTCCCACTTCTTGAAGGTGCTGGAAATGTCGCGATGAGCATGGGACTCTATGCTGTTGCGATCTTGACAGGTGCCCTCGTCGGTGCATTGCTCCTTTCATTCTTGAAGAAGCCGTTGACGACATCTACACCAGTGCAATCAAAAGAAGTCGCATAACCCGAGAGAGTCGTTGCCTCAGTAGAGGTGGCGGCTCTTTTTTTGTAGTAGAAGAACGATGAAAATTCACATAATCTCGGATTGCAAGTTGGAGATTTGTGGTAAACTATTTGTAAAGCTTCGGGTTAGGAGGGGGTCACATTGGACATTCGAGTCGCCAAACCAGATGATGTGTATGGGATTGCGAGAGTGCGTGTGAACGGATGGCGTACGACCTATCGGGGGATCGTACCGACTGAGTATTTATTGAAAGTTTCGTCCGGTTCCATCGAATGGGCAGAACGATTGCGGACAGCGCTTCGCCGGCAGGAAGTCGCCGGCTTTGTGGCGATTGTGGATGATGAGATTGTGGGCTTCGTCCTTTACGGAGAAGAGCGTACGGGTGAGTATCCAGACCATACGAACGAAGTGTATGCCATTTATATTTTGGAAAATCATCAAGGGAACGGAATCGGGTCCGCTCTCCTTGAACATGCCGTCCAATCGATGTGCGAGGCGGGACTTTTGATTTGGGCGCTTGAGATGAACCCATTCCGCACATTTTATGAGCGGAAACAAGGGCAGGTCATCGACCAAAAGGATCGGGAATTTGGTGAATTGTTACTCCGTGAAGTGGCGTACGGTTGGGAAACGACCCGTCATGATTCGATTATGGGTGCCTAAGCTTAGTGACTGTAGGAATGTTCTACGGTCTTTTTTTGTGCCGATCGGAGCTTTTTTCTTGGACGATGAAGTCTACTTTTTAGCAACAATCGTGAACTCCCATGGTATATTTTCACCGTTCCACCCTCTATGCTCATCAAACTGTTGCAATGTGAATCCGACTGAAATCACTGAATTGATGATGTTACTCAATGTATGGTGACTTAAACATACAGATGGGAAG
Organism: Exiguobacterium sp. s160; assembly: GCF_018617575.1. Taxonomy (NCBI): domain Bacteria; kingdom Bacillati; phylum Bacillota; class Bacilli; order Caryophanales; genus Exiguobacterium; species Exiguobacterium sp. s160. Next base: position 310,488 of record NZ_JACSKK010000001.1, read on the forward strand.
TCATGTTGTTCATCTGGAGAAAAAAATTGCCTATAGGAAATGTCGTCTTGAAAAGGTTCGCGGTTAAAATACTTAGGGATGTAGACGAATTCAGGAGTGATGCATGTTTTTCTCGGGTGATTGTCACTTAAGATGAGTTCTGCCAACCTTTAAGATGGAATACAAAACATCCATCAATTGAGCGAGGTCGTCGAAGTAATGTAAGATTCCTCCCTCTAAATAGAGAAGGTCGAAATGATGTTGATACTTTTTCATATCGAGATCAAGAATATCACCAACGACATATTTAATCGCAGTGTTGGAACAATCGGCTAGTTCTAGTGCATATCGTTTATTTTCCTCTGATAGGTCAAATATCGTCACCTCTGCCCCTAGGATAGAGAGCGGTACGGCTTTTCTTCCATTGGAACCACAGATGTTTGCGATGTTCAATCCTTCGACGTTATCAAAATACTTGCTGTGTTTCTTCAAGCTGGCCCGAGGATCTTTCAAAATCTCGATTGATTTTTCAGATGGAGTTCCGTCTCGTTTACACCAAAATTCATAGGCGCGATATTCCCAAGCCTGCTTGTTTTTTGACTTTGTTTATTCATAGCGATCTCCCTTCCTTTTCCCTAGTATCGATTCGTCGAGAAAGCCATCAAACAATTTTAGCACTATAATGGAAGTATATATAATAATTTTACATTGATATATTGTCAATAAATCTATGTCTAGTAAGGACGAATCTGGATAAATTTAAATGTAAAAGTGAGGTTAGGGAGAATGATTAAAGGAATTTACGAGGCCCACTTGCCGGTGAGTGATCTAACTGAATCAATTCGATTTTATGAGAAACTAGGTTTAGAGTTGGCATTACAAAATGAGAAATTGGCCTTCTTTTGGATTATAAAAGGGGAGAGCTGGATTGGACTATGGAAATCTGGTCAAGTCAATTTACCGTATCATCCATCAATCCGCCACATCGCTTTTCGAATAGAGGAGCAAGATTTAAAATCGATCAAAGCGTGGCTTGAAGATCGGGGAATTGAAATTCGCACTGCCTTTAAGATGACACCGGAACAGCAACCTTTAGTTCTTCCGAATGTCCCATTTGAACATGCGGCCATTTACTTTGAGGACCCGGACGGAAATTCGATTGAACTCATCACGTTTATTGGAACGAACGCAGAAGAAATGGCTAGCATAGTTCCATACAAAGATTGGATTGGGAAATAACGAGTCTACATAAATGATTCGAACAAAGGAGAGAACATATGTTATTTCATTTTCATGTATGGACACCACACGTCGAAGAAACTGAGAAATTCTATGCGGGTCTAGGATTTCAAGTAACCCAACGAATCGGTAAAAAGGATGGGGAATTTAAGTCATTCGATCCACCACTCAAATGGGATGATTTTAGAGAGCAGTCCATTCGTTTTAGGATCATTGAAATGAAGCGAGGAGCGACAAATATCACATTTGGTTACGGGAAGAAAGTGATGTTTGATCATATTGGTTTTTTAGTATCAGAAGAGGAAAAAGTGAATGTGATAGAACGAGCAGAACAAATAGGATTGACGGTTCAATCAAATGAACGAAGAACGTTCATCCATACACCTTACGGATTTCGAATCGAGCTGCAACAGCATTTAGATGCTGTTCAATCACGTTCTGAGAATCGTATTCATCGATTGAATATGGAAACGAAAACGGCAGGTCTTGAAGATGTATTGCAACAATTATTCAATTGTCCTGTCCCGCAAATCGTTGTAACTGAATCGGATCACACACAGTTAACGCATGTTAACCTGATGAGTGATAGTGCGATCAGTTCAACTGATCCGAACGGTATTCAAATCATCCTATCAGAATGATTAATAGATGAAAATTTTTAAAGGGGGCAGAGAAAATGATAGATTTTGAGCAAGAAATTCAAAAGATACAAACTATGGCACAATCGCCAAAGAAGCTGTTCCTTGCAATCCGTGCCGCCAGAGAATTAGTTCGAGAGTACCCAGACGAATTCATCGCCTGGACGACTCTCATTAGTGCTGAAATGGATACGCCGGAAGAAGACTATGAAAGTGCCTCCAAACACTTATTCGAAGCATTTGATAAGTTTCCGGAGCATACGATTTTCTTCGCCCTCGGCGTATATCTTGAATCAACTTTCGTCTATCCAGTATATGACGAAACAAAGATCGAAGAGATCAAGTCTATGCTGAATAAAATGGATGCTAAATCAAAAGGGATCCTCTACTATTCAATGGCTAATCTACATCAATTCGAACGTCCAGATCAGTATGAACCGTACCTGTTAAAAGCGATTGAGGAGTACCCAGAATTTCCTCGTTACTATCTTGATCTTGGACTTTACTATATCTCAAACGAGAATATTGAAAAGGGAAAGCAGTATGTAAAAGAAGGTTTGCTAAGAGTAAAAGAGTGTTTCAATGAAGCATCGCCCCTAGAATTTGAAATTTCTTTATATACGTTTATCGATGAAGAAATCGGTGGACTTTATATGTTAGATGAGTTTTACAAGGAATATAAAGAAATGTCCTTATGAATCAATTAAAAATAGTGTTGTTCCATAATATAAACTCTTCTATACTGAATTGAACAAAAATTCCAAATGAAGGGTTGGGGAAAGATGGAACATAGGAATATCTGTATCAAGATAAGTGGAGCCGCTCTGGCTGGTGATGGAACGGATAATTTTGACGAAATGAGCCTCAGCCTGATAGCAGAAGAAATATTGTCACTCGCAAATAGCGGGGTTGAAGTGTGTGTCATGGTCGGCGGGGGAAATCTCTTCCGAGGGAATCAAGCAGAAACGTGGGGGATCAATCGAGTGGAAGCTGACAGCATCGGGACGCTCGGGACAGTCATGAACTCATTGATGCTGCGTGGCATCTTGAAACGTGATGCCAATCGAGAAGTACGCGTCATGACGTCGATTCCAATGCCAAGCGTTGCCGAGCCATACATTCAACTTCGGGCCATCAATCACTTGAAAAAAGGGTATGTCGTCATTTTCGCAGGCGGTAACGGTCAACCGTTCGTCTCTTCAGACTACCCGGCTGTTCAGCGTGCCATCGAAGTGGGATGCGATGCCCTGTTTGTGGCCAAGAACGGTGTCTCCGGCGTATTTGACCGAGACCCTCGGTTGGACTCGGAGGCGCGTCAATACGAAACCCTACACTATAACGACGTCATCGCTCATGATTTGAAAGTGATGGATCAATCGGCATTACTTCTTGCAAGAGACCACGGTTTGCCGATTCACTTGTTCGACTTCAAAGAACGGAACGCCATTCATCGGATTCTCCAAGGAGAGATCATTGGAACGATGATTCATCACCATGACACGCAACTTTTGCAGAATTGAGGGGACGATATGTATGAAGTAACAGATGGTCACGTCGTCGGGACAAACGGAATACCTGTCTCGTATTCGTTCCTGCAGCCTGATTCGTCATCCGATACGCTCGTGATGTTGTTACCCGGATACGGATATACAAATGATTCCCCGATGTTTCGCTATACGACAGCGTTATGTTTAGAGAATGGATTGAATGTTCTTGAAGTCAACTACAATTATCGGGATGAGCGGTATGATTCAGTCGATGTATCAGTGGCGATTGTTGACGATGTTCGTCTCGTCATCGACCAAGTGCTACAATCCCATTCTATTAATGAATACATAATCATCGGAAAATCGCTCGGTACGATGGCGATGGCAAGTGAGCTTACCCGAAACGTGTTTCATGATGCCAAACTGGTTTGGTTGACACCGTTGTTGAAACAAGACGACATATACGAAGCAATCCTGTCCCATAAAGGTAAACAGCTCGTGCTTATGGGAACGGCGGACCAACATTATATAGATGAGAGAATGAAGCATCTTGAACATCTGGACTTGACCGAACTCGAGATTGTCGAACAGATGAATCATAGTCTCGAGTATACAGGAGATACATATGGGTCACTAACGTTACTCGAATCACTGCTTCGAACAGTAGAAAAATTCATTCAATTAAAATGAGGAGATGACACGCGTCATCTCCTCATTTATTTATAATTGTTCAACGACCGTTTTCGGGTCTACTCGTTCTGTATAGTCAGCGGGCACATCACTGAATGAAATCATACCATTTGGTTGAATGATGAACGTCGCTGGCTTCGGGAGTTGCCAGTCCTCATTGCCGTTATGTGCATCGACGTGAAGACCAGACGCCTCATAAATCTCAATCAAATAATCCGGCATATCAAAGACGAGATCGAATTGGCGTGCGACTTGATTATCCACGTCGCTTAACACGTAAAAATCAAGCTCATTTTTCTCTTTCGTAGATAGTGAGTAATCCGGAGTCTCCGGGCTGATTGCCACGAGCGTCGCACCCTTTTCCTCAATTTGTGCCAATTCTCGCTGATACGCTCGGAGTTCGAGGTTACAGTATGGGCACCATCCACCGCGATAAAACGTGACGATGACAGGTCCTTTTTCAAGAAGTGTTTTCAAACCGACTTCTGTCCCATCCGCATGAGGCAATTCAAACAGCGGAGCTTGATCCCCGACTGCTAAACCGGTAGCCACCCCTGATTCTTTCAATTCTTGTGTCGCCTGCGCCATCAAACGTTGTTTTTCGGCTGGCGCTTTTTGCTTAAATTGATTTTTATACGCTTTGATTTCTTCCAATAATGTATTCATGTTTTTACCCCCTTTTCCGATATGTTAACTTAATACATTTCGGATTACGAATAAAATGATTTGCCGTTATGTTCTGAATAAAGTGAAACTCCATTTCAGCTTCCGAAAAATAATTTTCGAATAATTCAATCAATGATTAACATCTATTTTTCCTAACCGATATTGTAAGTAACCCAAGGAGGATTCGGTACCCCATACCGATGCTTCTTGAACATTCTATTCGGGGTAAGGAGATGTTTTATGAGACAGAAACGTACCATCAGCATCAAACAAAAATTAATTGTCTTATCAGTTCTATTACTACTCATTCCAGCAACATTGATCGGGGTCGTCGCTTATACGCAGGCGAAACAAAAAATCGAGTCACAAATGATCCAGTCTGCCAATTCGGGGGTAGACCGGATGAATAATGAAGTGACGAATTTGATTGCTCCGATTCAGACGGACATTTCATTCTTCTCCAATCGGATTGATGCATCCATCTATGAAGAAGGTGAAGACAATCAAGCGTTAGCAGAAAAGTTCACGGAATACTTAGACACACACCCTAAAGTGACAAATATTTATTTTGCCTCAGCGGAAGGTACGATGACGATCTATCCTGAGCAAGAATTGCCGGAAGGATACGATCCACGGACTCGTCCTTGGTATGAGGCGGCAGAAGCGAGTGATCAAGACGTCGCCATCACGAATCCATACGTAGACGCCGCTTCTCAAAAAATGATGATCACGGTCTCTAAAAAGACGGCAGATGGTCGCGGGGTCGTGGCGGTTGATGTGGACGTGAATGATATTGCAGAAGTCGCAAAGAATATTCAAATCGGTGAAGAAGGATATGTGGCTATCTTCGATGAGGCCAGACAAGTCGTCATTCATCCATCGATTGCTGTCGGAGAGAAATCAGAAGAGTCATCGATGGAATCTGTTTTTGCAACAGATGAGGGAATCCTGTCCGCTGAAGAGAATGGAGAGGGTGTCGAAAAAGCGTTCGTGACGAACCCGCTCACAAGGTGGAAAATCACAGGGACCCTATACGATGGTGAAATTCAAGACGAGACTGTCGGCATCCTTTGGACGACCGTGTTCGTCATTATCGGTATGTTCGGTGTGGCGGCTATTCTTCTATATTTCGTTCTCCGGTCGATTTTGCGTCCGTTACGTCTATTAACCGAGGGGGCAGAACGGATTAAGTCCGGCGATTTGACTGAACCGATCCCTGTCTTATCGAACGATGAAATCGGTCGCGTCTCAGAGAGTTTCAATGAGATGAGTGCCTCACTACGGATGCTTTTACTTCGTCTCGACGATTCAATTAGTCAAGTCGCGGCATCTTCGCAGGAATTGATGGCGAACTCCGCACATAATTCCGCTTCGTCAGAACAGATTGCTCGTGCGGTCGACCAGATGGCGGTCAGTGCCGATGGTTCAAAACGTCAGCTCGATGACAACGCGACGTCACTCCAGGCCATCACGTCCGGAATCATGCGCATCTCAGAGAGCTCGATGGACGTGTCTGAACTATCACGTGAGACGTCAAATGAAGCAGAAGATGGGTCAACGACCGTGCGAGAGAACGTTAAACAGATGCAGGCGATCGATGCATCGGTCGTCACGTTTGAAGGTGTCATCCAATCGTTGGCACATCGTTCAAGTGAGATTGGAGAAATCGTCTCGGTCATCAACGGGATTGCAGAACAGACGAACCTGCTCGCTTTGAACGCAGCGATTGAAGCGGCACGTGCCGGTGAGAACGGGAAAGGGTTCGCCGTCGTGGCGAGTGAGGTCCGAAAGCTTGCGGAACAGTCCCAACAGTCGACGAAACAAATTGCGGCATTGATTGACCGCATCAAACAGGAGACGGAACAATCCGTCCATCTGATGCAAGAAGTATCCACTCATACGAAAGCCGGTCTCATTTCTTCAGAAATGACGGCAGATCGATTTGAGAAAATCAAAGAGCGAACGGTCGCGATGACACCGCGAATCGAAGATGTGACGGCAACAGTCGAGGAGATTGCGGCAAACGTCCAAGAAGTAGCGGCGACCGCATCCCAAATTGCTGACATCGCCGACGAGAACTCAAGTGTCTCCAAACAAGTCGCAGCGACGACAGACGACCAGTTGAAATCGATTGAAGAAGTGTCACAATCAGCGAAGGCGCTCGCGACGATGGCAGAAGAACTACAAGACCTCGTCTCACGATTCAAACTATAAAATGAAATAGAAGCAGAGCGCCGAGCTCTGCTTCTTTCGTTATAAAATCGGGCTGAGGAGTCGTGAGACACCCTCCCGAGCACGTACTGTCCATTTCCGCTTTTCATAGTCTTCCATCGTATACGTCCGACTGACCGCCGTGTCTGTCTCAAACAGGGAAACGAGTTCGAGAGCGACGCGTTCGTCGTAAATGACTGCGTTCACTTCAAAGTTGAGACGGAAGCTTCGGGCATCCAAATTCGTGGTTCCGACCGTCGCAATCTCATCATCGACGACAAGCGTCTTCGCGTGGAGGAAACCTTCATCATACAGATAGACGTTTGCCCCATAATCGAGCAACTCTCCAAGGAAGGAGAGCGATGCCCACATGACGAACGGGTGGTCCGGTTTTCCTGGAATCATGATGTCCATCTGAACGCCGGAGTTGAGTGCCATTTTACATGCATCCATAAAACTCGTGTCGGGTATGAAATAAGGGGTTTGGATGACGACCCGTCTTTTCGCCGACATGATCATTTTAATCATCATATTTTTTAAATGTTCGGTATCCGAGTTCGGACCGCTCGTGACGATTTGCATCGGCGAATTGTCTTTAATCTCATGTCTCGCAAAGCAGAACGTATTCTCCGGGTCATGCTTGCGGTGACCTGAGTAATTCCAGTCTAGGATGAAGCGGTGTTGGAGATTGTAGACGACGTCTCCTTCGACACGTAAATGGGTATCGCGCCAATAACCGAACTTCTCAACAAGTCCGAGGTATTCGGTCCCGACATTAAATCCACCGACATATCCGATTTTCCCATCGATGATGACGACTTTTCGGTGATTGCGGTTGTTCAACTTAAAATTGATCATCCCAAGTGTTGGTGGGAAGAAGACACGTACTTCCCCATCGTTCGCAATTAATTCTTTGAAGTCTGAGTTCCGAAGACTACGAGAACCGACCGCGTCGTAAAGAAGCCGTACTTTGACACCCGCTTTCGCTCGTTCAATCAATTCCTTTAAAAGAGCTTGTCCGAGAGCATCACGCTGGATGATATAGTACTGAATATTGATTTCGGTTTCAGCGGAGCGAATATCATCCATCAACGCTTTAAACTTTTGTTCGCCGTCATGTAAGATGAGGGAACGGTTATGTACACTAATCAAAGATTTTGAAGAGCGCAAATTCATTTGAAGCAGTTGGTCATACTTTTCGAACAGTGGCTGCGCAAGTTGCGTCTGACGTGTGTGAATCTGTTCGAGCTGTGCTTCCACTTGTAGCGAATGAAAAGAGCGTTCTTCCACACTCAAATTGTAGAAGTTATCCTTTTTGAGTTGTCGTCCGAGGAACAGGTAAATGATAAAACCGAGCACCGGCAAGAAAAATAGGACAAGCAACCAGGCCCAGGTCGCGCCAACGTCACGTCTTTCGGCAAAAATGACGGCAAGTGCGAACAATAAGTTTAACCCGAGGACGATATATAGCCCCCAACTGAAAATAATGGACCAATCCAACAACATACACCCCTTAAAAATCGATTTGTAGCTTAATCATACATCAAATGCGGGAATAGGTTGCTATCAAATGAAATGGGGGGAGAAGACAATGAACATGGAAGTCGTATGGAAGCAAGGCATGGCGTTTGAAACGCATACGCCATCGGGGCACACGGTGACACTTGATGCGTCCGAGGACGTGGGCGGTCTCGACACGGGACCTCGTCCGACGGAGATGTTGATTCACGCCACCGCGTCTTGCACGGGGATCGATATCGTCTCCATTCTGCATAAGATGCGTCAACCGTTAGAATCGTTCGAAATGAAGATTGATGGGGTTCGGGCAATCGATCATCCGAAACGCTTTACAGCCATTCACATCTTGTATATTCTGAAAGGCGACATGTCAGAAGAGCGAGTGCGACGTGCGATTGAACTATCTGTTGAACGCTATTGTTCTGTTTCACATAGTCTCAACGCGACTTTATCCTACAGCTATCAATTAAACGATGGCGAGGTCACACCGTTCGAACTTCAACAGTGAGCAAGATGGTTGAAAGGCAATGTGTTCTCCGTTATATTTGTATTTCAAATACTGTATAACTAAAGGAGGACGTTATGATTCGACTCGCGACGAAGCGCGATGCCAACAACATCGCGAACCTAATCGAACAACGAGCCGTAGCGCTAAATGAACAAGGAAGCGACCAATGGACCGAATATTTGGAACAGGACCTCGTAGAGCGTGTGCGCACTGACATTGCAGAAGGAAGTGTATATGTCTTTGAAGATGACCAACAAATTTTAGCTTCAATCGCTTTGTTGCCCCCGGATGACTGGGATGACAACTTATGGGATGACAGTGAGCGTGGACAATATATCCATCGAATCGTCGTCAGCGAAAAGCTGAAAGGTCGTGGCGTCGGTCAGCAGCTCATGGAGCACGTGCTAGAGGAAGCCGATGAAGATGAACCAATCCGTCTAGATTGTGTCGCTGACAATGAATTTCTAAATAGTTATTATCCACGTTTTGGTTTCGTTTTTGTCGATTCACGAAACGGGTACAATACGTTCGAATACAGATTAGATGAGAGCATGAGTGCATAAGGGTCTTTGGACCCTTTTTTTGATACAATGATAAAAGCGAAAAGGAGGAGTTTTCATGATTAAAACCATTTTGGTAGGGTTCGGCTTTTCAGCGAACACATTCCATTTGCCGTTTTTAAAGGCAATTGACACTTTTGAAGTGAGCGGGGTCGTGTCATCCCGTCCGGATGAAGTAAAGGCTGAATTACCAGATGCCAAGGTGTATGCGACATTAGACGAGGCGCTTCAAACAGATGCTTCTTTGTATGTCATCACGACACCATCGCATTTACATAAAGAGATGATTGTTGCCTGCCTCAAAGCTGGGAAAGATGTGTTGGTTGAAAAACCAGCCTTCCTGACAATTGAGGAAGGATTTGAGTTGATGGAACTTGAAGCGACGTCGGAAGGCATCGTCAATGTCTATCAAAACCGTCGTTATGACGGTGATTTCCTAACGATTCGGTCATTGCTCGACTCAAATGTGTTAGGGGAGTGGAAAGTGATTGAATCCCGATTTGATCGTTTCCGACCGAATGTACGGGATCGTTGGCGTGAAAATGCAGGCCCGGGATCAGGGATTTTGTTTGACTTAGGAAGTCATCTCATCGATCAGACCCTCGCCCTGTTCGGGAAACCTGACAAGGTTCAAGCGGATGTGATGATTCAACGAGAGGGTGGACAGTCTGACGACGGATTCTATGTGACATTCTATTATGGAGAGAAGCGAGTGTATCTTCGCTCGAATCCATTCATCGCTGGCGAAACTCCGCGGTTCGAAGTCCATGGAACGAAAGGTAGCTTCGTGAAGTTCGGACTCGACCCTCAGGAAGAGGCACTGAAGCAAGGACAGTTTACGAGTGACGTGTTAGAGACTGGGATCTTGTCGACGGATGAGGTCGAAACGATTCAAGTCGAGAAAGGTGACTATTTGATGTATTATCATCAGTTAGCCGAAAGCTATCAGACACGACAACCTGTCGTTTCATTAAAGGATGCGACACTCACGACGCAAATGATCGAACTCGCTCGACAATCGTCTGAGACGGGGCAAGTGATGTCAGTAGATTGATTTCCATAAGATTTCTATAAGAACGAATTCGCCTGAGTGCGAGTTTGTTCTTTTTTAACTAAATCAGGCGAGAATTCTCCCTCCTCTAAGCGTCTCGGGGCGTAGCCCAGCGTAGGCGGGAGATGAATCGCCCGGTCCAAAACTCTTCTCTCCCTGTGACAGATATAACGAACAAAAGTTCGTGATTCCGTCAGATTCTCCCTCCCCCTCCGCGGGTATCGGATGAGGCAGACACATCACAATCTTCTGGAGGAAGGAGGGACGGACATGCTGAAAGGCTACACATACAGGCTCCACCCGACGCCGGCACAGGCCGATTTCCTGGTCCGGACGATCGGCTGCACACGCTTCATCTACAACAAGCTGCTCGAGGACCGGATCGCCATCCGCGAGGAGGCGAAGGCGGGGAGCGGAACGAGACGGAAACCGGCGACACCCGCATCCTACAAGCCCCTGTTCCCGTTCCTCGCCGAGGCGGACAGCCTCGCGCTCGCGAACGCGAAGCTGAACCTCGACACCGCGTTCGCGAAGTTCTTCGCCGGGACGGGCGGCTTCCCGGTGTTCAAATCGAGACGGCGGTCGCGCGCCTCCTACACGACGAACAATCAACATGGCACGATCCGCATCGAGGCGGGCAAGGTCCGTCTGCCGAAGGTCGGGTTCGTGCGCTTCACCCAACATCGCCCGTTCGAGGGCGTCATCCGGTCGGCGACGGTCTCGATGACGAGGACGGGCAAGTTCTTTGTCTCCATCCTCGTCAAACAGGACGATGCACCATGGATCCCAGCCGAGCACAAAATCGGGATCGACCTCGGCCTGGAACATTTCGCCGTCATGACGAACGACGCGATGGTATCGGAGAAAATCGAAAACCCACGTTTCCTTCGTAAGTCCGAGGCGAAGGTCAAGAAGGCGCAACGGGCGCTGTCACGAAAGAAGATCGGGAGCAAGAATCGTGAAAAAGCCAAATTACTTGTGGCCAAGAAACATGAAAAGATTGCCAACCAACGCAAGGACTTCCTTCACAAACTGTCGAGACGGATCGTTGACGAGAACCAAGTCATCGTCGTGGAGACATTGAAATCGAGCAACATAATGAAGAACCGACGCTTAGCCAAATCGGTTGGCGATGTCAGTTGGTACGAGTTCGTCCGTCAACTCGAATACAAATCAAACTTCTACGGACGGACACTCATCAAGGCAGACCCCTGGTACGCATCCACTCAAATCTGCTCCACTTGCGGAGTAAAGGGCGAGAAGAAGGCGATGGATGTCCGTGAATGGACGTGTGTCTGTGGCGCGCATCATGACCGAGACATCAACGCGAGTATCAACCTATTGATGTTGGCCGACTGACAATCCTTCAGGGCAGGGACTGCCCGACGAGCTTGGTAAACAACCGTGGCTAATAAGAGCACGGTCTTCCCAAGAAGCCCCCACTTCAATTTGCGAAGCAAATAAGTGGCGAGTAGTTCACTGAAAATTAAAAGAGAACTATCGATGTTTATTTAGTGAATGATATTTAACAGTCATTGATTGTTAACAACAAAAAGTTAATTTTTTCATTGGTGTAATAATCCTCAAATGGGAAAAGTGGTTATGGAAATCACTTACTTAAAAGGGGATGAAATGATGGAATTCAAAATCATTAAAGACCGTTTGGAATGGGAGAAATGGTTAGATTTGATATCTTGTGATGTATATGATCATTTTGATTATATCAATGCGAACTGTGAATATAACGATAGGCAAGAAATGTTTGTCGCTGCCACATCGAAAGGAATGTTGGTTTATCCTTACATTCGACGACGTATTAATCAAAATTACGATGATCTTGTGACAGCTTACGGGTATGGTGGTCCGTTCCGAGTAGGAGAGTTCACGGACGATGAAGTAATGATTGCCCGCCAACATTTTGTTGCGCTTGAGGAGAATGATAGAACGGTAACTGAAACGATTCGCTATCATCCACTTAGGATGGATCATGCCATTATGAAAGCGTTTGGGAAGGCGGTCCCCGTTCGACAGACGGTGCACGTTCAACTGAATGAACCGTTTGAAAAATTGACCGAACGATTCCATAAAATGACGAAGCGAAATGTGAAACGAGCAATTCGTGAACAGTTGACTGTCGTGCGTGGTGACGCCTCGGATATTCATACGTTCATGCATCTATATGAGGCGACCATGAATCGCAGGAGTGCGATTGACGACTATTATTATCCCGATTCTTATTTCAATAATTTGATGACAAGTGAATCATTCGAATCCGAGTTTCTATTTGCTGTATTTGAAAATACTGTGATTGCAGGAGTTTTAGTACTGTACGGAGACGATGGAGCAAACTATCATCTGGGAGGTTCTCTGAAAGAATACTTACCTCTTCGTCCGAATCATTTCTTATTTAGTGAAATGATTCGTCGAGCAAGGGAAAAAGGAAAAACGCATTTGCATCTTGGTGGAGGTGCAACGGGACAGGACGCACTCTTTAAATTTAAATTGAGTTTTTCTGGAGATGAACCACTTCCTTACTACATTGGTCAATGTATTTTTAACGAGGAGATTTATCAACAATTGAATACCATTCATATACAACAGCACGGACTGTCTGATTACTTCCCTATCTATAGAACACCAGTGAGAATTGAAACTACACTTACTAAAACAAAATAAAAAATCGATGCCGCCGAACGAATTGTTCAAGCGTGCATCGATTTTTTTATGCGGCATCTTCTTCTGTTGATTCAACTTTTTCCGTATGTCGGACAATCGAGAAGTTTTTAAAGAGTCGACTTCCAATCAATCCGAATCCGATTCCAAGGATGAATAAAACAACAGCTGTCAGTGTGACGGTCTGCCAGTCGTTAAAACCATACATGACGAGTAGACCAGGAATACCCGCAGCCGACCCGGGGGCATCATTAATCATACCGGTCATCGCCACAATCAATCCTGCGATTGCACCCCCTACAAAGTTCACACTATAGATGGGGATTGGATTCGCCGAGATGAGGTCGGCCTGTGTCAACGGTTCAATGGCTACAGAAAGCTGGTCTTTTTTCGTACCGATTTTCAGTTGACGGAACAACAGGTAGTTCATCGAAATGGATGCAGTCAACGCGAGAGCGGCAATCGCCATCGGCACACCTGTCAATCCGAGCATCGCTGTCAAAGCCATTGAGCTGAGAGGTGACGTCGACACGACAGTAACGATTCCACCGAGAACGAGTCCCATGACGACCGGGTTTTGCGTCGCGGCGAGTTCGATGACTGCACCGATTTGTGCAAGTGTATTTGAAACCAGTGGGTCCACGCCAGTAGCGACAAGACGTGCGAGCGGTGCCATCACGATGACGTAGAAAATCATATCGACACCTGTCGGAAGATAGCGATTGATTCGTGTGCCAGCCAGAGCCAAGATATATCCTGCGAAAAATCCAGGAAGAATCCCGAAACCAGATACGGATAACCCGATCATTAAACTATAAACGGGATTGATTCCGAGTGCGATGGCGACGAGTGCCGCGGCAGCAGGACCAGATAATGAACCGGCTGCCTGCCCGACTTCTTCATATAAAGGGAGTGGCAGTAATCCGCCGATGGCATAAGCGTTGAATGCTTCGACGAGGAAGCTTGCGATTGCCGCACCTGCCAATGCGCCCATCGCTTTCATTCCGAATGGCGCCTTGTAACTGAAAAGTGTGAACAAGGCGAGGATGAGCAGTAAAAGTGCAATTCCTTGAATAATGACCATAAACTCTTCCTTCTTTCTAACTATCTGTATTCATTCATAATTTCTTCTATATTCAATGATTGAAAGGCTTCTGTAAAGCCATTTTCATCAGAAAAATCAAAATTGATTCATGATACCGTTTACATGAAGAAACAAAAAATCATGGGAGCGTTTTCTTTGAAAAATGACATCAATTATACAAGTTTGGACGTGTCGAGCCGCATCAGATTGGGAACAGATAGGGGATAGATGTTTCATAAAGTATTGGTCGAGGAGGAAGGAACATGCAGAACGAAAACAGGGAATGGCATGCGCTCGAGGTAGACGAGGTTCAGTCCCACGTGGAGACTGATGTGGAATCAGGTCTCTCGAAGCAAACGGTCACTAATCGTCAGGAGGAGTTCGGAAAAAACGTCCTACCTGAAAAGGAGAAGACGCCTGAAATCATAAAATTTTTAAGACAGTTCAATGATATTCTCGTTTATGTTCTTTTAGGAGCGGCAGTTGTCACCGGTTTCCTTGGCGAATACATCGATACGATTGTCATCGTCTTGGTTGTGACGGTCATCGGAGTTGTCGGTTATCTTCAAGAGAATAAAGCGGAAGAAGCACTAGAAGGAATCAAAAAGTTGCTTGAGACGAAAGCGACCGTCATTCGCGATGGTAAACAATCCGAGATTGATTCAAGTGATCTCGTCGTCGGAGATATTCTCGTGCTTGCTGCCGGCGACAAAGTACCAGCCGACGCAAGGGTCATTCAAGCGGAAAAATTTAAAGTGGAAGAATCCGCATTGACCGGTGAGGCCACAACGGTCGAGAAAAAACCAGACATCGTTAAAGAAGAGGCCGTGCTCGCAGATCGCAAGAACATGGTCTATTCAGGAACGAGTGTGGCGACGGGAAGTGCGAAAGCCATTGTGACGGCAATCGGAGAAGGTACGGAACTTGGTCAAATCAATGCGTCGATTTCAGAAGTACAAACCGTGAAGACGCCACTGATTCGTCAGACGACAAAGTTTGGACAGACGGTCTCCATCGCTATCCTAATTATCTCTGTCATTATTTATGCATTCGGTTATTTCTTACGAGATTATGAACCAGTCGAACTCATGTTAACGACGATTGGTCTAGCAGTCGCGGCCATTCCGGAAGGATTACCAGCTGTCATTTCGATTATCTTGGCGCTCGGGGTCCGAAATATGGCTGAACAAAAAGCAATTGTTCGAAGTTTGCCATCTGTTGAGACGTTAGGTGCAGTCTCGGTCATCTGTACCGATAAGACCGGAACGTTGACGAAAAACGAGATGACCGTCAAACAAATCGTGACGGCGAAACATGACATTGAGGTGTCAGGGAGCGGGTATGCACCGAACGGAGACTTAGAATTGAACGGTCAACCGTTTGACTTGGATGACGATGAGTCAATGATTGACCTATTAACTGTTGGGAAGACGTGTAACGATGCACAGTTGAACAAAGAAGATGGAGAATGGGTCATCAACGGAGATCCGACTGAAGCTTGTTTATTAACTGTCGCTGAGAAAGCAGAGCGCCCGATTGAGCGTCTTAAAGTCATCTCTAAAATCCCATTTGATTCAGAGTACAAATACATGGCGACGCTCGTTGAATATAAAGACGAGCGCATGATCTTCGTGAAAGGGGCTCCGGATCGCTTATTTGATATGGCGGCAACAGACGGATTCAAACAAGAATATTGGGATGAAAAACGAAAAGAGATTGCCGACCGCGGTCAGCGTGTCCTCGGTGCTGGATTAAAACGTGTCGACAGTTCAAAACAATCGATTGATTATGAGGACGTTGAAGATGGTCTGACTTTCCTCGGTTTGTTTGGTATCGTCGATCCGCCACGTCAAGAGGCGATTGACGCAGTCGCCGCGTGTCGCGATGCTGGGATCCGAATTAAAATGATCACGGGTGACCATAAGGATACGGCTGTCGCCATCGCAAAAGAACTCGGTATGGAAGTGGAAGGTGCGCTAGAGGGTCGAGAGCTGACAGACATGTCTGATGAAGAAATCAAAGAAGCGTCGGTTCATAATGACGTATTCGCCCGAACGAGTCCGAACGATAAACTTCGTCTCGTGAAAGGGTTACAAGAGAATGGATTGATCACCTCGATGACCGGAGACGGTGTGAACGATGCACCAGCCTTAAAACGTGCCGATATAGGGGTCGCAATGGGGATCAAAGGGACGGAAGTCGCAAAAGAAGCCTCTCAAATGGTTCTTGTCGATGATAACTTCAAAACCATCTATAACGCCGTCCGTGAAGGTCGACGTGTCTATGACAACTTGAAGAAAACGATTCTCTTCCTACTCCCTACGAACGGTGGACAGGCGTTACTCGTTGCGATGAGTATTTTACTCGGGGCAGCAGCTCCACTCAGCCCAGTTCAAATCTTATGGGTCAACATGGTCGTCGCGATTACGCTTTCATTGGCGATTGCCTTTGAACCACTTGAAGAGAGTACGATGAAGCGTCCTCCACGACCGGCGAACGTACCACTTCTCAGTCGCTATTACATCTTCCGTGTCACGTTCGTGTCGATATTAATCGGGGGAGGTAGTTTATGGATCAACTACATGCTCGGA
This sequence comes from Exiguobacterium sp. s160, assembly GCF_018617575.1. Taxonomy (NCBI): domain Bacteria; kingdom Bacillati; phylum Bacillota; class Bacilli; order Caryophanales; genus Exiguobacterium; species Exiguobacterium sp. s160. The sequence goes on from NZ_JACSKK010000001.1 coordinate 327,383, forward strand.
GATTTCGATTACTCGACCGAGAAATTACAGACCATTACTTTAAATGCGATTGTCATGGCACAGTTGTTCCACTTATATAACTGTCGCACTGAGTTGGTTCCGGCGTTCAATCGTCGTTTCTTCGACAATAAAATCGCGTTCCTCGTATCTGGACTGCTCATCGCCCTACAATTGTTCATCACGTATGTTCCGTTCATGCATACGCTATTCGGGACCGCTCCACTTACGTGGGAAGATTGGATTTATCCAGTGGCATTTGGAGCCGTCGTATTTATCATCGTAGAGATTGAGAAAGCCATCTCAAGACGAGTGATTGGGAATCAAAATATACACTGATACGTTTCATCTATAAACAAAACGGATAAACAAATGGAGTAACGATGAAGGAGGGATACGATGAAACGAGACGAATCACAACCAGGGGTACATCCAGATCCAATTCCGGATGATGAATCAAACCCGGCACAAAAACCGGCTCCGACCCAACACCCTGATCCAGATCCCGATGAAGAATCGGATGAATAAAGGGATTAACTTGTAAGACAAAACCTCCTCGTCGATTAGACAAGGAGGTTTTTCGTGTCGAGGTTACTTTTTCGTTTTTGAGGAACGGCTGTTTTGTAGACGATTAATCTTCTTTTCATCCATATGTTCTGTGATGACGAAGTCACCGACAGGGCATTCCCACTTTCCTTTTGCGACAACACATTCACGCAACGTCACTTGATCATCATACAGATCAAGCTCTAGCGTTTCTTTTAAAAATTGATCTACTTTTGGATTTGGCACTTTTACATATTCATTCAAGACAAGTTCTTCATTCTTAACAGTCACATAAGAGGTGACTTGAAAATAGCGCATGCGATAATCTCCTTTAATTACAAAACTACTAACTAGTATAACGGTTCATGAGTCAAAACGGGATATCAATGTTTCATCTCGGCCCGCTCACGTTTTGGTGGTGCCTCGTTAAACGGTTTTTGATGCCGGATCATGAGCCAGAATATCAAGCCAAATAGGGGAATGTATGGAAGAGGCCAAAGGCTCATCTTATAACGCTTCGCATCACGATTCATTAACGTGATCTGAATAAATGCCAATAAAAAGAAATCGACGGTCATCGTTCGGACGAACTGATTGTTCTCCACATACGACCAATATTCTGCTACATTCCCTGTATTTGCGGCGGCGATAAACAATCCGATTGTCACCAGCAACAATACGACACCAAGGATACGTGTCGGAAGCGGTTTAACGGGAGTTGGATAAGGGGATTGTCTCGCGAAAGCCAAATAGGGAGCGAGTAAGAAGCCTCCTACGAAGAAACTACTAATTGCCGCAAACAGCGGATTTGGCTTCAATTGGTTCACTTCTGACCAAAGCAGCGGGAACATGGCTAATGGAAATACACCTAGAATACTGAATAAGGAAAGAGAGTAGCCTTCGTAAGCATCTGTATTATACGTCACAAAATCAAGTAAGAATCGCCCGTCAAACGGTACGTTTGGACCAAAAATAGCAAAAGCAATGGCCATACCCCATGGAATCAATAAAAATTTTCTCGTCATACGAACACCTCACCCAATGATAGTCATAATAGTAGTATACCCTCTTTTGGAAACACGAAAAAATGAGAAGATGCGATGGCGCATGTTCTCATTTATTTTCACGTGCATACATTTTAATCATCGTGACAAGTTGTTGCGTTTCTTCCATTTTGGCATCAAGCAAAATACCATAATCGTATAATGAACCTAATTGACTGCGATGTCTGACATGTCCAATCAACTCAATAGGTTGAAGAGTCGGAACGAGATCGAGGACGAAGTGGACCTGCAAATCATCGGATAGTGGGAAAAGATAATCGGATCGCAATTTCAGTCCATGTGAACTCACATTCAATAGAAGTCCTTCTCCATCATAAAGTTCCTTCTCTTCCCAAACGAGTCGATATGGGATAGTGCGGGGATTCGGTAGAATATAGCGAAAAGTTTCTTGTCTGCGATAACGCATCAATTCACCCCATTTCTCTACTCCCTATATCGGACATTTACAATTCGAAATGAAGTGGAAATGTGTATAATTTTTAGATAAGCTCGCTTTACAAATGTGAAAACGCTTTCTATAATGGGTGTACGATTTAAATAGGGAGGAGATCAGATGAATGTACATGATTTACTCCGACGTTACTCGATTCAAACACCAGTCATCTATGAAAAAAAACGTAACGGGGAGTGGGTTAAACTCGAGCGTTTACCTGCCTATACCATTCTTGAAGTCGAAACGAACGATCAAACGATCGAAGCGGTCGCCATTGATGCATTTAAGGCGATCACCGTCTGTCGAGAGTCGGCGTCGATTGAAGAAGCCCGTCCGTATGCTGTGCGTATCCAGATTGAACGACCATAAGAAAAGCCGTAACTTCGAAGGTGAAGTTACGGCTTATTTTATGCAGCGTCTTGTTTGGTTTCATCTTGTGGATTCGTGCGTTTTGCATAGTACATGAACGGTGTTGCCATCCAGGCAATCACAAATTTCGCAACGTACGTCGTAATGAAGATGTTCCACCAGATGTCCCAATCCATTCCCCAGAAAGCGATGATACAGAAAGTGAACGTATCAATTAATTGTGAGAGAACAGTCGAACCTGTCGTTCTGAGCCAGAGTTTTTTCTCGCCCGTTTTGGCGCGAATCTTCGAGTAGACGAAGACGTCAAACAATTGAGAGACGAGATAGGCGGCAAGGCTACCAAGTGTGATCAATGGAAGCATCGAGAAGAGTGCCTCAAAACTTTCGTGCATGAAGAGCGCTTCTTCGAACGGTTCATACATGAGGGCATACTGCATGAGTATCGTCGAAACAATCAAAATGAAGAACCCGAGCCATACCCCTTTTCGAGCCGCAGCTCGTCCGTGTTTTTCGTTCAAAATATCAGTCGCTAAATAAAGCGAACCGTAGACGATGTTACCTAGCGTAAAAATGTATCCGCCAATTACAATCTGTTGTGTGACTTGAATATTTGCGACAACCGAAGCCATCGCAATCCAAGCATATAATCCGACCCGTCCAAACAATTTGTAACTGAGGACGAGAAGACCGAGTGTAAGGATGGCAGAAGGAATCCATAACCATTCGTTTAGCATGCATCATGCTCCTTCCTCTAACTATTCGATGATTTCAACTTTTCAAGTTTATAGAGGAACGGAAATGATGTCAAGGTGAAGGGAGATGAAGAAGTTCTAGTTGATGTGTACCAGCAATCCAAAAGTACCTTCTGAAATATTCAGGAGGTACAGTTTATTGATTAACATGAATAATATCGCTCGCCTTTCCGACGCCCACGCTTTCCGCAGGCAATCCCGGAGCCGCATCGCGCCCTGGGTCGCTGCTGGGTCTCCGTTGGATTGCTCTCCTGCAGGAGTCGGGGCGTCGACGGACGAGCGACGCAAACAATCGTCATCTGGCGGCCGTTTGTCTTTATCTGAGGTTTCGACGACCGAAGAAAAAGTTCGATAGGTGCTTTTAACTGCTTGATTGAAGGATATAGTTGATGCCTCCGACGAGAATCAAACTCGTGCTGAAGCATTATCATTTCCAATCTAGGATTTTGTGGGAGTTGATTCATGAAAGGTATGGTGTGATTGAACTATTGCCAAAATAGTCATTGTAAGTTATCGGTGTATATAACTGTTCATTCGCCAGTGCATGGGCGGTAAGTGTGCACAATGCTGTGCACGAAATCAGTAGCCGTAGATTTCTAAAAATTGCTTGACCGCAACTGGATCAAACTCTAAATCCTCGTAGAATGAGTCAACTATTAACAGTACATCATCATAAGTATCCGCGTTCCATTCAGATGTTTCGAGGACTGATTCGAAATTATTTAACTTTTCTTTTAAATCGTCTAGTTTACCGATTGCTCCTGATAATTCTTTAGAAGCCTCAACATCATTAAAGCTATTTGTTGCAATGACTTCTTGTTCACGTGTGGACTCTAAGAAAAGAAGCGCTGTGTCAGCAGCTAAGAAATCGGCCTCCAATGACTCGTAAACCGAGTTGGTTAGAGCATTAATTTCATCTTCGATTGCAATAAAGCCAACAATGACATTTTCGGTACTTTGTAGGGCTTCGGGAGATTCTTCATTTGTGATAGGTTCAGCATTCTCCTTAGTGCTGCCCTCAACATAATAACTTTGTTAGAGGACAGTGTCTCCGAGTCGCACTTTGTATAACCGTTTCGCTCTCGTTCTTTCGGCGTATTCAACCGGTTCAGACCACGACTCCCAAGAGTCGGCAATCACCATTGTTTCTAAAGAATAGCGTGTAGCGAGTAACTCTTGTTCAAGCTCGAATAATTTTTGTGTATGAAGCGCGGGCGGGTCGTCCGAGGCTATTTCATTCACGATTTCAGACGCTTTCTGCAATTCGTTACGTGACGCTTCGATAATTTCTTCCATCGAGTCGAAACGATCTTCTATTTCTGAGAGCGGTCTCTCTTCGCACGAACCATCACAATCACTAAAATTCTTCTTAATGAGTGAGAGTAATGCATCAGTTCTCATGATAGTTTCATTTACTTCAGTGTAACGATCCGTATACTCCGCTGGAATACCAGCTGGTAATTCATCGGTTTCAATGATGACTAGTTTGGTATCAACAACTACTTTTTCTTCTGAAGCGACTACTTCTTCGCTTTTCAATGTACTTTCATTGGGATTTTGCGCTTCTTCATCTTCGTTACCAAAAGCGAATGACACAAGTATCAACAACACACCAAGACTTAGAATTTGACCCGAAATACGTTTCATTTTCAACATCCGAGGCGGACTCTCGTGGCGTAGCTGATAGTCTTGCTCAATTTCTTTTCGAGCTGCCATATAGATTAAAAATGAAATCGCGAACAATAGACCACCAATACTCCCTATAATGTCCATGATTAACACTCCTTAATTTTTTGTATATATCGTATCATTCAATCTACATATACCCATATCTGTCAAATAAAGTTTCGGTTTGACAAAGTAATGCTCACGACATGAGAAAATGAAAACTGTGCAATTTCTGTGCAATGACAAAAAGAAAGCACCTCCTGTCATAAACAGGAAGTGCTCTGAACCGCTTCGTTGAGCGGTATTTTTGATGCCTCCGACGAGAATCGAACTCGTGCTGCAGCATTACCATTGCTGAGGTCTGCCACTAACCTACAGAGGCGTTACACCAACTATGTTACACACGTTCATTCCATTTTTCAAGCTTTTTCAGAATAATAAGACCCCCAATCTTCTTTGTTAGAAGACTGGAGGTCAAATGGTTCAAGCTTATTTTGTGCGGATCCAAACAGCACCTGCAGAGTTGTCTTTCGCCTCACCGACAACGTCAATGACGAGTCCGTATTGCGGAAGTTTACGTCCTGCATCTGGGATGAGTGAGTTGATGTACGAATTCGCATCATTGAACTGCTTCACGCCAGCTTGTGCTTTGTAATCATACACACCACGACTTGGTGAATCGATGTACCAAGCGAGTGTCTTATCAAGACTGAATGCAGCATCAGCGATTTGGTAACGCGTGCTACCTGCAACTGTCTCTTTCCCTTTCAAGTTTCCGATGAGCGCCTCTGGGTGAGAGTCGACGACACCGAGGAAGCCTTCACCAGGGTGGACACCGACCCAGTTGTCTGTGTACGAGTCATCACCGTACCATACGACAAGACCAGTGTTGTATTTCACGCCACGGCCGTTGAGAAGACCCATATCCGACCCGGCATGGTTACGCCATTCGAGGTAGTAGTAATGCGGTTTTGAATCGTATCCGTCTGAGTTGACAAATCCATCAAGTGTGACGGCTTCAGCACCTTCCGCATCATCTGCGAAGAGTGTTGCTGATTCTGATTGGATTGACAAGTTGTCGACCGCGAAGCCTTTCATTGCGACGCCGCCATCTGTCACGTATTCGAATACGATCTGTACATCTTGTCCAGCGAATTGTGAGAGGTCATAAGACTTGTTAACCCATGCACCGTTCGTCGTCTCAGCAGGGTATCCAGCTTCGTTTGCACCGTTGACGTCATCACCGAACACATCGAGGACAACTTCTTTACCGCCGCTGACGGCTTTCACATACAAGTAGTCGTAATCTGATTCGACTTCATAGAATGAATCGAATGTGAGGACACCGTCCGCACCAAGTTTTACGCTAGGTGTAGCCATTTCCGTATGGATGTCGTCACCTTTTGTCGAGTAGTAGTAGCGCTCGCCATAAGCTGGTTCGATTCCTTTAATCTTCTTATCAGGAAGGTTGACTTTGATAATTCCTGGGTTGTTTGACTTCGTCACAGATTGGTCGAGTTGTGAGACAAAACCTTGTGAGTTGATATCTTCAAGGTCGACTTCTGTGATGTTCGCCCAGTTTCCACCCATGATTTTTTGGAAGTACTCTTTGTTTTGTGGTGAGAAGCTTGTTGGCTCTGTACCAGCGACTTTACCAGCCCAGCTACCACCACTCATGATTGACCATGATTGTACTGGCTCACCTTGACCTGTGTACTGCGTATCGTACTCATCTGGAAGACCGAGGTCATGTCCAAATTCGTGTGCGAAGACGCCGACTGCGCCGTCTTCTGGTTGAATCGTGTAATCATACGCCGCCATTTTACCGCCCCAGTAAGGAACTGCAGCTTCTGTGTTGGCTACCGGATAAACGCCGTTAAGGACCCAACGGTGTGACCATACTGCATCGTCACCAAGTGCGCCACCACCAGCTTCTTGACCAGTACCAGCATGGATGATCATCAAGTGGTCGACGAGGCCGTCTGGCTCATTGAAGTCACCGTCGCCATCCAAGTCGTAAAGATCGTATTGATCGTGCTCGGCAAGATCGATTCCTGATGCGACAGCAGCGTTCAACGCATCTTTAACGAGTTGACGTGGACCAGGACCGACGTTATCATGACCGCCATCGCCTTTGTCTGCACCATAGTCTTTCGCAGTTCCTGGTACGGTTAACCATTCCGAAACTTCACCGTCGACCGTGTAACTTCCACCTGACTGTTCTTCATAGTATTGTTTAAACGTTTGTACTTTCTCACCGTTAAAGAGTTCGAATGATTCATCACCGAACATGTATTTTTCATAATGCTCTTTGCTGAAGTTATCGCTATACATATAGCCTGGATCTTGTTCGACGTTATTGTGTTTGAAGTCGCTATACTCGACGAGAAGGACGAGGACCTTATCTTCACGCACTGCACCGTTATAAGATGATTGTTGTGCCGGAGAAACCTTCACTTGACCGTTCGGTTTTCCTTTACGGTAGTTCGCTTGTCCCTTTTTCGCTTTGTCGAGAATTCGTTCAGTTTCTTTTTCGAATTGAGTATGTATCTTCTCTTTTGCTTTTGAAGCCTTCTCATTCAATTCGTCGTCGTGCTTATGTGGATCTTTCGCTTCACCTTGTTTTTTCGCGATGTACGCGTCGACCGCTTTCATGCGCTCAGATGCTGACAATCCTTTTTTGATGACGCCACGCTTCTCGAGTGCTTTTGCGAGACGATCTTCATCGATGATGTTATGGTCGAACGGAGCGAGCTCGCTCGTTGTCGGTACAGATGGTGCAACCGATAGCGGTGCAGCACCAGCAGCCGGAACGATACTGACTGTCATGGCAGATGTCATGAGAGCCGCGAGTGTCGTTCGACGGATGGAACGATTTTTCATTTGTATGAACCTCCTGTAAAAAAATAATGGGAAAATGTGTGAGCTTGTTGTAAATGTACCGTTTGTGTCTGATTAATGTCAATATTCAGAAAATAATAACCAGAAAAAGAGTCTAAAGACCTATTTAGTCAATATGAACTAAATAGTCTTAGACTCCAGGTCGATATATCCATAATGGAACTTCGATGTTTTTCGCTTTATGTGAGTAAAATCATAGCGTTTGAAGGCATCGCTCTCGAAATGCGCCTTTAAGACAATTCGTTTCTTAGCTACTCGTTTCGCTTCAACCATCAACTCTTCCGAGAGTGGGGAGGTGTCGGCGATTGAACGAAGTGGGTTCAGATGAACCGATTCTGAAATCGTCTTTTCGAACATCGGATCAAAGTAAATACAGTCGAACGAATTTTCCGCACATGTTTTCAAATATTCGAGAGAATTCGTATGAACGACCTCAATGCGACGCATTGCCTCATTGACCTGCTCATCTTTTTCGACCCATACGGACATGCCTTCTCGGACGAGCTGTGCCGTTATGAATTGGCTCTCAAGACCGATTACTTTTCCGGTTGAACCGACGGCATGGCTCATGACGATACTGTCCGATCCGAGTCCGAGCGTACAGTCTAAAATACGATCACCAGGTACTGCTTGTAATGCGTCAATGAGTGGATCTGTTCCGCCACGACTGAGTTGCTTCACGCGAAAGACCGAGCTAGAAGGGTGAAAAAAGAATGGCTCTTTACTTTGTAATGGTGTGAACTCGACGCGTCGCTTGTCAAAGACAAGCACATCTTGGCGATGCCGCTTTTTCAATTCCTCAATGGAATGTTTGCGTCGCTCGACAAATTTCATATTATATGATGTGGCATGCGTTTGCGCCCGATATAATACTTCGTCTGTCGGACGTAAACAAGTGGTTACGATATACATGGGACGGGCTCCTTCATAAAAAATGAGACGCAGTCGCGTCTCATTTTTTCTTACTGAGTAAATCTGACAGTTCATCGATCAGTGCTTTGTGAGAAGCGAGTTCTTTCTTCTTCTCGTCGTTCACGTTCACCGGACGTTTTGAACGGCTTTGAAGTGCTTCGAGTGTCTCGTCGATTGACGATTTCAACGTGTCACGTTCTTCAGGTTTTAAGGATACTTCATGCGGATTTTCTCCAGAGGCATCTAATTCGCGAAGGCGCGCCATCAATTGTTTCGCTTCACGATTTAAATCCACTAGCAATCTGTCAATTTGTTCCAATCGTAATTTGATTCCATCTCGTTCAGTAAACATCTGTTTCACCTCTTTTGCGGTTTAACCCTAAGGTCTCTTCCTGTTTACTTTACCATAAAATTTGTTAAACGAAACTACCGGGAATATATTCCATTTATTTTGACTGTAAGAAACATTGTTTCTCTATCCCCACACGAAGTTCACCTGCTATACTAACTGAGCTAATAAGGAGGTGGGCGGATGGAGACCACAAATCATCCACCAAAAGCGCTCAAGGGAGCGATTGTGTCGATCACGGCATATTTGATTTTATCTATATTAAAAGTGTTCTTCGGATACTTATATGAGTCTGAGGCGGTTTTAGCCGATGGATTCAACAACACGACGGATATTATCGCATCGGTCGCCGTCTATATCGGAATTCGGGTTGCGGCGTTGCCTCGGGATGCCGAGCATAAATATGGTCACGCGAAGATGGAGACAATCTCTGCACTCATCGCTTCATTGATCATGATTGCGGTCGGTATTTTCGTCTTCTTTAATAGTCTGTCGAATTTAATCGGGGGAGAATATGCAGAACCGAACCCGTTAGCAGCGGTCGTCGCGTTCGCCAGTGCGCTCGTCATGTTCGGGGTGTATCGCTTCAACTTGAACCTCGCAAAGAAAACAAAATCATTGGCACTTAAGGCTGCGGCGAAAGACAACTTGGCCGATGCGATGATTTCAGTTGGAGCTACGCTTGGTGTGCTATTCGCTTATTTCCAACTGCCTTGGATGGACACGGTCTTGGCAATTGTTATTGCCGGCATGATCATCCGGACAGCGATCCAAATCTTTTTAGATGCAACCCATCAGCTTTCTGACGGATTCCCTCCACACCTCGTCGAGTCTTATGAGGAAACGATTGAACAATTTGAACGTGTGAAAGAAGTTCGGGAGATTAAAGGGCGTCATCTAGGAAATCACGTGATGCTCGATGTGACGATTGCAGTTGATGGAGATTTGACCGTAGACGCGGCCCATGAATTATGTGACGAAATCGAACGGAAACTGGATGAACAGCATGCGGTCGATTCGGTACATATTCATATTGAACCGATTTGACGTTCGGTTATCTTTTGCGCTTCATGATTGGATTCGTTTATAATAAGCGCAGACAGATATTGAACTACTAGTTAAGGAGGGCACGGGATGAACATCGTGCGTCAACCTATTCGCCAAATTGATGAGATCGAATATGAACACTTTCAGAAATATGGAGAAAACTCATATGGCGTTTCTGCTGATGAATTGAAAGGGATCCTCGAAGAAATGGGGACGGAGCAACTTTATCATGCAGAAGAGCATAGTTACGGAGAAGACTTTTATTACGACTTGATGGTCGATGACAAACTTGTCGGTAAAGTCTTGTTGCTCAAGCTTGCCCGAGTTTACCAACTTGACCTAATGGTGTTCGATGCATACAAAAATAAGGGATATGCTACGGAAGGTTTGCGTCTCGCCTTATTGGACTCAAAGTTGATGGATGGACAAACAGTTCGCGCCGGGATTCCACCGACGAGCCCACATCAACAAGAGATGCATCAAGTGCTCGTTCAAAACGGATTTGAAAAGCGAAACGGTCTATATTATTTAAATTTCAAGAAACGATATGTAGTAAACCATTAAGCTGACGGCGTCTCGCACGTCAGCTTTTTTCATATGGAGGGGTAAGGATGAAGCAGGTCACCATTAAAGATATCGCCGAGCTCGCAGGAGTCGCAAAGAGTACAGTCTCCCGCTATTTGAACGGTGGGTCGGTAGGGAAGGCGACAAGAGAAAAACTCGATCGGGTCATCCGGGAAACCAATTATGAACCGAATCAATTCGCCCAAAGTCTTAAGTCAAAGCAGACGAAGATGATTGGGGTCATCGTTCCGCGACTCGATTCTTACGCCGCCTCGCGTACGATGATGGGAATCGATGAACGATTGACAGAACGAGGCTATCAGATGCTCGTCGTCAACACGGCACAACAGACGGAACGAGAGATTGAACAATTATACAACCTCGCCAAACAAAAGGTCGCCGGCATCATTTGGCTAGGAACGACTGTCACCGACCGTCACCTCGAAGCAATAGAGGTGATTCAAATTCCGGTGTTGCTGATTGGTCAACAGCATGACAACGTGCACAGTCTCGTCTACCCGGACTATGAAGCCGCATATGCTCTCGGTAGAGAGTTCACGAAATGGGGTCATCGGGACGTCGTCTACGTCGGTGTTTCGGAGGCAGATATCGCAGTCGGACAAGATCGGCGTGATGGATTTTTAAAGGCGCTTCATGAGGCAGATGCACGCGTCACAGTCGTTCAGACAACCTTTAAAATCGAAGATGCCATTCCGATTGGAGAACGGTTGGCCAAGGAGATTGGCTCGACCTCACTCATTATTTGTGCAACGGACAATATTGCCCTTGGTGTATTGAAGGGACTGGCGAATCAGGGGATTTCTGTTCCAAATGACATCTCTGTCAGTGGCTTTGGTGGCTATGATTTTACGGAAGTCTTACATCCATCGATTACGACCATCCATCTTCCGTATCGGCGAACTGGGGCCAAGTCGGCAGATATGATGCTTCAACTTTTACAAGGAAATGACGTCCCGATGAAAACGTTCACAATTTTTGAATTAAAAGTGCGCGAAAGCGTTGACAAGCTGAATTAAATCGTTTACATTCGTGTTGCGGAACCGGTTCCGCAACATTTTTTATTCTAAATTGGAACCGGTACCAATTGTATGTAGAACTTATAAGATTTTTGGAGGTGGACGATATGAACACCGTACATTGTATCGGCGAATTGTTGATTGACTGGGTATGCGAGGATGCCTCGAGCGACCTCGTTAACGGAACGACGTTCGTCAAAAAAGCAGGTGGCGCACCTGCGAATGTGGCGGCAGTCGTCAGTAAGCATGGTGGACAGTCGAGTTTTCTCGGACAAGTCGGAAATGACCCGTTCGGTCTTTTCTTGAAACAGACGTTGACCGACAACGGAGTCAGCACAGACAACCTTGTTGAATCGGGAGATACGACATTCGCTTTTGTGTCGATTCAAGAGGACGGAGAGCGGGACTTCACATTCCGTCGCGGAAGTGATGGAGATTATGCGTTTGAATCCATTGATTTGTCATTGATTCAAAAAGGTGATCTCATTCATTTCGGTTCTGCGACAGCATTACTAGATGGAAAACTAAAAGATGCGTACTTCAAATTATTGCAATTTGCAAAACGGGATGGCTTGTTCATCTCATTTGACCCGAACTATCGAGATGCATTGATCACGGACCTTGAGCAGTTCAAACAAGATTCGAAACATTTCATCGCAGAATCAGACTTCATTAAATTGAGTGAAGAAGAAGCACACTTACTGACCGGCGAAGAGCAACTTGAAGACGCTGTTCAAGCACTACTTCAATTAGGTGCAAAACAGATTGCCATCACATTAGGGTCTCGTGGGACGTTGATTGCAACAAGCACACATCATGAAATCGTTCCTTCAATCTCGATCGATAGTGTCGATTCTACTGGAGCGGGAGATGCGTTCGTCGGTGCTTATCTGTATCGTTTGGCGTCACTCGGATTTGACCCGGAGCGCTTACGTTCCGACATCGAATATGCAAACGTAACGGGTGCATTAACATGTACAGCTTATGGCGCTATTCCAGCAATTCCATCACGACAACTTGTGAATGAAACGTTAGGAGGGAAATGAAAATGGATTACAAAAAAGAAGCAGCATCGATATTAGAAGCGATTGGTGGGAAAGAAAACGTGGCGGCAGCTGCTCACTGTGCGACGCGTCTTCGTCTCGTATTGAACGATGAGTCGAAGGTTGATGAGAAAGCTCTCGAACAACTCGATGTTGTCAAAGGAACGTTCTCAACGGGAGGACAATACCAAATCATCATCGGACAAGGTACGGTCAACAAGGTATATACAGAGTTCTCGTTATTAACAGGACTTGGAGACATGTCGACGACAGATGTGAAATCGGCCGGGGCGAAAAAGATGAACCCGCTCCAACAGTTCGTCAAAATGTTATCGGATATTTTTGTTCCAATCATCCCGGCCATCGTCGCCGGCGGTCTCTTGATGGGGATCAACAACTTATTGACGGCACCGGATTTGTTCTTCGAAGGACGTTCATTGATTGACCAGTATCCAGGCATGGCAGACCTCGCAGCAATGATCAATACGTTCGCAAATGCCGCCTTCGTTTTCCTACCTGTACTCATAGGTTTCTCCGCAGCCAAGCGATTCGGGGGTAACCCGTATCTTGGTGCAGCGCTCGGTATGATCATGGTTCACCCGGACTTGATTAACGCATATGCACAGGCTAGTGTTGAAGAAATTCCGGTTTGGAACATTTTCGGTCTTGAGATTGAGAAGTTAGGATATCAAGGACAAGTCTTACCAGTCCTCGTCTCGACGTATATTTTATCGAAGCTTGAAATCAATATTCGGAAGTTCATGCCGGCGTCACTTGATATCTTGCTTACGCCGTTACTCTCACTCCTCTTCACAGCGTTCATCACGTTCGCATTCGTGGGTCCAATCACACGTGAAGCAGGGAACTTGATCATTGATGGGTTGGTATGGACGTATGATTCACTCGGATTCGTCGGTGGTTTGATCATGGGTCTTCTCTACGCCCCAATCGTTATTACAGGTATGCACCATAGCTTCATCGCGATTGAAACACAACTTCTTGTTGATATCGCCGAAACTGGCGGATCGTTCATCTTCCCAATCGCTGCGATGTCGAACGTCGCACAAGGGGCGGCTACACTCGCTGTCTTCTTCTTGACTGCTGATAAGAAGATGAAAGGTGTCGCATCAGCATCAGGGATCTCAGCATTACTTGGAATCACAGAGCCTGCCATGTTCGGGGTTAACTTAAAGCTTCGTTATCCGTTCATCGCAGCCATCGTCGGTTCAGCTATCGCCTCTGCATTCATCGTTGGAAACGACGTATTGGCAGTAGCGCTCGGTGCTGCTGGATTACCGGGAATTATCTCAATCGCACCTGGTTCGATCATCTCATATATCATCGGTATGGCTATCGCATTCGCCGTGACATTTGGATTGACATTCATCCTCGCGAAGCGACAAGCAAAAAAAGAAGCGGTCAAACAAGCCGCGTAATGAAAAAGGAAGTGACACTATGAATTGGACGAAGGCCGAACGTTATCGTTCACTCCGTGACGTGAGCGCCCTCGAGATGGAGGTGCTCCGTACAAAGACGGCCGCATCCCCGTGGCGGTTTGGATACCATATCCAGCCGCCTACGGGCCTCCTCAATGACCCGAACGGCTTCGCATATTACGATGGAGAGTACCATCTATTCTATCAGTGGTTCCCGCTCGGGCCAGTTCACGGTCTCAAACATTGGTACCATGTCAGTTCACCCGATCTCGTCCATTGGACGGACCGCGGGGTGGCGTTAGTCCCTGAAACGAAGGAAGATTCTCATGGTGCCTATTCTGGAAGTGGATTCGTCGTTGATGACACCCTTCACGTGATGTACACCGGGAATCATCGTACCGACGATTGGACGCGTCACGCCTCGCAAATTATCGGTGTCTTACGTGACGGGGTAATTGAGCGTCGTAACGTGGCGATCCCGGATATTCCAGCAGGCTACACGGAACATTTCCGTGATCCAAAAGTATGGGAAGAAGATGGAGCGTATTATGCGATTGTCGGCGCACAGCGAACGGATGAGACAGGATGTGTCGTCTTATATCGTTCGACCGACTTGAATGAATGGACGTTTTTAGGTGAAGTGAAGACCGAGCTCGAGCGGTTCGGTTACATGTGGGAATGTCCTGACGAGTTTGAACTGAATGGAAGACATGTCCTCATTTTTTCTCCTCAAGGGATTGAGCCTGAGGGTCATCGCTACCACAACATCTATCAATCCGGATACGTCACAGGTACTCTTGATTTAGAAACGCTCGTCTTCACGCACGAGTCATTTGAAGAGCTCGACTTCGGTTTCGACTTTTACGCTCCGCAAACGACGGAGCATGATGGTCGTCGTATTCTAGTCGGCTGGATGGGCTTACCAGAGATTGAATATCCGACAGATCGCTACGGTTGGGCTCATGCGTTGACGCTTCCTCGAGAACTCTCGCTTGAAGATGGCGTATTAAAACAACGACCAGTCCTTGAAATGAAGCAACTCCGAACTAATCAGTTCGCAGACGAATCAGGTACGCATATCGAAATGATTTCGCCCAAACGTTATGAATTGAAATTGTCGACGTTCGGAGAAGACTTCGAGCTTGAACTATTGAAGACAGAAGAAGAGTCGCTTGTGATTCGGTACGAGAAAGATACACGCGAATTGACCATCGATCGGACAAACGCGGGTGAACCGTTCGCGACCGAGTTCGGGACGACCCGGACAAAAGTGATCGATGTCACGTCCCTTCATCTGTTTGTCGATTCGTCAAGCGTCGAATGTTTCGTCAACGACGGTGACGCCGTGGCAACACTCCGCGTTTTCCCAAGTGATGACGAGAAACGGATTCGCTTCGTCGGAGCGGAGGCAAGTCTAGTTGGTTGGAAGTATGAATGAGTGTAAAAGCTGAGCGTTTGCTCGGCTTTTTTATTTTCCCAAATATTGAAACCGATTTAAATGATGCGACGTATATTAGGCGAGAGGGGTGAAATGATGGATAAAATGATGAAGTGGGTTGATGCAATTCGTACGATTACCGCACCATTTGGTGATCCGATTGGAGAGATTGAGAATGAAGAAATCGAACACGTGATCGTGGCGGAGTCATCAGAGCGCGGAATATTCAATTCAGAAGTGGCGTTAGAGTTTCATGAATTGAGCCAGGTGCGGGTCTTCGCGGAAATGCTACGAAGTTCGGAAGAAATCGAAGGCATTGAGATTGAAGTGGCTCCTGATTTCGACCTCACAGTACAGTACAAGGGTGGGGAGTATGAATGTTATCAACTTTGGCTCGGTCAACCGAACCGTCCAAGTGTGATCACGAAACTCGAACGAACGGACGTTATTTGGAAGTTACCAGAACAGACGACGAATCGATTGATTGATGTCCTCGGGTTAAATACTTAAAAAAAGCACCTCTTTATGAGGTGCTTACGAGTTGAATCGAATGAATCGTTCGATTTGTCGCTCTGATTTTCTAGCTTGCCGTCCGACCCAAATCAAGTGACCCGGGCTGTTCAGGATTGTTAGCTGAGCATGGGGGATCAAACGCTTCGCATAATAGGCGTGGCGAACGGGTACGGCTTTGTCATTTTTCGAGTGAATGATATAGGTCGGGCACGACACACCAAGTAAGACTTCGCTCGATACACGCTGTTTCAAATCGAACTGTGCGCCAAGGCCAAACGCCATTTGATTGGCGACACGTTTGAGGAGGAAGATGTCATAAGGAGACACCTCTTCCCGAATCGTCTCGAGTGCCAACACACTCGTCGATTGAATCATGCGTGCTGTCGCTTCGAAAGGATGTTTTTGAATGGCACGAGCAATGAATTGTTTCATGATGTATTGAAGCGCGATGAATGCAGGTTGGACAATATTTCTGCTGACTGTGTCCCGATACGGAAAATCGACAACACTCGTCACGGCGGCAGCTAGTGTCAAGCTTCGGACACGATGGTTTTGGGACGCGAGTTCAATCGCGGTCGGTCCTCCGGCAGAGATGCCGTAAACATGATATTGATCAATTTCTAGCATTTGCATCAAGTGAGTGAGTCGGGATGCAAAGAGTTGAGGAGATGCTGAAAAAGAGTACGGTGTTTCTCCATATCCGGGTCTAGATGGGACTATGACCCGAAACCCGGACAAAACGAGCTGGTCCACATGGTATGGTTCTAAACTCGATGACTGGGTCCCATGAATCAGTACGATCACAGGACCGTGACCACGGTCTATATATTCAATTTTTGAGCCGTCGACGTGTGCGTAATATTTCACTTCAGATGGCGCCTCCTTAAACAGTTTGTAATGGAAAATACCTTTATTTCGTGGAAATAAAATGATAATGTCTGTTTATACATATTATAGATATAGAAATGAAAGGGGATAGAACCGTGAATAACCGAGAGCGGTTACTTGAAGTTCGACGTTTCTTCGAACGTTACACGGACGAAGCAAATCCTAAAACACTAGAAGATTTGCTCGAATACTTGTCAACAATTGGAGATACTTCTAAGTTAGCAAAAAAATCGGTGAAAGACGATATCCAAGCACTGAATAATTCGGGGTTTGAAGTGCAGGATGAATTGGAGAAGAATGGTCTCGCCAAAAAATATTGGCACTCTGCTCGTTTGTTCGAGATTCACGAACTTCGAATGATGGTCGATGCCATCGTCGCAGCCAAATTCATCTCAGAAGACGTGACCGAAGAAATCGTTGAAAAGCTTCAAATGCTGACGAGCAATCCTGAGGCGCAGACGTTACAATCGATCATTAAGACACCGAAGAAAAAACACGGACAGATTCCGTACCATATCGACCGCATTCAGCGAGCGATTCATGAACGGAAAGCCATCTCGTTCCAATATACGGATGTCATCGGATTCGACGTGACGAAGCGAACGTTCCCGCTCCGTCGTGATGGAGAGCGGTACGTCATCAATCCAATCGACTTGCATTGGAATCACGAACAGTATTACTTGATTGGCATCGATGAATCGATCGGAGAGGTTCGGAACTATCGGGTCGACCGAATCGTAAACTCCGAGATTGTAGAAGACGGCACCATTCGTCCGAAACACCATCTTCCAGATGACTATTACCAAAAGTCCTTCAATATGTACAACGGCTTGGATGAGCAAATCGTCTTGTCGGTCGATGAGCGCGTTCTTCCGGTCATCTTCGATAAGTTAGGAGAAGACGTCTCTGTGTCTGAACATGAAGAACGTTTCCTCATCCGTTTCGATGCGGCCGTGTCTGACGGATTCATTTACTGGTTGCTCTCTTTAGGGGCACAAGTAGAAGTTGTTGAACCACTCACGCTTCGCGACCATATGAAGGCAACGATTGAAAAAATGGCAAATACTTATGAGAATACAAGCATTCATTCATCCATCGAGTAATCAGATGTGCTATACTGCTTGCGACACTTAATGAAGGGGGACAGGCGGATGTTGAATTGGATGCCATTGATCATTCCGATTGTCGCTGTCATTTTCGTAACGATCGTCGCAAGACGCGCCATGAAAATGGATAAAGAGAACTAACATGAAGAGACATCATCCTTGATTGGGAGATGTCTCTTTCGCTATGGAGGTAGAACGTGGATACGATTACACATACGTTATTCGGTCTAACGCTATATGGTGCAGCCGATAAACGTGATTTACAACAACATGAAAAACGAGCCTTGTTCGTCACGACGCTCGTCGGGAGTCAAATCCCGGACAGTGATGTGATTTCAAGACTATGGGACACGGAAGGGATGTATCAGATGTGGCACCGCGGCATCACCCACTCCATCTTTCTCGTCCCGCTCTTCGCACTGCTCATCTACATACTCGTTCGTCTTCTCTTTCGAGTGACGGACATCCGTTATTTTTGGTGGGCTCTGTTGTCTGTGTTCATACACAACACATCAGACTTATTCAATGCGTGGGGGACGGGCTACTTCGAACCGATCTCGGACGTGAGGATCACATTCGGTGTGATCCCGATTGTCGACTTTGTCTATTGGGGCATCTTCTTGGTCGCCTGGCTCGTGGCCCGTAAACAAGAAGTCCGCTATAAGAAGTATCGGTATGCATGGTCTGCCCTCGTCCTGTATGTCGCGATTCAAAGTGCGCAAGGAGCTTACTTGTATCAGGCATATGCAGATGAACACGACGAAGTAGCCCTTTCGGCTTCTTTCATCCCGACGCAGTTCACCGTCATCACAAAGACTGACGAGAACGTTTCGCTCTATAAAGATTCGATTTATCAAAAAGCAACCTTACAATACAACTTGACGTCTAACGAACAAGTGAGTCTTGAACCATTGTTTGAAGCGAATCAAGAGGCGCACACATTGACGAAATGGTCACCGTTCGTTGTCATCGTGGCAAATGAGGAACGGCTCGGCGTCTTTGACCCACGTTTTTATGACGGGGAGTCTTCTTTCTTATACGAATATATAGAAAGGTAGGATCAATCGATGGGACGCATCCGCTATCTCTTTATTTTCACTTATGAACAAGCCCTCAGCTGTATTTTCCCAGTCGCCATCTTTGGTGCACTCGCCGTCACGAAATTTTTGGAGTTGCCGATTCCACGTTATGACGTCTTACTCATCTGGTGTTTATTCGTCCAGGTGGTCCTCGTGAAAACGGGACTCGAAACAATCGAAGAAGTGAAAGTCATCAGCTGGTTCCATGTCATCGGTCTTGGACTTGAGCTATTCAAAGTACAGATGGGGTCATGGAGCTATCCGGACGAGGCGTTTACAAAAGTATGGGGCGTCCCGCTCTATGCGGGGTTTATGTATGCGAGCGTCGGGAGTTATGTCGTTCAAGCGTGGCGTCGCCTCGATTTACAGTTCACGAAGATGCCAAACCCAATCATCGCTTTCGGACTAGTCATTGCGATTTATTTCAACTTCTTCTGGCACCATGTTTGGCTAGATCTGCGATGGCTATTGATCGCACTCATTTTCTTGGCGTTTGGCCGCTCGGTTGTCTCGTACAAACTCGATGATCGGCGATTCAAGATGCCGGTCGTGCTCTCGTTCTTCTTGATTGCCTGCTTCATCTGGCTCGCTGAAAATATTGTGACCTTTTACAACGGCTGGGCGTATCCGGACCAGTTGAACGGTTGGGCCATCGTTGATTTAGGAAAACTGTCTTCGTGGTTCCTACTCGTCATCATCAGCATCCTGCTCGTGGCTTGGCAAAAGCGAAAGCTGGAGTATGAAACGACTTAACTCGACGTGTGTCGAGTTTTTTTGTGAGAAGCTTCGAATCTTTTTTCGAGGAAATTCGTATTATAAATTGAGGTGATTGGGTTGTTGGAAATTGTATTCTATTGGTTCATTGGATTATTGTGTCTGGCTTCTCTTGTCATCTATTGGATAGATTGGCGGAAAACACGCAATCGTGTGAAATTAGGTCAAGCCGTTCTCGCATTTTTTTGTTCTTTTCTTGTACTTGGAATGGCGGGTATGGAGACGTACGACCGTATGACGACGAATTACATTGTCGAGACGGGAGAATGTTATGTCGTCGATGACCGATCATCGAAGGGTTCATCGAACGTGAAGCTATGGTTCGGCGAGCGGGCGTACGGCTTCAAGGAAATTCCGGATGTTGCATATGGTCCGGGGCATGTTTTTACATGTCGCGCGACGATGACGAAGCAGTTTCAAAACGGAATTGATTATGAGTTGAGGTCTGAGGACGGCGAGCTGTTGTTTTCGACTGAATAAGAGCAGGATACAAATGACTTGTACCGGGTTAATCCGATACAAGTTTTTTATTAGTTAATGATTATGAATTAGAAAAAAGTTTTTACAAAAAAAGTAGCTTAATTCCAAATTTTATGTATATTAGAATTATGTAGAGTTTATGCATATGAAATGAGGAGGGAAGTAATGGGTACATTCGTGTGTAATCAAATAACTCGAACGTTTTCAGGTGAAGGAGTCGAAACAAATGCGTTATCAGATGTTACTTTGACATTTAAAAATGGCGATTTCATATCCATTATCGGTCCTTCAGGTTCGGGTAAGTCGACGTTGTTAAGTTTACTTGGAACATTAGACGTTCCATCGAGTGGTGAACTGTATTACAATGATCAGCTCTTGAATAAACTGAAAGCTAAAGAGTTAGCTGACTTCAGATTCGAAAAAGTCGGATTTATCTTTCAACAGTTTCATCTCATCCCAACTCTGACCGCGGTCGAGAACGTGATGGCACCACTATTTGGTCGAAAGATTGACTACAATCCGAAGGAACGTGCGCTCGCTTTGTTGAATCGGGTCGGGTTAAGCGACAAGGTAGATGCTCTCCCGTCACAGTTGTCAGGCGGGCAACAACAACGCGTCGCGGTCGCACGCGCGCTCATCCATGAGCCGGAATGGCTGCTCGCGGACGAACCGACCGGGAACCTTGATTCGGAGACGGGCGAGGTCATCTTTGAACTGTTACGAGAGTTGAATGTGGAGAAAGGATGCGGTGTCATCTGTGTGACCCATGACCCGAGTATCGCCGAGCGGGCCGACGCCCAGGTTCGGATGAAGGATGGCGCGGTCATCGAAGTAATCGACATGAGGGTGACGGGACATGCTTAAGTTCATCTGGAATTCATGGTGGCGCAACAAGGAACGGTTCATCCTGCTCCTCGTCGGTGTCTTGATCGTCAGTACCGGGCTGTCGTATCTCGTCGGATTGACCGAGTCGAACAAAGGGACCGTCGTCTCTGAGCTCGAGAAACGGTGGAAGTCTTCGTATCACATCGTCGTCCGGCCACCGGGCGCGCGGAGCGTGACCGAGGAGCTGGATTTGCTCGAGCCGAACTATATGAGCGGACTTCAGGGAGGTATCACGCTCGAACAGTATGAACAGATTAAGCAAATTGACGATATCGAGGTCGCGGCACCGATTGCGATGATCGGGTCACATGATTACTTTGAAGACGTCGGTGAGTTCGATATGTCAAAGCCCGTTGTATACAGAGTCCTTTTCTCCGAAGAGACGAACACCGGGGCCACTGTCGAGGTTGAGGAGTCATCCACATATTTTTTAGGCGGATGGCGCCCTATGGATGCTGATCCGAATTATGGACTCAGCCCGACGATGCCCGGCGGAAAATTTGTGCCGGCCTATGGTTCAAGCTTCATGATAGCGGGGATTGACCCTGAGGCAGAAGCAACACTTGTCGGGTTAGATGAGGCAATCATTGAAAAAGAAGGGATCATTCGATATTTCGAACAGTCAGGAGAAACAAAGGTACAAGATGGGATCACCCATATCCCTGTCTTGATGAGTTCTAAGATGTTCGTGGATGCCACGATGGAATATCGTCTGGAGGAGGTAGAGCTTCCGTTCGACTCCTTGGACACGACTGAGATCGCAGACAAAGTACGGGAGGCGGGTGGCGAGACATTCCTAGATACCCTTCCTGGGAAAGAAACGAGTCGTCTGGATAAAATCAGTACAAAAGAGGTGCATCAGAAATTAATTCAGTCGTTTATGGACGGGCAAGGATTTAGCTTTACCAATGAATCGAATGGGTTTGAGTTTTTGGCGTTTCGTCCCTCATCTCTCGATTATGAGCCTCTGAAAAGCCCATTTTCAGATCGATGGCCGTTCGCCTATCAGGTGAAGCCATATGAGGTGCCTGAAGACAGCATCTATCCTTACAAACAGATGTATCGCCCTTTATCTACCTTCGGGGAGACGAGTGCGACTTGGCCGAAAGTGAAAATGAACTATATCGGGGTCTTCGATCCTGGGAAGCTTGACATGGCACGCGACCCGCTGACGGATTTACCGATGGAGACCTATTTCCCGGCGAAGGCCGATTGGGTCATCGATGCCGACGACGAGCCGGTCAACCCGGTGAAGGAGATGTTGCCGGTCAACAACGATCGTGGCTTCCTCACACGTCCACCGCTCGTCTTGACAACGCTCGAGGCGGCCGCAGCCATCCTCGGTGACGAGCCGATCTCGGCGATCCGGCTCAATGTCAGTGGGGTCGACGAGTTGAATGAAGAGAGCGAGGCAAAACTCCAAGCGATTGCGAAGGAGATCGAGGAGAAGACGGGACTCATCACTGACGTCACGCTCGGGTCGTCCCCACAGATGGCACTCACATATTTACCGGGTCTTCAAGAAGGTGAGGCGCTCGGCTGGGTTCAACAGCCGTGGGTCCGACTAGGGTCCTCGTTCACCATCTTCGAAGAGACGAAGATGGGCATGGGTGGCGTCATCGCGAGTGTCATCCTCGTCGCAATCCTGTACGTGTTCACCTCGAACGTGATCATGTTGTACGCCCGGAAGAAAGAGTTCGCCGTTCTCCTCTCGCTTGGCTGGGGACCACGTCAACTCTCAAGGCTCCTATTGATGGAGGCGTTACTGCTCGGTGGTGTCGTTGCCCTCATCGCGTGGTCGATTTTAGGCGCGTTCCTCCTTGCCGGAGAAACGGCGACGACAGGGATTCGTGTCATCTTGATCGGGTTTGGGGGGCTCGGTATTTATGTGATGGGATCCCTTGTGCCAATGATGATGATCCGGCGAATCAAGCCATACGAGGCACTGCGCTCCGGTGCGACGACACGCGGGTTACGGCTCGTTCGGGCCGAAGGCGTGATCGGGATGGCGTTCAATCAGCTCGTCACGCAGTGGAAGCGCACGCTCTTGACGCTCCTCGCGATCGCCGTGCCGACGAGTCTGTTCATGTTCTTCTTATTCGTCTCCGTCCGACTGCAAGGAGTCATGTTCACCTCGCTCCTCGGGGAATACGTTGCACTGGAAGTGGGGACGATGCATTATGTCGCCATGGGTGTCTCGCTCCTGATTGCTGTCCTGACGACGACGGAAGTCATGTGGCAAAACATCAATGAGCGAAGAAGTGAGATTGCCATCTTGAAGGCTACCGGCTGGCGCTCTTCGAACATACGTGGACTCGTGCTCCTCGAGGGAGGTTTGCTTGGCCTAATGGCAGGGGTGATTGGACTGATAGTTGCAGGAATCCTTGTCTGGAACGTATATGGATCACTCCCACTCACCGAGGTGCTTTTCCTCACGGCGACTTTACTCGTCCCAATTATAACGGGACTCGGCGGGGCACTCCTTCCCGCACAGATGGCCGTCAATGTCATGCCTTATCAGGCAATGCGAGGGACACAGGTGAACACAAAGAGGACCGAACGACGCTTCAAGTGGGTCCTCGGGACCGTCGCAGGTGGACTAGGAGCAGCCGTTCTGACGCTCTTCTTCTTTGCGCTCCCGGACGGTGCAGGTCCTGATCAGAGCAGGGAAACACAAGAAGTGGTCGAGGGGACTTCTGGAGAAAAAATAGAAGACTTGGGTTCTGGACAATCGAAACACACCGAAGCGGAATCGGTGTCCAGTTCAAACGATGCAATCGAAGACAGGGGGCAGAAGGCTTATCGATATTATGAAGCGGGAGACCCTGCCTATGAAGATGAATATATCACGATTGGTGATCCGGTTGATCCACCTCAAGAGACTCCACCTCCGTCAGAGGGGAACAAGTTGGTCTCGATTCCTCTGACGGCCGATGTATTCTTTGAAGACAAGAATTACGAGGGAGGCACGTTCAAATTTGCTCCTCAAGGATATCCTCTCTTGGACCAGAAGGGGAACGAGTATATACAAGTGTCTCATACCGTAGTAGAGCAAGGGGGATGGGAGAATAAAGCCTATCTGCGTGTCCCTTCTGTCACGAAACTGATTCTGACATACGAAGTACCAAAAGAAACGGAACGGGTCGCACTCATCGTTAGGGGAGATATGGTGGCCGGGGAGTATGTGATTGGGTTGAACTTAAAAGAATCAACTATGAAAACTTCTCCAGAAATCGAAAAGCGAGGAAGTGATGCACTTCGATATTATGAATATGATGATCCGACCTATCGGGATGAACCCGTAAGAATTGAAAAAATTGTTCCGACGCCTGATGAAGTCGCCTCGGCTAATCTAGGATACAAATTAGTTTCTGTAGCAGTACGTGGTGACACACCGAAGGCCGGGACGGACTCAGATGGAGGAATTATTAAATACTATCCTCCAGGCTATAAATTACTCGATGACAATGGTGAAGAATATGCAGTCAAGTCGTTCACGGTAGTCGAACGAGGAGGGTGGGAACACAATTCTTGGTTACGGGTTCCATCTACTTCACTTATTACGTTGACCTATGAGATTCCAGAAGATACTAAACGTGCAGCACTTCTCGTCAACGGAGAAATTGTAGGTGGAAATTATGTGATTGCTTTTGACCTTTAATTGGATTTTTGCTAAACAAAAACGTGATCGAAGCTAGAAGTATAGCTTCAATCACGTTTTTATTTGTAATTAATTATTTTTAATTTAAACTGATTCCTTTTTTGATTGCATCATCTTTTTCCGCTTTCCTTCTAAAAAAATCGGAAGGAGATTCAAGAAAATCGCCGCAATCGCCAAGAACCACAATGCGCGTGACATTCCGGGCACCACATCCTTTAAGGCAGCCCAGTCCTCTGCTTTGACCCACATATTGATTAGCCTATACTCGGCGCATAGCGTGAGAGCAGTCAAGGACAGCGCAATCGCCATCGGTAGTTTGTAATCTTTTTCCATCATAAAGACTGTCAAATTCAATAGCGTGGCCCCGATGGCAGCTAATCCAAAAATAACCCACATGCTTAAAACCTCCTAAATATTTCTATAAATCCATCATAGCACACATCATTCTCCATCATGATTTCTGAAAATTGTTTCTATTCACATAATAGTTATGCTAGAATCAATAGAAAGTGTCTTTGGATATAATTCCCTTTACAAAATGAAGGAATAACGAGAGTCTTTCCACACTTATGATTGAGATATCTCATCTAAAGGAGACAGAACTATGGCCTATTTTGCACGAAAATCTGCACATCTTGTCATCGCATTCTTTGTCTTGATTGCGATCAGTGCGCTACCGACGATCGTCGTTCAAACAGATTTTAGTCTGACGAGTTACTGGAACGGCATCCAACAACAGCTGGACCAACTCCAAAAGCTTGATGAGATTACATACTACAATGTCACCGCTCAAACAGATTTACCTTTATTACCTGCACTTGGACCGCTCGTCAAAGAGTCGGTCATCATTTTTACGACGGCGCTCGCCGTGTCGACCATACTTGGTCTCCTGTATGCCTACTACTATTATCGGAGCGGCAGGCGGGTTCGCACCGTCCTGCAACAAACGAGTCAGACGCTCGAGATGGTGCCTGATTTATTTTGGTTAATCTTCTCACAGTTTCTTGCTATTTCTATACATAGAGCAACAGGGTTTGACCGAATCGAAGTAGCTGGTGGGTTCGCAGAATACATACGATTTCTACCGATTGTCACATTGACACTGACAACGTTATTCTTCTTTATCAAATGGCTGACCATCCATATCCATGAACAAGAGGCCATCCCTTACCTTGAGCTTGCCCAAGCGAAAGGGATTCAACCTAGAGGGCTGTTTTGGAAGCATTTGTTGCCGAACATCATCTATCGCTTCTACCTCTTTTTTCGTTCAAACATCATCACCATCTTATCGACACTTCTCATCGTTGAATATTTGTTCAACGTCCAGGGACTGTTTCGATTCGCCGTCTACAACCCACAGATGGAGATCTTGCTCGTCATTTTATTCGTCATCTATATCCCGATTTTTCTGTTGGATTTACTGATTGAATGGATTATTCCGAATGCATGGAAAGGAGGGATTTGATGCGACGCGTATTAATGCGTGACCCGATTTTTATCTTCTGTTTTGTCATCGTAGCAGGTCTACTGTTGATGAGTTTTGGGAATACCGTATTTCGTGATGGGAACGTTGATCAAACTCTTATGCTGTACTCGGATGAGGGGAGACTCATCGGGATTCCACCACTAGAACCTTCGAAATATCAATGGCTCGGGACAGACAATGCTGGATATGATTTATTCCAGATGCTCGTGGAAGGATTTAAATGGACCGTTAGTATCTGTGCGATTGTCGCACTCGGACGAATGGTCATCGGCTTATTGATAGGGATACCGCTTGCTTTTAGAGGAGCGCGATTGAATCACTTTTTTAAAACGTTGCTCGATGGATTCTTGATTTTGCCGATATCTTTGCTCGCATTGATGATGCTCGCCTCGACGATGATTTTTTGGGATTCGACACAAGTGCCTCCACTATGGGATCGGGTGAAGATTGAGCTAATCGTTTTAGTCGTTCTCGGATTACCTGCCGTCACGCTATATCTCATCACGGAGATTCGTCAATTGTTACAACAAGAGTTTATGATTGTTGCCCAGACACTTGGTGGCAGCGTCTGGCATCGCGTGAAACTTCATCTCTTGCCCCATCTGATTCCGACGCTTGTCATCGTATTTATGCAACAATTCGTACAGACGCTCATGTTGCTCATTCATCTTTCATTGTTTGGAATCTTCTTTGGAGGGACTGTTCTTTTGCATGAAGGAGTCATGCCGACGATTTATGAATGGTCTTCGATGTTTGGATACTATTTCGGACAATTCACAGCGATGACATGGATGACAAATCATCTATTCCTGATCCCTGCGATTGCGCTCGCGGCGTTGATTTTTATCTTTAATTTATTGACCAGTCGACTCGAACGGGCGTTCCGTCTACGTCGACAAGAACCGATGGTGACCGAAATAAACATCGCACAATCAGAAGCAGCAGCCGCGTCACTCGACAATCCGTTTTCTCTCGTAGATGCGAGTGTATCATTAAAGAATGAACCGGATGATATCGTATGATGTCATCTGGTTTTTCTATGCCAAATCGACTGAACCCTCATGATTGCGGGAACGTATATAACAGAAAGAAGTGACAAATCAGAAAAGGAGTGAATCAACGTGAAAGCTGCGATTTGTACGGCGTATGGGGGACCAGAAGTGTTCGTCATTCAAGACGTAGACCGCCCGAAGCCTAAAAGCAATGAGCTACTGATTCAAGTACATGCATCGGCCGTTCACTCAGGAGATCGAAGACTTCGCGCACTGGACGTTCCTGTACTCGGAAAACTACCGATGCGGATAGTTATGGGGCTCAAGGCGCCAAGACAACCGATTCTTGGAGTCGTGTTAGCAGGTGTAGTGGTAGAGGTCGGTAGTGGTGTAAAGAGCTTTCAAGTAGGGGAGAACGTCTATGCGCTCACCGGGATGAGGTTTGGTGGATATGGGGAGTTTGCTTGTGTGAACGAATCGAAATGTGTGGTTCAGATGCCCGAGCATGCCAGCTTTATCGAGGCGGCGGCACTTCCGTTCGGAGGGACGACCTCGTTACATTTTTTACGGAAAGCAAACATCGAACGGGCGACAAATGTTTTGATTTATGGTGGCTCAGGTGCAGTCGGCTCCACTGCCGTACAGATTGCAAAACATTTCGGCGTACATGTCGCAGCAGTTTGCCATGAGCGAAATGTGGAGCTCGTGAAGCGCCTTGGGGCAGATATGGTCGTCGATTATTCGAAAGAAGGCTACGACCGCGAATTGGGTACGTATGATGTGGTGTTTGATGCGTCTGGAAAAATTGATAAGCGATTGGCTCGAAAACATATTGCGGAGAACGGGTCATTCCGTTCTGTTGCGGGACAGGGGCCAGCGAGTGAACGAAAAGAGGATTTGAGGTTCTTGAACGAATTGTTTGAAGCAGGAGAGCTGCAACCCGTTATTGATTCGGTTTATCCACTGGATGAGATTGTCGAGGCACACCGATATGTGGATCAAGGGACAAAAGTTGGGAATGTGATTGTGACAATTGAATAGGAATGAATCAGATGATTGATGGTATTATGAAGAAGGATTGAATTCGTGCTTTATGGTGAGGTGCATACGATCATCTCACATACATATGAATACTAGACGTAGTCAATGGAGCGGGGGACTAATGATGAATGTATTAATTGGACAACCAAAGATGGAACGAAATCTCGAGCAACTGAAGCTAGAGATTGAGTCGAACCCTGCAGTAGACTTGATTCTCTACCCAGAGGGATATTGTACATATATAGAATTAGATATGGTTCGTCAGTTAGCTAGTGCATTCAAGACGGCAATTGTCTTAGGTTATCGGGATGACACGAATAAAGATCGGGTTCTCATTGTAAATAAGAAAGGTGAAACGCTGTTAACGCGACCGAAAACACCTGAAAGTGTGCGCCTGTTCATGCCATCAAGTGTCAAGGACGGAGCGGAGGAATACGGATATTTACTTTGCAGGGAGATTTTTATGGGTGTAGAGGGATTAAAGAATCATGAGCATCTATCAATCATCTTCAATCCAATCGGGGTCGGGATGTTTAGTGAAGAACAATTCATGGAGTGGTCCGAAGAAGCGAGAAAGATTGCGATGGAACGTAAAGCGATGATTATTGGAACGAGTCACGCGGATGGGTCGTATCAAAATTGTGGTGTATCGATACCAATCGCGTATTGTTATGATGAAAAGGGTGAAGAAGTGTTTCTATCGAAAAATGATACGAGGACGAGAATATTAGATACTGTTTCAAAAGGTACAATGATTGTCTGACCTATTATAATCTTATTAGCATTTTGTTATTTCACATACCGTATTTTAACTTAAAAATAGAAAGAGAGAATGTATGAGATACCCATTCAAACGAAAACACAA
Organism: Exiguobacterium sp. s160; assembly: GCF_018617575.1. Classification (NCBI taxonomy): domain Bacteria; kingdom Bacillati; phylum Bacillota; class Bacilli; order Caryophanales; genus Exiguobacterium; species Exiguobacterium sp. s160. The sequence continues at coordinate 356,709 of NZ_JACSKK010000001.1, forward strand.
CAAAGATTGTACTTGCTCAAAATGTGGCAGGAATACAGAAAGTGAAGTTGGTTTTGGATCAATGATGCCAACAGTTCTACATGGATTGACAACACGTGAGATGAAAAAACGTGTCGTATTGACAGATGATGTATGCGTCCTCGATGAAGCCCACTTCTTCATTTATGGATGCCTCGAGATTCCAATCATTGGAGAAGAAGACCCCTTCATCTGGAACGTCTGGGTGTCACTCAGTGCGGATAACTTTTTCAAAGTCATCGATTCATGGGATGAACCCGCTCGTGTTGACCTTGACCCGATGTTCGGCTGGCTATCGACAGATCTTCCCATCTATCCGAACACTATCAATCTGAAGACGAATGTTCATATGCGTGGTGTCGGACTACGTCCGTTGATTGAACTCGAACCGACGAATCATCCTCTTGCCATCGAACAGCGCAATGGCATCACGAGGTCGAGGATTGATGAAATTTTCCGACTAGTTGAACGTGATGAATAAAGGAGGGGAACAGGGTGAGTCAATTGAAGTCATCCCTGATTTTCGATTTGTATTCAGGAAATCAAGCGCTCACTTCCATTCAGCAGACCATGTTGGAGCGAATAGAGGTACTTGTTCACGACAAACAATTCAATGAACTTGAACACTTCATGCGCAACTCTTCGGATATCGAGCAGCTGTTGATTGACTATGTGATCCTTGACCCGACTGATTCATATCGTTGGGATTTGCTTATTGGATACGAACGGATGGATCGGATTGAAGATTATGATCGAGTGAATGCATTTTGTCGAACAGCCTTTTCATATCATCCAGATAAACCATTCTATTTGGCTTTAGCGTTATATGATATGGGTTGGAATGATTTTGAGTTGGACGATGAAGTCTTTGAAGTGGCTAATCGATTGATTGAAGAAGCATCAGCTGAGGTTTCTGGATTGATTTGTCTAAACATGTCAAAATCGCTACGACATATGGAGCGAGAGTATCTGGTCAAGGCCATTGAGAGATGTCCGTGGGCAGTTCAGCCCTACTTTTCTTTAGGAGAATATTTCATGCGACACAATCCGAGGTTGGCCAAATCTTATATAGAGAAGGGACTTGTTCAACTGGCTTTGACTTTCGACGATGCAAGTGAAAAATGTGTGACTCAAGTGATTGGTTTCAACCCACATACTTGGAATAGGGACGTTTGTAACGAGCTGTTAGGGATGGATATGAGTTGGCGAGAATACAAAAAGTACAAGCGAATGATCAAGTGAAGGAATCAAGAATAGTGATGAGGAAAGCGAGGAGGGATTTCATGAGAATCACAGAAACTACACTGTACACGAACCGGCTTGACGAAATGAAACGTTTCTATGCGGAAAAGCTTGGATTATCAGTCATTGAAGAAGACTCGACGAGTTTTCGAATCAATCTAGGTGAAGATGCGCTGGTGTTTCAAGAGGCAGCGACCGTTCAAGAGCGACAGTATCATTTCGCCATTAATATCCCGTCCAATCGATTCAAAGAAGCGAAAGAATGGATTAAATCACGTGTTTCACTTTTGAGTGAAGATGATGAGGATGAGATTTACTTTGAAGGGATTGATGCCTCGTCACTTTATTTTTACGATGCGGACGAGAATGTCGTCGAATTGATTGCTCGACACTCGATTAACCCGGAAAGTGATGCAGAGGTATTTTCTACTGATGACTTTCTTGGAATCGGCGAGATGAGTCTGACTGCAGTAGACCCGCTACATGTCGCACAGGAACTTGCGAATATCGAGATTCACCGCCGAGATGGCAACCCGATTGATGAGCATCACCTCAATTTTTTAGGCGCACCGAACAGCGATACATACATATTGTTGGTGCCTCCAGGTCGTGTGTGGCTGTTTTCACCAAAGCTGTCGATCCCGAGTCCTATTCAAATGACCATCAATCGACAATACGTTATTGAGATCGATGAGAATCATGATTTGAAAATCCATATGAATAAAAAATGAGTTCATTCCTGAACTCATTTTTTTTCGTCTTCACTCAAGTACATCCGAATCTCATCTAAACTCATGAATGAATTCTCTAAGGTCACTTCAAATGATTTATCTAAACAATCAATGGTAAGTGGTTCGCCGTCTAGACGAGAGTATCCTTGTAACAGTGGTTTGATGCGTTCATGAACGATTTGTGCATTTTCGAGTGAGGTTTGAGGAAAAAGGATGGCAAATGTATCGGAGGCAACCCGATATTTTTTATCGGTCCGTCGTGTCGCTTCATGTAATTCGTCACTGAAATAATCTAAAAACCATTCATATTCGGATCGTCCATAACGTTTTTCGAAATCGTTGAGGAGCGGTAATGTGACGAATGTGACGACGAACGTTCCACTATTTCGAATCAATCGATTCCGCTCTGCTTCAAGGTCCATGAAGAATCGATTACGATTATCAAACCCGGTCTCAGGATCGACGGCAATTAATTGACTGACTCTCGCTTCTGCGACACTCAATGCAAATTGTGAGCGAAATAAACCGACTTGAAGCAAGTAAGCTAGAATCGTCAACATCGCTAACAACAGAAGAATCAGAAGTTGAACAATTATGGGAGTCGCAGTTCCAGACATCATGATGAAAAAGTAAGCGCCGAACCCTAACGAGATCAGGACTCCAGAGGCTCGATGGATGAGTAGCGTTGAAAGATAGAGGACAGGGATACAAATCATCCACCAGACCGGTAGATTGTTCATCATAAGAACAGAAGACAATAGAGTACTTACGATCAACGAGCCAACGATGAGCGAAATCAGTTGAAATGACATGATAGACCAATGTCGCATCGCATCTCCCCCTTCCTAAAAGAAATAAATTGTAATAGTAACACTATTATCCATTTTCCGAAATAGTGATCATTCAAACTGATTCGTACACTTGATTCATTATAAGTGATTCTTTAATTGAATAACGGGATATTTTTGAAAATACGCCAATGTTTCAGAACACTTCTTTACCGAAAGAGAGTTCATTTATTGGTGTATAATGGAAATGAGGTGATGACATGAATCAAAAACATATTTTAATTGTCGGTGGTACCGGAATGTTAGCTGAAGTCACATCTTGTTTGGCAAGCGAACATCTTGTCACTGTTATCGGGCGAGACCCGGAAAGAATGGCAAAAGTCGTTCGCCGAAACCCTGAAACGTGTCATTCGCTACTTGTTGATTATCGTAACGAACAGGATCTATCAATAGGGCTACAAGAATTGATCAAGCGATACGGACCATTCAAACAAGTCATCGCATGGATACACCGGGACTCCGGGAAGGCGATGCAAATCATCTTGAATCATTCCTCACATGCAGATGTTCTACATATTTTAGGGAGCCAGGCGAACTCTGAACAGGAGAAACGGTCCTTATACATAAACGAACAACAAACATACCGACAAGTTCAATTAGGTGCGAAATATGATGGTGAGAACTTTCGCTGGTTGACGCTTGAGGAAATTGTGCACGGCGTGATTGACGCGATTGAGCACTCATTCGATTATCAATTAATTGGTCAACTTGTTAAAAAGGGAGGTATGAATGGATGAAAAAATGGATTGGTTCGGCTGCCTTATGCATCAATGAAGAAAAGAAAATCCTTCTTGTGAAAAACCGCGACATTCAACAATGGAGTTTGCCATCAGGTGGTCTAGAAGACGGAGAAACTCTAGAACAATGCTGCCAGCGCGAAGTGTTAGAAGAAACGGGATATCGCATTTCTGTGAATCAACTATTACATATCAAACGAGCCATCATTTCAAACTATCAAGTCGAGACGCATTATTTCTTGGCAACGTGTGACGAGCGAGTGGCGAATGCCATAATCGTCTCGGACATCGATGAAGTCAATTGGTGGTCAATTGATGAAATAGAGCATTTAGTACATGCATTTCCAGAAGATCTTGAACTGATTAAACGGTGGAGTGTACAAGGTTAACCCTCTAAGCCATACATCGAATCGAACAAGCCGGTCGCATAAAAACAACCGGCTCATGACTTAAGACGCTTCTTCAATTTGATTGTGTATGAAATACTCCCGTTTCGAGCGGTCGCGAATGACATATATGGTGTAACAACCAACGAGGAAGAAGACAATCGAGAATGCGAGATAGACTGGGCGAATCCCGACCATTTCGGCAAGGAGTCCAATCCCGAATGTGAGCAGGATGACGAATAGCGACTCTGCCACATTGATGACACCAGAGAACCGGCCCATAATTTCGACAGGAACATGGTGTTGATAGAATGACAAAAATCCGGTATTGGCGAACGCAAGCGCGAACGTCAGGATAAAAAATCCGATGGAAGCCATCGTGAACGAAGAAGAGCCTGCGAACAGGAGATAGCCGACTGGTGTCATGATTGCCCCGAATCCGATACAAAACGATAAGGATAAACGGTGACTCCATCTTGAATTGATGAGTGACCCAACGATAATTCCAATCCCAGCGATACTGACGAGAAATCCATATCGGCTCTCAGATAAGTGAAGGACTTGGGTCGCAAATGAAGCCTCCAATGAATCGAGCCCAGACATGAAAATCGTCATGACGCAGAACAATCCATAGATGAGCGTCACGTATTTGGCATTTGATGCAAATCGTACGACGACTTTCCAATCTTCGATAATTAATCGGACGGAGAAGGGTTCAATAGATACATTCGTTCGAAGATGAGATGGAAGGCGCGACAACATTCCGACTGAGACAACGAGTGCGAACGCGTTCACGAAAATTGCAGTTGTTGAACTCCCAATTAGGAAGAGTAGTCCGGCAATTGTTGGACCTAAAATAAACCCGGATGACTGCACAAAATTCTTCATCGCATTGAACTTTTGTCGATTCGAGGCAGGTACAAGTTGTGTCATGTAGACCAGACTCGATGATTCGAATAGCGAGCTCATTACATTGAGGAGAAAGACAATTCCGTAGATGAGCCACAGTGAATCAATCCAGCCTAAGCTGAATACGAGGAACGCTCGTAAACCATCCAATAACATCATCAGTCGCCTCGTATCGACTCGGTCAATCAGGCTACCTGACCAAAGATTCGAGATGAGCGATGCGAGCGGGACTAATACATAGAGAATCGAGACGGCGAATGGGGATCCCGTCATCTCTAAGACAATCAAGTTGAGTGCGATAAAGTATACCCAGGCACCGAGGTTTGAGATTCCGACACTGACGAGCAGCAACGTAGAGGTTTTTTGAAACGAGTTCAAGTCAATCACTCCTTCAATTTTTGATCACTTTCGGAACGCAAAAAAATCCCACCCCCAAGAACGAATTCCTGGGGACGAGATTCTCATCGTGGTGCCACCCCTGTTCATCCGCACGTCACCGTACGAACCTTATTCGGTACTGCCGAACGAGTCGGACTATACCTCAACTCTATAACGGGAGTGCCCGTCGCCATATCCCTCGGGATGAGTTCCATGGCGCTGCTCAGAGGCTTGTTTCGACCAACGTTCTTTACTCCTTTTCACCAGACGGAGCTCTCTACGAAAGATTCATTGATGTACTCTTCTCTTCATCGCGTTTGTTAAATCATTTTTGTAAGGATAGCATATTGTGAAAATATAAGGAACAAAAATTTTGGTTATAACCATAATATAGAAAATTAACGAAGAATCGAGGTGCAGTGTTGATTGACTATAAAGAAATAAAAGAGACGAACCAAGTACTTGCGACTATTCATAAAATTGATTCTGATCAGTTAGATGGCTTCATATCGAAATATTCAGCATTGATTGGAAAATATGATGAATATGTCACAAAGAGCTATATTGACGTTCAGCGAGACATCAATAACGATGAAGCAAATCAAAGACAACATCATGTTCAAACCATTATAAAACCTGCACTCAATGAGCTGAAAAGACATGTTTCACGAATTACCTTACAGTCCATAGAGGAGGAGCATCATGTCACTCGCCTAATGCGAAATCGGATGAGTCTTTATCATGAAGACAATATTGATTTACTGATTGAAGAGGACCAACTCATACAGAGATATATGCAAACAATTGGTCAATTGACTGACCCGACAGATGATTCTAAGTCGATTGCGGAACTTCAAGGCGACCTATACGATGCTGATGAATCCATCCGTAAACAAGCTTTTAAGCATATGTATAAAGCGTATGTCTCGAAAGAAGATGACATTACTGATTGCCTAAAAAGTCTTATTCAAAATCGGGAACAGCAGGCACAACGCTTAAACGATCAGAGTTATCGTGAACTAGCCTTCATGAAACTGGGGCGTTTAGATTACGGACCTGAGGAATGTATACGATTTGCGAATCAAGTGAGTAAACATTTTAAGTCACTTCGCCGCTCGTTCCAGCAGCTACAGACAAAGAAGTTGAAGAAATCGAAACTTTCGCCATGGGATTCATTGATTTCTCCTTTTTCGGATGATCACAATCTATCCGTTTCATTGCATGACTTAATCGATGGAACGGAACGAATCTTGAATGAACTCGATCCTCATTTTGACAGGCTGTTTATTGATATGCGTGCGAAGGGCCATCTCGATCTATCACCTCGACCGAATAAAGCGGAAGGTGGATTTTGTGAATCTTTGCCCGACTCAAAATCATCTTTCATTTTTATGAACCGTTTCGGTGGATTTGATGACTACATTGTTTTAATACATGAAATGGGTCACGCGATTCACCATGATCTCTCACAGCAACACTTATTTTTTGAAGCGCAGTCCATTTCGTTTGAAGTCGGCGAATTCGCAGCCATGTCACTAGAGCTATTTTCGATGGACCATTGGACAACTATCTTTTCACATGAACGAGATTTCATTCAAGCTAAACTGGAACATTTTCGATTGATTATCGAATTTTTACCAAGTGTCTTCATCGTGGATCGATTTCAACATAATCTATATGATCCAGAAAAGAATATAGATTCATTTGATGATATCTTCAAATGCTTGGTTGATCAATATGATACTGATTTGATTGATTGGAACGATGTGAGCGATGTAAAGGGTAAACATTGGATGCGTGTCATTCATCTTTTTGAAACACCATTCTATTACATAGAATATGCGCTCGCTCAGATTGCTGCACTTCGCATGTATATGCAGTACAAGCAACATCCAGTCGACACTTTGAGAAAGTATAAAAAAGCACTAGCTTTAGGTGGTACTGCTTCTGTCTCTGAAACTTATCGTGTAGCCGGCGTATCCTTGTTTCCATCTGAGGAAGAATTGGTCGAGTTGACTGAATTCTTAAATACTGAGATTCAACATTTGGTGATGCAATTAGATATGATTGATAAATTGAAGTACAAACTAAATGAACTTTAATTGAACAAAGCTGAATAATCATTACATGGATTAGGTAGGCTACACCCCGGATCGATTCCGTGAGAATAAAGGGCATCAGCTCAAACGTGATTAGAGAGCTTCAATCGATTTTGGATTTGGTGGGGAAGGGCGTTGAACGGTCCCTCACATCGTTGTACCGCATCTACATGATAAAACGTGCTCGTCTCCACCATATTCATCATTTGATCACCCAAATCGTAAAGGAAAACGTGTTTATTCATCCCGAGAGCAATCCCGAGTTCGACGTGTGCGCCTTTGCCTCCAGGCAACAGGATGACAACGAAGTCCGCTGTTTGAATTCCAGAAACCTCTTCTTCGCCAATCGAGCGTAACGCATCAATTGAAGCGGCGCGTTCGTTTTGTGTCCAGTCATACGTATGCGTGTGACCGAGCGCAATCAGCTGATCACGGATGAACCGTACTTCTTCGATATTCGCAAAACTTGAACCGACATAAAATCTCATAGGAAACCCTCCAATTCGTTATAAGTGATTCATCTGGTAAAGCGCTACGACATAAAACATGGTGATCAACAGACAACAGAGTACAAGGAAAAAAATCACGCTAATCAGGACGAATTTTATCAAAGAAAGTGGAACGTATGATTGAATCAAGCGCGTGATCGATATAGACGAGAGGACGAGTAAAATGATTGTGCCAACTAACCAAATGTAGTCATACGCGATGTTTGGCATCTGCCAAAAGTAGACGATTGTTATGACGATTAGACTGAAAGCCATCACCAAATCTTTATGCTTTCGTGTCATCTGAAACCTCACGCTGATGTTCCAATTTCGATCTTACCTGTTCGGCATCTTCCGCATCAAACGTACTGTACCACCTCACATGATCGAGGTCGATGATACGATAATGTCCGCTGATGATATTTTGCTGAAGAATGAAGTGGGAACCTGACTCGATCGCATGCCAAAAGACGCGACCGCCGAGTGTTTTTTCTTTCGGTTCATAAGTGTTCTCGGTCGCAATCAGTTTGACGAACTCGACCGGGTCGTCACCGATTAAATGGATGAGGATCTCACTCTCATTGAACAAGGCGCATAGCGTCACTACGGTCGACCAACTCGCCTCATTTCGCTCCTTCTCGATTTGAATGAGTGTTTTTTTGGATATGCCAAGTAAATTCGCCATCTCATCCTGTGAATGCTGGGATTCAATACGAATCAATTTCATTTTTCGAGAGACTTGTCCAATAAATTCAGATTTTTGCATATGGTTTTTTTCCTTTCTATTCGTACAACTCAAAGTGACGCCGAGCTAATGAAGATCAGGATCCATGAGATGCCGAGAAACACGGTGAATAAGAGCAGGCAGACGACGATATAGCAGGAAATGTATTGCCAATATGTGATCCGTTTCGATTGATAAAAATGGTATGTAAAACTGAAAGTCGCGATGCCGATGACTAAGAATGCGACGATATCCCAGATGATGCCGACCTTCAAAAACGATGGAGTAAGATACGATGCAACAAGTGCAAGTACAACCGTCACCACTCCAGTAGAAATGGCAGCGGATGGCGTTGAAGTGTTTTCCAACACAATCACCTCCTAATATATTACAAGTGTAATTTTACACTAAAAGTAGACAATGTCAATTTAAGAATCTAAAAAACCCTTCTCTAAGGAAGGGTTCCGTCATTTGTCATGTTTATTCGTTAAGTATGTCGTCAGTGGGTAAACACCGATGCTTTGTAAGATCAGGGAGAGTAAAATGACTGCGAACGCGAGGGAGATCATTTCGCTCGACCCGTCGATATTCTCCGCTTCTAGCCAGAGGACGAGGGCAATCGACATCGTTCCTTTGATTCCAGACCACGTGAGTAAGGAAGTCGCCGTTAAATCGTCTTTAAATTCCTTACGCCAGACGGGGACCGAATAGACGAGGCCGCCGACGATAATGAACCGGGTCACGATTGAAAGCAGGAATAAAAGAACAGCGAACGTCCAGAGTGACACAGACAAATAGCTGGTCGCTTCGATTCCAATCAATAAGAACAAGAGAGCGAGCAACATCGGTATGACGATGTCCCAGAAACCATCCAAGTGACGCTGGACCGATTCGTAATCCTCTTTAGTTCCGAGTTCGTGAGACAACATCATACCCGCTGTCACCGTTGCGAGTACACCAGACACTTCTAGCGCATCGGCGAGGTAGAAGGAACCATATGCAGTCACAATCGTCAGCATGACGAGCTCGTGCTTCTTATAACTAACAATCATCAATTTCTTAAGTAACAATCCAGAAATGAATCCAATGCCGATTCCTCCAGCAGACACAATCAAAAAATCGGTCAAAAAACTGAGCGTGGAGAATCGTTCTCCCGTCGCGAACATACTGAGAAAGATTGTGAAGATGACCACACTCGTTCCATCGTTCACCATCGATTCGCCTTCGACGACGTCCGCAATCCGTTTCTCACCTTTACTCCGATTTAAGATGGCTGTCACGGAAACGGGATCGGTCGGAATCAAGATTGACGCTAATAGGAAGGAAGCGGTCAACGTGAGCGGGGTGAAGAACTCACTGATCCAAAACGTGCCATATCCCATCAAAATGGCGGTCAAGACAAGGCCCACCGTACTCAATATCGTGATGATCCCGATATTGTCCTTCAAATCTTTGTATTTGAACTGATAGGCAGATGTAAAGAGAAGTGCAGGCAGGAACACCTCGAAAATCATATCTTTTGAGATGAACACCGAATCAAAAAAGGCGATATACGAGAGACCAATCCCGATCAAGACCAAGATGACCGGAACAGGGAAGTAATTGCGTTTGGAATCAATCAAATAAATGAAATAGCCAATGAGTAGTAATGTGATCACCTGTTGCGCAATCATAACGACGTCCTCCTCTACATTCAACATGCTATACACTATCTTCCCATTCAAGGTCTAATCAAACGAGAAATGTGGAATATAGGGGATAGTACATTCATTTCATATAGGGAGGAATCGATATGGGAAACCCGATTGGCGATTTGTCGTGGACGTTTTATTCAGAGTGTGAGGTGCCGAGTGATATCACCGAGACATTCATCGATGGGGAGCGGGCCGTCGCTGCCTACAAGACGGTACGTGACGTCGCCGTATTCACGAACAAACGCCTGATTGTCCGTGACGCGCAAGGGCTCACGGGGAAGAAGATTGAAGTCTACTCACTTCCGTACGACTCGATCAATATGTATTCGACGGAGAACGCGGGACGCATGTTCGACTTGAACTCAGAAGTCCAACTGTTCACGCGCGCCGGTACAATCAAAATCAATCTGAATAAAAAAGTGGATGTGCGTAAGTTTGACCGTCTGCTCGCAGAAGCAATTTTGTAAAACAGTGGACCGAAAAATCTTTCGGTCCTTTTATTTGGATTTTTCTGACAATCCATAATCTTGCATGATAAAATAGGACATAATGTGTGACGGAGGTTACGATGCGGTTTACAACCCGATTATTGATGATCATGCTCGGCGGTTTGATGTTGGTGACTGGATTGATCCATCTGGCTCGTCTGTTTTGGGAATGGTTTCACGACCCTACGGAGGGAGGGATTGTGCTTCTTTTTTCTGGAGAGGATGGTGAGAGCAGCGGTTTTTATGAAGGGAAGTCACGCGAGATGAGAGAGGACGATGAATTACAGTTCTTGAATATCGACTTTCTAGATTACACGTTCGGATCAGGTGGGACGGTGACGGAGTCAGGGAGTTCATACTGGTTATGGTTCCTTATTGGAGGTTTGATTGTTTTAATGATTCTACTGATCATCACGATGCGAAGAAGAAAGCGTGTCGTCTCGACCATTGATTTCTCGAGTGACGCCGTAAACCGAAGAGGGAGAAAGACTAAAGCAAAAGAGTTTGTAGAATCCAAAGAGATTCAATGGACCGATAGCGAGATTCGGAATGCGCTCATCCAGTTCAACTTGGATTTACCGGTTTCATTAAAGCATCAATCAAATGAAACTGTTTTAGACTGGTTCAAACGGATCGGTGTTGAAGAGGTGGACCTCTCTCCTTATTGGAAATCGAGATATATGGATGAAGGAGTGACTGATGAAGAATCAAGACAATTTCGAGAAGCGTTACAGTTCATGCGATTGGAAGAGGATAAGGGGTGATTGTGTATGAACGATGAAATAGAGGTGGTTGATTTCGATATGCAGAAGTCAATGGGTTCCGCTCGTTTGGTAAAGTCCAATCATCGATTCTACATTAATTGGGATGAGCTGGTCATAGACCTTAAACGGCATGAATATGTCTCGGGTATTCGAATCATCGACGAGAATCACTTCTTCATTTGGGCGTTTACGTTAGAAGGAGAACCGACCAATGCGTGGGTGCTGGATACGCATGGACAGATCAATCATTCCTTTCATGCAGGAAACGCGATTGCAACAGTTGTAATGAACGATACTGGAATTTGGATCGGATATGGGGACGAGGGCATCTTTGGAGAGGGGATCTCGACCGAGGCACTCGTCTGTTTCTCAAAGGAGGGAAGCGTACGTTTTCGCTATAATCAAGAAGTGAGGAAAGCCCCAGTTCTTCATGATTGTGACGTGATGTACGCGTCTGAGAAGGGGGTGTGGGTCATCTCTTCAATCGATGCTCGTCTCGTCCATGTCCATATGAACGGACGGATTGACTCATATCCGATGCCCCGTCATCTCCTTGACTGTTCGTCATTGATGATTGAAGACGGTGTTGCCTATGTTATGAAAGACGAGCAGGTGTATCGCTGGCCATTCGAGGATAGAAAGCGTGCCGAACTAGTCGAAAGTTAACGAAGATATTAAGTAGATTAAATGGGCAATCAATTGAATTCTTTATCGTATTGAGAGTCAGTGGATTTAGTCACAAAATTAAAGGTCGAAAATGTTATTTATATTATTTCACATACCGAAATCATATTAAATATGTATTTAACTCATGGACAGAAAACAATCCGCTCTCACTCAAGAATTGCTTTAACAGATGGATATGTCCTAAACCATAAAGTACAAAGATGCGATCATTTGATTCCCTTAGTGACATCAATTCTTTAAAAATCATTAAGTTACGAAAATACCAGTAGTGTGATACCCACCTAGTACCAGACACTTCAAGAGATGCAATCTCTAAATAGGCGCGATGCATAGATAATGTAATTGTAGGGTGATTGATTTCTTTATAATAGTCAGAAATCGTACGACTCTTAAATATTTTTTCGATATGATTCATGACATCTTGTTGGGATGATAATATTTCCTCCATTTCTCGCTTCTCATCTTGAATAATGGTTTCTAAACTGAATCCCTCATCCTCATTCCAATCGATTGGATATACGAAATCTAGATGAGATTGTTGTGCAAGTCGGAATGCAATTTGTTCGCGTTCGTTAGCGGTTGCTAATTCCGGCTGTTGAATGATACGTTGAAAATGCTCATTTACGTATTCTTTCTTTGAAGTATTCATTTCTACACATACTTTAGTAGGCTCAAATTTTGCTAATTGATTCACAAATTGTTTAATTTCTAACTGACGTTTTTCGCTTAAAACATCTGGCATTTCCGGCATAAAAAAATCACCATTGTTTGGCATGTTTAGATGTGTTGTGCCAACGAGCAATATATCTGTTTTATTCATAGCAATTCTCCTAATCAATTTGATGTATAGTGTTAACTACGCTTATACTTCTTCTAGGTTTCATATTTTGTTACTTGATTTTAAAAGAACCAAGTCAATATTTCTCATGGACCTTCGAGTTCATCCTAGTTAATAAACTTGTTAAAAATCTACATAGAAATGAGGAATTCACATGATTCGTTTCGGCATCATTGGTACAAACTTCATCACAGACTGGTTTATCGAAACAATCAATCAGTTGGATGACGTAGAAGTGACGGCACTTTACTCGCGCACGGAATCACGTGTTAAAGAATACGCAGAAAATCACTCCATTGTACATACGTTCACGTCACTAGAAGAGATGGCTCAGAGTGATGTCATCGATGCCATCTATATTGCTAGCCCGAACTCACTTCACGCCGAACAGAGCATCTTGTTCATGCAGCATGGTAAACACGTCCTGTGTGAAAAACCGCTCGCCTCGAACGTCCAGGAAGTCACTCGTATGATTGAAGTCGCGAAGGAGAACCACGTCGTCTTACTTGAGGCATTACGTAATCTGTTCATGCCGAACTTTGAACGGGTTCAACAAGCGATGGAACAAATCGCTCCGGTTCGCCGAGCCGTCTTCAATAAATCGCAGTATTCTTCACGGTACGACCTGTACAAAAAAGGGGAGAACCCCAACACGTTCAATCCTGATTTTTCGAACGGCTCGTTGATGGACCTCGGTGTCTATCTCCTCGGACCTGCTTTGAAACTGTTTGGTCAGCCGAATGAGATCCAGGCGAGCGGCGTTACGTTAGAATCTGGAGTGGACGGGAGTGGTACGGTCCTTCTCTCTTATGCCGACCTTGACGTAGTTATCATGCACTCAAAGATTCATGCGACATCGACGCCTTCTGAGATCATCGGTGAAAAAGGGCGTATCGTCATCGATAATATCGCGACGTGCGATGAAGTCCGTCTAGAGTTACGGGATGGCACTTCAGAAATCTTATCAGAAACGCAAAACGCTCCGATGTCATATGAGATTGAAGCATTTGTGCGAGCAATCGAAGCTAGGAATTCAGAGACGGATGCGCATTTAGGAACTGATATGATTCGTCTAGCTGATGTGATGACATCGGTGCGAAAACAAGTTGGTGTGATTTATCCAGCAGACAATTAAGTACACAAATAAAACGGTCCTCGATGTCATGTGCGCATCAAGGACCGTTTTCATTATTCTTTGTTCAAATAGAGATATCTCAGAAACAGTCCCAAGACAATCGTCATGACGACGGCAGGGATGAGTCCGATGAGCAGTAATGTGTTCATACGGTTTCCTTTCTGAGCGATTCGAGTCGTTCACGCATCTCATCAAAGGAATGGCTATCCGTCAACATACTGAGCTCTGCAGCGGCGAGTTCTTTCACTTGAGTCGACCACTCTCGTTCAATCTCGATTTCAGAATTCCTGATCTCCTCGTTTGCCCGCTCGACCTGTTTCTTATGAATGCTCTCGAGACGAGTGCGAATCATGCCACGGAGGAGTGCCGTCAATTCATCCTTCAGTTGTGTCCGACCATCCCCTTCGAAAAATTGACCCGCGTTCTTATAGCGCTTCAACACTGACTGATAAGGTGGTGTTTCGAGATGAATCGGTTCGACAGCCTCTCGTAGCCATGCCACGTCGAGTTCACGGTCGAATTCAAGCGTCGGTAGGATAGACGCTTGACGTTCGGTCAACCGTTCGACCAAGGCTACGAATTCGCGTTTAACATATCGCTCCAACCGATACTGGAACACTTGGAGCTCTTGTTGGATGTCATAGGCGTATTTATCGAGTGTACGTCCGAGTGCACGCTCTAGGCTCTTCCTCGACCCGTCGACCTCGACCGGGTGGAAGGTCTCTTTGACGAAGTCCGAGAGGCGGAGGAGTGATCGCGTCTCGAGGTGGGCGAGTAGTTCTTTCGCTTCCCGATCAAACAGGTCGATGAGTGCTGATACATCGAGTGCCGGCGGGTTCTCGAGTAAAGCAATCAATTGTTGGCGACGTTGTTCTTTTGCCGACTCATCTTCTTCTGCTTCGTGTAAGACGCGATCGAAGGCGGCGAGCAATGCTGTCGTCTCTTCCTGTATACGCATCGCGTTCGCGAGACGAAGGTCTTTGTCGACATAGCGTTCAAGCGTCGAGACGAATCGGTCGAATCCCGCGTCATGCCCTTGCATGGCGTTTCGGCTTGAGATGGGGAGAACGGTCGGTCGTCGGACACCGAGCGCGGTCAACTGTTGCGAAACATAGCTTGTGACCGCATCCCGTTCTTCGTCATCTGTCGCAAGATCGGAGGCGTTCACGAGGAAGAACATCTCATGGTCTCCGGTCCCTTGAACACGACCGAGCTGGATGACGAGCTCTCGGTCTGCTTCTGTGAACGCATGATTATAATACGTGACGAACAAGACAGCATCTGCGTCACGCATGTAACCGAATTGCACCTCGCTATGTCGGTTGAACTGCGAATCGGCACCTGGTGTGTCGACGAAGACGATGCCGCGTCGCGCCCACGGTGAGTCGAGGTACAGTTCAATCTCTTTCACGATACAGCTTTTCTCTTCTTGTGCGACGAACGCGCAGAACGTGTCATAGTCGACGGTCTCCATTTGCCCGAGATAATCGAGCGGTGCTGATTTAACAGCATTGACGAACGGGTGGTCGACATCGAGTGAGGCGAGGGAAGTCCCATAACCTTGTAACTCATCCTCAAGTTCATCTCGTGACTTGAAGGTGATTGTCGCTGTACGATTCGTCCGGCCGTTCGGCGGAACAATCTTCGTGATTGACGCCGTGAGCGGGTTCGGTGAGGTCGGTAACACCGTCTCCCCGAGAAGGGCATTGAGGGTCGAAGATTTTCCGGCTGAAAACGCACCAAAGATGGCAAACGTATATTGTTCATGCTTCGCACGCTCGATTTTTTTACGAAGAGTCGTCACACGAGAGCGGAATAAAGGATGACTCTCTAATATTTCACATACCGCATTTTCATAAGAAAAATTAAAATCAAATAAATCATGATCATCTTCCAAAATCGACGTCGATGCAACCTCTGATTCAACAACATTCGACTGTTTTTCCGGGAGATACGTTGCATCGACATAGTTTCGAACGGCCAACTGATCTAACTGACCTGAATCAAGTTGCAACGCTTCATATTGACCGATAGCATCTAGACGGTTCAATAGGCGTAAGCGTAATGCTTCATTATCGAGCGCTTCATACAACTCGTCTTCTTCAGTCGAAAATTGTTCCAAGCGCATGTCGACTTCCGCTTTCATATACGTATCCGTCGAATGGACCCACGGTTCTGAAACTTTCGTCACCCATGACGCAAGGGCCGTCTCGATGTCACGACTAAACTGTAACACCGTGTCACCACTGAGTGATGCACCGGATTTTACTTGTTCAGTGATGAGTGAGCTCGGAGCAATCGGTAGGACATCACCTTTCGGCAGGAGAGTCTCTGGAAGTTTCAAATCCCGAATGATGTCTTCTGCATATTTCACGAGGTGCGGACGTAAATTCATATCAATCAAACGGTTGAACTCTTTGACGGCCACGTCTTCACGACGAGCACGTTCTTGTTTTGTTTTCTCTTTCGAGAACAAAAGACCGACCTTGAATGAAGGGGCACAACTTTCGAGATAGGAACGAAGCAATTCACGGAATTCATAGGTCATGATGGGTGCGCTCTCGACGATTGGCGCTTGGTGTTTGAAGAATTCACGACGGAACGATGTCCACCATGCCCGTTTCTTCTCAAGGCGGTGCAGGCGAGATTGCATTTCCTTCGGACTCTTCTCATAGGTCGGTAATTGATCCAACGTCGATTGAATCGAAGTTTCGTTGCGTTGGACCAACGTATTGATCAATGCATCCGCATGCTCGACTTGCTGCTGTCTCGATTCCGTGATGACTTGTCGCACATACGACCGCAAGCGCTCGACTTCGTTATGTGGATGCTTTAAATCACGAAGTGAGATGTAGAACGTGTCATTTGGAACGATGTCATGATGACGGAATGCTTTCGTCAATGACGCCTTGAAGTCCACAAAGGAAAGCTCATCCTCATCATGCTTGTCGATTTGGTTAATGATGATGGAGTAGGGACGTCCTTCCCGGCTAAATTGTTTCATCAGTCCGATGTTTTGTTCCGATTGGACATGGTTGTAGTCCATCATGAAAAACAAATGATCGGCCAAGAAGAGCGATCGTTCCGTCGCTTGGCGATGTCGTTCATCCGTTGAATCAATCCCAGGTGTATCCATCAACACGACATGTTCATCAAATGGGAACCGATCGATCGTATACTCGACTTCCTTGATTTCCTCGACTTTGCAATAGTCACTGATGTTTGATAGGGAAGAAGCGTCTAATGAAATCCAATCCGTATCATTGATTGCGACGGCTGCCGCTGATTCTCCACCACGTAACGTGACGATATTGGCACTTGTCGGAATCGGACTTGTTGGAAGGAACCCATCTTCTAGCCAGTCGTTGAGCAATGTCGACTTCCCGGCTGAGAAGTGACCACAGACGGCAATCCAAACTTCTTCATTCGTTACTTTTTGTAGGGCGGTGCGGGCGAGTCGTGCTGCGTCCGTCATCTCCTCTTGTTGAAAGGTTAAAGCAAGCCGTGCCAATTGTTCTCGTTGTTCGTGCATGTTTCCCATCCCCTAATTTATGATTCCGTCGTGATGCCGACACGATGTCCGACATATTCATCATTCGTTAAACAATCCAGCACCAACTCGGCGACATCGTCTCTCGAGATTGGACCTGATTGTTTCGTGCCTAACACTTCTTTTGAGACGATGATGTCTCCGCTCGATGGCTCATTGATCAGTTGAGTCGGACAGATGACTGTGAACGCCAATCCGGAGTCTCGTAATAATTCATAAGCCCGTGCATGATCCTCTGCTGCGGTTGTCATCGAACGCTTCGATTCTTTCGTTTCAAAGCGATAGTTGTCGCTGTCATGCGCCTGTAAGATGCCGGCGGTCCCGACAGTGATGATGCGTGTTACATCAAATTGTTTCATCACGTCAATCACGAGTGGTGTGAATGTAGACAATACGTTTTGTTTGTCCGTCCCTAACGCCGAGATGACGATGTCTGCAGATTGTACCGTTTCTAGGACTGCTTCTCTGTCCGTCGCGTCTCCGATGATTTCGTTGACACCTTCCTTTGAATCCAACGAATGTCTCGTTAAGAGTTTGACGTTATGTCCTTGATTTAATAAACGCTCAAGTATCCGTTCCCCTGTACGGCCACTTCCGCCGAATAAAGCAATTGTTGACAAGTAAACCCCTCCCCATCAATATGAAAGAAATATCCAACGCCATCATAACACGGAAGCGTTCACAAAACTGCCTGAAATGGTTCGATTCTGCTTGAAAAGAATGTGGTACGTTTTAGAATTGAGGAAGAAGGCAAAAAATACATATGACAAGCGTAAGAGAGGAAGGCACCATCACATGAAATTTGGGGCTCGAACTATTAAGACCGGACTATCGGTCGCAATCGTTTTACTGATTGCCGAGGCGTTTCAGTTCCAACAGATCGTCGTCCCGGCACTCGCTGCGTCACTCGCGCTTCTCCCGTCTGTTTATCAGACCGGACTTCGCTTAATCGAAGAGATGAAAGGGAACTTGATTGGGGCACTGCTCTCCGTCGGATCTCTGTTGCTCACTCCGAATCCGACACCAATCGCTATCGGATTCGTCATCATCATCGCCATCTCCATCCTTTTGTTTTTAAATTTAGAATCGACGACACGGACCGTCATCTTGACGACGATTCTCATCATGGAAGGGGCAAGTCAGTCGGACATGCCGGTTTGGGTGTTTGCGGGTGAACGTTACTTACTCATCATGATGGGGATTACTGTTGCATTAATCGTAAACGCACTTTTGTTCCCACCTCGATATGAACGGAAACTGGAAGAGCAGGTGACTGAGGTATTTCAAATGGTCGTCCGGATCGCACGATTGTTTGCGGAAACGGAAGGCGGTCGTTCATCCTTTGAATCCTTGCCTGAGACGAAGAAGTTGCATAGTGATTCAAAACAAACATATGCCTATTTTGAAGAAGAAATCAAAGCGAATCGTTGGCTCGAGAAGAAGACTCCGATCTTCCGTCGTGCCGTCCTGAAGTCCAAGATGATTGAGACGAACCGAGCCGCGCTCCATGTCATCGAGAAACTCGATCATGATTTCCATACGATTGAACAACTTCCTCCACAATTGAGCGATGAGTTGTATCGCCACATTCGGCATTTATTGCGTCGACATGAGCGTCTGTTCTCAGCTTATGAGCTTGAGAACGAGCACCTCATCGACCGGGATGAGGATCTCATTCATGAAAACTTTGACTTTGCGAAGTTAATGATTGAGAGGATGCGAGAAGAAGAGGAAGAACTCATCCTCATTGTCGTGCCGCTCGTAGCGACGATGACCGACTGGGTCAAGGCAATGAATGAACTCGAACGCTACCTTGTGACGGAAATGAAGAAGCATGGAGATAACTTAAAAGTGGAACCACGTAAGAAATGGTTTTTTGAAGACTGAGAAACGGGCCGACATTCGGCTCGTTTTTTAAGAGAGTTAATCTTGTTATAGAAGAGAGGGCATTGAGTATGAAGAAGTCTTTTCAACACATCACAAAGTATTGGAACATCATCGTTATAGGTGATGAATTTGCTGTAAACTACGGAAAAATCGGGACAATCGGAAAGGTACAAGTAAAATCTTTTGAATCCGATTCGGAATGTATGAAAGAAGCAGAAAAACTTATTCGTCAAAAGTTGAGAAAAGGATATGTTGAATGCCCTTTTGATTGGGACAACCATATGTATGTGGATGACCCGGAAGTTGGACCGAGTTTTCTGACCTCTCATCCGAAGTATCAGGAATGTTTCAACGATGAATTCTTTGTGGATTGTACGGAAGAATATGCTCCGTTCGGGAATGATGCTGGCGCCGATGCATTGGTTATGTACGAAGAAGTGCTCCGAAAGGATAGAGTCCTTTGTTATCTTTCATACGCTTACGCCTTAATTGAAAGTTGGATTGATCGAGATGTTTCCGGTCCAGAAGATTGGTCAACGTATGAATATGCCTATACATGTGATCAAGTCATCATCGCAGGTGCGTTTGCTTCCATAAAGATGACTGGAAAGCTGACAGGTAATTTGAAAATAACAGGATTAGCGGCCATCCATCGATTAAAACAAGCTTTCGAAATAGAGGATCAGTCTATGTTTGATAAGTTATATGCACGCTTGAGTACATTCCCGACCGAATCCTGAAACTTTTCGAGAAGAAACACGTATACAATAGAGACAGATACATATGAACGATAGGGGGATTCACCATGTCAGAAACAACACCGACACCAGAAGAAGGTGTCACACCACAACGAATCAGCGGAACGCTTCCGATTGAGGCACGGGCGGTCTTTCGATTATCGAGCGCGATTTTTTATCTCATCGGTCTCCTCATCACTGGAGCTCTCGTTGTCGCATCATACTGGTTCGACTGGCCGACTTGGCTACAGATTGGCTTTATCGTGCTACTTGTCATCGATGTCGTCTATAGCTTGATTGATCTCATCTGGTTCCAAAAGTGGAAACAGGAACGATTCACGTATGATGTCCAGCCGCTTGAGATCCGGATTCATCATGGAATCATCACGACACATGACGTACTCATCCCGATGACGAAGGTCCAATATGTTCATGCGGAACAAGGACCGCTTCTACGTAAATACGGGTTACAGACCATCACGATCGGAACAGCGGCCGGTTCACACGAAGTCTATGCGATCGAAGAATCATTCGCGAAAACACTCCGTGAGCAGATTGCCATCTATGCACGTATTGAAGAGGAGGATGTCGTATGACCGAGACCGCGTTAACATGGCATCGACTCCCGAGTCGCGTTTTGGTGCTGCGTATTCTCGAAGTCATCAAGTCGTTCGCCATTCCAATCGTCCTACTCTTTGTGCTTAACAACGACTGGGAATCGACTTTCGGCATCATCATCCGAGTCGGCATCCTACTCTTCCTATTACTCGACATTGTCCAGAAGTTCTTTGGGTGGTTAAACTTCCGATATGCACTGGATGAAAAGACTGTCTATGTGATCGAAGGGAACTGGTTGAAAAAAGAAAAATCGCTTCCACTCTATAAAATTCAAAGCGTTCATTCGAACAGTCCATTCCTCTATCGATTGCTTGGTGTCGTCGAATTGACGTTCGATACGAATGCCAACAGTGACGATGCATCATTCAAACTGGCTGGTGTCTTTCCGACTGAAGCGAAACGACTGGAAGAGATTCTCGAGCAAGTCCGGCATCGGAAACAGAATGCACAAACCGAAGACAATCCAGAAATGACAGATGCGACAACAGAACAGGTAGAGCCGTTACCTAGCCGTCTGTTATATGCCTTGTCCACGCGCGAAATCGTGTTGGCCTCCATCACGTCGCTCTCTGTCTTCGCCATCTTCCCGGTCGCTTCAACGATCATCTCTTCGATTGATGACTTCATCAATTTGGATGGGGCGTTCAACCAGGTCGAAGATTATGTGGTCCATGCGTCCATCATCGTCATCGGTCTTCTCGTCATCGGGGTGCTGATGCTGTCGGTCGTGATCGGCATGGTCATCAACTTCTTGAAATATGGGAACTTCCGACTCGAACGAAGAGGGGAGCGCATTCGCGTCGAAAAAGGATTATTGAACCGGAGTGCGAAAGAGATCCCGTATGAGAAGATTCAAGCGATTCGAATCAAAGAGACGTTCATCCGTCGCTGGTTCCATATCGTTGGAGTCGAACTTGTCGCAGCAGGGACGATGGATGAATTAAAGGACGAATCGTCAACGATTCTTCCGTTCGTTCGACGTGACCGTGCGATGCGAGTACTCCGTGAGCACTTCACGCACTTCACATGGTCGGATGAATTACATCGACTTCCGAAAAAGGCGTTAGGAATCAAATTCCTGCGAATCAGCTGGTTCGGCTTCATCTTATCAGGACTCGTGCTCTATTTCTTCCGAGATTATGCATGGTGGCTCCTTCTTTTATGGGCCATTATCATCGGAGGACGTGTGCTCAGTTACGTCACGACAAAATATGTCCGTACTGATCAATTCATTCAATTGCGGACGGGAGCGTTCAACGTCCGATCGTTCTTGACGGACAAACCACGGATCGAGCAGATTCAAGTGAAACAATCGCTCTTGCAACGTCGATTCGGACTTTGTACGGTACAGTTCTCGACTCGAGGAGGACTCCTATCCGTTGAGACAATTGACGACATTCCAAAAGAAGAAGCGGACGCGATGCTCGTCTGGTTCTCTCGTTATAACGAAATGAATGAAAAACGCTCAGGATAAAGTTTCCTGAGCGTTTGAATTATTTGTGATTTTCGTATCAAATGATGTTTCTCTTACTGAAAACGCGGATAAAGTATGGTATGATGCAAGTAGAAAGAGACCGGTGCTGGACACACCGACCTCTGGCTTACAGGCTCCCACTTTAAGAGTGGCCCCAGCCGCCACAATGGTTAGTGAATCAGAAAGTGACCCATCTCATTGCGCCGAGGGGGTCATTTTTTTGTGCGTTCAGACGTTGCACGATCGGATGTTCGGTGAATCACCAAGTGAACGATGATCGGAGCGAGGATTGGGATCATGACATAATCTCCAACCCAGGTCCAAAGTTGTTCCATCCGCACCACCGCCTTCCTCCATTGTGGACTTGGCGGCTGACCCCACTATTGCTGCGTTAACCTGCCCCTTCATTATAACAGATTCGTTCGTAAAATGGCGTTAAAAATAAGAACAAACGTTCTTGTTTTATAAAATGAATCTTTTGATGGAATCGGTCTCATATATGGGTCCAAAGAAGGAATTGAGTCGAATCGCTCTTGCTTGTTAGATGTCTGACAGGATATAATCAATCTCGTGTGTATACACGGGTGGGTGAGGGTGCCAATAAAGGATTGATTCCTATGGCAAAACAAACAGAATGGAAAACAGAAACATACGGGGGCGTGCTGAACTTTCTGGCGACAGCATACATCCCGGCCGTGCATGCGGCAATCTTGACACAAGCCGGACTCCCGTTCGAGGGGGCGCTCGTCGGAGCGATTTTGACAAGCATCATCGGGACGTTGATTGCGGGGTTCTTCAATCTTCCGCTACTCTTGTTACCGGGAATGGGGATTAACGCGCTTTTCACGTACACGCTCGTCTTACAGATGGGATTGAGCTGGCAAAGCGCGCTCGCCGTCTCGTTCGTCTCAGGTGTACTCGTCGTACTATTGACGGTCACCAAAGTGGCGAGGAAATTGGCGAATGCCTTTCCACCAATCATTCATGACGGATTGACGGTCGGTCTCGGCCTCTTCCTCATTTTGATCGGTCTTGAGGCGGCTGGAATTGTCTCAGGTGGGGGCGGGGCATTGCTCCACATCGGTGACCTCGGAGAGCGTAACGTCCAGGTGGCCTTTTTATCACTCTTCGTCGCCATCTTGTTGTTCTTGAAGATGGGGCCGAGTAGCTTCCTATGGACGATCGGTTTCGGTGTCGGTCTCAGCGCCTTGATGGGGACACTAGAGTGGACGGGAAGCTTCGCATTGTCACCATTCTTCGAGTCATTCGGCACGGTGTTTGGGAACATCTCGTTCGCGGAATCTGCGTCTCCGCTCTTCTTAGTCGCGGTAGGTGTACTGACGCTCGTCTTGTTGATTGAAAATATCAGCTTGATCCAGAATCAGACACGTGCAATCGACAAAGAAAAGGATGCGCCGAAAGGTCTCGTTGCACAAGGTCTGTCGACGATGGCCGGGGCCATGTTCGGGTCAAGCCCGACCGTCTCGACGGTCGAAGTGGCTGCCGGCATATCGGTCGGGGCACGAGGTGGGATTGCTTCATTCGTCACATCTGGATTGTACGTGGTATCGCTCTTATTGCTACCGCTCTTTGCAATCATCCCTGTGACGGCAATCGCACCGGTGTTGATTATCATCGGCATGATGATGTTCCAAAACGTGAAGCATTTGCCGCTCGATAACTGGGAACATGCCTTCCCGGCGATTCTCGTCATCATCATGATCCCGTTCACGTATTCCATCGTCGATGGGATCGGACTCGGGTTCATCGCGTACACGATGATTGTCTTGTTCAAAAAGGGCTACCGGTCACTCAGTCCGGTCGTCGGTGTCTTGACCGTATTGTTCTTAGTTTTCTTCTCATTACCAGTCTGGTTATAGAGACACGCACGGCATCGTTCATCTCGAACGATGCCGTTTTTTGATTTGAAAAGACTCGTTCGTGCTATAATCGCAGTAATTTGAATGGAACGGGGAGGGGATTGGATGCAAGTCATTCAAGAATTCGCATCGTACACAGAATGGCTCGATTCGTTAGAAAAGCTGAGTGAATCTGAGTGGAACAAACAGATCGACTCGGAGAAGTGGTCCATAAAGCAAATCGTCTTACATATCGCCCATTGGGACAATCATCTGTTGAATGTCATCATCCCATCGGTGAAGAACGGGGAAGGGATGATCTTTCCTGACTTTGACTCGTTCAACGCGCGAGCGACGAAAAGGGCGGAGAAGTTATCGGGTGACGTCGTGTTGAAGGAATCACTACAAAGTCGACGAGCACTCATCACTATGCTCGACTCCTTAAGTGAAGAAGCACTGACTTATGAAACGACAGCGAATGGCGTCTCACATGATCCTCATCAAGGTGTCCCATATTCACTATATGTGATTGTCAGAGAATTCATCGAGCATGACCGACAGCATATGAAGCAAGTCGAGTCGATCCTGAATTGAGACATCGGAAAGTGCGTGGTCTGAAACGAAAGTTAAGTCGTTTTCAGCGTAATATGCAAGAAAATCATTGCGATTTTCCAACTGAGTTTCATAATGGTTATTGGAATACCAAGATTCCGGTCGGACAAACCTTTTTATTGGCTATTCAACATAATGCCCAAATCAAACAGGCAATCATCCATATTCTGCTCTATGAAGCGAAACGACTAGCAAAGCGGCGTGTGGATGAGCGAATGCGAGTTGTCGTGTTACTGGACCTCCCTACATTGTGGAACTCTGAGCTTCTCGTGTTTCAAGATGAAGAGGTGCTACAAACGTTCATGCGGCGTGATTCATCCCATCAAAAATGGAGCCCAATCCCACATGTAAAAACGTTTATCAACCAATGGGACATTCGTAGCGACCAGGATATTCGCGTGTATGGATTTGAAGAATAGGTGTTCGACGAAGAGGATGAAGATAGAGAATAGTGGGAGCTCGTTCAATGAACGGCTTTTTCTTTTGTCTAAAAATAACTGAATATTCCGTTAAGGTGCATGGTATAATCCATATAATCCAATTTCCAAATAAAGGATTGAATCTATGAAGGGAGCCGTCACATCAGATGAAAACGATCAAACCGAATATACATAAGCGGAAACACCGATGAAACAAGCCAAAATGATCTTTGTGTCAGGAATTCTTTTCTCCTTGTTACTGGTCGCGCTCATCTCCTATTCCGGTCAACTTGGATACCGTTACTACCAATCATTAGATATCTCAGGAAGCGAGATTACGAGTTGGGTACTGGACTGTAGGGACAAACGAAAGCTATTTGGAATGATTGAAGTCGTTGATGTAGAACGATGGTGTATGAGTAATGCACCTATTGACGACAATGTAAGAGGAATCGATATGGGATCTAAAGGTGAAATTTCAAAAGACAAAGGTGGAACTCCAAGAGAGAAGGTTAATGACGAGTCACCTTCTTACGGAAACCCCTCATCAGAAGAGTCGAACAACGTCTCCTACCTCCCATACATTATTACCGCACTAATCATCTTGCTCGGGTGGTGGCTTTGGAAAAGACGACGCCCATCGAAGAAACAAATCGAGGAGGAAGAGTTAGAAATCGAGGATCACTCGCTAGTGATCTCTGACAACTTATCGGAGCAGATAAACCGAACGCTTCATCCATTACCAGCCTCGGCTATTCGACAACAGTTGATTCAATTCGAGGCAGCGTTACCTCCACATAAACGTCGCCGTCCGTATGAGACGTTGTCGACCTGGGCGAAACGAATCGAGCTCGATGCATCCCTACTCACCTATTTAGAGACGCGCTATGACGAAGGGGACATCTCACCACAGCGTGAGCGAGCGTTCACCCAGCAACTTGATGAATACCTACTACGCACACAAAAGGAGTCGAACTCATGACCATCCGACACGTATTGGACCAATTAGACCGCATTTACCTTGGTAAACCAGAAATCACAAAATTATGTTGCACAGCCCTATTGGCGAACGGACATATTTTGCTAGAGGATGTGCCTGGGACGGGGAAGACGTTACTTGCGAAAAGCATCGCCAAAAGTTTTGAGGCAGACTTCGCTCGAATCCAGTTCACAGCCGACCTGCTGCCATCCGACATCATCGGTTCAGACTTCTTTAATATGCAGACCCAAACGTTCGAGAACCGTACCGGTCCCATCTTCACAAATATCTTACTCATCGATGAAGTGAACCGCGCTGTTCCCCGAACGCAATCCGCCTTGCTTGAAGCCATGGAAGAACGCCAAGTTTCCATCGGTGGCGTCACCTATCAACTACCGAGACCGTTTTTCGTCATCGCGACGCAAAACCCGATCGAGTCGGCGGGAACGTTCGCCCTACCAGACGCCCAACTCGACCGCTTCCTCATGTCCCTTCAAGTCGGATATCCAGGGGCAGATGAAGAGCGGAACTTGATTCTGCAGACGATTTCAAAGACGAGACATGTGGTACACGCCTTGATGACGAATGCCGCTTTCTTAGAAGCACAAGAAAATGTCGAGAGCGTGCGGATTCATGAAGATGTCGTCACTTATTTGCTCGCACTGATTCAAGAAACGAGGCAACATCCGTTAGTCGAAGTCGGGGCGAGTCCACGGGCGACGCTAGCGCTCGTCAAAGCCTCACAAGCTTATGCGTACTTGAACGACCGTCAATTCGTCACGCCCGAAGATGTTCAAGCCGTTGCACCACACGTTCTCTCGCATCGATTGACCCTCACCCTTGAAGGGGACATCAAATCGACGAAGCGACAAGTGCTAGCGGACGTACTCGAGTCCGTAACTGTCCCAGTCGAAAAGGTGTAACGATGCGACAGGTCGAAATCAGTACACCATCCATCCTTCAGGACCAACTTTGGCCGGCTTATGTCAGTCTCGGTCTCCTCACCATGTGGATGCCTTATGTATGGCCCATCGCTTATGTATGCGGAGCATTATTAATCGTCATGTTCATCCGGAAACGAATCATTCGAACACTTTCAAACGAAGTCTCATTTTCCATCCGGCAGAAAGAAGATCTCTTGTTCATCGATGATGAGACATCATGTATCGTCCGTATCGATGGGTATGAGCGAATCATTGCCCTTGGTGTTCCGCTATTGATTCGACTAGAGGGTAATGAACGGATGGTATTCGAGGACGGGTCACAGGCATACGACACAAGGATCGAAAAGGACATACATCTTGTGAGCGTCTCGGCTGTGAAGCGTGGACCTGCTTCGATTCATACGTGTGTGATGCGTGTCACGTTACCGTTTTATTTAGGTACTCTTTTTTTCACGGATGAGGAGATGGATATACCCTCATGGATTGTGTTACCTACCATCACGAAGTCACCAATCACCGAATCTCGCATGATTCGGATGGGTGACCGTATCGTCAAGCACTCCCCGTTGAACGATCCGTTGATGATTCAAAGTGCAAAACGATATGAGAAGGAACCGGCTAAACAGATTGACTGGGTCGCCACTTCAAAGGTCGGTCATGTACAGGCAAAAGTGTTCGAACGACAAAATCTCGACACGTTCACGATTTCCCTTGATTTGAGCGGTCCGCTCGGGAACGGGCTACATGCGCAATATGAAGACTTGATTCAACAGACGGCCTATTTGGTTTCTTACTTGATCAAAGAAGACTGTAAAGTGGAGCTGTTAATCAACCGACTCGACAAAAACAATCAAGTCGACCGTGTTACACTGGGAGAAGGAAGAAAACAATTACGGCTCATTCTCGTCCGACTGGCGATGATTCATGAATCGAACGCATTTGTTGCGTCATCACGTTTCACTTCATATGTCAGTCGTCACAAACAGCCGCACGCCGAATTGATTCACATCAGTCATGCGATGCTGCTGAAATCTTCAGGGTGATGAAAGGAGAAACACATGCAACGAATGACGAGCTTACTCATAGGTTGTGTCGGACTGCTTGCAAGCACGACGACCGTATCAGCCGAGATGACTGAATCTTCGCCGGAACATTTTGCAGATGCATATTTCTATGACATTGTGATGGATCATATTCAGGAGGATGATCCGACTAATTATCATATGACGGACAGTGAGAACATCACGTTCGGTCCGTTGTTGGAGACGTATATCCCGTCATCCTCTTGCTACAAAACGGGGGAAACATGTACGTTCGTCCCAACAAAAGAATTTGTGGCGACCGTTTTTCAAGATGATGAACCGGTCAACGTGATCGGAACGTATGAACAATCAGCGGGTACATATGCGTTTTCAACATTCGGTTCAGACAAAGAAACTCCGAAAGCGTTGATGGACGTACAAGGACATCTCGTGAAATACACAGAAAGGTCGGCATGGTTTGATTATGATGGGGACATGTTGGTGGCATTGACATCCTACTCAAAACAGATAATCAGTGGGGATGCAATTTCCACAAAGGACTTCCAAGCCTTATTGATCGAAGCGCATGAAAGTATTGAAGGGAATGTCGAAGAAGGGATGATGGATGGAGCGGGGGACTATTCGGATGAAGCAAAATCAAATAATCCAACATCGAATACCAACCGATTGATTGGTTTTGCGGTGTTAGCGATCTTGCCATTCGGATATTGGTTCCTTAAAAGACGAAAAACAGCATGATGTCAAAAGACTTATACAATCAACATGAACTACTAGAAATGGTGATCATTCCGAGTCATGCACTGAGAGAAGGAGAAGCAAACCGATTGATTTTTCGACATCTGAAAGATGAGGACTTTCCATTGCGCCTTGTACGTAAACGAACTGCGAAGGGTACGAGAAAACATCGCTTCTCTTTTGAACGTCAAGAAGAGCATGTGACGACCAAAACCATCAAGAATCGTGAGTCATTAGAATCGGAATTGACACTCTCTTCGAATGAAATCATCGTCCTACAAGGAGAGACAGATTGGATTCTGAGTTATTATGAGGACGGTTTGACGCTTCAAGGAAAGCAAGTGAGTCGTGTCGGAACAAAGGGAATAGCCAATTTCGAGGTATTTTTTGAATATGTGACGACAGGTGCGTTTCCAATCGAGGTATCATTTTGTTTAGATGGAACGTTCGGTCCTCGTGAAAACGTATATCGTTTCATGTTGCATGATGCAGATTGGAAGGCATTGATTGAAAACGAACTGTTGCCCAAGCTTCAAATTCCGAAAGCGAAAAATGTGTGGCAGTCCCTTTTCTTTCCGACAAACAATCAGACAATCGAATGGTTCACTGGTGAATTTCATCCAAACATCTTGGGAAACTTCGTTTTCGCCCACGATGCCCATGACACGTATTATTTCTTGGATCACGTGAATGGAGACATCAAAGTGTTTTGAATGACCCAACTAAAGAAGAAGTGAGTTTGCGTCAATCGATTGAGTCCATCAAACTCAAAACCCGAAGCAAAAAGTACGCCAGTTATGAGAAAGCAGGGATGGAACATGAGCTATTTAGAACATCTAGAAAAACATTGTGGCACGTTCATCAGCGGGTTTGATATCCCTTACTTGCTAGAAGATGATGTCCAAATCATCGAACTTGAAGAAGAGTCCTCTAAAATCACGAGTATTTCGACATTAGGACTGCATTGGCATGCACTTCAATTCGAAAATGGTTCAACCGCTCACCAGGAGTTGCTGTTCCGATTCAATCAACAGCATGCCAAAGAGGAGTTTGTTGAATTGATGTGGCAGCTGACCGATTATGCGCTAGGAACGCACCAGGCGTTCGAGTTGGGCGAACTCTACGAACTGCCAGAGGAAGTGCTTGAACAATATTCATTTTCTTCGGTCTATGTGACCGCTCCTTTTTATTCAGATGAGTCGTTCATCACATATGAGAACGAGGAGCAGAGCGTCCTAGTCGTCTGGTTTGTACCGATTTACCCTTCAGAAGAGCTGTTCATCGAAGAACACGGAACCGAACGGTTTGACGAACTCCTATATGAGACTGATCGCGAGTTATTCGACTTGAACCGAAAAGAACTTGTCTAACGAACATCCCCTCATGCGCGCATGAGGGGATTCTTTACATATAGGGGCCGTTCGCTTGGACGACGAACTGTGAGTGCTCGTAATGATACGTGATGCGTGAGTAGTCGAATGGCTTCCCGTTCGTCAAATGAAAGATCGTTTCGATGCGAAGTGTCGGGTCATTCTCTTGCAATCCGAGGTGGCCTGCTTCCACATCCGTCAATCGACCGACCTGTAGATACATGTCAGAAAAACCAATTGTGACACCGAGCGCACTTTGGACGTAATCGAAAATGGAGTCGGCCACAATCTCTCGATTCAAGTAAGGAACGATGGCTTTTACATAATACGATTCTTCATGACAAAGTACTTCCCCGTCCACATATCTTACCCGTTCGACACGATACACATCGTCTGTTACGTCAATCCCGAGATTTTCGGCCACCAACGCATCTGGTTTCATAACAGACACATCGAGTACATCAGAGGTCAAGATTCGATCTCCAAGGTTACTCTTGAATCCTTGGGTGGAAAAGAGACTCATATAACCGGGACGATTATGGCGTCTGACGAAAATGCCGCTACCACGGAGTTGAAAGATGATGCCTTTTCGTTCGAGCAGTTCCAACGCTTTCGTGATCGTACTCTTACTCACGGCATATTGACTCATCATCTGCTCAAGGACAGGTAGCTTATCACCTTGTTTTAAATTCTGTTCATGAATGTATTGATCTATTTCATTCGCGATTTGTTGGTATTTTAACATGGTCATTCCTCACTTTTTCGTCACTTCTTGTATTATATCATGAAAAAACAAGATTGTTTCATTGTATCAACCTTGTTAAATTGTACCGGTACAATTATACTTGACGTGTATGATTCATCAGAAGGAGGAATAGAGGATGAAGACGTTACCGAAAGATTTTCTATGGGGAGGCGCACTCGCCGCCCATCAATTCGAGGGTGGTTGGGACGCTGACGGAAAAGGACCGAGCGTCGTCGACGTCTTGACAGCAGGCGCACACGGTGTCGCGCGTCGGATCACGGACAAGGTTGAGCCGAACGAATTCTACCCAAACCATGAGGCAATTGATTTCTATCATCGTTATAAAGAAGACGTAGCGCTTTTTGCCGAAATGGGATTGAAATGCTTGCGTACCTCGATTGGATGGAGTCGCATCTTCCCAAATGGTGATGATGCAGAACCGAACGAGGCGGGTCTTCAATTTTATGATGATTTGTTCGATGAGTTACTCAAACATGACATTGAACCGATCATCACGCTCTCGCATTTCGAGATGCCGCTCCATCTTGCCCGGGAATATGGTGGCTTCCGAAATCGTGAAGTCGTCGAGCATTTCGTCCGTTTTGCAGAGGTCTGCTTCAACCGCTACAAAGACAAGGTCAAGTATTGGATGACGTTCAACGAAATCAACAACAAGATGGACGTCAACAACCCACTCTTCTTATGGACGAATTCAGGTGTCCTTCTAGAAGAAGGGGAGAACGCGCGTGAAATCATGTATCAGACGGGACACCATGAACTGATTGCGAGTGCCCTCGCCGTCGCCAAAGGGAAAGAAATCAATCCAGATTTTGAGATTGGGGCTATGGTCTCTCACGTTCCGATCTATCCGTATTCATCGAACCCGGACGACGTCATGTTGGCCGAAGAGATGATGCGTCAACGTTATTTCTTCCCGGACGTGCAAGTACGTGGGTTTTATCCAAGTTACGCGTTGAACGAGTTCGAGCGCGAAGGGTACAACATCCCAATCCTTGAAGGGGACGAAGAGATTTTACAGAACGGAAAGGTCGATTATCTCGGTTTCAGCTACTATATGTCGACAACCGTGAAGAGTGATGTCGTCGCGGACAATCGTGGGGATATCGTGAACGGTGGTCTGCCGAACGGCGTTGAGAACCCGTACATCCAGTCGAGTGACTGGGGCTGGGCCATCGATCCGGTCGGTCTCCGTTATGTGCTCAATCGTCTGTATGACCGCTATCAGATTCCGCTCTTCATCGTGGAAAACGGATTCGGTGCCGTCGATGAGATTGTCGACGGGAAGATTCATGACGCGGCCCGAATCGATTATTTGAAGGCACATATCGAACAATTGAAGCACGCCGTCCTCTATGACGGAGTCGACTTGATCGGCTATACGCCTTGGGGCATCATCGATATCGTCTCGTTCACGACGGGAGAGATGAAGAAACGGTACGGGATGATTTACGTCGACCGTGACAATGAAGGGAATGGGTCGATGGAGCGGATGAAGAAAGACTCGTTCGACTGGTATAAACGGGTCATCGCGACGAATGGGGAAGAACTGTAAGTGAAACAGGGGGGCAAAGAACTGTGAAATGTATGCAGGTCTTTGCTCTTTTTCGCTATAATAAAGAAAAGTGAGAGTTAGGAGGGAAGAATGATGCAAGTGAAGCAGCATGGGCCAGTGACGGCAGTTTGCGCCAAAGTGAAGAACGGTCCATTCGAGATGTCGATGTATGTATATTATCTCGATGGGATGATCATCGATACCGGGACCCGTACGATGCTCCCCGCTCTCCAACCCTTTTATGAATCGGTCCCAATCGACTTCGTCAGCATTACGCATCCACATGAAGACCACATCGGAACGGCCGCATGGCTCGAACAAACGTATCGCGTGCCAATCTACATACATGAGTCTGCCAGAGATATGTGCCGGATGGGCCTAGATATCCCCGATTATCGGGCACGCTTCTCCGGTGACCCGGAACCGTTCCAGCCGGTCGCCTATCACGACAACCAGATCACGTCAGAGCATCATACCTATCAGGTGATCCATACACCTGGTCATGAACCGAATCATGTCGTCTTATATGACGAGGAGAACGGTCGACTGTTTTCAGGTGATTTGTTCGTTCATCCGTATCCAAAGGTCATGATTCCAGAGGAGTCAGTCCCTGAACAGATCCGTTCGCTCAAGCGTGTCCTGTCCCTCGATTTTGAGGAAGTGTACTGCCAGCATGCCGGACGTCTCGAACAGGGAAGGGAGCAATTAAGCAAAAAGCTCGATTATCTAGAACGTTTGACCGATGACGTGTTAACGAAAACCGCTGCGGGCTATACGATTGACGATATCAACGCTCACCTTTTCCCTGACCCGTCGCCGCTCGTCCAAATCTCCAAGCGGGATTATGACTCCAGACATATGATTTCAAGTATTCTTCGAGAAGTCTACGAACAACTTCGTTGACAGAAGGCGAATCACCTAGTATTCTGAATACATGATTAAACGTTTAAACTTTTAAACGGAGTGATGAATATGAAACAACCAGATACAACACCCGAGGCGTCACTATCTTTATTTGAAGATGCAATCCCATTGTTCCAAGTATTAGCCGACGTCAATCGTCAACGCATCATCGTCGAGATCGCCAGACATGAGCGATTGAACGTCAATCAGATTGATGAAAAGATCGAGTTGTCTAGACCGGCCATCTCGCATCACCTCAAACTGTTGCGACAAGCAGGGATCGTCTCATCCGAGAAAATCGGGACAGAGAACTTTTACTTCTTGACCCTCGAGGATGCGGTCGGACTGCTCAAAGCACTGACACGTGCGATCGAAGATGAATGTATCTTATGACCTTTCTTTTTGGAAACAAAGAGAAAGGCTTCTTTTCCACTAGTTAGTTTAAAAGTTTAAACGTATAAACGTTAAAAGGAGAATGAAGATGAATCAAACCATTGTTATTACGGGAGCATCAAGTGGGATTGGTCGAGCGACCGTCGAACTGTTCAGCAAACGAGGCTGGCATGTCGCCGCGACGATGCGAAGTCCTGAAGAACATCAAGAACTGTCCAACCTAAAAGGGGTCTCGCTCTATCAGCTAGATGTGACGAACGAATCGAGTATTCTTGACGCCTTCGAGCAAATCGTCTCGGATCACGGCACAATCGATGTGTTATTGAATAATGCCGGGTACGGAGCGGTCGGGATTTTTGAAGAAGCCTCTTCTGAACAGATTCAGCGTCAGTTTGATACGAACGTCTTCGGTGTCATGAACGTGATCCGAGCATCCCTTCCGTATTTCCGCAAACAGCGGAGCGGACGTATTGTGACCGTGTCTTCGGTCGGTGGTCAAATCACATTCCCAATCTATAGTCTGTATCATAGTTCAAAATGGGCGATCGAAGGGTTCATAGAATCGCTTCAGTTTGAACTGGCACCGTTTAATATCGACATGAAATTGATTGAACCAGGACCAATCAAGACAGACTTTTATGGTCGTTCCCAGGAACTCGTCTGTGACCAACCGCTCGATGTATATGATAACTATACGGAAGTCGCGCTCCATAACACGAATGCCGCTGGTGCGAACGCTGAAGGCCCGGAGGTCGTCGCCGAGACGATTTGGCGTGCAGCGACCGACCGGAAGAAGCGTCTCCGCTATCCATCGGGTAAACAGGCAGGACTGTTGATTGCGCTGAAGCGTTATCTGCCGAACCAAGTGTTCTTCTCTATCGTGCGACGTGTCGTAGAGAAAAATTAACATCAAGTATCTCTTTTGAACTTCATCAGTGTCGGAAAGAATTTTTTATCCACTCATTCAATGATAAATATCACACAAATTTACCCGATATAACTTGTAAGAGGAGGGGTTTGATGAAAAAAGTCTCACTGGCACTATCGACGTTCATTCTTATGATTGGATTGACGGCAACACCGACAGACTCGGTCGATGCTGCGGCGAAACGCTTCAAAAACTGCACGGAGATGAACAAAGTGTACAAAGGGGGCGTGGCCAAATCGAAGACGACCAAAAACAAAGGTGGAAAGACGCGTTATAAACCTTATGTCAATAAAGCCTTATATGACGCGAATCAATCAAAAGACCGCGACAAAGACGGAATCGCCTGTGAACGGTGATCATAAATCATGCATCGAATCAGCCGCCATACGAGGGCGGCTTTTTTGTATGGACATAGACAACGATTCGACCACATGATATTATCATAAGTAATAACATTATCAAATATGATAACATTGAGGTGGAATCAATGAATCAAGATGTCTTAAAAAGTCTATTGAACCCGATTCGCATGAAAATCTTTCAACACGTTCTGATGAATGAAGGAGTCACGACCGGAGACTTAGCAAAAGCACTTCCCGATGTTCCTCAAGCGAGCCTCTATCGCCATATCAACAAAATGGTACAAGACGAGATTTTATCTGTCATGAGCGAAAATAAAGTTCGCGGGGTGTATGAGAAAGTGTATGCGATTCAAAACAATCCGTTGACCAGTATCAACAAGATTGTCGAGGAGGAAGACCGAGAGCAACTGTATATGGTCTGTTACACGTTTGCGATGTCACTGCTCATGGATTTCGGCAACTATCTGAAGCGCGACTCGATCGACCTCCCAGAAGACAAAGTCGGATTCCGGAGCATCCCGCTCTACCTGTCCGATGGCGAAAGTGACCGATTCTTAACAGGTCTTTATGACTTATTAGAAGATGTGTTGGACCATGATCCTTCCGAAGAACGTACGTTGCGAAAGTTCTCGTATGCGTTCATGCCGGTTGAAGAAAAGGAGGAGATGGATGATGTATAAGCAAGAACAGGTATTCATTCAAGGAGAATCAACCATCGCGGCTACAATGACGACTCCACATGGTGGCCAGTCGCCATTTCCAGCCATCATCCTTATCGGGGGGACCGGTGGATTGGACCGCGACGGGAATGGGACAGGCTTCAAGTCGAATCTGTATAAAGATCTGGCAGAATGGCTGACGACACAAGGTTTCGTCACGTTACGTTTTGACAAACGTGGCATCGGCAAAAGTGGAGGAAATCGGAATACCGTCGGTCTGTCTGGACTCGTTGATGACGTGGCAACGATGATCCGTTATCTGAAATCGCTTGACCATGTCTTACAAGACATCTTGCTGCTCGGTCATAGCGAAGGATGTATCGTCGCGACGCTTGCGGCTGAACGCGAGTCGGTTTCCGGCCTGATTCTATTGTCTGGTGCCGGTGTGGCCTTGAAGACGAGCATGCAGGAACAGGCGCACTTCTTACTCGATGAAGTAAAGCGTACGAAAGGAATCAAAGGGAAACTACTCCGACTCAGCTTGAACGAGAAGTCGGTCATCGGAAAGCAACAAAAACTGTTCGAACGTGTCACAGCGACGGACCAGGATACGATGCGAATCCAACTGATGAAATTCCCTGCCAAATGGTTACGGGAGCACCTTGCGTATACGGATGAGTCGCTCCGGGATCGCTTGGTTCAGTTGAATGTACCGACACTTGCACTGACAGGAGATCGAGATGTTCAAACGGACGTCCATCATCTTGACGAGCTCGATGCTCTTCACGCGAAACATGTCGAGGTACAAAAGATTAGAAACATGGACCATATGTTGAAACATTTCGACGGGGAGATGAGCATTCTGGACGTGAAAAAACAATATCGTGCACAACTTAAGAAGCCGCTTCATCCCGAGCTACAACACCAGCTCCACGAATGGCTCATACGCCACAACTGGATATCATGATGAAGAAGAAGGCAGCGGAGAATTATCCGTTTCCTTCTTCTGTACGTAAGAACCGCTCAACGTGTTCCATCGAGAAATGACGACTCCACTGGACGAAGTGCCCACCTGGGACGGCAATCAATTGCACAGAGGGATGAAGCTCCCGTTCCGCTCGTTTGATATGCCGGAGCGTCCGTTTCGCCTCCTTCAAATCAATACCTGTGAAGTCCGCATAATAGAGTTGCGTCGGTACTTTGACCCGTCGAAGCAAATCCTTAAAGTCCAGTCCGTCGTATCCGAACAATAAATGTTGGCCACCGGTCGACAAACGAGCGGGCTGTTCGAAAGCCGTTCGAATCATCGATGTTGATTCTACCCCAACCCGTCGACAGAACAATTGGAACCGTTCCTCAGAAAATACGGAATCACTCTTGTTCATTCGAGCTTCAATCGAGTTCAAGAGGCGCTTCGGGGAACTGTGATAGAGCAGTCGCAACAAGGGGAAAGCGAATCCGAATATGCCATATTCACGAAAAGGAATCATGGCATTCGGTTTATGACCTTGATCGAGGAGAATCAACCGTCTGACCTGGTCTGGGTAATGGACCGCGTAAGCAAGCGCGATGGCACCTCCCATCGAATGTCCGATCAATCGGATGGACTCCAGTTGTCGTGATGTTCGATACGACTCGACCCAATCCGCGAGCACTTTGGAGGTCGCATATGTATGTAGTCCTTCACTCTCACCAAAACCAGGTAAGTCTAACAGATGGATTTCAAATTGTTTATGTAAGGCTTCGACAAACTGTTGTCCTTGAGACCCGGTGAATCCGCCGCCGGGAAGGAATAGGATAGGGTCACCTTGACCGTAGATGGTTGCTTTGAATTGTCGCACGTCATCTCTCCTCTATATAGAATGCGTTCCATTCAAGTATAAAGATGATTGGAAATCAATTGAAGAAATTTCGCCATCTTTCTCACGGTGTTCGTGAACAAATGAGGGTATAACTTAGTGATAGATAGATTTCTATCATCACGCATCATATTTGCTCTTATGTTTAAAGGAGGAATGATGGATGAAACTTTCGGGGAAAACAGCAATCGTCACCGGGGCCGGCTCTGGTATGGGGCGGGCCATCGCTAAACTCTTCGCGAAGGAAGGCGCGCGGGTCGTCGCATTCGACATGAATGAAGATTCTGTGCAGGCAGTGGTCGAAGAGATGAAGACGGGAGGTGGGGATGTCGTCGGTATCGCTGGTAACGTCACGAATCAAACGGATATCGACCGTCTCGTCGATACGGCAAAGGAAACGTTCGGGTCGGTCGACATTCTCGTCAATAATGCGGGCATCATGGACAACTTTATGACGGTGGGGGAAGTGACGGATGAACTATGGGACCGGGTCCTTGCTGTCAATTTGACCGGACCGATGAAATTAGCCCGTGCCGCCATTCAAGTAATGGAGAAACAAGATAGTGGCGGGGTCATCATCAACAATGCGTCTGTCGGAGGATTGTTCGGTACTCGCGGTGGCGCAGCGTATGTGGCATCGAAACACGCCTTGATCGGGTTGACGAAAAATATCGCAGCGACCCATGGGACACTCAGTAAGATTCGCGCAAATGCCATCGCGCCGGGTGGTGTCAACACGAATATCGGTTCGACCATCACCGCTCCGAGCGAACTCGGGATGCGTGCCATCCAAGGTGCGGGGGAAGCACCGATGGGTGAACCCGAACAAATCGCGAACGTCGCGCTCTTTTTAGCATCGGACGATTCAAGTTTTGTAAATGGAGATGTACTGAAAGCGGATGGCGGTTGGACGGCAAGATAAACGAAAAGAGCCGAAATCATTCGGCTCTTTTCGTTTGGTATTTTTTTCGATAGGCGAGCGGGGTAATCGTATGATGTGCTTTAAATGTCTGTACGAAGTGACTGACACTTGAGTAGCTGAGGCGATTGGCGATGTCAGCAACCGATTCAGTCGAATCCTTTAATAGGACTACGGCCCGGTCCATTCGTTTAACTTGAACATACGCAAGCGGGGAGGTGTTCCCGAACGTTGTAAACAGCCGACAACATTCACTGCGACTTACATTACCCGCAGTCGCGATTTGTGCTAACGATAGTTTATCTTCAAGCTGTAAATGAATATATGCTAGCATGTTTCGAAGACTCTCTAGTTTTTTCTCGTTATTCATTCCCTGGCCATCTTGCTGAATCCAATAACGCCAGATCACCGCACATTGCAGTGTCGCATCCATCCGTTTAAGCGGTCCGTCTACCTGCAAATGGTTAACGACTTGTTCAATCGTATGAACGATGGAGCGGTGTGTTCGTTCTCTCTTTAAAATATGTATGGACTTGTCGCCTGCAAGATATGGCGTTACATATTCTTCGGACAATCTAGGGTGGAACAGCTCATATGGGTCAAATTCAAGTTTGAAGATTTGCGAAGTCTCTTCCATCCGTTGTACGACATAGCTTTGTCCAGATGCCAACAGGATGCTTTCTTTTGAAGCAAGTTTTATATTCTCCCCGTTCACCCGAATATCGACAATCCCTGATTCAATCAATAGTATCGTAAACTGATTCGTGATGGTAAATGTGGAAGCCCCTTGACTTGTCAGTATCGTCCTCTTCAAAGTGATGCTCTCCTCAGTTCGGTAATTTTCCGATATTTCGTTTCGTTTTTAACGGTTAAAATACTTTGATTCCTCCAAAAACAGGGACGATTTCAACATTTTCCTCATCCCCGTAATCTTAATCATGGTTGTGTTTCTTCTATATAATGCTTAAAAGATGAGCCACCCTGTAAAAGCCGCGTGGACGAGAATGGCAACAGGTACCCCAATCCGGAATTTAGGCTTCAATGTCTTATGTCGGAAGATGCGCATTGCCAAATAAGCACCGAATGCCCCACCAATCCATGCCATCGTCAATAACGTACGCTCCGAAATGCGCCAAGCCCCGATCCGAGACCGTCGTTTATCGACAAAAAATGACACAAACGCTAGTAAATTAGTCACAATGTAATATAGCAGTAATAGTTCCAAAGACCAAAACCTCCTTATTTCTCTCTTTATTATATCTTAAAATGGCTCTACAAAGCCGTTTTCATGGATTAAAACAATTTTCTGAATCCTCTCATCCCTATGAATTGTTCTGTAAATGAACTGATATGACTCTCATATCGTCCTGTAATCGCTGTGAAATATAGAGGTGTTACAGTAAGGGGGCGTTAGAAAAGGGAGGAATATTCTTATGAAAAAACCACTATTGACACTAACGGCACTCGCTGGCCTTAGTTTAGGAGTCGCTGCTCCAGCTTCGGCAGCATCAACACACACAGTTCAGTCTGGAGATACACTCTATCGTATCGCCGTGAACAACAACGTCTCTGTAAACGACATTAAACAAGCGAACGGCTTAAACTCAAATATGATTTACCCGAACCAAGTCTTGAAACTTGGAAAGGCAGAAGCAAAAGCTTCTACTGCATCTAAAACGTATACAGTTAAATCAGGTGATACACTTTATCGTATCGCATTGAACCACGGGATCTCTGTTAATCAATTGATGACTTGGAACGGTCTTGATTCAGATCTTATTTTCCCAGGACAAGAGTTCGCCGTGAAAGGTGCAGCAGCTGCATCGGTAGCGAATGATGCGAAAACATCAGCACCGAAGACATCAACATCAGCACCAGTAACAAAAACAGCATCGTCTACAACGCAAACCCAAGCTCCGGCTTCAGGTAAGACAATGACTGTTGAAGCAACAGCTTATACACCATATTGTGCTGGATGTTCTGGTATCACAGCGACAGGTATCGACGTTCGTTCGAATCCTAACCAAAAAGTCATCGCGGTCGACCCTTCTGTCATTCCGCTCGGCTCTAAAGTATGGGTTGAAGGATACGGAGAAGCAATCGCAGGAGACACTGGTGGTGCCATCAAAGGTAACAAAATTGATATCTTGATGCCGACACAAGAGCAAGCGCTCAACTTCGGTCGCAAGTCAATCACAATCAAAGTCTTGAACTAATTCAAGCTCATCAAAGACACTGCCATCGGGCGGTGTCTTTTTTGTGTTTATCCTTTCTCCCATGGATTCTTCACTTTCGTCAAACCTAATCGTTTAGCGAGCGGCTTAATCGTCAATCCATGCAAGGTGACAGACGTGACGACGAGACCGAGCGTAATCGGTAGCATCCGTTCTGCGTCTTCAATCCCCAGTTCAGTGATTTCTTGTGCGAAAAATGCTGTCACCGTCATGGCGACGATCCCACGTGGGGCAATCCAACTGATGAGCGCCCGCTCTTTCGTCGTCAAAGGGGAGCCGAGTAAGGAGGTTTGCACCGAGACGGGGCGAACGATGAACAAAATTCCTAGAATCGACAAGAGGAGTGGCCAGTCGAAGATGGCAAGTAAACTGTCGCGGGTCAAACTGGCGGTCAAAATGATAAACACGGTGGAAACGAGTAAGATAGAGATATTTTCTTTAAATTCACGAAGTTGTTTCAAAATGTGGAGATGTCCATGTTTGGAGTTCGCCATCGTCAACCCCATCGCCGTCACGGCCAACAATCCGACTTCATGCATGACCCATTCACTGATGGAGTAGACAAGAAGGACTCCGGAGAACGTCAACGTTGTCCGTAAATATTCTGGGACTTTCTCATTTCCGAACAAGCGGATGAGTAAATGTCCGACGGCAATCCCGAAAGCAACGGCGACGATACAGGACCAAAAGAACGGTAAATGGCTCGCTAGTCCGTCATTTTGATAAAAGATAAAGCCAATCCGTACGACGAAGAGACCCATCAATGCACCGAGTGGATCGACAATAATCCCTTCCCACTTCAACACTTTCGAAGGTCGAACCGATAAGTTTGCTTGACGTAATAACGGGATGATCACTGTCGGTCCCGTCACGACGAAGATGGCACCCAGTGTGAAAGCCGGTAACCAATGAAACTCTCCAATCCAAATCAATAAGATGGAGGTCAGGATAAACGAAATGAAGACACCGACGGTAACGAGACGAAAAATTGGCTTTCTTAAATCATCAATCTCTTTAAACTCGAGACTGAGACTACCTTCAAATAAGATAAGCGCCACGGCGATCGAGATGAGTGGGCTATATAAATCACCCAATATCGAGTCTGGATCTAACCATCCGAAAATCGGACCAACCAGGATACCCGCAACCGTCATGATCAAGATGGCCGGGAAGTCAAAACGCCATGCAATCAACTGCGAAAGTGCGCCGATGAGGACAAGTAAGCTGAATCCAATCATCATGTCTTCCATAAACACCCTCCATTTCATCGCTTCCTCATATATGTATACCCATATCATGAAAAACATCTGCTAAGATTGCCCGATTTCGGGTAAGAATTGAAGGAAAGGGAGGGATACGATGGAAGTAACAATCGGACTCATCATCGTCATACTGACATGGCTCATCTTATTGCTTAACCTCACGTTCGCCGTCACCATCATCTTTTTTGAGAGGCGGGACATCGGTACGACGTGGGCATGGCTGCTCGTTCTCTTCTTCTTACCACTCATCGGCTTTTTCGTGTACATCTTCTTCGGCCGACTGATCAAGTCTCAAAACTTTTATGAAGTGGAAGAAGAGAAACGCGAAGCGTATCACCACCATGTCGAAGAACAACTCGATCAGCTCGACCGTTCGCTCGCCCCGTTCAATCATCCACTTCTTTTGAAATATCGCCGGCTGGCACGTCTGAACCTCGTGTCGACGAATGCGCTGATGTCATTCCACAACGATATCACCGTCCTGCACGACGGAACGGAAAAGTTCGACCAGATGTTTCAAGACATCGAGCGCGCGACGAAAGAAGTCAATATTCAATATTACATCATCCAAAACGACCCGCTCGGTCAGTCGCTCATTCGTCTGTTAACGGAGAAGGCGAAACAAGGGGTGCGCATTCGTCTCCTTTATGATGCTGTCGGATCGAGAGGATTAAGACATAAACACTTTAAGGATCTACTCGCTCACGGAGGAGAAGTCAAATCGTTCTTCCCGTCCAAACTCGGCATCAATTTCCGCGTCAACAATCGAAATCACCGAAAACTCTGTATCATCGACGGTGAACTCGGTTATATCGGAGGTTTTAACGTCGGGGATGAATACCTTGGTAAAG
Organism: Exiguobacterium sp. s160; assembly: GCF_018617575.1. Lineage (NCBI taxonomy): Bacteria > Bacillati > Bacillota > Bacilli > Caryophanales > Exiguobacterium > Exiguobacterium sp. s160. The sequence continues at coordinate 399,790 of NZ_JACSKK010000001.1, forward strand.
ATGAGCACTTCGGCTATTGGCGTGACGTTCACTTACGAATCTCTGGCGACGCCGTGAAAGAATTATTAGAACGGTTCATCTTAGACTGGAATCGCTCGGTCCCGACGAAAACGAAAGCACGGAAAAACGACTTTGTCTGGCCGACCGAGGGAATCTCACATCATGCTTCACCGGTTCAAATCGTGACCTCAGGACCGAATTCCTCGACGGAGCACCTGAAGAACATGCTCGTCAAAATGATCACACAGTCAAAAGATTGTATCTATATTCAGACACCATACTTCATTCCGGATGCGAGCTTCCTTGATGCCTGTCGGATTGCTCTCATGGCAGGTACCAAAATCAAGCTGATGATTCCAAATAAGCCGGACCATATGTTTGTCTACTGGGCGACTTATGCGAATGCGGCGGAACTCGTACGCTACGGGGCCGAGGTCTTTACGTACGAAGAAGGATTCCTCCATGCGAAGACGCTCGTAATTGACGGAGAGGTCGCTTCCATCGGGACCACGAATATCGATGCGCGAAGCTTCCGTCTCAACTTTGAAATCTCAGCACTCGTCTTCGATCGAGATGTTGCACAGTCCGTCATCGATGCATTCGAACGGGACGAATCTCGTGCCGAAAAGTTGACGATCGAACGATACGAGTCGAGGACCCGTTGGATTCGCTTCAAAGAGAGCGTGTCACGCCTGCTCAGCCCGATCCTATAACGCGAAACATCCGGTAGAGGAAATTCCTCACCGGATGTTTTTTAACGTTTCTTCAATTGTGTGACAAGACGCTCGAATGACTCATTGACGTCTTTCGGGGCTTCCTTATCTCCATATTCCGCTGCCTCTAACCATTCAGCGTATAAGGTATGGTTCGTGAACTCGATTCGTTGTAACCAGTCAGATACCGTTTCTTCACGGAGACGCGGTTGCACTTGTTCGAGCTTCCGTCCCGTTTCGAGAAGCTGAATTTGCCGTGGGGAGCGGACGATTCGTTTATCTGAGAGCGTCGGGTGATGAATACTCTTTGGAATCATCCCGTCTTCCTGGATGTCTTTTCGCTTCTGTAAATAGAAGAACAAACCGACACCAATCAATAGCGTGACAACAAAGATACCGATGAAAAAGAGCGACTCGTTCGAAGCGGACTGGAGTAATGTCTCCTGTGACACTGTCTCCGCATCGATGTTTGGGTTATCTGGCACGAGGAAGCGGTTCACACGGTCATTCGGATCGAGTGTGATGCCGTCGAACCAGCTGCCAATCCATAAGAAGAAGGGACTGATCCAGGCGATGACATTCCCAAACAACAGCTCTTTGATCGTACGGATGATGAGGGAGACGGCTAACCCGATTCCTAGCCCGAGAGCAAGCATCGTCACCATGCGCTTATAGTCACGACGATAGTAAAGGTTCCGCTGCCAGATCAAAAAGATGAACGGAAAGAGCACCATCGCGAGCGGCTGGGTCGCCGGTGGGAATAACCAGTCGGCCACTAAGAACAGGACACTCGCCATCGCGTAACGGTCCGTCCAATCCAACGTTCGGATAAATGCATGCACGTACGTGAAGACCAAAAGCAAGATGCTCATCTCATAAGAGAAGTACAGGGCACCGATCGAAAGGACCGTCTGCACGATGAGCTGTGTGTTCCGAGAGAGACGAAGCGTCAATAAAAAGAGGAGCGGAAACACGTGACCGATATAAAACGCCGCGAAGACCCACCATAGCCATCTCATTGACCGTCACCCCCTAACCGTAAAATCGATTGGTTCCCGCTATACTTGGCGACTTTTCGTTCGAACAAGGAGCGTGCCAATGGAAAATCGCTCTCCGACAGACAGGCGAACGTCGTCATAATCTTACGGAAATGCACCTCGCCGCTTCCAGGCGGTAGGTCGTATGTGATCCCATCTTTCGTAAGCGTCGGGACGATGAGACCGTAACTCGCGTTCTCTTTCTCAAAATCGCGACATAGGGCTGCCGCTTGTGAGATGAGTCGCTCCATCTGATAGGTGAGGGCTCGTCCGTCTTTCGTCAACAAATCGAGGACGATCACATACTCATTCGCTTGGACCGGTTGCTCCGTACGGGCAAGCAGTTCCCCTGTCTTTGCATAGGCGGACCAATACAACTGTCGCATCGGTTGCCCGTGATATGGAGTGACCGACTGGAACGTCTCCGGGTCACGATAGGCGCTATGTCGGACCATCTCCTCACCGGGGAGGGTAGGTGGCCGTTTCGGGATCGGATACGGTGAAAACTCAGGGAACACATAACCAATTCGGGGAAGGGTGTCTTCCTTGTATAGAGAGAACATGCGCAACGGGTCACGAATTTCCATCCCGATTGCCTCAAGACGGATGGGTCCACGCTTCTTTGCATGGAGCGGGATGGTAAAATCGACGGTTGCATTCGTCTCGACAAAGTTCTCCTGGCGCCAAAACGCGTGACCTTCCGACTCGACGGTTGGATGTAAATACCCGGATAGCCGTACGACTCCGAGTGGTACTTTTGCAGTGGATACGAGTTTTAACACGTAGACGGCGTCGTCATTCGGGAAAAGTTTTAACTCCTCGGTGAGGTCGACATGCACTTGTTCTGCCAATCGAAACATGAAAGCAGGCATGACCAGAGCATAGAGACTGAAGCCGATCAATAGGCTCGCAATCAAGACATTCCCGTATAGCGCTGTGAAGATCCCGACGACAAACAAGAGCCACATGTATCCGGACTCGAGATAGCGTGGGCTGACTAACTGCATCTTACACCTCTGATGGGACCGGGATGGTCTCGAGTACAGATTTGATGAGCTTCGTCGGCTTCGTCTTCAAGGAAGCTTCGACCGTCAAGACGATTCGGTGTCCTAGAATCGGAAGAGCGAGCGCTCGGATGTCTTCTGGTGAAACGAAGTCTCGTCCTTCCATATAGGCATGTGCCCGAGCCGCCATCGTATAGGCAAGGGTCGCCCGCGGACTCGGACCCACCTCGATATCCCGGTGATGACGGAGTGACTCCATCAAATCGAGGAGATAGTCCTCCATCGCCTCATGGAACTTCACATCGCGAACCTCTTGTTGCATCTTCAACAGCTCGTCACGTTGAAGCGAAAATGGCTCCGTCGACAAATGCTCGTTCCGAATCAAACGACGCTCTGAATCCCGTGACAGGGGAGCGAGTGTCAATTTAAACAGAAAACGGTCCAATTGTGCTTGTGGAAGCGGGAATGTCCCTTGCCCGTCGAACGGGTTTTGTGTAGCGATCATAAAGAACGGTTCCGGTAACTGAAGTGACACTTCCCCGAGCGTCACTTGACGTTCTTGCATCGCCTCAAGCAAGGCCGATTGCGTACGCGGTGTCGTCCGGTTGATCTCATCGACGAGTAAGATTGACGTAAAAATCGGCCCCGTCCGACGTTCGAACGCCCCCGTCGTCGGATTGAACAATTCCATTCCTAAAATGTCACTCGGTAAAGTGTCCGGCGTACATTGAACACGCTGAAACGTCGCCGATACGGAACTCGCGAGACTTCGGGCGAGAGTCGTTTTCCCTGTTCCTGGACGGTCTTCCAGTAACACGTGTCCTCCTGATAATAATGCGATCGAGGCAAGCTTGATTGCTTTTGATTGCCCGATGACTTGATCATTTAAATGTGAAACCCATGGATGCACCATTCAAAATCCCCCTATATTTTTCTGATAATTAAGAAAATCATAGCATAATCGACGATTGAGGTGTGCTTAAAATCCGACGATAATCTAAAAAAGACCGACCGGCATGCGCCAGTCAGTCATCGTTTTGGAGAATCTAAATATCGTTCGAAATGACGTTCGAGCCATTCTTGGAAAAACGACATGAACGTACAAATCGCCCAGTAAATCAATGCCACGACGATATAGACCGTCATATAATCAAACTCACGACCCCCGACGATTTTTGCTTTATTGAAGATCTCCGGGACAGTGATCATCGCCGCAAGAGAACTCGCTTTGATCAAATCGAGAAAGACGTTCGAGAGCGGGGGAAGGGCGATCCGTGTCGCCTGAGGTAGGACGACACCTTTGAGCGTCAACCATTTCCCCATCCCAAGCGAACGGGCCGCTTCTACCTGTCCGTCATCAACTGCACGAATCGACGAGCGGATAATCTCGGCGATATAGGCGGCAGAGTTCAAACTAAACCCGAGAATGGCTGCAGTCAATGCGGCAAACTCGATACCGATGAACGGGAATCCCGAATAGAGGATGAACAAGATGATCAGAATAGGCACACCACGCATGAACGAGATATAAAATGTCGATGGATAGCGGAGGAGTCGCGTCGGAGACAACTTCCCAAGCGCCAATATCAGACCAAGCACAAGACCGAAAAACATGCTCGTAAAGGAAATCCAAAGCGTGTTCGGTAATCCGCCTAACAGATAAGGGAACGACTCGATGGCTAGGTCTACGTCAAAGATGGCGTCCCATTTGATGTCTGAGAACGTCATATCATTTCCTTACTTCGTCTCGACGATTGTCGCGTCCACATCAGGTTCAACCGAGACGTCGGCCCCGTTGTAGAATTGCTCTGACAACTCTTTGACCGTACCGTCCTCGAGCATCTCTTCTAATACACGGTCGATATTCTCTTGAAGCTCGTCGTTTTCGTTATCCATCAAGAATGCGACTTCTTGCGGGTTATAAGCGATATCAGGGTGAATCGTGATATCAAACTCTGGGAAGAAGGCGAGAGCAAGTGTTTGAAGATAGTAATCGTTCAAGATGACATCGGTACGTCCTGTCGAGACGTCACGCAAGTACTGGTCGTTCGTGGCGTTGTCATAGATGACTTCTTCAGCTCCGTATTGACGTGCCACTTCCATGAAGACGGTCGTCGCTTCGCCAGCGGCTTTTTTACCTTTCAAGTCTTCAAGCGATTCAATGCCTGAAAGGTCACTCTTGCGAACGATGGCTGTTCCGTATGTGTACTTATACGGTTTTGAGAAAGCAAATTTCTCCTTACGGTCTTCTGTCACCGAGATGTCGTTTGCCGCGACATCGATTTGACCGTTTTGAACGCTTGTCAACATGTTGTCAAACGCCATTTCTTTGAACTCGACTTCAAGTTCGAGGCGCTTCGCAATCTCTTTCATGAGTTCCACGTCAAAACCTGTCAACGTATCACTCTCTTCTTCACGGAAAGAAGCGGGGTAGAGAGTACCAGCCGTTCCGACTGTCAACGTTCCTTCTTCTTGAATTTCTTCCCAACGTGTCGTATCTGCTTGATTCGTGCTATCATCACCACAAGCGGCAAGTGGGATTGCTAAAAACAATGTTGCTGCCAAACCTTTTGTTGTTCGTTTCACAAGAATTCCTCCTTAGATGCTTCATCTGTCTAAAAATAGCATGACTTCAGCGGTCTAGCAACTGTGAAACACGTATTAAACAGATTCGAGTTACATTTGAAACGTTTATTCATAAAGCGCTAACATTCCTTTGAAAGCAAAATTCATTTCATTAATACAGAAAACTATAATCAATGAAACAGATTGTTATTTTGCATAATAAAAGAAATGGTAGGAATGAATAAATAAAGAATACTTTACAGGGAAAAGAGGCGGAGTGGATGAGTCGTATTCAACTAAAAAGACTTGAAGCGTCGCTCATTAATCAAATGAATGACACAAATGATCCATTCCCAGACGACCTAATCAACTGGCATGCTTATATGAGTCAGGACAATCGAATCGTATATGTAGCGATGGATGTAGATGAGTGTGTAGGACAAATTCGACTCGTGAAAGATTGGAATCGATTTGCATATATCGAAAACATCGCAGTCAAAATGACGTACCGTAAGCAAGGAATCGGAAAAATGTTGCTTGAGACAGCCGAACGTTGGGCCAAAGAGAAAGAACTGATTGGATTATCTCTTGAGGCGCAGAACGATAACTTGATTGCATGTCGCTTTTATAGAAAAGAGGGATTCCAACTTGGAGGAGTCGATACAATGAAACAACACGCGAATCTACAGATTGATTTGACCTTGTATTGGTACAAGATTTTTGAAGAAGGGGGGCAATCATAAATAGAGTATTTTCATACTCTTTTTTTATTAGTTTACATAACATATATTATCAGTAAAAATAAAGTCTCATCTCATTATCTTAGTATACTTATGATAGTGAGATGAGATAAAAAATTAAGAAGAGTGTGTATATCGAATTAATGTGACACCTGGTTCTGGTTCAAATTCAGCACTTCGCACAAACCCAAGTTTCGTATATAGACGCTTGGCAGGCCCGTTATGTTTGCCCGTATGCACGTATACGAGCTGTCCTTTATGAATACTCAAGACGTGCTCAAGTAGCGTCGTCGCCAGTCTCGCCCGGAAATATGTCGGATCAATACAAAGCTTTGTGATCTCCACCGTGTTTTCAGATGCTTCAATGGTGACAAATCCAATCAACCGCTCCTCGACATACAATCCATAGCTCGTACCTGGCAAGTTTTGAATGACATCAATCGTCTCATATCGTGCCGGAATCTCGTCAAATCCGAGCAGTTCCGCTTCAACGGCATATGCGTTCCGCTGAATCTCGAGCATCTGCTGTGCCTGTTCGAATTGATGGATCGGGATTTCTTTTAGTTGCATCGTCTCATCCCTCCATTATCGAGTAAATGTTCTCGCCTGTTTTCGTTTCGCCCGCTTCAATGCCAAATAGAGACGGTGTGTCCCTTTGAGTGGCGGACCATGCCCAACAAACGTCAGGAGTGGTGACAAATCGACCAGCCGCTCCGCACTCCCTACAGCAACGGATCGGTTCCATGTCGCAAGACCAGGCAGCGGGAACAACGGACGGACGTCCCCCGCCACTGCGGCCCCTCCTTGCGACTGAAAAGCGTCTCCGGCGAATAACACCCGATTCGTTTCATCGTAAAATGCAATTGATCCTGGTGTATGACCGCTTGCTGCAAGAACACGTAGACCGAATAGCCGCTCCCCGGGATCTATTAACGTATCTGGTGTAGAACGGATCGTCGGCAAGGAACCCCGTATCTTGTGCTCTTCCTCCTCATCTAGTGAACGGTCTCCAGATAGTAAGCGAGCATCACGCCGGGAAATGAACAGTTCTGCGAGTGGATGTGCAGCTTTGATGGCATCTACTCCACCGACATGGTCTCCGTGAGCATGCGTCAATAAAATGGCAAGGAGCGGTTTATCGAGTTCTTCAATATACGACAGAATATGTGTCGCATTCCGTTTTAACGCCGTGTCGATCAAGACGAGCCCGAGTTCATGTTCGATCAGCTGGACGTTAATCGGAAGAACGGGAGCGTAAAAGGTTAGTTGGTGGATATGTCCGTATCGTCTCACTTTCATCAAAAAATCCTCCTAATCGAATAAGGTCGTCCAGTCATCTTCTTGCCAGTGCGCGTCGAAGCACATATGAATCTGTTCGAGCGTGTTTCGGGCAAGGGAGAGCTCTGGTAAATGGTCGCGTTCAAAAAATCCGACATCCGTCGTCTCTACGCCGGCAGCACCTTCCCCGTCACCAATCAATGCACACTCGATGAAGAGTTTGTAATAGTGCTCAGAAAGTGGCGGGTGTGGATGTTCGTGCATGTCAAATAAGGCGAGTAACCGCACCGGAATGACATCCAAGCCGGCCTCTTCCTCTACTTCTTTGATGATATTCGCAGCAGGAGAACGGTTCACCTCACAAAAACCGCCTGGTAGTGTCCATAACCCGTCCGACCGCTCCTTGACGAGTAACAATCGGTCTCCTTTGAAGACAACGCCTCGTACATCGAGCTTCGGTGTCGGATACCCTTGAACATGGACCAATTGAGAGATGGCCTCGTTCGATAAGTCTGAATGTCGTTCATACATCTCTTTTGCGATTTCTTGGAGCTCTTCATATCGTTCTCGGTCATATTGATCACGTGTGAACGTCAGACCGGCCTGAGACAGCGCCTGAATCCGTTTCGCCCACGTCAGCCATTGAGACATATAGATCCCCCTATCATTTGTCCTACATGTTTCTTTCGGCAAATCGTCGCGTTCTCCTTTTTAGATTTATATTCCCCGAAGACTCGGACAAGTCACGTATACTGAAAGCAAACAGAAGAGAGGTGCAGCATGAATCGTTATGAACTGACTCATTTCAAAGAAACTTTGCTAAATTATTCAGAACCTGACTTACGGTATAAATGCTCTCCTGCAATTTGGTCAATTGGTCAGATGTACGATCATATCATGTTGGTCCCGAATGAGTATTTAGATGAAGTCGACCGTTGTCTTCAAGAAGACGGTCAACTCGGTGGAGAGAAGACACCCTTTGGGGAGAAGTTGTTTCGAGAAGGTGGATTTCCTCCAATCAAAATCGAGCTCCCTCCCGAGATGAACCAACCTCCGAACAATACCGATACGAATGAGCAGTTACTCGGGCGGATGACCACCTTGATTTCAAGGATGGATGCGTTAGAAGCCCGTCTAGGGGACGCCACAGACGATCGGAAGACCTTTCACGGTGGGTTCGGCTGGTTGAATGCGAGAGAGTGGTTCGAGCTTGTCGAGATGCATACACGGCATCACCGTCGACAGCAACAAGAACTAGAAGGATGGCTAACACAAAAAGACCTGTGAGCGGCGATTATGCCGATCGACAGGTCTTTTCTTTAATCGAGATACACGTCCTCGATCTCACCGAATGAATCTTCATCGAAGACGAACGATCCGTTGGCGTAGCGATCAAGTAGCGTGAGCGTTTTTGTCTTCACTTGTTTTGCTTTCTCTTTTCCGACGATATGCAATGTCTCATCCCCATGTACAGGGAGCACACGACGGATTTGGTGCGGTTTTGATTTGACTTCACGAATGAGCATCGTTCCGCGAAGGTTGCGGTTCGTGCAATCGAACTGGTCTTCAAGTTTCATCTTCTTGACCGCTCCTCGCTGCGTCACGAGGACGAATAACGGTGGCGTAAAGAACGAGAACGCATCGGCGACGACGTCACCGTCTTTCAAGTTCATCGCTTTCACACCGGCTGCCCGCTGTCCGACGACCGGGACGTCATCTTCTTTGAACCAGAGACCGTATCCACGCTCGGAGACGAGGAACAACTGCCCAGGACCGTCACTGATCCCTGCGAAGACGACCTCATCGTCACCTTTTAGCTTCAAGGCCATGAGTGGCTTCGACTTCCGCTGCGCGTCATAGTCGCGCAACGGCGTACGCTTGACCATGCCGTCTTTCGTCACGAAGAGGCAATGGGCGTCCGTCTCGAACGTCGAGACGACGTCAGCCGAGATGACCTGTTCCCCTTCGATTGGGACGAGGTTGGCGACGTGCTGACCGGCATCCTTCCACTTCGATTCAGGGATCTGATGGATTGGGATGAGGAGGTAGCTCCCTTTGTTCGTCCAGACGAGCAAGTGGTCTGTCGTCATCGCTTGTGTCGTGAGGAGAGGACGGTCTTTATCCTTCATCTCCGGTAAGACGTCACTTGAGGCCCCGTATGAGCGCATCGAAGCGCGTTTGACGTATCCGTCACGGCTGACGAAGACCATCGTCTCCTCAACGGCAATCATGACTTCCGTCTTCAGCTTCAATTCTTCAACTTCCGACTCGATGACCGAGCGACGGTCATCCCCGAACTCATCACGCAGCGCCGTGAGTTCTTTCACGATCAACTTCCGTTTCGTCGCATCCACGTCAAGGATGTTCGAGAGGCGGGCAATCTCTTTTTGGAGCGCCTTCGCTTCTTTTTGCAACTCGACGATGTCCGTATTCGTGAGTCGATACAATTGGAGCATGACGACCGCTTCGGCCTGGCGTTCCGTGAACGAGAACCGCTTCATCAGTTTCTTCTTCGCGTCCGCTTTATCTTTCGCGGAACGGATCAATTCGAGCGTCTCGTCAAGGACCGAGATGGCCTGTTCTAAGGCATCGACGATTTCAGCACGTTTTTTCGCCTGTTCGAGTTCAAACGTTGTGCGACGTGTCACCACTTCTTCGACGTGCTTCAAATAGGCGTCGATGATTGGGATGATGCCCATCTGTTTTGGTGTCCGGTTCACGATGGAGACCATATTGTAATTATAGGCGAGCTGCAGGTCCGTATGCTTCAAGAAGAAGTGAAGGACGCCTTCCGCGTCTGCCTCTTTCTTCAATTCGATGACGACCCGAAGGCCGGTCCGGTCCGTCTCGTCACGGACTTCCGCGACACCTTCGACCTTTTTGTCGAGACGGAGCTCTTCCATCTTTTTGACGAGGTTCGCCTTGTTCACTTCATACGGGAGTTCGGTGATCGTGATCTGTTCACGACCGCCTTTTAGTTGCTCAATCTCGGATTTCGCCCGGATGATGACCTTCCCTTTACCGGTCTCGAACGCTTTCAGGATGCCTTCTTTCCCCATGACCGTTCCTCCGGTCGGGAAGTCAGGTCCTGTGACATATTCGAGGGCGTCTTTCGCCGTATCGACCTGACCTTTCAGGCGTGCGATGGCGAGGTTGAGCACTTCCGTCAAGTTATGCGGCGGGATTTCTGTCGCGTAACCCGCTGAGATCCCTGTCGTCCCGTTCATGAGTAAGTTCGGGAGGAGTGACGGCAAGACGAGCGGCTCTTCCGTCGAATCATCAAAGTTTGGCGTATAGTCGACCGTATTCTTCGCGATCGACGTCAGCATCACCCCAGCAATCTTCGAGAGACGCGCTTCCGTATAACGCATGGCCGCTGCAGGGTCACCGTCCATCGATCCGTTGTTCCCATGCATGTCGATGAGCGGATAGCGTAGCTTCCAGTCCTGAGAGAGACGTACCATCGCCTCATAGACAGACGAGTCACCGTGCGGGTGATAGTTCCCGATGACGTTCCCGACCGTCTTCGCGGACTTCCGGTACGGCTTGTCGTTCGTATTCCCCTCATGGTGCATCGCATAGAGGATACGGCGTTGTACGGGCTTGAGTCCATCGCGTGCGTCCGGCAAGGCACGGTCTTGAATGATATATTTTGAATATCGCCCGAACCGGTCACCGACGACCTGTTCGAGAGATAAGTTTAAAATGTGTTGAATCGTCGACATCGTTACATCACTTCCTCAATCGCTTTAGTCACATGTTCATTGGCGATGATCGAATCATCTTCCTGGAGTCCGAAGGCGACGTTCTCCTCGATCCACTCACGGCGATGCGTGACATTGTCGCCCATCAAGACCGAGACACGCTTGTCCGCGACGGCCGCGTCGTCCACCGTGACACGGATGAGCGTACGGGTATCTGGATTCATCGTCGTCTCCCACAGCTGGTCCGCGTTCATCTCACCGAGACCTTTGTAGCGCTGGAGGATATAGCCCTTCTTATATACCTTGACGAGCTTCTCGAGTGCCTCTTCGTCCCAGGCGTAGTCGAACTGTTCAGACTTACCTTTACCTTTTGAGATACGGTAAAGAGGTGGTAAGGCAACGAACACACGACCCGCCTCAACGAGCGGTCGCATATAACGGAAGAAGAACGTGAGAAGGAGTACTTGGATATGCGCACCATCTGTATCGGCATCCGTCATGATGATGATCTTGTCAAAGTTGCAGTCATCCAAATCGAAATCATGACCGACCCCGGCACCGATTGCATGGATGATCGTATTGATTTCTTCATTTTTCATGATGTCTTGGAGTTTTGACTTCTCCGAGTTGATGACCTTCCCGCGTAACGGAAGGATGGCTTGGAACGTCCGGTCACGGCCTTGTTTGGCGGAACCACCGGCCGAGTCACCCTCGACGAGGAACAGTTCGTTCTTCGCGGCATTCTTCGATGTCGCCGGCGTCAATTTCCCGTTCAAGATGCTCGAACGTTTCTTCTTCTTACCGTTCCGTGCCTCTTCACGTGCTTTTCGTGCCGCCTCACGCGCCTGAGCCGCGCGAATCGCTTTTTTGATAAGCATCGTGGCCATCTGTGGGTTCTCTTCTAGGAAAATCGTCAGTTGCTTCGCCATGACGCTATCGGCACTCGCACGCGCCTCTGGGGAGCCGAGTTTCGACTTCGTTTGACCCTCGAACTGGAGAAACTCCTCTGGGATTCGGACCGAGACGATGAGTGTGAGTCCCTCACGGACGTCGCCGCCGTCTAGGTTCTTGTCCTTCTCTTTGAGCAATCCGTTCTTACGCGCATATTCATTCATGATCCGGGTCATCGCCGTCTTGGCGCCGACCTCATGCGTCCCACCGTCACGCGTACGGACGTTGTTGACGAAAGAAAGGACGTTCTCGGAATAGGCGTCTGTGAACTGGAATGCGAGTTCGATCTCAATCTCGTTCTCTGTCCCTTCGAAGTAGACGATCGGATGAAGCGTCGCCTTATCGTCATTTAAATATTGAACGAATTCAGCGATTCCATCCTCGTAATGGAACGTCTCTTGTTTATCGGTACGTTCGTCCGTCAGCGTAATCGTCAATCCTTTTAATAGGAAAGCCGATTCACGGAGGCGTTCGGCGAGCGTGTCATAGTTATACGTTGTCGTCGAGAAAATTGATGCATCCGGTTTAAAATAGACGCTCGTCCCGGTTTGGCGCGTCTTGCCCGTCTCGAGGAGCGTCGTCTGCGGCACACCGCCGTCCGCGAATGTCTGCTCGAACACTTTTCCGTCGCGATAGATGGTCACGACAACCTTGCTCGAGAGTGCGTTGACGACCGAGGCACCAACACCGTGGAGACCGCCAGACGTCTTGTAACCGCCTTGCCCGAACTTCCCACCAGCATGGAGAACGGTAAAAATGACTTCAGGTGTCGGTTTTCCAGAGGCGTGCATCCCTGTCGGCATCCCACGTCCGTGGTCACGGACCGTGATCGCATCGTCCTTATGAATCGTCACATCGATTTGACCACCGAACCCGGCGAGCGCCTCATCGATCGCATTGTCGACGATCTCATAGACGAGATGGTGAAGCCCGCGATGGTCGGTTGACCCGATGTACATCCCCGGTCGTTTTCGTACGGCCGTGAGTCCTTCGAGCACCTGGATGGCGTCTTCATTGTAATTAAATAGATCTGTTGACATAGCAGTCACCTCAATTTCGAACACACGTTCGTTTTTCTTTCCTATTGTATAGCTGTTCATCGATTCTGGCAAGCCTCCCTTGTCAGCCGTTGCTGAAAAAAAGGAGACCTACCAAGGAGGTAGGTCTTATCCGAGTAGACGAGCATGCTCCACGTACAGGCAGCGGTTCTCGATGTAGTCGAGCCCGGCATCGCGTACGATTTGCTCCGCCTCCGGACTTGAGAGACCGAGCTGGTTGAAGACGAGCCCGACATCCCCATGTCGTACCGCATCTTCCGCGACACCTGCTAAAAACTCACTGCGACGGAACACGTCGACGATATCGATTCTACCCGGGATGCTCTCGACGGACGGATATGCCTTGCGGCCGTTCCACTCCTCGAGCATCGGGTTGACAGGGATGACGGTATACCCGACACGTAGTAAGTACTCCGCAATCTGGTTGGCCGTCTTGTTCGGGTTGTCGGACACGCCGACGACCGCGATGGTCTTCGCTTCAGACAAAAGTTGCTTCAAACGCTGATCATCCATCCAAAATCCCCCTTTGGTTTACGTTTACAGTGTAACGTTACCTGACTTGCCGTTTCAAGTCCTATTTTCATCATAAGGTATAATGGTTCAACATTACAATTTCAAGACAAACCAATATGGTTTACATAACAAATTATTGTCTACCTTTTATTTTGCGATAAAACTTATCAGTCGATTAACTATTCAATTCAGAAGGAATCATGTAACTCATAAACGTTGCGTGAAATATCTATTTCACGCAATAATAAGGACGTGTTATAAGGTCTTTTCATGGATGATTTTAATGACTTTTATATAAATACAAGCGTTCTTTCGCTATACTGAATGAGAGGAGGTGTAAGATGGGAACAATTTATGATGCCCGTCGCGGAACGCTGTATAATGAACGCATCATGTTTTATGGCAACGTCATCGCCTGGTTCGTTCATCTCTTGTTCTGTCTGTTATTCTGGCGATTGGATGTGGCCTCTTTGTTCATCTCTAATGGGGTGAGCGTCCTATATTACACGATTTCATTTTATTTTGTACATAAACGATGGTACGGCATTTTCTTCACCGGACTCTTCATCGAAGTCGTGTATAACGCAATCATCTCGACCATCATTCTCGGTTGGGATGTCAACATGCATTATTTCATACTCATGATGGCCTATGGCGTCTTTTTCATGCCGAGCGTGACAAAAGGACAACGAGTCTTGACGACCGCCCTCGCGATGATGATCTATAGCATCCTCTTCGTCAATGTGTCAGACGGAATGGTGACTTTGCCGCAACCTATCGAACAGGCGCTTGGGCTCTTTTGTATCCTTTCGACGGTCATGATGATTGCCGCTCTCTCTTTCATCTTTGAATCGGCCGTCGTCGAGGTGACGGATGAACTCGAGCAATCGAACGAACAATTGCAGATTCTCGCTTCGACAGATGGATTGACCGGGCTGCTGAATCGAAAAATCGGACACGAACGCGTCTCGGAATCCATCGAGCAGGCTAGTCGTGATGGCATCTCTTACGCCATTGCGCTATGTGACATCGACGGATTCAAGTCGTTCAATGAGACGTATGGCCACGATTGTGGAGACCGTGTCATCCAACAAGTCGCATCCATCTTGTCCTCGGTTGACGGGCTTGCCGTACGCTGGGGTGGTGAAGAGTTTTTACTCTTCTATACGAACTCGTCTGGAGATGTTTACGCTATAACGGAGCAGTTGCGACATCAAATCGAATCCACACGTTTGGAATACGAAGGTGAACAACTCCATATCACGATGACGTTCGGACTTGCCGTGCGTACACAGTTCGATACGTTAGAGGAGATCGTGAAAGAGGCAGATGATTATCTGCGTGAAGGAAAACAAAATGGAAAGAATCAAGTTAGATTCGTAAGAAAAGGAGAGGTTCAATGAGTATCTTCCGTCAACTCGGACAACGGCCGACGACAACGAACTTGAAACGGTTTGAGCTGAACGGATTGCACCGATTACCTGTGTTCATCCAACAGTTCTTCCACCACTTAGCGGCCAAGCACTACTCCAAACAGACCGCTCAACGCTATGTCTATGATGTATTGGACTTCTTCCGTTGGGTTGAACACGTGAGCGGGACTGAATTAGAACCTGAGACAATTGATTTGGCGGCATTTACGGAAATCGATCATGCGGGGGCAGAAGCATATGCGACTTACCTCGCCCTCGAGCTCGAGAACGCCCCGAGTGTCATCAATCGAAAATTGTCTACGTTACAATCACTCTTCAATTATTTGATTGAGACGAACCGGGCCACGATCAATCCATTTCAGGCCGTGGAGCGACCGAAGCGAGGCAAACGGAACCCGATCTATTTGACAGAGTCGGAGTGGCTCGACTTCTCAACGCTCGTCCGAAGCAATGTCGGGATGACGAACCGTGAGGCGAGCTGGTATGAGACAAATCGCGAACGTGACTTTTTAATCATCCAACTTCTCGGACTAACGGGTATGCGCGTGTCGGAACTCGTCGGACTCAATTGGACCGATATCAACTTCGAAACCGAAACCATCCGCGTCATCGGTAAAGGGAACAAGGAGCGCCTCATTCCGATAGCGAGTCCTCTTCAGCCCTTGCTCATCGAATACCGTCAATTGTCGCGTGAAGGTGCGTTATTTCAGAATGAAAAAGGGAAACGAATTGCCGTTCGTACGGTTCAACACGTGTTAAAAGGTCATATCGATCGATTGAAACCATATCTCCCTTTCTTGTCATATAAACAAGTGACACCCCATAAGCTCCGCCACACGTTTGCTACACGACTAGCGATGAGCGGAATCGATGTATTGACGATTCAACAGCTGCTCGGTCATGAATCGGTGGCCACGACACAAGTGTATGCCCATATCGGTGACGAGCGAAAAAAACACGCGATATCAGGTTTACAATAACATGTTATGTTAACTATATACCCAAATATAAACACCACCTAATAAATGGGTGGTGTTTATATTTATGTGCTAGACATGGACAAGATCAATACGGCATCATCGATGACCATATAATAGGCATTTTCATATGCAAAGCGTTCCTCTGTCTCTAAATCGAAAATGACGACGCCGCTCGTAAGACCTTCTGTATACTCATGAACGAGATAACGACGACCAATCACGCGCTCGAACGGTTCCACATCGATATAACGTGCCCCAGTCGCAACATCAATGACTTCCGTATGCATGTCACTCTCATCTACCTTGATAAAGATTGTCGAACTGACATCGTCATATGTGAAGTCGAGCGGTTCATAGGCACCCCAGTCGACAACCGATACTTCGTGTAACACATCAGGTGCCGTCAAATCATAGATGACTTCTTCGTTCAAGGAGTCGACGAACGCTGAAAATCGAAGGATACCCTCGTTCTCACCAAGGTACTGTACCGTGTCGCCTTCCCCTTGCAATCGGAGAACATCATCGAATGGCAATTCATCTCGTTGATCCCAGATCGCCTCGATCGCCTCCTCGAGAGGACAGATGAGTAGCGCCTCAGAATGGTCAATCGGATCGTCCGGAGAGACTCGTCCATTGTCGAGTGCATCATAGTAGTCAAATTCATCGAGTCTGGCGTTACAGACGATATACGCGATACCCGCGAATGTCGTCGTGAACAAATACAGCTCACGGAATCGTTCTGTCTTCCCGATTAGACGCTCGTCCCGAATACGCTCACGCTGACCGGTCACCCGATCATACAACCATGCCTCATCAGACGATTCAAATGCCGTCAAAAAGAGGAAGTAACGATGATCGAGTACCCAGAATAGCGTGCTATTCCCTCTCTTCTCAAATGTCGTTACAATTTCTTCTTTCCCTGCTTTATAAGAGAACGCGATCAACTCTGTCTTGATGATTCCCTCGCCGTCTGGGATCTCGTTTAAGAAGTACACGACGTCCCCATCCACGAAGAGTTTCGAATACCCGTAGTCTTCATAGGGACGACGGTTCAACTGGGTAATCATCCCGTCCTCTTCATCAAAACGATAGAGGGAGAAAGTCGTCTCATCTTTCTTTTCACGATAGTAAACCGAGGATGATGTGACAGCAATCAAATCCTCATGGTTGATCGGCATGGCACGTGCGTCCACAATTCTCATAAAGCACCTCTTTCATGTCCAGATTCAGCAGGTTCGACAGTGACAAGGCCCGGTGGTCGTTTCGGGAACGTGATACGGAGATGGGCATATTCAATCACATTCTGGTGTGGATGATTCTTATCGATCCAACGAATACGCTGTTGATTCGCCAGAGCATGACCGATTTTCTCTTCCATCTGAAATTTTGAGATGTCCCGATATGCGACTTCTTGGATATACGTCTCTTCATCGGTCTCAAACTGTTGCCAAATCCCCATAATCAGTTGTCCAAGTGCTGAGACCCGTCGTTCCGGTAACGTGATCGTCCCTAACGTCTGACTCACTTCCTTGAGACATTTGTTAGGGTCATCCGATACCGCAAACAATCGCTTCGCCGTATTGTTCATAACGCGATAGCGACGCTTCCCGCTCTCGAGTCTGAGTACTTGCGCATATGGCTCGACCGGCACGCCGTGAAAGAACGTCTCTGTACCACCCCATGCGAACCCGAAGGAAGGGTCGAACTTTCGAATCGTCTGCATGAACGACATCATAAAGTCCTCGACTTCTCTCCGCTCAAGACGGAGCCATTCGGCAAGAGCGAGTGTGCCTTTGTGTTTTGAGATGCGGTCGACTGGGAAGAAGAGTTCACCGTCTGCCAGACGATGAGGCTTTAACTCGACGCCATCCGCCCGATAATCGGTCGATGGTCTACCGCCCCTACCTGCGTAAATGACCCATTCCTCATCTGTACTCTCGATGGCATACGCCTGGTGGGCCCACGGTGGGGTGACATATAAGGCCGGATATTCCTCGAATGTGTCGAGATGGATATAGGAGCGGTCATTCCATAGGTGAGCGACGAGCCGGACGACCTCGCCCGTCTCAGAATCTTTAGGCGCGATATAGTTTCCGGTATCACCGATGAACGTCAGCACATGGAATCCATATCCGTTGTATAAATGACGTACGATTCGTTCGAACACGGCTGTCACCATCCGCTCGAATAAGGGATGGTCCTCGTTTCGGTCAAGAGTCGGCGAATCGACCGTACACATGAGCCAGCCCATCCGCTCATACAATCGGACACGGAGCGGATAAGAGATCAACGGAGAAGAGCTCGCATGAATCTCAGTCAAGCGAATATTGGACATGTTTTCGACTTGCAAGGTGAATCCACTGCGCCTTAGCTGTTCCTCCATTTTTTTCTTCCAGTTGATCGTCTCCATCCCATCCACTCACTTTCTCTCATCATCTCATTGTGAATTTTTCCCGATTCTCGTTTTACACAAACGCTTTTCGTTTCATTTGCGTGCTGAGACGTTGGATTGCCTCGTCTAGCAATTCGCGACGCGTCCCGATATTCATCCGTTCAAACCCTTCACCTTGAGGACCGAACGGACTACCCGGTGACAAGAAGATTCGTACGTCTTGATGTAGCCAAGACTTTCTCTCCTCGGCAGACATCGGGAGCTTCGAAAAGTCGATCCACAATAAATAGCTCGCCTCAGGACGCGCCGTACGGAGCATCGGTAAATGGGTTTCAATCGAATCGATAGCCTCGCTCATTTGTTGCTCGAGTTCTTCACGCAATTGATCGAGCCATTGCTCCGCACGTTTGTCTGTATAGGCCGCGATGATGGCTGTATTCGCAAACGGTGTCGGGAGGACGTGATGTTTGTTTTGTACTTTCGTGATCTGTTTCCGCCATTCATCGACCGGACAGATGATGTAAGATGCAAATAAACCTGCGATGTTAAACGCTTTTGAGGGCGCACTTACCGTGATGACACGGGGGTCGAGTGAGCCGATTGCATTATGTTTGTGAGAAGGGAACGTCAAATCCGCATGAATCTCATCTGCGACGACGATGACATCATATTGATTTGCAAGCTCGACGACCTTTTCCAGTTCTGCTCTCGTCCAGACACGTCCGACCGGATTATGCGGAGAACAGAGCAAGAAGAGCTTCGCTTGTTTCATCGCTTCCTCCAAGGCGACGAAGTCCATCTCGTAGCGTCCATCGTTCTCTTTCAACGGTGCATCGAACACCTGTCGTTTCGAACCAACAACGAGTTCATGGAACGGTGGGTAGACGGGTGACTGAATGACAACACCATCCCCGACTTCCGTCAATGCCTCGACGATATGTGTCAATGCGGGGACGACCCCACTTGAGAATAAGACATGCTTCGGATCAATCTCCATATCGTGACGTCGCCCGTACCAAGACCGAACCGCTTCCTGCGCTTCAGGCGCAAACAAGGTATAGCCGAATTCTCCTTGAGCGGCCTTCTTTGCGAGTGCCTCCGAAATAGACGGTGCTGTACGGATATCGATGTCGGCCACCCAGAGCGGCAACACCTCTTCTGACAGATGGAACCAACGCTCCAATCCATCCCACTTCACTGAGTTCGTACCAGTGCGTTCAAGTTGTTGTTGTAAAATTGATTTCATGTTCATCCCTCCTCCTCTTACTGTATCAAAGTTGATTCGACTGCGTGCCAAAAAAGCATGGCAGTTTCTTGCCGACTTCGTTATACTCAATCGAGAAATAGAGAGGAGGTAATGTATGAACGTCAACATCGTCAGACATAAACGAAGAAAAAAAGCCGCATTTTATGTCACACCAAATGGCATCGAGCTACGTATCCCAGCACGTTTGTCAAAACGAGTCGTCAATCGCATTTTAGAAGAGCACGACTCATGGATTCGTCATACATGCCACAACCTTCCGAAACAGACGTCTGTTCTTGATGAGGGGCTCGTCTTTCATGGAAAAAGCTATCCGACCAAAAAAGATGATGGCACGACACTCAGACATGACGGTTCCTCATTTTTCGTCCCGAGGACATGGGGCGAAAACACTCTGTCTAAACATTATGAGGCATGGCTACGCGAACGTGCACTTGAATATGTGACCGAGCGGGCACCGACTTACGAAAGAATCTTAGGCGTGAAAGCGAAAAAGATTCGGATCGGTCACCAAAAGACACGTTGGGGGTCATGTAGTTCAAATGGGACCATCTCCATCAACGTCCGCCTCATGCTCGCACCAAAAGAAATGATGGACTACGTCATCGCTCACGAATGGGTGCATCTCGTCCACTTCGACCATTCTGCCTCATTTTGGAACACGTTACGTACAATATATCCAGAAACAGATCAAGCGAAAGCTTGGTTGAAGCAGAACGGCCATACATTACAGCTCAAAAAACCGACTGACCCATCAAAGGGTCAATCGGTTCATAAGTTAGAAGTGAACGTGTCAGCCGTATCATGTAATTCGGCTGCGGCCTGCTCGAACGCATGGAATCGATCCATCGTTTGTTCCATCGTCTTTGCACTCAACTGAATTTCTTGATTGGATGCGGTGACACCTTCTACAATTTTTCGTAGTTCAAAGTTCATCCCTTCCGTATTTGAATTGACGTCGACGACCGCACGTTCAACCATACGTGAGAGATTCCGCACTTCCGTCGCCACGACATTAAATCCAAGTCCATGTTCACCGGCGCGAGCGGCTTCGATGGCGGCATTTAAAGACAATAGATTCGTTTGTGCGGCAATCTCTTTGATGGACAGTGCGATTTTCGCGATGTCATCTGCTTGACGACGCAAGTTCTGAAGGGCGTGAAGGTTTTCCGCTGCATCTTTAGCAAGCCGTTCAATCGTCTCGTTCAATACTTTCGTATCTTGCATACCCGTCTTCGCCCGTTCATCGAGCACATCGGTCATCGATTTGAAGCGATACGCATAATCCTCAATCACCTGTTGCCGCTCCGTGATATCCGATGCGATTTTGACGACACCGACGACATCATCTCCTTCAAAGATCGGCATATACGTCGCCTCGAGCCAAATGGTTTCCCCTTTTGCATTCTCTCGCTCCACTTTATCCGAGAAACTGAATCCGCTCCAAAGTTTCTCCCAAAATGCCGAATACTCTGGACTATTGACAAAGGATGAAGGACAGAACAAGTGATGCTGCATGCCGATCATCTCTTCGCGTCTATATTTCATCGCTTTTGCGAACGTATCGTTCACATCGACGACCCGGCGTTGACGATCAAATCGGATCATCGCCATATTCGTCTCGATGGACCGGAATACGTCATCTGAATGGATCATTTTCTGGTTCAATGTACTCATTAAAGATAGCAACCTTTCTTCTTCGTAGGATATTCGTACCAAATCGTGAACCTCAGTGTAACGTATTGTGAAGCAATCCATTGCATCCTTTTTATACAGAAGGTCAATATCTTAAGTTTGAAGTATTTACCAAATGAAAAGGCGCCAACAGGCACCTTTACTCTTTCAAGTCTGGAAAATAGCTGAAGAATGTCTCTGCTCCTGTGCTCGACAATTTGAACGTCTGCTTTCGCTTTGGATCGGTTAAGTACACATCCACCTTTTTCGAGCGTCTCTGAAAGCTTAATTGAAACTCCTGACCGACCCACCCGTCGATGATCGTAAGCAGCGAATACTCCTCTATCTCCCCTTCTCGCTTGACCGGCTCTGCCTCATCGATTGCATCCATCAAATCAGACATGTCGATTCCAGCAGCCCGCAGCACGTTCGGGTAATCAATCGTTGCCTTTCCGTTCAAAGGAGTCTTATGGACGAACACGAACGGACCACTTGGTACGGCGGGATTCGATTCTATGTCCGCTTCGATCGATTCATTCGTCGCAAATTCGTGGTCCGTGTAGGTGAGACGAACATCTTTCGTCACACGTTTGCCATCCTCAATAAAAGAGAACGTGTAAACCGGTGTCTCGACACCTGGTTCGAGCGATTCTGCTTGCAGTACCCGCTCGACTTTGAGCCCTTCAAATTGCTTTGGTTGCTGCTCAGGTTGCCAATAATCATCTTTTGTTATAAGGACAATCGGGTCATAGGAAAGTAACCCACCTTCCGACTTAGCGAAAAAGTAAGCCTCTTTGGATTGTTCATCGTAGCCGAGTGCGATTGTCATGCTTCCCATTTGCGCGTGATAAGGTTCAATGATTGAGAGCGGAAAGATCCCTTCGTCCTCTCCGATGGTTAAATGGATACTTCCATTCAAGGAAGGGGTCACTTGAATCATCGTTCCGTCAATGAGATGGACGGGTACCTCGAAAACATCGGAATAATCCCTTTCCTCCACACTCTCTTCTTGTTCCCCAGTCCCATTTGCAATTGTCGGATTACTTGGGATGGTGACACCTTCAGAAGCCTGTACAAACGAAGGGAACTTCTCAACAAGTCCGACTCTCATCTTTGGAGAAAAGCCGTCCTGACAAATGACATAATTCTGTTCGCCTTTTACATACGTCACTAGCTTATAGGCGTGAGCATCGTAGTCCGAAATTATGGTTTTTCGGTTCAAGACATACGAATGATAGACCGTGACGTCCTCATTAATTTGGGGAACCGAGTCGTCGGTGCATGCAAGGAGTAAATCGCTTGCCCACGTCTCCGGACCAGTAGTAAAGCTGTTCGAGTTCATGTCTCGTACATCCCATTGTGAGGGCATATGGTCCAGTTTGACGACCTTTACCTCTTCACCACCACAACCCGATAAAATTCCAACTGTACATAACGTGAATAATAGTCGTTTCATCATGATTTTTCGTACTCCGGGAAAATATCCAAGAACACTTCCGCCCCTTTACTAGATAATTTAAATGTCTGATCGCGAAGCAGGTCTGTCAGATAGATGTCGATTTTTTTTGACCGCTGTTTATAGCTGATTTCAAACTCTTGCCCTTTCCATCCTTCCGTCAACGTCAAGTATCGATAGTCTGCAGGTTCACCCTTACGGCCGACCGGTTCTGCCTCCTTCAATACTTCCATGACTTGTTCAGATTCTTCCGTCGAGATTTCGATAAAATCAGGATAAGTGAGTGAATTCCCGTCAAACGGTTTACGGTGCGCAACGACTCTTTGACCGTCTTCTTGGTCCGGCATCCACTCTTCAAGCATCGAATCGGGTTCTTCGCCTTCTTTCAGCAACGTACCTTCAATAAAGCGAACCGTCATCGTTTCAGTCACGGGTTCGCCATCTTCTATGTAGTGGAATGAATATAAGGGAACCGCTTCTCCTTCTGTTAGCTCTCCAGGTTCGACGATGGTGTCGACGCTTATCTTATCAAATGCCTTTTGTTCTATTGACGCAGGTTCCTCTAGTTCTTCAAACTGTAATGGTTGATAAACAAAGCGTTCATTGAATGAAAAAAGAATATACGGTTGAGATGTTTTTCGATCGAGTCCGATGGCAATCTGTCGATGCGGCATATCGATTCCGGTCGGTTGAAAACTAGTGAGCGAATGTCTCGTCGCTTTACCATCGAGTTCTAGTTCAAGCTCTCCGAATAGAGCCGGTTCAATTTCAAGTAATGTATCTCGGAACGGGATGATGTCGATTTCATCGATGTTCAGTTCGTCTGTTTTCACTAGCTTATCCTTTGAGGGTGAAGATGTTTGATGAAGGCTAGGTAATCGGGGGACACTGATTCCTTCAGATGTATTTACAAAGTCCGGGAACTTATCGATCGTCTCCGCCATCCATTGATTCGTATAATCTTCGCGACAGACAACATATCGTTCGTCACCTTCTAAATAGGTAACTACCTTCATCGAGTACGGATCCATGGATGACACGACTCCCTTTCGCCCTGCAAACACTGTCTGGTATACAGTGACATCACCTTTTAGCTCCGTCGTTCGTTCGCCCTCACATGCCTCGAGCACTTCTTTCGTATCGTGGACTTGAACAAGTTCTCCTTCTTTCGTATAACTCTCGAGATTCCATTGATTCTCTATGTAATCCAGCTGAATGACTTCTATATCAGATGCCCCACATGCGCTTAATAATGAAGCACTAAGTAACATCATTATTCCTCTTTTGTACAAAATATCCCCTCCTGTAATCGTACCATCCAATTTTACCATTATCTAACTGTCCTATACGAAAAAAATCCGCCCATGTTTCATGAGCGGATGGTACATCGTTTATTTACTTTGGTCGATCGCACGTTGCAGTCTAGATTCGACGTCCGCTGCGACGGCTTGTAGCGATTTGTCGTCAATGAGACGAATCAACGTTGTCGGTTTCGGCATGCCGATTTGTGTGTGATTGTCCTTTTCGAACACGGCGATTTTACACGGGAGGAAGTAGCCTCCCTCTAACTGTTGTGACAGCACTTCTTTTGCCGCCTTCGGGTTGCACACTTCTAAGATGCGATACTTTCCTTCAATGGCCTGCCCTTTTTTCTCTAACGTGTCGCTCAAATCAAAGTCCCATAATACACCGAATGACTCATCTTTCAGCGCTTCTCCAAGACGGGCGATGACGTCCTCAACAGTACGGTCAGACTGTACAGTATAATCAAACATCTTCATTCCTCCTTATGTGATTCCTCTTGAAATCTGTACCCGAACGAAGTCGCTTTCAATCAAAAAGAAACTGTATGTGATTTGAAACATAATCACGAAACGTAACGTATAAAAAGAGATAATAGTTAGAACCAAACTGATGTAAAGGAGAAGTGGTTGTCGTGACGGTCACGGTATTCACGCATACGAGCTGCAGTTCTTCCAGAAAAACGATTGATTGGTTGCGGGAACAAAAGATTCCCTTCATCGAAAAGAAATTGACAGACCAAGGCTTATCCTTTGGTGAATTTAAAGAAATGCTAAGTCTGACTGAGAATGGGACGACCGACTTGCTGTCGGTACAGAAGAGCGTCTATAAACAAGCGGCTGAGAAACTCGACGAGATGTCGATCCGCGAACTGTACAGTTTTGTCGCATCAAACCCACAAATCCTGAAGAGTCCGATTGTCTTCGACCATCATCGCATCCAGGTCGGTTTCAGTGAGAAAGAGATTCGGACGTTCATTCCTCGGAATGACCGCATCGCTGAACTAAAACGGTTGCTCCACAACGCATAAATCGTGTCGCCAAGGCGACACGATTCTTTTTTAGGCTCGTTTTAATTTAGCTGCCAATCGGTTTCCGAATGACTGAATCGATTGAACAAGCAGGATAAGGACAAAAATCGTCACATACATGACTTCCGGTTCGAAACGAAGGTGTCCGTATTGATACGCGATATCTCCAAGCCCACCGGCTCCAACGAGACCTGCCATGGCTGTCGCACCAATCAACCCGATCGTTGCAATCGTCAATCCGAGAACGATGGAAGAACGTGCCTCACGGATGAGGACGTACCAGATGATTTTTCTCGTCGAGATGCCCATCGCCTCATACGCCTCGATGACCCCGCGGTCGACTTCAAGAAGAGCAGACTCCATGAGCCGCGCGATGTATGGGGCGGTGAAGACGATGAGTGGTAGAAGTACACCTTGGACCCCAATCGTTGTACCCATGATGAAGCGTGTGAACGGCAAGATGAAAAACAAGAGAATGATGAACGGAATCGAACGGATGACGTTGATGACGCTCGATAATCCACCGTACACAAATCGGTTCGCGAGACGTCCGTTCGGTCTCGACAGTACGAGCAACGTCCCGAGCGGTAGCCCGATCAGTGTCGAGATGAGGAGCGCGATGCTCGTCATCGTCAACGTTTGAATCGTTCCCGTCCAAATCAGGTCACCCCAGTCTGTCCAAAACTGTTGCATGGTTCGACACCTCCCTTACGTGTACACCGCTCGTCTTCAAATAACGGACGGCGAGTTCTGTTTGATCATGGTCTCCATCAAGGTGAACGAGCAAGTTCCCGACGAGACCGGCTTTCAATTTCTTGATGCCGCCCCCAATGATGTTCGGTAAAATCCCGAATCGTTTCGTCAACTGGGCGAGCACCGCTTGTTCCGTTTGACTACCGATGAATGATAAATGAACGAGCGTGCCTCGCGACTGTAATTCCGACACCACTTCTTCCGGAACATCGAGATTCGTCTTCAAGAACCGCTGCGTCGTTTCGTGTCTCGGGTTTGAGAAGACATCCAACACGTTGCCTTGTTCAATGATGTTGCCGTGATCGATGACGGCGACCCGGTCACAGATCCGTTCAATCACTTCCATCTCATGCGTGATGAGAAAAATCGTTAATCCGAGCTCTCGGTTGATCTCGAGCAACAATTCTAAGATCGACTCGGTCGTTTCAGGGTCGAGGGCACTCGTCGACTCGTCGCTGAGCAGGATGTCCGGTTCATGTGCGAGCGCTCGTGCAATGGCGACGCGCTGTTTTTGACCGCCTGACAATTGTTCCGGATAATGGTTCCGATGTTCAGATAAACCGACGATGTCGAGATAGCGGTCGACCCGTTCACGGATGACATGCTTTCCGAGCCCTTCGAGGCGGAGCGGGATAGCCACGTTTTCTTCTACGGTCGCCGTCTTTAATAAGTTGTAATGTTGAAAGATCATACCAATTCGCTGACGTAGCGAAGAGAGTTCTTTTTTCTTTAATTGTGTGATATCTTGTCCCTCAATCTCAACGACACCTGCTGTCGGGCGCTCTAATAGATTGATCATTCGGATGAGTGTACTCTTCCCGGCACCGCTTCGCCCGATGATGCCGAAGATCTCTCCTTTTTCGATTGTGAGGGAGACGTCGTCGAGCGCGGTGATCGTATCTCCATTGACGTGAAATTGCTTGGTGATTTGTTTCAGTTCAATCATCAAATCCCTCCTCAGAACGCTGGTACGACAGATCCATTGAATTCTTCTTCGATGAAGGCACGTACTTCATCCGAATGGTAGTAAGACTTCAATGTCTCAACGACCTCATCTTCTTTGTTGGCCGAGCGGACGACCACATAGTTCGGATATGGGTTGTCGACCGTGTCCTCGTGGAACAGGGCATCCTCGTTGATGGAGAGACCTGCTCCCATCGCAAAGTTCGTATTGATGGCTGCAAGGGCTACTTCCGGTAGCTGTGTGGGAAGCTGCGACGCTTCAAGCTCGATGAATTCTAAATTGAGCGGGTTTTCTGCGATATCTCGTTTTGTTGCTTTATCCGTCAAGCCGTCCTTCAATGTGATGAGGCCAGCAGTTTCATACAGACGCAAGGCACGTAGTTCGTTCGCCGGATCGTTCGGGACGGCAACTTTATCTCCTTCTTTTAAATCCTTGATATCTGTCAACTTCTCAGAATAAAGACCCATCGGGAAAGCGACGGTCTTGAAGACATCGTCAATTTTATACCCCTTGTCTGACTTTTGAAGTTCGAGGAACGATAACGTCTGATAACTGTTCACATCTAGGCTTCCCTCGTCTAGTGCCGTATTCGGTGTGTTGTAATCGTTGAATACTTTGATATCAATCTCAAGTCCATCCTCTTTCGCGAGTTCCTGTACTTTCTCTGCAATCTGCTCGTGTGGGCCACCGGTCACGCCGATCGTCAGTTCTTCCGTGCTGAGCGTTTCGCTCGCCTCGGATTGCCCACAAGCTGAAAGTGCGATTGCTGCAAGGAATGACGAACCTGCCAAAAGTGTTTTTTGTTTGATATTCATGAATAGTTCCTCCTCCAATTGAAAAGCCCGCTACTCACGAAGAGCGGCGGGCACGACAAGTGAAAGTCGGACACGCTCATCTCCCAGACGTCTCGTCTGTTGGAATTAGCACCATGATCATAACTGATCTGGTTGCCGGGTTTCATCGGGCCAGTCCCTCCACCACTCTTGATAAGCAATCGGTTCTATTATTTTGTTATTATATTACTGATAAAAGCATTATTTGTAAACCACTTCTTGAAGATTGATGAGAATTTCTTTTAACTGCTCTGAATCTTCAAGATTCCGAATCCCTTGAATCGTGATTTCTTCGACGATCGAAGTAACCAACTCTTCGACTTGATCAGGACGAATCCCTAGTTGTGTAAGTGAAGTCGGCGCATCGATGGATTGAAGCCAGTCCTCGAGCAGGAGGGTGTCATCGGATCTAATCAACCGTTCTTGAACAATCAATCCGAAGCCAACCTTGTCACCGTGTAGCCACTGATGGGTCGAATCAAAGCGACTGAGTGCATTATGAACAGCGTGCGCGACCGCAACACGCGTGCCGGCATCCCCGAATCCACCAACCGCACCACCGACTGCGAGGACATGGTCGACGAGATATCGGATGTCTGGCCCATAATGACGAAAGTTCTGTTCATGAATCGACAAGTCCATCAATTCCCCGCACTGCGCAGCAAGTGATAACCCTGACTGAATCCCTGCGTCCCTTGAAGTCGTCCCGCTAATATATCGGGACTCGAACCACTTTGCGACCGTATCAATCACGCCAGCCTTGAAATAGTCATAAGGCGATTCACGTAACAGTCGTTCATCTGCGATGACGCGCTCGATGACGACCGGAAACGTGTCATAGCGAGTGTAAGACCCTTCCTCAGTGTAGATGACGCTGAGTGGTGTGAAAGCGGCACAGTTTGACACGAGGGTCGGGACGACAATGAGCGGGACCGACTGGGTGAATGCAATCCGCTTCGCCGTATCGATCAATTTACCTCCGCCGACGGCAATCCATACGTCGGGTCGATAGGCATTCAAACGATTTATTTCTTCGTCTGAACATTCACCGTAAAATCGTACACTCGGAAT
Source organism: Exiguobacterium sp. s160 (assembly GCF_018617575.1). Classification (NCBI taxonomy): domain Bacteria; kingdom Bacillati; phylum Bacillota; class Bacilli; order Caryophanales; genus Exiguobacterium; species Exiguobacterium sp. s160. The sequence goes on from NZ_JACSKK010000001.1 coordinate 428,505, forward strand.
TTCTGCTAGACAAGGGGATACGCGTACCGCTTCACCGTATCCGTTCAATCCTCTTAAAATGAGTGCCTCCCGATTCCCGATCACCGTATGAAGGTCCTCGAGCGCATCATGCGAATGGTCATTCGAGCACGGCCTGACGAATCACAAATGTACCTCCTCATAGGCTACAAACAGTCTCTCAATCCGTTCCACCGCTTCATCAATCTTCTGTTCAGACGATACGAGACCGAAACGGATGTGGTGCTCTCCCTCTGTTCCAAAGAAGTAGCCTGGTGTGACGGCGACCCCTGCCTCGTGGAGTAACTTTGTCGAGAACGATTTTGCATCCCCCTCAGGCACTTTCGCCCATACAAAGAAGGAACCCTTCGGTGCCTCAATCTCCCACCCCGCCCGGCGTAACCCAGTAATCAATCGGTTTCGTCTTGTTTCGTAACGTGAGGCTAGGTCATCACGTAAGTCACGTGGGGATTCTAACGCCACGATTGCTGCCTCTTGAATGGCTGAGAAGACAGACACATGGACGTGATCTTGATATGTATTGATGGCTTCGATGATATCGGAGTTCCCAACAGCAAAGGCGACTCGCCACCCCGACATATTGAACGCCTTCGACATCGTGTATACTTCAATCCCAATTTCCTTCGCACCATCTGCCTGAAGGAAGCTCGGGGGAACATAACCGTCGAACCCAATGCTTCCATAAGCAAAATCATGGACGACCATCACATCATGCTTCTTCGCAAACGCGACGGTCTCTTCAAAGAATGCCGGCGTCGCGACAGCCCCAGTCGGATTGCTCGGGTAGTTCAAATACATGAGCTTTGCGTGTGCCGGGTCGAGTGTTGAATAGTCAGGAAGAAAGCCGTGTTCCTCTTTTAACGTCAAATCGATGATTTCCGCACCAGCCAGACGCGCCCCCGAGATGTAATCCGGGTAACCCGGGTTCGGGAGTAAAATCCCGTCTCCCGGTTCGAGAAGGCATTGTGGGAGTGTGATCAAACCTGATTTGCTACCGATCAAGATCGCGACTTCTCGTTCCGGGTCGAGTTCGACACCATATTCACGAGAGTAAAATGATGCGACCGCTTCTTTCAAGCGGGTCTGTCCACGAAATGGACCGTATTGGTGTGTCGCCGGGTCCGTGATGGCACGTTCGAGCGCCTCACAGATTGGAGCGGGCGTCGGTAAATCGGGTGTCCCTTGCCCGAGCCGGATGACGCTCTTCCCGCTTGCCTCTACCGCTGCGACCTCTTCTGCCAATCCGACGAAGTGTTGCGTCGGTAAGGATTTTAATAATTGTGAACGTCTGTCTGCCATGATTGTTCCTCCTGATACGAAAAAACACCCCTTTCTGAGGAAAGGGGTGCTCAATACAGACGTATGTAGTCAACCACCTTCCCATCTCTCAAGGTCACCTTGCTGGAATTAGCACAGTATTTTGCAATCTGTTGCTGAAGCTTCATCGGGCCAGTCCCTCCGCTTCTCTTGATAGAAAGTGTTATTCGCTATGTATTTTTTGTATGTCCCTAAGTTAACCAGACATTTCCAACGGTGTCAAACATTTTTTTCAAAGTGAACATCTATTGAATCCTTTTCAAAAAACATTCATAGTAAAAGAGTAGAAAAATTATATTTGTATGAGGGGATAGAGCATTGGAGCTTAATCGTCAACTTATTTGGAAACTCAGTGTGATCGGTCTGATTTTACTCGTCTTATGGCGGGTCATCAGTGAACCGGATACCATCTCACGTGTTTTGCAGTACACGTTTCAGTTACTGACCCCAATCATCATGGGGATTGCCATTGCTTTATTACTTAACACCGTACTCTCTTATATTGAAGAACGGTTCCATTTGAAGCGATATCAAGGTCTGCTCATCGTCTATATCACGTTTATCGGGATTTTAGCGATCTCGGTCGTCACGTTGTTCCCGCGGATCTACTCGAGTCTTTCATCACTCATCGAGGAGTTACCCGTCTACATCCGTCAAATCGATGCGTTTTTAGGTGATGTAAATAATTACTTGAAAGACTATAACGCGACGATCGCCCAGGCGATTGATTTTGCACGCTTCGAGGATCGTTATTCCGGATGGGTCGAGACGGCCGTCCTCTCTTCTGTCGGTTATGTCTCTAGTTTCACGATGACATTGATCAACTTCTTGATTGGGATTGTCATTTCCATCTATCTGTTAAAAGACAAAGAAGTCTTCGCTCGCATGTTCAAGCGCCTTCTCTACGCGCTCTTACCAGTGGGCACTGCGAAGACGACAATCGATATCTTTCAGGAGATGGATTACATTTTTAAACGATACATCATCGGTAAATCACTCGATTGTCTGATCATCGGTGTTCTCGCTGTCATCGGGCTCTTAATCATCGGGGCTCCATACGCGTTACTTCTTGGTGTCATCGTCGGGGTGCTCAATTTTATCCCTTACGTCGGTCCGCTGCTCGGGATGATCCCAGCGTTTATCATCACCTATTTCTATGATCCGTTCACCGCCGTATTGGTTCTCTTGTTCATCTTCTTGTTGCAGCAATTTGACGGGTTATGGCTCGGGCCGAAGATTTTGGGTGACAGCGTCGGAATCACTCCGTTTTGGGTCATCACATCGATTATCATCGGAGGAAGTCTATTCGGTCTCGTCGGCATGTTTGTGAGTGTTCCGATCACGGCGATGATTCAAGTGGTCTTGTCTAGACTGATTGATTATCGTTTGAATCGAAAAAATTTAAATGAATTACTCTAAATCCTCCCAATAATTTGTTGACACATTGATGAAATGTGTCATACAGTTGAAGAGAAGAATAACAATTAACAGAAAGGAGAGGTTCCCATGTCAGTAGTATCTTCGAAACCATTCATTCAAGTTCATACTGATTGGCAGGCACCTCTTCGATTGATTCATATCTAAGACGCCTGCCTAACTAGGCATGCATAAACAACGTGGGACGTCGTATGCCTTCATGCATATGACGTCCCTTTTGTGTCTAAAATTAAATAAAGCAGGTGACCTGTATGTTTCAATCACTCAAGCAACTCGACCGCAACATTTGGATACGTTTCTTAGGAGAAACGATCACGGGAATCATGATGTTCATGATTGCCCCATTCTTAGTCCTTTATTATAGTGACCAGTTAGACAGCTATCTTCAAGTCGGAATCATCATGGCGACGGGACCAATCATGGCGCTCCTCGGCTCGATGATTGGGGGACGGCTTGCTGATCTATACGGACGCAAACCAATCATGATGATCGCCATCGTTGGTGACGCGCTCGCCCTCATCGGTTTTGCGTTCGCCGATTCGTTTTGGCCGTTGCTCTTACTCAATGCCATGCTCGGCTTGACCAATTCATTGTTCCACCCCGCTGCCAGTGCAATGGTCGCTGATGTCACGGAACCCGAGCATATGAACGAGGCGTTCGGCCTCTTACGAATGGGACATAACATCGGAGCCGCATTCGGACCGCTTCTCGGGAGTGCGGTACTGTTCATCGACAGGGAGCTCATTTTCTTTGCGGCTGCTTTCATCTTTGGCTTGTATGCCCTCGTGCTTGGGGCATTCATTCACGAGTCATTGCCGGAGTTCACGGAAGATGAGACCCCGAGCAACCGTGAAGTGTTGCGCGTATTCTATAACGACCGCGTGTTTCTTATCTTTATCTTTGCGGGTATATTCATATCAATGGGGTTCTCGGTCGTCGAAAGTATGTTGCCGCTCTTTTTGAAAGAGTCGCTCCCGACGTATACGGATCAACAAAACCCATTCCCTTACTTGTTAGCACTTAACGGGATCCTCGTCGTTCTTTTCCAGTTCCCGATTGCATCGAAGCTTGGGAATAAGCCTTTTGGGAAAGTCATGTTTGCTGGGGCTACCGTATTCGGGATTGGGATGATCTTGATCGCGATCGTCCCGAGAGCATTGTACGCTCTCGACGTTCCTTATCTCCCACTCGTGGGAATTTTACTCGCTGTCTACGCGTTTTACACGTTTGGCGAGATGATCATGTCCCCTGTCCAACAGACATTCATCGCCTTGATTGCGCCAGAGAACATGCGCGGTGCTTACAATGGGGCTGCGAGTGTTCAGTGGCTGATCGGCGGTGTCACAGCACCGATTATCGCGAGTGTCTTCTTCGATCATCGCGCCGGGCATATTGCACTGATTTTGATTGGTGGCGCGAGTTGTCTGTCAGGCATTATTTATTGGCAACTCGGACGTCACGTTCAAGCGACAGAAGCAAAACAAAAGACGGCGTAATCACTCATTGACCACACTCTCTGTTTCCTAAAAAGTGTGGTCTTTTCATTCTTTTCATTCTTATTAAAATTTGAAATTATCATTCAATTCACTTTACAATCATAATAATCCTTTTTATGATAAAACGGTTAAGGAGGGATCTTTCATGGAAAGGATCGATAAACAGACAATCGTGGACAGTGTTCCACAAAAAGGCTTCTTCGGACAACCGAAAGGGTTGTTCACCCTATTCTTCACGGAGTTTTGGGAACGTTTCTCGTACTACGGCATGCGGGCCATCCTCGTATTCTACATGTACTATGAGGTTTCTGAAGGTGGACTTGGGCTCGACCGTAATGTCGCGCTGTCCATCATGTCCGTCTATGGTGCGCTCGTTTATATGTCAGGGGTCATTGGGGGATGGCTTGCAGACAGAGTATTCGGGACGTCACGCGCGGTCTTCTACGGTGGTGTGTTCATCATGCTCGGACACATCGTCCTCTCGATTCCAGGTAGCGTCGTCTTCTTATTCATCTCAATGGCGTTGATTGTTATTGGTACGGGTCTATTGAAACCGAACGTATCAAGCATCGTAGGAGATATGTATAGCGAAACAGATCGCCGTCGCGACGCTGGATTCAGTATCTTTTACATGGGGATCAACTTAGGCGCATTCATTTCGCCTCTTATCGTTGGACAAGTTCAAAAAGACTACGGTTTCCATTGGGGCTTCGCCCTTGCAGCAATCGGGATGTTCGTTGGACTTGTTGTCTTCGTGTTGACACGTAAGACGAACCTCGGGCTTGCTGGTTCGTATGTACCGAACCCGTTGTCTCCAGACGAGAAAAAGAAAACGATTCGAATCGTCAGTCTCGTCACGATCGGTATCGCCATTTTGCTCGCGATCTTGATTCCGCTCGGTTGGTTCACAATCAACACGTTCATCACGCTAGTCGGAGTGTTCGGGATTGCGATTCCAACGATTTACTTCATCATCATGTACCGTAGCCCGAAGACGACAGAGGTCGAGCGTTCGCGCATCATCGCCTACATCCCACTCTTCATCGCTTCGGTCATGTTCTGGGCGATTCAAGAGCAAGGAGCAACAATCCTTGCGAGTTATGCCGATACACGGACTGACCTTGAATTCTTCGGATTCACATTGTCACCAGCATGGTTCCAGTCGTTGAACCCGCTCTTCATCATCCTGCTCGCACCGGTATTCGCTTGGCTGTGGGTTCGCCTTGGTGACCGAGAGCCGAGTATCCCGACGAAATTCGCTTTCGGGATCTTGTTTGCAGGAATTAGTTTCTTGGTCATCCTACTCCCTGCTTACTTCAGCGGTCCGGATGCCCTCGTCAACCCACTCTGGCTCGTCTTGAGTTACTTTATCGTCGTGTTGGGCGAGTTGAGCTTGTCGCCGGTCGGTTTGTCGGCTACGACTAAACTTGCACCCGCTGCGTTCTCTGCTCAAACGATGTCACTCTGGTTCTTATCGAACGCTGCCGCGCAAGGGATCAATGCCCAGCTCGTCAAGTTCTACTCACCAGAGAATGAGATGCTCTATTTCGGAGTCATCGGCGGAGTCGCCATCATCTTAAGTTTGATTCTGTTCGCACTCGCACCAAAAATCAAAGTATATATGCGCGGAATCCATTAATCATCAAAAACGCCAGCCGATTCGATCGGCTGGCGTCATTTTTTATTTGCGTACTTGAATGAGTGACAAGTAGCGGTCAATCATATTGTGGTTAAAGTAATCATGGAAGTTGTCTTGTTTCAGCGATTGAATCGATTCATGGAATGTCGCAGGAAGAGATGCGATTCCTTGGCTTTCGATTTGTTTCGCTGAATACTCGAACAAGTCGTCCTCGTTCGGCTTAGACGGTTCGAGCTTCTGCTCGATTCCTTCTAAACCAGCGTAGATGAGGGCAGCAAGTGCCAAGTATGGGTTTGCACTCGGATCAGGATTTCGGACCTCTACTCGAGTCGCGCTTCCACGAGAAGCCGGGATTCGAATCATCGAACTACGGTTCGATGGACTCCAGCAAATGTTAACCGGTGCCTCGAATCCAGGAACGAGACGCTCATATGACTCAGGAAGCGGATTTGTAAAGATGGCCGTCGCACGGGCATGCTTTAAGATCCCTTCGATGAAATGACGAGCTGTTTGAGAAAGTCCATAATCGGCGTCAGCCTCGTCAAACGCGTTGCTTGTCGCCTTGCCTGCTTCGTCGTTCTTCCATACCGAGATGTTCAAATGCATCCCAGAACCGTTCACGTCACGCAACGGCTTCGGTAAGAACGAGACAGATGCCCCTTTTTCTTTCGCCGCGATCTTGACGATTTCTTTGAAGAACTGAATGTTATCTGCCGTATGGAGCGCATCGTCATATTTGATTCCGATTTCATGTTGTGCCGGAGCGACCTCATGGTGGACCGCCTCGATATTGAATCCGACATTGCTCAAGCGGTTTGCAATATGCTGACGTACTTCGTAACCTTTGTCTTCTGAACGAGTCGAGAAGTAACCGGCCTCATCATAAAACTCTCCATTTTCATCAAAGATGAAGAATTCAGGCTCTGCGCCGACGAAAACCGAGTAGCCATCGCGTGCAGCTCGCTCGAGTGCATCCTTCAACACATTACGTGGGTCGTATTCATATCGCTCACCCTCTGGTGTACAAACATCACAGAAGAACGCCAAAATACTCTCATCACCATCTTGCTCATAACGTGGACGATCTAAATCCGGTCTCAAGAATAAGTCGGAGTTTTTGATGGAAGAGAATCCGTTGATCGAAGAGCCATCAAACATTGTTTTTCCTTCAAAAACCTCTGGCAACAATTTTGCCGAAAGCGTCAAGAGTTTCAAATCACCGAGGACATCTGAAAAGTAAAGATGGATTTGGGTAATATTTTTCTCTTGTACCGTTTTCTCAATTTCTTGTTGCTTCTTTGCTACGTCATCCTTGTCTGTTCCGAATAGATTTGCCATGATTCTTAAAAACCTCACTTCAATGGATTTGACAGGCAAGCTGTCGTTACGCACCTTTCGTACGCTTCTCTATAGTTCATAACCGACTTCGTTTTTTTCTAAACATGAAATTTTGAAAGACGCAAAGTGGCTACATGACGGAAGACTTGATATGATGGATGCAGAATGTCACAGAGAGGGAGAACGCGATTGTATATTTTTATGACTGGTGGAACTGGATTTTTAGGAGGTCGACTCGCCAAAGAGTTGATTGAACGGGGGCACCGGATTTGCATGCTCGCCCGAACACCGGAAAAAGTAAATGCTCAGTTCACGGTGGAAGAAAGAAAATCAATCGATGTGTTGCCTGGCGATTTGACGGCACACGCACTCGGTGCTAATGAACAATTTATCGATTCACATAAAGGAAAAATCGATTTATTCCTACACATGGCAGCACTCGTCAAATTTGATGAAGAGTTACGCGATGAATTGTTTGAAACAAATGTAACGGGGACGAAAGAAGCTCTTCGATTGGCGAAGTTGATTGACGTTCCTCGGTTTTTCCATGTAAGTACCGCTTATACACTCGGGGCAAAAGAAATAGGTGGCGAAACGTTATATGATGTCTCTCAATCGTTTCTAAATCCTTACGAAGAGAGCAAGGCACATGCCGAACAGGCGGTCTGGCAATCACGGGATGAACTCGACGTTTCCATCTTCCGTCCAGCCATCATCGTTGGTGACTCGAAGACCGGAGAAGCGGATTCAAAATTCACGATGTATGGCTATATGCGTGCACTCGAGCTGTTCAAGCGAAAATTGGAGCGCCGCGGTCATGATTTTGAATCCATCCGTTTAATCGGATCGGCGACGGGCACTTCGAATCTTGTTCCGGTCGATTATGTCGCGGATGTACTCTTGGCCGCCATCGAGCATGCGAAAGCGGGCACGATTTACAATGTCACGAATGACACGCCACCACGCAATGAGATGATGCTCGATTATATGAAAGAGTCGCTCTCCTTCCCGCATTTGACGATCACGGAGACGCCGTCGTCCACACTCAGTGCTGTCGAACAGTCATTTAACGAGATGGTGAAAGTATTCAATCCGTATTTGAATCGAAACATCACGTTCCATGACGAAAACACAAAACAATTGTTAAAAGATGCTGGATTCTCTCCACTTCGCCTCGACCATAAGTCGTTGCGACGAATCGTGAATGCCTATTATCAAACAAAACAATAAAAAAATGGACCGGGCTTCCGGTCCATTGTCATTTATCACAGACTAATACGATTTTTCCATCTTTGATTTCGCGCTCGAGTGAGTCGACCATCTCTTTCGTAAGACCGAGGCTTTCCATCTGTTCCATGCGATCTTCTGAGTTGCTCGTAAATTTCGAGAGCAACGACTCGAACATTCCCTTTTCCGGAATGCGGTACGGTTGGACACCAGCTTCTGCCGCCAGTCGAATCGTCAATTCTTCGTCTTTGGCGAATAAGTAGATGTGTTCGTTCACACACCCTCCTGAGACCATCTCGTTCACTTCATGATCTACCGTTGTCATATCATTTACTACCCTTGTCTCTAACATGCCCCATCCTCCTAAACGTTCACAGTCATGGTTTTCACTGTTTTTGTTATTCCCGAAAAATGAGGTGGTAAACATAAATCGTCATCGTTTAATCATGAAACGTCCATTCTTCCACATCAAAATGCTGCACGATTCCTCCGATGCGCTCACGTTCCCCTTCTATGGTAGCCCGACCCAATAGGCGCGCGGTCACAACGAATTGATTCCCATCTTCTCGGATGCGGGATATCCGATAATCCGCCTGTTGCAAAAGACCAGCGATGATCTCCAGTTTTTCTCTCTCGGATGACCGAAATGTATGGTTCATGTTCATTCCCCCTCTGTATATATGCTACCATATCGTTTTGTAATGGAGATGATATACTAAAGACAGTGAAAAGGAGTGAGTTACGTGCCTAAACAAGACTTGAATACAATCATGCTTGAATATTTAAACGAAAAAGAAGATTATGAAGCGTTTGCCACAAAACTGAAAGCGCTCCTCAGTGAATTGTTAACGGAAGCCGGTATTCAGTTTCATTCGATTGTCGCCCGTGCGAAAGAAGCGGACAGTTTATATGCCAAACTGTCCCGTAAACCATACCAATACCGTTCGTTACGTGACGTTCAGGACCTTGCTGGGATTCGGATTGTTACTTACTTCCATGATGATGTACGGACTGTCGCCCAAATATTGGAGGACGAATTCACCATCGATCGAGAACAGTCAATCGATAAATCAACTTTGCTTGACTCCAATGAGTTTGGCTATTTGTCTGTTCACTATGTTGTGGAGCTGAGTGAAAAACGACTTGCCCTCGGGGAATATCGACGATTTGCCGAAAAGGAAGCGGAAATTCAAGTCCGCTCGATTCTACAACATGCTTGGGCTGAAATTGAACATGACCTCGGTTACAAAAACCCGAATGCTGTTCCGCCTGAAATCAAACGTAGTTTCAGTCGTGTCGCCGGGCTTCTCGAGATTGCTGATTCTGAGTTTGTGAACATCCGTAAACAACTCCGGACATTCGAACAAGAAACAGTTGAACAAATCCTCGATTCTCCTGAAAAAGTGACGATTACTCGAGACAATTTAAACTATTACATGGCCAACGACCAGACCGTTGAAAAATTGGATAATGCCATCTTCCAAAGCGAATGGTTGCTCGAGACCGATCTCTCAGCAATCGTCGAATTGACTCGAATGTTTCATTATGCAGACATCCGAACGTTCAAAGACTTAAACGACACACTTTCAACTTACTATACGCAAGCCGTCCAATGTGCGACGCTACTCCCTTCATCCCTTCTGCCGAGACAAGGGATGGGTGTCGTCTATGCCGTCCTGGCCAAACTATTGGCAGAAGGCGATGACCCGCAAATCGAATTCTTCTTCAGACGTTTCTATCCAGATTTGAAACATTATGAGGAAGTCATTCAACAAATCCGTTCAAAAGACGAGCCTTTATAACTTTACAGACAACATGTTTTTAATGTAGAATGTTTCTATGTTCTGAAGTATATATGAATAATATTATCACTAGGAGGTAGTTTCGAGGATGACAACACCTGTACCAACTGCTTCACGTCGTCAGCTCGTCGCTGATGCTGAACGTGGAATCCGGATGAACTATCGCGGAGTGAAAAAAAATCTCCGTTCGATGTTCTCACAATACTTGACTCGTAATGAATTCTTCATTCTACGTTCTCTTTGTCAACAGAGTCCTCAAATCGCCTCTGCTTTGTCGAATGAGTTTCAATTTTCAGCCTCGATGATCACGGCACTCGCTGATGAGTTGACGAAAAAAGGGTTAATCTCTCGCGAACGCAGCGAACGTGACCGCCGTGTCGTCGAACTTCAAGCGACAGACGAAGGTCGCGAGTTGTTCGAGACGTTAGAGAGTATGAAAATCGAATACTTGATGGATGTATTTACTGATTTCTCTGATGAAGAACTCATTTTACTTTCAAAATTATTAGACCGCATGGATGCTTAAGCCATGAATAGACCTCAGCCGTACTGGCTGGGGTCTATTTTTTATGAGACATGAAAAAGGAGATGCAAAACGTGTGTTTGCATCTCCTTGCTGTCAGTTTGCTTCAATCAGGTGTGCCGTGACGACGATCCGGTCACGATACCCAAGATTTTCATCGTATGGCCCTGCACATGTAATCAGTTGAATCCGTTTCGCCTGAGTCGCCGCAAAGATTGATGCAAGTGGGACTTGATTAAGGCGATATTGCTTCACGCTGACCACTTCATACGTTGCGACTTGACCTTCCGCCTGGAGCGTCACCAGTTCTCCTATGGGAAGTTGACCAAGATTCGCAAAGATGGCGGGGCCGTTCAAGTCATCAAGATGACCCGACAAGACGACGTTTCCTGTCGCCCCTGCTTTCGCACCATACTGATACCAACCGACTTGATCCACTTCAGACGGAGTATCCATTCGACCAGCCTCATCTTTCCCGACCGCTTCAATCGAGGCATCGACATCAATTGATGGAATGACGAGTCGTTTCGGGATGAAACTTTTCGAATGAAATGATTGCCTGTCGACCTGTTTAGAGGTCAATACGAGTGGTTCAGCGAATTCGGCCGTCGGCATGACAAATGGTTTGTCTGGTGCTTCAGCTTGAGCACACACCACTAGAAAAGTGATGGTACCTAGAAAGAACAGCTTAAGCGTCTTGCTTCTGACGACGAAAGACGTAGAATCCAGCTGCTGCTGCTCCAACTACTGCTGCAGCGAGCAACCAGTTCATTGACGCTGTTTGAGCGAGACCACCTTGTCCTGTTTCAGGGGCCATTGCCATCTCTCCACCATCAGCGGCAAGGAGTACTTCAAATGCTGGTTCTCCTTCAAGGAGTCCGATTGCAAATGCTGTATAGTTCTTACCACCTTCGAGTGCGACACCATCAAGTGCTTTCACGACATCAGTCGCTCCTGCTGGACGAACTTCAAGGTCGTATGTGCCAGCATCGAGTGTGCCATAGTCACTTACTGCTTTGAACTCGAGATTCGAGAAGAGTGGGTCTCCACCTTTAGGTGCGACATCCACTGCTGGTGCATCTGGTGCAAAGTGTGCGACACGGACTTTTGATTTACCGTCTTCGAAGTTCGCATCATCTTCCATTGCAGCGATTTCGATGTTTTCAAGTTGACCGATCGCAGCAGCTGTGTAGAATTTGCCTGCTTCGATTGAAAGGTCTGCTGCGACGACGACTGTTTCTGCGTCACCTGCTGGCTTGATCTCAACGTTGTAATCCCCTGCAGGAAGTGTCAAGTAGTCAGTGAGATCCTTGAACTCTGCTCCCTCGACCGCGACTTCCCCATCCACATACACGTCAACTGCCGGTGCATCAGGTGAAGCATGTAGCACACGGACCATCGCATTTTCATGTCCATCGGCGCTAACCGGTAGGATGAAAGCGAAGGCCAGTGCTAGTGTACCCAGTAAAGACATCAACTTCTTCATGTGAAATTTCCTCCTTTTGTCTACGGTAACCTACGACTTGCATACAACAAGTGTGATGCAGTGCTACATGGTGTGCTACATCTGATTGCTATGTAGCTCGGTGACATCTTAAACTTAAGACAATCCGACAATGACGTAAAGGGGGCACTATGCCCTGAATGTGCTCCGATATGCTGAGGAATGAAAGCGCAACCTTTACATAAATTGTAGTTCCCTCCCATCAAATTATAAAACCCTTTAGTCGGCGACTAAAGGGTTTTACTTGCCCATTCGATATCATTGACGAAAATGGCGTCGACTTCTAATGCTTCACAACGCTCGAGTTGTGCATCTGTCTTAATCGTATAGGGTCTGACAGGCACACCATGTCGTTGCAACGATTGAATCTCTTCATTCGTGATGCGATCAATATGCGGATGGACTGAATCGGCACCAACCGATTCCAGATATCCAACGGTGTCATATAATGGTTGCGCGAGTAAGATGGCCGCCTCGATGTCTGGTCTCATCTTTTTTAATCGGTGTATCGTCTCATGATTGAACGATGAGAAAAGAATACGTGACGGGTTGATGCCCGACGAATCAAGTGTGTCGAGCAACCGGGATTCGATTCCAACGTATCGCAGCACATCGGTCTTCACTTCAAGATTTAATCGAATCGATGTATCCCTCACAAGTTCGAGAAGTTCTTGCAGGGTCGGGATAGCCTCTTGTTTAGAAGATCGAACTCCGGCGTTAAACCTTCTCAGTTCGTCGAGTGTGTACGAAGACACTAACCCGCTCCCGTCCGTCGTACGTTCTAGCGTCTCATCATGAATGAGAACGAGCTCACCATCTTTGGTCAAATGAACATCTGTTTCAATCCCATCTGCCCCCGTATCCAGTGCGAGTCTGAACGCCGACATCGTATTCTCCGGTTGTAGTGCCATCACACCACGATGCGCAAATCGTTTCATTTGGACACAGTCTGATACTTGTCCGTCAAATAGCGAACAAGCGGTTGAACCGAGATTTCTTGACCGGTCACTTTTCGAATGAGTTCATTCGGTGTCAGGCGCTTTCCGTATTGATGAACGTTTTCTTGGAGCCATGTTTTGACTGGCTCAATCTCACCATCTTGAATCAATGTCTCAAATTGAGGAAGGTCTGCTTTCAACGCCTCCGTCAACTGCGCCGCATAGATGAGGCCGAGTGCATAACTTGGGAAGTATCCGAACGAGCCACCCGCCCAATGTACATCTTGGAGCACGCCTTTAGCATTTGTTGGAACATCGAGTCCGAGATACTCTTTATACTTCTCATTCCACGCGGCCGGAAGCTCGTCGACGGATAACGTTCCTTGAATGAGTGCTTTCTCGAGTTCATAGCGGATGATGATGTGAAGGCTATACGTCAGTTCATCCGCTTCGATTCGGATAAGTGAAGGTTTTGCCTCGTTCACTCCACGATAGAACGTATCAAAATCGATGTTACCATATACCGGGTAGAGCTCTTGGAGTCTCGGATAGACACGGCGCAAGAAAGCTTCACTCCGACCGATAAAGTTTTCAAAGAAGAGCGACTGCGATTCATGGATTCCCATCGATGCGCCACCGCCTAGCCCGAGCTCGTCAAGCATTGGATCGATTTGTTGTTCATACGTCGCGTGCCCTGCCTCATGCATCGTTCCGAACAAGGCATTACGGAAATCAGCCTCATCATATTTCGTCGTGATTCGTACGTCGCGACGGTTGATCGTGATCTCGAACGGGTGCACCGTCGCGTCAAGACGACCACGGGACAAATCGTATGCAACGACGTTCATCCAGTCATGACAAATCTTTTCTTGAATGTCTGACGGCATCGACCAATCTAGTGAGAGTGATTCTTTTGGAAGCTGTTGAATGAGCGGCACCAGCTCGTCTCGGAGAGAAGCGAACAGCTGATCTAACAATTCGACGGTCATCCCCGGCTCATAATCATAAAGCAGGGCATCGTATGGATGCTTCTCATATCCGAAATATTCCGCAAATTTTTGTTGGAATCCGATGATCTTTTTCAAATATGGAGCAAACATGTCCCAATCGTTTTGATTCTTTGCTTTCTCCCAAGCCGTCTCCGCTTCAGATACGAGCGTCACGTACGCTTGATACTCATCATGAGGAATCTTTGCGTTTCGTTCATATTGCGTTTTTGCGATTTGAAGTGAACGCGATTCGACTTCAGACAGTCCACTTTCTTCAGTCATACGTCCCAATAAAGAAGCGAACGACTCACTCGTCTGTCGTTTGAACGCCTCAGTCGACAAATATCCGATTGTTTCCGCACGGAGCGGTGCCGACTGTTCCGGCATCTGAGTACGCATATCCCAATATAAAAGAGAGATTGCTTCATCGAACGCACGCAATTGCTTAAAATGCTCACGCCATTCTTTTGTTAGTTCCATCTGTCATTCACCCCTATGTGTTGTTCTGTTCTCTTTCTACTTTATTATAGCTGTCAACCTTTGCCTATACTAGTTTACAAATCTTCTCGCATCTTGTAGGGAAGTGGTTTTGTCGCCGGACCTTCTAGGACGGCTCCTTTAGCATCAAAACGAGACCCATGACAGGGACAGTCCCAAGTCCGTTCCGCATTGTTCCATTTCACGGTACAACCGAGATGGGTGCATGTCAGATTGACTACGTGAAAATGGTTGTCTAAATCTCGATATACCCCTTTTGTCTGATGGTCCACTTGCACGATTCCGCCTTCGTCTAGTTGAAGGTCCTCGACACCCCGGCGTTCGAGTACGCGCTCCATGGTCCCCTTTGCGAATTGTGTCGCCGTATCGAGATTGGTTCTAATAAATGGACCAACGTCAGTCGGTTTGACGGTTTTCCGAAGAGGAGACACCAACTCCGAAAATCGATTCGGCTGACCGGTAAGTTGATCCGCGATTAAATTCCCTGCTGCAATCCCATTAGTCATCCCCCATTTTAGAAATCCTGTAGCTAGTAAGATGTCTGGTTCCCGTTTGAACATTTGCCCGACATAGGGAAGCGAGTCCAACGTGATGAGATCTTGAGAAGACCAGCGATACGACGCCCGATTCGTTCCAAAATAATGTTGTGCATCACTCTCCAGACGATCATAGCGACTTCGGGTGTCCGTCACCTGTCCCGCTGTATGTCCTTCTCCGCCAATTAATAAATACGTTTTTCCATCATCTACATATGACCGATACGATCGACTGTTTTGGTCAACACTTAAATACATTCCTTTCAGCGGAGCTGTATCCGTTTCACAAGCGACAATATAGGAGCGCTCTACTGAAAATTTTGACACGTATAGGCCACGTAGGTCATTGAATGGATAATGAGTCGCAATCACGACCTGATTGGCCTGAACCCTTCTTCCTGTAGCAGTCGTGACAATCGGGCGTGGTCCTTGACTTACATCTAGTGCCCTCGTCTGTTCATAAATCCTTCCACCCAGCCGGACGAATCGATCTGCCAATTCACGTAAGTACTTGACTGGGTGAAACTGGGCTTGCTTTCGAATGACAAGCGCTTGATCAATTGAGAAGGGAAGCGTGTTTCCGACTTCCTCCGTTGCCTCCCCTCCGTCAAGCTTCAACCGACGATAAGCATCCAGTTCTCTGGACAGTTCTTCACTCGGTTCCGTTGAATATAAAAATGAGTCTTCTATCGAATAGTCACATTCAAATCCTTCATCGATTTGCTTTTGGAGATAGACGAGTGCCTCTTCGTTAAATTCGTAGTAGAGTCGGGCAGTCGTTTCATCGAAATGTCGAATCAGCTCCTGATATATCGCTCCGTGTTGGACAGAACACTTCGCCGTCGTATGTCCAGTCGTGCCGTGACCAATCTCTAGCGCTTCTAAGAGCGTTACTTGTTTTCCACGCTTTTGGAGTTCATAGGCACAGACTAGCCCGGCGATTCCGGCTCCGATGACGACGACTTCAGATGATTCCGAAGCGGTTAATGGTGGATACAGTGTCCCGGTGTCATGTTGTCGCCAGATGGAGTTCGTGAACGGATAACGTTGCATGGCATATTCCCCTCTCATTAATGGATTTCCTACCTCTATACCCGATACACCATCGTTTCATCATCAATCATTGACCTAGTTCTTTATTTTATCGGCGCAATAAATATGCGTTTTCTATTATCTTTATAGAGTAACGATAAAGGAGGGACTTGTTTTGACCCGTAGAAGGAGACACCGAAGAAGAACGTACATCATGCGAAGAATGGTTGCAGCGGTCGTGTTGCTCGGAATCGTCGCACTGATCCCGACATTGGTCGGATTTAAGCAGGATAAAGAAGCACCGACACCCTCTGAAACTGCGGCTCCCAAAGTCGTACCTATGAAGCAAGGTCCCGTGTTCCCCGACATCGAGATGGGAACTTGGCACCCAATTGAAACGATGTTACTCCATAACGAGGACATTCCAGTCGGTGCGATGACATTCGTAAATGTGGACAAACAGGAAATCTTGATTGATAAAAATGCTGACGACCGTGTCTTCCCAGCCAGCACGACAAAACTGATGACGGCTTTACTCGCCTACGAGAAAGCATCGGCGGCAAACGAACTCGATCAGCCGCTCATTTCGATCCAGACCTCAACACTCGACATCCCTTGGGACAGCCACATCGCGCATCTTGCGATTGGTGATACATTAACGGTACGCCAGGCGTTATACGCCACGCTCCTTGAATCAGGAAATGATGCCGCAAACAGTCTGGCAGAATATACGAGCGGTTCGACCGAAGCATTCGTTCAATTGATGAATGAACGGGCAGAGGTTCTTGGATTGACAGGTACCCATTTTGTGAACGCGCACGGATACTCCGATCCAAATCACTACACGACGGCGAACGATATGGCAAAAATCGCATACGCATTTAGTACATATCCTGAACTCGTTGAGATTGCTGGTACATATGAATTTAAAGCGGAATTCAATGACAAAGACGGAAATGGTAAACGACGCTGGTGGTATCACCTCGGCTCATCCGTCAATGAGAGAAGTATCCACTACTCAAAGTATGTGACCGCTACGAAAACGGGGTATACCGATGAGTCGGGCTATACGATGGTGTTTATCATGAAACATCAAAACGAGACGTATATCTTGGTCACGATGCAGGCAAAATCCGGGCAAACTTTCCCGACGATGCGTCTGGTCGAAGAGAAGGCTTTTAAATAACGTAAGAAAAGGGCATGTAAATCCATGCTCTTTTTCGTTTTTTCAGAAAAAGCATCGCTTAATGTTACAGGAATATTACAGCAAGAAGTCCTCAACATTTCAAATATTCAGAATATTTAAACTTTTTAGCACCTTATTTTCACTCTCATCCGTTGATATGATAGGCTTTAGAGCCATTTTTCTGAAAAGGTGACAGTTTGCAATCATTTAAATCGTTCGGTAAGGTAAGACACAAGTTCGCCTTTTCAACTTTTGTTATTGACTGTGTGATGTGTTCACACAATCGCGAACGAGTTTGATGAAATAGATTTTCTTAACTTAATAGGAGGTAATTCAATGCTATGGCAAGAATGGGTATCGATCGCGCTTTATCTCGTGATGATGCTTCTTATCGGATACGTTGCGTATAAACGAACGACCGATTCATCAGATTATATGTTAGGTGGCCGTAAAATGGGGCCAGGAGTTACAGCCATGTCAGCCGGAGCTTCGGATATGAGTGGTTGGATGTTAATGGGACTACCGGGTGCAATGTACGCAACTGGACTATCAGCAATTTGGTTAGCCGTTGGATTGGTCATCGGAGCTTACTTGAACTACTTGTTAGTTGCTCCACGACTTCGCGTCTTCACAGAGATGGCGAACGATTCGATTACGATTCCAGACTTTTTAGAGAATCGGTTCCGAGATCACTCGAACTGGCTACGGATCCTATCTGCATCCGTCATCATCATCTTCTTCACGTTCTATACGTCAGCCGGACTCGTTTCTGGCGGGAAGTTGTTTGAAAGCTCATTCGGATTAAACTATCAGACAGGTGTCGTCGTTACAATTAGTGTCGTGATCTTGTATACCCTCTTCGGTGGATTCACGGCAGTTAGTTGGACAGACTTCGCACAAGGTGTCATCATGTTCTTGGCACTCGTGCTCGTTCCATTTGTTGCTTTGACGGATCTCGGTGGAGTAGACACTGCTGTCAACTCTGCAACGACAATCAATGCCGACTTGTTTGATCTCTTCAAAGGGACAACGACACTCGGGATTATCGGTCTCCTCGCTTGGGGACTCGGCTACTTCGGTCAGCCACACATCATTGTTCGCTTTATGGCCATCCGTGATGTGAAATCATTGAAAACAGCACGTCGCATCGGAATGAGCTGGATGACCGTATCAATTATCGGTGCAGTCATGACAGGTTTCGTCGGAATCGCTTATTTCCGTGGACAAGGTAATCCACTCGGTGACCCGGAAACAGTCTTCATTCAATTCTCAGAAGTCTTGTTCCACCCGTTCATCACTGGATTCTTGTTAGCCGCAATTCTTGCAGCTGTCATGTCGACTGTATCATCACAATTGCTCGTTACTTCATCTGCTTTGACAGAAGACTTCTATCGTAAGTTCTTCAACAAAGAAGCAAGTGAAAAAACAATGGTACGTGCTGGACGTATCGGTGTCTTGCTCGTCGGATTTGTGGCGACGCTTATGTCACTCAACCCATCTAGTACAATCTTGACACTTGTTGGTTATGCTTGGGCCGGTTTCGGTTCTGCATTCGGACCAGCAATCCTGTTATCACTCTACTGGAGCAAGATGACACGCCAAGGTGCCCTCGCCGGTATTCTTGTAGGTGCCATCACGGTTATCCTTTGGATCGTGACTGGACTTTCAACAGTCCTTTACGAAATGGTTCCTGGCTTCTTCTTAAGTATGTTGGCAATCGTACTTGTCAGTAACTTCACAAGCCAGAAAGAACAGAAACGCATCAATCGTGAATTCGGTGAAATGGAAGCTGAATTGGCAGCTGCGAAAAAAGAATAATCCAGATCAATTTAAAAACTCGGTTCCCTTCAGAGGGACCGAGTTTTTGTATTACATCGATGCTGCGATTAACCAGACACGGATTACGAATGGTACGAGCACCAATATGAGCATCGCATTTCGCATCCATTTGCTCCGATTCCAGTAATACGCCATCAACACGAACGGATGAAGTGCGACTAGCTCATATGGATTGAACCAGAACCACGTGATAATCAGGACAATCAAGTAATACAGAACCGACTTTTCCTTCGTTGATCGATATTCACGCCACATGTCATACGCCCCTTTGAAGAACGCAATGAATGTCGCAATCCAAAACAAAATGACAATGATATTGTCGAATCCACTAAACAACTGAGTAACCACCTTTTAGGAAGCATTTTCTACATAAAAACCGCCCCAATAAATATGACGGTACGTAAACTCTTTTCCACTCTCTACAGTAATCACAATTTCATCTTCCGTCAATACGAGGACGTGAACAGGTACTTCTCCTTGGCGTAACATCGGGCTAAACAATTGAAATTGTTTATTGAGCCATTTGCGTTCTGAGAAATTTTGATAATGATGTAGCGCAAGCATCGGATGACTCAAGTATGCGGCCCCAACGATCGCGATGGCGATAGGTGGAGCTCCAATTTCCATCAAGAATGTGAAGACGAGAACGAGTGACAAAACTGAATAGCCAAACTCAACCAATTCCATGAAAGAAGCACGACTGGCGATGACATATTGTATCACGCGAAACATGAGATACAATATGATACTCACAATTAGAAACTCAGAGAATGGCGAATGGCGAAACGATACATCCAAATAGAACAAGACAGGTAACAGGAGGATCCATTTCCACAGATGTAAGGCGAGGTAAAACAATGATTGATCGATGAAACGACGATTGTGTACGAGCCGTTGCATATCCATGTTTCCCACCTCCGCTTAGATGATGTGACCTTACGTTACCATTCCCTATTCTTTTAAATGATAACTAGCATTTACACGTCTAACGAAGTTTTTCTTTCCCCTCGATCAATGTCGCGTTCAAGAGTCCTCCTAGCAAAATCACAGAAGCAGCAAGGTAAAACCAAATTAACAAGACAATGAACGCCCCAAGTTGACCGTAGAACTGTTCATAGTTCGCGAACTGGGAATAATAGCTGAACACGTTTGAAACGATGAGGATTCCTACAGTCGCAAATGCCGCCCCAGCCCAACTATTCTTGAATGTACCTGACACACTCGGCAACCACTTATAAACGAAGATAAATACGGTAAAGAGTATACCCGTCCCTACAATCCATCTAAAGTAAAACCATATCTGAGCATAGGTCGTGACGATCTCATCGATGAACAAGATATATGAAGACACTTCACGTAACGCCGTTTCGATCACCGGTACGAGTAATGAAAACGGGAGTACAAACATGAGTGCCAATGTGATTGCGATGTCTTGCAAGACACCTCTCCAAAAAGCCTTATTTCGGACCGCCCGATAAGCATCGTTTAATGCCCGGACCAACGACTGCACAGCAATCGATGAAATCCAAAGTGCGGGTAAGATACTGAATGATGCCAATTTCAATTTAGAGTTATCGAAAATCGCTTCGATGTTCCCTTCTAACAGCCGATAGCTCGCTTCAGGCATAATGAGTGATAACGCTTGTATCACATCACCGCTCGTAAATGGTAAAAACCCGACAATCCCTAATACGAATAATAAGAACGGGAACGTGGATAAAATGAAGTAATAGGCCAACATGGCAGCTTGGTCAAAGAAGCGTTCTGTAAAAAAACGCTTGACGACTGTTGATAAAACTTGTTTCATCTTTACTCTCTACTTTCTTTAATATAATAAAAATACGGTATTTGAAATATTATTACTAAAATGAAGGAGAGGCTTCCGGTAACGGAAGCACTCTCACATCGGTTAACTGATTTCTTCTTTTTTCGCTTCCCACGCCTCGATGTGTTCTTTTCCGGGAAGATCGACGCCTTCTTTAAAGAATTCTGGGTCTCGCCCTTCTTTCTTCTGGGCCATGTAATCATCGAGTAACGTCTTCGCGACTTTACTCAAGCGGAAAATCGCATACATGTTGACGAGCGCCATGAGTCCCATGAAAATGTCAGCGATGGACCAGACAAGCCCTGCCGACCGTACTGAACCAAACATGACCATACCGACGACTGCAATCCGATAGATGATGAGATAGCGTTTCTTTTCCGAGATGAACTCAATATTCGTTTCACCATAATAGTAGTTCGCCAGAATGGAACTGAAGGCGAAAAGTAAGATGGCGATGGTCATGAGCGTCGTCGCAATCGGTCCAATCTCGACGAGAAGTGCCTCTTGCGCAAGTTCAATCCCTTGGAACGACTCGGACCCTTCAACACCCGAGATCAAGACGATCATCGCCGTCGCTGTACAAATAAACAACGTGTCCACAAAAACGCTGAGTGATTGGATCAATCCTTGTTTGACAGGGTGACTGACTTCAGCCGTAGCTGCCGCATTCGGTGCGGAACCCATCCCCGCCTCGTTCGAGAATAGCCCACGTCGAATTCCTTGAAGGACAGCCGCACCGACCGCACCACCGAACAATTGTTGGAAACCGAGTACACCTTCAGAGAAGATGGCCGAGAAGACTTGTGGCACGACATCAAGATTCGTCAAGACGACCCAAATGGCCAGCAAGATGTAGCCTCCTGCCATGACCGGTACGATGATTCCGGATAGTGTTGAAATCGAACGAATTCCACCGAAAATGACGATGGCGGTGACGACTGACAGAATCAAGCCGACCCATACCGTGTCAACCTCAAACACATTGTTCACGGAGAGTGCAATGGTGTTGGCTTGTACTGAATTGAAGGCAAAACCGAACGCAAACGTAATTAAGATCGCAAACACAATGCCGAGCCACCGTTCTCCGAGCGCCCGTTCGATGTAATAGGCCGGTCCCCCACGCCAAGCCTTGCCATCATGCACTTTATATACTTGGGCAAGCGTGCTCTCAACAAATGCCGAGGCCGCTCCGATTAAAGCGATGAGCCACATCCAGAACACGGCTCCAGGACCACCTAACGCAATCGCGGTCGATACACCGGCAATGTTTCCCGTACCGACACGTGCCGCGGTCCCGATTGCGAACGCTTGGAATGAAGAAACTTGACCTTTCTCGTGTTTGAGTCCTTTGACAAATAGTAGTTTGAACATCTCAGGTAGCATTCGGAACTGGACGAACCCCATCCGAATCGTAAAATAAAGACCTCCTGCAATCAAGACGAAGATGAGAAGGTACGACCATAAATAGTCATTGATTTGCATAATAAGTTCACGGATATCCAACGAAATCGCCTCCTTTTATCGGGTTTTTACCCGCTATGAATCTGACAGAAACAGTGGGTTCAATGCACGTTTTTAAGAATCTCTTCACAAAGACGATGTGTCTCCAAACTATCCTCAGCTAGGACTGACTTGTTCGCTTCCCCATTTAAAAGTTTGATAAAGTCATCAATCAAGTCGATAAAGCCCCGACGCTTTAAATTTGACTCCCACGGATCAAGCGACCACTCTTTTATCCCATCGACGCCATAGTCTATGACTCGTTCGACGTCCCGTGTGACACGCTTCACAGATGGAGACATGACTTCCATCACTTCTTCCGTGCATCCATTATCCCGGTTCATCCAGCCGATTGCTTCAATCCCACCCGCCTGAAAATGAATCATCACCTGTTTCAACACATCTCCTTCATATCGCGGCGTGACAGACAAGCGTTCGACAGGATGAAGGTCCGTCAAATAACGAAGCGTATCGACGACGTGCACAAAGTCCTCGATGATAAATTCTCGAAGTGTCGCCGGTTTATACGTTCTGTTCTTTTGAATAAGTATCATGTTCTTTTGTTCGACTTGTTTAAGCGCCTCTGTCGCCGTAGCAAATCGGCGATTGAAGCCCGTGACGAGATGAACACCCTTCTCTTTCGCAAGTGCAACAAGACGTTCCGTCTCTTCAAGTGAGAACGTGATCGGCTTGTCGATGAAGACATGCTTCCCTTGTCGTAAACAATATTCCGCTTGCTCGTAATGGGCAGCTGTCGTCGAATGAATCATGACCGCATCGATTTTTGTCATCGGTACGTCTTGAAGGTCCGTATATCCTTTTTTAAAACGATAGGTCGATATGATGTCCTGTAACTTCTGTTCATCTCTTGAGACAAGATACACGTTCACGTTTTTTAATCCGGTGTATACAGGCAGATACGCTTTTTTTGCCACGTCACCTATGCCTACTACTAAAATATTCAATCGGTCCACTCCTTTATGTTATATGTAGAAAGCCCGAAGCGACTGCCTCGGGCTCACGTAATAGATACAATCTCAAAACTGGTGATCGGTTCACGAATCGCGTCGGATACAATCTGGTAAGCCGCATTTAGTTCCTCTTGATTATTTAAATCGGGCACCCGGTCCATTTCCACCTCGACCGTCCGAGTGTTCTGTTCTTTCGCGTGTAATTGATATTCAACGGTATACTTTTGCATCACATGTCCCCCTCTAATTATACATATGTTATGTATAACCTGTTCATCGAATGATGAAACAAGTGAGTTTGTTCATCGGAAGCAAAAAAATGACCGCTCGCTAGAACGGTCATTCGTTTATGACTCCGATTTTGGTGACGCGTCACGGTTTGGGCGTGGACGACGTTTTCCAAAGTACTGATAATATTGAGTTTCGATGTTACCGTTGTACAACTTCCGACGCTTCGTCGCCGGGCGACCGTATGCTTTTTCGAAGTCCTCATAACTCGTCAACATGTAGACGCTGTATCCAGGGTACTTCGCATATTGTGCGCCGATCCGCTCGTACAAGTCGATGATTTCTTCTTCTGACTGAAGTCGTTCCCCGTAAGGCGGGTTACCAATGATGACGCCGTACTCCTCTTTCGGTTTCAATGCGGCCGCATCACTATGGACGAACGTGATCGCATCACGGACATCGGCGAGTTCCGCGTTGTCTTTCGCAAGTTTTACCATACGCGGGTCGAGGTCGATTCCATAGATTTTGAGCGGTTTATCCCACTCCGCTTTTTCGTTCGCTTCGTTCATGGCTGCATACCACGCTTTTTTCGGGATACATGTCCATTCCTGAGCGAAGTATTCGCGATTAATACCCGGCGCGATGTTCCGTCCGATCATCGCCGCCTCGATTGCGAGTGTCCCTGAACCCGTGAAGACATCATAAAATGGCATATCAGGACGCCAGTTCGTCAATTGAATCATTGCCGCCGCCATCGTTTCTTTAAGTGGTGCCTGTGAATGCAACTCACGGTAGCCTCGACGGTGAAGCGGGCCTGACGTATCGATTGTGATCGTCGCTACATCTTTTAACAAAGCAACTTCAATCGGGAATTTCGCACCTGACTTCGGCAACCATT
Source organism: Exiguobacterium sp. s160 (assembly GCF_018617575.1). Lineage (NCBI taxonomy): Bacteria > Bacillati > Bacillota > Bacilli > Caryophanales > Exiguobacterium > Exiguobacterium sp. s160. Next base: position 453,246 of record NZ_JACSKK010000001.1, read on the forward strand.
CCCCTCCCTTATGGTAGCCACGCTGCATCGCTTCGACGATTGCCTTCTCCGTAATCTTTTGACAGTCCCGAATTGAGAACAATTTCGATTTGACCGAGCGACCATCAACCGTGAACGCAGCGTCCCACGGCATGAAATCTGTCCACGGCAATGCCACAACCCCGTCGAATAGTTCTGTGAACGTTGTCGCCTTGAACTCCGCTACGACGAGTTTGACACGGTCTGCCGTGCGCAACCACATATTTAATCGTGGAATGTCTTCCATCTCCGCATCGATGTAAACTCGACCATTCTCGACTTCACATGTGTATCCTAAGTCTCTTACTTCTTTTGCAACGAGTGCCTCAATCCCCATCGCTGCTGTCGCAATCAGTTTACGTTTTGCCATCTGCAATCGCCTTCTTTCTACATTAAAATCTTTCATTCATGTTGTAAATTGTAAAAAAATCATGAAAAAAGGAGCTCAAGTATATGTGCTTGAACTCCTTGTCGTTGTTAGTTGAGACTATGTTGTCCTGTAAGCCATGTTCTGTACTCCGGTGCTCATAGCGGTCTCCCTGGCACGATGGAGTGACAATCATCTATCTGCGCACATCGGCGCCCTCCGTCCCGTTCGGTTCCGGTTCGGAAGTTCCCCTACCATAGTTTGGGTTTCTCGCTCGTGGGGTTTACCTCGTTCCACTCTGAACGTTTCCGATCAGACTTCGTCACTGTGGCACTTTCAAGAAGCGTACACCATATCCGAGGACTTAGGTGTTTCTTCTGCCGTCAACTTGCGTTGCCTACACTTATCTTTTCGTGTAGCACGATCACTACAGCCATCACAGGCTGTGCGAGCATGGACTTTCCTCAAAACTTGCGTCCCGCGATTGTCCAGACCTCATAGTCACTTCAACCATTGTAGCGGAAATTTCAACAATTTACAACTGAAATTCGAAACTTGATTTTACATTCAGTCAGCGCTAAAATAAGGCGTGTTCATTGAATAAGGAGGGATTTTGATGCATCAAGATGCAAAAAACGGTTGGATTCAACGTCTGACTTATGTAATAGAAATCGATGACATTAAAGTGCTCCACCCGAACAACGGCGTGTTCGCCTTCTACCGAAATAATCGTCTCGTCCGAGGGTTTGAACCGTTCGATATTAAAGCACCGAACGAACTCTCGAAACGATCTTATCATTTTGACCATCATAATTTAGCACACTTAGAAGAGCGTTTCCCTGACGCGATTCCGGTGTTCGACGAAACCCATGAAACGCGTCGCGCTTGGAGTGATCGGGTTCGTGTCGGATTATGCGAAATCATCCGCGATGGTAAACTCAGTTTTGAGCATATTGACGACCAAGGAAATGTATTAGAAGCGAGTATCCGTTGGTGTGGAGAAGCCATCACCATCGATTGAATTAGATAAGCCGTCTCTCCGTTCGGAGTAGACGGCTTTTTTCTTTATAAGGATTCAACCACAGGCGGTTCTTCCTCGACCACAGGCGGTGTATAATTCGTCGATACGACTTTTTCACGCACATCTGTCGGCTTTAGAATCACCGTCAACGGTTTTGTCGTATCTCCTCTCACCGGGAATGTTCCGGCGATATGGAGGGCTTCATACATTTTATTGCCATCCGCATCAAGAACGGTGACGATTCCTTTACGAGTAGTCTGTAAGGAGAACGTCTGAGCATCTGCCGCATCAACGGAGATGGACGTTTTGACCGTATTGATATAATCAATCGTCTTACTCGTAGACCGTTTGTATTTTCCATCGGTCATTTGGGCGACAAGTCGATACTGCCCACTCGGTAGCCAATCACCATATGCAAACATCGTAAAGTTTGTATTCGGACTTAACGTTTTAATTTTCTTACTACCCATATACAGTCCATACGTCGTTTTGATTGTCGGACGCTGCATGACATTCAGTTTCACATCGGTAATATAGCGTTGCTTCCAAGTAGAATCAGTACTTAGTGTCAATGGCCGAGGGGTCGCATCGAGTAGTTTTAATGTATTCAACTCCGTATACGTTTTCCCTTGAGAACGTGGCATTTTCGCGATCAGGGCATCCACCTCGTCAGGTGTTAAAAATGGATTGATTGATTTGACGAGCGCGAGACTCGCTGTGACCATTGGTGCGGCCATAGAGGTACCATCCATATAAATAAAACGATTATTCACCCCGAGTGAGAGAATATTCACACCAGGAGCAACGATTTTTACACTCGCATCCATGTTGGTGAAGTCAGCAACTTGATGACGAGAGTCAATCGCACCGACAGCAATCACTTCTTTCATATTCGCCGGGAACGACGTTTTAGTCATCCCATCGTTACCTGAAGATGCAACTACGATTACACCTTTGGCTCTCGCCTGTTTGATGGACGCAGCTAAGCGACGATCATAGTCATCTCCACCAAGTGATAAGTTGATAATCGTGGCACCTTTTGCGACGGCAGTATCTACAGCTTTTGCCACCGTCCATGAGTCTGTATATTCAGAGTTTCTTCCATAGAAAACATTATAAAAATGATATCGCACGTTCGGGGCGAGCCCGGCAATTCCAAAATGATTATGCTTTCCTGCCATGATGCCGGCAGTATGCGTCCCATGGGTATCTGCGCTATAGGGACCTTTCATCGAATTCACGACGCGTGGAACATTTTTTAAATCTGTATGATTACGGTCGGCAGATGAGTCGATTAACGCCACGACGATGTCTGAGGCACCTCTCGTTTTACTCCACGCCAAGTCTGTCCCGATTTGTCGTACATAATATTGATTCGTGATTCGTGGCTCTGAGACGACGTAGCCATGTTTTTCAAGCACGACAGGTTTCGCTGCATCCACACCTACAGGCAATAACAGCGCAATCGCTGTCAAAAGGGCAATCTTTTTCATTCCTTCCGCTCCATTCCAAACTGATAAAGTGATTTCATTATCTCAAACTTTGGATTAGATTTCCCTTTTTTTGAATAAAAAGTTGTCGACAAGTTTACCAATAGCTTGGTTCATCAGGATGTAACATCTCATATTCGACAATTCGCCCGATGGTCAAATACGTATAATACCGCGCCAGTTCAACTCGACTTGAGTCAGGACGAAATCCTTCTAAATCTTCTCCGAGCGGAGAGCCGTCGATTGTCTCAAACTGCTGACAAAAAAAAGACTCTGTTTCCGCATCCCAGACGATACGATCCCCGATATATCCACTTCCAAAGCGAATGTAGTCGATGATGGACGGGACGATGACTTCAGCTGGTAACCGTTCACTCATCCGTCCGACTAGTTCGTATCTGATCCGGTCTGCCTGATCCGCTTCTTCGAGGGAGACACATTTTAATACTTCTTTATTGATTTCAATCAAGACAACATAATCACCAGGTTCGATGGAAAGCTTCATCGCCTCACCTCACTTTTCATTCCTTCATCCGATTCTCTACACGTTACTATTCGTGATGGGATGTGGAAATCCTGTCCATTCCGCATCATTTTCCAAATCTCAGTTGAATTCGCAACGATCGCTTGGTTTTTGATATACTATTCGTATGAATCTAGAGAGGAAGTGCATCATGGCCAAACGACCGTTGACCCCTCGTGAAAGTGAATTGATTGCGACCGCTTTGTATGTCGTCGAGACGATTCCATACGCAGGATATATCGATCGTCTCGAATCTCTCACACTACGAGACATCGCTGATGACTATTTGAATGGTACACTACCTGCCGCAGACGCGATTGACGCGCTTGACCAATATATTTATGTGCGACGCCATCGTTTCAAAAATGTGACACCCCACAACCTTTGGACGTTGGATGATCGCACCGAACAAGAAGCGCTGAGACACATTTCAAAACGACCTGAGTTGAAAAAAGGACAGACGCTGAATAAGCGGAATCAACCGTTTCAAGTCGGACAAGACATTGAGTTCAAAGTGGACAAACATGTCGACCGGGGGCAGTTCCGAATTTATATTGGAAAACAACAAGGATATACATGTAAGGCACAGTCTAAAGAGCGGGACAAAATGAAATCAATCACGGGATGGGTCACTCATATCGACCCAAAAGACCGCTTGGTGTTTGTCAACGTCACGGATTTTGGACGTTTGCCGATGGAACAGTCGATGAAGCAGGAACTCGAATCGATGAGTGCCTCATTACTCGGATGGTTCGCGACGGCGACCCTACCTTCCGAAGAAGAGGCTCTACTTGCAAAACAAATGATTGCCACCCTTCAACGTCGTGATCAACCGTATTGGTTTACGTTGACAACCGCCCTTAATCACCCAAGACCAGAACACGTCAAACGTTGGGGAACAGTCGTGAATCTGCTCTTAAAAGCATCAACGGGTGATCAAAAAGCGATTCAGACATTAGAGACACAAGAAGATAAGTACTTCAAAGATGCATTCATCCGTGCGCTTCGAGCTTTGCACGAGGAAATGACGAAACAATTGAACTGATTCGACTCGAGGTGACCCATACGGGGTCACCTCGTTTCGCGTGTAAGTTTTATAGAAAGGAACGATTGACATGCGTTTACTCATCGTGGAAGATGACCCTTCAATTTTACGTCTTGTGAAAGAGACGTTTGAAGATGCAGGTCACGATGTTTTCATTGCAACAGACGGGAAGTCAGGCGAGCAGCTATATATGACTCAGCCGATTGATGCAGCCATTATCGACATTATGCTACCAGGTATAGATGGTCGGGAATTGTGTCGCCGCCTGAAAACGGAACTTGATATTCCTGTCATCTTATTGACGGCACTCGGCGAATGGGAAGATAAACGTCAAGGGTTTGAGCACGGGGCAGATGACTATATGACAAAACCTTTCATCCCAGAAGAACTACTATTCCGATTACAAGCCGTTTCAAGGCGATACAAGCGCTCATCTGCTTCGCGTATTCAAGCAGGACCGCTACAGTTGGATTTAACCGAATATGAAGTGAAACTCGACGATCAATTGTTCTATCTTCCCAAAAAAGAGTTTGAACTATTGTTTCAGCTCGCTTCATTTCCAGGCAGGGTCTATCGTCGCGAAGAGTTGATTGAACTCGTATGGGGATTTGATTTCGAAGGAGATGAACGAACGGTCGATGTGCACATCAAACGACTCCGTCACAGGTTCGACCACCCCGCACTCTCGATTCGGACAGTGCGCGGTGTCGGGTATTCACTCGAGGTATTGAAATGAAGACATTATATACTCGAATCATTCTCACCATGTTTTTCATTTTACTCATTTCTGGAGCCATCTCGTTATTGATTAGTAATGTCGCTTACTATACGTGGTGGCAACCTTCTTATAGTGAGAAGACCGAGACAATCGCAAAACAGGCGTCGACCTATTTCTCAGAACATACAGATGCAGACGAAGACGCATTTTATTCGTTTTTGGCTGCGACAGGTTACCAATTGGTTGTGATTGATTCGACAAATACACGATCGCGCTATGGTGGTTCGTTTAGAGATGAATCGATTCCTGACGATGTGATTTCATTTGTCCGTGCAGGCACACCTTATCAAGGAATGCGTGATTTCCCATTTCACCTGTTCCTTTTAGGGCTATTTGATAATGAATTGACGAATACGTACGGATGGACACTCGACAACGGAGATGTCGTCTTCATTCGACCTGACCTGAGTGCCCAAATCCGAGAGCTTCACCTTTTTGTTGGCATGTTCTTCGGACTCGTAACCATTCTCGCGTTCAGCTTGATTGCGATGTCGACTCGTTCGCTCGTTCGACCTTTAAAAACGCTCACAGCCGCGACGACTGAAGTGGCCATGAGGCAAGAGCCGAAACATCTGCCTATTGAACGAAAAGATGAAATCGGAACGTTAGCGAGACAGTTCCAAGAGATGACGAATGTAATCAAGCAGACCGAAGCACGACAACGTCGATTCGTCTCGAACGTCTCTCATGAGTTTCAGTCACCCTTGACGTCACTCGTCGGCTATGCGGAAAAGTTGGCTGAAGGTACCGACGGTGTATCGAAAGAATATGCACGTGTCATCGAACAAGAAACAAGACGTTTATCTCAATTAACCAAACAACTCTTATTGTTATCGCGTCTAGATGAACATCCACCGACCCTTGCGTCGGATGTGAACGTGTTACAGTCTATCTCAGAGGTCATACAGATGAACGCATTTTTGCTCGACCAAAAAGGGATTGCCGTCATGACCGACATCCCGCCTGATGTCGAATTGAAAAGTGACCCTGTCCTTCTCGCACAAGTGTGGAACAATGTATTAGTCAATGCTATCCATGCCTCACACGATGGTGGGACGATTCGGATCACATGCACCGTCAATCCTCGGATATGTGTCTCCTTTATCGATGAAGGAATTGGAATGGATGAGGAGACGAAACGTCATTTATTTGACCGGTTTTTCAGAGGCGATGCCGCACGAACGACTCAAGGAACCGGGTTAGGCCTCGCCATCACATCAGACATCATCGCTTTGCACGGTGGACAGATTACCCTTGAATCGACTAAAGGAATCGGGACGACGTTCCATCTTCATTTTTGATGCTGTTCATATTCTGTTCATATTGAACGATTACACTTCCTTCATAGAACTTGAAGGAGGTTTTTTTATGCAATTAGGATGGAAAGAGATGTGGCGACAAAAAAGAAAGTTTTCGATGCTGTTCGTGATCACGCTCATGATCGTCATGTTAACGACCTTGATCACGGGGCTTGCTGACGGACTAGCATATGACAACGGTTCTGCCTTACACGAATTGAACGTTTCAACGTATAGACTGGACAAAGATTCAGATGGTCAGTTGACGCGTTCCTTTTTGGACGTCCCAACTGATGCTTCAACTGAAACGATGAGTGTCCGCCCGCTCACAGTCACAATTGATGGAAAGAAAGAAGAGGTGACCCTCTTCGCCCTTCCTAGCGGGAGCAAGATTGGACCAGTCGAAGGTCTACGAAAAGGTGAAGTGGTCTTCGATTCGAGCCTTTCAGAGAACGTAAAGATTGGCGATACGCTGACCGACTTCGTGTCAGCGTATGACTTTACAATCGCTGGTGAGGCCCTTGGAAGATACAGCCATGGGCCCGTCCTCTATACGACGAATGAAACGTGGTTCGATTATTTACGATACTCCGAACAACGTCCATATGTATCTGCCGAGATTGGAGCAAATGCTTCGGCATCCGATACACTCACGATGAGTCAACAGGAACTCATCGAATCTGTTCCCGGTTATAGCGCCGAGCAGAGCACATTTACGATGATGCGGGCATTCTTACTGGTGATCGGAACCTTTATTTTGACCGCATTCTTTTATCTGTTCACCTTACAAAAACTACCAGAACTCGGTATTTTGAAAGCAATCGGTCTCTCCCCACGAATCATCGGACAGGCATTGCTCTTTCAAGTAATCGTCATCGTATCATCCGCTGTCACGGCGTCCATCGCGATTATGTATATCGCTGATGCCGTGATTCCATCGTCGATGCCGTTTATCGTCGACATCGGTCACGTTTCTCTATTTGGTTCCATGTTCATCATCTTATCGATCCTTGGTGCATTCCTTCCGCTCTGGAAGATTCGCCAAATCGACGCGATTGAAATTATAGGAGGGAAAGCATCATGAGACTAGAGCATATATCTCATCAATTCGATGGCCAGCTCGTTCTAAATGATATTCATTTACACGTGTCACCTGGAGAATGTATCGCCATCGTCGGTCCAAGTGGGAGTGGAAAGAGTACGTTATTATATATTCTCGGTCTGCTCCGAAAACCAGATCAAGGAACATTCTCCATGAATGAACAAGATGTGTTTGATTTAGACGAAGAACAGCGACGGCTTCTCCGACTACATGAAGTCGGGTTCGTATTTCAGCAAGCACATCTGATCCCTTATCTGACAGTACTCGAACAGCTCGAGCTCATTCAAGAAAACAAAGATAGCGACGCAAAACAGTTACTAGTGAAGCTTGGATTAGAACATCGATTACATCATCTCCCGACGACACTCTCTGGAGGAGAAAAACAACGCGTCGCCGTCGCTAGAGCCTTGATTAATTCACCACAACTCATTTTGGCAGATGAACCGACGGCGAGTCTGGATTACGAGAACGGACGGCGTGTGATGGAGTTGCTGTCACAACAAGCACATCGTGAAGGACGTAGCGTCGTCGTCATCACGCACGATGAACGTATGCTCGATGTATGTGATCGTGTACTGCGTGTCATCGATGGCACATTGACTGAGGTCAATAGCTAAACATCGGTTCACGTTGACAGATTTGTTGAAGCTGATGCGTGAGCCAGCCACCGAAACGTACGGTGACCCCGATCTCTCCCTGTTGCGAGATGTTGGCACCTTCAATGACCATGAACCGCTCCGCAATATGATTTGATTCGAGTCGTATACCCGAGAGACAAGCAAATGCACGGACGACCTCTTCTGGTCGGCATCCCGTCGACATTGCGATTTCCTGAACCTCGGTGTGTAGGCTCGATTTGTTATGTAGAAAATAACGATCGAGCAACAAATCGAACACGAGACCGACGATTCGTTCGTCGCCGTCACATGTCCATTTAAAGGTCACACCGCTTTCGAGTGTTCCATTTGGATTACTCAACACACATTGAATCATTCGATAGCTATCCACTCGTTCCATCACTGTTCCGATCCCCTTTATAGATTGTTTAGCGATCATAGCGTATATCCTTATGTGATGCGAGAAGAGTATCGTCATATAAACTTTGAGGTTATGGCACGTAAGAGCCCAACTTACGACAGAAAATAGCACGATTTCTCTTCGTTTCGGGTACAATTACGTTGAAAGGAGTCGATCATATGCAACGAAAATGGCAAATCGGATTAGCTTCACTTTTCACTGGTTATTACGCAATCAGCTACTATGCTTTCAAACGGATGACTCGAGGGAAACGGAAAACACCGGAGATGTTACTTGCTCCATACACGGAAGAGGACCGTGCCTTCTATCATGATGTCCCATTTGAACATGTCTCCATACAGTCGAGGGACGATTATCGACTCTATGGTCGAATTTATCGGAATGACGCCTCGACGAAATGGATTGTTTTTGTACATGGTTATACCGCTTCACATAGCTTCATGGCGCCTCATCTCGCCATGTTCCATCGTCTCGGATATAACTTGCTTGCTGTCGACTTAAGGTCACACGGGGAATCCGAAGGCGTTTATGCTTCTTACGGATATCATGAAAAAATCGATATGATCGATTGGGTCGAATGGTTGAAAACGAATGAAACAGTCGAACAAATCGGTCTTCACGGAGTCTCGATGGGTGCAGCGACGGTCCTTCAAACGACTCCGCTCACAGACGTCGATTTTGTCATCGCAGAATGTCCGTTTGACGATATGGGGCAATTGATGCGATACCAATTGAAAGAATTGCATCGGATACCTGCAGAGTTCTTCCTTCCCGGAATCAATTATTTCTTATGGTCTCGTGCCGGGTTCACCATGAAGCAAGTACAACCAAAAAAGGCCGTCACTGAAACGACGACCCCAATCTTATTCGTACACGGCTCAAAAGATGATTTTGTCCCGACGTGGATGTCAGTCGAGATGAACGCGTTGAACCGCCTAAACGATTTGCTCTTGATTGACGGAGCAGAACATACAGATTGTATGATCAAGGACGCCCCTGCATATGAAGACGCAGTCAATCGCTTTTTGCACCGACATGGATTGGTCCAGCAATCAAGTCAAGCAGTACATGCAAGACCATGACCGGCCATAAGACACCCATACCTAAATATAGTAGACCAAGACCGAAACCGACAATGCCCGTCGTCAAGATTCCTTTGACGCCTTGATAGGCATGCGCGATGCCAAAGAGAGCTCCGCCAATTAGTGCAAAAGTGACGTTCGACCCATCGATATATAGTGTGATCGTATAAAGTAGAACGCCTCTAAAGATGAACTCTTCGGTCACACCTGCTGTGACCGAGACGGCACTCCATTCCTGTTCCTCTTTCTTCGTTCTAGGCAGGAGAAGCTTTTCTAAATCAAGCTCATAGTACGGGCGTAGGACACGTCGTAGTCGGGATGAGGTCTTGACTAACAAGTAAAAAACGAGTGTCACTGTGACGAGAATACATGATAGGAAAAAGACTTGCCACGCTTGTTCGTTGCCTGGTTCTGGCGAAAATGTCAAACCTACTTCAGATGGCGGTACTTGAAATAAGAAAATGAGAGCTACAATCAACAAGGTCAGTCCCCATGCTGATTTAACGGTTTGGTCGTATACCCACGTCCGTCCTTTCGTCTCAATCAATGGACGAATCAGTTTTGCGTTAAAGATTTGGACAATCAACATGTATCCAATAATTGCCGTGAAAATCAATCGTTCGAGCATCCATATCCACTCCTGTCCTTCCTCTTAGCTATATGCTACACTATTCGGGTATTGTCTAAAAGCTAGGAGGCGGTATCTTGAAACGTATGATGCTGCGACTGACCGGTTTCATCATTGTACTCGTGCTTTTGCTCGGGGCAATTGGCTGGTTCGGTCAACATGATAAAGTAAACAATGGATTGTATCGAACCTATTATGGCGAGCACGGTGTACCAAACGCTAATCTCGCTGTGTATCAGGACGCCGCGGAGGCATATGACGTGGATTGGCGTCTGCTTGCTGCTGTACATCGCGTCGAGACGATCTTCTCACACAGTTCTTCGATGCGCTCCTCTGTTGGCGCAATCGGACCATTTCAATTTATGCCTCGCACTTGGCTAGGTTGGGAATATGATACGGATGATCAAAAAGGCGATGTTCCAGAAGACGAAGTCGATCTGACAGATCTGGCTTTAATCGATCAATACGGAGGTCTCGGGCGTGACGGAAATGGCGATGGCAAGGCAGACCCGCATAGTCTTGTTGATTCTGCCCATACGGCGGCGTATTATTTAAGTGAACACGGCGGGAAAAAGACGGATTCAGTCACATCGATACGGAACGCCATCTTCGAGTACAATCGAAGTGAGCAGTATGTCACTGATGTCATGACATACTATGAGAATTATGAATCAAGTGTGACGGTCATCCCGGATGAGCGGGACACGTTTAGTCAACATGTCGCCTATTATACGATTCGATACGTCGAGTGGTTTAAGACACTCGGCTGATGTTTACATGAAAAAGTGAGGAATGGAAATGAATACGCATATAGAAGAAGTAACCATCCGCGTAAAATCGATTTTCAACGAAGACAAAACGAAACGTTATATGCGAACGTATGAGTTCACGGATGTCGAGGATGGAGTGATTTGTGCCGTCATCATCTATTCACCGCGTATGAGCGATGCCTTTTTATCAGGTACGACAACGCAACGTGCTTATATGTTGATGCAAAATCATTTGTCGCAACCGATTCGGGAGATGCGTGTCATCAGCCTCGTGCCAACACTTGCCATCAATGATAATCTTCCATATGTGGAATCGCAGCTCGACGAGACGAATTATCACTATGTCGAAGAGACGTTACAAGAGGTGGAGGCGAGCGGCGGGATGATCATCGTCGGTTGGGGTTCGCCTGGTCGATTGATGCACCATGCGACATCCTATAAATCGCTCTTTGCCGATTACGAGTCGAATATGTACTGTATCGGTACGACTGCTAAAGGCGAACCGCAACAGATTCGTATGGCCAACGAGAACACGGTACTCGAGGCGTTCAACAATGAATCGGTAAAACCAAAGTTTCGGATTGTGAAGGAAACGAAAAAGGAAGATGACTCCATGTGAGTCACCTTCCTTTTTTATATGCCCGCCCAGATGGCGATTCCAAATAACGTGAGTAATACACCTGACCAAACAAAATCACTTGATTTGACCTCAACCTTGTCATAAATCGTTCGTTTTCCACTCGTGAACCCTCTTGCTTCCATCGAAAAGGCGATGCGTTCGGCTCGACGGATTGAACCTGCAAGGAGTGGCAACAGTAATTTTGGAACGTGCCGAAGGCGTTCCCATTTCGTGTTGAGCGAAATTCCTCGCAACTGATGTGCATATTGGAGTTGCTGCAGCTCACGCTGCAACAAAGGGATGAAACGGAACCCGACCAGGGCACTATAGGCGATTGTCGGCGATAACTTCGCCTGTTGCATCAAACTCATGACGAATCGCTTTGAATCCGTTGTAAATATGAAAAGAAGGGAGAGGACCGTGAACGCCAAAACGCGAAGACTGAGGGCAACGGCGACACGTCTCTCTTCGATTGTGATGTCCTGACCGAGTATGGTCATCCACGACTCTCCCTCAAGATTTTTCCCAAACACGAGCGTCGTCCAAAACGTACCGATCGCCGTGATGAGAAATGGAATTAAGAACATTCCCCATCTCTTCCACGATACGTCTGTTGCCACCAGCTGAATCAGTAGCGTACCGACAATGATGACGAGCGGTGTCCAAGGATTGTAAAACAGTGCCAGACCGAACATGATGAACGTCAATGTCACAAACTTCACCGTCGGATTCATGTCATGGAGTGACATCGTTCTCCCCTCCCTTGCAATCGATAATCAAGGAGCATCTCTGTGTTCTGCCATAGTTCATCCCCGAACGGTCCCGAAAGTTCCCCATCCTTCATCAAATAGAACGTATTGGCGATATTGGCGAACGATAGGTCATGGGTTACGAACAGGATGGTCTGCCCTTGTTCCGCATGCCGCTTCATCAGCGCCTCGAGTGCATGGAGTGACGCTTCGTCCTGACCTGCAGTCGGTTCATCGAATGCAAGCAATTGCTTATTCGATAGCGACTGGATTCCAACTGCGAGCCTCCGTTTTTGACCATGGCTAAGGGATAACGGATGGAGGAATCTCTGATTATGAAGCTCCATGTCAGATATCACGGTCTCAATTGATGTTTCGTGACCAAACTGCAACTCTTGCTCAACGGAGTTCATAAAAAATAGATGTTCTGGTGATTGTGGCACGAGCCCGACCCGATGATCGTGTTCTGTTAAGCTTCTCAAAAATGTCGACTTCCCGCTCCCATTCGGACCGAGAACGGCAATCACTTCTCCTGACCGGACATGAAGTAACGTTTCCTTAAGCTGAAACGAATCACGTCTGACCTCTTTAACCTTGTAGCGTTGAATAGCTGAGAGTGACGCGTTCGACTTCACGAATGCAAAATCCTCGACCGGACGGAATGATTCATGCCTAACGATACACCCTCGCTCTAACTCAATATGCCAGTCAAAGTAATCTCCCCATAGATGAGGACGATGCTCGACGACAATGACATTCAGGTCTTTCATTTTGTCGAGCCATTTTACAAATTCTTGCGCGGTCACTGGGTCTAGATGCGTCAACGGTTCATCGAGCAGTAGCCACTGAGGCCTTCCGACTAAAGCGCAAGCAACAGCAATCCGCTGTTTCTGTCCGCCTGACAACGAATCAATTTTGCGGTTTCGATAATCACTCAACTGTAACGATTCGAGGATTTCCGTCACGCGTTGTTCGATGTCTGAGACAGGTGTCGACAAGTTCTCAAGTGTGAAGATCAGTTCTTCTTCCACCCGCTCCATGACAAATTGCGTATCCGGGTCTTGAAACACCGTTGCGACCTGCTGATTGATCTCGCCAGGTGCATAGTCGTCGTATGATCGTCCAAGTAGTTCGAGTCTACCATCAAGGATTCCGTCACAATTCTCCGGATAGAGACGGTTGAATAGCGCGAGAAGCGTCGATTTCCCGCTTCCGCTCGCCCCACTAAGAATCGTACGACCTTGACGGATTGAAACGGTCACGTCTTCAAGAATCGCCTCAGAACTCTCTGGGAATCGAAAATGAAGTGACTCTGTCTCAACCATGGACGTTCCCACTTCGTGAAATCGCATAACCGCGAAGTGATCCTGTCTTCAGCAATAGGTCACTGAGCAACTTCCCACCGATTCCAGCGATGACCATCCCACTGACGGCTCTCAGCCCGAACATCGTCGCCACATAGCCTGGCTCTAACATCGCGAACCCACTCATGAAATATGTATAGACGAAACTCGTGACAGCCGACCCAAATCCGGCAAGCATGAGTACCCATAGCTCATAACGTCTATAGCCCGTCATCGCAAAGACGGCTTCTGCCCCTAAACCTTGAACGATGCCGACCAAGATGATGCGTGGCCCAATGGCATTGCCAATCAACATCTCAATCGTTGCGGCCATCACTTCTGAGATGAATGCCGCCCCCGGTTTACGAATGATGTATGCGGAGATAATCGATACGATAAACCAGATGCCAAAGATCCACTCGTAGGCGATGGGACCGATCAACCCTGCCCACAAGTTACCGATATGAACGAACAATAAATAGACGACCGCGAAGACAACAGATAGTACGGAGACAAGGACGACTTCTTTCAATTTCCACGATTTAAGCATGTCGCCCTCCATGTGACGGACTATTTACGCTGAACGTCACCGTCATGACAACGTGTCGGTTCTTTTCGCGCGTCCGCTTAAAGGCCGCCTCGTAGTATGAGAACACGTCATCTAAGTTCCCATGGATGCCTGATGCATAATGCATCGACTCGTTATAGACACCAGCCTGTTTTGCTTGTTCGATTTCCTCATAGATAAGCTCCATGTAATCGTCAGCACCCATCGGATAGAGTGCGAACTGCGATGACACGTACTGGTCTCTTGATGCACCGTTTAATGGTTCGCTCGGAGCCTTGAGTACCTCATCTCCCGCCGAATCCCCTGGACAACCGACAGAGAACGTTCCGCTCATTGAGACATGCTTCCCTTCTTCCGAAGCAAGACTCAAGACCGTTCGAGCGACGTCAAACACATGCTCGACTTGTCCACGGATGACCGTCGACACGTCATCCGTATGTCTCCACACACCTGACAGATCCGTTCGTTTTAGTGCACCTTTGATTGTCCCGACAAAATCGTCTGTCATCGGGCTTAGTGTGAATCGAAACCCGACAATCGGACTCGTACCACATGATTCATTCATTCTATTTCCCCCTCTAAATGTGTTTGCATAAAAAAAGCCGCATTCATGAGAATGCAGCAACAAAATCTATACAAACTTGCATAGAGAAAGTGCCGCACTTCCTCACGCCAGTATTATCTGGATCGAGTTATAAGGGATCGGAGCCATGCTCTCATCTCAGCCGAAGCACCCCTAGTGCAGTCATTAATATGCGGTTACTTATGCAGTCACAGTATAGCGATGTTTTAATCTTTTGTAAACGGTCAATCTGAATATGTGACGAATTGACCTGTGCCCGGGAGCGGATCATGGAGCGTATCCCACGATGTTTCCATCTCCTCATCCGTCAACAAGCAAGCGTCAAGTGACCGCTCGACAGTCTCCCGGTCCATTCGTTGACCGATGAGGACCAATTCGTTCTGTCGGTCTCCGTACGGCTCGATGTAGTCTTCACGCAGTTCAGGTTCTGTTGCAAACATAGCCTCTCGTTCACTATCCGGAAGTGTCGCTAACCAACGACCCGCATGTTCGAGCGTTGATGCATACCCAGCCTGTGAAAACAGACAAGCGAGGTCGTTTCGTGTCGCAATCCATAAGAAACCTTTGGCACGAACGATTTCTTCAGGGTAATGTTCCATCCAATTCATCAAACGCTCAGGATGGAATGGTCGACGCCGACGGTAAACGAACGAACTGATGCCATACTCTTCCGTTTCCGGCGTATGTTCTTCCGACTCGAGTTCTTGAATCCAACCTGCAGCGCGCATCGCTTGGTCAAAATCGAACAACTGGACGTCTAGTAGGTCGTCTAACACCACATTCGAGTAGGTCGAGGTCAACAACCTTGCGCTCGGATTGAGCGTTTTCAGTAAGCCCTTCATCTCCTGCAGTTCTTCTTCAGATACCCTGTCCGCCTTGTTCAATACGATGATGTCCGCAAACTCGACTTGGTCGACGAGAAGGTCGACGACTTCACGTACGTCACCTGTATCGACGGCTTGTTGGCGTTCCATAAGCGATTCACCGGAATTGAAATCTTTGAAGAAGCGGTACGCATCGACGACAGTGACCATCGCATCGATATAGACACGGCTCGTCAAATCGATCCCGAGCGCGTCGTCGGCATACGTGAATGTCTGCGCAACGGGAATCGGCTCTGAAACCCCAGAAGACTCGATGATGATGCCATCGAGCTCGCGATCTTTCGTTAATTCATAGACGGCTGTCAACAAATCTTCTCGGAGCGTGCAACAGATGCATCCGTTCGAGAGCTCGACTAGCTTTTCATCGGTCCGGGAGAATCCTCCCTGCTCGATCAACTTTTCATCGATATTCAGTTCACTCATGTCGTTCACGATGACCGCATATTTCTTATGATCTCGGTTATGTAAGATGTGGTTAAGCAGCGTCGTCTTGCCGCTACCAAGATACCCCGAGAGTACTGTAATTGGAATACGTTTCATAATATATCCTCCATTTAAATCGTAATGATTACTTTTTATATAATGAAATGGTAACATCTTTTTGTCAACAAAAAAACACGTCCATCGACGTGTTTTTGAACGTGTGGGTATTTATTCTTCAAGTGCCCTTCTTTCGGCTTCCGAGCGCGGATAAGCGTTCGCCTGCCATTCAGCCCGATAAATCGAGTCGAGTTGAGTCAATCCGACCTCGTCCTCATCTTTGTCTGAATCGACGCTCGGCACCTCATCCCACTTCGGGTCGAGGTAAGAATGGTCTTCTTCACGCGCTCGGTTTTCTTGTAACTTTTGAATCCCCATCTTAACTGCTGCTGCAACTGCCAACCCAATACCTGCTCGAACCAACAGTCGTTTCACCATCGTATTTCCTCCTCAGCGACCGAAACGATACAATGGCATCCCTTTCACTTCTGTGTCGACGATAAATACTGATCCCGCATCCGGATATTCGGAAAGCGCCTCCTCATCCATTCCTTCGCGAGCCGTCGTGATGGCTAATCGATTAAGCCCATCCCCGATAAAGGCGCATGAGGTGACATTCGGTGCAGGAACATGCACTTCCAATAATTTTTTACCTGTCGACGGGTCCCAACGTGACACTCTTCCACCAGCATAATGTGCAACCCATAGACAGCCTTCAGAGTCGGACGTCATCCCGTCAGGAAAGCCCTCTTCCTCTGAAAAATCAATTACGACCTCTCCGTTCGAGAGCGTTCCTGACTTCAAATCAAAATCATATTTCCGAATTTTTTCAGTCGGTGTATCGATATGGTAAAAAACGGAATGGTCAGGAGACCATGTCAACCCGTTCGAAAGTGTCAATTCATCCATGAGTGATGTCGTCGTTCCATCTCGATCGACTCGATACAATGTCGCTTGGTTTTCTTCATCCTCAAGATGGAGCGTACCTGCGAAAATACGACCATATGGATCGGCTTTCCCGTCGTTGAAACGTAATCGACCATCAGGGTCATCCAGCTCGACAATCTTATTTAGATCTCGATTAATTTCATCCCATTCATAGATTCCATCTTTCAATCCAAGGACGACACCGTCCGTAACTTTTGGTATGACAAAACCGACCTGTTTTCCGACCTCGAATGAAGAAATCTCGTCTTCTCGCTCGTCATACCACCATAACGTATGACCCTCGATATCTACCCAATAAAAACGCTTTAACTCAGCATCCCAACAAGGACCTTCACCAAGCGTATTTCGTACCCGAATCCATAACGACGCATCTACTCTCTCCATTACTTAGCCTCCACTCTATCCATTAGTTCAGAAATCTATTCCCTTCTCCCATCTGGACTATGCATGAATTCGGAAAATCGTGATGGATTTTCACCGTCACTGGTTCGATTTGCTATAGTGAAAGAAAAGTAGAGAGGAAGTGAATGTCTTGTCTAAATGGGATGAACGATTTAGCTCGGAGGATTATGTGTATGGGACAGAGCCGAACGAGTTTTTACAAGAATGGATCACCTCTCATCAGATCGAAGGAAAACGTGTATTGGCCATCGCTGAGGGGGAAGGTCGAAACGCAGTCTGGCTCGCCACGCTCGGCTTCGACGTCGAGATGTGGGACACTTCGAAAGTGGGACTCGAAAAAGCGAAGCGCTTGGCGACTTCACGAAACGTCTCCCTTCAGACGAAACAGATTGACTTGAATGAAGCGGTCTGGTCGCAAGATACGTATGACCTAGTCATCTGTATCTTCGGCCACTTTCCACCACAAGTCAGAGAAAAGGTGCTCGCCGGTATTCAAAAAACACTACGACCTGGTGGCGTATTTCTGACTGAAGTGTACTCTACAAATCAACTCGCTTACGGGACAGGCGGACCAAAAGACGTCTCACTTCTGTACACCGAAGAGATGTTCCACCAACTAGAGGACGATTTCATACCTATTCTTTTGCACGAGATGGTCGTTTGGCGAGAAGAAGGAACACTGCATCACGGCGAATCAGCTGTGATTCAATATGTCGGACAAAAACGATAAGCGAATGGCCTCCCCGAAAATTCGGAGAGGCCATTTGATTACTTCGCGCCTTCGACGTTCATATGCTTACTGCGGAGCTGACCGCAAGCTGCATCGATATCTGTCCCATGTTCGAGACGGACACCTGTGTTGACACCACGCTTTTTCAAGATATCATAAAACGCCATGATATCTTCCGGTGTGCTTCGCTCATATTGGATATGCTCGTTGACAGGATTATATGGAATCAAGTTGATGTAAGACTTGTCCTTGATGTCTTCAATCAAGTCCGCGAGTTCTTCCGCATGTTCCGGTAAATCGTTCACTTTCGAGAGCAAGATATACTCGAATGTGATCCGCTTATTCGTCTTCTCGACGTAATAGCGAATCGACGGCATGAGTTTATCAAGCGGGAACGCCCGGTTGATTTTCATGATACGTGTGCGTAATTCATCGTTTGGCGCATGCAGAGAGAGCGCCAAGTTGATGCGTAAATCGAGGTCAGCAAACTTATAAATCTTGTCCGCAAGACCACTCGTCGACACGTTGATTTTACGTGGAGCGATTGCAAGACCACGCTCATCTTTGACGACGCGCAAGAAGTCGACCAAGTTATCGAAGTTATCGAACGGTTCACCGATTCCCATAACGACGATATGACTGACGCGGTCCCCTTCTCCTTCTCCATCGAGGAAATGTTGGACAGTCATGATTTGCTCGACGACCTCACCAGCCGTCAAATCACGTGTCTTTTTCAACAAGCCGCTCGCACAGAAGCTGCAGCCGATGTTACAACCGACCTGTGTCGTCACACAGACCGAGCGACCATATTTATGACGCATGAGCACCGTCTCGATATAGTGACCATCATGCAATTTAAGTAAAAATTTGACCGTCCCATCGCCCGCTTCTTGTTTGACGAACAGTTCTTGTGTCGAGATGACGTATTTCTCAGTTAAGTAATCGCGTACTTCGTCACGGACGTTCAGCGCGTCCATCGATTTGACTCGATCGATGTAGAGCGAGTCCCAGACTTGACGTGCGTGGAAGGCACCGTATCCTGCTTCCGTGCACTCGTTTGTGAGCTGATCGAACGTCAACCCGTATATAGATGATTTCATTCTAACCTGTCCTTTCTCTAATCCGCATACGTACCATTGTAGCGGACGTCAGAGACGGGTGCAACTTACGAATAATCTGGAGGCGTCGGTCGTGTGATGAACTGTTCGAACGCATAAGCGACACGAATCAAATCTCTTTCCGCAAAGCTCGTTCCCGTGAACGATAGACCGAACGGGGCCCCGCTCTCTTTTCGTTTATAAGGGACCGTGATTGTCGGGTGTCCTGCTTTCGCAGCCATGTCATAGTTCATGTCATGTGGCAGGACGATTGCGTCCAGTTTTTGCCCTTTTAATAGCTCATCCATTCCGTCCACTTTTGCGAGATGAACATCATCAATCCGACGGTCGAGATAACTAGCTTCGACAAGACGCCCTGAACGTGCATCTGACTGTTCAAAGATGGTCTGCCCGTGCGGAATCGATTCGGGGTGGTCCGCGTTCCATTCAATTAAGTCTGAAAGCGTCTTAAATGGAACAGTTGTGTTCGCAAGATACGCCTCAATCCCAAGCTTGAATTCATCAAACAAAATATCTGCCTGTTCTAATGCTGTATGCTTTGGTAACGTGATCTCGACGAGTTCAACCTCGGCTTGACGCAGCAATCGAAGTGCCTGTTCATACAAACCGACCTCTTCGTCTGAAATATTTGGCTTGATAAATCCGACACGCATCCCGACCGCTTGACGGACATCGAGACATGTCACATAAGGCGGTCCGACTGGAGTTTCCCATGTCGCAGGATCAGCCGAATCTTCACCACACATTGTCTGTAACGCAACGACCGCATCACGAAGGGTACGCGCCATCGGTCCAGCCGTATCCTGAGAACGTGAGATCGGAATGATTCCTGAACGACTGATCAAGCCGACGGTCGGCTTGATTCCGACGATACTATTATGCACACTCGGGTGTACAATCGAGCCGCTCGTCTCAGATCCAACGGCAAGTAGTGTCAAGTTCGCCGCAACCGCCGAAGCCGATCCAGAACTCGATCCCCCGACATCTAATTGGTCGCCATAAGGGTTCTTCGTTTGTCCGCCAACAGCACTCCAACCGTTCGGCATATCTTCCGTTAAAAAGTTCGCCCACTCGGACAGGTTCGCTTTTCCAAGAATGATGGCCCCGTCATCCCGTAATCGTTTCACGAGCTCGGCATCTCGACCTGCAAAATGATGTCGCATGGCGGCGGCACCTGCTGTCGTACGCATCAGACCGGCTGTCTCGATATTGTCCTTAATTAAGACGGGGATGCCGAGGAGCGGTTTGCGTACTCCTTTTTTATAGGCCCGGTCTGCCGCCTCTGCCTCGAACAGGGCGTCCGGATTTACCTGGATGACGGCATGAAGTCGCTCATTATATGCAGCAATCCTTCTAAGATAATACGCAGTTATGTCTCGTGCCGTGAATTGTCCTTCTTTATACCCACGATGTGCACGTTCAATCGTCAGTTCATGTAATTGGATTTCTTCCATCCTACATTCCTCCTTTATCTCTCCCACTTTATTCGTGCTCTATGCCTGATTTCCTTTTCGTATCGCCAAGTCGATGTGTTCTTGTTACACTTAAGAAAAAACAGGAGGTTCCTATGACACGCTCCTACATATTCGTGCTACTCGCTGTGTTCGGTCTATTTTTCTTGCAGTTATACGGAGAAAATGTGCCGTATGGTCCGTTCATTTCGATCGGGTTGATCGGATTCATCATCGTCTTGACGATTTTTCAGTTAAAGCGAAAACCGAATCATTGACGAAATTATTTTGAGGGTGGTATGATGCTCTCACCAACTACATATCGATATCAAGAGTGAACGAGAGATCTGGCTCCATGACTTCACAGCAACCTGCCACAGGCAAGGTGCTACGACCAGCAAGGGAAACCTTGGACGATATGACGAGAGCGCTCATGTCATCCGACGTGAGCGTTTTTTTGTTGAAATACGATTTGGAGGGAACGACAGTATGGAAAAAGCAACATTCGCAGGTGGCTGTTTTTGGTGCATGGTGACACCATTTGAAGAATTACCAGGGATTGAAGGAATCGTATCTGGCTATATGGGCGGACATATCGACAATCCTACGTATGAAGAAGTCAAAACGGGAACGACTGGTCATTTAGAAGTCGTTCAGATCACATATGATCCATCTTTGTTCTCATATGAGCGTCTCCTCGAACTATATTGGATTCAAACCGACCCGACCGACGACGGTGGTCAATTCCAAGACCGCGGGCCTCAGTATGCCCCAGCCATCTTTTATCACACGGAGGAACAACGAATCGGGGCTGAAGCGAGTCGAGACGTATTGGCGGCAAGTGGTCGCTTCACGGCACCGATTGTCACAAAAATCACTCCGGCGACGACATTCTTCGAAGCGGAAGAGTATCACCAGGATTACCATAAAAAGAACCCGAAACACTATAAAGAAGACCGGGCCATCTCAGGACGGGACACGTTCATCGAAGAGAACTGGACCGAAACCGTATAACGGTCATTAGACGCGAATTTTAGCATTTGCGTCTTTTTATAAGCCCAATAATCGGGAAAAGGCTATTAATGGTTCATACATCCGAAAAGGAGGACTCATACATGAAAACTAGTACGAAACTCATCATCGGTGTGATCGGCGTAGCCGTAATCGCCGTTGCCTGGTGGCTCATCTCACCGCTTTTCTTGACAGAGACAGTCGATGAAGGATTACCACCGACAGCAGTTGAGACGCCTGCTTCAGAAGAAGAGACAGAGGAAGAGACAACCGAGACACCGGAAGCACAACCGAGTCAAACCGAAGTAGCGGGTGTGTTCATGGACGGGGAGAAAAATTATGAAACGACGGGCACGATTCGCTCCGTCGAGGCAGAAGACGGGACGTATCTCCGATTTGAAGAGTTTGAAACGACGAACGGACCTGATTTATTTGTCTATTTGACGAAGCCAGGACAAGAGACGTCCGAAGGGATTCGACTTGGAGCACTTAAAGGGAATACAGGAAACCAAAACTATTTAGTTCCGGCAGATGTCGATCTGTCAGAATATAGCACCGTAGTGATCTGGTGCCGTGCTTTTAGTGCGACGTTCGGGACGGGTGAATTGACTGAATCAAGTGAATAAACAGACTGAAGGGTGGCTGAATGAATCGGCCACCCTCTTTTTATTTGAAATCAGCTGAAAAAAACAATGATTCTTCATCCAACCTCAAATGAGAACATGCTATCATATATGTAAATAAGTGTAATTCAATTGAGGAGGTACGATTATGGAGCAGTCATTCTCACAACCATACAAACACTACTTTTGGAAACGTTTCTTTCTTTTCTTCATTCCATTGATGATGGTGGGCATACTATCCGAACCGACAATCATTCAAAATCCATTTGAAAAGCTCGAAGACTATGGAGAATTTGTGTTTTTCTTGGCAATTTATATCCTTGTACTCGGTGGATGGGCGGCGTTTATAACGTCGATTATGTGGCGTATTAGACAACGCAAGTTGAAAAAAGAGGAGAATGATTAAAATGAACTCTTATTACTCCCATCCAGTGATGAATAATACAAAGTGGGAAGAAATTAGAGAAGCAATATGCAATACTCCTAATCACTTCCAATGGCGGACAAAAGATATTGAAACCGGCTATATTACAATGTGGGATGCTGAGTGGTATTATCATTTCAGACTTGGGGACTACAAATACATTGAATGGTTAGAAATCAAGGCAGATACCGAGGAACTCCGAAAGAACCTTTTAGATATCCTTCAAAAAATTCATGTTCCTGAAAAGGTTTTTGAGGATGTTATTCGAGTTTATGGATATGTTGATACTGGATCATACGTTGACTATATTTAGTGTAACTCACTATGTTCAATTTACACTTTTCGCTCTTAATTTCAATAAGGACGTAAGCAGACGGCCCACATCCTTATTTTTGACTTTTCTCTTACACCCCGTGCCTCCCGTCAGAAAGGTCAACGAACATAGAGATGCGGCTTGTGAGCCAGCAGCTCTTGTTATCGGGTCGTCAGGGAGGCAGCGGTGCGATGAGCGACTTCGCCACGAGGCGTTAGACGCTCACGCATGAGCCCGGATCACCATTCCTTCTCCCAGGCCCCGTCCTCAGAGACTTCCCAATCCTCGAACCGATACTTGATGAGCCAATGGACATGCATCACCTCATACTCGAATACAGCCTTCGATAGCTCTGAAACGACGAAACTGACGTCTCTATCCGCCACCACCCATGTGCCATTAGATATACGCTCTTGATTAGACGCTCATAGATCAACACACGGGAAATAAGGCGATTTATTAAAAGCTTTAGTGGTTCATCACTAAAGCTTTAATAAATCTATAAATGTGTCTAATTATTACACAACTGCAGATAGAGCTATGAGGTCAATTATCAAGTGTGTAATCCATGATCCCCAAATGCTTCTTCCTGTCTTTAAATATACATAGTTGAGAAGAAGTCTCGCAAACCCTTGTAAAAGCAACACGTGTAATAGTGTAGAAAACAGGGAGCCATCCCAATAGGCAAACACATGTAACAGTGCGAATATAACAGCACTCAAGAGTGAACTCATTAAAGTAGAAACTCCTTTACTTCTCGCACCTTCTAAAATACCAATCCCTAAGAACTCCTCTCCGAATAACATAAAAGGTAAAATCCAAATGATTTGATTTAATTGGCCTACTGCCGGATTTGCAGCCCAATCAAATCCTAATAAAGTTACAGAAAATGAAACGATGATACTATATACAAAGTAAATAATTACTCCTAAAAGAATTAGCCAAATCTTTTTCGGAAAAGAAAACACTCGTTTATAATCTTGTCTAAATACTATGATCCAAGCAAAAGCCCCTCCAATGAAAAGTGCAGACCATGCCGCGTCAAAAAAATTGACTAAAAGAAACCCTATGAGCAATAACAGTGACCCAATAATCAGACCAGATGTATTGGTTCTCATTGTATCCATGTTTGTCCTCCGTTCATTTCTCCAATTCGCGCATCATCTCATAAACATACTTATTACATTTTTATTTCCCGGATTAAAAGTGAGAATAAACACAGTAAATGAAATATATATAATATAAAAAGTTACCGTTCATAAGGTGAAATAAATAGAGCGCGAAAAATTTTAATGGATTAAAGACAATTATCACTTGACCAAATTAAAAAAATGAGGTTCAATGAACTTACGAACGTTCGTAAGCTTTAGTTTGTTCGTCTCATTTTCTGTAGTTGTTAGTTACAATGCTCGTATTTGTATAAAAAGGAGTAGGATTCGAAATGAATAAAGGCTGGATATTAGTAATTGTAGGTGCAATTTTAGAAGTAGGTTGGGTTATTGGACTAAAACATGCAGATAGTATGACGACGTGGGGGCTCACAGCCATCGCGATTGTCCTATCTTTTTCGTTCTTAATCATCTCAACGTCGAAAATCCCCGTCGGAACAGCCTATGCTGTTTTCGTTGGCTTAGGAACCACTGGAACTGTATTGATGGAAATGTTGGTATTCGGATATCCGATTCAAATGACAAAGATACTATTAATTCTTGTCTTGCTGTCTGGGGTAATCGGATTGAAACTCGTAACTGGTACTTCATCTAAAGAAGGGGCGCGAAACTAATGGCATGGATTTTTCTGTTATTCTCAGGATTGTTTGAAGTGGTAGGTGTCACAGGTATCAACATGATATTAAAGAAAAAATCAGCAAAGTCTTTTCTCGTCCTCATCCTAGGTCTTGGTGGGAGTTTCGCATTGTTGAGCATGGCCATGCAGGATCTACCGATGGGTACAGCCTATGCGATTTGGACAGGGATTGGGACAGTTGGATCAGGGGTTGTCGGAATACTTTTCTTCGGGGAATCAAACAACTGGAAGCGGCTCGTATTTATGAGCATGGTGTTAACCGCGGCAATCGGACTCAAACTTATTAGCTAACAAAAATACTATCATCTTCTATCGTTCATAATAATATGCACGCATATGAAAATATCATTGAATGACGTATGTAAAGGGAGAAATATCATGTTCTTGTTACAATTGGTTCTAGTGATTCTATCAATTAAAATCGCAGGGCAGCTTAGCGTACGATTTGGTCAACCATCAGTTCTCGGTAAAATTTTAGTTGGAATTCTTTTAGGACCAGCACTATTAGGATGGGTTCAAGATGGGGAGGCATTGAAGGCATTTAGTGAGATAGGGGTTTTACTCTTGATGTTCCTAGCAGGGCTCGAGATGAACATGAAGGTGTTGAATGAGAATAAAGTATCCGCCACTTTTGTAGCAATCGGCGGAATTGTGTTCCCTATTCTATTCACATATATAGGTGCCTCGTTTTTTGACTTCACTTTTGAAGAAACAGTTTTTTTAGGGTTGTTGCTCTCTGCTACGTCGGTCAGCATTTCTGTTCAAACACTCAGAGAAATTGGCTGGCTAAAAAGTCGAGAAGGATCTACACTGATGGGAGCGGCAATCATCGATGACGTTGTAGTCGTCATACTGATTGCGATTGCTGTCAGCATATTCACAAGTTCATCCGAGACTAGTTTGTCGATGTTGTTCATGAAGAAGATTATGTTCTTCGTCATCATTGCACTTATGTCAAAGAGACTGGTTTCTCCGTTTATGAAGATTTTCTCTAAATTCAGAGTCACTGAAGCAGTGCTGAGCAGTGCATTAATCGTTTGTTTTTCATTCGCATATATCGCTGAGTATTTAGGTGTGGCAGGAATCATCGGTTCTTTCTTTGCCGGGGTTACGATTTCTCGTACAGCCTATAAGCAGGATATCGAACATAAAGTGGAAGCAATCGCGAACGGCATCTTTGTCCCATTCTTCTTTGTGAGTATTGGGCTCAGTGTCACTTTCAACGGTATTAACGAACAAATTGGATTCGTTGTCCTGTTTTCACTCCTTGCCGTCGCATCTAAATTTTTGGGAGCTGGGATTGGGGCACGCTTGACTGGTTTTAATCGACAATCGGCAATGGGGATAGGTGCCGGGATGGTTTCACGTGGTGAAGTCGCACTCATCTTGGTCTCAATCGGACTAGAGACTCGGTTGATTCCTATTGAGTATTTCACTGCGATTGTTCTGGTCATCATTGTTTCGACAATCGTTACCCCACCACTATTGAAGCGATTTTTCGGTGAGCGAACAGAATGTTTAATGACAGATTGATGCACAATGATAGACTATAAATATTCAGTGAGGTGGCAATTCAATTACTTCACGTATACCATTTAAGAAAAGGAGAGGTATGATGGGAGCCGAGAGATTAAAAGAAGTTGCCCTCAAACAATTTGCTCTGTATGGTTACGAGGGTGCATCATTGGCAATGATCGCGGAAGAGGTAGGGATTAAAAAGCAATCGATTTATGCTCATTTTAAGAGTAAGGAAGATTTATTCCTCCAAACATTTCGCGTTGCGGTTGATCGAGAAGTGGAATATATGACGGAGTTCATTCAACAGAAGGAGTTCGATACACTATCAACAATCCTCGAGACATTCATAGACGACTATCTAAAAAGATATTATGAGAATGACAATGCGAGTTTTTTCATGAGAACATCATTCTTTCCACCGCTAGAGCTTGAAAGTCTCATAAAAGTCGGAACAAACGAATATGTCTCAAATCAGGAATATCTGTTTACACAAATCTTTGAAAAGTTCCAAAAAGATTTAAAACCGGGAATTACACCACCTTCAGCTTCACTAGGGTTCTTGACGCTTCTGGATGGTCTTTTTGTCGAGATGCTCTACGGCGAACAAGATCGGTTGACTAGACGACGTAATGCGGCTTGGGAGATGCTCACTAAAATACTGATTGACAAAGCGACAAGTGAAGAAATCGTATCCATTTAATCAAGTATAGAATATATAAAAGTACGCCCCATAAATTTAATTTTATGGGGCGTATACTATCATCGACGCTTAGTATAAAAAAACATTCATTGCGAATCACCCACGCTAATGTTCTTGATTGTGACATGGCCCTTACGCTCCTTGCCTCCCGTCAGAAAGGCCCAGGAACATAGAGATGCGGCTTGTGAGCCAGCAGCTCTTGTTATCGGGCCGTCGGGGAGGCAGCGGTGCGATGAGCGACTTCGCCACGAGGCGTTAGACGCTCACGCATGAGCCCGGATCACCATTCCTTCTCCCATGCCCCGTCTTCAGACACGCCCCAATCCTCGAACCGATACTTGATGAGCCAATGGACATGCATCACTTCATATTCGAATACACCCTTGGAGAGCTCTGAGACCACAAAACTGACGTCTCCATTCCCCACCACCCATGTCCCATATAGATATATGTAGACGTCAAGTTGATTTTGACACTTTTTGCTCGTTTGCCTTTTACACTTCTGCCGAAAACAATGATTTCCGGTTCCTCATCCGATGACTGTCGTCATCACTATGTATGATTTCGACGCGATGGAGTAAGCGATCCAGTATCGCAGTCGTGATGCCTTGGTCCCCGATCAATTCGCCCCATTGATCGGGGCTTTTATTCGAGGTCAGGATGATCGAGCTGCGCTCATAAAGGTGGTTGACGAGATGGAAGAAGAGATTGGCTTCTCGTTGGTCCATCGCCATATACATCAGGTCATCGATGATGACCAGGTCCGAATCTCGCAACCTTTTTAACTGGATCTTCGACTTGCTTGAAAACTCTTCACTTTTTAATAGTTGGACGAGTTCACCCATCGTGACAAAGTATACCTTGAACCCGTGGTTGACCGCCTCGATTCCCAGCCCCACAGCCAAAAACGTCTTTCCGACGCCCGGAGGACCTAAGAGAATCAGGTTGTACTGTTGTTCAAGCCAGTTGAGTTGTTTCAACTGCTTCAGCTGTCGGGCGGTTAGTGCGGTCTGTTCCTCTAAATTGAACTCCGAGAGGGATTTGATGAACGGGAATCGGGCCCACTTCATTCGTCTCTCTAAACTTTTAGCGTCTCGTTTGGCGCGTTCATGGTTCGTGATGGCACTTAGAAATTCGATATACGTCCAGGAGGCCATTTCGGCCTCTCTCAAAATCTGTGGGAGGGCGTCAGCCGTCTCGGCGAGACGAAGCTGCCGAAAATCCAATTGTAACTCGGAAACGCTTTGACTCATTTTGTCGCCACCCCTTTCAGGATGTCGGTGTAGGCTTGGAGTGACCTCGTTGCGACCTGTATCCCGGATTTCTTCGGACGTTCGGTATCGGGTTTTAGATCACACCCATCGTCCGAGAGAATCGCAAGATAGTGGACCACGTCTCGGAAATCGTTGGCGCTGAACAGACTCTCTTGCGAACACTTTTCCAGTGCGGTCGTTAAGTGATTGGGATACATGGTCGCGACGTCCCTGATGATGTTGAACTGGTCACGTCGGTATCTCGGGTAGCGCTTTGAGAGCTCACCCAGATAATCGGACGCCGCCTCTCTGTCCTCGAAATAGGTGAGGACCTGTTGCTTCAGTTCTTCGATTCCTTTGGAACGATCCCGAAGGTGGTCACGGCTTTGAATCAGTTTTCCGCTCTCTTTGCTGACCCGGTGGTCTGCGATCACTTCTCCCTCGGGAGATTCGCGAATCAATAACCGTTCCTGTTCGGTCACTTCGAGGAACACCACCTTCTTCTTGACCGATGAATAGGTCTCGATTGGGACGGTGTAACGATTTGAGCGATAACGGATTGTGTTGTCCTTGCTGACGTTCCTTGCTATACTTTCGGTATGGATACTTTCGAAAGAGAGTAGCGATAAGACCGGTTGTAAGTGTTGTTTTTCGACGGAGAACACTTCAGCTGGTCTTTTTTTCGTTGTCTGATGGACGTTATGATTTCCTGTCCTCTCCAACCATCTCGTGGAACGGTCGTTCCAATCCTCGATATGCCGGTACACTCGGCTGTCCGCGAAGTTCCGTTTGATGTACTTCACGACGTTCTCGATCATACCCTTTGACTCCGGGTCGGCCCGACGACATAAGTGGATTCTAAACTTTCGTTCGTTCACGTAGGCTTGAAACTCATTGGTCAATAGGACGTCACCTGCGTTCTCATTGACTGCGATGAGGTGATCCTGGTCATAGACGATTTCAGAAGGACGCCCACCATAGAATTGGAATGCATTTTCGTGGCAGTGAATAGTGTCCTTGGTGGTGAACGGGCGTTCTCTCCATTCGACATACTTCATCCGAGAGTGCGCAAGTACGAACGCAATGAAATAAAGCTTTATCATTTTTCCATCTTTAGTCCGTTGTATGGTCTCACCCCAGTCCACCTGTATTTGCTTGCCCATTGGTTGTTCTGGGATGGCCTCGTAATGGCGGACAATCCTTTTCTTTTCAATCTGATAGATTTCTCGTATTTCCTTCACGTATGTCCTGACCGTGCTCGATCCGACCCGACAGGTCGGGATATCTTTCAAGTAACCAGTCATGTACTTGTGCGCTACTCAAATGCGGATACTCTTCCAACCATGCAATGATCCAGTCTTGGTAGGCATCGAGCTTCTTCTTTCGTGAGCAGGCTTTCTCGTCAAATTCATGTAGGGCATCTTCATATGTCATCTTCAGGTACTTATATACCGTCGGTCTCGATACCTTCAGTGCTGTGGCGATTTGAGCCACTTTCATGTTTTGCTGATACATTTGATGAATCTTGATGTGTAGCACTAACTTTTCCTCCAAATCCATTCCCTCCAGATAAAATAGCCTCAACTACTCTATCGGAGTTCTGTTCTGATTTTTCGGCAATAGTGTAAAATCGTATCGAGCAAAAACTGTCAATTTTATTTTAGCGTTCACAGTGTCGAAATCAGTACCTCGATATCATTTAATTATTTTTAGATACGCGACGAGGGCATCGCTCTTTCCTTTGTTTCCTCCGTCGATGATGATGTCCTCACCGTTCGGCATCTTGATGTAGATGGCGTCTCCCTGACCGATGTCGATGTAATGAACTTTGATACTCGAAGCTGCAGATACTTCACTATGTGGCATAACTAAAAATGCCCCGATAAATAGAGTTACTAGCCCCATTTTCATCATTTTCTTTTTGATCAACATATATCTCTCCAGTCATATTATGTTGTAAAATTATCCAGTTTATAACTTATTTTAATCCTTTAAATGTAATGAAACCTTATTTTTTTCAGGTTTACACTTTTTTGTATCAGATTATTCAAATTTTTTTAGGAGGAACGTATTTATGTTGAGACGTCCCATTGCAACAAATCGTCGTGATAAGCCGGTTGTAATTTTTTAAAACTATCAAGAATTGAAAGAACTTCCACATTTACAGGCAGCGGCGCTTTGGTTGAAAGACTATGCAGAATTGAAATCTAGACCGTATACCATTATTGAGAACGGAATGTATCTCGGAGAGACCTGGACATGGAATGGAGATCGCTATAATTTCACGACCGACGAATCGGTCCGACTCGAAAAACTACGAGTATGGAAAGAAGAAGGTCGAATCAAACAAGAGAAGGTCTTACCGACAGGATGTTGGACGTTTTTTTGTAATCCGAATAAATGGGCGATGGATCAGTTTCTACTCTCAGGTAAGACTAATGACAGTTTCTCTATTACGGCCTGGCAAAAGGACTGGTTCGAAATTGGACAGTTCGGTGTCATTCGGGTTGGGAATGATACCCGTTCAAGAGAACAGTTGAATGGACTTGAACGAATGTCACGAGGTATATATGCAATCGTACAAGTGACAGGATTACCCGAATATAGAAACGCACATGATCCCTATTACTATGAAGAGGAAGATAAGAAGCGATATCATGTTCCAATTCGTTATGTTTACTCGAATTATGAAAATCCGATTCGGTTGGATGATTGGGAACTTGAACCTTGCAAAGAGGATACGTATTTGATGAATGGATTCCAAGCCTCATCGATGCCCTTAAATTCTGCGACTTTTCGAGTGATTTGTGAGAAGTGGAATATAGGAGATGAGCTTAATTCTTTAGAATGGCCGGACATTAAAATCACAGAAGAACTAAACTCAGAGACGGTTTACGTCGAAGGAAGCGCAAAACAAGTGATCGTTAATGCATATGAGTGAAACAGTAAAGCTCGACAAGCATGTCTAGCTAAACACGGGTATGATTGTTCAGTTTGTGGCTTTAATTTTGCCGATGTATATGGAGAGCTTGGTGATAGGTTCATTCATGTACATCACCTAAAAGAAATACATACCATCAAAGAAGAGTATGTAGTCGATCCGATTCACGACTTGACACAGGTCTGTCCTAACTGCCATGCGATGCTCCATCGAAAATCACCACCTTATACGATGGAAGAGCTTCGAACAATTCTTAAACAAAATCATTAAAGAAGGTCACTAAAAAAATTAATATATGATACACGATTTCGACTTTATACTCATAAAATCGAAACTACGAATAGAACAGTGAGGGAACTTCGACAAGCCTGTAAAAGCTGAAGGAAAGGAAATGTAATTTAATCGAATAGCATATCTATTCTCCGGCCGTAAATTGATTGAAGGCAATATTGGAAGTTTGTCCGGATAACGGGAAACAAATATCATCAGTGATATCAATTATAGTGAAAATGGACCTGAATGAGTAAAATAAAGATTTCAGCCTCTCATTAGGTAAAAGCAGAGGTTGCAGCGTCAACCTGGACAGTAAGCAGAATTTTGAGAATAGGTATCATTGGCATCAATCAAGTATCAATACAAGAAGCGAAAAGTACCAGTTTTCCAATACCACTAGCTTAATTCCAATATGCGTGACAATGGTATTGAAAGACGGGTTGAGGAATGATTTATACATGAAAATTAAAACAATGATAATTGTATAAAAGACATCCTCTATAATTAAAAAGATCTCTTCATTTTGGGAACTTTATATAAAACCAAGTATTTTGAGTGTTGGAACGCTGTCTCGAAACGAATAATTTTTCTCTATTTTTATTTCATGTTGCAAACCATGTTCTTTCTTCTTGATGCTATCTTTATGCTTCCCGCTTTCTATAAGAGAGAAGCAACTCGAGGATCGATATAATTGTCCAGCCACAGTACCTTCTTGATGTTTTTTCGAAAACCTTAGTCGGTGGAAGGGCGACGTGTCCTTAGTTACATACGAACATCAAGTCACTAATGAGATATCTCTCACGTAGGATATCTATTTTAATCCAAAGTACCAACTCTCCACGCATGACTGTGCCAAAATTGAGAAAAAACATGAAACTAGGACCTTTTACCAAAATAAAGAGAGGCGTTCAACACCTATCCTGACAAAAAGTTTTCGTCCCGCAAAAACCCAACATCCTGTTGTCCTTTCGTAGTTATTTAACCATTTACTTAAGACCTAGGCTTAAGCAACGAGAAGCAACAGTCCTTCAAAAGAAAAAACGTACGTTTTTCATCCTTTTTAATGGAAAAGGAACCTGCTGTTCAAAGCCTACGTTTATCTTTTATACACTGTTCCCATTCGCATATCGAGTAAAATTGTCTAGAATGGCCTGCCATCCCTGTCGTTGCATTTCAACCGAATTCATCGATTCTGCATCAAACACCTCGACGATCTTTGTCTGATCACCTTCTGAAGCAAATGAAATTCTAACTCTCCGTTCATCGTCAAGACGATACTGAATGAGCTCATTTACTTTAACTTCTTCATACACTCCTTCAAAATCAAAGCCCATGCTTTGATCTTTTGCTTCCATCCGACTTCGAAATTTGCCGCCAATCCGTAAGTCGTTTTCCGCTTCGGTCGTATGCCAATCGTCAGACGCATGATTCCATTGTTTGATATGGTCAGGGTCTGTCCACAGTTTC
The DNA here is from genome assembly GCF_018617575.1 of Exiguobacterium sp. s160. Lineage (NCBI taxonomy): Bacteria > Bacillati > Bacillota > Bacilli > Caryophanales > Exiguobacterium > Exiguobacterium sp. s160. Next base: position 486,610 of record NZ_JACSKK010000001.1, read on the forward strand.
CAGACTGTGTCGATTAGTGCATCGACGAGCGCTGATATCGTCACTACATTTGATTCCATGATTCGTTTCCCCTTTATTCTACATTTTTCTAATCAATCACGAATGCGCTGCCCCTCCTATATGACGAACGCAACATGAGATTACTTCCCTATCGGTCACATCATCTCCTGCTCTCCCTTAATATCGGTAATCAAAAAAAACCTGAATGGCACGCTAGCACGAGTGCGCATTCAAGGTTCTTATCATTTCATAATCGAAATTTAGCTCTTGGCAATCCCAAGCATAAATCCGGCAACGACAATCAAGCCAATCCCCATAAAGACATAGACGCGTTCCTTTGTCGTCTTCTCCTCTTTTAAGAGATAGATCCCACCGAGTGTCGCCACGACGACGTTCAATTGAGATAAAGCGAATGAAGTCGCAATCCCGACTTCTCCGCTCGAGACGAAGAGACCGAAGTTCCCGATTCCCCAGGCAATCCCGGCTAAAATATTCTTGAACGTACGTGGATCGATTTTCTTCACGTCCTTCTCACGGATACTGAAGAGAAGTGCTGCGATGAACATTCCGACCGATTGTGGAAGAATCGCGGTGATGCCTTCTACTTCAAAGTAGTTCGTCAAGACCGCATACGTGACGTAACCGATACTTGAAACGAATAAGACGAGTAACCCCTTTTTCAACGCACCGGCGCTATCTTTGTCTTTTTTCTGTTGATACGAAGTCATGGTCGCCCCGATGATAATCAAGACGAGCGCTGAGAACCCTAACCATAGCTCTGTTGTCGTCTGCCAGTCCCCGAGAACGATGACCCCAAAGAGAGACGTCCCGACGAGCTGCATTCCCGTACTAATTGGCATCGCTTTGGAGACGCTTAGGATTTGGAACGATTGGAACTGCAAATATTGACCGAGCGCCCAGAACGCCCCTGAGATAAATCCGGTCACGATGGCGAGTGTCGTGAACTCCGGTCGGAATACGAGGACAATCACGACCGCCATGATCATCGCTCCAATGGTCGTGCCGATTAACTGCTGAATCGGTTTTCCTCCCACTTTCGACACGATGAGTGGAATACTTCCCCACATGAGTGCCGGTAAGAGTGCCAAAAGAATCATTTCCATGAAGCACACCTGCTTTCTTAATATAACGTCTAACATGAAATTCCCACGTCTTCAATTTTATAAACCTAAATTGCAAAAGGGAATTGCCATGTCGAATACTACGATGATATAATGATTTCGAACGGGGCATTAGCTCAGCTGGGAGAGCGCTACGCTGGCAGCGTAGAGGTCAGGGGTTCGAGCCCCCTATGCTCCATTAATCTGTCACATCTCTTAAGAGATGTGACTTTTTTATTGGTATGGTGCGATTCAACCTTTATATGAACGGGTAATGAAAGATAGACTTTTTCATACAAGGGGGAATATTGATGGAACGCACATCTGTAGAAGAAACATTGGCGAGCGTGATTGAATGTATGCGCACATGCAACCATTGCTTCTCAAAAAGTTTACAAGAAGAGGATTTACACATGTTTACCGAATGCATTCGACTGACACGAGAATGCTCAGACATTTGTACGTTGGCTTTAAATGCCTTAGAAACAGATTCGGCCTTCTCTAAACCAATTGTCGCCTTGTGTGCTCAAGTATGTGATACATGTGCCGTCGAATGTGGCCGTCACTTGCATGACCACTGTCAGGCTTGTGCAAAAGCGTGCGAGCGCTGTGCCGAAGCTTGCCGTACCCTCGTCGCCGCTTAAGCACGACATTCGTCTAACTTTCTGTTAGACTTTTTTTATTGTGAAGAAAGAAGGTGAACCATGCAACATACCATCCTCGCTCTCGATGTGGAGACCGCTAATCGAGATAGCCGTAGCATCTGCTCAGTCGGGTGGAGCATCCTGCAAAATGGAGAAGTGATTGAAACTGATCAACGACTCGTCAATCCAGAGGAAGACTTTGATATGGGGAACATACGGGTTCATGGCATTCGTCCGAGTGACGTATGGGATGCCCCTGCGTTACCGGAAGTACTTGCCTCTCTTTACCCGATTTTACGAGAAGTCGACCTCGTCATCGCACATAACGCATCATTTGATATGGGTGCCTTAAGAAAGGCAATTGTGAAATATGAGCTATTCGATTTCCCTACAATTGAGTACGGATGCACTGTCAAATTGTCACGTAAACTGTATCCAGGACTCCCGAACCACAAGTTGAACACGATGGCAGAATACCTGAACGTGCCTTTTATTCATCATGATGCAGCAGAAGACGCTCGCGTATGCGCTCTACTCATGCGTGATATGATGCAGAAAACCGGCATTACAAGCCCGAGAGAGCTACATCGCTATACGTCCGTCAAAACAGGAACACTCGCATATTAAACCGGTCATGAGCCCATGACCGGTTATTTTTTGAAAATCCATCGTTTTTGGACATAGTAACTGACAAAAAAGAGAAAGCTGTCGACGATAATTTTTAGGATGACTTCTCCTTGCCTAAATAGAAGAAAAAGAAGATAGACCAACAATGCCGAGGTTGCCATCTGGAGAACGACGAGCGAAAAATATTTGGAAAGTGATCGTCGCGCTTTTGAATGAAAGACGACTTTCCGATTGACGAAATAATTGAATAGAGAGGAGATAATTCGAGCGATGACCGTCGCGATGACGACATGAGCCGTATCGAAGTACGGTGATAATAAAAAGATAAAGACTGCATACATCCCAACGTCGACAAGAAATGAAGCGACGGACGATGCCGAATACATCAAAAACATACGATAGATTAAAATCGAATCTAAAATCGGTCTAAAATGGGATGAAACGTTTTCGTTTTCATATACCGTCTGGATGGTCGTCTGTTGAATCGGAACCTGTAACCGCTTTGTGAACGTCAGCATATTCATCTCGAACTCATATCGATTCCCCGGAATGTCAATCAGTTGTCGTGCGTATCGCATCGGGATGGCACGAAGTCCTGTCTGAGTATCTTTTAACTTCAATCCACTCCCGATCAACATGACGAGTCGTGTCGCCTGATTGCCGAATCGACTTCGGAGCGGAATCTTGTCCCCACTGAAGTCACGGCATCCCATGATCAGATGATGCGGCTTACTCACTCCCTCCTCATACACATTGACGACGTCCTCAGGTAAATGTTGTCCATCGGCGTCAACCGTGATGACACCTAACTTGTCGGGATAGGTCTCTGCAATATGCTGCAGTCCAGTCTTCAGAGCTGCCCCTTTTCCTTGATTCTGTTCGTGCGTTAGCACTTGGTCAACAAATGATGCCACCTTTTCAAATATGCCTACCGTCGACTCATCACTACCGTCATTGACCACAACGATGGTCGAAAACCCGCTCGCACTCAGCCTTTCCACGAGTGTGACGAGTGCATCGTCAGGGTTGTAGGCCGGAATCAAAATTGTATACGCTTGGCGTGTTTCTACTTCTTGCACTTGCATCGCCACCCCTCCTTCAATTCCCTTATACCCGAAGCAACGGATTCGCATTCTCAATTAAAAAATGCACCAGTCCTGAGACTGATGCATGAACTCACCCGATAAAGATCAAGTATGACGAAACAAAGTACACGACAACGACGAGCAGCGAAGGAATGACGTAACGTACCTTCGACGTGACATTTTGTCGGAGAACGCTATACATGACGAGAATCGATAGAATCGTAATCCCGACCGCCGACACAAGGTGTGAAGTCGATACGTCTGCGAGAATCGATCCATTCCGATAGAAGACGTCCGACATGGCGATAATGAGCATGTTAAAGATGTTACTTCCGAGAATCGAACCGAACGCCAAGTTGACGTTTCGAAGCTTGAGCGCCATAAACACGGCGACCGCTTCAGGTAATGAAGTTGATGCGGCAATCAAGAAGCTCCCGACGAAACTTGAACCGAGTCCTGTAACGACGGCGATTTGATCTCCTGTGATGGAGAGTGCCGTCCCGGCTGCCATGATGACGACAGCGGCAATTAAAAAACCGAATACAGCTCGTTTCAATGTGATATCTTCATACTTGCTGACAACGACCTCTTCTTCCACTTCATGCTCAGCGACCGGCTCTTTCGGTTGCTTCCCGATATAGTAAATCCCGATCCCGTAAAGAAGGGCAATTAAAAGTGCGTCGACACCGATTCCGATAAATGTCATATCGACACGGACAATTAAGGCGACCAATGTCGTCACGGTCAGCAAAAGACCAAGTCCTGCTGTATATAGATGATCACGGCTTGTATAGTTAAAGAGTTGCTTTTGACGGAAATACAGGTCGAACATCGCTAAAATAAAGATATTGAACAAGTTAGACCCGAGCATGTTTCCGATGGCGATGTCTGGATTGTCAATCATGACCGCCGATATACTCGTCGTCACTTCAGGTAATGACGTCGCTCCCGCCAACAAAACGGTACCGACGAGCATCCCGCCCATTTTTGACTTTTCCGTCATGACATCGGCGTATGTGGACAACTTGATTGCGGCATAGACTGTGATGGCCGCAGCTAATAAGAAATAAACAAATACCATTTTTTCTCCTCCTTGGGTAAACAAAAAAGACCTTTTTATGGACGACAAAAACGCCCATAAAAAGGTCTTGCGGACTTGTAAAAGCTCGATGGACCGAGTGCATGCGCACTGTAATGACGACCCATCGACCACGATTGTGGTCGCTACTCCCCTTTTCATCTTCCATTTGACTATAGCATGAACCACCTTAATTGACAATTGAGCGATGTATGAGGGCAACGAAATCCGATGCATTCATGGCGGTTCGATATCCGAGTTCTTGCAACGCAGCTAGAACAGGCGCAGGCATAGGGTAATTCCAGCCCGCTAAATCCAGTTGTCGACGAAACACCTCGACTTCTTCTTCATCTACTGATGTACGAACAACAATTTCCTTTAGTTCATATGCGGTCTGACAGAGCGGTGCCGCTTCTTGAACCCATTCATCTTCTGTGAAACGGGTTAGGATGGACTCAAAGAGTCTCACTACTTTCTGATCTTTTACATTTTTTTCACCATAAAACAAGGAATAAAGTTCCTGTTCATACAACCCGATTAAATCCGTCGAACTACGAAACGGTTCGAAAGCACGTAACAATTCATGATAGTACCATGACTGGTCTCGCATCGGTCGTTTGAAACGTTGCCACACCATCATCCCTTCCATCTCTAAGTCATAACGGATGGAACGAAGATTATGTAGCTTATCCGCCACGAGGAGTGCGACTTCATCAAATTGAAGTGAAGAGATGTGTTCAAGAGTCATCTGTTTTCGTTGTTCCCACGTCTGACCACGGTTCTTCTCAGAGACAGCAAGTACAAGACGTAACACATCAGGACCAAACCTTGCTAATATTTCTTCTGGTTCCGTTTCAGTGTCTTCAATTAAATCGTGCAGAAGACCTGCGGCGACGACCGACGGGGGTTGGTGATCCTTTTCGAGCAACAACGCGACAGAAAAAGGGTGTGACAAAAACGGAATCGATGAACCTTTACGGGATTGTCCTCCGTGACGAATTGATGAAAACCGAAGTGCTTCTTCTACGAGCGGATTCATGGTACCTTCCTCCTTCTCCCGGATGAAAACTCTTTTATTCCATACCCGGAATTAGGCACAAATAACCTAATTATTCTCAAAATATAGGTATATAGTCATATCACTCTTCGTAAATCATTTTCTTCGTCATCCCACCATCGACGACAAGGTTGTGACCGTTGACAAAGTCGTTGTTCCGGTCAATCAGATATCGTACCGCTCGGACGATGTCATCCGGTTCGCCGACACGGCCAGACGGATGCTGACGATGGTCGACTTCTCGTAACGCTTCGTCTGATGTATGAATCCAACCCGGGCTAATCGCATTCACGGTTACTGGTCGATCACTCAATGAGATGGCAAGCGAATGGGTCAAACCGACAATCCCGCCTTTAGAGGCCCCATACGCATCCCAGTGTGGTTCATTTTGCAAAGCACGTGTTGAGGCCATATTGACAATGCGACCATATGACTCATCTTTGTTTAATTCCAAAAAGTATTTTGCACAAGTAAACGTTCCTACTAAATTAACGTCGATGACTCGTTTGAACGTATCGATTTCAAGTTCGTCAATCGGTTTGACGAGTGAGGCGATCCCCCCGTTGTTAATCAACACATGAGCATGTCCAAAACGTGACTTTACGTCTTCGAATACCCGCTTTAGCGCTTCGGTTTCCCCAAGATCAACTTGATAAAAGGACACCCCTTTTATATTCGGGTCTTCACCAATGTCCAATCCCACAACTTCATATTGATTTGCGAACGCATTAGCGAGCGCACACCCAATCCCTTGCGTGACACCTGTAATAATCATAATGTCTTTCATCTGTTCATCCCTCCTAGAAGAGTGTATACCCGAATGTGGGTTACTCAGTCCACAGTTTACGATTTGAGGTCGTGATCACACTTGCCCCAGCGGCAAGGGCTGCATTCACTTCTTCCATCGTCTCAATCAACCCTCCTGCAAAAACAGGTATACCGGTCATTTCCTGTACTCGGCGGATATACTTCGGAACAATTCCTGGAAGGACCTCGATGTAGTCTGGTTTTGACCGTTCAATATGTCGGATGCTCTTATCCAATGATGTCGAGTCAATTAAAAACAACCGTTGTACCGTCAACACATGATTTTGTTTTGCCCGTACAATCACGTTCCCTTTTGTCGATATGATTCCAAACGGTCGATACGTTTGACAGACATACTCAGTCGCAAATTCATCCGCTTTCATTCCTTGGATTAAATCCATATGAATAAAGACTTTTTTCTGATGCTTTTCTAATAATTTAAAAATAGGTTCTAATCGACTCATATGAATTTCAAGTAAAACTCCTATTTCAAGTTCACTCGATAAAAATCGTTCTAAATCGCGCATATCACGTATCGCCGGCAAGATTGATTGACCTTGTATCATCCGATATTCCTCCTGTCTTCTTCCCATTATGCCGACAGCTATTTTCATAAATCAAGGTTTACTCATTCAATATAGCGGGAAAGTAATGTTAACTTGTGTAGAGGGGGATTTTAGTATGGTCAATGAAGTCACTGTAAAAGTTGAGACACCGACACCGGAGCAACATCAGTCGTTGCGTGTGAAGGCGGGGATGCCTCGACGCTCAGATGAAAGTACGGTCAAAGGACTCAAGAACACGCTATTTGGCGTCTGTTTATATTTAGATGATGAGATTGTCGGGATGGGGCGTGTCGTTGGGGACGGCGGAATGGTCTTTCATCTAGTCGACATCGTCGTCGATCCAGAATGCCAAGGACTGGGTCTTGGTAAATTAATCATGGAGAATTTAATGGAGTGGATTCTAAAAGAGGCAGATGAGACGGCCATTGTCAGTCTAATTGCCGATATTCCTGCGGATGGCTTGTATCGTCAGTTCGGCTTTGATTATTCACGTCCAGAATCAGTCGGTATGGAATATCAGTGGAATCAAATGGAAAGGTAACACTTCTAGGTAAAGGAGATGACTTATGGATGGATTGAACATCATCGTGTTGCTCGGACTGGCGCTCACGCTTATCTCCGTCTTCAGCCTCCTGATTGAACGTCTATACTTTCCAAGCATTTTAGCGTTTATCGCCATCGGTGTTGGGGTCGGTTTTTTCTGGGACGGAAACGAAGTATTCAAAATTGCCGGTGAAATCGGAATCATCCTTTTATTTTTCCTTCTCGGGTTAAAGTTTCCGTTACGCGAATTGTGGAAGCGAATGCGAAAAGTTTGGAAAGCAGGCGTATTAGACATCGTCCTATCGTTCGGCGTCTCATTCGGAATCGCCTTGTTGTTTGGATTGGACTTTCCGCGCGCCTTCTTAATTGGTGCCGTTCTATACGCGACGAGCTCTTCGATCTCAGCGAAACTACTTGAGCGCCACTCCGAAAAACATGAAAATATTAAAGAATTCGTCCTAGCTCTACTTATTTTTGAAGATATATTCGCACCACTTTTATTGACGATTGCGCCATTCATCATTCAAGAGGAACCGGTCGCCATGACAGATATCGGGAAAGTATTCGCAGGATTTCTGATTTTCGGGGTATTATTATTTATCGGATCGAGCTTTGTGTCGAAACAACAGAAGTTCTCGAAACACCTTTTACGTCAGGATGATGCGAGTATCGGGCTTATCGGACTCATTCTCTTCTTCGCCGGAATCGGTATGGTATTTGGTCTATCTGAGATTTTAGGAGCATTCATTGCCGGAATCATGCTTGCGGATATCCATGACGTTCGTCCGCTCAAACGTTTGACGGTTCCCGTTCGTGACTTGTTCCTCCCAATCTTTTTTATTTCATTCGGAATTTCAATCAACTTGGAGAAAGGTGTCATCGTTAACACCTTATTCTTTGTCTTGATTGTTTGGGGCGTCTTGTCGAAGTGGATTGTCGGTCGCGTCGGAGGAAGGATTTATGGGTTATCTCGTGTCCAGGCGAATGAGGCGGGGTTTTCTCTCGCTCCGCGTGGCGAGTTCTCCATCTTGTTTACCGCCCTTTCAAACGGGGCCATCAACTTGTTTGTCGGTCTTTATATTTTCGTGTCAGCTATTGTGGGAATCATTTTATTTCGATTCTCGGAATACTTGGCCGAAAAGACGGAAAAGACGCTTACAAAAGTATTACCAGAAAAGAAAAATGAAGAGTGAACAGGCGAACCGAATTTTCGGTCCGCCTGTTTTATCGTCTCATCTATTCATTCATTCTTTTACTGCTTTTTTAGCATGTCGCTTTTTTCGCCAGATGAGGTATCCGATCAACCCAACGAGCAACAGACCGTAAATCGTATAAGAATAGGCATCTAGATAGGCGAGTATATCTTGCCAGTTCTCACCGACTTTCATTCCGACCAAGACCAAGATTGTGTTCCAAATCGCTGTTCCAGCAGTGCTGAAAAGCAAAAATTTTAAGAATGGCATATTCGACATACCTGCTGGAATTGAGATGAGGCTTCGAACGACCGGCATCAATCGACCAAAGAAGACCATCCACCCTCCGTATCGATCGAACCAGGCATCTGCTTTTTTGACGTCTTGAATATCAAGACGTATCCACTTCCCGTATTTCTTCGTCCACTTCTCAATTTGCTCAACATCAAATAACAGACCTAGTCCGTATAATAAGACTGCTCCTAATATGGCTCCAACTGTCGATGCCACGATGACGAGCGTGATGGACAAGTTCGTCTTTACGGCAAAAAAACCTCCAAAGAGTAATACGACTTCAGAAGGGATTGGCGGAAAAACGTTCTCAATGAAAATCATGAACGCAATTCCTATGTATCCGTACTGTTCAATAATCGAAATCATCCAATCACTCATTATTGATGCCTCCATTCCCACACATTATACCCATCCTTTCTAATCGATAACCGTTGAGACATGCTACACTTATGAAAAAAGAGGAGTTGATTGAGTTGGAAGAATTATTTCGTTGTCCGTGGTGCGGGTCTGACCCGCTCTACGTCCACTATCACGACGAGGAATGGGGCAAACCTGTCCATGATGACCAAAAACATTTTGAGTGCCTGACGCTTGAGAGTGCACAGGCTGGACTCAGCTGGATCACGATTTTAAGAAAGCGTGAAAACTACCGCTCCGCGTATGCGAATTTCGATGTAAACGAAGTAGCTCGTTTTTCTGAAGAATATATCGAAAGATTGATGACAGACAGCGGCATCGTCCGGAACCGCCGAAAAATCGAAGCCTCCATCAATAATGCGAAACAGTTCATGAAGATACAAGAAGAGTTTGGTTCATTCGATTCATATATCTGGTCATTTGTAGACAACGAAACCATCATCAATGCATGGGAACGGCTTGAAGAAGTCCCCGCTTCGACAGAACTGTCTGAGCGATTGAGTAAAGACCTGAAACGACGTGGATTCAAATTTTTAGGTCCGACCACGGTATATGCCCACTTACAAGCAACCGGTCTCGTCAATGACCATCTTACCTCTTGTGCATTTCGATAAGTTAAGACCAGCTATCAAAAAAATCTTTACATCTCCCCTATTGTTGTGACAATATTTTGACAAAGTGATACTCTATCACTGAAAGCGTTTTCATATTTTTTATCTTTCGGGGGGATGTTGATGAACGGAATTTTAGTGTCCATTGTCGTATACATGGCACTGCTGGTCTTACTTGGGATCATCGCGTATCGCAGAACAAGTAGTATTGGTGATTATATGTTAGGTGGACGAGCACTTGGTCCCGGCGTAGCAGCCTTATCGGCCGGCGCGTCTGACATGAGTGGATGGCTCTTGATGGGCTTACCTGGCGCGATGTATGCAACGGGAATCTCAAGCGGTTGGATTGTCATCGGGTTGACAATTGGCGCCTATTTAAACTGGTTGTTGGTCGCTCCAAGATTACGCATTTATTCTTACATATCGGATGATGCGATCACGATTCCAGACTTTTTTGAGAAGCGGTTCAAAGACTCAAAAGGATTATTACGTTCCTTTTCTGCTGCCGTCACCCTCATCTTTTTCACTTTGTATGCGACGAGCGGGTTCGTTGCAGGTGGTCGACTATTCAATGCCGTCTTCGACATCGAATTCGTAACGGGAGTCATTATTCTCGCCTCAATCATCATTTTGTATACGTTCATCGGTGGATTTCTAGCCGTTAGCTGGACAGATTTTGTTCAAGGACTCATCATGCTTTTCGCACTCATTTTTGTACCGGCAATCGCCATCATGGCGACAGATGGTGTGTCGAACGCATTAGACACGGTTCGGGATATCGATGAAGCGTTACTCGACCCATGGACGGGTCAATCGCTCATTGGAATCATTTCTTTATTTGCATGGGGACTCGGCTATTTTGGCCAACCCCATATCATTGTTCGTTTTATGGCAATCGGGAAATTAGAAGACATAAAAACGGCACGTCGTATCGGAATTTCATGGATGGTTTTCACCGTCGTCGGGGCGATGGCGACCGGATTGTTTGGACTTGCTTATTACACGCAACAAGGACTGACAATAGATAATCCTGAAAATATTTTTATTAACTTATCGGATCTATTGTTCCCTGATTTAGTCACAGGTGTATTATTGGCGGCTTTACTCGCTGCCATCATGTCGACGATTTCATCACAATTGCTCGTCTCTTCTAGTGCAGCAACGACGGACTTCTATCAAAAATTCTTCCGTAAGGACGCAGGAGACCGTGAGCTCGTCATGGTCGGTCGAATCACTGTTATTCTCGTATCGGTCGTATCAATTGTCCTTGCGCTCGATGCAGATGACACAATCTTGAACCTTGTCGGTTATGCTTGGGCAGGATTCGGTTCATCGTTCGGACCGCTCATCCTGTTTAGTCTCTTCTGGAAACGGACAACTCGTCAAGGCGCCCTTGCCGGGATGTTGACTGGTGCATTTGTCGTCATCCTTTGGAAGAACTATGCTGCTTCATTGTTTGGAACGTTCGGAACGCTCTATGAGATGATTCCAGCATTCTTCCTGTCGGCACTCGCCATTTATGTCGTTAGTTTAATGACGCCTCCACCAAGTGAGGTCATTCAACGTGAATTCGACCAAATGCGTGACATGGTGAAAGAACATATTAAATAATCTTCTCGGCAGGTCTTTCTTGACCTGCCATTTTTATGTACAAGGAGTTTTATAGATTTTTAACGAATACTATATATATATTAAGATTAATTCCATTTTGAAAAGGAGATTTTTGATGAAACCCTTTAAAACCATCTCTCATCTCACATTCGCTTCAAGCCTGATTCTATTATTCGGTTGTGGTCAATCTTCATCGACAAATCAAGAACCTCTAGTTGAAACCGAAGAGCCAATCGTCGAGACACCTGTAGAAGAGCCCCCTTCCGAACCTGAGCCAACCGTCACGACGGCATCCATCTATGCTATTGGTGATGTATTGCTACACGATTCGGTATACAGCGCAGCCCGTGTCAATGACGGATATGATTTTGACACTTCTTTTGAACAAGTCGCGCCGATTTTAGAACGAGCGGATATCGCAATCGCTAACCAAGAGAGTATGATTGGCGGGAGCGAAATTGGGTTGTCGAGCTATCCGGCTTTTAACAGCCCATTTGAGATTGGCGATGCTTTGCAACGTGCCGGGATTGATTTAGTCACGACGGCGAACAATCATACGCTAGATCGCGGGGTTCGTGCGATTGAGAATTCGATTGGTCACTGGAATGAAATCGGAATGCCTTACACCGGTTCCTTCTTATCTGCTGAAGATAAGGCAAACATCCGTACATTGACCGCGAACGAGATTTCCTTTTCCTTTTTAGCCTATACGTACGGAACGAACGGCGTAATTCCAAAACAGCCATACCACGTCAACTATATCGACCTCGAGCAAATGCGCCCTGAAATCGAGAAAGCAGAACAAACTACCGATTTGACCGTCGTATCCTTACATTTTGGAACAGAATACGAAACGTTACCGAACGAAAGTCAGACTGAGCTTGCTCAAACTCTTTCAGACCTCGGTGTCGATATCATCATCGGTCACCACCCACACGTCCTACAACCACCGAAGATGCTTGAGGGAGCTGATGGCAATCAAACATTCGTCGTGTATTCACTCGGTAACTTCCTATCTGGACAACAAGGCGATGATCGGAATACGGGTGGGATCATCGGAATTGACGTTGTCAAAACGACCGAAGACGATGTTTCAACGTTCGAATTGAAAAATCCGATGTTTTATCCAACATTTACACAGAAATCATCAGAAGGACATTATGAAATCGTCCCGTTACAATCAGCAAAACCCGAGCTCTTCTCTCCTGTCAGCGAACATATGTCGCAATGGTTACCAGAGCTTACAATCGAACAATGATGACCACGAATATCTTTCGTGGTCATTTTTATTTTCAAAAAAAGGTTGCCACATCGGGTATTATCCCTTACACTAATTCGTATATTTATAAACATAGATTAATAATTATTCATAAGGGGTGCTTACATTTTGAAACAGAAACTCGTATTGGCTTACTCAGGCGGACTTGATACTTCGGTTGCAATTAAATGGTTGGATGAACAAGGATATGATGTCATCGCGGTATGTTTAAACGTCGGGGAAGGAAAGGACTTAGAAAAAATTCAACAAAAAGCAATGAAAGTCGGGGCAAAAAAATCACTCGTTATCGACGCGGTCGATGAATTCGTGACCGACTTCGCACGCTACTCGATGCAGGCGCATACGCTGTATGAAGGTGTATATCCACTCGTATCTGCTCTATCACGCCCACTCATCTCGAAAAAGTTGGTCGAAGTGGCACAAGCAGAAGGTGCAGTCGCTGTGGCCCACGGCTGTACAGGAAAAGGAAACGACCAAGTCCGTTTCGAAGTGTCCATCCATGCACTTGATCCATCACTTGAAATTGTTGCACCGGTACGGGAATGGAAATGGTCTCGTGAAGAGGAGATTGCATACGCGGCAAAACACAATATCCCAATTTCAATCGTTCAAGAAGAACCTTTCTCTATTGATCAAAACATCTGGGGGCGGGCGATCGAATGTGGCATCTTAGAAGACCCTTGGGCGGCACCGCCGGAAAGTGCTTATGAGTTAACAGCAGCGCTTGAAGATACACCTCATGAACCGACATACCTTGAAATCGAATTTAAGAATGGGGTACCGGTAGCCATCAATGGGAAGAACCAATCGTTCACAGATATCTTAAAAGAGTTAAATATCGTCGCCGGGGCGCATGGAGTTGGTAAAATCGACCACATTGAGAACCGTGTCGTCGGTATCAAATCACGTGAAGTATATGAAGCTCCTGGTGCGATGACACTGATCACGGCCCATAAAGCCCTTGAGGCATTAACACTTGTACGTGAAGTAGCTCACTTCAAACCAATCGTCGAGCAAAAATTGACTGAGACGATTTATAACGGATTGTGGTATTCACCTCTCACAAAGGCACTACTCGCATTCATCGATGAGACACAACAGACTGTCACAGGTACCGTTCGGATGAAACTCTTCAAAGGCCAAGCAATCGTAGACGGTCGTAAGTCACCGATTTCACTATATGATGAGGAGCTTGCGACATATACTTCGGCGGACACGTTTGATCAACAAGCCGCTGTCGGATTTATCAAGCTTTGGGGCTTGCCGACAAAAGTTCAGTCAGAGGTATTGATGGAAAAAGGAGCGTTCATTCATGAGTAAATTATGGGGAGGACGTTTTGAAAAGACGGCCAGTGATTGGGTCGATGCGTTCGGCGCCTCGATTGAATTCGACGCTCAAATCGTCCTTGAAGATTTAGAAGGTAGCATGGCACATGTGACGATGCTCGGAGACCGAAATATCCTCTCAAAAGAGGAAGTCACTCAAATTCTTGAGGGATTACAAAAACTTAAGCAGAAGGCTATCGCTGGCGAGTTGGCGTTCGAAGTGTATCATGAAGACATCCATATGAATTTAGAGGCATTGCTTCATGAAGAAATTGGACCGGTTGCCGGAAAAATGCATACGGCACGTAGTCGTAACGATCAAGTTGCTACAGACATGCATCTTTACTTGAAAGAACGTGTGAAAGAAGTGATTCAATTGATTGAGTCACTTCAAGTTGAATTGCATGCACACGCTTCAGAAAACGTAGAGACGATCATGCCTGGCTATACGCACCTCCAACGTGCACAGCCAATCTCTTTGGCACATCACTTACTCGCCTATTTTTGGATGCTCGAACGTGACAAAGAACGCTTCACAGACAGTTTGAAGCGAATTAACTGGTCTCCTCTAGGAGCCGGAGCTCTCGCTGGGACGACGTTCCCGATTGACCGAGCTCGTTCGGCTGAACTTCTCGGCTTTGATCGAGTCTATCCGAACAGCTTAGACGCAGTGAGCGATCGTGATTTTATTCTCGAATTCTTGTCGAACGCATCGATGCTTATGATGCACCTCTCACGCTTTTGTGAGGAGTTAATTCTTTGGGCTAGTGAAGAATACCGCTTCATTACTGTGTCCGATACATTCTCTACCGGATCGAGTATGATGCCACAGAAGAAAAACCCAGACATGGCTGAACTCGTACGTGGAAAATCGGGACGCGTCATCGGAAACTTGATGGGATTATTGACGCTCATGAAAGGACTTCCGCTCGCGTATAATAAAGATTTGCAAGAAGATAAAGAAGGCATGTTTGACACGGTTAAGACTGTTCAAGGCTCACTCAGCATCATGGCCGGGATGATGAACGAATTGACGTTCCATCCGGACACGATGAAGCAAGCAACAGAGCACGATTTTTCAAACGCCACTGAACTTGCTGATTATTTGACAGCTAAAGGCATGCCGTTCCGTGAAGCGCATGAAGTAACTGGGAAACTCGTCAAATATTGCGTCGATGAACGCTTATATTTACGTGAGCTTCCATTGTCTGTGTTCCAAACACATTCTGACTTGATTGAAGAGGACGTGTATCACGCTTTGACCCCTGAACAAGCGGTCGCGCGTCGCAATAGTTATGGCGGTACAGGCTTTGATGCTGTTCGCGAACAGTTGAAAGAAGCTTCGGAATGTATGAATGTCATACCTTCTTAATGACCCTTGTCTCAGTATGATTGCTGAGACGAGGTTTTTTCTTGTTGACCTAGACTTAAGAAATGACTTGCCAACTCTTTAATCTCATGTTAACTTTTATATTGTTAACGTTAACTGAAAAGGGGTTTACATATGAAGATTCAAGATATGACTCAAATTGCCTTCGGGGCAGCACTTATCGCAAGTGTCGGTTTCATCGAAATACCGATCGGACCCGTTCCGATCACTCTTCAAACACTGGCTATCATGACAATCGCCGGCGTATTCGGTGCACGAAAAGGATTTTTGGCAGTCATCGTCTACCTCCTACTCGGCTTAATCGGACTTCCCGTACTGAGTGGTCAAGGAGGTCTTGCTCCCTTCGTTGGACCAACCGTCGGATATTTAATTGGATTTCCAATCGCCGCTTTCTTCATTGGCTGGTTCAGCGAGCGGCATCGCTCCATCCCAGCATTGATTGGCTACAACTTGTTATTCGGTTTGGGGCTTGTATACCTACTTGGAAGCATCGGGCTCGAGATCGTTCTCGGTATGTCGTTCATTGATGCGCTCAAGGTGAATATCCCGTTTATTCTTGGAGATTCACTCAAAGCCGTACTTGCTGCGATCTTAGCTGTGAAAATTTCTCAGAACGTTCAAATTCGTCGTTCCCTCGCTTCTTAAACGTTCGAACGTTTCGCCCGTTTCCATATGTGGAATAAATGAAGTATGGAAGGGGGTGTCCCTATGAGCGACTCGACGTTTAAAAAACGCTTACAAAAAGCGACCCACTTTTATCAACGCTCTGACAAAGGGCAACGTCAAGGAGTTGACAAGTCGTCTCATGAGAAACGTGACACAGAAGCATTTGAGCGCAGACTCCGCGAAGCAAAAGCGAAAGTTGGAGAGATTCAAGAAAACATTGACCATATCGCCAGACGTTAAAACCCCGTCCAAAGACGGGGTTCATTTTTTGCGTGGTCGAATGATGAGCGTGATGATAAAGAGAAGTGCTAGTGTGACGAGAAGTATAAGTGAAGCTGTATTCCATCCGACTAAATTGAGCGCCACACTAAATGCGACCGTGACATAGAAGCCACCTAATGCTTTTTTGACATGTTGTGAACTGAAACGCTGTAACTGTTTGGCTCCGAACGGAGATCCAATCATCGCACCTGCGATTAATGCGAGTCCATGCCAGTAATTCGTTTCAGCACCTGCCACGGCATAGCTGATTACGCCTGAAATTACGATGAGGAGAGCTGCTGAAATACTCGTTCCGACTGCACGCTTCATTTCAGTGTTCAGTAGCTTGACTTGAAGCGGCGTCAATACAAAGCCACCACTTACCCCCATCAAAGAAGAGATAAATCCTGCAAAGACACCGATGATCCCAAGTCGTGGTACAGAAGCTGTCCCGACACTCCCTTCGACATGCTGTTTCGACCGGAAGAATGAAATCGCAAAGTACGTAAGTAACGCAATGTAGACGAGTGAGATGATCAGTGTCGCGCCGTCCACCCCTTCTAAGAAAAAGACGAGCGGAGTGGCAATCCAAGTCCCGACAATCCCGAACACACCAATCCATAACGCGTGTGACACGTTCACGTTTCGTAAACGAATGTGCGAGATTGTCCCTGCCGTCGTCGAACCGAGCGTCAACATGAGACTAAGTGCGATTGCCGCACTTGCTTCATAACCGAAAACAAGGAGGAGTGGCGTGAGCAAGATGCCACCACCGATTCCGAAGAAGCCGCTCAATATCCCGATCAATGTACCGAGCAAGAGAAACTGTAATAGTTGTAATAAGTCCATTTTGCACCCTTCTTTCATTGTTCTCGTTTGCAATCATATCAAAAAGGGGCGCCAATTGCGCCCCTTTGCTCACAATGATCGTTCTAGAAAATCGAAAATCTTTTGACGGTATTCAGTCTGGAATGATTGATACGATCCGACATGACCATCGTTTTCCGTCACCCATAGTTCGACACCATCCTGCGCGCTTGCAAGCTTTTCACTTTCTGAGACAGGAATCGCATCGTCACCTTTACTATGAATCAATAAAATCGGTGCTTCGATTGATTTGATATCTTGAATCGGTGAAACAACCTCCGCATCCAGTCCAGTGAACCAAGGGGTCACTGTCATGATGACGGGTGTGAATGGAACGTTCGGGAGATCACTCCATACGGGGAGATTTGTCTCAAGGTAGTTCCGTAAATCACTGAACGGACTGTCTGCGATGACTGCGGCTACTTCCACATCATCTGCCGTAGAGAGGGCCGTCGCCGCTCCCATGGAGATTCCGTAAAGTACGATTGGGCCCTCTGATCGACCTTTTGCGTATTGGATGGCAGCTTGTAAGTCCGATTGTTCTTTCGCGCCGACCGTTACCCGGTCTCCTTCTGAAATCCCAGATCCGCGAAAATCGAACGTTAAAAATTGATATCCTTGCTCATGAAACTCGGGCATCAACTCTTTTAAAGGGAGATCCTCCTGTTCTCGGTTCTTTCCATACCCATGAGCAAATACAATTGTCGCACGTGGCGTAGGATGGGGAATCCACCACCCATACAAGTCATGCCCTTCTTTTGATTGAATGGTCACGTTCTCATATTTCAATCCAAGTGACTTCGGTGTGTAGGTCAACGTCTCTCGCTCAGGTGATGTTAATTGGTCACCAATATGTGCCGAGATTCCACCGATAGCCAATCCGGCCACCAGTAAGATGACTAGAACCGCAATACTCAATAGTTTCATCCAACGATTCATCTATTTCTTCCCCTCGATTCTACATTCATTATCTTAACCAGCTTCGAAGCGCGATGAGCGCATGTTGCACTGGCTCCCACGTATTAGCTGGAATCAAATAGCATGTCGCATCATTGACGGTAAACATATGGACATCTCTCTGTTTGACGATATTTTCGCCGATTGCACCAAATGGATCACTATTCACATCTGTGTGTTCAAACGTTCGCCACACGCGTTCGCCTTGTTCGATCAAAGCACAACCGAACATTTTTGTCGGACCATCAATCCCATACTCCGCATAGTGCCAAAGTGTCGTCGCATCAAGTGGCGACCCGAGATGAAGAACACGTGCATTTCGTTCAATCATTCGTTCGATTGGTGAACCTGGACCGAAGCCGACGTCAATCGAGTGACCAGACACAATTGTTTGTGCTTCTTCACCCCATGCGGCGACAGACCACATCGGATGTTCGCTTCGATAAACGTTCGGATAGTTCCGGAACAGTTCGGGGACACGCCCCATCCCACGGGTTGATGTCTTTTCTTTTTCATAAGGTGGCATTTCGGCACGAATCGTCTGCCACCACTCAACCGGAACAGGCGGTGCTTCCCATTCAGCCGGATCTGAATTGTCTCCGGTTTGGGTCGCCATCATGAGAAGTCCTGATGGCCCCACCACTTCTTGCAATGCCTCGATTACAGTCTGCGCACCACCACATACCCATCCGAGTTTTGAAAGCGAGGTATGAACAAATAAAGACTCTCCTCGTTGAATTCCTGCTTCTTTCAAATGATTGATGAGACTTGACTTCGTCACCATCTGTTTCATTTCGATCACTCCACAATCAGCTGGATCGTTGACCCGCTTCTAGATTTTTTCACTTCGATTCGGGCATCGACGCGATCTTTCAATTCTTGGACATGACTGATGACCCCGACAAGTCGACCTGTTGCCTGAAGCGACATCAATAATTCGATTGCCTGGTCTAAAGATTCGGCATCAAGCGTCCCGAATCCTTCATCGATGAGCATCGTTTCAAGACTCACACCACCGCTCAACTGTTGCACCACTTCTGCTAGACCAAGCGCGAGTGAGAGAGACGCTTTAAAACCTTCCCCTCCGGAAAGGTTTTGTACACGGCGTGATTGACCGGTGTACGCATCGAATACGAGAAGTTCAAGTCCGGACTTGGCATTCCCTTTTGCCGTCTCCACTTTTCGCTCTAGTCGAAACTGACCGCTTGTCATCTGGTCCAAATGAATGTTCGCCGCATGTAAAATCTGGTCGAAGAACGCCGTTTGTACATATGTTTCAAACGTCATTTTTTGCGGATTGATGCCTTTTCCGGTTTCTGCAATCAACTTGATGGTTTCTAACTTCTGTTCTTCACGTGCTGTGTCCTTACGAAGCGTATTCCACTCGGAGATGATTTGACGGTGTCTAGACAAGGCTTCTTGTGAGGTGATGAGATGTTCTGATGCTCGCTCGTATAAATCCTTGGCTTCGTTCACCTTCGTTTCAATCGACTGAAGGTCTGGTTGTGCTACATTTCCTAATTTCCCCTCAATCATCTGGATGCGGTGTCGTAACCGGACACCTTCCTCTTCTTCACGTTGTAAGTTCTCACGGATATTCGTTCGCTGATCGATTCGATCAGCTAATTGTTCGTACCGCCCCTGGTTCAACTGAGCGACTTCTAATTGCTTATTCCAAGTCGTCTTTTGTGAATCGTATTGCTCCATCGCATCAGAAAGCTGTTGCCGCATTAAAGTGAGCCGCTCTTCTTCTTTCCACGTTTCCTTTTTGACGATTTCAAAGTCATGGTCGAACGCTTCAATTTTTTTCGTAAGTATGGTGAGACGATCTTGTCGGTCTGTCCGCTCGGTCTGTAATTGTTCTAACGTTGTTTCCTCTGTTTGACCGAGCGCATTCAGTTTTTGTTGTATCGCTTCAAGTTCTGTGAGGACACGTTGACGCTCTTCAAATTGGTTACGTCGCTCTTCTTCAAGTTGTCGCATTTCACCGGTGAGTTGGCGAAGCGTTCGTTCATTCTCGAGACGCGTCCGCTCTTCACGTTGTAGGCGATCCACATGCGCTTGCCATTTCTTGACTTCTTCTGATAGTAATCCATCCACCTGAATATCTTTCGAAACCTCATCAAATTCTCGTCGAGCCTCTTCAAGCCGAGAATGGAGCGAACGATAATCGGATCTCGCTTCAATCAATTGAGTCGTCAATTCCTCAAGACGTGCCTTCGCCTCCACTTCTTCATCCATAGATTCAAGCAAGTCTTCGAACTGTGGGACATCATGGTGACGAGAGCCGCATACAGGGCAAGGCTCACCTTCTTCAAGAGTTTCACTCAGTTGTCTTGCCGCATTCATCTGTTCTTGTTGTTTGTACTTCGCCATCACTTCTTGCTGGATGGCATGCAGTCGCTGCACTTCTTTTCCGGACCGCTCACAAGTGGAGAGCTGATTTGATAACTCATTCACCTTCGTCTCAAGTTTGACCAAATACATCAATCGGTCGACATGTCGCTCCGCATCAACTGCACGTTCTTCAGGTTCAATCGATAACGTTTTCACTAATTGTTGTTCGTGGACTTGAAGTTCTTGGAGCCGAGCCTCTTTGGAAAAGGCGCTTAATTCATTCGCACGTTTCATCAGTTGCTCACGTAATGTCACGTATTCTGCCCGCTCTTTCATTCGCGGTAACATCTCATCAATTAACCGAAGTCGCTCTTGAAGGGATAAGATTACTTGTTTATTCTCTTCAATTGCAGATTGCTGCTCCGATAGTGAAGATTGCTTTTGTTGTAATTGTTCGAGTTTTTTAGAAGATGCTTGTTCCTCCACCGTCAGTCGTTGCACATGTTTCTTCATTTCTAATAATCGGTCATAGACTGGACGAATGTTCGCTGCTGCCTCTAAATGTCGCAACAACTCGTGACGTTCGATTCGTTCTGTCTCGCCTTTTAAAAATAAATCAAGAGCTTGCAAGGTTTCTTGCTGTTCTTGAAATAAACTGACAAGCGCTTTTGCTTGTTCTAATTCGGTACGCGCCTGTTCGAGCTTCTTCGAATGACCCTGTTTTTGTTCTGTTGCGGACTCAACGGTTGTAATCAAACGTTGTTCGCGCTCGTCTAGCCACTGATGGATCACATCAATCGATTTCGTCGAAATCTCTTCGATCGCTTCATCTTCGAGCTCTAGTAACTTGAGACGGGTTCGCTCGACCTCCCATTCGACTTGTTTCCGGTATGTGCTGAGACGTTCTGCCCACTTCTCCTGGAAAGCACGATACGCCTCCGTCTTGAAAATAGATTGCAGGATTTGTTGTTTCTCATTTGAGTTCGAATCGAGCAATTGTCTAAATTGGTTTTGAGGAAGTAACAAGATTTGACTGAATTGTTCATATGAAAGTTGTAAAATCGACTCGACTTCCTCTTGAACCTCGTTCACTTTTGTCGCGATCGGCTTCCAACCATCCTCCCATTCATACAAAACAGCCTCATGTGGGATCGGTGTCTTGTTTTTCGGGTGAGGTTGTTGAGGTTGTCTCACGATTCGATAGTGGTCACCGCGAATCGTAAACGAAAAGTCGACCTCCGTCTTCAACTCAGGTTGTGCGAATTGACTTCTGAAATCACTGGCATTGCGAAGCGTCCCGCTGGCCCGTCCGTATAATGCGAACGTCATCGCATCAAAGATGGTTGTCTTCCCTGCACCCGTCCGACCACTCACAACAAACATTGAGCGTCCAACTAATTGTGTGAAGTCAATCGTTTCTCGTTCCGCATACGGTCCGAATGCTTGAATCTTCAATTCGACCGGTCTCATCTGACATCACCTTCTTCAATCATTTGTTTGACGGCATCCGAGGCCGTTCGGTCGTGTACAGCTTCAAAGAACTGTAAATATACCTCTTCGACAGATTGTCGTTCGAGCGTTTCCCGTTCAAATGTTGACGTCTGTTCTTGGCGTCGTAACAGTTCCAGTTCAAGATGAAGAATATTCGGATAAACGGTCCGAAGCTTTGCCATCGGATCAAAAAGTGCTTTGTCATCGGTCAACACGATTTTCAAATAATCATCGGTTTGTTGTTGTTGATAAAACGAAGGTGCGAGTAACTCATCCAACGTTCCTGTGATCTGTCTCATGTCCCGTTCTGGCGTCAACGTTCGACGTCTACGTTTCCAGTGTCCGTCCCACTCCAAAATATCTACCGATTTCTCATGATTGACCTCAGAGAAAGAGTATTTTATGAGAGAACCACTGTATGCAATCCGTTCTGAACGAATCGCATCACGATTATGTAGATGTCCAAGAGCCGTATATGAGAACGGGTCATATAGCCCTTTCGCGACCTGTCCGGCGGTACCGACCGATAACTGGCGCTCCGAATCGGTCTCAAGTCCTCCTGCGACAAAACTATGGCCCACTGAGACCGCATTCTTCTCAATGGTTCCGTATGCTTCGATGACGGCCTCCAACGCGTCATGGTGCGTGCGAATCGTTTCGTTTCCTAGTATGTGCCGAACACGTGCCGGCTCAAGAAACGGGATTGGGTAAAACGGAATCCCGGCCACTTCAAGCGGACCAGCTTCTGTGTTTAATTTACCAACGATATGTAATCCTACTTGTTTCAACAATTTTGAACTATAGTCGAGACGCT
The DNA here is from genome assembly GCF_018617575.1 of Exiguobacterium sp. s160. Taxonomy (NCBI): domain Bacteria; kingdom Bacillati; phylum Bacillota; class Bacilli; order Caryophanales; genus Exiguobacterium; species Exiguobacterium sp. s160. The sequence goes on from NZ_JACSKK010000001.1 coordinate 509,652, forward strand.
CCGCTGAGTCATGATTTCCCGCGATAGCGACGACCGGGATTTCTCGCTTCAACACCAACTCTCGCCACATCTCATCGAGCAAATCGACAGCCTCGACGGGTGGGACGGCCCGGTCATACAAATCCCCAGCGATGATGACCGCATCTGGTTTTTCCTCATCAACGATTTGTAAAAACGAATGGAATAAAATATTCCGCTGATCTTCTGTCATATGACGACCATGGACAATCTTACCTAGATGCCAATCGGCCGTGTGAATCCATTTCATCATGTATCACCTCTCTTTCTTATTCTAGCATGACTCAATCGTTCGATTCGACGTCTTGACACCCGATTTTGAAACAGCGAAAGTAAAGAGAGAGGAGGTTTGTTCAAAATGAATTCATCGACATGGAAAACGTTTTTCCAACTTTTTAAAATCGCGAACCCTCCTAAAGGATTGTTTGTTGGAGCTATTCTGATTTCGCTCCTTCAAGCCGTTGCATCGCTAGCGATTCCACTCATTCTTCAACGCGTCGTTGACCGTTGGAGTAGTGACCTGTTGACGCCTGAATGGATTGCATACTTTATCATTGCCTTTCTCGTCCAGGTCATTACGAGCGCGTTATCGATTTACTGGCTACATATTGTCGGTCAACGTGTCGTCGCCAATCTTCGGACGACATTGTGGGACCACCTCATCAAACTGCCCATCCCTTTTTATGATGGGATCAAATCGGGAGAACTCGTCTCCCGCTTGAACAATGACACGACTACACTACAACAGCTGTTGTCCGAGCAAAGTGTCCGCTTGTTGACCTCTTTCGTTTCGGTCATCGGTGCCGTCGCCATCTTGTTCACGCTCGATTGGCAAATGACACTCGTCATCTTGTTTTCAGTGCCGACGACGCTTGTCATCGTCATTCCACTCGGCCGAAAGCTTCGAGTCATTGCAAAAGAAACGCAACAGGAGCTCGGTAACCTGTCCGGATTCTTTGCGGAACTGCTCGGTGAAATCCGTCTCGTCAAGTCGCAGGCGACAGAACAAATGGAAGTGCGGACCGGGAAAGTGAAAATCGAAACGTTGTTTGATTATGGTGTGAAAGAAGGACGGATTCAAGCCATTCTCATCCCTCTCCTCAACGTGACGTTGACAGGGATGTTGATTGCCATACTCGGATTTGGAGCGTATCGTGTCTCGACAGGGGCCTTATCGACGGGTGAACTGCTCGCATTCATGCTCTATGTATTCCAAATCATCACTCCACTGATCACCATGAGTGAATTTTTGACGAGACTACAAAAAGCACGTGGCGCAACTGAACGAATCGCTGAATTATTAGATGTCCGTCCTGAACCGTACAGCACATATCAAGAATCCATCGAGCAGGCTGACCTCTCTTTCGAGGATGTGACCTTTCATTATGGGACGGAGCCCGTTCTCCAAGGACTCTCTCTTCACGTTTCACCGGGCGCAACGACCGCCATCGTCGGTCGAAGCGGCGCCGGCAAAACGACACTTTTTTCGCTCGTCGAACAATTTTACACACCAACGCAGGGATCAATTCGGTACGGCAATCGCGACATTCAAACATATGGCCGGGATACATGGCGTCAAGTCGTTGGTTATGTCGCTCAAGACTCTCCCGTCTTGTCGGGTTCTGTTCGGACAAACATCGTCTATGGTCTTCAACGTGAAGTGAGTGATGTGGAAATCAAAGAGGCGTGTGAAATGGCAAACGCATGGTCATTTATCGAATTGATGCCGAATCAGCTCGAGACGGAGATTGGAGAACGTGGTATTCGCTTGTCAGGTGGACAACGACAGCGTCTTGCGATTGCCAGGGCATTGTTACGTAATCCGCAAATTTTACTGCTCGACGAAGCAACGTCGAGTCTGGATTCAGAATCAGAACGCGTCGTCCAGGAAGCGCTCGATCGTCTGATGGTCGGGAGAACCACACTCGTGATCGCCCATCGCTTATCGACCGTCAGACATGCCAACCAAATCGTTGTGTTAGAAGATGGACGCATCAGCGGGGTTGGGAAACACGAGCAACTTTTAAACGAGAACGCACTTTATCAGCGTCTCGTCTCACAACAATTACTAGGGGGACAATCTACATGAAAACAATCGGGTTTATCGGTCTCGGGGTCATGGGCCAATCTATGGTACGAAATTTGATGAAGCATGGTTTTGACGTAAAAGCTTATACGAGAACGAAAGAGAAGGCTGCCTCGCTATTAGAGGAAGGTGTAGTATGGTGCGAAACGATTCGAGAGGTATGTCTAGATGCTGATGCCGTCATCACCATCGTCGGTTATCCATCAGATGTCGAGTCGATTTATTTCGGGGAAGGAAATATCCTTGATTCAGCAGAACCAGGTACGCTCTTGATCGATATGACAACCTCCTCACCAAAACTTGCCGAACGAATCGCCGAAACGGCCATTGAACGGAGTCTTCTTCCGCTCGATGCACCGGTCACTGGTGGAGATATTGGTGCAAAAAATGGGACACTATCCATTTTGGTCGGAGGCGGAGAGTTTGCTTTCAATAAGGCAAAACCTTTATTCGAAGCAATGGGACAGTCCATTGAGCGGATGGGATATGCCGGGAGCGGACAATATGCGAAACTCGCCAACCAGATAGCCATTGCCGGAACGATGATGGGGAATGCGGAGATGTTCGCGTTTAGTAAACGAGCAGGACTTGACCCGGAAGCGCTCATCCCCACGATTCGTGGAGGTGCAGCCGGTAGCTGGACGCTTGAAAACTTGGTTCCACGGATGATTGTTGAAGATTATGCACCAGGTTTCTTCATCAAACATTTTATTAAGGATATGACACTCGCCATCGAGAGTGCAAACGAACTTCAAGTGAAATTACCTGGACTCGAACTCGCTCATCGACTCTATTCGATTCTCGAAGAAAATGGTTACGGGGAGAACGGAACACAAGCGATCATCGAGTATTACCTTCATCAAGACGTTTGAATCATGCCGTTTGTGGAATTAGTAGGAGTGAAGGAGGCGATTTTCGTGCCATGGAACATGAAAGACTATCCTGAATCACTGAAAAACTTCGATCCACTTGTAAAAAAGAAAGCCATTGATATTGCGAACGCATTGCTCGCACAAGGCTACTCTGAGACGAAAGCGATACCGATTGCCACTGAACAAGCGAAAAAGTGGCATGCGGATGCGTCTAAACAAGAAAAACAAGATTTTGAAGACGCCCCTAACCCGAAAAAGACAGATCAGCATTGAACGTAAACAACCGGTCGGATTACCCGACCGGTTGTTTTGCGAGATATGACGCTTTCATTTCTAGATAGAGACCTGAAATCGCCGTCTGTAAGTAGGGCGTGACAAAGATGTAAGCGAGTCCCCCAGTAAGAAGGACGAGCGCGTACCATCCGATAAAACTTGCGAATAGCTTTAACATCGTCTGTTTATGCCCTTTCATCATTAGGCGACTCTTTCGCATGGCTTGGAATGCTGATAAATCTGGTTCGTCCCGCATGATGAACGGTGTGATGCGATACGTCAAATAAAACCAGACGCCAGGCACAATTAGGAATAACATCAACACGTTCAGCCCTAAATAAAACACTGCGTAATAAATCACCGCTCGTGAATACTCTCTCAGCGAGCCGAACGCTTCAATCAATAAGCCGAACTTAGGCTTCTCATCTTTAGCGACCTGAAGAAACACCCAATTCTTCCCGAGCTCGATTGGCGCGAGAAGGACTGTCGCTCCGTACAAAAGTGCCACAGAAGTCATGAGGACTTCAGGGTCATTCGTTGATAGGTCTAGACGTGTCGTGATCATCGCCTGAATGACCATGACAGTCAAAACGACGAGTAATGATATGCCCCATTTTCCTGAGAGCATTCGAAGCGCATATTGTTTGTAAACGGAAGATTGCATGAGTTCACCTACACTTTGTATTTTCTTTCATTATAGCAAAAAAACAGTCTTTCGACTGTTTTCCGCTTTGACTCATCCACGAAGTTGTTTGAATTTATCCCCATCCAACTGTCCGTTTGTTCGTACGCCATTCCCGACGTGTACCATGTCGACGTTGAGTCGTTCCTGTAAGGATGGCAAAGTTTCTGTCGTGATGCCGGCTCCAGGCAATATAGTCATCTCTGCTTGCTCGTTCAGTCGGATCAATGTTTCGATACCTTCTAATGCAGTGTTCGCACCACCTGATGTCAATAAGATATCGATTTCTGGGAAATCATTTAAGACATCCAGCGATTCATATACATCACGCGACGCGTCGAAGGCACGATGGAACGTTAGTGCCATCTCACCTTTATGTTTGATGACTTCTCCTAAAATCCGCTCATCGATTGCCCCGTTTTTTGTCAATGCACCAAAGACGATTCCATTCACCCCGAGTTCACGACATAGACCAATGTCTGCTAGCATCGTCTCCACATCATCTTCGTTGAAATGGAACGAACGTGTATGAGGTCGAATCATGACATGTACCGGGATAGATACGTGCTCGATCACGTTCCGAATCGTCCCGAAACTTGGTGTAATCCCGCCATTTTCCATATCTGCAATCAGCTCGAGTCGATCTGCCCCGAGTTGCTCCGCCTCGATTGCTTCAGATAACGTTGTGACAATCACTTCTACTTTCATACAATCGCTCCTTTTACGGTGCGAACTTCCAGTCCACACCATGTTCGGCTAAGACGCCTTTAAATTCTTGTGGTTCCGGAAAATCTGAGATGATTGCCGTCACCTTTGAAAAGTCGCACACCCGATATCTTTTTTGTTGGTTCAACTGGGTATGGTCGGTTAATAAGAATGTCTCGCGACTTTGCGACATCACCGATTGTGTGATACTAGCGAGTCCGAAAGCATCGCACGTCAAACCAAGGGTTGAATCGACCCCTTCAACAGATAAGATGGCAAGGTCGAACATATAGGTTTGGAGTTGTGCGAGAACTTGTTCGCCTGTCGTCACGAGATGTTTCGGATCGATTGTACCACCTAACAACTGGATCTCGCCACCGAGCACACCTTTCGCCCGTTGTTCAAACAAGGCTTTGGCGACCGTTAAAGATGGCGTGACCACCGTCACGTTTCGTCCTCGTAAACGAGATGCTACTTGTTCGGCTGCAACCCCATGACCGATATAGAGTAACGTATCGTCTGGAATCAATTGAAATGCCGTATACGCGATACGGCGGATGCCATCCATGTTGGCAATGACAATCGGCTGAAAAGACATGCTCTGATGAAGAACCGCACCCCCATAAACACGCTTAATCCGATGTTCTTTCTCTAGTTCTTCTAGATAACGTCGAATCGATTCCCCTGATACATTCAATCGTTCAATCAATTCGCTCGTCTTCACTTTACCTTCTCGTTCGATCCACTCGACAATTTTTTGTTTACGTTCTTCACCGATTAAAGACACGTCCCTGCCTCCTCCACTAAAATCTTTCCTTTTCTAGTGTAACGAACGCATGTAAATTTAACGTAAATTGAAAGTAAAGAACGAGCAAATCCAACATGATTTTGCTTCTTTTTTATGTAAATCAACAACAATGCACAAAAAAGTGCGTCTTGGCCGGACGCACCTGAAAGAAATTAAGATTTATTCTTGTTTTGAAAAAGTGGCACTTTTGGTTCTTTCCCTGCCCGTATTCGTTGCCAGTTCGTACGATGTTTAATGATGATAAACAAGGCGAGTGGAACGATGACAATGAGAGGTAACCAATCTTTTGTCAATACACTGTACGTCGTTGCCGTCACGAGACCTACTGCAGCGGCAGCCATCGAGGAGAGGGATACCATCCGTGAAATGAGAAGTGTCACAATAAACGTGCCGACGACGACAAAGAAGAACCACGGAAACGCTGCTAGAAGTACGCCGCCGCTCGTCGCGACCGATTTTCCACCTTTAAACTTCGCAAAAATCGGGTAAGAATGTCCAATGACTGCCGGAATTCCAGCAAGAAGCAGACTCATCTCACTTCCGAATAATAGAGGTAGTAGTGCAGCGACTAGTCCTTTCCCCATGTCACCAAGTAAAACAAGAATTCCCGCTTTTTTTCCGAGAACTCGAAACGTATTCGTCGTACCTAAGTTACCACTCCCATGTTCGCGAACGTCTACTCGATAGCCGAGCTTGCCGATGATGAGCGCAAACGGAATCGCACCGAGTAAATAACTTAAAATGATAATGATGATTTCTGTCATATATGGCATCGCAATTCCCCTTACTTCATATATTCCTCAATATATCGGTCATACGGCTGATTCAATGCGTGCACTTCTTTCGCATGTTCAGTGCCGATATAACGTAAGTGCCACGGTTCATACATATAGCCGGTCTCTTTCTCAAACGCTTTTTGATAGCGAATGATAAAGCCATACTCGTGAGCATGTTCTGCCAGCCATTTTCCTTCAACCGTTTCACCAAGGCTTTGTGTGAGTTGATAATTGACAGAAGCACTCGAGACGTCGATTGCAAGACCCGTCTGATGTTCAGAGTGTCCGGGTGGAGCAGAATATTTCATCGCTTGTTCCTTACCATCCCGCTCAACGTAAGAATTAAATAGCGTCACCTGATAACCGTATGAACGAAACGCACTCGTCCCTTTCAAATCAATGCCAGACGCTTTTGCGTCACTCATCAATTCTTCGATTGCACGTGCCGCCTCTTTTCGCATCATCCGACGCTCACCGACAGTCGAGTCGACGAAATCGATGTTGGCCTCAACTAAGTCGCTCGGCTGATAATTAGCCGGCAATGCAATTTGCTTGTTTACAAGAATCAATTCTTCTAACTCCAAGTTTGCCACCCCATCGACTTCAATCGGTTGAACAGGAGTAGTCGGCTCTTCTGTTGCTGGCGGTGTCGGCTCAGCTGGTTGTTCTTCGACTTCCGGTTCAGACTCCGTTGTTTCTTCGTCTGTTGGTGACTCGGTTTCCACTTCCTGATCCGTGGTCGGTTCGTTTGGTTCTGATTGTGGTTCATCTATTGTTGATGACTGTGTCGTTGGTTCTTTCGGTTCAACTTGCTCGTTTGTCGTACAACCGGCTAACATGAACGTCAAGGCGCCGCAAACCATCAAGACTGATGGATAACGCATGCGATTTTCCCCTTTCTAGATAACAAAAAGTACCGTCAAGATATGATACCATACTGACGGTACGAAGACAGAAGATTCTTAGACAGGATTCATGACGTTCATGTACATGTCATGCCATTTCGGGAACTCTCGATCGAGACGAATCGGTTTGAAATCTCCTCGTTTGACCACAACATGAGTCGTCTTGGCTGTTCCTACGAGCTCACCATCTTGGTTCGTCAACTCATACCCATAAATCGTTCTGATCTTTGAGTATTGGTCGACCCATACGCGCACATGAACCGTATCGCCAAACGTTACGCTTCGCTTGTAATCCATCGATACGTTCGTCACCGGCGAAACGAAACCTGCTTCTTCCATGTCTTTGTATTCGACACCGAGCTGACGTAACAGTTCGGTGCGAGCAATCTCTAGATAAACTAAATAGTTGGCATGATAGACGATTCCCATCATGTCCGTTTCTTGATATCTAACTGGGATTTGAATCGTATGCATTGAATCATCCTTCTTTCCTACTACTAGTGTATTATAGTTTACTCTTAATATCTACTACTAATAATTGTTGGAGAGATGTCTCGTTTTCTTCCTCCGACATGAGTCGATACGATTGACGAGCGATTGACTCATCGATGACAGACAAGGCAGTCCGTGCATTCGCGTTATTGATTTCACTTAATCGAATCGATAACGCTTCGAATGCTTGTTCGTCCAACTCGTATCCAAATTGGTTCGCATAGTTCACAGCAATCTCGACTAGCTGTTCTTGCGAATAATCTTCAAAATGAATCGTACGTTTCATGCGACTGCTTAGTCCAGGATTCGATTCAATCAACCGTCTCATCGGACCTTCATACCCCGCAAGGACGACAACAAGGTTTTCGCCATGTTTCGGCATTTCATCGACAAGTGTATCGATTGCCTCTCGACCGTAATCATTCGCTCCTCCATTCAGGCTGTATGCCTCGTCAATGAGTAATACGCCACCGAGTGCATCACGAATCGCCGCCTTCGTTTTTTGTGCGGTCTGTCCCACATAGCCACTGACCAAATCCGCTCGACTGACAACGTTGACGTGTCCACGCTTCAAATAGCCTGTACGCTTCAACATTTGAGCATACAGATATGCAAAAGTTGTCTTACCCGTTCCACTATTCCCCGTGAGTGTCATATGAAGTTGGACGGGTGCCGTCTTCAGACCGAGCGCTTTTCGTCTCTTTTGGATGTTCACGAGTGCTTCAATCTCTGCCAATTGAGCTTTGGCATCTTCCATACCGACAAGGTCGTCCAACGATGTTGGACTCGCATCTTCTTCGGGTTGATCAAAGTCTTCTTCGGTCAAAAGCGCCATCTCGTCTAGAGGGGCATCTGCACCGAAACGAGATCCTTTTTTAAACATCGCATCGAGTAAGATGTTATGAACCGTTCGCGCATTCCCGAACGTCGAATCGACACGTTCACGGTCGATCCGTGTCAGAAGTGACCGTTTTGCTTCCTCCGTCAACACATAATTATTTTCCTGTGCCACTTTTTCACCGATAGCGACTAATTCCTCATCCCGATAGTTTGGCAACTCGTAATGATTCGATTCTGGGAATCGTGAGCGTAAACCAGGGTTCGCAAGTAGGAAATGACGCATCTCTTCTGGATAACCAGCCAAGATGACGACAAACTTCCCGGCATATTCGCCGCTCGTCATCGCTGCGACGAGCGTGTCGATTGCAGCTTGCCCATAGTCACTTCCGCTTGCATCTTGACGTTTTAGTGCATATGCCTCATCGATGAACAGGACGCCACCTTCTGCTTCTTTGACTTTATTCATCACTTGTTCTTCCGTTTGTCCGACATATGCGCCGACTAGGCTTGAGCGATCCGCTTCGACGAGGTCCGGTCGACTGAGCAGGCCGAGTTCAAAATAAATCTCTGCCATGAGTCGAGCAAGCGTCGTTTTCCCGGTACCTGGATTACCCGTAAAAACGAGATGAAGGGAAGGTTGATGCTTCGATGAAAACCCTGCTTTTTCTCGTTCTTTCTGGAAGAGCAGGAAGCGATACCATGCTTTCACACGGTCTTTGATGTCATCTAGACCAATCATTTCCTCAAGTGATTCGATGGCGCTCGAACGTGTCTCCGTTTTACGTTCCGGCAGCAACTGACAGATTGCATCGAGTCGCTCTTTGACGAGCACAACGCGTTCACCGAAGCGACGAAACGCTTCTCGACTGAAGTAGTTCCCTTGCATCGATGCGAGTAAAGATGCCGTATCATCCTCTAACGATGCGACTTCCTGCATCGCCTCGATGATTGCCTCGAATATCTTCTCGAGTTGTCCCCGCCATTCTGAGTCCCGCAAATCAGACTTGGCCGCCTCCACTTCATCGTGAAGTCGGTCGAGTTGGTCAAGTAGTGCAGATGTTTTTGACTCATATTCCGTCAAAATTTGTACCTTCATTGAGGCGTAATCTGCTTCGCGAAGTGTCGGCCAATCGATTTGAAGCGCTTGTTTTGAACGACGCAATTGCTCGTTCAATTGAAACAGACGTAATTCCGGAGGTAACGCATTCATCGACTCTAATTCTTTCACCCAGCGGTTCAATAACGGGTCCATCGACTCCTTCTGCTCGAGTCGATATGTAGCAAGCAATGTCAATGAACGAATCAATTCTTCTTCATGCCCAGTCGCACGTGACCAGTGCGCATAAGATAAAAGCGCCGCCTCATTAATCTTTTCTCCAGCTTCCCAGTTCGTCAAATCCGTTTGAACTTGTTCAACTTGAATTTGTTTCATTCTGTTCTCCCTTTCAGACGACAAGGGAGCCGACATGTTGTCTGCTCCCCATCGGATTATCTTGATTCAAAAGATGTCATTCGAATCGAATGGAACAACTTTCCGTTATTCCGCGATTCTGCCGCAAGCAAAATCCGTTCATTCGCATCGACATAATATGTGACTGTCTCTTTATTATCTTCTTCACTAAAAATAGATGGATAGTTTTGAACCCATTCTTCAGGAACCGTTTCAGCCGCTTCAGACTTCACATAAGCTTGCGCTGTTCGACCGACTAAATCTGTCTCGCCCTCACTTGACCCGAGTGTGCCATCGTCTAGCCATTTACGAATCTGTTCATTCGTGGCGCGGGATAGGAATGGATGCGGTGCAACCGCTCCGGAATTGGTCTCTTGACGCAAGACCTCTTCTCCATCTGGATTAAACTCCAAATACGTTTCTCCATCCCACTCTGCTTTTGCACCCACGTTTGGTCCCATAACGACTTCTGAGATAAAATGTCCGTTTTCATCATACGTGACAAGGTACTCTCGTTCTTCGAGTGTTTCCCCTTCTTTCGGAAGTTTACGCTCTTGATACCCAATCACGACATTTGAGTAGAACGGTTCAACCTGTTCTTCCTCTTCACCATTCAGATTCATGAGTACGTAAAAATTATAAGCGAGTAATGCCCCGACAATGAGGATGCCGGCCAAAATGACCCAGCTCAACCGTTTTTTTATCTGTTGTTTCATAGCCTATCCTCCTCGTTTCTTCACTTACTATCCTACACTAGCTAAGAGGACAAGCAAAATATTTTTAACCGAAAAAAGGGTCTCATACGAGACCCCTCTAAATTATCCTAATTGATCTTCATCTTTCTTCTGTGCTTCGAGCCACTTATCTCGCTCGTCAGGTTCATCGGCCAAGTCTTTGAACAAGGCGACAATCATAAAGACGAGAACGAAGATGAATGGGAAGGCTGCGAGGATCGCAACAGCTTGCAGGGCATCCAACCCACCAGCGTAAAGAAGCACGGCAGCGATAGATGATTGGATTACACCCCATGTCATTTTAATGCCCATCGGCGGGACAAGCTTCCCGTTCGAAGTGAGCATACCGAGTACATATGTCGCTGAGTCAGCAGACGTGATAAAAAATGTCGAGATTAGGAAGATCGCGACAATACTGAGTACTGTCCCAAAACCACCAAACGTCTCGAATAATGCGAACAGCCCGACTTCTGTACCGATTTCGTTCACTTGTCCAATCAAGTCGTATCCACCGAACAAGTCAGCCCAGATAGCTGAGCCACCGAAGACGGAGAACCATAAGAGTCCGAACGATGTTGGGACGAGTAAAATCCCGATAATAAATTCACGAATCGTGCGGCCTTTAGATACGCGTGCGATGAACGTTCCGACGAATGGTGACCACGAGATCCACCATGCCCAATAGAAGATCGTCCAGCCGTTGATCCACTCACGTTCAACCGGTTCGAACGCGGCCGTACGGAAACTCATACCAGGAAGTTGTTGCAAGTACGTCCCTACCGTTTGTGTGAACAAGTCGAAGATGAACGCAGTCGGTCCAGCGAACATTGTCGCGACAAGTAAGACGATTGCCAAGAAAATGTTCGTGTTACTTAAAATGCGAATCCCTTTTTCAAGACCCGTTGAAGCACTGATCATGTAAAGTACCGTTACGACAGCAATGATGATCAACTGTGTCACGAAGGCGTTCGGTACCCCAGGGATGAGATAATGAAGGCCACCGGCAATCTGTTGAGCACCAAAACCGAGTGAAGTCGCTACCCCGAATGCCGTCGCAATGACCGCAAGAATATCGACCGTTTGTTTCACAGGTTGTTCGTAGCGGTTATGGACAAGCGAACCGATTGTCTCCCCAATCGTAGCAGGGCGCCCTTTTCTAAACGTTGAGTATGCGATTGCGAGTGCGATCATGGCATAAATCGCCCAAGGGTGGAAGCCCCAGTGGAAGAAGGCATAACGCATCGCAGTACGCGCGTCTCCTTCAGGTGTCAAAGCAGAGAACGGTGGTGAATGAAAATGAAGAAGCGGCTCTGCTGCTCCCCAGAAGATGAGTCCGATCCCCATCCCGGCACTGAATAACATGGCGAACCATGACAAGTAACTAAATTCAGGTCGGTCCGAATCTTTCCCGAGACGAATCGATCCATAGCGAGAAAAGATTAAAAAGATAGCGACAAGTAAGAAGCCGGTCGCACTTAACAGGTAGAACCAGCCCATCCCGTTTGAGAGCCAGCCTTGTAACGTGCTGGTTACATTTAATAGACTAGCATTTCCTAAAATGCTTTCGGGAAATAATCCCCAGATTGTGAATAAGCCAGTTATGATTGCAGAAATGACAAACACAGGCGTCACACGGCTTTTCCGTTCCATAAAATCACTCCTATTTAATTTTCTATTTTCATATACGTTCCCCACCCTAACATACTTTTTAAACAAGTCTCAACCCCAACTGTCCATAAATGTGTCATTTACTGAAAAATAGATAGGTGTCTTGTCAAGAAGTTGTTTCTTTCGGTTCAAGTGAGACAATCAACGTCTCATCCACCACATAGTAAGGTCTTTTTGGTAGCGTCTTTAGGTAACCCCCCTCTCGAAGACGTGTCAAATCTAGTTGTAGTGCATTCTCAAATTTTCGCAGTGGCAATTTTTTCTCTTGATCCATATACAAGTCTAGGGCACGCTGTACTTGGTCCATCTCATAGATAACATCACGCTCTTCTTCCGGAACGATATGAAACGTCTCTTTCGACATATAGAAACGCTGTTTTGGGATTCCGGACAAATGATGCTTCAATCGTTTTGTGTCAATCTCTTGTGTGTCATCTAGTAGGACGGTACGATTTACGCCTTTTGGCAACGTCTGTTCATACTCGTGAATCGCATGTCGCAATTCAGGTAACGTGATATCGATTTCTCGATCAGGCTCCACCTCTTTTTGCTGTGTCAGCCGCTTCCACCAACTCTTACTCTTCTTCGCTTCTTGCTCCATAAGCATACCCCTCCCTGTCTTCCTGTTCCCGATTCTTTTAAAACTTTCACCATAAAATCGCATATTCATGAAAAAAACCTTCCTTTTTTCAAAGGAAGGTTCAATAAGCCGTGGCTTATTTAAGTTTGTTACGGAGAACCATTTGTAAGATTCCACCGTGACGGTAGTAATCAATTTCAACTTCAGAGTCGAAACGTGCGATGACTTTGAATTCTGTCACCGTTCCGTTTTCATGTGTCGCTTTTGCGTTCAAGATATCGCGTGGACGTACAGACTCATCGACTTGGATATCGATTGCTTCCTCACCAGTCAATCCGAGTGACTCTGCTGATTCACCATCTAAGAATTGAAGTGGAAGTACACCCATCATAACAAGGTTTGAACGGTGAATCCGCTCGAAACTTTGTGCGATGACTGCACGGATGCCAAGGAGGTTTGTCCCTTTCGCAGCCCAGTCACGAGACGACCCCATTCCGTAGTCGTTTCCAGCAAGGACGACAAGTCCAGTACCTTGTTCTTTATACTTCATCGCAGCATCGTACATCGGCATGATCTCACCTGTTGGCCAGTAAGTCGTGAATCCACCTTCTGTACCTGGTGCGACTTGGTTGCGGATACGAATGTTGGCGAACGTACCACGCATCATGACTTCATGGTTACCACGGCGTGAACCGTAAGAGTTGAAGTCAATTGGCTCTACCCCTTTAGAAAGGAGGTATTGACCAGCTGGTGTCGTCTTCGAGAATGATCCCGCTGGCGAGATGTGGTCAGTCGTGACCGAATCCGCAAACTTCCCGATGACGCGTAAGCCATTCAATGCATGAACTTCGCCCGCTTCTGGTTCGAGTTGTTCGAAGAACGGTGGGTTTTGGATGTATGTCGACTCATCTGAGAAGTCATACAAGTTACCTTCTGGAACGTCTAGCGCGTTCCAACGCTCGTTACCAGTGAAGACCGTTTCGTATTCTTTACGGAACGCTTCTGGTGACACGACGTCTTGTACGACCATCTTGATTTCATCGTTTGATGGCCAGATGTCTTTGAAGTACACTTCATTTCCATCTTTGTCCGTACCGAACGAATCGTTCATGATGTCGAAGTTGACTGACCCTGCGAGTGCGTAAGCGACGACAAGTGGTGGTGACGCCAAGAAGTTCGCTTTCACAAGTGGGTGAACACGTCCTTCAAAGTTACGGTTCCCAGAAAGGACAGAAGATACGAGCAAGTCGTTCTCCGTGATTGTTTCTTCGACTTCACGGTCAAGTGGACCCGAGTTTCCGATACATGTCGTACAACCGTAACCGACCGTGTTGAAGCCGAGTTCATCCAAGTAAGAAGTCAAGCCAGCTTTGTCAAGATAATCTGTTACGACTTTCGAACCTGGTGCGAGTGATGTCTTCACGTATTTCGGAACAGTCAAGCCGCGTTCTACCGCTTTCTTCGCAACGAGTCCGGCACCGACCATAACGTAAGGGTTCGACGTGTTCGTACAGCTTGTGATGGCAGCAATCGCGACATCTCCTGTACTCATGTCGACGGCACCATCTTCATAGTTGACCGTCGCCTTCTTCTCGAGTTCAGAACGGTCAAGTCCAAAGCCGCTGTTCCCTGCAGGAGCGCTCAAGCTATCGATGAACGATGTTTGAACGTCTGAGAGGTTGATTCGGTCTTGTGGACGTTTTGGACCTGCTAGTGAAGGTTCAACTTTTGACAAGTCGAGCGTCAACACTTTCGTGAATGTTGGATCAGCTTGGTCTGGCGTGTAGAAGAGATCGTTCGCTTTTGAGTATTCTTCAACGAGTGAGATCAATTCTTCAGAGCGTCCAGTTGTACGCATGTAGTTCAATGTTTCCGTATCGACTGGGAAGAATCCACATGTCGCGCCATATTCTGGCGCCATGTTTGCGATTGTTGCACGGTCAGAAAGCGGCATCGTGTGAAGCGACGGTCCGAAGAATTCAACGAATTTCCCTACTACTTTTTCATGACGGAGCATCTCTGTTACGACGAGTGCTACGTCTGTCGCTGTTACACCAGGGTTGACTTCACCGATGATTTTGACACCGACGACTTCTGGCACTGGGAAGTACGATGGTTGACCGAGCATACTTGCTTCCGCTTCGATTCCTCCAACGCCCCATCCAAGAACACCGAGTCCGTTGATCATCGTTGTGTGCGAATCCGTTCCGACGAGTGAATCTGGATAAGCCACAGTACCTGATGCATCGTTTTTCTCGAGGACGACAGATGCCAAGTACTCTAAGTTTACTTGGTGAACAATCCCCGTTGCAGGTGGTACGGCACGATAGTTGTCAAACGCCGTCTGAGCCCAACGTAAGAACTTATAACGCTCTTCGTTACGTTCGAATTCAATGTCCATGTTTTTCATCAATGCGCCAGCGAAACCGTACGCATCTACTTGAACAGAGTGGTCAACGACGAGGTCGACAGGGATTTCTGGGTTGATTTTGTTCGGGTCTCCACCGAGGTCCGCCATCGCTTTACGAAGTGAAGCAAGGTCTACGACCGTCGGTACACCCGTGAAGTCTTGAAGTACAACGCGTGCCGGCTTGAACGGTACGTCAATGTCTTTCGAGACGTCGGCAGTACCCCATTTTGCCAAGTTCTCGACATGTTCTTTTGTAATCGCGCGACCGTCTTGTTGACGGAGTACCGATTCGAGAAGTACGCGAATCGAATAAGGTAAACGGCTGATGTTCGTTAACCCTTCTTCTTCTAACTTTTTCAATCGATAAAAATCATACGATTGCCCGTTCGCCTCGAACGATGTCCGAGATGCGAACGCGTCTAAAACATTCGTCTGTTCCATTGCAATTTCCCCCTTTTTGAAAGCGCCGACCACACGACAATGCGTAATCGCTTACTTTTCACATATTTATCATAATACAAGTATAGCGTGACGTAAAATACATTCCGTCACAAATTAGTCATAAGTAAAACTTATCAATTCACTGAAAAAGGGATAAACGACAAAAAACACCTCAAAACTGAGGTGTTTGCACATTATTCTTCTGTTCCAATCTCTTCGTTGACATCTAAAGCCTCAACGAGAGTCAAATCGTCCGCATGACGTTCAGCGAACCGCTCATACGTGAACTCGTTCGCGAACAGGAAGACCGGACGTTCCCAGCGGTCAGTGACAAGCATGTTCCGTGAGTCTTGGAAAGGTTTCAACGCTTTCAATTCTTTATCTTTTACCCAACGTGCAACGCTGTATGATACAGGTTCCATTCGGATGTCTACGCCATACTCATTGTTCAAACGATATTCAAACACTTCAAACTGGAGTTGACCGACCGCACCGAGATAAATCTCATTGTATTCGTTGCGATAAACTTGAATCGCCCCTTCTTGCGCGAGTTGCTCAACGCCTTTGTGGAAGTGTTTCGACTTGAGCGAGTTGACTGGTGATACTCGCATAAACAACTCAGGTGGGAAAGTTGGCAATGCTTCAAAGGCAATCTTTTGCTTCGATGTCGTGATCGTATCCCCGATTTGATACGTACCTGAATCATAGATCCCGATGACATCTCCTGCGAACGCTTGGTCAACCGTCTCACGATCGTTGGCCATGAGCTGCGTAGACTGGCTCAATTTGATTTTCTTACCGGTCCGCGTGAGTGTGACGTCCATCCCTCGCTCGAACACCCCTGAACAGATTCGGACGAATGCGATGCGGTCACGGTGCGCCGGGTTCATGTTCGCTTGAATCTTAAAGACGAACCCACTGAAATCTTCTGATGTCGGATTGATTGGACCGACGTTCGATTTACGCGCTTCTGGAGCTGGAGACATCTCCAAATAATGATTCAAGAACGCAGTCACACCAAAGTCAACGAGCGCCGTTCCGAAGAATACGGGCGTCAATTTACCGCTTTGGATTGCTTCCACATCAATCTCATTCCCTGCTCCGTCGAGTAGGTCGATTTCATCGCGAAGATTCGTCAAGTTCTCTTCAGAAAGATGGTCAGCGAGCACCGGGTCGTTTACCCCGTCCTCACTTAGTTGAAGGGTCGACTTGTCTCCACGGAACAAATGAACTTCATTTTTCATTCGGTCATAAACACCTTCGAACTGCATCCCGCTGCCGATTGGCCATGTGATGGCAACTGAAGGCATGCCGAGCACTTCCTCAAGTTCTTCCATCAATTCAAGCGGGTCTTTTGCCTGACGATCCAACTTGTTCATGAATGTAAAAATTGGAATACCGCGCATACGACAAACTTGGAATAGCTTCTTCGTCTGCGTCTCGATCCCTTTCGCGGCATCGATGACCATGACCGCGCTGTCGACAGATGTCAATACGCGATACGTATCCTCACCGAAATCGTTGTGACCAGGTGTATCCATGATCGACACGACTTTGTCTTGATAGATGAATTGCATGACAGACGATGTAACCGAGATTCCACGTTGTTTCTCAATTTCCATCCAGTCTGACTTGGCGTGCTTTGAATTTTTACGCGCTTTGACGGTACCCGCTTCACGAATTGCACCACCGTGCAAAAGTAACTTCTCTGTTAATGTTGTCTTACCCGCATCCGGGTGAGAGATGATGCCGAATATTCGGCGTCTCTCGACTTCTTGTTTCAATTGGCTCATATACGATAGACCTTTCCTTTCTCGACTCACTTCATGCTTATTCTCGTAGCAACGCTATCTATTCTAACGAAATCGATTGAGTTCGTCTATCCTAACGAGACGTACGCCTTTTGCAAATGGATTCTTTTTTGTATACTAACGATGACAGTAAGTGAATGTATAGAACGGGGGAAAGACGATGCCAGAAAACTTGATGATGTATTTCATTGTATTCTGGGGATTCGTCATGATTGGACTCATGACGATTGGCGGGTACTTCATGTTTCGTAAGTTTTTAAAACGAATGCCGAAAGAAGATGGGCGTTCCCTTTTAGACATTGAGGATGATTATATAGAGAGAACACGTCACTTATGGACGCCGGAAACGCGAACCCTGTTAGATCGACTCGTTTCACCGGTTCCAGAACTATTTCGGGACGTCGCCATCCGAAAAATTGCAGGCAAGATCGGTCAGTTCGCCCTCGAATCTCGTGCTAAGAAGATGACGACCGAACTCGTTGTAAAAGGATATATTGCCGCAACGCCGAAGCGAGACCACAAATTCCTTAAAAAAGCGCTAGCCGAAGAACAAATCGACTGGACACCTTACGAACACTATTTTCAGCAGTAAACTCTTTCCATCCAGGTTAGAGTTTTTTTTGTCGAATTGTGCATTTTGCCTATTGGGCCGAAAGTACCTTTTCTTCCGTTTTTAATTATATAGACATAATGTTCAATATTTAGACAATATTGAAAACGCTTACAATAAATTGGTATGACCAATATTACAATAATGTTAGTGAATTCGACATGAAAAAAAGGCATGACTCCTCTCATTTTCCCATCGCATAATGGATTTATCTTACAGCTTAGGAGGGGTTTTATGCATGACGTGACACAAGTTACCCAAACGACCAGTAGTCATTCCGCTCAGTCAATCACAGAACACGAGACGTTCCACCAACTGATGCGTGAAAAAAATCGTTTTATCGTTCCCGCTATCATCTTCTCACTTATTTTCTATTTCACGCTCCCTGTTTTGACCAGTTACACAACGATCTTGAATACACAAATTGTCGGTGACATCACTTGGGCTTGGGCGTTCGCCTTCTCCCAGTTTATTATGACGTGGACACTATGCGTGCTCTATAGTCGTCGGGCCCAGCGCTTTGATGCACTCGTGAGACAATTGAAGGAAGAGGTGAAATCATGAACTGGACAGCAATTGCCCTCTTTACCGCCATTGTCGGTCTCACCCTTGTCATTACATATTTCGCCGCTAGAAAAACGAAAACCGCCAGTGATTTCTACACGGCTGATGGTGGGTTGACTGGCTTCCAAAACGGTCTCGCGATTGCAGGGGACTATATGTCTGCCGCCTCCTTCTTAGGCATTGCAGGCATGATCGCACTCGCTGGATTTGATGGCTTTTTCTATTCCATCGGCTTCCTCGTTGCCTATCTCGTTGTCCTCTATCTCGTCGCGGAGCCGCTCCGCAATCTTGGGAAGTATACGATGGCCGACATGATTGCCGCTCGCTTCAATAAGCCACGCGTGCGTGGTGTCGCAGCGATGAATGCCATCGTCATCTCTATTTTTTATATGATTGCCCAGCTTGTCGGTGCCGGTGCATTGATTGAACTATTGCTCGGCATCCCGTATACGACAAGTGTCGTTGTCGTCGGGATATTGATGACAGTCTACGTCGTATTCGGTGGGATGACGGCGACTTCATGGGTACAAATCACAAAAGCCGTCTTGTTGATGATTGGGACAGCCATCATTTCCTTCCTCGTCTTTGCACGATTCGATTTCTCGATCATGACGATGTTCAATGAAGTGAGTAAAGCCACACCGCTTGGTAGTGACTTCTTGAACCCAGGTAACAAATTCAAGCTCCCGCTCGATACGATTTCGTTAAATATGGCGCTCGTCCTCGGTACGGCTGGTCTTCCACACATCTTGATTCGCTTCTTTACCGTCAAAGATGCACCTACGGCAAGACAGTCGGTTGTGTATGCAACGTGGATCATTGGAGCGTTCTACATTTTGACAATCTTCTTAGGTTTCGGGGCAGCAGCATTTGTCGGACGAGACGCCATTCTCGCCGCAAACCCTGCAGGTAACATGGCGGCTCCTCTCCTTGCGCAAGTACTCGGTGGTGACCTCTTATTCGCCTTCGTGGCAGCCATCGCATTCGCGACCATTCTAGCGGTCGTCGCCGGGCTCGTCTTGTCAGCCGCATCTGCTTTCGCTCATGACTTCTATGGTCACATTATCCGGAAAGGGGAAGCGACAGAGAAGGAACAAGTAAAAGCCGCCCGAATCGCTTCTGTGGCCGTCGCTCTCGTCTCGATGGGACTTGCGTTCTTCGCTCAATCGATGAACGTAGCGTTTCTCGTTTCACTCGCTTTTGCTGTTGCGGCAAGTGCGAACTTACCTGTCATTCTCTTCACGATTTTCTGGAGACGTTTTAACACAGGTGGTGCAATCTGGGGAATGGTCGTCGGTTTGTTCTCTTCATTAATCTTGGTCGCACTCAGTCCGAACCTTTGGGCACCGGACGGATCAGCCATTTTCATTGGAGAAGCACTCTTCCCACTCTCGAACCCAGGAATCGTCTCAATCCCACTCGGCTTTCTTGCAGCTATCATTGGTACGCTCGTCACGAAGTCCGACGAAGCCGCCGGAAACTACGAACGGATTCTCGTCAAATCAAACACGGGAATCGATTCGGAGACGGAAGTGGCTGTCACAAAAGAATCGTAATCAAAAATGGAGCGGCCATGAGCCACTCCATTTTTTACGTGATTGCAATTCGTTTATACTTTTGATACATCGCGATTCGCCATGGGACGATCATCCCCCAGGCAATCAAGTAGAACAATCCACCTGTTGAGAAGATATCGACTTCATGACCGACCCAAACTTTCATTGCCGTACGAATCGCAAGTAACGCGAACACGACGATAAAAAATGCTTTTGAGCGTGACAAGTATACTTCTCCGTCCCGTTTTTCGAAGTTTGACGTTTTGATGAGGAACAGACTAAAGATTAGCCCGACCGCTAACGCCTCAAGTACTTCGACCCACGATAAACGAAATGCGGGAATCAAGAACTGAATCATCCCGGTCGTCATCGCAAGTGGTGGAATTAAGATTTTTTTTGCATTCGTCGGTTTCGCTGATGCTTTCACACGCACGAAACTCGCCACGATACCCATCAATAACGCAACGAGAGTCGACCCCCATAACATTGACATCTCGGTCAACCCCTTAAAATCCGGTGAATCCGACAAGTTCGCTCATCCAAGCAGCGAAGCGGTTCATCCCGTCAAAATATAATAATACGCCGAATGCCATCATCAGATAGCCCCCGACTTTTGCAACTTTCGCACTGTTTCGTGCTAAGTACTTGATCTTGCCTACAAACGCGACCATCACCAAGAACGGAATCGCAAAACCGATGACATACGCCAACATGTAACCGAGACCTTGGCTCGGATTGGTTGCCGCAAGTGCAATTACACCTGCTAAAATCGGACCCGTACACGGCGTCCATCCCGCAGCAAAACCAACTCCGATTAATACAGTTCCGAAATAGCCACTCTTTCGTTCACCAATGTCCATTTTCTTTTCGCGCATCATAAATTGCGGTTGCCATAGACCGGCCAAAAAGACGCCGAACACGAAAATTAAAATGGCGCCGAACATCCGCAAACTATCTTTATACTGGATGAAGACGTCTGCAATTAACGAAGTCGATAATCCAAGCACAAGAAAGACAATCGAAAAGCCGAACAAGAACGAAAACGTGTGGAACCAAGCTGTACGCTGTTTCAATCCTTCATTTTTTAATTCAGATACGGAAACCCCTGTAATATACGAGAGAAACACTGGATATAACGGGAGCGTACATGGTGACAAAAACGATAAGACGCCCGCCCCAAATGCGAGCCATAATGTGACTTCCATGACGATTTCCACCTTTCACGACCATTATAGCGAAAACCTATTTAAATTGCTCGAATCTTTTCTTTCAGAACGAAACATCATTTTGTAATTTTTGAAATGGAAATGAAACTTGTCATCTGTAAACGTAGGTGCTAAGATTTGGATATTCTAGTTCGCAAAATTCTAATTTACATGATGGGGGAACGAACGTGGCAGTCACCGCAGCAGATACACTACACCAGGCCATTGAACAGAAACGTGATGAACTGTATAAAATCGCGTCAAAGCACACTTGGACCTCACCAGAAGTCATTCTGGCCAGTCAAGAACTTGACTCTCTCATTACTCGTCATGTCCTATCAAAGCATAAAAAAGATCAGCATTCAAATTGACCTTGATGGCTCGTCACTTTCCGTGGCGAGCTTTTTTCCATGGAAAAAGGACACCCCAATAGGTATCCCTTCCAATTCAAGACATCAGACGTTGTCCAGACTGTAATTCATACATTTTTTTGTACAGACCGTTTTGCTTCAATAACTGTTGATGATTCCCACGCTCCACGATTTCTCCTCGATGCAGTACTAAAATCAAGTCAGCATCTTGAATCGTTGAAAGCCGGTGAGCGATGGCAATCGTTGTACGACCACGGCGCATACGGTCGAGCGCCGTCTGTACGCGTTCTTCTGTCTCCGTATCAATCGAACTCGTCGCCTCGTCGAGAATGAGTACTTTCGGATTACGGGCGACCGTTCGCGCAAATGCGAGCAATTGTCGCTCACCGCTCGAAAATGTCGCGCCACGCTCTCCGACAACATGACCGTACCCGGCATCTAACTTCTCGATGAACGTGTGTGCCTGGACAAACTCAGCGGCTTCACGGGCACGTTCTGAATCGATATTTGGATTGAATAACTTTAAATTTTCTTCAATCGTTCCAGTGAATAGAAACGGATCTTGTAGCACCAATCCGACTTGTTGACGAAGCTCTTGCTCTTCAAATTGTTCGAGTGGCTGTCCGTCAATGGTGATGTGACCCGAGCCATATGGATAAAAGCGGGTCAACAAGTTGATAATCGAACTCTTCCCACTACCCGTATGGCCTACGAGCGCGACCGTCTCACCAGGTTTTGCAACGAATGAGATTTGCTTCAACACATCGACTTCCCCGTCATAGCTGAACGTCACGTTCTCAAACCGCACTTCACCTTCTGTAATCTCTGCCTCGCCTGGCATTTGCTTTCCTGGTGCCGGCTCGTCTGTATCCAAGATTTTAAAGACACGGTCTGCCGATACGACAGCTTGTTGGAATTCACTCAATCGCTGCATAATATCGAGAACTGGTCGGAAGATTCGTTCGATATAGCTGATGAACGCGTAGACGACCCCGACTTGTACTTGTTCACTCATCGAGAGCACCCCGTAATATCCGAGTAGACCGATGATTGAGAAAGCAAGAAGGAGCTCGATGATTGGGCGTAGCAACATACTGTCGAGCTTTAAGTTTCGATATCGTGCCTCTTGATGCGCCTCATTCGTCTCTTCAAACTGACGGATGAGCCGCTCCTCTTGACGAAACTGTTGGATGATCCCCATGCCGTTGATCGATTCATTCAACTGGGCGTTGAGCTGCGACAACAGGTCCCTCACTTGCGCAAAATATTTTGTCGAGAAACGACGATATGCCCAAATGATGAGCCAGAAGAGTGGCAATAAGACAAGTCCCATCGTCGCAAGCGGAGGTTCTAATATGTATAGGAAAATATACGTCCCAATCAATTGAACAGCCGACTGGACGAACGTACTCATCACACCGACATACAGTTCTTTGACCGCCTCGGTATCATTCGTAATCCGTGACACAAGGACGCCCGCTGGTGTTCGGTCGAAATAGGCGAGCCGCATCCCCATGACGTGACGGAAAATATCCATTCGTATGTTTTGAACAATCTTCAACGCAATCTTTTGAAACGAAATCGACTGCAGATAATCAAACACGATTGCGGATACATGAAGAACCATATAGACCGCGAAGAGTGCGATGACCCAGTTCGTCGGGTAGACACCTGGCGTGACGAACTCATCGATGAACACTTTGATTAAAAACGGACCGGCCAATTTGGCACCTGTCGCAATCAACAGGAAGACGAAAGCGATACTGAGCGACTTCCCGTATCGTGTTGCATAACTGAGTAGCCGTTTGATGACCTGCCATTCTTGAACATCATGCTTCATCGTGTCCACCCCCTTCTACAATCGCCTCAAGTTGTTGACGATCATACGTCTCTCGGTACCAACCCGTCTCTTGCAGCAATGCATCATGACGCCCACGTTGGACGATTTTGCCGTCTTCAATCACGAGGATCTCATCTGCATGTTCGACAGCAGAGAGTCGATGCGCCACAATCACCCGTGCCTGTTCAGGGTTTCCGACACGGAAATGTTCGATGATCGACTCTTCCGTCTTCGCATCGACGGCAGATAACGCGTCATCCAAAATCAGGACGTCCGCTTCAGTCATGAGCGCACGCGCGATGGAAATCCGTTGTTTCTGTCCACCTGACAACGTCACACCGCGTTCCCCGACAAGCGTCGCGTATCCTTCCGGTAGCCGGATGATATCCTCATGCACTTCAGCGACTTTAGCCGCCTCGATGATTTCTTCCATGCTCGCATCGGGTCTTCCGAAAGCGATATTGTTCGCAATCGAATCGGAGAACAAGAAATGATCTTGTGGCACGACGGCAACTTTGTCCATCAATAACGATTTTTTCACTTGGCGAATATTGATGCCTCCGATTTTAATCTTTCCGTCTTTTACATCATACTCACGGGTCAACAGACGGACAATCGTCGTCTTACCCGCACCTGTCCTGCCGACAATTCCAATCGTCTTTCCGCGCTCAATCCGAAAATGGACATCACGGAGTACAACGGTTTCGTCATAGGCGAAGTGCCGCACATCGACTTCCACTTCTGAATGTGCAAGTGTCGTCGCGGCCATCCGGTCATCTTGAATCTCCGGTTTGACGGCGAGCATTCGCTCGATTCGGTCATACGATGCTCGTCCACGTTCGACAATGTTGAATAACCATCCGAACGCCAGCATCGGCCACGTCAACAACGCTAAATAGGCTGTGAAGCTAACGATTTGTCCGATCGTCAATTCACCTTGTTCAATCAAGACGGCGCCATACCCGACCGAGAGGATGTAGGACAAGCCAACAATCCCGAAGATGGTCGGATCATATAGAGCATCAATTTTGGCGACTCGTACGTTTTTTGCCATGACCTCACTCGATAAGTTCTCAAACGAGTCCACGTCTCGGTCGACTTCCCCGGTCGATTTCAAGACACGAACCCCACTGACACTCTCTTGCACTTTGTCATTCAATTCTGAAAATGCTGCTTGGGCGACGCCAAAGCGGCTATGTAACATCTTCCCATACCGCGTCGTCAGAGCGACCATGATCGGCAGAGGGAGTAAAGCAACGAGTGTAAGCTTCCAACTGATCGTCGTGATCATCGTAATGATGACGAACGTTCCAAGCGTTACGCTATCGACGAGTGTCAATATCCCCGCCCCTGCCGTCATCGATACGGCCTGCACATCATTCGTCGCGTGGGCCATCAGGTCGCCAACACGTGACTTTTTGTAAAATCGTTGATCGAGATCGGTAAAGTGCCGATACAGTTGGCTACGTAACATTCTCCCTAGTCGAATCGAAGCGCCGAAGATGAAATAGCGCCAAAAGAAGCGGGCAACATAATTCCCAATCCCGACTGCTGCGAGACCCCCGAGTAACATCCAGAGCGTATTTGACGAGAGTGAACCACGGTTGATTTCATCGACGATTCGACCAATGATACGCGGTGGAATCAATTCTAGCCCTGCCACGAATATGAGTAAGACGATGCCGAGTGCATACGTCTTCCATTCGAGACGCAAAAACCAAGACAATTGTTTAAATACACGAATATGAAACGCCCCCTTTGTCTTTATATGAAGATTATTCATTAATCGTAGCGAAAGTTTGTTCGATTGTCTAACAAAAAGAGGAAACAAAAAAAGCACTTCGGATACCGAAGTGCTCTCGTGATTGATTATGATTTCTTTTCGTTTTTCATCTGCACGTTCATGGCGCGCATCACTTGGTTAACTTTCTTCTGTGATGGCTTTTGACCCATTTGCATCATCAACGTACGAATCATATCTTCATTGATTGGCGGGTTCTGTTCAAGGTAGTTCATCATGTATTTACGCGCGATAAAGAATCCGATCGCGATACCCCCGATGAGTGCTGCCACGACAAGAAGAATCCAGAATAATGTACTCAAGGCTTTACCTCCTCTACCATATGAAACATCGTTTTTTACTATACACTAAATTGACCAACTTCGCTAGTCGTCCAGAAGAAAAGTGACGACCAAACAAATGGTCGTCACGAGATTTTCGAATTCGATTAAAGTGATTTTACTGCATTGACGACGTTGTCGACTGACATGCCGTATTCTTTCATGAGGAGGTCCCCAGGTGCAGATGCTCCGAACTTGTCGATTCCGAGTACTTTTCCACCGAATCCTACATATTTATACCATCCAAGTGTCGCACCTGCTTCAAGTGATACACGCTTCGTGATTGAAGATGGAAGGACAGACTCTTTATACTCAGCAGATTGCGCTTCAAAGAGTTCCCATGATGGCATCGATACGACTGCCGCATTCACGCCTTCAGCCGCAAGTTGCTCACGCGCTTCAACGAGAACGTGTACTTCAGAACCCGTACCGAGCAAGAGGACATCTGCATCTTTCGATTCACCTGCAACGACGTATGCTCCTTTTGCTGCCGTTTCAACCGATGTGCCTTCGAGCTCTGGTAACGCTTGACGTGTCAAGACGAGAAGTGAAGGTGTCGTTTTCGATGTTACCGCTTGTTTCCAAGCAGCGATTGTTTCTTTCCCGTCTGCCGGACGAAGAACAGAGAGGTTCGGCATCGCGCGGAAACTCATCAAATGTTCAACTGGCTCGTGTGTTGGGCCATCTTCACCAACTGCAATTGAGTCGTGCGTCAAGATGAACGTTGACGGAAGTCCCATGAGTGCAGCAAGACGAACTGCCGGGCGAAGGTAATCCGAGAAGACGAAGAATGTCGCACCGTAAGGAAGGACGCCGCCGTGAAGTGCCATTCCGTTTACAGCTGCTGCCATTGCGAACTCACGTACACCAAACCAGATGTTACGTCCAGCTGGATCTTCATCGAAGTCCACTGCACCTTTAATCATCGAGTTGTTTGACCCGGCAAGGTCAGCAGATCCACCGAAGAGAGTCGGTACAGCTTTTGCGATTGCGTTTAGGACTTCACCGCTCGTTTGACGTGTTGCTTTTTTCGAACCGATTTCGAATGTTGGCAACTCGCTGTCCCAACCTTCAGGAAGTTCGTTATTCATTGCACGCTCGAATTGTGCACCGAGTTCTGGATGTGCCGCTTTGTACGCTTCTACGAGTTCGTTCCAGTCTGACTCATATTTCGCGCCAGGCTCGACAACTTTCTCGTTGAATAAGTCATATACTTCGTTTGGTACGTAGAATGACTCGCCTTCCCATTTATAGAACTGTTTCGTCAATTCGATTTCAGCATCTCCAAGTGGAGCACCGTGTGACGCAGATTTACCTGATTTGTTCGGTGAACCGAATCCGATAACCGTTTTCACTTCGATCAATGTCGGTTTTGACGTTTCAGCTTTCGCCGCATCGATTGCTTTTGCGATTGAATCGATATCTGTTCCGTCTTCGACACGAATGACTTGCCATCCGTACGCGTTGAAACGATCTTCTACGCTTTCAGAGAACGACTTGTGAAGATCGCCATCGAGTGAGATATCGTTTGAATCGTAAAGAACGACAAGTTTACCGAGCTTCAAGTGACCAGCGAGTGATGCCGCTTCTGCCGAGACACCTTCCATTAAGTCACCGTCTCCGCAAATCCCGAACGTATAGTGGTCAACGACGTTGAACTCGTCGCGGTTGTAAGTCGCTTCTAAGTGCTTCTCTGCCATGGCCATCCCGACAGCCATTGCAATCCCTTGTCCAAGTGGTCCCGTCGTCGCATCGACACCAGCCGTATGACGGTATTCTGGGTGACCAGGAGTCTTCGAGTCCATTTGACGGAATGATTTAAGGTCGTCCATCGACAAATCATATCCAGACAAGTGAAGGAGCGAATATAAGAGCATCGATCCATGACCTGCCGAAAGAACGAAACGGTCACGGTTGAACCAGTTTGGGTTTTTCGGGTTGTGACGCATTTTGTCTGTCCAAAGTGTAAACGCCATAGGTGCAGCACCCATCGGCATCCCTGGGTGACCAGAGTTCGCTTTTTGGACCGCATCAATTGAGAGCGTCCGGATCGAGTTAATCGCTAATAATTCTTTAGTAGTTGTTTCCACTAATTTCATCCTCTCTGTGTTAAGAAGGTTTTCTACCCGTCATATTTTATCACACTCATTCGTGTGTCACAACTAATTAATTAGTATAACACATTGAGTGAAATCGTTTCCTTCAATTGCCTTAAAAGAACAGCAATCCGTTCGTCTGATGACCGTTCGTGTATAACAAAAATGCACATCCTATACGAAATAGGATGTGCATTCAGCATCACTCGCCACGATAGCGTTTTTGATCTTCTTTCAACTTCTCTGGTGTGACGTCGTTTCCTTCTGGATCGACGACCTTCATCCCCATCATTTGCGATTTGAACGATTGACGGAACGCCTTCAAATATTCTTGGCGTAAATCTTGTTGTTCGTTCATCTCATCTTGAGACAGTCCTTCTGTCTTCGCTTTGTTGGCGAGGAAATTGATTCGCTCCAATTGTCCTGGTGCTAACATCTGACTCGCCCCCTCTCTAGTGAATTTGTTCTTATACTTTACAAAATCAGAGAGGAAGAATCAAGTTTCAGCTACTGACTGGTGCTCGAGATACCGTCGATTGACGGTCGCTTTCGACACTTCATAACCGAATCCACGGAGTGTTGCCGCAATCTCAGCAAACGTCAACCCGCGCTCGCGCAGTTGGATAATCTCCTCAATCGGCACTTCGATTCGGTGTCGCCCACCTTGATCGTTGTTTTGAATATTGCGCTGTGGGTTGAATCCGTTGGCGACGGCACGGCGCATCCCACGAGAAATTTTAGCGTTGTGAATTTTACGTTGATACTCTTCCACAACACTGACAATTTCTAATACCATTTTTTCGGCATCAGAAACGACATAGTCCGACGTTGATTGCATCGTCAGCAACCGAACGTCATGCTTCATCAATGTGTGCAAGATGGCAATCTTGGCATTTCCTCGTCCCAGACGACTGTCGTCCGTGACAAGTACGGCATCCAAATCAGACATCGACACATGGTCAAGCAAATCAAGGAGCCCCTGTCGATTCACTTCATATCCACTCTCTTGCTCCGTGATGATCTCTATGACTTCTGCCCCTAGTTGCGAAGCCAGATGCTGTAATTCATCGACTTGCCGACTGAGTGATGTCTCTTGGGTTGACTTGTTCGTCGATACCCGACAATAGATGACGACTCGCATCGCATCACTCCCTTTCATCGCATTCATTCCTTACGATACACAGTTCAAGAACGGTTCGCAATGATCAACAATCACTCAGCGGCATACCATTTTGTTTTTCGTTCATTATGCTCTTCTCGCTCTGCCATAATTTGCGCTTCGAGTGATTCCGCTTGGGCATAAGCGACTTCTTCTTCAATCGTACGTTCCGTAGTGACGACCGGTTCGACTACCGCCGGTTCCCCTCGCATCTCCCCTGCCAAATAAAAAGCGAACATCCCGACCAAGAGCATCCCGACTAAAATGATTCCGTTAAGTGTATCT
>NZ_JACSKK010000001.1:539109-1023278 GCF_018617575.1 Exiguobacterium sp. s160
TTCATGATTGCATTGCCTCCTGTATAAGAATATATGTTCGTTAGAACGTTTGTTCGTTTATCTGTACTCATCATAAAACAAGAACCCGTTAAGTGTATCTTTCATGATTGCATTGCCTCCTGTATAAGAATATATGTTCGTTAGAACGTTTGTTCGTTTATCTGTACTCATCATAAAACAAGAACCCGTGTTCGGTCAACACAAAAAAACGAACGAATGTTTGTACGCTCATGTGTTCTTGTGTTACACTAGACACATAAAGAATAGGATGCGTTTGCAGGTTATTCGATTACATCGAGGTGAACATAATGAAAAAAATGTCAGCGCGACAACAACAGATTCTTGATTTCATCAAAGACGAAGTTCGGGCAAAGGGATATCCGCCTTCTGTTCGTGAAATTGGAGAAGCCGTCGGCCTTGCTTCTAGTTCGACCGTACACGGTCACTTAGATCGTTTGGAAAAACGCGGGTTGATCCGTCGAGACAAGACGAAACCTCGCGCGATTGAAATTTTGACTGAAGATATGCCGGCAATGGAAGAGCAGGAGTCCGTCATGTACGTACCGGTCATCGGGAAAGTTACCGCCGGGACACCGATTACCGCCATCGAGAACGTGGAAGAACACTTCCCGCTCCCGGCACATATCGTCGGTTCAGATAATGTATATATGTTGTCCGTTTCCGGAGATTCGATGATCAACGCCGGAATTTTGGACGGGGACCGCGTGCTCGTTCGTCAGCAAAGCACCGCCGACAATGGAGAGATTGTCGTCGCCATGACCGATGAGGGCGAGGCGACTGTGAAACGGATTTATAAAGAAGCTTCAAAAGTCCGTCTTCAACCGGAAAACGATGAGTTGGAAGCGATGTATTTTGACAACGTCTCGATTTTAGGGAAGGTCATCGGTGTATACCGGACGATTCATTAATGGCTAGTGGCAAGACCCATACCCGAACGAATCTCGTGGCAACCGGCGCACTTGCGGTTGCCACGCCTTTTATTGAAATCGATATTCCGTTCGCATTGATCATCGGTGCGATTATCGGTACACTCTGGCTCTCCCCAGATCTTGACTTAAAATCAGATGCCTATTACCGATGGGGTCCACTTAAATTCATATGGCTCCCATATGTGAAGCTCATGCCACACCGTTCGCTCTTTTCGCATTTACCTGTTTTGAGTGATCTGATTCGGATTTCGTACATCGGCTTCCCACTCATTCTGCTCTTGCCCTTCACAGCATATGAAACAGAAATCCGGTCGTGGGTGGACGTACACGGCATGTCATTCTTTTTAGGTCTTGTATTTGCAACGACACTGCACACGACACTCGACTATACATCGACATTTTTTAAGAAAGCATTCTGAACAATTAAAAGGACCACCTGCCGATTTTTTCACGGAGGTGGTCTTTTTTACTTAAATGGCATAGTAAATGAAAGAGCACGGAACAATCTTCAGATGAAGGTCATTCCGTGCTCTTTTTGCATATTTCTTCTATTAGTAGAGCGTCATGTACTGATCGCGTTCCCACTCCGTGACTTGCATACGGAACATATCCCACTCGATTTCTTTCAATTCGAGGAAGTGTTCGCCGATGTGCTCACCGAGTGATTCCATCACGACTTTGTCCGCACGAAGCACTTCGAGTGCGTCGAAGAGCGTTGCTGGAAGGTCGTCGATCCCGTTCGCTACACGCTCTGGTTTGTCCATTACGTAGATGTTGCTGTCGATTGGTTTTGGTGCATTCAAATCTTTTTCGATTCCGTCAAGACCTGAAGCCAAGAGAGCAGCAAGTGCGAGGTACGGGTTCGCTGCTGGGTCAACCGAACGTACTTCGATACGAGTCGAAAGACCACGTGCTGCTGGTACGCGTACGAGTGGTGAACGGTTGCGTGCGCTCCAAGCAACGTAGCAAGGTGCTTCGTAACCAGGTACGAGACGCTTGTAAGAGTTCACAGTCGGGTTACATACTGCTGTGAACGCACGAGCGTGCTCCAAGATACCAGCTGTGAACGCGCGAGCTGTGTCTGAAAGTTCCATGTCGCCATTTGGATCGTAGAAGACGTTTGTGTCGCCTTTGAAGAGTGACATGTTCGCGTGCATCCCTGAACCGTTTACACCAAAGAGTGGTTTTGGCATGAATGTCGCGTGAAGACCATACTTCGCAGCAATCGTCTTAACAACGAGCTTGAACGTTTGGATGTTATCTGCCGTTGTGACAGCATCTGCATATTTGAAGTCGATTTCGTGTTGTCCTGGTGCAACTTCGTGGTGTGATGCTTCGATTTCAAAGCCCATGTTTTCAAGTTCGATGACGATTTCTTTACGGCAGTTTTCACCGAGGTCAACTGGCGCCAAGTCGAAATATCCACCTTGGTCGTTAAGTTCAAGTGTCGGACGACCTGATGCGTCTTTCTTGAACAAGAAGAATTCTGGCTCTGGTCCAACGTTGAACGCTGAGAAGCCAAGTTTTTGCATTTTCTCAAGGTTACGCTTGAGTGTACCGCGCGGGTCACCACTGAATGGTGTACCGTCTGGGTTATAAATATCACAAATTAAGCGAGCGACTTTTCCGCTGCCATCTGTCCACGGGAAGACAACCCATGTGTTGAGGTCTGGATATAAGTACATGTCTGATTCCTCGATGCGGACGAATCCTTCGATTGACGATCCGTCAAACATCATCTTGTTATCAAGTGCTTTGTCCAATTGGCTGATCGGCACCTCGACGTTTTTGATTGTTCCGAGGATATCCGTGAATTGAAGACGAATAAAGCGTACGTCTTCCTCTTGTGCGATGCGTTTAATGTCTTCTTTTGTGAACGTTTTTCTGGCCATGGTAAAATGTCCCCTCTCACATTGTGTAATGGTTGATGTGTGCGGCGTTATCGATAAAAACGTGAAAGCTCGCCTTGAATGAGCGACGTCTTATTGAAACGACCGGCTTCTTGAAGCTGTGTTTTCAACAAATGATGTAACTCTTTTTCCGAAACCTTTGGTGCTTCATTGACCGGTGCGGCCGGAGCAGACGCTTCTGCTTCTTTTTCACCTTCTTGCTCTAACATGTGACGAATTGCCGCCAAATTAAAGCCTTGATCAATGTAATCCTTGATTGCGAGTAGACGTTCGACATCATTAAAGGAATAAAGCCGTCGTTTCGATTCCGTCCGACTAGGCGAAATCAGACCCTGTTCTTCATAATACCGAATCTGCCTACCAGTCAGTTGCGTCAGATCTTGGACGATTCCAATCGGAAACAACGGGTTGGAGCGACGAAATTGATCAGCCATCCTTACCCCTCCTTTTCTGTCTCACAATGTGAGAATAATACATGACAACAATCCTGTCAATAGATGTTAAGAAAGTTAACATGACAGAACGGTTACAAATGCGCTTGCTGATTTTGGTCGTTGAATTCGACCAGTCCTTTATCGTGTAATTGGCTCAACGCCAACATGAGAGCGACTTTAACATGAGCATACGTAAGACCACCTTGAACATACGCTGTGTATGGTGCTCGAAGCGGTCCATCCGCTGACAACTCGATTGATGAACCCTGAATGAACGTGCCTGCTGCCATGATTACATCATCTTCATATCCAGGCATATAGGCCGGAACAGGTAACGCATGAGCGTTTACCGGTGATGCCATTTGGATGCTTTGACAAAACGCGATCATCTTCTCACGGTCGCGGAACGTCACCGATTGAATCAAGTCCGTTCTCGGAGTCGAATAGTGTGGGTCAGTCTCAAACCCAATCAACGATAAAAGGCTTGCCGTCAAGTGTGCCCCTTTCAACGCTTGTGCGACAGTATGAGGAGCCATATAAAAACCTTGGTACATTTCTTGAAGCGAGTAGAGCGACGGTCCGGCTTCACTTCCGATACCTGGAGTGGTCATCCGGAACGAACAACGTTCAATCAATTCTTTCGTTCCTGCGATATACCCTCCCGTCTTCGCCAATCCGCCTCCTGGGTTTTTGATCAGAGAAC
Source organism: Exiguobacterium sp. s160 (assembly GCF_018617575.1). Classification (NCBI taxonomy): domain Bacteria; kingdom Bacillati; phylum Bacillota; class Bacilli; order Caryophanales; genus Exiguobacterium; species Exiguobacterium sp. s160. The sequence goes on from NZ_JACSKK010000001.1 coordinate 543,107, forward strand.
CGGCCATCAAGTCGGCTCCGACGTGCGTCGGTTCAATTGTCTCGACAAATTCACCGTAGCAATTGTCCACGAACACATACACATGCGGATGCGCCGCTTTGATGCGTTCGATGGCGATCTTGATTTCTTCGACTGGAATACTGCGACGATTCGCATATCCTTTCGAGCGCTGAATCCCGACGAGTTTCGTTTCTGGACGAATTCGTTCGATGACGCGGTCGATGTCGATTTCACGTTCTTCTTTTAATTCAACAGTGTCGTAATGGACACCGAGTTCTTTTAATGAGCCGCGACCGTCTCCACGGATGCCGACGATTTCCTCCAGCGTGTCATATGGTTTCCCTGTGATATACAGCAATTCGTCACCTGGTAGAAGGACACCGAACAAGGCAATCCCAATCGCATGCGTACCCGAGATGATTTGCGGTCGGCATAATGCGAGCTCTGCTCCGAACACGTCTGCATAAATCGACTCGAGCGTGTCACGACCGAGATCATCATATCCATACCCTGTCGTCGGATTAAAATGGAAATCCGATACTTTGTGCTTTTTAAACGATTCGAGAACACGATACTGGTTGAACTCAGCCGTCTCTTCAATCTTCTCAAAAAATGGTTTCACTCGTGCCTCTGCCTTTTTCACATACGGCGCGAGTGCATCATAATGTTCAATCTTTTCTTGCCACATACTTACACCTCAAATTGTTTTAGCGTCGCATATAGACGCGTGTCTTCTCTCATATAGCCTACCAACTCGACAGAACCATCATCCAAGAAGTTTTCTTCAAGACGGTACATCGCCTCTTTGGCTGGGTGGTAATGTTCAAAAGCCGTCACCGGTAAGACGACGTGGACTTTTGTTAAAATGTCCGAGATTTTATCTTCGAGTGCACCAATCAACTGTTCGATATCTTCTGATGCGATCGCAGAGATCAACAACGGTCCACCGACGAAGTCTTCCGTGAGCCGGTCTTTCTTATTATATACCTCGAGTTGTGGGACCTCACTTGCACCGAGTTCTTCCAATACCGCATTCGTCGTATCGATTTGGTTCAAATAATGTGGGTTCGATGCATCGATGACATGAAGGATCAAATCAGCACCGACCACTTCTTCCAAAGTTGAACGGAAAGCGGCAACGAGTTTCGTCGGTAAATCACGAATAAATCCTACCGTATCGGTAATCAACACTTTTCCACCGCGTGGAAGTTCGAGTTCACGCGTCAACGGATCAAGTGTTGCGAACAACTCATCCTGCTCATACGTATCTGCATCCGTCAATCGATTAAAGATTGTCGATTTCCCGGCATTCGTATACCCGACGAGCGCGACCTGGAAGACGCGATTTTCTTTCCGACGTTCCCGGTAGCGATCCCGGTGTGCGACCGTTCCTTCGAGTTGTTTCGTAATCTCATCGATGCGACGCTTGATGTGGCGACGGTCCGACTCAAGTTTTGTCTCACCCGGTCCACGAGTCCCGATTCCACCACCGAGTCGCGAGAGCTGTGTCCCTTGTCCGATGAGACGTGGTAGTAAATAGTTCATCTGCGCGAGTTCGACCTGCAATTTCCCTTCGCGCGATTGCGCACGGCTCGCAAAGATATCTAAGATGAGCTGCGTACGGTCAATCAGCTTCATCTCATCCGGGTCGTTCAAGGCGATGCGAATGTTCTTCGACTGCGCCGGTGTCAACTCGGCGTTAAAAATTAACAAATCCGGCTCGAACTGTTCGACGAGCATCGCGAGCTCTTCAATTTTTCCTTTCCCGATAAAGGTACGACGGTCGACTTGTTGACGTTTTTGGTCGAGTCGTGCGACGACTTCACCTTGCGCCGTATCCACGAGTTCGACGAGCTCGCCCATCGACTGTTCATATGTCCAATCATCGACATTCGGTAACTGACAGCCGACGATGACAACTTTTTCACGTTCTATCATGTAATCCCTCATTCCATAAAGTCTCACCTTTCATCTTACCACGAATCAACGTATAGAGAACGTCCGTTTGTGGTAGGATAAAAGAAGAAGGAGGCTCGACCATGACGAAACGTAGAAAAGACTATCCGCTCCCGGAATTTATCGAAACGTACTTGTATCATCTCGGAGCAAGCGGCCGTCAACCCTCGACGCTAAAACGATATCGCTACGACTTGATTGACGTGCATAAATACTTTCACGACCACAATGTCGAACTGAACGAACCGACGGACTGGTTAGACGTCCCCATCGAATCGTGGAAGACGTTTGTGAATGACTTTTTAATCGAAGAGAAGCACTATCAACAGGCGACCGTCGCTCGAATCGTCACGGTCATCAATAGCCTGACCCACTTTTTAAATCCGCTTCGGAAGAAGATGCTCGCCTACTCGCAGCCGGCACATACGTTGTCCATCGACCAAATCGCACTCGAGTCTGAGTTCGATCGTCTTGTTCATACGATTCGTTCGACGAGGGGCTTGAGCGAGAATCAGTTGCAAGCCCATCCATATCTCGTCAATCGGAACGAACTGATTGTGACGCTCTTCTATAAGTACGGCTTGCGTGTCCATCACATCATTCGTTTGCGTATGAGCGACCTGCATCTGGCTGATCATACTTTTGACGTGTATGACCGTCTCGGGAACCAGTTCACGTTGAAGCTCTCGCAAGAGGACCAATCGTTACTCATGAACTATTTGGCCGACATTCCGACACCGGTGCGACCACGTTGGTACTCGGAAGACCCGGTCTTCGTCTCATTCGATTTCGCAAGGATGACATTCCGCTGGGTGTATGCGAAGAATCAACCGAAGCAATTGACGATCGTCATGATCACGAAGATGATGCGACAGCTAAATGAACGGAGCGGGCTCGCACGATCGGTCACCCCGTCAATGCTTCGAAACGCCCATGTGTTAAAAACGTATGCGACCGATATGACGCCATCTGAGCGAATGAACGTCACCTGTATGCACAAAGAATCTTCCTTACGTCGATATGAACAGGCGTATGAAGAATTCGGTACTGAATTGTTCGACTCAGACGAAAGACCCGCCCTCTCGTGAAGGGCGGGTCTTTGTCATGTAACTCAAGAATCTAGTGGAAAATACGAAGCCACTTCAAATTGATCGTTAGAATCATCATATAACTCAATATAATATCTTATCTTCTATTCTCCTCGTCATTGCCATCCAAGTTCAATTCGACCAATTCTAAGAATGAATCCTGCAATTCATTCTCTGTATCTTGTGAGTCTAGCAATAACTTAGGCTCGAGCTCGCTATCATTTAGTGTGGAACTTCCGTCAATAATCCCTAGCATATGAGAGACTGTATCAATCATGATTTGTTCCATCATCTTTAATAAGATTTCCTTTTCATCTGGATTAGAGTTTTGATATAAATTCCAAAACGCATCCATGTTTGAATCCACTTCTACCGTCTCATACATTTCTTTATATTCATCGATTCCTTCTCTGATCACCGTTTCATAAATCGCCCTAACAAATTCTTGATTCACGTCAGTCATTATTTCCTCTCCATTCATCCTGCAACAACCCATAAACAACATGATCAACGTAACGGTCATACAGCCATTCTGCATCTCGAATGACCCCTTCTTCTTTAAAACCGAAACGTTCCGGGAGTGCGCAGATTTTTACATTTCATGTTGCGATTTTAATCTAAATCTTATATAGATTAAGCACTTAGAACCTGTACTCAATCATGCCCCCGAGTGTTTGAGTAATCATGTTTCTTGAATTTGAATGTGTGTTTCGGTGACTTCATTCCAGAAGCAGAGAGCGTCATCGGCTTTTTTATTCACGTTTGCGGGTTTCAATAAATTTATCATTTATGTTTTATTCTACGACCAAATCTACTCCCATAGGGTAATCAATCCGGATAGCATTAATCAATTTCAAATTTTCATCGACAATTAACAGTCTACCAGATTTATCATCTTCTCCTACCTCGGTGAGATACGAGCGCTTCAAAATCGGATTGTAGTACAAGTATCGATATAGATTATTTTCATCCCAGTATGGAAGATCCATCTTTTCAACGGAAAAATCTTTTCCGAATGACCACTTTACCATCATTAGTTCGTCGACTGATGTCTTCGAATCATATTTTGAGACGATTTGATAGCCTATGTTCGCATCAATCATACGAATACCTTCATGAGAATTGTAATACGCGTTATCAATTACTTGATGATACGTCGAAGTTTTTTTCCCTGAAGCATCGATTCGATGCATCATACCTAGGCTGTCAGCAAAATAGGTGTTGTTCCCATCCGTATGTAACGCCGTATACTCGTAAGGCTCCTCTTCACCGCGGTAAACTGTCGCTTCGCCAGTCACTCGGTCGAGAAACACCATCGCCGCGTCTTCTCCATCCGACCCTTCTTCCCCTGCGCTCACATAAGCGATGTGATTCTCTGTCTCTAGAAGTGGCGAGTGGGTAGGTAAATTTTGTGGTGGCGTCAAATAATTCTGTCGTTCTTCAACATTTGAAATCGTCATCGACATTCCTAATCCTTCAACATACGTCTGCGTGCCGGTTTGATAAGATGCAATCGATTTAAACCAAGTCTGTTCTCCTTGATGACTAATTGAATCCAGCATCACATCGTGTTCGAAATAGGTAATATCTTCTTTGTTGAATCGTTTCGTGTCTAGATTGAATGTATAATAGTGATTGGCATACTGTCCACTATTCAAAGAACCAAAAAGCGTGTCTGGTCGAGTAGTCTTCACATCAAGACTGATTGCCCCGAAATTTGAATCTTGAATACTTTCTTCATTCATGATATTTCCGTCTTGATCAATCTCTACTAAATACGTGTCTTTCGGCTCATTCTCGTCTGCCCATATATTTAAGTAAGGGTATAGCAAATAAAGATGTCCACTCGGTGGTTGAAACGTCACGTCCGTGATATCGGTCGAAACAACTGGTGCCAAGGTTCTATCTTCTGTTTTAAAAAATTGATGAATGGTATAAATTGTTATAACTCCTAAAATTGTTAAAGCAGAACTAATCATAACTTTTTTTGAAATGTGCACTTTTACTAAAACCTCTTTCTTTATCCTCTCAATGCGAACTGGTATCCTCGGACGCAGTGAATTTTTAACCTATCTGGTGAACATATCAATATTTTACTCGACTATTTTCTTTGCCCACAGGAAACAATTGCTTAAGCGTTAGAGGAACTCGATAAGAAATGAAATTACCATATGTGTTAACTAATTAATGGACTGGCGAGTTCGTCTGCCGTGTAGGTTGAATGTGCATGTCTGACAAAGTATATGGTCGTCATCCAATAGTCCCCTTCTAAAAGCATGTACTTGTTATATACGATTTTCAGCCTCAATATAAGCTTCAGAATGATGATTTAGCTGTAAAAATTCATTCTGAAGCAACCCATAAATGACATGATCGACATAACGGTCATACAGCCATTCTGCATCTCGAATGACGCCTTCTTCCTTAAAACCAAAGCGCTCCGGAAGTGCACGACTCTTTACATTTTCAGTCGCAACTCGAATCTCAATCTTATTTAGTTTAAGGTCTCGGAATCCGTACTCGATGATGGTCTCGAGCGCTTGACTCATGATTCCATTCCCTTGAAACTCTTGTCCGAGCCAGTAACCAATTGTACCGCATTGAATCCCACGATCGATTTCGTTAAATCCGATTGTCCCGGCAAGCACGCCTTTATAGATCACAGCGAATGATTTTGGGAATCCACCCGTCTCAATCAGCCCTTTGATTCGTCCTTCTATGTTCCGCTTTGAGTCTTCCACTGATTCAATGTAGTCAAGCCATCCGAGCCACTCTCGTAGATAAGGCTTCGATGCCATCGTCAGTTCAAACAGTGCGTCTGCATCGTTTACATTAAACATTCTAAGTGTGATATCGTTATTTAATTTATATTCAAGCATTTTTACCTCATCCTTCTCACTTATCAAAATATGTATCATTTCATATCAACTTTAAATAATATTCGTCACTTCAACTTCAAAAGGGGATGTTGTGGTTACTCTTTTAAGTAAACCATAAAATCAACTCCGCATATTCAATTCTCCATCTCACAAATACAATTTTACCCATACGATAAGTTTACAGAATTAATCAAATTTTGTATAATTATTTTTATATCATTTTATGAAGAGGTGAAAATGTGTAAAAACGATTCGTCGAACCCACCCAATTGAATAGATTCGGAGGAGATTTGTGATGAAATCGTTTTATACACTGCTCGTTAGCCAATGGCTCGCCAATATTGGCGATGTCCTATACATCGTCGCGCTCATTGCCTCGTTGTATCAACAAACCGGTTCCGCTCTCATGGCGGCCAGCTTCCCGATTGCCGTGACTGCCGGTATGACACTCAGCGGACTCTTTTTCGCCCGTATCCTCAGCCGCTACTCGCTAGGGAAAACGCTCGTCCTGTCACAACTGATGAAGACGGTTACCCTTGTTCTCGTTCTCTTTACGGATTCGATTCTAGTTCTCGGTCTTGTCGTGTTGATCGCTTTCCTCGATGGATTCGCACGTCCCATCCAAGCATCATTCATCCCAAGATTGACGACGAATCGTCAACAAGCGAACAGCCTCGTGCAAGGTTCCAATCAGTTCATCCAGCTCGCCATGTGGCCGCTCGGGACGATGCTCGTCTCTTTCACCTCGAGCGCTCTCGCGTTAGTCGTTTCCCTCGTTCTCTTCGTCCTTTCCACGATTGTGACGATTTACTTCAATCAATCGCTTACGGAAGACAGCGTCGATGATGGAACGGATGAATCGATTACCTTACGCGCTAGTCTTACTTATGTAAGAACGTCACCATTCGCCCGTCGTGTGACATGGTTTGTGACGTATGAATCATTTGTCAGCACGCTCTGGATTTCGGCATTGCTTCTCGTCTATCTCGAACGACATCTACAAGTCGATACGGGCTGGTGGGGGATGCTCAACGCAGCATTTTTGATCAGTATGATTGCGGCGAGTGCCCATCTTTATCGGTCTCGACAAGCGCCATCGTTACCGTCGACCGCTATCTTATCCATTGTCGCCGCCATTTTGTTCGGCATGACTGCACATCTCGCGTTTGCAATTTTGGCGTTAGTCATTCAAGGCGCAGCTACACAAATCCGCATCATCCAGACGAACACCGTCATTCAAGAACAGATTCCGGCTACACAGCTTCCTTATGTATATAGTGTGCAACAGACAGGATACGCCCTTGCATTCAGTGTGGGGAGCTTGCTGTTCGGACTTCTCGCGGACGGACTACCGATTGATTCGGTTTACCTTCTCGGAGCACTTTTGACCCTTCCGTTGATTTGGATCGGACGATTAACTGAACAGTCTATGTTAACCGTATCATCTGTATAAGCAACAGGCGCCTTCTCTAAAAGAGGGCGCCTGTTGTATAGAATTTCCCACCGAAATAAATAGTTGGACGTTCTATTCAATTACAATCCAGTGTTTAATTTTCCCTATTCGTCACTCCCGTATTGAAATACTCCTACGCCATAGCCTCGCTTCATATCTCCTAAAATAAAAAGTGAAAGAATGCTTGCCTCGGTCTCAATCAAAAATCGAAAACTTTCCAACTCATCACTCTCCTCAATCAACGTAATCAATTGAAGAAGTTCACCTTCAGATACGTTTGGAAGATGACAGGTCATCATATACTCATTCGACCACATCCATTTTCCGTAATGTTCGACACTGTATTCACACTTTGTCACATCTGCCCATCCCTTGAGATCAGTTAGAAATCGACTCTTCTTTAAAACTGTCTGAAATGAAGAGACGTTCAGTGATTTGACTAGTCGCAAGAGGAATGTGGCAGATGACTTTACTTTCGGCAACCCAAATTCCCTCCAATGACTATCCGATGGTAGTTTATACAGGTCTTCACTCTTTAGTGAATACGAATCACGGTCGTGAAAGTCGCGACTATTAGCACATAAGAAATCAACAGTCGAGATATTTTGTTTATTTGGATAATCGACTTGTTCATGTGTTGAATAGATCTCACGACGATACGGATCATACAAAAAGAGAAGTCGACCCTCTATATACACGCCCAACGGCAAGGTCAAATCAACGTACCGAAGTCGTCCTAATTGTGACTTAGTGACAATCACGTCAAGTTCACAGTAATCTGTGACTCGATACGAACCGACAGGCAATCGACTCAAATAGTCTGTTTTCAATGTGAACAGATCCATTGTCTGAAATGAGTTCACCTTTAGATGCTCAACGTTTATTTCATCAAAATTCAATTTGGATTCCCCTTTCTCACAATGGATAAGACAAACTGTAGCGATTCATATCGTATACTAGAAGAAACAAATGATCGGAGTGATTCCCATGTCGAAGCTTTCACACGAAGAAACTCTCGAGTTATTAAATACGTTAGAGTCTCGCTTTACCGAAAACGTGGAACGTCATCCTGACCTCATCTGGTCAGACGTATTGGAACGAATTCAAGTTAATCAGGACAAGTTGGCTACACTCTCCTTAATGGAACAGACAGGAGGCGAACCCGACGTGATTCGTCTAGCTAACGGAGATCTCGCTTTTTGCGACTGTTCAGTCGAGAGTCCGAGCGGTCGACGAAGCCTCTGTTATGACGAACCCGCTCTTGAGGCACGTAAAAAGAATAAGCCCGTCGGAAGCGCGGTCGCCTTATCTGAACAGATGGGCATAACCCTTCTCGACGAAAAAACATACCGACATTTACAAACGCTCGGTCAATTCGATTTGAAGACATCGAGTTGGATTCTGACACCGAATGAGATTCGTCAAAAAGGCGGCGCCCTGTTCTGCGACCGCCGTTATGATCACACTTTTGTCTATCACAATGGTGCAGATTCTTATTATGCGGCTCGAGGATTTAGAGGGATACTTATGATTTAAGCAAGGCAATGCGCATTGCTTCTTTTTTATCGGAATAACCAACTAAGGAATTGCGGAATATACATGATGAAAAACAAACTGACAGGAATCATTGCAAGCAATCTTAACACCCACATAATTCTACTTTTTAACTGCCGAGAGTAGAACAACAATGCACCAAACGTAATCGCATTCGCTGTCAAATTTGGTTCTCCTATGTTGTTCTCAATCATTTGCATAAGAAAAGCTTTCCATCCTGGAAAGGATTCAAGGGCAAACGATTCATCGAAACTCGGTGTAAGGTTGTATTTCAACCTCACAAACCAGGCTACTATATAGACAGAGATGAATAAGAGCGCGTAGCACATTAGTACAACGTTCCACAATTTCTCTTTCCAACCCTCACTCCGAAAGTACAAGACATATATCACAATCAAGACACTAAAAATCACATTTATGATGAATGGTGGTGAAATGGTTAGAATGGAAAACGTCTCTCGATCTAACACCATTCCCACTTGAAATATTCCTTGCTGAAACATAGCCTATCCTCATTTCTGATATGTACTGTTTAAATCAAATTACGGTAATTGAAATATTAAGAATACGTTTTCAGCTTACTCTATCTATGCTCTATCTGAATATACTCGATTTTACGTACAAATCCATCAAAAAACTGCAGACAGATTGTCTGCAGTCCCCGTTTATGCGTGAAGTGTCACATTCAACTCTTCCGCTACCGTTTTGAACGCCTCGAGTGCGCGTTCGAGGTCATCTCTTGTGTGCTCCGCTGTGACGATGGTCCGGATGCGTGCTTTTCCGCGCTCGACCGTCGGGAAAGCGATACTCTGTGCGAATACGCCATGCTCTTTCAGTTTGTCCGAGAACGTATGCGCAAGCGTCTCTTCGCCAAGCATGACCGGAGTGATCGGTGTCGTCGCATGTCCGATATCGAAGCCGAGGTCGCGTAGTCCGTTCTTGAAGAACTCCGTGTTCGCCCACAATTTTTCGAACAACTCTTCTTCCTCTTTCATGACACGGATCGCTTCACGGTTCGCAGCAACGACTGCCGGTGGATGTGATGTCGAGAAGAGGAATGGACGACCTTTATGAATCAAGTAATCCCGCACGTCTTGTGAACAGGCGACGTATCCGCCGAGGACACCGATTGCTTTTGAAAGCGTTCCGACCTGTAACGCGACACGACCGTCTAAACCGAAGTGGTTGACCGTTCCGCGTCCGTTCTTCCCGAGGACGCCGGATGCGTGGGCATCATCGACCATGACCGCAGCGTCATATTTCTCTGCGAGTTCGACGATGGCAGGAAGCGGTGCGATGTTCCCGTCCATCGAGAACACACCGTCCGTTACGACGAGACGTGTCCGATAATCTTGTGTTTCTTTTAATGCCTTCTCCAAGTCTTCAAGGTCGACGTGCTTATAAATGCGTCGCGCTGCTTTCGTAAGACGAATCCCGTCGATAATCGACGCATGGTTGAGTGCGTCACTGATGACGACATCTTCCGGTCCGAGAAGTGCAGACAAGACCCCGAGGTTCGTCGCGAATCCCGATTGGAAGACGAGCGATGCTTCCGTGTGCTTGAACTCTGCGAGTTCGCGCTCAAATGCTTCGTGCATCTCGAACGTACCGGCAATCGTCCGGACCGATCCTGTTCCCGCACCGTACTGTTCGATCGCTTCAATCGCTGCCTGCTTCAAACGTGGATGGTTCGCTAGTCCGAGATAGTTGTTTGATGACAGCTGGACGAGTGACTTCCCGTCGATTGTCACTTCGTTCCCTTGTGCCGATTCGAGTGGGACGAGCTTACGGAACGTCCCCTGTTCTTTCATCTCATTGATTGCTTCTGTAATATGTTCAAATGCCATGTTGTTTCCCCCTTTAAGGTATTAAGACGACCTTCCCACATTTCCCTGCCCGCATGAGTTCGAACCCTTTTTCGAACTCTTCGAGCTTGAAGACGTGCGTGATGATCGGTTCTACGTTCAACTGACCCGTCGCGAGCATCGTCGAGACTTGCCCCCACGTCTCGTACATCTTCCGTCCTGTGATCCCTTGGACACGGACACCTTTAAAGACAACATCACGCGTGAGGTCGATGGCGACCGGACGAGCTGGGAGTGACAGTACGTTGACATCCCCGCCTGCCGTGACCATTTTGAACGCCTGGTCGATCGCAATCGGATGACCGCTCATCTCGCAGACAACATCGATTCCGTCTCCGTCGGTCTCACGCTCGATCAATTCGAGCGGATTCTCTTCTAAGCTATTGATGACGACATCGGCCCCCATCTCTTCTGCGAGCTTTAAGCGATACGGATTGACGTCAATCGCATAGACGCGACTCGCACCAGCTGCTTTAGCGACGCCTACCGCCATGAGTCCGATTGGTCCACATCCGACGATGGCGACCGATTTGGCAGACACGTCACTCGCTAGCACCGTGTGTACCGCGTTTCCAAGCGGTTCTTGAATCGAGGCGAGTTTCGCTGGCATCGACTCCGGGTTCACCCATAGGTTCTCTTCAGGCATAACGACATACTCTGCAAAACAACCTTGCGTGTCCACACCGATGATTTTTGTATTTTTACAGATGTGATATTGTCCACGCAAACATTGTTTACACTGATGACAGACGATATGCGTCTCAGCGGATACGGTCTGTCCGATTTTGATGCGTTTCGTCCCTTTCCCGAGTGCCACGACTTCTCCCGAAAACTCATGACCGAATACATACGGTGGTTTGACACGGCTTTGTGACCACTCATCCCACTCATAGATATGAACATCGGTCCCGCAAATCGATGTCGCTTTGACTTGAATGAGTACTTCTCCAGGTCCTGGCGTCGGAACTGGTACGTCGACCAGTTTTGCCCCAAAACCGGCCGTGTGTTTTTGAATCGCTTTCATTACTGGTGTCGTTGTTTCCTTCTCTGTGGTTGACACGAGTTGTTCCATTGAAAACGTCCCCCTCTTGTCTCTTATGATCGAACGATACGTTCTTTATCATCTTGTCATAAAATGACGAAACTGAGAAGACGGAACGTCCATTTTCCACAAAAAAAGAGGAGCCATCCGCGCCGATGGCTCCTCTTCACAAGAATAGGACCTATGTCCCGACCGCTCATCGTGGCTCAATGATGAGCTTGATGGCAGTACGTTCCTCTCCGTCAATCATAATATCGGTAAAGGCTGGAATGCAAATCAAATCGAGACCGCTTGGCGCGACGAAGCCTCTGGCGATCGCGACGGCTTTGATGGACTGATTCAGCGCACCTGCCCCAATCGCCTGTATCTCACACGTTCCTTTTTCACGTAGCACACCCGCTAAAGCACCCGCAACGGAGTTAGGGTTCGATTTTGCCGAAACTTTGAGTACGTCCATTCTTGTTTCCCCCTCGGGTAGGTTGTTCAATCAAACCAGACGGTCTGATCATCTAGGTGTATTCGTTCGATTTTTGTCGCTCGTTTCGTCTGATCATCGATTGTAATGAAAACTCCATTAAGTTGTTCCCGTCCCTCAGCAACTTCAAACCGAACTGGGAGTTGTGTCATAAATTTTTTTAAAACAACGGATGCATCCATCCCGAGTACCCCGTCAAGTGGACCCGTCATCCCGACGTCGGTAATATACGCTGTCCCGTTCGGCAAGACACGTTCATCTGCCGTCTGTACGTGCGTATGCGTCCCGACTACAGCTTGGGCACGCCCGTCAAGGTGATACCCCATCGCAATCTTTTCACTTGTCGCCTCGGCATGGACATCAACGAAGATGGCGTCTACCTCGTCACGCACTTCTTCGACGAGACGGTCGACGGTACGGAACGGACAGTCAAGAGACGGCAAAAAGACATTCCCCATGACATTGATGACGGCCAATTTCTTTCCATTTTGTTTTAACTTCATCATCCCGACCCCAGGTGTCCCGTCCGGATAGTTTGCTGGACGGACGATCCGGTCGGCATCGTCAATCCAATCAAAGATGTCACGGTTATCCCACGTATGGTTCCCCATCGTCACCCCATGGAAGCCGAGTTCTAAAAACTGTTGATAAATCTTTTTTGTGAGACCACGACCGTTTGCCGCATTCTCACCGTTGACGAGCATGAACGTTGGGTTGTATTTGTCTTTCAACCGACCAATTTGATTGCTCAAAATATCTCGACCGGGTTTCCCGACGACATCACCGATAAATAAAATTTTCATATAAAATCCTCCCTCAAACAGAAAAAGCGGAGAAATTCTCCGCTTCGTTTACTTCGCATAATCGACGGAACGTGTTTCACGAATAACCGTCACTTTAATTTGTCCAGGATAATCGAGTTCATCCTCGATTCGTTTACAAATATCGCGTGCCATCTTACCGGCGACGACATCGTCGACGACGTCAGGGCGAACGATAATTCGAACTTCACGTCCCGCTTGAATCGCATACGATTTCTCGACACCTTCAAACGACTCACAGATTGACTCGAGTCGTTCGAGACGGCGAATGTAGCTTTCTAGCGTCTCTTGACGAGCTCCAGGGCGAGCTGCCGACAAGGCGTCAGCTGCTGCGACTAGTACTGCAATCGTCGATGTCGCCTCGACGTCCCCGTGGTGGGAAGCAATCGAGTTGATGACGACCGAATGTTCCTTGTACTTCGTTGCAAGCTCTACTCCGATTTCGACGTGACTGCCCTCGACTTCGTGGTCGATCGCTTTTCCGATATCGTGCAGGAGTCCAGCTCGCTTCGCGAGTGTGACGTCTTCCCCGAGTTCGGCTGCCATCATCCCGGCAAGATGTGCCACCTCGACCGAGTGAGACAAGACGTTCTGTCCATAACTCGTACGATAGCGCATGCGACCGAGTGTCTTGACGAGGTCTGGATGGAGTCCGTGAATACCGGCTTCGAAAGTAGCTTCTTCTCCGTACTCACGAATGCGCTCATCGACTTCACGACGAGACTTCTCTACCATCTCTTCAATGCGAGCCGGGTGGATGCGCCCGTCTTGAACGAGTTTTTCGAGCGTCATTTTGGCGATTTCACGGCGAACCGGATCGAAACCTGACAAAATGACCGCTTCTGGCGTGTCATCGATGATGAGATCAATTCCAGTCAACGTTTCGAGCGTACGGATGTTACGTCCTTCACGCCCGATGATGCGACCTTTCATCTCATCACTCGGTAAGTTGACGACAGATACCGTCGTCTCCGCGACATGTTCAGCAGCGTATCGTTGCATCGTGAGAGATAAGAGGTGTTTCGCTTTTTTATCCGCTTCTTGTTTTGCTTTTTGCTCGATTTCTTTTTGAAGGAGAGCAGCATCGTGAAGCGCTTCCTGCTTCGCTTCGTCCATGATGATGGTACGTGCTTCATCTTTCGAGAGGGCTGCCACGCGTACAAGTTCTTGGCGTGCCTCTTCGTATAAGTCCTCCACTTTGCTTTCGAGCATTTCTACTTCACGTTTGCGTTTTTCGAGCCCGCGCTCCTGTTCATCTAGCGAATCTTCTTTCCGCTCGAGCATATCTGCTTTGCGGTCGAGAAGCTCTTCTTTTTGAACGAGGCGATTCTCTTTCACTTTCTGGTCTTCGCGACGTTCACGCAATTCTTGTTCCGTCTCATTGCGAAGTTGAATCATCTCTTCTTTTACTTCAAGCCGTGCTTCTTTTTGCATCGCTTCCGATTGTTGTTTTGCTTGTTCTACAATCTTAGTCGCTTCCGTCTCGGCACCTTGAATCTTCGCTTCGGCGATCGATTTACGCACAAAAAAACCTGCAACAAAAGCTATCGGCAAAAGGAGGATCAGAATAAGCCAGTATAGCCATTCCATCATGTTCACCTCCCTTTCGCAAGGTTATTTTATTTTTTTAATAAGTGAGTAACGCAGGCAAGCCCGCGCATAACTTTATTGTACTTATTTAAGAGAGAGAATGCAATGCACGGACAGGATAGAACTACCAATTGCCTAAAAATTATACTAAAAAAATCTCACTCGGATGATTCCGAGTGAGACCATGTGCTTATTCGTCATCAAGAAGTGAGAGAACTTCGTCGTCTTCACCTTCAACTGTGACTGTTTTTTCTCCGTTCAAGCCGTAGTGGTCACGAATTTGACGTTCCACTTCGGCCGCGATGGCTGGATTTTCTTTCATGTATTGTTTCGCATTTTCACGACCTTGACCGAGACGCTCCTCGTTGAACGAGTACCACGCACCGCTCTTTTGAACGATATCGAGGTCTGCACCGATGTCGATGAGTTCCCCTTCACGTGAAATCCCTTCACCGTACATGATGTCGACTTCCGCCGTCTTGAATGGTGGTGCGATCTTATTTTTTACAATCTTGATCTTCGTACGGTTCCCGACCATATCTTGACCTTGTTTGAGCGTTTCTGCACGACGTACTTCGAGGCGTACTGAAGAGTAGAACTTCAAGGCACGACCACCAGGTGTCGTTTCCGGGTTACCAAACATGATTCCAATTTTCTCACGAATTTGGTTAATGAAGATGACGATTGTTTTCGATTTGTTCGTTGCACCAGACAATTTACGAAGTGCCTGAGACATCAAACGAGCTTGAAGACCGACGTGCGAGTCTCCCATCTCCCCTTCGATTTCGGCTTTCGGTACGAGTGCCGCAACCGAGTCGACGACGAGGATATCAACTGCTCCCGAGCGAACGAGCGCTTCAGCGATCTCGAGCGCCTGTTCCCCTGTATCTGGCTGAGAGAGCAACAACTCATCGATGTTGACGCCAAGATTTTTAGCATACTTTGGATCGAGCGCATGCTCGGCATCGACGAACGCAGCTTGACCGCCACGTTTTTGAACTTCTGCAATCGCATGAAGGGCAACAGTCGTCTTACCTGAAGATTCTGGTCCGTACACTTCAATGACACGACCGCGTGGATATCCACCCGCACCAAGTGCGACGTCGAGGGCAATCGACCCAGAAGGGATGACCGATACTTGCTGGTCTGTATTTTCACCAAGGCGCATAATCGAGCCTTTACCGAATTGTTTCTCAATTTGGCGTAATGCCATTTCTAACGCTTGTTTACGATCACTCATAGATAAATGAGCCTCCTTTAATTGATACTTTCATTATACGTGAACATATAGCGATACACAAGTTTTTTACGAACATTTATTCGCCTTTTTTAATTCGTTGTATGAGGGCCCATAGTCCATCTTTTGCAGCCCGCAGCCGAATGACGTTACGTTCTTGATGCGGATAAACACGTTCGATGACCTCGATTCCATCCGGTGTTTTCACCCCGATGTAGACCGTACCGACGGGACGCCCTGAATTTGAGGTTGGTCCAGCTTCTCCGGTGAACGAGAGCGCGTAGTCCGCATTCGTTTGTTTAACTAATCCATCTACCATCTCATAAGCAACTTCTTTTGAGACGACTGAGTGCTGTTCAATTGTATCAAGAGCGACCCCTAAATACCTATTTTTTAGCTCATCTGAATAGGTAACGACTCCCCCTAAAAAGACAGCCGATGCTCCTGGAGTCGATGTGATCATCGATTGGACTTCTCCTCCTGTCAATGACTCAGCAATTGCCAGTGTTTGGTGATGACCTGTCAATGATTGCACGAGGTATGAGGCAATCGTTTCATCATCTGACCCGAAATAATACGAACCGACACGTCGTAAGATTTCATCTTTCATTTCTTCAATCATCAGTCGTGCAGCCGTATCATCTACCGCCCGAGCACTGATTCGAAGTCTCGCTTCTCCTGTCTCAGCATAAGGTGCGACAGTCGGGTTAGACCCGTTCAACAAGTCTTTGACGGCATCATCAAGTGCCGATTCTCCAATTTCATAAAATCGTAGCGATTCCGAGACGAGCGTCGCGCCTGAAAACTTTTTCGGAAACGTCGCATCGATAAGCGCCCGCATCTCGCGTGGCACACCAGGAAGTAGCATCCACGTCGTCTCCCCTTCAATCCACATACCTGGAGCCAGACCGACCGGATTTTGTAAAACGTCCGAACCTGACAAGACATCCGCCTGACGAGCGTCCCCTTCATTCATCTCACGGTTACGTGACTGAAGAAATTGTTGAATCGTGTGAAACGCCTCTTCGTCTCGAACAATCGGGCGTTCGAGCAAATCAGACAAGACTGTCTTCGTGACATCATCTGCCGTCGGTCCAAGTCCACCCGTAACGATGACAAGGTCTGAACGACGACGCGCAATCTCGAACGTCTCCCGCATTCGTTCCGCGTTATCCCCGACAACTTGATGATACAAGACCGAGACACCGTATTTCGACAGTTGTTCCGATATGTAACTCGCATTCGTATTGACGATTTCTCCTAAGAGCAACTCGCTTCCTACCGCAATGATTTCGGCTCGTTTCATCTTATTTCCTCCTCGACTTCAAAAAAAAGACGAGCTAGATCAACCAACTCGTCTTTGTCGACTTACATCGACTTCACAATAATCTTGTAGTTTTGTGCGAAATACTCGGCACCTGAGTAAATCGTGAGTGCGAGTGCCAACCACATCGCCCATTCTCCAAACGGGATGCCGACATAACTGAAGATCGGGTTACCGAATAGGAGGAAAATGATGGCGAACAGTTGCACCCATGTTTTGGCTTTTCCTGACTTACCTGCCGCGACAACAATCCCCTCATCAGCAGCGACAAGTCGAAGACCCGTGACCGCAAACTCACGAGAAAGAATCACGACAACGACCCACGCAGCCACGAGGTCCATCTCGACGAGCAACACGAGCGCCGCTGTCACGAGTAGTTTGTCCGCGAGCGGGTCCATGAATTTCCCAAAGTTCGTGACCAAGTTGTGTTTCCGCGCCAAATGACCGTCCAACCAGTCTGTAATGGCCGCGATGGTAAAGATGACACCAGCGATAAATTGGTGTAGCGGGATCTCAGCACCTAAAAAGGCAATGTTTCCCCAATCAAAATCAACAGCGAGTAAGACGACGAATACGGGAATCAACACCACGCGTAACATCGTCAATCGGTTAGGTAGGTTCATGTAGAACGCCTCCTCTTAGAAGGAGAGTCGACTTATTCTGCGTCGACTCTCTTTACAAATATATTTTGTGTGACCGGAGACTCTTGAAGCTCGAGCTCGCGACCGTTGACGACGATTTTCTCAACACCTGCGATGAGTCCGATCCGGATTCGTAACGTGTCCGTCTCAGCATCTTCAATGACAATCGGATTCTGTTTCGATTGGTTCGGATATTCAGGCGCAAGGAACGGACCTTCAAGTGATGTATCACGAACACCGACATATGAGGCTGGCGATTCTTTCACATAAATTTCGGTCGATAGTTTATCGCTCGTAGCGAGCTCATATGTGATGTCCGCCCCGTTCGATTCCGTTACCGCAATCGGACCAGATTCCGCTGGCGGTTCTTCCTCAGCAGGCTCCTCTGATACCGGTTCTTCCTCTGCAGGTTCATCCGCTGGGACATCCTCGTTCTGGTCGAGTGTGACATTTGAACTCGGTGGTTCAGCCGGACTTGCGTCTTGTCCACCGAAGTCGATGCTTCTCACGGCAAAATAGATTGCTGTAATGAGCAAAAAGACGGTAAGGGCGAGAAGTACTTTCGGAACCCATCTCGACACTCGACTCGTCGACTCGGACGCTTTGGAATACGTCTTTTTACGAGAAAGTTGAACGGATGGCTGTGCTTCGATTTTTGGTAAATCTTTTGCGTAAGTCTCATACAATTCGTCCACATCGAGACCGAGTGACTCCGCATACGTTTTAATGAACGCCCGTGCATAGAAAGAGCCAGGGAGATTTTTGTAATCACCTTCCTCGATCGCGATGATATAGCGCTTTTGAATCTTCGTCGTCTGCTGGATTTGGTCGAGCGTCAATCCGCTCTCCTCACGCTTTTGTTTCAAAAAAGTCCCTAGTTCTGTCACAGGGGTCCACACCTTCCATTCACATAATTATTCAAACCATTCTGACTCACGATGCGTTTCTTGTGGGATGATAATCGTCTCATCCGGATTGTTTCTCAATTCAATAATATAATCAAAGTCTTCGTACACGCAATCGGTGTTTCGGACATAAAGGTCAGGGTGTTCAATGACCTTCACGGCAGGCAACCGCATGACCTCACGAATCAGTTGACGATGTCGCTCGTCCATCGTACGCGTAGAGACCGCTCCATCGATTATGTATACATGATCGCCTTCCCGCTCTTCTTCAAACAAAGAGGTTCGGACCGTCTGTTTCATAAGGGTCGATGACAAGAACAACCACCGTTTATTCGCACACACACTGGCTGCGACGATGGATTCTGTTTTCCCAACGCGCGGGTTCCCCCGTACGCCAATCAATAGATGACGTTCTTCTTTCATCAGTTCTGCTACGAAATCAACAAGAATCCCTAAGTCTTCTCGGACGAAACGGAACGTTTTCTTATCATCGCTGTCGTGGTCGATGTAACGACCATGTCGAATCGCTATCCGGTCCCGTAATTTCGGGCGGCGCAATTTGATGACTGCGATGGCTTCCATACGTTTTAAAATATGCTCGAGTCGATGGACATGATCTGCGGCCGGAGCTTTGAGCAGCATGCCACGACGTTGCAGGTCGACTCCATTAATGGTGACGATGGAGATTTGAAGCATTCCCATGAGAGACGCGATGTCTCCGAGGATACCCGGTCGATTTTGACACAATTCATATTCGAGATACCACTCTTCGAATTTATGTTCCATCCCGAACCATCCTTTCGAGCAAATTCGCTACCTTGCCTATTTTAAATTATTTTAGAAGAATTGAAAAGAACTCGTTTATGCATCTTGACGAGATCATTGCCAACCGCCATCAATGCGTAGTACTGTGCCGGTCATATATGAAGCATCCGATGAGCATAAAAATCGGATCGTCTTCGCCACGTCTTCAGTGGTACCAAGACGCCCAAGCGGAATGTCATCCATCACGGTTTGTTTCGACTCTTCTACCGTATCATTCATCGGCGTATCAATCCACCCTGGTGTGACCGCATTGATTCGAACATTGAACGGTCCTGCTTCACGCGCAAACGCTTTGACGAAACCGAGTTGTGCCGCTTTGACCGTAGAATAGAACACTTCGGCTGCTGCCCCGACTTCACCCCAAACGCTTGAGACGACGACAATATCTAGTCGATGGTCATACGGTTTACGCGCAACAACTGACTGAATCAACCGAACCATGGCACGTACATGCACCTCGTAAAGTCGATCCAGCTCATCTATCGATTGGTCGACGACAAGCCCATGTAGCGCGTGACCGGCGACGTAGACGATGCGATCAACGGTATCGATTGACGACACCCACTTCTCTACTTCTGCTCGGTCCGATAAGTCACATATAATCAGTTCAGCCTGTAGCTTCTCAGTCTCCATCATTCGAGTAAGTGTCTCACGACCTCGATTCGCATGTAGCAAAAGCTCATCCTCACGAAAAGCGAGCGAGACGGCACGTCCAATCGCGCCGCTCGCTCCGACAATCAACGTCTTCATGGCTTTTTGACAACGCACACCGTTCGTTGCTCACTTCGGAACAATCGTACGTATGCTTCGTGAAGTTCATCTAATGTGATGGCATCGATTAAATTCGGAATCTCGAACAAGTTCCCGTCATTGAGTGCATACCGTGAGAACTGGTTGGCGATAAACTCTGGCGAATTCAGTGCTTTTAAAAATTGTCCCTGCATCATCCGCTTCTTACGATTGAGCGTCTCTTGATCAAGATGAAGTGGGCGCTCCAACGCACCCGTGACACGTTCGACAAAAGCATCGACATGGGACGTTTCCATCGATAGTGCGGCGAAGGCGAACGTCTCTTCTGACGTATAATCAAATGAGAATGCATCATCGATTAACCCTTCTGCGTACAATTCCGTGTAGAGGGGGGCTGTCGTATCAAAGAGCGCGTGCATGAGGAGCTCCACCGTCAACTCTTGTTTGAGACCGGCTTCTCCAGCTTGTGGGACATCTTTATAGCCAATCATCACTTTCGGAACCGAGACATCCATCTCAATGACCCGTTCTGACAGACGAACCGTGGTCGGTTCTTCCACCGTCTCACGTGCGCTTAAAGGTGGCGCGTCAAAAGATTTAGCTGCCTGATTGTCACGAATCAATTCAAGCATCTCATCTGGCTCGATGTTCCCGACGACGAACAACGCCATGTTGCTCGGATGGTAGAATGCCTGATGACACGTATACAAATCTTCTGCCGTGATTTTTGAGATCGATTCGATTGTTCCGGCGATATCGATTTTGACGGGATGTGTCTCATACATCGCTTCGATCAATCCGAAATAAAGACGCCATCCCGGATTGTCTTGATACATTTGAATCTCTTGACCGATGATACCCTTTTCTTTCTCGACTGACTCTTTCGTGAAATATGGTTCCTGAACGAAATTGAGTAGCGTTTTCACGTTTTCCGGCACGTTCGATGTTGCCCCGAACAAGTATGCCGTCCGCGTGAATGAGGTGAAGGCATTCGCTGATGCCCCTTGGCGACCGAACTGTTGGAAGACGTCGCCATCCTCTTTTTCGAACATCTTATGCTCTAAGAAATGTGCGATTCCGTCCGGCACCTCTATCCAATCCTCTAATTTGAAGCGACGGTCAATTGAACCATATTTCGTCGTGAACGTCGCGAACGTTTTCTCATATCCAGTCTTCTTCAGCAAATATACGGAGAGGCCATTGTCGAGAACGTGGTGATGTAAAGTCTCTCCGACGTTTGGGAAATCTAGTTTCATGCTTCTCCTCCTTTCAGACAGTAAACTGCTTCGAGCGAAATCTCATTCGCAAGCGCGATGACGTGGTTGCGTGTCGTACTCTCGATGATTGCCATCTCTTCGTCGAGTGAAAACGGGCGTATGTCTGCACCACTCATCCATCCAATCAACTGACGAGGGCTGTCTCCGAGTTGGCGACGTTGGTGGAACAACATTTCTTTCGTCTGTTGTAACGTCTCATCTTCGAACTCACCCGCCTGCAGTGCTTTTAACTGCTCTTCGATAATGTGTTCGGTCTTTTGTTGATTTGATGCATCGATTCCAGCATACACGAACAGTTTTCGACTGAGCGAACTGTATTGTGACGCGGCGTAGTAGGCCAAACTCTCTTTTTCCCGGACGTTCATGAACAGCTTCGAGTGCGGGAACCCACCGAATAATCCGTTCACGACTTGCATACGGATGGCATCTTCTGTCCGCGGATCGACGTCAATCGCGTAGGCGAGATGAAGTTTACTTTGCTTGATGTCTTGATGCTCTTCTAATCGTTTGAACTCACCACGGCTCGGTTCGGGCAGACGTCTCGGCTGACGCGTCCCGAGCGATTCGAGCGGGTTAAATGCCTGTTCGACTTGTTGACGGTCGACATCGCCGACGACATAAATGTCGACACGATCGTTCTGAATCATCGATTGATAAGCATTGAAAAGTGATTTCGGCGTGACGTGATCGAGCTGTTCGAGCGTACCGAGAGACGGGATGGCGAGCTCGCCTCCGAGCATCTCTTGCAGGCGCTGTTGAGCGAAACGCATCTTGTCATCATAGACTGACTCGATTCGCTGACGCTGCAATCGGCGTTCTTGCTCCACGATGAGCGGTTGGAACGCGCCATCATAGACATTCGGACGAAGTAACACTTCCTCGAGTAATTGAATGGCCTGACTTAAGACGTCTTCGCCGACAAGATTGTCATTAACGACTTCGAGTTGAAATTGGATGACATGCTCTTTCCCAATTTTTGATGCGCCCGCATACAAGTTTGTATCGTATAAATCTTCTAGCGGTGTGTGAAATAACTCAATTGATGGATAAGCTTCTGTCGATTTTTCCATAATGAATGGAAGCAGTGCCCGGTCTGCCACCGTGTCCTGAGACAGCGGGGCCGCAAACGAGACGAGGCAAGTCGTCGTTTTAAATTTTTTGGTCGGATAGACCGAATAGTGCAATTGATGTTGGAACTGTTCGATTCCTTTCATCAGCCGATCACTCCTTTTTTCGTTTTGGTTGAAACACGGTAGCGCCGCGTGCATATTCTTGGTCCGGTACGCCTGCGACAACATTTGCATACCGTGCGACCGTGAAAAGATAGTCACTCAATCGGTTAAAATATGGAAGTTGTCGGTCGGCGACACCGAGTGCGGTCAAATCTCGTTCGACACGACGGCAAACGGATCGTGCCACATGCAGGCTCGCCGCTGCGACACTTCCTCCCGGTAAGATGAAACGCACAAGTTCTGGACATGATTTTTCCAATTCGTCCATCCATTGTTCAAGTTCCGTCACAATCGACAAATCGACCGTTTTCGGGGGCGCGTCCGTATACATCAGCTCCGAACCGAGGTCAAACAAGTCGTGCTGAATCTTCGTCAGCTGTTCCCGGAGCGACGCGTCGGTCTGTTGCGCAATCGCTAATCCGATGTGACTGTTCAATTCATCAAGATGCCCCATCGCTTCGATTTGAGGATGATGTTTGTCGACGCGGCTACCAATCAGTGATGTTTCACCCGTGTCGCCCGTGCGTGTATATCGCTTCATTCGGCTTCCCCCTTAAAATGCCACAAATGGTGACTCAGACGAGTCACCATTATGAGATATGTGGTTGTTCAAATGGTAAGTAAATGTCAAACGTCGTTCCGACACCGAGTGTGCTCGATACGCTGACCGTTCCATGGTGGGCATCGATCACATTTTTCACGATGGCTAAACCAATCCCGGTACCGGTCTTCGACCCGCTCGTTCGTGCTTTGTCAGCTTTATAGAATCGCTCAAACACGAACGGCAAGTCCTCTTTCGGAATCCCGTGTCCTGTATCGGATAGTCGAATCTGCAACCCATCAGGCATCTCGGTCGCCTCAATTCGAATCTCTCCTGAATCGGTATGGGCAATCGCGTTGCCGATCAAGTTCGTGAATACTTGCTCGAGTCGGTCACCGTCTGCTTCAATCTGTCGATGCGGTACGTCCGTCTGTAATCGAATCTTTTTTTCAGATGCCATTTGATTGAACTTTCTCATGACACGTGGCAAGAAATCACCGATGTCGAACGAACTGAATTGCATCGTTTCTTTACCCGATTCGATGCGGGCCAAATCAAGTAAGTCGTTGACAAGTCGCGCAAGTCGAAGAGATTCGTCATAAATGATTGACGCAAACTCTTTCGTCGCCTCGTCACTTTCTGTCATCCCGTCGATGATTGCCTCTGAATAACCTTGTAGCGTCACGAGCGGTGTCCGCAGTTCATGGCTAATATTCGCCACAAAATCGGTTCGCATCTTATCGAGACGATGACTTTCAGACGTGTCGCGAATGACGACGACGGCTCCTTCGAAATCATCCTCCCCGATGAGCGGTGTGACCGTCAACGTATAGTAACGGTCATCTTGTTTCACTTCAATCGTCTTCTCAGCCGTCCCTTCCATTACTTCTTCGTAAAGTGACAGAACAACTTCATGCGGCTGACCGTCTTGAAGCAATGGACTAGCCTGTGGATTGGTGACGATCACGTTTGCGTGACGGTCGAGCGTGATGACACCGTCCGCCATCGAACGAAGAATGGAGGCAAGTTGCAGACGTTCTCGGTCTAACGCGTCGACATATTTTGCCAGTTGACTGCTCATCGCGTTGAACGAGGCGGCAAGTTCTCCAATTTCGTCTCGAGTCTTCGTCTCAAGACGCAAGTCAAATTGACCTTTCCCCGTCTTATTGACCGCATCTCGCATCGCTCGAAGTGGGGCCGTGATCCGCGTCGATAAGAAGAAGGCGAACACGGTCGTCACGATGATGGCCGAAGCAACAGTCCAAAGAATGATTGTTCGGGCACCGGCATTCGCACTCGAAATCGCATCGAGTGGTTCAAGTAAGTAGAGTGTATATTGTCCGGTCGATAACGAAAACGTCGTCCGGTAGGCAAGTGCAGCTTGATCGTCAAAAGAAGAGAAATTACCGATGGCTGTCTCCCCGACTGCCTGATAGGTTTCCCAATCTTGACGTTCAAGTTCAACCATCAGCCCGTCCACTTGATTCCCGAAATTTGAGCGCGTGGTCCCGTTTTCTAAAATATAGTTCGCACCATATACTTCGATGATTTGATCGATGGTCTGGGACGTGTCACCTTCATTCAACAACACCGACTGAACCTGTCCGCCAAGTTTGGCGAGGTGACCACGTTCTTGGTCGATGTGAAAAGAGTTGAAAAATTCAAGCATCAATACCGAGACGATGAATAAGATGACGCTGACCAAAACGAGAATCGTCAGCCACAGTTTCGTGACGATGCTGTTTCGCCGAATCATCATTCACTAGCAGCTTCGAACTTGTACCCGACACCCCATACAGTCGTGATCATATGAGCCGCATCTGGTGAGACGCGATTCAATTTCTCACGAAGACGTTTCACATGCGTATCGACGGTCCGAAGGTCTCCGAAAAATTCATAGTTCCATACTTCTTTCAACAACTGCTCACGAGAAAAGACTTTATCGACCTGCTTCGCAAGGAAGAACAGCAATTCATATTCTTTCGGTGTAAGGGCAATCTCTTCTCCGTCGACCGTGACACGGTGCGCATCATTGTCAATCGTCAAGTGCGGGAACACGATCAAATCTTTTGATTTCTCACTCGTCTGCATAAACTTAGTCGAGCCAGAACGACGAAGGAGTGCCTTGACGCGAAGAACGACCTCACGCGGACTGAACGGTTTCACGATGTAATCGTCCGCCCCGACTTCAAATCCTTGGACACGATCAATCTCTTCACCTTTCGCTGTAAGCATGATGACCGGTGTCGCTTTCGTTTTCCGGAGTTCTGTACACACTTCGACTCCGTCCATTTTCGGCATCATCAAATCAAGTAAGATGACGTCGTATTCGTTTTCAAGAGCGAGAGCGAGTGCCTCTTCTCCATTGACCGCTTCTTCAATCACATACTGTTCACGTTCTAAGTACATTTTCAAAAGTCGGCGAATTCTCTCTTCGTCGTCGACTACTAAAATCTTCGTTTTCTCAGCCATACCAGAAACCCTCCTAAGACCCATTACGAGTTGTAGCGAATGTTGCACAATTGTGAACATTCCACTCCCTGCCATAACTATACCACTCTATTATTTCGCTTCACAACGATGATTTGATGGACCAAATGAAAAAGAAGTCACAATTGTGACTTCTTTCGCGTCATGCATATGAATGTAGACCGGCGATGACCAAGTTGACGAAGACGAGGTTGAACATGATGATGGCAAATCCACCGACACATAACCAAGCCGCTTTCGTTCCGGTCCAACCGCGCTGGATGCGCATATGCAAGTAATAAATATAAATGAGCATCGTAATGAGGGCCCATACTTCCTTTGGATCCCAACCCCAGAAGCGGTTCCATGCAATCTGTGCCCAAATCATCGCAAAGATGAGACCGCCGAGGATAAAGACCGGCAATCCGATTGCGACCGAGCGATAGCTGATCTCATCAGCAAGGTCGAGGTCGACCTTTTTCGCAAGCGGTTGAAGCGCTTCAGCAATGCGTTTTCGCAAAATGACGAAACGGAGCAACGCATAAATCACGACACCACCGATCACCGACCAGATGAGCGTGTTCAACTTGAGTGTATTGATCCAATTCGGCAACTCAAGTGACAAACCGCTCGCTCCTGACAAGAGCTGTGCCCCTTCTGGTACGAATAGGATTGGCATGAAGTATTCATACGTCTCGACTTGACCGCGGTCATTCGTGAATTCGACGACTCCACCGGCACCGATTCCTTTGAAGAGCATCGACACGATGATGAACCCGAGTGTACACATGAGAACGAACATCGTCACTTCAAGCCACGTCCGTGACTTAGACTGTTCTTTCATCGATGTCTCATTCAATAAGAAAATGAGACCTGACGCAAAACTGATGGCCAAAATCCCTTGTCCGAGCGCTGCCGTCGTGACGTGGATTTTTAACCATACACTGTTGAGTGCCGGAATGAGCGGTGCGACCTCACTCGAGAACATCGAGGCGAAAGCAATGACGAGTAACGCCACTGGCATCGCGAACAATCCGAGTACATCATTTTTATAAATCCCGTATACGACGAGGAACCCGAGCACCATCATCATGCCGAAGAACGTCGTATATTCATATAAGTTTGATACCGGCGCATAGCCGACACCTGCCCAACGCATAAAGAAATATGTCATTTGGGCGATAAATCCGATAATTGCCAAGATGAAGGCATACTTCCCATAGGCGACACGGTTGACGTTTCGATCCTTACGCATACCACTAACGGCAATCGTAAAGAGAACCGTCGAGATCGCGTAAAGGAAGAATGCGATAAACAGCATTCGGCTGCTCCATTCAATCCATTCCATCAAGATTCCCCTCTTTCATCTGTTGACTCGTTCTCCGGCTTCGAAGTAAATCTCGCCTGATCTTCCCACATCGGTAAACCGGCCTGTTCTAATAATGGCGAAACCTCTCGACGGAGCGAGGACGGGTTTTTGTTCGTAAAGCCTGCGACGAGTACCTCATCTTCATGACGACGAATCCAGACACGGCGGTGTGGCCAATACATGCCCATCACAATTCCAATCATGAAGATGGTCGCACCGACGATCAGAATCGGGTACGTCGAGTCACTCTTCACTCGAAGACCGCTCGTGCTTGCCATCTCTGTGCCCGCAAACTTTACTTCGTACCGGTTTTCTTCATCAGCGACGTTAAGTCGGATACCAATCAAGTTTGATTCCGTCTCGCCTTCAGGTGATTCGACATCGAAGAAGAAGGCAGGATTCAGTGCACGTGGTGATTTCGTGTTCGGTTGCCCATCCTTCACCTCAAAATCAGGATACAAGTCTTTCAACGTGACCGTGACCCCGTCTAAGTCATACGACTTTTCCGGATTCTCGAGGTCGACTTTAAACGGTCCATACTCGTCACCTGTCTGTTTATCGGCAAGCATGAACGACATTGACAAGAATTCCGGACGACTTGAATATTGCTCTTGATACACTTCATATTTTTCGAACTTAAACGGGTGGTTGACTTTCGTCGAACCGACATCGACTTGTTCGAGTTGCGGCGATCCGTCCTCGTTCGTTCCCGTCTTCTTAAATAATGTCAGTTCCGTCTCGTAGTTTTTTGGAACGGCTCCGGCTTTTTCAATGGCAGCTGCGAACTTCGCATCTTCCTCATTGTTCTCCGGGTCATACATTTCAAGAATGAACTGGTCATTCCGTAAATAGTATTCCCCGTCTGTCGCCTCTAGTGAGACCGTATCTCCTTCACGAATCCACTCGAGTGTATCCGTGTGGAATGCCGGGAACACGCGGAGCATCGCCCCGAGGAAGAAGATGACGAGACCAACGTGGTTCACGTATGGACCCCAACGACCGAAACGATGTTTTTCAGCCAACAAGGCATCTCCGTCCCGTTTGACTTGATACCGTTTCTTCTTGAGCGACACTTCCATCTCGTCAATCTGAGCGTCTGTTCCTTCGCCTTGTCCGAAGAGGCGTTGTCCTTTCATAAAGCGCTCTGTCCGTCTAACCGGCTGATTCTTGAGCGCTTTATAGAGCGGGACACCACGGTCAATCGATACGACGATGAGCGAGAGCGTCAACATGACGATGAGACCGATATACCACCAAGATGTATATAGGTTATGGAATCCAAGCGCATAATAAATCGAACCTGGCGTCCCATACTCCTCCAAGTAATATTGCTCTGGAGGTAACTGTTGTGGGATGTACATTTCTTGAGGGAAAATCGTGCCGATTGCCGAGCCGACAATAATCAGCGCAATCAACCACAATCCCACTTTGACCGATGCGAATAAGTTCCACACCCGGTCAATGACCGATTTAGGACGACGCTTCGACCGTAAATCAGCGCCTTCGTATTTCATATCTAGCATCTGTGCGTCCCCCGTTCGCTTACAATGACTTCTCGGCTAGCTCCATCAATTTCTCTTTCGTGAGTTCACCTTCATATTTTTCAATTACGTTTCCTTCACCATCGATGACGAATGTGACAGGTAAGTTATAAATGCCATAGGCCTTCTCGACTTCACTCTTCGTGTCCATCAAGATCGGATAATCGAGACCGACACCGAGGTCGTTCACGAAGTTATCGACGCGTAGCGGTGTCTCACCGACGTTTACCGCCCAAAAATCGACACCCATGTCTTGCAGTGTTGCGTAATTTTCCTGTACGACCGGCATTTCTTTCTTACAAGGTTCACAGAATGTACCCCAGAAGTTGAGAAGCATTCCTTTTCCTTCGTATGTGTCACGTTCATAAAGGGTTGAACCATCGAGTGTGACGAGTTTGAAGTTCGGTGCCTCGTCCCCTGCCTCGATGCGTCCGTCATTACCGGCTTGGTCGAACAATTGCATGACGGTGATGGCTCCCGCAAAGAGAACGACCGTCATAATCATTAAGCGCCAAAATGACCTCTTTTTCTTTTTCGCGACCGCTTGTTCCATGCGGTCGTCTTTCTTTTGATCTTTTGTCATCGTTTTCACACCATCCTTCAGTTGCTATTGTACTGAAAAAACATTAAAAACGCACATTAACAGACTTTTTTCATTTTTTTGTCACACAATTTACACAATCAAAAAAATCATCCTATTTCAGGACGATTTTTTGTTGTTATTTTTTCTTCTTTTTGCCTCGTGGTTTAGGTGGAACCGTCGGATTCGCGAGTTCACGAAGCTTGCTGATCTCTTTGTGTGAAAGTTCACGCCAGTCGCCGGTATTGAGACCGTCGAGCGTCAAGAAACCGAACTGTTCACGCTTCAATTTGATGACCTCAGAACCGATTGCTTCGACCATGCGACGGATTTGACGATTGTGTCCTTCCGAGATGACGATCTCAAGGATGGCCGTATTCTTTTTCTGGTCGACAGACTTCATCTTCACTTTCGCACTACCCGTTTTGAATCCGTCATCGAGCTGAACACCTGACTCCAGTTGCTTGATTGCCAAGTAAGAAGGGATGTTCTTCACTTTTGCCACATAGCGCTTTTGAATCTTATATTTCGGATGCGTCATCATGTTCGAGAACTCTCCATCATTCGTCAAGATGATGAGTCCTGTCGTGTTATAGTCAAGACGTCCGACCGGGAAAACACGTGCCCCTGGTGGCACGAGATCCGTGATCACTTTACGTCCTTTATCGTCTTCTACCGTCGACACATAGCCGCTCGGTTTATAAAGCACGTAGTAGACATGCTCTTCTTGCTCGATTTTGACGCCATCGACCTCAATCTCTGACTTCGGTCCGACTTTCGTCCCGAGTTCACGTACCACTTTTCCGTTGACGCGGACGCGACCATCCAAAATCATTTCTTCCGCTTTACGACGCGAGGCGACCCCCGCTTGTGCGATTACTTTTTGCAAACGTTCCATATGATTAATCCTTCTCCAATCTCTCTTCTTGCTTCGGTGATTCCTGACCGAAGAACAAATCGCCTTCGTCTGTCAGTTCATCCTCAAATGTTAATGGTGGTAATTCCTCGAGCGAATTAAATCCAAAGTGGTCGAGGAAATGCTCTGTCGTCCGATATAACTTGGCACGACCAATTGTTTTAGCACGACCGGCTGATTCGATTAACCCTTTTGATAATAGTGTATGAATGACTCGCTCCACTTTGACACCGCGAACCTCTTCGATGTCCGCCCGCGTGACCGGCTGCTTATAGGCGATAATGACGAGCGTCTCCATCGCCGCGCGTGAAAGTGCCTGCTCCGCCATCGTCCCGACATATTTTTGAATGTAGGGAGACACGTCTGGAACGGTCACAAGTTTGTACACACCTGCCGATTCCATGAGTTGGAACGGTCGGTTCGATGTTTTAAACGAGGCTTCTAACTTACTGAGCTGTTCTCGCGCAGCAGCCTCTGAGATGTCGAGCGTCTCTGCGAGCGCTCGGACTTCCATCCCTTCGTCCCCGACGACGAATAGCAATCCTTCGATAATCGTTTCATAGGACAGCAACCGCTTCATCCCCTTTCTTTGATGATTCGATGAACGAGATTTGAATGTCTTGGTCAAGTTGTTTCGTTTCGACGACCCGTAGCTTGATCAGCTCAAGAAGCGCCATAAACGTCACGACGAGATCTGAGACGTTCGGTCGTTCTACAAAGAAGGCGAAAAACGATGTCTGTCGCGTAGAAGAAACGTGCTCATGAAGTCTCGTCATCTGTTCCTCGAGCGTTCGCTCTTCGCGTTTAATCGTCTTTTTGCGTCGTTCTTTCCAACGTTTCCGTTCAATCATTTTAGAATAGGCATGAAGAAGGTCTGAGAAGTTCAGCGGTCCGTCGTACTTCGACACTTCCTCTGACATGTAGTTCGTCAAATCTTCTCCCGGTCGTGTGTAAAGTTCAAGACGATGTTCTTCCTGTTCACGCATAAAAACGACTGCTTCTTTATATGCTTTGTATTCGATCAATTGACGAATGAGTCCCTCACGCGTCGGTTCTTCGCTAAAGTCTGGAACATCCTCATCCTCGACCTGAACAGGCGGTAACAACTGTTTGCTCTTTAACTGGAGCAACGTCGCCGCCATGACCAAGTATTCACTGGCCACGTCGAGTTCAAATTTTTGCATCGTGCGAATATAGCCGACATACTGGTCAGTGACTTCTGCCACGGAAATGTCGACGATATCAATCTCCATTTTTCCAATCAAATGGAGCAACAGGTCGAGTGGACCTTCGAACGTATCGATTTTAACGTTATAGGCTTCCATAGAGACACCTGCCATTTTACATTTTTGCGCTTTAGTATAACATGTTTTATAACACCGTGGACACGAAAGGAGAAAAATGATTCATGACCCCTTTTATTCATTATACGTTGCTTTTTGAATGTCATGCCGATTATTTCGAATGTCATGAGGTATTAGAAGAAGCGTGGCAGGCAGACGGACGTCGTCATCACGGCTATGCGGCACTCATCCAATACGCCGTCATTCACTATCATCTACGACGAGACAATCTCATCGGCGCGAAAAAGAGCTTGCGACTCTTACGTCGAAAGATGGACATCGCTTCCCCCTATTTACATGAGCTCGGTCTGGATGTCGACTCCTTCATCGCACAGCTTGATGAATGGCCGTTACACACGAAGCTCCCCTTACAACAGGATGTTCGTGACACGGTCGAATCACTAAAACCGACATTCCCATCGACAGACCTGTCGTTCGAGGAATTGGTCCACAAGCATCTTCACCGTGACCGGAGTGAGGTCATCACGGAACGGGAGTTGGCACTATTAAAAAGGCAACGTGCAAGAAGTTGACGTCAAGATTCAAGAAGTCTCCTTTTCATGATCAATGATGATTTTTTAACTTCTTAAACGCCATCACCCAACTCTCGAGATCGCTCCGATCATGTAAATATTCAGAAGGGGTTTCAAGTAAATCCATGCCATAGATTGTTTGTAAGCAGGGCCAAACCACCTCGTCAGAAGCTGTCCAATCAAATCCATCTATATTTTCATACTGTTCCATCCACTGATATGCCCAGTCAGAGATTTCTTCTCGCGTTCGTTCTTGCCTGAGCACTTGCTCCAATCGATTGATCAGTTCATCGATTGTTACTCGATTCATGAATCCACCTCATTTAAAGGGTTTGTGATTTACTCCATGCAATATGTAAAACCCCCGTAATCACGATCGTGATTACGGGGGTTTTTGTCATCAGACGACTAATTGATTCCATTTATCCAATAAATCGCCCGTCTTGCCTGTACCGGTTAACGTCAAATCAAGTGGAAGTACGTTTCTCACCTCGTCTAGAAGCTCGTAAGAACGTTTCTCGCCACGGAATGATGGCGACAAGGCGATATGGTCGATGACCATCGTCGTTCCTTGCTGCTCCATTCCAATGATGCCGACGAAGTCTTCACCGACTTTCCACAAATAGAGGAACTTCGACTCTTCCTCGTCATACGATCGGACGAGTTCAAGCAAGCTAAGCGGAGATTTGTCACTGCATGAGAATGCGAGTAGACCCATCGCCGTCTTTTCATAAGAACGTTTATATTTGACCAGCATCGCTGGGTTCACCACCTTTAGTCATTCAAGTTTCACGATGTGAAGACGTGAGAGACATGGTTCATTGTGCCATAACCTTCAGGCAAAAATCAATTCTCGTCCCAAACCTTCACTTCTGCCATCTTCGTTCCTTGACGAAGTTTGACGGCATGTTCAAGACCAGATGTCACTTTACCGAAAACTGTATGGACACCATCCAAGTGTGGTTGTGGCTCGTGGACGATGAAGAACTGTGAAGACCCTGTGTTACGTCCTGCGTGTGCCATCGAGAGTGATCCCGCTTCGTGTTTGTGTGGGAAAGAAGTCGATGTCTCACATGGAATCGTATAACCAGCACCACCCATTCCAGTACCATCCGGGCAACCGCCTTGGCTGACGAATCCAGGAATGACACGGTGGAATGTTAATCCGTTGTAGAACCCGCTGTTCGCAAGTTTTTCGAAGTTTTCGACCGTGATCGGTGCCTCGTTGTGGAATAAATCAAATTCAATCATTTCGCCATTTTCAAGTTTCATAGAACCTTTTTTCATGTTTCAAGCAACCCCTTTATTTGAATATGTATCCTGCTGTTTTACACTCACATTACCCATCTTATCAAAAAAACACGTCTGTCTCCACTTTTTTTGTGGAAACAGACGTTCTGCCTTATTGGATGACAGCGTGAACGAGTGGTCGAGCTTCTGGTTTCGTCGCACCGATTGTATACGCGTGATCTAAACGTTCGACAGCCGAAGACATGTCTTCCATGTTCGAGCGGAGTACGGCAATCACATCGCCCGCCTCGACACGGTCGCCAACTTTCTTCTCGAGCGTGATGCCTGCCGCGAAGTCGATCTTGTCTTCTTTCGTCGCACGACCTGCTCCGAGAAGCATCGCTGCGACACCGACTTCGTCTGCGATGATCGACTCGACATAACCCGCTTCTTTTGCGACGAATGTCGTCTCGTATGAAGCTTGTGGTAATTTTGTCACGTCATCGACGAGCGACGCGTCCCCACCTTGTGCTTCGACGAACTTACGGAACACCTCGAGGGCGTGACCGTCAGCAATTCGTTTTTCAAGGTCTGCATATGCTTCGTCAAACGTTGGATAGAAATCACCGAGGACAGCCATATGACCTGCAATCGTGAGCGCGATTGTTTTCAAGTCTTCTACTTCCTTACCTGAAAGGACTTCAATAGCTTCTTTCACTTCGTTCGCGTTCCCGATTTCAAAGCCGAGCGGTTGGTCCATGTCGGTGATGACAGCGACCGTCTTACGACCGACGTTCTTCCCGATTGCGACCATCTCTTCTGCGAGTGCTTTCGCATCATCGAACGACTTCATGAACGCACCAGAACCCGTCTTGACGTCGAGGACGATACTGTCAGCTCCTGCTGCGATCTTTTTCGACATGATTGAACTCGCGATGAGTGGAATCGACTCAACGGTAGCCGTCACATCACGTAGCGCATAAAGACGTTTGTCAGCTGGCGTCAAGTTCCCCGTCTGACCGATAATCGACATCTTAATGTCGTTTACTTGTTTCGTGAATTGTTCTTCCGTCAATTCGACGTTAAAACCTGGGAACGATTCGAGTTTATCAATCGTACCACCCGTATGACCCAGACCACGGCCACTCATTTTCGCGACCGGGATCCCGATTGACGCGACGAGTGGTGCGACGATCAAGCTGATCTTGTCACCGACTCCGCCCGTTGAGTGCTTATCGACTTTCTTCCCTTCGATGTTCGAAAGATCGATCGTATCGCCCGACTTCACCATTTCCATCGTCAAGGCTGCCGTCTCGTTTTCAGTCATCCCGTTAAAATAGATGGCCATCGACAATGCCGACATCTGATAGTCAGGAATCGTTTCGTTCGTGAATCCTTCGACGACGAAGCGAATCTCCTCTTCGTTCAATTCTCCACCGTTACGTTTTTTCAAAATCAAATCGACCATACGCATAACTGTCGTCCTCCTAGAAATAAGTTACTTACATGCTTTTAATCGTGCCGCGCACGAGTGAAAGGAAGTCTTGACGGACACGTTCCGTCGTCTCGATGACTTCTTCATGGTTAAGTGGTTGATCTAAAATCCCTGCCGCCATGTTCGAGACACACGAAATCCCGAGAACGCGCATATCCGAGTGACGCGCGACGATGACTTCTGGTACCGTCGACATCCCGACGACGTCACCACCGAGAAGACGTGCCATTTTCACTTCTGCTGGTGTCTCGTATGTTGGGCCTGTGTTCCCGAAGTAAACCCCTTTTTGGACAGTGAGTCCGAGGTCAGAAGCGACGCGTTCTGTCAATTTCACGAATTCTTTATCGTACGCTTCTGACATATCTGGGAAGCGAGTCCCGAATTCACTCGCATTCTTCCCGATAAGTGGGCTTGTCCCGAAGAAGTTGATGTGATCCGTGATGATCATCAAATCACCTGGGTTGAATGACTCGTTACACGCGCCTGCCGCGTTCGTGACGATGAGTGTCTCGACACCGATCAATTTGAGGACACGAACAGGGAACGTCACCTGTTCCATCGAGTATCCTTCATAGAAGTGGAACCGTCCCTGCATCGCGACGACGCGTTTTCCTTCAAGTTCCCCGAACACGAGTTGTCCTGCATGTCCTTCGACGGTCGAAACTGGGAAGTGTGGAATCTCCTCATAAGGGATTGCAACCGGATTCTCAATTTCGTCCGCGAGGACCCCAAGACCTGACCCGAGAATAAGTCCGATTTCTGGTGTATCGCCCATACGCTCCTGCAAAAACGCTTTTGTTTCGTTCCAATTTACCATGAATATTGCCTCCTCAAATTTCGTTTAAGAAACTCTTTCCGTTTGATGGTGCCGCAACGTCAAAGTTGTCAGCTACTGTCGCACCGATATCTGCGAACGTACCTCGAATACCTAGATCAACTGCTTTCGCTCCAGTGTGATGCACGATGAGCGGTACATATTCACGCGTGTGGTCTGTACCAGCATGTACTGGGTCATTCCCGTGGTCTGCCGTGATGATGAGTAAGTCGTCTTCACGGAGACGCTCCATCACTTCAGGTAGACGGGCATCATATTCTTCAAGCGCGACGGCGTAGCCTTCCGGATCACGACGATGACCGAACAATGCGTCAAAGTCGACCAAGTTTAAGAAGCAAAGCCCTTCGAAATCTTCTTCGAGTGATTCGACCAACTTGTCCATCCCGTCCATATTCGATTTCGTACGGACCGCTTTCGTTACACCTTCACCGTCGTAGATATCACTGATTTTCCCGAGAGCGATGACATCTTTCCCAGCCTCTTCGAGCGTATTCATGACTGTCTTACCGAAAGGTTTGAGTGCGTAGTCATGACGATTTGCCGTACGTACCCATGCACCAGGTGTGCCGATGAACGGACGGGCGATAATACGACCGAGCATATACGGGTCTTCACGTGTAATCTCACGCGCGTATTCACAAATCCGGTACAACTCGTCGATTGGCACAATCTCTTCGTGCGCGGCGATCTGTAGAACCGAGTCTGCTGATGTATAAACGATGAGCGCACCTGTCTCGACATGTTCTTTACCGAGCTCATCTAAGATGGCTGTACCTGATGCCGGCTTGTTTCCGATGACTTTACGGCCACTGAACTCTTCTAGACGATGAATCAAATCGTCCGGGAATTCTTCAAAAACACGGAACGGCGTCTCGATATGAAGACCCATGATTTCCCAATGACCTGTCATCGTATCTTTACCTGCCGAGATTTCTTCCATACGACCATATGCACTTGGCGTCTCCGACACGTCGATTCCTTGAATCGGTTTAATGTTCGCGAGTCCGAGTTTTCCCATATTCGGCATGTTCAATCCGTTATGTTCACGAGCGATATGTCCGAGCGTATCGGCCCCTTTGTCACCAAACTGTTCAGCATCCGGTGCTTCACCGATACCGACCGAGTCCATGACCACTAAAAAAATACGTTTAAACTTCTTCACAAAAAATTCCTCCTTTTCAATGTCTAGGCACGAGGGTGATGCTTGCGATACACATCATGTAGCCGCGACTTATTGACGTGTGTATACACTTGCGTCGTCGCTAAATCCGCATGACCGAGCATTTGTTGAATGGCACGTAAGTCAGCGCCGTTCTCGAGCAAGTGTGTCGCAAAGGAATGACGGAGAACGTGAGGTGTGATCTCCTTATCAATTCCTGCAAGCTTGGCACGTCGTTTGATCATCTTCCAAAATCCTTGACGACTGAGCCGTCCACCTCTGCCGTTTAAAAAGAGCGCTTCGGTCTCTCTGCCGCCGAGTCCGTTTCGAGCTTGTTGAATATATCGCTCAACAAACCCTTGCGCGACCGACGAAACCGGAATGATTCGAGCGCGCTCGCCTTTCCCTTCACATTGTAGATACCCCAATTCGAACTGCAAATCATCCAAATCAAGACCTAAAAGTTCACTGACCCGCATTCCGGTCCCGTAAAGCAACTCGAGCATCGCACGGTCCCGAAGTGAGAGGGGGTCGGATGTCGGGACGCTATCTAAGAGACGCTCGACTTCCGCTTGTGACCAAGTATCCGGAAGGTTTTTCTCTGCTTTCGGCGTCTCTAGATAAAGAGACGGATCTGTCGTCGTGACCCCGGTCATTTTTAGATGATGATGGAACATGCGGATTGAACTGACAGCCCGTCTCAAAGAAGACGAAGCACGCCCCGCCTGTGACAGCTCTTCGATATGCTTAACGATATGAGAACGTGTCACGTCGTTCCAATCCTCCACCCCCAACTGGGTCAAAGTCGATGCGTATTGCGTCAAGTCGCTCGCATACGCTTGTCTCGTGTTAGCGGACATCCGCTTTTCAACCGTCATGTACTGAAGAAATGACTCGATATGCGAACGCATCATACCCTCCTCCTTCCACATTTCGCCTGAATACGCTTACAGCATATCACTTATGTAAACCGTTGTGAAGATGTCTGACCTCATTTTTTATTCACTTTTTTGTGACAAGATTAAGTGAGCCTTTTCTTTAAAAGAACATTAGAAAAAACCATCCTTATAGAAAGAATGGTTTAAAGTAATCGTTATCCGTTAATTACTGCTTTATGACCTTCGAGCGTGACGCCTTTTGCTTGGCACACTTTACAGATGCCGTGAAACGTCAAGCGATGGTCTTTAATCAAAAATTCATATTTGCTCTCGACTTTTTTCTCAACATCGACGAGCAAGTCTTCCATGATTTCCTCAACCGATCCGCATTCGACACAGACGAGATGGTGGTGCGAATGATTCGCCCCTTCAGGACGCAAATCAAAGCGTGCAACCCCGTCACCGAAGTTGACTTTATCGACAACACCGAGTTCAGTCAATAACTCAAGTGTGCGATACACCGTTGCGAGTCCGATTTCTGGTGCGATGCTCTTGACGAGCATAAAGACGTTCTCGGCACTCAAATGGTCACTCTCATTCTCAAGTAAGATGCGAACCGTTGATTCACGTTGCGGTGTCAATTTATATCCTTTGGCGCTCAATTGCTGTTTAATTCGTTCAATTCGCGTTTCCATAAGGCGCCCCCTCTTTACATAGTTCACTACACAAAGCATACCGAAGTTTTAATCAATTTTCAATTTAAAATCATTACTATGTAAGTTTACCATATAAAATTTCAGATTAGAATTATTTTAATCTAGACAATTGCCACCATTGTATCGCCATGATTGTCTTCGCATCGGTGATGACACCTCTGTCTAACAAATCAACCGCCTCTTCAAAAGAATATCGTTTCACGTTTAAAAACTCATCCTCGTCAAGATTCATTTCACCCGCTGATAATCCTTTCGCGACAAACACATCGACTCGTTCACTGCAAAAACCTGGGGCTCCGTAGAAAGAGAAAATCTTTTCGAGCGACTCCGCCGTATATCCGGTCTCTTCAGCTAACTCACGTTCGGCACTCGATACCGGTTCTTCCCCTTTTTCAAGTTTGCCTGCTGGGATTTCAAGCGACATCGATTCAAACGCTTTTCGATACTGCTCTACCATGACAATTTTGTCCGATTCATCGATGACGAGCACGGCAACAGCACCATTGTGATAGACGAGTTCTCGCACAGACGTGTTTCCATTCGGAAGGGAGACGACATGCTTTTCCACATCGAAAATCTTACCTTCGTAGATGACTTCCCGCTCAATCGTTTTTTCTTCCATATGATTACTCCTCACTTTTCGATATACTCTGATTATGAGTCAAACCAACATTTCGAACAAGGAGGAATCCATATGAGTGAACTCGGACTCGGAACGATGACGATTTTGAAACATGGGGAGATTGAGGCGAAGAAGATCCTGGAGATGGCCATTCAATCAGGGATTCGTCATATTGATACAGCAGATGTCTATGCACGACAAGCTGTCGAGCGCGTAATCGGGGAAACGTTAGGTCAGGAACGAAAACAACTCTTTTTAGCGAGTAAAGGTGGAAACGAACTGACTGAAGACGGGATGCGTTGGAATCCTAATCCGTCGTACTTAGAGGAAGCGTTACACGGATCGCTCGAACGATTACAAACCGATTATCTTGATTTATATTATATTCACGGCGGTACGCTCGAGGACGACCTCGATGCAACGATTGAATGGGCGCAAAAACAGAAGCGTGATGGTCTCATCCGACAAATCGGACTCTCATCGATTCGACCGAACGTCATCAAACATTGGGGCGCTTCCGGAGCTCTCGATGTGCTCATGACGCCGTATTCCCTTCTTGATCGACGACCAGAGACGCTTGAATTGTCGATTCCGATCGTAGGTCGTGGTGTTCTTGCCAAAGGATTACTAACGGATGAATGGGAGACACGACTCGGGGATAAAGGATTTGAGGCATGGCGAAAAGAGGAACTTGCCAGTGAATTGGCGATGATGCCTAATCCGATTCAGGCGTATGCACTCGAAGCCGCTAAGCGTTTCTGTGACATCGTCTTACCGGGCGCCTCTTCAGTGAAGCAATTGAACGAGACAATTCGCGCGTTCGAGACTGAAATCGATGAAGATGCGCTTGACCGCCTACTCGCCCGTCTGCCGATTCATCCTTATACAAAACACGTGACCTGAACTGTTTCAGGTCACGTGTTTTTCATTGCGCGCTTTAATCTGTTCGATTGCCCAGTCTGCCCATCCGGCATAGTTTTCCATCATCCGAATCGCATATTCACTCGTCAATAAATAGCCGAGCGTATCTTCATCTGATTGATGTTCTTCTTGAAACATCCGAATTTGTTGGGCAACTTGTTCGTGATGGGCTTTTGTCTCTTCGATATATCGGACCGCTTCTTCGACCGGAAGCAATTGAAGCAAACTGACTCGCAATAGGTTCTCATCTTTCATTTTTGGTTGAAACGTTGTCGGTTGACGCAGCCAGTTGATCAACTCCTCACGTCCTTGATCCGTGATCGAGTAGATTTTCTTATCTGGCAACTCCTGTTGCGAAATATGCTCCGCTGAGACAAGGTCATCTTCTTCCATCTTTAACAGTTCCCGATAAATCTGTGTATGGTGTGCGTTCCAAAAATGAATCATCTGCGCCTTGAACGTTGCGTTCAGGGCATACCCGGTCGCAGGCTGATGGGTCAATAACCCGAGCAATGCGTGACGTAACGCCATATCCATCACCTTTTCCTTATCATGCTATTTTTATAAGTGTATCACATTCTTCTATGGATTCGAGAATGCCAATCTGTTGACGACTCGTTTAAAACCCGACAAAATAGATAGAAGAAAGGAGAGTTGTCTATGCAACCGATTCATTCATCACAACAATTTGACGAAACCACAAAAGATCATGGAATGGTAGTCTTCACCACGTCATGGTGCCCGGACTGCAAACGTCTCGACATGTATGTCGACGAGCTCGTCAAAGACTATCCACAGTTTAACTGGCATGTCGTCGACCGCGACGAACTACCAGAATTATCTGATGCTCAAGAAGTTCGCGGCATCCCTTCACTTCTCTATTATAAAGACGGGGTAAAACAAGAACACCTCCACTCGGCAAACGCCAAGACGGAGATGCAAATTCGTTCATTCCTCGATACGATTCAAGCATAACCTGATTCCTGCAGACCTATCGGCTGCAGGATTTTTTTGTACACGCTTATGTCATCCTCGTCTATACTGTAAGAAATAACCAAACAGGAAAGGAGAATGATCATGACTCGAACTCGCCTTTTTACCGCACTTTGTTTCACAATCTTCATGTTAGTCGGCTGTACACAATCATCCACCTCATCAGCTATACCACCGGATGATGAGAAAGTCATCATAAATCATGCAATTGAATATCTAAACAATATGGATTGGCTACCAACCGACGAAGATGGCAAACAGGCCACGATTCAATCCATCACAGTCGACAATCGTTTTGAATTAATTGATTCACGCTTTGAAGGGTCAAGGGCCTGGCTCGTCACGTTTCCTTCTGATTCACAGCGCACGGTCGAGACTCCACAAGTGCTCGTTGAATCAGAATCGAATGAAGTGATTGGCTATTTGCCGAGCGAATGAAGATTTAGACATCCGACTACTTGTAGTGCCGAACATATCGCGAGTCAATGAAACGCTTCACGTAATACGGAAGTCGTCCATGCCACGTGAACTGTCCAAATGTCAGCAAGGCACGACCTGGTGTCGTCAATAGTATATTCATCGATTGACGTCTTCGAAATGGTTGACTCGTCTCACCGAGTAACCGCTTGGCAACAAAGCGCCCCGATTTGACAGCATCGACGCCTCCATTTAAGCAGGATGCCATATCTCCTGTTATATATATATTTGTAAACTGATGATGACGTAAATATTCATCCGTGTCTATAAAATTGTCAGGTTTTGCAAGCCCGGATTCAGCCCACCATTCAACCGGGACGACGCCAGTCGCATCTAACAAGAATCCTTCTGATGCGTCATCTTGAAGCTGTCGTTTTACGACCATGATGCCTGACTTCACTAAAAGACGTTCGATTTGTTTTTGGGTGTGAGCCGGCGCCTCTGGCAAGATCCGTTTTGCATAGAGCGTCACATTTTTCGTCCGAGCGCATGTAAACGCCAATTCTACCCCGGCTTTGCCTCCTCCAGCGATTGTCACTTCCGAACTCGAATCAATGCGCTCTAGGAGAGCTTGCGTCATCGGTTTGAGAGGTGTCCCAATCCCTCTGCTTTTTGCACCCGTCGCCAGCACTAGTTGATCGTAGTGAATCGCCCCTTTTTCCGTTTGTACGGTCTGCTGATGAGGGTCAATCGAGATAACCCGTTCTGCGACCGGTTCAAGTCGAGGCAATTTGACTGTCGCGGAGTTCATGAATCCAGCAATCACTTGTGGGAAGGCACCTGTATACACCGTCTGTCGCCCTCCAATATAGCGAACATCATAATGTTCACGAATCTCATCAAGACGGTCCAAAATTTCAAGCTGTCCGTGACCGAGTCCTGCCAACACCAATACTGGTTTCATCGCAAAATTCTCCGCGCCTCGATGAATCGTTGCGTGATCGTCATCACTTCAAGTACTAAAAAGATAAGCGCAATCACACCGACCCAGTTTGGGAAGAGAATCATCAACGTGAACAAGATGAAGCATTCCGTTCGTTCAATAATTCCAGGCTGATAATAAAATGTCTTCTCTGATCGCCTTGAACTACTTGCACCAACAGCTAAAAATAGCGTCATCGCAATGACAAATGATCCAATCAATATGAGAAAGATTGGCATGTATTCCGGATAGCGAAGTGCGAGGGCAATCACGACCGATAATTCGACGAACCGGTCTAAGACGAGGTCGAGCACCGTTCCAAAACCAGTCGTTTTGGATTTTCGTGCCATCGTTCCATCCAAGACATCAAACAAACCAGATAGCCACAATAAGATAACGGCCGTCCAGTGCATGTCATTATAAATAAAGATTCCTGTCGAAACCCCTATGATTCCGCCTAAAATGGTTACTTCATTCGGTGTAAAGTTCCATTTGAGCAGTCGATTTGCCCCCCGTTCAATGACAGGTTGGACGTAACGACTCCCGTACGTATCAAGCATGGTATTCCTCCTTTCGTTTGATTCGATATGTCATTCCGATTTGAAACCATTCATGCGTCGGTAACATGACCGACCTCCCATCCTCGAAATGATATTCTCCAAAGCACTGACCGAACCGATAAATTTTCTTCATCAATTGCACCGGTTCACCAATCGCTTCGGATATTTCCACCTCGGACAATGGTCGAAGTTTGCCATCGAGCATGACAAAGTCTCCGAATCCAGGTGCGGAGTCATATAACTCCTCTGCGGTCCCTGTCTGCGTCACCTTGCCAGCTTCAAGCAGTGTCACTCGATCTGCCATGAGCATCGCCTCTTCTCGGTCATGGGTGACCAATACTGCCGTGAGGCCGAGCTCTTTGACTAAGTCACGGATGAAACGTTGCAAATCAAGTTTTAGCTTCGGGTCAAGGTTTGTGAACGGTTCATCCAACAACAGAAGTTCCG
Source organism: Exiguobacterium sp. s160 (assembly GCF_018617575.1). Taxonomy (NCBI): domain Bacteria; kingdom Bacillati; phylum Bacillota; class Bacilli; order Caryophanales; genus Exiguobacterium; species Exiguobacterium sp. s160. Next base: position 586,568 of record NZ_JACSKK010000001.1, read on the forward strand.
GTTCTGCTGCTAGAGCCCGGGCAAGGCTAACACGTTGCTGTTCGCCACCCGATAGTTCGTGTATTTCAGCATCGTACCGGTCAGTGAGGCGAACGACTTGTAACCAATGTTCTGCTTGTTTACGTGAACGCCCACGTGTCGCGAGTGTGACGTTCTCCCCTACCGTCAGATGTGGAAACAACAATGCAGTCTGCGATAGCATCGTCACGCGACGTTTATGGGCAGGAATGTTGTGTAAGGATCGATGATTCCACCACACATCACCTCCATCAGCCGTCTCGAGACCTGCGATGATTCGGAGAATTGTTGATTTCCCTGAGCCGCTCACCCCGACGATTGCATGAATGTCATGAGGTGCGACTTTAAAATCAACACCGTCCAGTATTTGTCTTGATCCAAATTGTTTACGTAAATCGTGTACATTCAAACTCATTGCAAACGTCCTTTCAGCATACGCACCATCCATCGATTCCATCCGGAAAGCAAGAAATAGATGACTACGGGGAATAAAATGAGCATCCATGTGTTCGAGAGCGCGAGACTCCTATTGTTTCCCGCATAAGATTGATACAATTCTGTCGTCACCGTCGGGATCAATCCTGCACCGATCAGCTGAATGAGTGCGAATTGACTGAGTAAAATGACGGTCGTGAATAACGCGATGGTCCGCATCATTCTCGAGAAGAGCGGATATAGCACATAGACGACTCGTCGACTCATCGGCAATAGTCGTGCCTGTTCTAAAAGTGGACGACCGATGACCGCCATTCCGTTATAAGCGAGACGGATTGAATATGGAATCGTCACGACGAGCAAGGCAAGTATGACTCCGACATACGTCCCGATTAGCCCAACTTCCGCTAAAATCAGGTAAAGCCCAAACAGTGTGGCAAGCATCGGAATGAACAACGGTAAAAACACAAGCCATTCTATGACACTTTTCCATCTCGATTCTGTCCATAAGAGCCACCAGGCAAATGTCGTCGCGAGCCACACATTGATTCCGGATAGAATAATGGTTAATCCAACCGTATGAACAATGGACTCAACATTCCCGATTTCCATTGACGGAGCGACTAAAAATAAACTGACGAACGGGAATAACGCAATAAGTAAGATGAATCCTTGACGAATCATCGCCTCACCCCCCGTTCAATCCGTCGACGAACAGATGCGGTCATCACGTAAGAAACGAATACACCGAATCCGACAAGACATGTCCAAATAAGGGCGACAGCATACGGTTCTGTCGCCTCCAAATAGAGTCCCGTAGAGAGTCGTTCGTAAGCGAGGACACCGATTAGTTTTGGATAGGTCACACCGAGCAGTGCCGGAACCTCATACGCAAATGAAATAAAAGCGATTAAGATCCAGGTCGAGTCGAGCAACGGTTTAATCAAGAACGGGAACTCTGCATGTTTGAATTGTGCAAAGGGAGAAAGTTGTAGCGTTTTCGCCGTTTCTACGTAACTGCGATTCAATTGTTCATACGTCCCGAGCATCATTAAAAAGACGAACGGCGTCTCCTTCCATATGTATGTCAGGATGACCGTCACATAATCTCGCTCGTTCGCCTCAATCCCCCATAAACCATTGGACCCACTAAATAATATCCAAAACAAATACGCCGCTGCGATGTGAGGAACGAACATTGGGATTTTCAAGATTGTCGATGTGAATCGCCATCTTTGTTTTACAACCGTCCGTGCAACCCACGTTCCGAAGAAGAGTGATAGGATGGTTGACACACTGACGACATAAAGCGTTGCGAACAAACTATCTCGCCACGTTTCGTCTGTCAACAGTGCGCCCCAATCCGTCCCTTGCGCCTCCATTCCTAGAAAAAGGAGGGCAGCGAGCGGCAAAAAAGATACGAGAATCGTTAACGCGACACTACTTCGCAACACGCGGCCACTCCTCGCGTACGACATCAATGATGTTCGGTCCGTAATCTGGAATCGACCGTTCGAGTAACTGTTCCGGATTCGGATACGTCACGCCGTCTCCTAGCTCTTCGAAGGCTTGTTGGTCGTTTGCGTCAAGTTTTGTCAAATCGAGTGACGTCCCATCTCCCCAATAATCAGGACCTTGTTTCACGAGCTGAGCTTCTGGCGACAACAGTTCTTGAATGAGAACGAGCGCCCCATCTGGATTTGGTGAATTGAAGGGGATCGCCAAAAAGTGCGTCGAGGCAATCGAGTGATCTAAGAGAAGTGCATGTGTCTCTTTCGGGAAAATGCCTTCCATCACTTCCGCTTCTGCTCGACGTTCATTGAAGCCCATCGTCATCCAAACTTCCCCTGATGCATAGAGTTGATCGAGTTGTTCAAGCGTCTTCGGATACGTCTGTCCTTCTTTCCATAAATTCGGGGACCATGCTTTCAAATCATCCCAGAACGACTCTTCAACGGTCGCATTATTGTTCAATTCGTCACCGTAGCGCTCATATAAAAGATGACGGACAAAAGCATTTCCAGTGAAATCTGTGACTTCAGGATACGTGAAACGACCTGGGTTGTCTTCGGTCCAGCGACGTAATTGCTCAAACGATTCTGGAGGATTGTCTACTTTCGCTGCATCGTAATGCAAGATAAACTGTACATTTCCCCAAGCGAGTTCCAAGTCATCTGTCGGTGTACCGGCATCTGATTGTTGAGCCGTTTCATTTAATAACGTGGCATTTGGGACACGCTCCATCAGTCCATCCCGAAGGAGTCCTGCTTCTTTCGCATTTCGGAAATTATCGCCGTTAATCCAGACGACGTCGATTGTTCCGACTTGTCTGTCCGCTTTTTTGTCGAGCGATAGCTGACGTACGAATTCTGCCGTATTCATCGCGACACGATTTAATTCGACATCGTAAGATTCCTCAAGCCGGGGTGCCACGTAGTCATCAATATAGCTGTTAATTCCCTCGTCCCCACCCCACATATATAAGTTGACGGTCGACCCGTTCGCTGACTCAGCCGCAGCTTCGAATGAGTCCGAAAACTCAACCGCCTCTTCATTCCCACATGCTGCAACGAAAGTGAGCATAAACGTTGCGAGCAATACTCTCCATTTCTTCATCGTTCTCCCCCTTTTTTACTTTTTCTCAAATCCCCGTTTTGCGAGCATTTCGAACATATTTGGGCAGATTGCATACACATTCGCACCGATATTCATCCACCACGGTGCATTTATTTCGCGTTTACGCGTCAAACTCCCTCTGACAATCGCATCGGCCAATCGTTTCGGATCGAGCATGATTCCCTTAACGCTTTGGGCATATGTACCACTCTTGTCGGCTCGATCAAAGAACGGGGTGGCAATCGGTCCCGGATTGACAGTCATGACATGGACCCCATGCGGCTTCAACTCGAGTCGTAGGGCGTTAGAGAACTGTAGAAGTGCCGCCTTCGCCCCTGCGTAAACGGCTGATTTCGGTGTCGGAACTTTCGCAGCTTGCGAACAAATGTTGATGATGACACCTCCACGTCCTAACACTCTGGCAGCGTTTCTCGACAACAACATCGGAGCGACGGCATTCACATGCATCGTCTCTTCCATCACATCAGTCGATTGATCGGTCACGAAATCAAATTCAGCCATTCCTGCATTATTGACCCAAATGTCAAACTTCCCAAATCGCTCGATCACATCATCGACAAGAGCATCCGCCTTCGTGACGTCCGCGCGTATCCATTCTCCCTCACATGTGGTCGCAATGGTTTTCAAACGTTCTTCATTTCTTCCAATCAATAACACGCTATATCCTTTTTCATAAAAAGAATGCGCCAATGCGGCACCGAGTCCGCTTGACGCACCTGTAATGACTACCCGTTTCATGACATCGCTTCTTTCTTTGTATAAATCCATTTTTGGTCATCTCGGCGTCTCTCGATGTCGCCACGCTCTTCGAGTAAACTGAGTCGTGCGAACACCTCGCTAAAGACGAGTGGCATACCACTTCGCATCTTTCTCCCATATAATTTCATCGACCAATCAAAGACACTGAGTCCATCTTCCCATTCAGCGAGCAATTGTTCACTGCGTTCATACCGTTGTCGGATCCGGTTCTCAATCAAATCGTTCGGATGATGAATCGGTTCACCATGTCCACTGACGACAAGTTTCAAATCGATTCCACGCAACTTTTTAAGTGAATCGATGTAGAGAATAACCGGTGAGGCAAACCCTTCATCCTCATACGGTTGTTCAATGAGTGGATTTGGTTCGACCTTATCAATCAAGTGATCTCCCGCAATCAAAACGCTTCCAGGACCGATCAATCCGAGCTGGTCACTCGCATGTCCCGGCAAATGAATCGTTTGCCACGCCCCGTCCGGTGTCACAGCTTGTCCGTCACTAAACGTCATGGTGACGGTCGTCGGCCCAATCCAACGTAATGCTTCCCGATAGTCTGGCAATTTTTCCACGAGTGGCGCCGGTGCTCCAAATGAGAGCGCCAATTCATGTAAAAAGTGGTTGCCCCTTTTTAGAAAATTCGGGGTTTGTTCTAAGTATCGAACGAGCTTCTCGTGCCCATACACCGGAATCGAGGCATCACGAAGTCGCCACGCCTGCCCCGCATGGTCGGCATGATGATGCGTCAAAAATAAAAAGTCGATGTCAGACAACGATAGTTCAAGCTCTTCAAGTTGCCGATTCAATGAAGTCCACGCTTCTTCCGTATCTGGTCCACAGTCGACCATAAAAAAGCGATTCATATGTTCAACGATATATACGTTCACGTTTCCAACTTCGAACGGTGTCGGAATATCGAGTCTTGCCAGTTGGCTTGAAATCCAGTCCGCCACGTCATCACCACCCCTTCTTCCTGTCTTTCTCCATTATACCCGTCTGAAAGATGCGTTTTCAATCAAACAAAAAAGAGGGGGACATCTCCCCCTCACGAATGGTGAATATTATAAGTTGATAACCGTCACTTTATCGCGCGTCATCGTCTCGAGGCTACGTCCGATTCCTTGAACGCCAAGTCCCGATTGTTTCACGCCGATGAATGGGAAGTGGTCTGGACCACGTTCCGTACGTCCGTTCACTTGGACCGTACCGACTTCTAGCTTGTCAGCGACTGTAAAGGCGCTATTCACATTTTGTGTGAAGACACTCGCTTGAAGACCGAACTCAGATTCGTTCGTGAGTTCAATCATCTCTTCGAGTGATTTCACGCGAATGACAGGAAGGACTGGTCCGAACGGTTCTTCCCATGCGACACGCATATCTGTCGTCACATGATCAAGCAATGTCGGATAAATGAGGTTTCCTTCACGCTCATTTCCATGAACGACCGTCGCCTTTTTGTTGACCGCATCGTCAATCAAACCTTGAACGTAATCTGTCGTTTTCGCATCGACTAAAGGAACGATGAAACTGTTCTCTTCAGGTGAACCGACCGAGAGTTTCGCAACGCGTTCTTTCAACATGCCAACGAGTTCATCCGCTTGGTCTTCGAGGACGAAGACACGTTTGATGGCTGTACAACGTTGACCTGAGTATGAGAATGCACCGCTGACAATTTGATCTGCCGCAAGTGTCAAATCTGCATCCTCAAGGACGAGAGCCGGGTCTTTTCCACCGAGTTCGAGCACGACCGGTACCATCGACGCTTGTTGTGACAAATGTTGACCTGTACCTGTTCCACCTGTGAATGTGATCATGTCGATTCCTGGGTGAGACGTCAAGTAATCTCCGATGACCGAACCGCGTCCTGTCACGAGATTCAAGAGACCTTTTGGAAGTCCTGCGTCATGAAGGGCTTCGACCATCTTGATTCCGCTGATTGCACCTTGAGTCGCAGGTTTGAAAACGACCGCATTCCCCGTGACGAGAGCTGGCGCAATTTTTGCTGCTGCCAAGTTGACCGGGTAGTTGAACGGTGAAATCGCGAGCACGACACCAAGCGCTTCTTTCTTGATGATGGCCATCTTGTTTTTCGAACCACCAGGGAACGAATCACCTTGCATGAATCCACCATTGAAACGAATGCCTTCTTCCGCTGTGTAACGGATGATTTCAGCTGTGCGAACGACTTCTTTTTTCGCGTCGTTCAAGTTTTTCCCGACTTCTTGCATGATGATTTGACCGATCTCATCAACGCGTTCTTCGAGTTTCTCTGCCCATGCATACAACAATTCAGCGCGCTTGTTGACCGGAAGCGTCGCCCATTCTTGTTGTGCACGTTTTGCGCCATGGATGGCTGCATCGACTTCGTCGCGTGACATCGCCTGAACGCGACCTACGACTTCGTCTTTATATGGTGAAACGAGTTCAATCGTTTCCTGACTTGATGATTCCTGCCATTGACCATTCAATAAATATGGATATGTGTTCATACTCATCATCTCTATCTGCCTCCTGAGTAAGCTGTAATATCTCGTTGCCAACCCCATTGTATGCAGATTTTTTTGCATTGGACAACTATAACGATTCAGTTTATAAGATGTAAACGGTTACTATGAAACTTTTTGTGAATTCTGACGAGAGTTCGACAATTTTTCACTATAGATTTGATGATCTGAGACCGATAGTAAAGGAGAGAGTACGTGAAATAGGAGGGACAACCATTGAGCACTGATCATAATATTTTACTTGAGGCTGGAACGAACGAACTTGAAATCGTCATCTTCCAAGCTGGACCGTTCTTATTCGGTATCAACGTCATGAAAGTACGTGAAATCATCACGATGCTTCCATTGACACCTCTTCCGGGTACACCAGAGGCAATTATGGGACTGATCGAATTACGGGGCGAGGTCATGACCGTCATCGACCTTCCAATGGTCATCAATCACCCACGTGAGGTCGGAAGTGACGATCGATTGATTGTCTGTGAGTTTAACGGGGAAAAATCAGTTCTTCGTGTCGACCAAGTGACGGAGATCAAACGCATCTCGTGGGAGCAGATTGATACGCCTTCCGATCTTGCACGCGGCGTCCAAGGCATCACGAATGGTGTCGTCAAAACAGGTGACCAAATGATCATCTTACTTGATTATGAACGAATCGCACTCGAACTTTCTCGTAAAGACATCATGGCCCGCGAATCAGTCAAACGCCTCGGGGCTCGCGAACGTTCGAATAAAAACATTTGGATTGCTGAAGATTCGGAAATGCTCCGAACGCTCATCCTCGATACGTTAGATGATGCCGGGTATTTCAATACGACCGTCTTCAACAACGGGAAAGAAGCACTCGATGCGTTTGAACAAGATGGTGTAGAGTGCGACCTTCTCATCACGGACATCGAGATGCCACAGATGGATGGACTCCATTTAACGAAGCGTCTCCGGGAGATGGACCGTTACGCGTCCCTTCCAATCATTATCTTCTCGTCGCTCATCTCAGACGACTTGAAGCATAAAGGCGAGGCCGTCGGTGCGAATGCTCAAATCACAAAACCAGAAATCGGGATTTTGATTGCGACGCTCGACGAATTTGTAGGGTAACAAAAAAAGTTTGCGACTTCACGGTCGCAAACTTTTTTATGTCAACTGCTCAAAATGATTATTCCATTCGACTAAAAAGCGCTGACTATGCGACTCGATTGTCGCAAGCGTTTCATGTGCACCTTCAAGATGTGCATTCTCGCCTGCCAGTTCAAGGTCATGAAAAAGAAGCGCGGTCTGTTCCAAGCCGACCGAATAAGAGGCCCCTTTTAATAAATGGGCGAGTTGTTCGACACGTGAATAGTCGTTCGACTCGACAGCTGCGTGCAATTCAGGGTATTTTTCTTCGAACTGCTTAATATATGTGGTTGCAATTTTATTCAAAAATTCCATGTTTCCATTTGCGATTTGGTGGAGCTCCGCTAATTTATCTTCATTGAACAGAGCGTCTTCGGGCATTCTTGTCAATATAACCCCTCCTCAATAAACGATCATCCGATCGTTCCCTTTCACTGTAACATGTTTTCTAGAGAAAACAAAAAATCTCCTGCTTTGGATTGCACTCTTCATTTTCGCTACCTATAATAAGATTGAGTTAAGGTAGGAGGAAGATGCATGCTGACGATTTACCGTACTGACGCATCAGGCCATGTGGATGAAATCGAAGACTTTGATAAAGGAAGCTGGATTCAACTCGTGAATCCGACAAAAGATGAGGCCGATCAAGTCATCGAGGCGTCCGGCATTCCAGAAGACTTTGTATATGACCCACTTGATATCGAAGAAAAACCGCGTTTTGAAAAAGATGATGAGGGACTTCTCATGATCATTGACGTCCCGTACGTGGAGGAAGATGATACGGGGCGAACTTATAATACAATCCCGCTCGGTATCATCGTGACTGGACGACATTTTATCACCGTCTGTTCACGTGAGCTTGACGTCTTGAACTTGTTCGCAAACGGCAAAGCACGACTGTTCCGGACGAATTATCGAAGTCGTTTCGTCTTTCAGATTTTACATCGGGTGAGTATGACGTACTTACGTTTCTTGCGACAAATCGACCGAAGAATGGATGAGCTTGAACAGGAACTACAACGTTCGATGCGAAATCAAGAGATCTTTCAATTGATGAACCTGCAAAAATCCCTCGTCTACTTCATGACCTCTTTGAAAGCGAATGATAGTGTCTTAGACCGAATCGTCAAGACACCAAGTTTGGAGAAACATGAAGAGGACGAAGAACTATTAGAAGATGTGTTCGTCGAACACCGCCAGGCCATGGAAATGGCGTCAATTTATAATGATATCATCAGCATTAAGATGGAAGCATTCGGATCAATCATTTCGAACAACGTCAACTTCGTCATGAAGTTCTTAGCGTCGATTACGATTGTACTCAGTATTCCAACGATGATTTCTGGAATCTTTGGGATGAACGTCCAAGTTCCATGGGAAGGACAGCCGTTCGGATTCATCATGGCGATTACTATGATGATTGGATTTTCTGGTCTTGCCTTTTATATCCTATGGCGAAAACGATATTTCTAACGGGCAAAAGTATAAGACAAGATTTGTTCACTTCAAATTTTCAATAAAAAGACAAACTGCTCACCGAAAATCGATGACCAGTTTGTCTTTTTATTCACAGAAAATCTTCTCACAAGTATGTTTTATCACAAATCAGTTCTTCATACTTTATTTCGAGAGATAAGTAATCATTATTTATGGAAACAGATTTTCGTCTTCGATATATGCTAAAAATAAATCTTGTAAATCACCCTCAGAATCAATAGAATCCAGTAATAAAGTGGGTTCTACTTCAGCGTCTACAAGTCCTGAACTTCCATCAATAATTCCAAACACATGCGAAATGGTATCAATCATCGTTTGTTTCATCATTAACATCAAAACTTCTTTTTGTTCACTGTTTAGTCTATTGTAGAATTCATCTTGTTTTTTCCAATAAACATCCATTTCTGAATTGTTTAATTTTGTGTGATCTAGCCTTTCTTCATACATTTCTTTATATGATGCTAAGTTGCCTTCAATAATCGTTCTATAGATTGCCTTTATAAATACTTCATTCTGACTACTCATTCTTTCGCCCCATCTCCTTTTGATTTGATTATAGGATTAACAATCATCTGGTCTGAGTAACTACTACTTAACAAACATACTAAAAAAACCTGACGCATCATACGTCAGGCTCTTTGTTATGTGATCTTGACCGTGACGAGACAAAGGTCATCCTCAATTTCAATTTTCGGGACGAGTTGCTCTGCAACGTGACGACTATAGTCGAGACCGTACGTGGAGACGTCCTTCTCAAGCCAGCGAATCCCATCGTCAATATCTTTGCTATAACATTCCATGAGTCCATCCGTGTACATGTGAAGTGTCATACCCGGAGCAATATCAACTTCTTTAGATTCATAATTTGGCTCTTCGAACATGCCAACAGGTACTCCCGTCGTCTCAAGACGACAATTGCCTTCTTCTGACGTCACAATGACTGGAGGATGCCCTGCATTCACATACTCAATTCGACGCTTCGTTGTATCGATATAGCAATACACCGCTGTAAAGTAACTGTGCATATCGTCACCCGAGAATAAGAACGTCATTTGACGATTCAACTCGGTCATCACGTCCACCGGATACTGAACATTTCCAACAAGTCCCGGAAGAATCGAGCGAATACCCATCGTAATGAGTGCCGAAGAGACCCCATGACCCATGACATCAAAGATGATGACACCATACCGGTCCGGTGCGACCTGGAACCACGCATACATATCCCCCGCTAATTTTTTTGATGGAAGATAGAGAGCGCGCACGTCAATCTCTTCATTACTGATTGGTGGCGTGAGCGCACTTTGTTGGATTTTTTGCGCAAGATCCAAATCGTATTGGAGACGGGCCTCATAGATTTTCCGTTCATCGACGGCCGCTTTATAGCGAAGAGCAGAGCGGATACGTGCGAGCAACTCCGTCACCTTGATCGGTTTCGTCGTATAGTCTGACGCTCCTGCATCTAGTCCCTCAGCAATCTGCTTTTCATCTGTACGACCCGACACCATGATGACTGGCATTTCTTCGTAATCAGCCATCTGTCGAATTCGTTTACATGTCTCGATTCCAGAAATCCCGGGCATCTCGACATCCAACAGGACGAGATCATACAGCGATGCGGCTTGTGGGGCCATCAATAAATCGAGCGCTTCTTCTCCGCTCGAGACCGATATCGTCTCATAGTCGTGCTGGTGAAGCAGTTGCTCGAGAACGAGCGTATTGACCGGTTCGTCGTCCACAATCAAAATCGCCATGACTATCCCTTCCTTCTCTACGTAGTGTTCTACATCGTATTGTACCATATCTTTTCAATGTCACACGAGATTACCGTCTGTTCGTTCCAGTTGAAGAATCGACTCACTATTTGGCATACTGAAGAGAGAAAGTGAGGGGTTCTTATGGCCTGGATATTTGCCGTCAGCGGTTTGATTATTTTACTCGTCCTCATCGCATCCATCGTCGTCATTCAAAAAGGATATGCCTACAAAGATAACAAAGACGACATCGTTCTAGACTATGACGAAATCAATCGTCGCATCGAGTCTGACCAAAAACAAGAAAAGACTGACAAGACAGAAGGGCCGCTTTAATACGCGACCCTTCTTTTATTTGAATTCGAATCGGAGCGTCCCTTTTTCAAGATATAAAGAAGCATTGAACGTCTTCTCGCCTTTTTTGAACGTATGCACGTTCGATTGACCTCCGTTGATCATTTGCTTCAACTCATCTTTCACCAGTCCGACACCAAGTACTTGTTTGGAGACGGTGAAGCGACATCCTTCCCGGTAACCACTACAACCGATAAACTTCGGATGCTCAACGAGGGCTTTGCCACAATTCGGACAGACTCCAAACGAGGGTTTCGGTCGAGTCGCTCCTTTTTTCCCGTAACGCTTCGCCTCAATCGTATAACCTTCCGGGTTTGCTGCCTTGACTCGTGACTTCGCCTCTTCAACCAAATGAATCGACATCTTTTTCGCTTGTTCTATAAATTCAGCGGCAGATGCCGATGCTTGGCCGATTTCGTGAAGGCGTTTCTCCCATTTCGCCGTCATGACAGGCGATGCTAAAATACTGTCTCCGAGCACATCAATCAAGAGACGTCCTTTGTCTGTCGGAACGAGCTCTTTTTTCTGAAGTTGAACATAACCGCGCTTTTTCAATCCATCGATAATGTTAGCGCGTGTCGCCTCGGTGCCAAGACCTTCGACTTCTTTCATGATATGAATCAGCTCTTCGTCATCGAGCTGTTTTCCTGCGACTTTCATCGCCATGATCAGTGAACCTTCCGTATACCGCTTCGGTGGCTCCGTCTGTTTTGACAACACTTCAACTTTTTTCTCTTTTAATTCTTCGCCAATTGCCAACACAGGAAGCTCGACGTCTTTTGATTTCATCTCGACGACTTGACGATAACCTGGACTCACGACGACGGTCCCTTTTGCCCGATATAGGTCGTTTCCATCAATCAAATCAACTGTTGTCTTCTCGAGCTTTGCCGCAGGTGCAAATGCCGCGAGAAAACGTCGGTTGATCAAATCGTACAGCTTTGCCTCATCGCCGCCGAGACGTGTGACGTCACCACAAGCTTCGGTCGGAATGATTGCGTAGTGATCACTGACCTTTTTCGCATTGACGTATCGACGATTTTTTGACGGGTCCTCGGTTAAGACGTCGCGAAGACCCTCATAAGCGGCTGACTTCAGCAATCTCGCCTTCGTCTGAGGGAATAGCGTCGCTTCATCTGGGGTGACAAAGCCAGAATCCGTCCGCGGGTAACTGATCCACCCTTTCGTGTAAAGCTTTTGAGCGATATCGAGCGTCTTTTTCGCCCCGAAACCGAATCGTTTCCCTGCTTCTGCCTGAAGCCCGGATAAACTGAACCAAAATGGAGGTTGCTCCATCTTTTCTTCTTTATCGATTGTTTTGACCGTGGCGGTGCCGGAAGCTCGTTTCACGACCGCGTCTGCTTCCTCACGCGTTTTGAGCTTCGTTGTCTTTCCGAATGTATATTTTGCTTTGAAGGTGCCCCGACCTTTTGCAAGTGTCGCCTCGACTTCAAAGTACGGTTCTGGCACGAACTGTTTGATTTCTCGCTCGCGATTGACAATCAAGGCGAGTGTCGGAGTCTGGACACGACCGAGCGAGAACACGTCCTCGATGCCGATTGTTTTCAACAAGGTCGTGTATGCACGGGAAGCGTTCATTCCAACGAGCCAGTCGGCACATGCTCGACTCATCGCCTCATGATAATATGGGACCGTTTGCTCGCCCGGTAACAGTTGAGAGAATCCACGGTCGACCGCTTGTTCCGTCAGACTCGAAATCCATAGTCGTGCTAACGGTTTTTTGTTTCCGGCGAGCCGAAGAATTAATCGAACAATCGCCTCCCCTTCCCGCTCGGCATCCGAAGCGATAATCACATCGGTAATAGAGCGGTCATGTAGCCATTTCTTGATAGCGTAAAACGGCTTTGATTTTCCTTTCGAGATCCGATAATCGAACCGTTCCGGAACAATCGGAAGTGCCTCGTATTTCCAAGATTTCCATTCTGGACGATAGTGTGACGGTTCCTGTAGTTCGCAAAGGTGACCGACCGCCCAAACGACAATCGCCCCTTCCGGGAAACGTGAGCATGGTGAGATTTCAATCTCATCTTTTCTTTTTTTAGATGGATAGGGAGCCGCCAACTTTTGTGCTTGTGATGGCTTTTCCGCAATGATTAGTCTCATAAGAACTCCTTACTTTGCCTTAAATTTCTTGGCAAGACGTACGTGGTGGGATTGCTTCTTCTATGTATTTTACTATACCAAGTCGAGGATGGACATATCGAGAGGGGAGCATTTGTTTGTATTCCATGAATCATAGCTTGCCACACGGCTGTTTTCCGATATGATTAACAGAGAACATACATATGTGAAGGAGTGTCGTCATGTCTTACCTCATTTTATTCGCTGCTGTTTTTTTCTTGTCGACGAGCGTCTTGTTTGTCAAATGGACGTCGGCTCCAGCCGAGACGGCTGCGTTTTACCGCATGCTGATCACATGTCTCATGCTACTTCCATTCGTCGATTTCAAATCACTCATCACAACGCGATTGATGACACGATATGCTTTGTTACTTAGCGGAACGTTGCTCGCGTTTCACTTTTGGCTCTGGTTTTTATCACTCGATTATACGACAGTAGCCAGCTCCACTCTTTTTGTCACATCGAGTCCGATTTTCGTATTAATTGGAAACGCCTTGATCTTTAAAAAGAACCCGACGCGAAAAGGATTGTCATACGCGCTCGTAGCTGTCCTCGGTGGGATGCTTGTCGCTGCAGGTGATATTCAGCTCGGACGAGAAGCACTATTTGGTGACCTGCTCGCTCTGATTGCCGCCCTCCTCATCGCAGGGTACTGGCTCGTCGGTCAACATGTCCGGACATCGATGAACACGAATACGTATTCTTTTAGCGTCTATCTCGTCGCGACTGTCGTCCTTTGCTTCATGCTCCTCGTACGCGGGACGACGTTCACGGACTTTGAAACGGTCAACTGGTGGTATTTCCTCGCCCTTGCCTTCTTCCCGACGATTTTAGGGCATAACCTGTTCAATTATGCACTCGCTCGGGTCAGTGCGACCGTCGTCAGTATTACCATCCTTGGAGAGGCCTTATGGGGAATGCTATTTGGGTACGCCTTTTTTGGTGAGCGCCTCGGTCCGTTCCAGTGGCTCGGCGCCATTGTCTTGCTTGGCGGGATTTACTTGTTCCTAAAAGAAGACGCCCGCTCGACACGAGCGGACGTTTGATTATAAGTTTGTCGCTTTCGGATTTACATCATGCGCTTCTTGATCTTCTTCTGAAGGACGGAACAATAATTTACGGTCCCAAAATGCCAAGGCGACTGCCGTCAAAAACGTCATCGCATCGGCAATCGGAAACGCCAACCAGACCCCGAACACTCCGAGGAACGACGGGAGTATAAAGACGAGCGGAATCGTATAGAGCGTCTGACGTGAAAGGGACAAGAACATGGCGACTCGCGCTTTCCCGAGCGACTGGTAAATCCCGTTGACGAGCATTTGAACACTCGGTAAAAACGAGACGGCGAACAAGATGTGAATCGCCGTCACGCCTCCCGCAATCAATGCCTCGTCCGTCGAGAACCATCCCATCAACGTATTCGGGAATACCTGCAAGATGAGCCAGATGATCACAGCGATTGCAATCCCTGCCCGCATCGCTGTCCATATGGTCTCACGCATACGATCATACCGTTCGGCACCATAGTTATATCCGACAATCGGTTGCATCCCTTGGACAATTCCCATGATTGGCATGCCGACGAGCGCCATGAACTTATTGATGATGGCGAAAATCGCCAACTCCTCTGTCCCACCGTATGTTCCGAGCATCACGTTGACGCCAACGAACAAGATGGATTGGGACACCATCATGATGAATGAAGAGGAACCAATTGCCATAATCTCTTTCATCTCATCGAATCGTATCCGGAACTGTCGCCATTTGAAGCGCAGTTCCGTTTTTGGTTTTCGGGCGAAGAAGAATCGAAGCATCAATATGGAACCGATGACTTGAGCGAGTGCCGTCGAAGTCGCTGCACCGTACATCCCCCAGTCGAACGTGAAGATGAAAAGTGGCGTCGTGACGAGATTGACGAGAACGGTCGTCAACATGACCTTCATTTGATACGGTGCCTGACCTTCGGCACGAACCATCGCACTTGAAGCAAGTGTGAACATAAAGAATGGTGAACTGATCAAAACAACTGATAAGTACTGTCTACTGAGTTCCATAATCTCGGACGTCGCCCCGAAGACCATTAAAATCTCATCCAACATAAAGAAAGCGGAACTCACCGCGAGGGCAGCAAACAATCCGACGAGGACGAGCACATTCAAAAATGTGACAGCCGCACCGGCATCGTCTCCTCTACCTAACTTCCTAGAACTGATGGAGGCGCCACCGAGACCAACAGCACTCGACACGGCCATTAAGATCATCTGTATGGGAAACGCAATCCCGATGGCAGCGACGGCCGAAGCGCCAATGCCACGAGCGACAAAAATCGTATCAATGATATTGTAGAGCGCCGTCACGAGCATCCCGATCATCGCGGGTAGCGATAACTTAAACAGGAGTCGACCGATGGGCTCTGTCCGCAATTGCTCCGTATTTTGGTTCATCCTTCCATCCCTCCGTCTCTATCTCTTAGGGTAGCAGGATTAGACAGTTCGGGCGACTATGTTGGCTCGGTGGATGTGTCAAGCGAAGACGCGCGCAGGGACCCCTTTTCGCTTGCGCATGATGTAATCGGTCGCGACGGGTTTTTCCACTTTGACTCGAATCGTCATCATCGCTTGATTGGCGGATTCAATCGGTTGACCGTCTACATCCTCAATCGTCTCGATGATTTGGGAGAAACGAACGAATCCAGGTCCGAAAAATTCAACTTCTTCACCTGTTGAGAAGTGATTTCGCTGTTCGAGTGTCGCCATCCCGCTCGACGGGTCGTATGCAATGACACGTGCGGCAAATGCGTACTGTGGAATCGAACGTGGTTTCCCAAACAATTGTTCTTTCTCGGTTGGAATCCCGTAATAGAAACCACTTGCGAGTTCTCGCTGTGCCGCTTTCCAAATCTCTTCTTCCCAAGCCGGCTCGAACACAAAGTTCTCAGGATCTTCACAGTATGCGTCAATCACTTGACGATACACGTTACACACGGTTGCGACGTAGTGAATCGATTTCATTCGTCCTTCGACTTTCAAACTGTCGACTCCAGCGTCCACCAAGTCGGGAATATGTCGGACCATCGATAAATCGACCGAACTCATCGAGAACGGCTCTTCATCACGGGCCTCCATCTCTTTCGTTAAGAGATCATCCTCTTCAAAGAAGCCATATTTCCAACGGCACGACTGGGAACAGCCACCTCGATTGGCATCCCGCAATGTCATATGATTCGACAGCGTACAACGACCGGAGTATGAGATACACATCGCACCATGGACAAACGTCTCGATTTCAACATCGATTTCCTGTTTCATTTGCACAATCTCATCCATCGATACTTCACGTGCCAATACAACCCGTTCGAGTCCTTCTTCTTTCCAAAAACGAAGCGTCTCGTAGTTCGTCGCGGAAGCTTGTGTCGACAGGTGAACCGGTAAGCCCTCCGCTTCTGTGAGACACGTCTCAATCATGGCAGGGTCAGAGACGATCACTGCGTCAATCCCGATATCACGGAGCGTGCGGAAGAAGTCACCAGCTCCTTCGATATCCCCTTCATGCGTCACCATGTTTGCAGCGACATATACTTTCGCCCCGCGAGCATGTGCGAAAGCCACACCTTCACGCATCTCGTCATAACTAAAATTTCCGGCACGCGAACGTAACCCGAATTGTTGACCGCCGATATAGACCGCATCGGCACCATAATGAATCGCCATCTTCAATTTCTCTAAGTTTCCTGCTGGCGCTAATAATTCTGGACGTTGTTTCATCTTCATCCCTCACTTGATCTCTTCTGGTTTGCGTAACAATAGTCCCGTTCCGAGTCGAAACGCTTTCGGTTGTAATTCTCTGAGGCGGTGTTCCATCTCGATTCGGTCGAATTGACCATTCAATAGATTCGCCCGTGCGACG
Organism: Exiguobacterium sp. s160; assembly: GCF_018617575.1. Taxonomy (NCBI): domain Bacteria; kingdom Bacillati; phylum Bacillota; class Bacilli; order Caryophanales; genus Exiguobacterium; species Exiguobacterium sp. s160. The sequence continues at coordinate 603,687 of NZ_JACSKK010000001.1, forward strand.
GTAAACAACTGAACGATTTCAACAAACTGTTCTCCCGCGTGCCAGCCATCAAGTTTCCATGTGTGAAGGCCGTTTTTGACTAACGTCGGTAGCTGACCCATAAGCGTCAAATCTTCTGAGAAAATATGTGTGCCATTCTCGTCCTCGTAGATGGGGTAACGACTCTCCGCATCTGCTGGCTCACTCATATAAAACTCACGTTGTTTCGCCTCTTCAGAAGAGCGTCCAAGTTCATTGAAATAGTTTGTCACGAGCGGTCGCTTCGAATGATGGATACACGTCGGACCGTACACTTGAACTTCAACGGGGAGACCGATTTGTTGCTGAATCAACACCAATTCCTCGAGAGTGACTTCGCGCGCAACGACGGCTCCGATGGCCTCATGTTTCCCCCAGAACTGAATCTGTTTGGCGGACGTGACGAGCGTTTGGGCATCGTACCAATAGGGAATTTTCGCTTGACGGATCAAACGGATGGCCCCGGGATCCCCGGCTGTCACATCGTCGACGCCGATTGCTTTCAACGTTTGTAAATAATCCGGCAATTCTTGAATGTGGTCGTTATGCATCAAATTGTTGACGGCCACCGTCACTTCTTTTCCGTATCGATGGGCAAGCTGTGTGACTTCCCTCACAGCATCGATTGTCCAGTCTCCCTTTTGTCTCAAGCCGAACCTAGAATTCCCGATATATAATCGGTCCGTACCCGCTTTAATTAACGCTTCTGCTTGTTCGACGCTTTGCGCCGTAGTGACGAGCTGAATCATCATATTTGTTCTTCTCCCTACTTTGTGAGTCTAATCACATATTCTTGCTATACTTTAGCATAGGATCGAATGTGCAAACGGGGCAGGATTTTAACAACTCGTGAAGAATTCAGTAACAATGTATGACTTTTCATTAAAGGAGTGGATCACGTTGTCAAAGACAGCTTTAATTACCGGGGCCTCGATGGGCATCGGTTTAGACTTGGCCGTACTCGCCGCACGAGACGGGTACGACTGTATTCTCGTATCCCGAAACGAACCTCGCTTACACGAACTGAAAAAAGTACTTGAAACGAGATATCGAATCAATGTACATGTCTTCGCGCTCGATTTGGCGAAACATGACGCTGCCAACCGTTTGACTTCGATGATTGAAGAAGCGGGACTAACCGTCGACTTTTTGATAAACAATGCTGGATTTGGAACGTCAGGTGCGTTCGCTGACCTCGATGCCGAGACGGAGGCGGACGAAGTCCGATTGAACGTCAACACATTGACGGAACTGACAAAAGCCTATTTACCGGGTATGCTCGAACGAAATCACGGCTATGTGCTAAACGTCGCTTCCGTCGCTGCGTTCCAACCCGGTCCGTATATGGCCGTTTACTATGCGACGAAGGCTTATGTCCTCTCACTTACCGAGGCGTTGCATGCCGAAGTGAAAGGGAGCGGTGTTCACGTCAGTGTCCTCTGTCCTGGCCCGACAGATACGAATTTCTTTGATCGCGCCGGTAGTGAATTGTCCTTCTCAAAAATGCCATCTCACCTCGTCGCCTTCTTCGGTTATAAAGGTGTCATGAATAATAAGCGCGTGGTTGTGCCTGGTCTCTCGAATCAACTCCTAGTCGGGTTGGCTAAGTTGATGCCACGTGCTCTCAGTCTCGAAGTATTGCGTCGTGTCCAAAAACCAGCAGACGGGTCAGCCACTGAATCAACGACATGAAAAAAGGAGCGACCGGCGACGGTCGCTCCTTTTAAGATTCTGAAGGTAATCGCGAGACACTTACGAGCCGATGTAAAAAGACACCTGCTGGAATCATCGTCATGAGCGCTGTCGAGAGGACGACTCCCCACGCAAGCACAGCATCTAGTGACCATTCACCTGAGGTCAATTGATCCATCACGCTCAACTGTTCTACTGATAGAACAATCATCAGCGCTGGCCATACACTCGCTGCTAGAATGCTTAGCATGGCGAAACGGGCCCTCGTATAACGTTTCACTAAAAGAACAAGGTTTAATAAGATAAACAACAACCCTACGAGTAGAAACATGCCGACTTCAGTGATGTTAATATAAGCACTCATCCGTCGTTCACCTCACTCAATATGATAGGAATATTGTATATTTACCCGAGTTGACGAAGGAATATGCGCTCAAATAGCGGACGAATCATGATCAAGAAGACGACATTCGAAATACCGTGGGCCAGATCAAATGGAAAACTGAGTAAGAACAACTTCACGACATCCGTCCCGACCACTTCAATGAACGCCAAGTTTGTCGTCCACCCATATAAAAAACCTGATAGTAAACCGAGCAGTAAGAAAAGGATTGTCGATTTCAATAGAATCGGTCGAAATAAACGGACGAGCACAACGACAAGGAGCCATCCTAAAAATTGATAAAATACAAAGGGACCAATCCCAAGCAAAAGTCCTGACAAAATCGGAACAAAAAGCGCGAGGATGGCGGCCCCGTTCAAACTGACCAGTAAGGCCGTCAACATGATCATGGCCGTCGTCGGTTGAACATTCGGTATCGTCATAAAGAGCCAACGCCCAATGACCGCAAGTGCTAACAATTGAACGAGTGGTTGAATCGGGATTCTAGATTTTTCGAACCGGTACAACACGACGATCGCGATCAGGATGGCGAAGACGTATGTGACCATAAGGTGCTCCGATCTTGAAAAAGGTTCCGATCGCCTTGAAAGACGACTTGACCGCTCGCTAGATAAATCACATCCGTCGCAACCTGTATGAGGCCCATGTCATGTGTTGCACAAATCACGCGGGCCGACTTTGCTTTTTGTTGAAGGGCTCTGAAGAACGCATCCCGCTCTCCCCTCGTCAAATCCACGGTCGGTTCATCGAGTAAAAGAACACTCGACGGATCGTGTAGGACGGATTGAAGTTGGGCGACCCGTCGCTTCTCTTCTTGTGGGAACGGACCAACTTCTGGATTGGCAGGAAGATAGACTGCCCGCTCCCCCTTTTTCACTCGTCCCTGAAGTGGACGTCTACTTCTAGCTAATAGTTCGAGTAAAGTTGACTTCCCACTCCCGTTCGTCCCGACACAAACTGTGAGTCCAGGCTCAGTCATCTGAACCGTCACGTGATCAATCGCATAGGTCGCTTGCAGAGGATGCCGATAAGATACGTCGGTCGCATCGATGGAAGGTTTCGTTTTCGATTCGTTGAACGTGAACGTCACTTCTCCAGAAGGTTCTTTCGCTCGCTCGGTATAACCGATTTGTACCCCGATTCCAGAAATACGGCGGAGCAACATCTCTAAATGCTCTCTTCGAAATTGGTCTAGATGCCGAAATGGTTCAATCAGGACGATGGAGTCCGGTCGATTTAACAGGGCGTAGGCGACTCGAACAATCTGTTGTTCTCCACTCGAACATGCATCAAACCGCTTCGGATAAAGCGCGTCGATTTGTAATAGTGTAGCGAGTTCCGCCCCTCGAAAAGGATCGACACTCGAAAGTAAGTGCCCAACCTTTCCTGAGAACGATTGCGTCATCTCGATCACATACGGGCGGTAACGTTCGACGTATTGCTCGAACGAACCGTCAACGGTAGATAGCCATTGCATCACGCATCCCTCCTTTCGTGAGATAAGGATAAATCAGCCAAAGTCCGACAAACAGATGAAGTGAGGAAAAACAAATGATTACGATGAGGACGATTTGCAACAAATCCTCTAAACGAAAGCGCCGTATCGGGTCAACCGCAAACTTCGGCTCAGTTTGCTGACTTTCAATCCCGATTTGCACACCCTCTAGCCAAGATGCCCTCGGATGACTCCTGACTGCCTGACGTACCGCCTGCTCCATTGACGGAATGAGGGCCCATGCGCCGTATAAGAGTGAAGACGATCGTGGAAAGTTCGATAAGAGCGGGAGCAATCGTTCGAGACGAATGATGCGTGCAATCCATAACATCCCGAGTAAAAAGGCAGCCAATTTCAAAAGCTGACGCCATATGTATGAATAAGAAATTTCCCAACCAATCAGGATGGGCATGATTGAAATCAACCCAAACGCAATCAGTATGGAGAGCATTGACCAAGGGAAACGACGTTCAATGATGAGCAGCAAGAGGAGTCCAACCACAAAAAAAGTGACGTCTTCGACATTCATTAATATGTAAAGGTGACAGAAGAGATAGAAAAGGAGCGTGACAGGATGTCTCCGCTCCCAATCTGCCTCATTCGAAGAAAGCCACTGCATCTTCTTCGAACCGCCATTGAATAACATCCGTCGATTCCACTTCTTTGGCGCCCGCACCTTCATCCCCGGGTGCACCGTTGAAAGCAAATACCCATCCTGACGATTGTCCTTCAGATTTTTCTTCGATTCCTTCGATTGCCGTCACATAGGACATGTCACCGCTCCCTGTCACCTCAAGGTCGAGTCCTGTTGCTTTTAATGCATCGAGAACAGTCGCGTCCTCTTCTAGGCAGACACTTTTCTCTTGATAGAGCGTTTCCTCAGTCGCTGCGTTATAGACCGAAATAGTCGGACTAACTCCGCACGATTCTTGTTGCGCCTCTTCCCCGCCACATCCGGCAAGTAGTGCGGTCGCTAGTAGAGCAATCGTTACATATGATTTCATTGGTCTGTCAAATCCTCTCGTTGGTGTATCGAATAATTGTAAAGAATCGCATAGCGTTCACCTGTGCTACGTCCCTCTTGCGTCAGTCCGACGAGCTGGATACTGTTAGCAAGGACTGGTTCACGTTGTAGCCAGAACTTAACGAGCTCATTGTCACGGTTGATCATGAGCATCGACTCATTCTCGAACGTATACATATCATACAGCCCATCGTAAGAAAGTTGAAGGATTGGGGCGGCTATGACATCTGTATATTCTTCCCATGAAGGTTCCCTTAAAGTAGACAACATATGGTCAAATTCGACGAGCTTTTCAAAGAATGCCTGACCTGATTCTTTTCGTAATTCATCGACCTGTTCATAAGATAATTGGCCGTCTGCGTACGTCACGCGAATTTGTTGGAACGATTCGGCTCGTTCGACCATCAGCAAATACTCAATCGATTGAACGTCCCCATCCCGATGAATTTGAAGTTTACCTCGGTCTAGCTTGATGGAGTCACTGTGGACTCGTTGTAAGATTTTCTCTGTCATCTCATCGAAAGATTCATTCGTGACAGAAACGGCGCCGATTTGTTGCGATTCCGCACGAAACCCAGATTGGTCAAACAATGGTACGAACAATAAAACGATAAAAAAGAAAAATCCTAAAAGTGCTCCATACCATTTATAGCGGCTGTTCTGTTTTGGGAAGAATAAAAAAGACAATAAAAACCCGATTGGGATATGAAATCCACCGATTGGAAACGAAACGATGCCGAGCAGTGAATAAAATAAAAACTTCGGAAAGAAATTGGCTTCCGGTTCTTTCAATTGGTTCAAGCGGACACCTAACAGGACGCTGATCACTAAAAACGCGGCCCAAACATAGAGTTGAATGGTCACATCAATCCCCCACTGTATATTCTAAAAAGTCGGTCGCAACTAAACTCGATGGAAAATCCGAAACGACCTCTTGTTCAAATTCTTCCTCTCGTCCGACATATCGAGCGGAAATATGCGTGACAATCAATTGGCCTACCGCAGACGCTTTCGCAAGAGTAGTCGCTTCACGCGTCGTCGAGTGACCATATTTTCGGGCGAGCGGTTGTTCACTTTCCATGAATGTCGCCTCATAAACGAGGAGGTCGGCCCCTTCTGCTAACAATCGCGCGTTCTCGCATGGCGTCGTGTCCCCAAGAATCGCAACGACTTTGCCCGGAGTCGGTTCAGTGACGTATTCTTTAGAATCGTACCATTTTCCTTCATATTCGAACCGTTCTTGTTCTTTGATTGTTTTATAGATGGGTCCACTTGGGATTCCAAGCTCTCTTACCCGATCGACGCGTAACGTTCCCGGTTTTTCCGGGCCTGTGACACGAAACCCGTAAGAAGGGAACCGATGCTCTAATTTTCGCACAGTGATCGTATGACCGTCTTGCTCAAATGTGTCTCCGTCCGTGAATTCAATGACGTTCAACTCATAACCGAGATGAGAACCTGTGACGCGAAGTGTCGCTTCGAGCCATTTCTTTAATCCTTTTGGACCATAAACCGTGAGAGGATCCATTCCGTCTAACGCAGAACGGGTCGATAAAAATCCAGGTAAGCCAAATACATGGTCACCATGCAAATGTGTCACCCATACCGCTGTCACTTTACGTGGTTTGACTTTCGTGTAGAGCATCTGATGTTGAGTCCCCTCTCCACAGTCGACCAACCAGGTGACTTTCGGTAAAACGAGCGCAAGACCTGACACGTTACGCTGTTTTGATGGCATACCTGATCCAGTTCCTAAAAACTGTAACTTCATAAATAAATTAGTCCTTTCTTCAAGTCCGTTCCATGCTATACTTGTGGTAATCGCTGAAAAGGATGTGATTTGTGATGACCAAAGCAGAACAACCCGAATCCATTTACGAGACGATTCGAGACCGTGCGGCTTTGATGAATCGCTTGCACCAACAGGAACAAGGCACCTCTATCCGCATTCACGACATAGCGATCGAACTTCATTGCACAGACGAGTTGATTTTGGAGTCTCTGGAGTTCGCAGCATAACGAGTACGAACACATACGAAGAGCCGACGAATGGTCGGCTCTTTTTTTATTGCTTAGGTGATGCGACTTCTTCAACAATCGTGACGACATACTCAACGAGTTTATACAGCTCTTCAAGTGGCATCCGCTCATTCGTCGTATGAATTTCTTCATAACCGACCGCTAAGTTGACTGTCGGAATTCCGCCACCGGCGATGACGTTCGCATCCGAACCGCCACCAGAGTGCAAGATTCGTGTCGGACGTCCGATTGCCGTCGCCGCACGTTTTGCGACCTCGACAACTTCATCGCCTTCTTCAAACTTGAATCCCGGGTACATGATGTCGATGTCGACTTCAGCACGACCACCGAATGACTCCGCCACTTCGATATAGGCTTGCTTCATCGTTTCCGCCTGTTTCTCCATTTTCTCATGAATGAGCGAACGAGCCTCAGCGAGTACTTCGACATAGTCACAAACGATGTTTGTGGCACGTCCCCCTTCGAAGCGTCCGATGTTCGCCGTTGTTTCTTCATCGATTCGACCGAGTGGCATCTTCGCGATGGCTTTTGCTGCGATTTGAATCGCTGAAATCCCTTTCTCAGGAGCGACACCCGCATGAGCCGTCTTGCCATAAATCTTCGCGTTCACTTTCGCTTGTGTCGGTGCCGCGACGATGATGTCGCCGACTGGACCGTCCGAGTCAAGCGCAAAACCGAACTTCGCGTCGATTTTTGATAAATCCAAGACTTTCGCCCCGACGAGTCCTGATTCTTCCCCGACCGTAATCACGAATTGAATCTGACCGTGTGGAATCTGTTTTTCATTCAATACGCGAACAAGCTCGATCATCGCTGTGAGACCTGTCTTATCATCTGCACCAAGGATTGTTGTGCCATCCGTGACGACATAACCATCTTTAATGCTCGTCTTGATTCCCTTCCCAGGTGTCACCGTATCCATGTGAGCTGTGAAGTAAATCGGATCAACATTCTCTTTCGTTGCAGGCAACGTGATGATTAAGTTGTTACCAGAATGTGCTGTCTTCGTTGATGCATCGTCTTCATACACATCACATCCAAGCTCTGTGAATACCGCTTTCAAGTGTTCACAAATGACAGCTTCTTCCTTCGTTTCTGAATCGATGCCGACCAATCCTAAAAATGTGTCGAGCACACGTGTCTCGTTTACCATAAACAACATCCCTCCATCCAAACATTTCTTGACCATTATAACAAACTCCCTTAGATTGCACGAATCTTTTCCATTCTGTACAATGATGGCAAACACGTACATGGAGGCAAGTTATGAAGAAAAAGCAAAAAAGACGACAACGCATCATTCAAATTGGCGTCATCGTCATCGTCTCAATCTTTTTGATCAGCACGTTTCTCTCGAGCATGACCATGTTCTTTTAAGAGCAAAATATAACGCTCTTTCAAGATCAAATAACTTTTCACATCCGATAAAATGTTCAACAAAGATGAGCGTACCTCAAATTCTTCACGTGTTGTGGGGAGAGGTACGTTTTTTCGATAATGTTCAATCATTTCTTCGAGTTCTTGCAGAAAGACGGAAGCGTCCGCCTGCTCGTTCACGTGGTCCCCTACGCGACGCAAAAATGTTGCAACAGGTTTTGCTTCATTGACGACCATGGTGATTTCTCTTGCGTTATCAGCAACCCGCTTCAAAATATCGTATTGTCGCTCCCGCATCCGGAAGTAGAGATAGTCCATGTCTTCATTCCGTTTCCCGATGGAGTTACCCATACGACGAAGGGCCAAATCTTTCCCTTCTTTCAAATAGTCCCGTGTCTTGATCAGCATCATCGAATGGTTGTTATACACACCGGTCTCGACACAGGCTGCCACATCGTAAAAGAGTACGGCAAGCGATCGATCGATACTATCTTTGATTCGCTCGATTTCACGGTCTAGCGTCGGCATATACATGTTGACGACGAGTCCGACCCCGACACCAATCGCGATGAGCAATAACTCGTTGATGAACAATTCGAGTGAAAACTGTGCCTCGGTATAGAGATGCGTCAAGATCACGACACTCGTAATGAGTCCATCTTGCAGTTTCAGTTGTTGTACGAGCGGAATGAAGATGACAAAATAAAATGTGAGCGTCACTGGTGAATAACCTAGTAACGTAAACATCGCGGCGCCCATCCCGATGGCGAGAAGACTCGCCATGACACGTTCATACGAGGCGCGAATGGATTTCTTGCGTGTCTCTTGAATACTCAAAATGGCGATAATAGCAGCAAATACAAAATAATCAAGATGAATCGTCTCGGAAATGAGCATTGCGATACCCGCTGCGACCGCGGTTTTTAACGTCCGCGTTCCAATTTTCATACTGATTTCCCCCTTCTCCATCAAATTGTTGACTAAATCAACTCGTTTGGCAATTCAAAAGTTTGGAAGTGATCTGATTGAAACGAAAGAAAAAACGTACGATTTGGCCGATGATTGCGACGCTTAGTCTCGCCATCGCCGCATTTTTATGGATTCAGTCCGCCCGTGAAGACACGTATACTGTCGAAACCGTCACGAACGGAGACCGTGTCACACGGTCGTTCGAATCTCTTGCTGAGGCAAAACGCTATATGGCAGCGGGAAATAACCGCACCTTATTCTCTCCTTCTGGAGAAGTTCTCGACTTCACAGGCACCGGTGTGGTCGTGACTCCAAGCGATGCCATCACGAACCTTTACGAAGATCAATCGTTTAAAAAACGTCAGTCTTATGTCGCTGGTGGTACAAGACTTCAACTCCTTGAACGAGGCGAAGACCATTTGAAAGTACGCATCTCAGGCGCAGACGTCTATATAAAGCCTGATCAGATGGCATTGTTCCCAGAAGCCGTAGTAGAAAGACGTGGATATTACGAGATTCGAGATGGTGATGTATATCATTCCGTTGAGGCGAATGCGAATCTCGCCGGCACGTTTCTTGTCGGACCGACAGAGAAGCGCTCAGAAGATCGTTTTTATACGGAACGTGTCCGAGACGTCTTCGACTCTCCCTATCAATTTGCTTCAATACGATCATCGTCACCGTATTCCGTCAAAGCGTTCGATCAGTATTTACAATCCATCGACTCGCCACTCGCTGGAGAGGGTGACGCCTTCAAACGTGCGGAAGAGACATATGGCATCAATGCCTTATTCCTACTCGCTGTAGCCGGTCATGAGTCGAGGTTTGGGACGTCCGACATCGCACGGGAAAAACGTAACTTGTTCGGATTCCGGGCAACAGATGACGACCCGAGCGGCAATGCCACAACCTTTGAGACGGTTGAAGCGAGCGTTGACGCGGCTGCCGAACTGTTCGCCACAAAATATGTAAAAGGTCAATACGCACGCGGAGATTACCCTGGTAACAAACAAGAAGGAATTAACATCTTCTACGCCTCAGACCCGTATTGGGGTGAGAAGGTCGCCGGTACGATGTATGCAATCGATCGTGAACTTGGCTTAGAACAATTGAAACAAATGAAATGAACAGTAGCCCGGCTCAAATGAGTCGGGCTGATTAACGTATCATTGATTTATAAAGTATCCTTCACTTCATTTTCGTAAAGCTCGATGAGTCGATTGTTGTCAAGCACTTGCTCACTTGACTCTTCGTATCGTTCCGTGATGAGTGGGATTAGTTTTTCCCAAACAACCCATTTCACATATTGATCGCGATAATAATTATGATTCAGCTCATATACACTCATTTCTTTTGCCTCGGCATACCGTCTTTGTGACTCGACTACCTCCGCATCAGGTCCTCGTTCAATCCAACCATCGACTTCTTCATCTGTTACGACGACCCCATACTCGTCTTTCGCATGAGTCAACCAAGCACGTTCAAAATCAGCTTGCTCTGAAGCGCGCGTTATGAGCTTGTTTATATCAATGCTTTCATCAAATATACTCATCTCCACGTACATTCGTTCCGCCAACTTCCGTTCGAAATCATTCTTGATTTGCGGGGCCACATCGCGTTGGAAATCAGTTAAGATACCTTTTAGTTCGCCCACAGTCATCTCAGGAGCTGTCTTTGTTTCGACTTGAGAATTCGTCATCTTTTCAATCGGTTCGGACAAATCATCATCTCCCATATTCGTAAAAACGAGCGCTATCAAAACAAATATACTGAAAAGTGTTATTCCTAACAGTCGCTTCATGGCTTAGCATTCCCCTCTACCGGATTGATATCATCTTACGCACTTCAATCGTACCATATTCTATATACGCTTCTTGTCGAAGAAATGATTCAACACCAAATGACATCTGATTGAAGGAATTTCAAATCAGAAGACGAATACATAGAATGAACGACCATTCATTTTCAAGGGGGAATCAATATGAAAACGATTTGGATTACCGGGGGATCGTCTGGTATGGGGAAAGCCATGGCATTAAAATTTAAACAAGAAGGATGGAATGTCGCCATCAGTGGTCGAAACGAGGAACGACTACTTGAAGCGATGAACGAACTGAACGCTATTGAAGCAGGTCAAGCGATGAGTGTGCAGCATGATGTTCGTGATTATGAAGGATGCGCTCAAGCACTCGCTGACATCGTATCCGCTTACGGACCGGTTCACGCACTCGTCAACAACGCGGCAGGTAATTTCGTCTGTCCGACACTTGATTTGTCTCCGAACGGTTGGGCGAGCGTCATTGACATCGTCTTGAACGGCACATTCAACTGTACCCATGTTCTCGGGAAACATTGGGAAGCAGAAGAATTGCGAGGCGGGTCAATTATTAACATGGTCGCCTCGTATGCATGGCAGGCAGGGCCTGGTGTCGCACCGAGTGCGGCGGCGAAAGCGGGCGTCCTGAATTTGACGAGAACGCTCGCAGTCGAATGGGGCTATCAGTTCGGTGCCCGTGTCAATGCAATCAGCCCAGGACCGATTGAACGGACAGGTGGTGCGGAAAAACTCGTGTCCCATGTGAAAGAAGTGGAGCGGATTCGCCGCAACGTACCGCTCGGACGTTTTGGGACACCGGAAGAAATCGCTGACTTGGCCTATTGGATTTCCTCTGACGAGATGCGCTACTTGAACGGAGATTGTATCTCTCTTGACGGCGGCCACTGGCTAAACAAACATCCATTCTAATCTAATCAAAAGGACGACCGAATTAGATGTGTCTCGGTCGTCCTTTTATATGTCTTCTCCATCCCACTCTTCGTGAAACTGCACCAAAAAGCGCTCCATAAAAGCATGTCGTGACATCGCCAATTGTTTCGCTTTAGCGGTATGCATCCTAGACGCCAGATTCAACAGTTTATCTTGAAAATGTTGTATCGCACTTTCTTCCGACAGATTGAGCGGTGTTCCGCGAGAACCAGCGAATTGGAATGTTCGCGCAATCCCAATGGCCCCGATGGCATCAAGACGATCGGCGTCCTGCAAAATTTCACTTTCGCGAGTCGTAGGCTGAATCCCTTTTGAGAAAGACACTTCATCGATTAAGGTCAGCACTAAGTTTGCTTGCTCTTCAGTGATTTCTAGAGAAGTCAAATGTTGTTTGACGAGTCCCTTCGGTCGACCGAGCTTATGGTCTTCCACGTCATGTAAATACGCAGCAAGGATGAGCACTGTCTCGTCGACAGGCTCATCCTTCATCAAACGCTCCACCAGTCGGACGACGCGCTCAATATGAGCGGTGTCATGCCCTGTATGGTCTTCTGCATGAATCTGTTCGACGAACGTTTTCGTCGCTTGTATCACATCCACGCTTAAATCTCGATCGTCGTGTTCGGTTCAATCAAAAGACCACGACGATGTAACTGGTCACAGAATGCCTGAGCGTCCTGCTTGATCGGCGGGAACGTATTAAAGTGGATTGGGACGACCCGTTTGGCTTGGAGCCACTGCGCCGCGTCTAATGCATCTGCAGGTCCCATCGTAAAATTATCTCCGATTGGAAGGAATGCGACATCGATTTCGAAACGTTCTCCGTACATTTTCATATCCGAGAACAGGCTCGTATCCCCAGCGTGATAGAGCGTCAGCTCATTCGTCTCGATGATGAATCCGGCTGGCATCCCCATATAGATCGGTGTGTCGCCCATATCGAAACTCGAACTATGGAAGGCTTGTGTCATCGTGACACGTCCGAACGGGAAAGCGTGTCCGCCACCGATGTTCATTCCGTGTACAGAAAATCCTTTCTTCTCATAATAGGTCGCGAGCTCATGCGTCGCCACAATCGTCGCACCCGTCTCTTTCGCGATCAATTCGACATCTTCGATATGATCAAAGTGAGCATGGGTAAGCAACAAATAGTCTGGGCGTAACGTGGAAGGGTCTACTTCCGTATGAGGGTTACTCGTCAAAAATGGATCAATCAACACGTTAACGCCATCGATCTCAAATCCTACTGTCGCGTGTCCATAATAAGTGATTTTCATGTGCATTCATCCTTCCTTCGTAAGTTCAGATTACAACACTTTTTCTAAGAATCGTTTCGCGCGGTCTGTCTGCGGGTTCAACAACAAGTCGGCCGGTTTTCCTTCTTCCATCAGAATTCCTTCATCAAGGAAGAGGACACGGTCTGCCACTTCACGAGCAAAGCCCATTTCGTGTGTGACGACGACCATCGTCATTCCTGTCTCAGCCAATCCTTTCATGACATCGAGTACCTCGTTGACCATCTCAGGGTCAAGTGCCGATGTCGGCTCATCGAATAGCATGACGTTCGGTTCCATCGCCAAAGCACGTGCGATCGCGACACGTTGTTTTTGTCCACCTGATAATTGGCTCGGGTAGGCGTCGATTTTCTCAGAGAGGCCGACACGTTCGAGCAATTTTTTCGCACGTTCAAGAGCTTCAGCCTTACTGACTTTCAAAACATTGACCGGTGCATACGTCAAATTGTCCATTACGCTCATATGCGGGAAGAGGTTGAACTGTTGGAACACCATCCCGATATTTTGGCGAGCCTTCGCGACGTTCGCCCCTTTTTTCGTAAGTTCGAATCCATCCACACTGACCGTCCCGCTCGTCGGGATTTCTAGCATGTTCAAGCAACGCAGAAATGTCGATTTACCAGACCCAGACGGTCCGATGACGGCGACCACTTCACCACGTTCAATCGTCGTCGTGATTCCCTTCAATACTTCTAAGTCACCAAATTGTTTGTGTAGGTCTTTAACTTCGATCATCTTCCATCACTCTTTCTTAACCGTTTTTCTAGACGTTGTCCAAGATACGTCAAGATCATCACTATCGTAAAGTATATCACACCGGCGAATAGAAGCGGTTCGAAGTAGATTGCCTTCTGCCCACCGACAATCTGTGCCCGGCGCATAATGTCGAGTACGCCGACCGTCGAGACGAGTGCCGACTCTTTCGTCAATGTAATCATCTCGTTGACGAGGGCGGGCAAGATATTCTTGAACGCCTGCGGCAAGATGATTGAACGTAATTGTTTGACGTATGGGACACCTAAAGCATCAGATGCTTCCCATTGGCCTTTATCGACCGCTTGAATACCAGCACGAATAATCTCTGAAATATACGCCCCTGAGTTCAATGAAAAGGCGATGACTGCCGATTGATATGGCGTCGTGATATAGCCAGTCAATTGTGGCAACCCGAAGTGAATGATGGCAAGTTGCAAGATGAGTGGTGTCCCACGGAATACAGCCGTGTATGCATGTCCAATAAAATTGATGAGACGATTCGGTACGATTTTCAGTGTTGCAACGACAATACCAAGTGAAATCCCGATCAATGCCGAGACGATGACCACTTGGAACATGACTGGAATCCCTTCAAGTATGTAAGGAATCGAATCATAAATCCGGCTAAAATCCATTGTAAGTTCCTCCTAAAAAAGGGCTGACCGATTCATCTTCAGTCAGCCTCGTACGATTCATTATTCGGCTGGTGCAGCCTCTTCTTCAAACCATTTTTGTGCTAACTCTTCGATTTCTCCACTGTCGATCATCTTCTTCAACTCTTCGTTGAATTGATCGCGGAGTTCATCGTCTTTACGGAAGGCAGCAGCAGAGCCCGCTTCTTCTTCGTCCACGATTTCAAATGTTGTCAATTCGCTGTCTTGCTCGAGGTATTTCTTTGCGACCGTATCTTCGATGACCATTGCGTCAATACGTCCTGTCTTGATTTCCTGGATGATCTCAGGAATCTTGTTCAATGAAATGATTTCAGCGTCTGCGATTTGATCCTGTGCGATTCCTTCTTGAATCGAACCAAGCTGGACACCAATCTTTTTGCCTTTCAAATCTTCAAGTGATTGAAGTGAATCATCTTTCGATAAGATCAAGTTCACCGCTGTGAAATAGATATCCGAGAAATCGGCATTTTCTTTACGTTCTTCTGTCGGTGTCATACCAGCCATGACGAAGTCGACACGACCCGCGTTGAGGGCTCCGAGCAAGCTTCCGAAATCCATATCTTCAATTTTCAACTCATATCCCATGTTTTCTGCAACTTTTTTGGCGATGTCGATATCAAATCCGACGATCTCGTCGCCATTCGCTGTGTCGACGAATTCATACGGGAAGTAATCGGCACTCGTACCCATGACGATGACTTTGTCATCCTCACCATCGGTCGATGTCGATCCTCCTTCGTTCACGTCTGCTCCACATGCGACTGAGAACGCGGCCAGTCCTGCTAAACATAATGCTAGAAAACCTTTTTTCATCTTCATCTCCCTTTCGTAATTGAATGATAATTATCAGAACTTTAACAAAATTATGACATATGTGTGAACGTAACTCAACTGTTCTATGACACATCAGTTGTCCGACTTGTGTCTCCAACCACTATATACACATAATTATTACTTGTAAAGTATATTCATGCAATTTATACAAAAAAAGAAGGTCACATCCGCTCGAAAGCGAAATATGTGACCGTTCCGTTGTCGCGAGACCCATATGGTTGGACCTGTTTGACGGATGACATTGGGATGGCACTATACACGTGCGGATAACGTTCCCCGTCCTCATCTAACTCATAATGTAACAGTTGCCCAAGACGATTGACGTAAAGGGAGACGAGAACGACCGCTTCTCCCGCATACGACGCTTTGACGACCTTTCCAATCTGTTGCGGCGTACAACATTTAATCGTTCCTTCCGATTGAAGAGACGGTTCATTGATTTCACCGCGTGACAGGGCAATCATATATTCTGCCTCCGTCATAATTTTGATGACTGGTTCCATATACACTGCCCCTTTTCACAAAAGCGCAAAGGCAATGCCTTTGCGCCGTTGCTTGATTATGCGAAGTAGATATCGAACAATGTTTGTAATTGGTCGACAAGTTCTTCCGCAGTTGACGACTCGATTTCACTACGCTCTACCATCGTCACGATGTTTCCATCCTCGAGGAGGGCAATCGATGGTGAAGACGGTGCATATCCTTCAAAATACTCACGTGCACGATCTGTCGCTTCACGGTCTTGACCTGCAAACACGGTCACGAAATGGTCAGGTTTTACACCTTCCATCTTGTTTACGTAAGCAGCGGCCGGACGAGCGATCCCGCCTGCACAACCACATACCGAGTTAACGAGTACAAGTGTCTTCCCTTCTTTTTTCAGTGCCCCGTCTACTTCTTCCGGTGTCGTGAGCTCTGTGTATCCTGCAGCACGCACTTCGTTACGCGCTTGCTCGACTACATCTTGAAAATATAATTGAAAATCCATGTTGTTTCCCCTTTCGACATTTCGTCTATACTCTCTTATTTTACGTCTTGTTCTACCTCGAGGACAAGTCTATCGCTCAATTCACGTTCTAAGAACGGATCTGCCTGTAACATTTGTTTAAAGGCGAGGTAGCGCGCCTTCGTCTCAGCACTCGCTTTACGATTCGTCAAATACGCACGAATCATGATGTTCTTCGGTGTATGCTCGAGGTCGATGAACTCCAGTAACTGAGCTTCATAACCGACAAGCCCAAGAAGTTCAGCCCGAATCGAATCTGTCGCCAGCGAAGCGAACCGTTCTTTGATCAATCCATGCTGAAGCATCACGTCTAGATTCGGTGCTTGAAGTTGACGATTTAACTCCTTCTGACAGCAAGGAACACTCAAGATGACTTTCGCCCCCCAGCGGACGGCACGGGCCAATGCCATGTCGGTCGCCACGTCACATGCATGAAGCGTCACGACCATATCGACAGCTGTCTCCCCTTCATATTCATTGATGTCTCCAACTAAGAACTCAAGTCGCTCATATCCTAAGTCTTTCGCAATCGATGCACATTCTTCGATGACTTCTTTTTTCAAATCGAGACCTGTGATATGAACATCATATCCTTTCATCTCGTGTAAAAAGTGATAGAGCGCGAACGTCAAATACGACTTCCCTGAACCGAAATCCAAGATTCGGACGGTACGGTCTGTCGGCAAGTGTTTAAGCGAGTCCTCAATGAACTCAAGGAAGCGGTTGATTTGTTTAAACTTGTCATACTTTTGACGCTTCACTTTCCCATCACTCGACTGAATGCCGAGTCGAATTAAGAATGGGACTGGTTCGTCAAGTGGTAGCACATATTGTTTTTCCCGATTGTGGCTCAACTGAATTTCTTTTTGAGCTGTCTGTCTCTCTTTAAAGGTCACTTTAAATTTTTTGGATAACTGAAATTGAAGGTCAGACTCTTTTAATTGAAATTGCCCCTGTCTGAACGTTTCAAGAAGGTCGAACAATTCTTTTACAGCCTCATCCGGTGGTAAGTTTTTATGGTTCATCACCCGTTCGTACTGATATTCGAACTGGATGTGGTATGCATTCCGAAGCATGACCGGTTTCAATTTGACGCGTCTGAGATCACTTGATTTTTGACGGGGTTGACTGATTGTCGCCGACACGAGATGATTTGATTGGATCACGTCTTCGAGACGTTCTTGTAACGCTTTATATTCCAATGGATTCAATCCTTTTTTAGAAATTTTGAAACATATCGTTTCACCTGTCCGTACATACTATTACACGAAGACGACGTTACGTCAAAGGAGGATACACATATGTTTAAAAAGATTTTATCATCAATCGGAATCGGTGCCGCAAAAGTCGACACACGTTTGAATGAAAGCCATTGTACACCCGGTGGTGAACTCAATGGAGTAGTCCATGTAGAAGGAGGTTCAGTCGAACAGTCGGTCGACAGCATCTATCTTTTCTTCAACACGCTGTATAAACACGAAGTTAACGACAAGTCGACATACTCGACGTTTACGATTGAAAAGATTTTATTGAATGAGGCTCCATTTATGATCGGACCTGGAGAAGTGAAAGAGATTCCGTTCACGGTCAACGTCCCGTTCAATACCCCACTCTCTGTCAGCCAATCAAAATCATGGATTGAGACCGGGCTTGATATCGCCCAAGCCGTCGACCCAAAAGATGAAGATGCGATTACCGTTCAACCAAACGCTGCACAACAAGTCATTTTAGACGCGATGGACGAACTCGGTTTCCGTCTCAAGAAAGCCGACACAGAGATGCTCCCGGCACGCCATCGTTCAGGTCGTCTTCCGATTGCACAAGAACTCGAATATTCAGCGAACGGCTCACGTTTAGGGCGTCAGTTAGATGAAGTCGAAGTCGTCATCTTACAAGAAGAGGATTCGATTGAATTACTCATACAAGTCGACCGCAGTGTCCACGATTTCGGTAGTCTCTTCGCTGATTTGACGGGAACGGACGAGTCGACACATCGTGTGCGATATGACGTCGCGCGTTTATCAGTTGCCGAAGTCCGTCGCGACATCGAATCGATGATTGAACAATCGATTTGAGGAACTCACTGACACGCCATTTCTATGAATGGCGTGTTTTTCTGAGGTATTGAATTTGATAATCCATTATTTTACAATCAACATATGGAATCAACCCTTTTCTGGAGGTGACTACATCTTGTTTGCTTTAATAATGATTGGGAGTTTCGGTCTTGCAACGCTTGCCTTACCGATTCTAGAGACTAGTCTTTCTGATTCACTCGCTTTCTTCACGCTTGGTGGGCTCGAAGTGTTGATTGGTTTGATTGCCATGCGTCTCATGCGCAATCCGTCGTCAAACGCCTTATCCTTCATGAAGTTCATGCCCTATCTTGTACTATTGATTCATTTCCCTGCCTCACTCCTTTTGCTTTGGATTTCTTCGGTCAGACATGATGGGGTCTCTGCATTTTCATTAAACTATGTCTTCATATACTGGATGTTCCTGCTCCTGTTCGTCGTGATCAGCAGATTGACGTACCGTGTCCATCAACGACGATTTCAGAATGCCCTTGATTAGAAAGGATGATTCAACGTTGGATTTACTTCAGTTACTCCAAGACCGAGCAATAATCCCGCTTACACTATTCGCGACGCTCGGCCTATTCAGTCTCGTGTTTGCATTTTCACTCTATAAATCCAAACAACGACTCTCTAAGCGACTCGTCACAATAGGCATGTCCTTGTCGTTCCTTCTCTTACTGATCTCAGCCTCAAGCTTCGTCTTCACGGTATTCCTTGGCTATAACTCATGAAAAATGGAGGCGCCCCACTGGGAGCGCCTCCATTTTTTTCAATATACGGTATATGTGTTCGGGTCGATCGACTCGAGCGATTGTTTGATTGCTTGCAAGAACTGACCTGCGACGAGACCGTCGAGGACACGGTGGTCGACCGACATACAAAGGTTGACCATATCGCGTGCCGCAAACATTCCATTCATCCATACCGGACGCTTCACGATCGACTCGACTGAGAGGATTGCCGCTTGTGGGTAGTTCAAAATCGGTGCCGATTGGATCGAACCAAATGCACCTGTGTTGTTGATGGTGAACGTCCCACCACGCATCTCTTCTGCCTTCAAACGGTTCTCACGCGCTCGCGTTGCCACGTCTTGAAGGGCCACGGCGAGACCTTTGATGTTCTTCTCATCCGCTTGGCGAATGACCGGTACGTAAAGGGCGTCGTTTGCCGCGACGGCTACCGAGAGATGGATGTCTTGGTGAACTTTGATGTGATCTCCTGCCCACTCCGAGTTCATCATCGGATACTTCTTCAATGCTTCGATGGCAGCCTTCATGAAGAACGGCATGAACGTCAATTTGACGCCTTCCCGTTTCATGAACTCGTCTTTCAATTTCGCACGGGCTTCAACGAGGTTCGTCACATCCACTTCAATCATGAGCCATGCGTGTGGCGCCTCATGCTTCGAGCGGACCATATTGTTCGCAATCGCTTGACGTACCCCGGCTGTCGGAATCGATTCATAACGTCCAGATGACGTCGATGATGATGCGACCGGTTGTGACGGTTCAACGACAGGACGTGGCGCTTCAGTCGGAACGTCCATCTTTGTTTGTACCATCGTCTCTTGGACAGGTGCTTGTGTCGCTTTCTCAGGAGTCGATGCCGGACGTCCTTCTGATAAGTAACGAAGAATATCTTTCCGCGTGATCCGACCGCCTAGACCGCTTCCGCTCAGTTCATTCAAATCGATATCATTCTCGTTGGCGAGTCGGATGACAGCAGGTGAGTATCGACCGTTTCCACTCTGTTTTTTCGGAGTAGTGGCGACCGCTTGCTTAGAGACGGGTTCTGCAGGTGTCGTTTCTGCAATCGGTTCGGTCTTCGTCTCAACTACAGCTTCCTCCGCACTTTCAACTTCCATCGTCAATACCGGGGTCCCGACGCTGACAGTCTCCCCTTCTGGAATGAGAAACTCTTTGACGACTCCCGCACTAGTCGCCGGAATCTCGGCCGTCACTTTATCCGTCATGACTTCCGCGAGTGGTTCATACTCTTCCACACGGTCGCCCGGTTTGACGAGATAGGTCGTGATTGTGCCTTCTGTCACACTCTCCCCAAGTTGGGGCATGGTAATCGTTTGTTCCATGGAGATGCCTCCTTAAAACGCCGCGAGCTGACGCGCCCGCTCGGCAATTTTTTCTGGGGATACGATAAAGAATTTTTCCATCGGTGGTGCATACGGCATAGCCGGCACATCAGGACCTGCTAAGCGTTCAATCGGCGCATCGAGTTCGAAGAGCGCCTTCTCCGCGATAATCGCCGCCACTTCTCCGATGATGCTTCCTTCTTTGTTATCCTCCGTCACGAGTAACACTTTACCCGTCTTCTTGACCGATTCAATGATCGCTTCTTGGTCGAGCGGGTAGACGGTACGAAGATCGAGGATGTGCGTGCTGATTCCTTCTTCTTCGAGCGTTTTCGCTGCTTCTTGTGCCATATGCACGCAAAGACCGTATGTGATGATCGTGATATCGTCACCTTCCCGTTTAACCGCAGCCTTACCGATTTCAACCGTGTATTCGTCCGTCGGCAAGTCTGCCTTCAAAAGACGATAGGCGCGCTTATGCTCGAAGAAGAGAACAGGGTCGTTCGAACGGATTGCTGCTTTCAACAACCCCTTCGCATCGACTGGGTCAGATGGAATGACGACTTTTAGACCTGGCGTCGAACTGAACATCGCCTCGACCGATTGCGAGTGATAGAGTGCCCCGTGAATGCCACCACCGAAAGGAGCTCGGATGACCATCGGACAGGTCCAATCGTTGTTTGAGCGGTATCGAATTTTTGCCGCTTCCGATACGATTTGGTTCACTGCTGGCATGATAAAGTCTGCGAATTGCATTTCTGCAATCGGACGCATGCCGTACATGGCAGCCCCGACTCCTACACCGGCAATCGCACTTTCAGCGAGCGGTGCGTCGATGACACGGTCTTCACCATACTTCTCAATCAGCCCTTGCGTGGCACGGAATACACCACCACGTACGCCGACGTCTTCCCCGACGACGAAGACGTTTTCGTCGCGCTCCATTTCCTCATGAATCGCTTCATTGATCGCTTCGATAAACGTTTTCATCATTTTTCCTCCTCATAGACGTAATCTAGTGCAGATTCAGGCGATGCATACGGTGCTTTGTCCGCATATGTCGTCGCTTCATTCACTTCAGCATCGATTTGTGCATCGATTTCAGCAAGTGTCTCCGCCGTTGCGATTCCGTCGTTTACAAGTCGTTGACGGAACAATTGAATGCCATCCCGCTCTTTTAATCCAGCCAATTCTTCAGCTGAACGGTACGCTTTGTCATCGTCATCCGATGAGTGTGGCACGAGACGTTCAACTTCTGCTTCGATTAATGTCGGTCCTTCTCCGCGAAGTGCACGTTCACGCGCTTCCTTCACGACCGCATAGACGGCGATCGGGTCTGTCCCGTCGACTGTCACACCTGGCATGCCGTAACCTTTTGCACGGTCTGATACGCGCTCACATGCTAACTGTTTCGTAAGCGGAACCGAGATCGCATACTTGTTGTTCTCACAGAACAAGATGACTGGCAACTTGTGGACACCTGCAAAGTTTGCGCCTTCGTGGAAGTCACCTTGGTTTGAAGAGCCTTCTCCGAACGAGACGAAGGTGACGAGTTCTTCTTTTTTCATCTTCGCCGCAAGTGCAATCCCGACCGCATGAGGGACTTGTGTCGTAACCGGAGATGAACCCGTCACGATGCGATGTTCTTTCGAGCCGAAGTGACCAGGCATCTGACGACCACCCGAATTCGGGTCTTCCGCTTTCGCAAATGCCGATAACATCAAGTCTCTTGATGTTTGACCGAAGTGAAGGACGACTGCCACATCACGATAGTAAGGCAAGACGTAGTCGATTCCTTTTTCGAGTGCGAACGCCGCACCGACTTGCGCCGCTTCTTGTCCTTGACATGAGACGACGAATGGGATTTTCCCGGCGCGGTTCAACTTCCACATCCGTTCATCAATCTTACGGGCACGTACCATCGTTTCGTACATCGCCAATAAATCTTGTTTCGTTAAACCAAGCTCTTCATATGAGTTTACAGTCATCTGTTCCATCCTTGTTCCTCCTTAGGCGTGAATCGGTAATCCATCGACGGCAAGTGCCGCTTCCTGGAAGGCTTCGCTCAATGCAGGGTGTGGGTGCACAAGTTGTCCCATCTCCCAAGCCGTCGCGTTCAAGACGAGCGCGAGTCCACCTTCCGTGATGAGTTCAGTCGCTTTCGGTCCGACGATATGAACACCGAGAAGGTCATCTGTTTCTTTGTCCGAAACGAGTTTGACGAATCCGTCGGCTTGTCCTTCAATCCGCGCTTTCCCGAGTCCGTTGAATCGATATATCCCCGTCTTCACATCATGTCCGGCATCTTTTGCCGCCTCTTCCGTCAAGCCGACCGAAGCGACTTCAGGAACGCTATATACACAACGTGGGATGAGCGCGTAATCGAGTGGTATCGGTTCAAGTCCAAGAATCGTTTCGACCGCCTTCACGCCTTCTGCAGACGCGACGTGAGCGAGTTGTAATTTTCCGATGCAATCCCCGATTGCGAAGATATGACGTTCTTTCGTCCGATACTGACTATCGACTTGAATGATCCCATTTTCTACGACGATAGAAGTGTTTTGAAGTCCTAAGTCTTCCGTGTTGGCAACTCGGCCAACCGAGACGAGGACACAGTCTACTTGTAACATCTCTTCCCCGACAGCAAGCTCCACTGCATTTTCGTGAATCAATGTTCGTTCAGCGTCGACCGTCACGCTCTTCTTCACACGTACGCCACGTTTTTTCAGTAGACGTTCTACTTCGCGAGAGACCGCCTTATCCTCAAGTGGAAGTAATCGATCTCCTACTTCGATCAACGTCACGTTCACATCTAAATCGACGAGCATGGACGCCCATTCGACTCCGATGACACCACCACCGACAATCGCAATCGATTCAGGTAGTGTCTCAAAATTGAGGAGGTCGTCCGAGTTTAAGATACGTTCGTGATCGAACGGCAATCCAGGAAGTTCACGCGGAATCGAACCTGTTGCGATAATCAATTGGTTTGGCAAGATGAGTTCTGACTCACCGCTTTCATCTTCAACGGATACGGTCCCAGGTTGTGGCGAGAAGATACTTGGTCCAAGGATCGAGGCTTTTCCGTGAAACACTTCAATTTTTCCTTGTTTCATCAAGTGCTCGATTCCTTTTTCAAGACCAGCCACAAGATCACGTTTATACGTTTGGGCTCGTTCCATGTTGAACGTCACACTTCCCGTTTCTACGCCGTACGTTGCCCCCTGTTTCGCCGTTTGATAGACATGGGCAGCTTTTAGAAGAGCTTTCGTAGGGATGCAACCTCTATGTAAGCAGGTGCCGCCTAATTTTCTCGCCTCGACGATTGCGACAGATTTACCAGCCTGTGCAGCCTTGATCGCAGCCACATATCCTCCTGGTCCTCCACCAATGACGACAACATCAAATTCTCGTGCCATGTGTATCCCCCTCATATTCTCTTGCGGTCTCTTCCTTCTCGATGACGCGAAGTGCACCTTCTGCCAAGGCTTTCAATTCGTCTTCACCTGGATAAACGTATACCGGCGCGAGGAATGCGACACGCTCTTTAATCTTGTCAGTCAGCCAGTCAGAATAAGCGATTCCACCTGTCAATAAGATGGCATCCACTCGACCACTGAGCGTCGCACCATGTTTTGAAATTTCTTGTGCGACACGATAAGCCATCGTCTCATAAAGGAGTCTCGCCTCATCATCTCCCGATTCCATCCGTTGCTCAATCTCAATCGCATCGAATGTACCGAGGTGTGCGAACAACCCACCTTGACCGACAATTTTCTTTTTCATTTCCGATTCTTTATACCTGGTACTATAACATAGTTCTACCACCTGTCCAACAGGAATTGAGCCTGCCCGTTCTGGAGCAAGTGGTCCATCACCGTCGAGTCCATTATTCACATCGATGACGCGTCCATGCTGATGCGCACCGACTGTAATCCCTCCGCCCAAGTGAGCGACAATCAAATTCAGCTCATTGTAATCGCTTCCATTTTCGGTTGCAAAGCGTTTGGCGACGGCTTTTTGATTCAGGGCATGAAAAATACTACGGCGATTGATGTCGGCCATTCCGGTCTTTCTTGCCAACTCATGCATCTCATCGACAACGACAGGGTCAACGATGAAACTTGGAATTCCTTCAATCTCTCCTATTTTGGATGCAATCAATCCACCGAGGTTAGACGCATGCATTCCGAATCTTCCGCTCGTCAAGTCCTCTCGCATCAAATCATTGACGGTATACGTTCCTGATGTCATCGGTGCAAGCAAACCACCACGACCGACAATCGCGGTCAAATCGTTGACCGCGATGCCAGTCTCTTCTAACAAGGCACGCACTTCTTGCTCACGATGAGGTAACTGCTCAGGAAGGCTGAGACCGGTCACGTCAATCTCATGGCGGACCGTACGTGTCATCACTTCTTCCTTCCCATCAAACAATCCAACTTTTGTCGAGGTCGACCCTGGGTTGATCGCAAGAATTAGCCGTTTTGTCATCTTAGCGTCTCCCTAGAATACTTTTTTCAACTTTAAGGAATTGACTACGTGAACGTGCCATCATGTGAATCCGTTCTTCGGCCATCTTGTCAGCCGCCACGTGCGTCGGTACTCCATCACGCTCCGCGATTTCAAAGACACGCATCATGTTGTCATAGATGAGTTCGACTTTCTTCATTGCCCGTTCACGGTTGTAACCTTCAAGTTCGTCCGCGACGTTGATGACACCACCGGCGTTGATAACAAAGTCTGGCGCGTAGAGGATCCCGTTCTCGTCAAGCACATCCCCGTGACGATCTTCCGCCAATTGGTTGTTTGCGGCACCCGCAACGATTTGAGCTTTCAATTGTGGAATCGTTTGGTCGTTGATGACTGCACCGAGTGCACATGGAGCGAAAATGTCACACTCGACTGCATAAATCTCATCTGGTTTGACGACCGTCGCACCAAAGTCTGCTTCTGCACGTTTGAGCGCTTCTTCGTTGATGTCTGTCACAATCAAATGCGCGCCTTCTTCGTGGAGGTGACGACATAGGTTGTAGGCTACGTTACCGACACCTTGCACGGCAACCGTCTTCCCTGCGAGTGAGTCTGTTCCGAACTTCCATTTCGCAGCGGCTTTCATACCGCGGTAGACACCATACGCCGTTACTGGCGATGGGTTACCACTTGAACCGAACGCAGGGCTGACTCCTGTGACGTAATCTGTCTCCATATGGATGAAGTCCATGTCAGCAACCGTCGTATTCACATCTTCAGCAGTGATATAACGTCCGCTGAGTGATTGTACGTAACGACCGAATGCACGGAAAAGAGCTTCTGACTTGTCCGTCTTGGCATTCCCAATGATGACAGCCTTCCCGCCACCGAGATTGAGACCGGCTGCAGCATTTTTATAAGTCATTCCTTTTGCGAGACGCAATACGTCTGTGAGTGCTTCTTGCTCTGACTCATAATTCCACATACGAAGTCCGCCGAGTGCTGGACCGAGTGTCGTATCGTGAATCGCAATGATTGCTTTTAGACCAGACGCTTGGTCTTGGCAAAATACGATTTGTTCGTAATCCTCAGATTGTAAGACATCAAAAATACGGAAGCGTGGTTCTGTGTTTGTTTCCATCATGATCAATTCCTCCTGTTAAATACGATTAGTTTTTGGCATGTAACAAAGCGAATGCGAGGGAATAAAGTTTCGCCTCCGCTGTATCGGCACGACTCGTCAATACGACAGGGGCAGATGCGCCAACGACAATCGCCGCAACGCTCGCCTCTGCGAAATACATGATTGATTTATAAAGGACGTTGCCGACCTCTATGTATGGTACGACTAATAAATCTGCTTGCCCCGCCACTTCACTATTGATTCCTTTTTGTTTCGCTGCGACCATATCGACCGCGTTATCAAGGGCGAGCGGTCCATCTACGATACAGCCTTTGATTTGTCCCCGACGATTCATCTGACTGAGCAACGCGGCATCGAGCGTCGCGTTCATCTGCGGATTGACAACCTCAACAGCCCCAATCGCTGCGACTTTTGGCGATTCGTAACCGATGTCATGCATCGCTTCTACCGCATTATGAATGATTTCGACCTTTTCTTCGAGCGTTGGCGCGATATGGATTGCAGCATCGGTCACACCAATCAATTTTTCCCGATTTGGAATTTGAAAGAGTGCGATATGACTGAGCGTCCGGTTCGTCCGAAGACCGGCCTCTCGATTGAGGACGGCTTTCATGAATGTCGATGTCGACACCATCCCTTTCATGAGCACATCCGCCTCTTTGTTTTTCACGGCTAGTGCAGCACGTCTGGCAATTTCTACATCACCTTTTGCATGTAAAATATCGACGTCTGACTCATCGATTCCATACTGTTCACATAACTTTCGGATTTCCCGGGCTTCACCAAATAAAATGAAACGTGACAATCCATGATTCGTGGCAAGTTTTACGGCTCGGATCACTTCTTCATCCGCTGCCCCCGCAATGGATACCGTACAACCCTCTAGTTGTTTTGCGTTCGTCAGCATCCGTTCAAAATTCATCATTGTCCCCCCTTGCTCTCTACACTATAACATAAGCAAGTTTCTTTCCTGAATTGTAAGCGCTTTATTATGCGGATGACCATGCAAATAATTGCTCGCCATGCAGAAAAATTCATGCATTTTACTGCATGGTTTCTAATTTGTTATACAAAGTTCGAATTGAAATTTTTAATCGACGTGCAGCTTCTGACTTATTCCCACCAGTTTCTTCAATCGTTCGTTCAATCAAATCACGCTCATATTTCGCAACCGCCTCATGGAGCGTTCGGGACTCAACGACTTTCTGACTCGGCGTTCGAGGTGATAATTGCAGGTGATGTGGGGCAATCCATTGTTCCGTGCTCGCCATATAAATCATCGCCCGACCAATCACATTCTCAAGTTCCCGGACGTTCCCCTTCCAATGCTGACTTTTTAGGAGCACGAGGGCATCTTCATCCACCCCTTGTACACTCCGACCATACTCTTGATTCAACTTTCGAATGATCCGGTCACAAAGTGCCTCGAGTTCATTCAACCGTTCACGAAGGGGAGGGATATGGATGGGCATTCGATTGATGCGATAATACAAATCTTCACGAAACGCCCCGTCTGCCACTTTCTGTTCAAGATCGGCATTCGTCGCAGCGATGATGCGGACATCGATCGGAATTGCCGTCGTCCCTCCGACTCGTACGATCTCATTTTCTTGAAGGACACGTAGAAGCTTCACTTGGACATCGAGTGGCAGTTCTCCGATTTCGTCCAAAAAGAGCGAGCCACCGTCTGCCTCCTCGAAGTAACCGGTCTTTCCGCCACGCTTCGCACCGCTGAACGCACCATCTTCATAGCCGAACAGTTCACTTTCGAGAAGCGTGGGTGAAATGGCCGCACAGTTTACCCGGATAAACTTTTTGAATTTCCGAGGGGACTCCCCATGAATGGCATGGGCGAACAGTTCTTTTCCTGTTCCCGATTCTCCGCGAATCAATACTGTCACCGGTGTCACAGCTGCCAATTTCGCTTGATCGATGACGAATCGCATCGTATCACTTGTCGCGATGATATCGGCAAACTGATATTTCGCCTCTAGATTTCGAATGCGTGTTTTCGCTTCTTGTAATTCATCACGAAGCGCACGAATTTGAGACACGTCGCGGATGACGCCGACCGAGCCTCGCAATTTTCCCTCAACGATGATCGGTTCGGCATTCACAAGGATGTCACGTCGCGTCGCCCCGATTTGCATCCGGATGTCTCGGACCCCTTGTCCCGTCGATAATACTTTCATATGCACACTCTCCTGCATGCCGATGTCGGCAGTGGCAGGCTTATCGACGACATCCTCTTTTTTAAATCCCGTCAACCGGGTATATGACGGATTGATCAAGATGGTGTTGCCGTGATGATCGGCTACCGAAATCGCTTCACTCGTACATTCGATGATCGCCTCAAGCATCTGTTGATTCTGTTTCAATCGCTCGACAACGATCCGAATAAACTCTCCCGGCAACACAACTGCGTCTTGATAATGATCCTTCAACTCTTCAAACGTTTGATGCTGCCCTGTCGTCTCAATGACAAAGTCTAATGATGCATCCGCATATTTCGTCCAATTATCCGTCACGGCGATGCCATAACTTTTGGCAAGTGCGATCCCTTCAGCTGATGCATCGGAGTCCACGACCGCTACGATCGTAGCAAGCGGAGAGTCCATCAACATGTTCAGGACTTCCGTTCCTCCTTTTCCTGCCCCGACAATCATCAATCGTTTGTTCATAAGAATTCCCCCATCTTTCTCTCTTCTCATCTTCATGCTACTGAATCCGAACATGATGCGCAAGCCGACTAAAAATAGACAGTGTGGAATGACTGAATTTCTGTTAAAATAATGTATGGTAAAGGAGGAGATTGCATGCGTTTCATCGCGCTTCTAATCTTAATCGTCCCTGGTTTACTCGGTGTTTACGGAATCAAATTACTTCGTGATAGCTTCTTTTTGAAGACGAGTGGACCGTTCACATGGATTGATTCACTCGCTGCCGCCTCCATGTTGCAGGGGACGTTCGGACTTCTGCTCGCCATGGGCGGGATCGGATTTGTAGCTGGCTATATATTTAACCGCGACAAAAAAACAGGTAAAGTACAACGACTCGACTCATAAGCGCACAAAAAAAGGTTCCCTAACTTGACTTCATTTCAAGTGCGGAACCTTTTATTCGTATTGAATTGTGATCACTACGGATGATCTCCTTTCCAACTGCTTTACTTCCTTTGACATGAGATCCAACGTCTTCTTAATGAAGAAGTATGAAAGAACTTTAGTAACTGCCGTCTTGCGTGAACGGAACGTTTCCATTCGAGTTACTAACTTTTTTAGTTATCGGATCATGTCCAACCATCCATCGTGAAGTCGAACGCTTGCCATAAACTGTTCAACGGTTGACAACACTCCTTTTGGTTAACTGAACGATTTGTTTTTCCTATACCAACCCCTAGCTTCGAGTTGATGATAGAATCGCCTCGCGAATGAGCGACTGTCGCGACCTCACGTCGGGACATTAACGACTTGAGATGTCGTTCCCACCTCTGAGCTATTGTCGGATAGCGAACCGAGATGATTTTGTTTCTTCAAACATTGCTCCGGAACAAGTTTGAAAAGCGTTCATCTGACGCTTGTCCAAGTAACTTGGTACACCTTTATTATAACAAAACATGCTCGTTTTGCAAGCGCTTTCTTTCATAAAGTAAATAAATTTTTTAATGATTATTTTACAAAAAGGACTAAGCCATCAAACGGCTTAGTCCTTCTGAACGATTCAATTACTTTTAAACGACAAGTAGGTGACGAAATACGAAATGAACTCCGAGTTCTTCGGACTCCGTTCACGCTCAGGTCGCCCTTCAAACATCTCATGGTCGCGCATGCCATTCTCCCACGCCGTCTTGATGGCGTGACGCATCGCCCGCTCTACACGTGACGAAGTCGTATCATGCTCTTTTGCGACCATCGGATACAATTCCTTTGTGATCAATCCGAGCAACTCTTGACGCTCGCGTACGTATATGACAGCTTGGCGGATATACTTGAACCCTTTGATTCGAGGAGAAATGCCAAGCTGTTGGAGCAAGAGCGAAATTTCAATTTCATCTGGAGACATTCCTTCGAATTCGCGATTCGCACCATCCGACAACTCACGAATTTTCGTCAACAGTTGTTGGATATTGAAAGGTTTGACGAGAAAGTAAGAGGCACCCAATTGAACCGCTTGTTTCGTCACTTCATCTTTTCCGAACGCACTCAACATGATCACTTCTGGCTTAGCATCTCCGAGCTCTTCATGTAAACGTTGCAATACTCCGATTCCATCCAAATGAGGCATGATAATATCGAGTAAGAGTACATCCGGTTGGTGTGTCTTGACGACCTCTAAGCATGCTTCACCATCGTGCGCTGTTCCAACGACACGGAGATCAGGCTCAGATTCTAGTTGTCGGCTCAACAAATCGACGATTTCTCGATTGTCGTCCGCAATACATAATGTAATCACTTATGACACTCCTTTGATGAACTTCTGTTTTACTTGCTGTGACATTTCGAGCAACTCTTCAACATGTTGCTTCGTCAAGTCTGTCATTTGAATACCCGCAATCATTCGACCTAGCTCGTCAATCCGGCTCTCACGGTCAAGAGTGGCAACGTTCGTCTTCGTCCGGTCGTTTGTTTCCGTCTTCGTGATGTAAAGGTGTTGATCTGCCATTGCAGCAACTTGCGCTAAATGCGTGATACACAGTACTTGCGAACCGACAGACAGACGGAAGATTTTTTCTCCCATTGCTTGTGCGACACGCCCTGATACTCCTGTATCAACTTCATCAAAGATAATCGATGCGACTCCCACCGTTCGGGAAAAGATTGATTTAAGGGCTAACATGACACGAGAAAGTTCACCACCTGAAGCCACTTTCGCAAGCGGCTTGAACGGTTCCCCAACGTTCGTCATCATATAAAATTCGACATCATCAAGACCGTCTTGTTTTAATGGCGTCGTTCGGAATCGAACTTCAAACGCTGTTTTCTCCATATACAATTCTTTTAGTTCTCGATGGATGTCGTGCTGAAGGGACTCGGCCGCCGCTTTACGTGACGCTGACAGTCGTGCACCTGCCTCTTTTGCAACCGTCTCTAGTCGGACAAGGTCTTCTGACAGTGTTTGCAGCAACTCCTCACGATTCGTCATCGATTTCAATTCATCGGATACTTGTTCCCCGTAAGCGATGACTTCTTCGATTGTCGTGCCATATTTCCGCTTAAGCTGTTGGAACAGCGCTAGACGTGACTCAATTTCATCCAACCGAATCGGATCGAACTCAAGTGAGTCGAGTTGATCCCGCAACTGAAACTTCGCATCTTCGAGCAAATAATAAGCATTCGAGATTGTTTCTGACACGGATGCGAGGGAA
Source organism: Exiguobacterium sp. s160 (assembly GCF_018617575.1). Taxonomy (NCBI): domain Bacteria; kingdom Bacillati; phylum Bacillota; class Bacilli; order Caryophanales; genus Exiguobacterium; species Exiguobacterium sp. s160. The sequence continues at coordinate 635,186 of NZ_JACSKK010000001.1, forward strand.
GAGGACAATTGAGAAGCTTCTTCCATCTCGCGCATTGCGACCCCGATTTGGTCAAGTCCGTTCGAATCTTCCGCGACCGCCTCATAAGACAGGCGAATGTGTTGATGAATGCGTTCAAAGTTCGCTAATTCATCCCGTTCTTCCATTAACGCCTGTTCCTCACCTGCCTTTAGTTCAGCCGCCTCAATCTCTTTTGTTTGAAACGATAGCAAATCCATGCGTTGTGCAAGCTCTTGTTCGCTTTGACTGAGTCGCTTCAGTTCATCCGCGACTTTTTTCCAGGATGCGTACGCTGTCTGATACTCCTCTAATAGTGGTCCGATTTCCTTTTCGGCATAATGATCGAGAATGCCCAAGTGAAATTCTGAGTCCATCAAGTGTTGATGTTCATGCTGACCATGGATATCGACAAGCAAGCGACCGAATTCACGTAGCGTCGAGAGTGGCATCATCTTTCCATTCACACGGCAGACGCTTTTCCCGCTACTATGTAAGTCTCGGCGCAAAATGACTGTCCCGTCCTCGATTTCAATGCCATATTGTTCGGCCGCCTCAATGACCGGATGATCCGATTCAACCATGAACATTCCTTCGATTTCGGCCTTATCCTGACCATAACGAACGAACTCGCTCGATCCACGTCCTCCAACAAGCAACCCAATCGCATCTAACAAAATCGATTTACCGGCACCTGTCTCACCTGTGAGAACGGTCATGCCCCGATTAAACGGAATGTTTAATTCGTCGATAATCGCAAACTGTTTGATTGATAGTTCTGCCAACATACGTACTTTCACCTCATAACATTCCGAGTAGTCGCTCGATGATTTGCTTCGCTTTCTCCTCATCGCGAGCAATCATGAGAATCGTGTCATCCCCACAAACTGTTCCAATTAATTCATCCCATGACAGATGGTCAATCAAGACGCCGATTGCATCCGCATTACCTGGTAACACTTTCATAACAACCAAGTTTTGAGCTGAGTCGACCGAGACGAAGCTGTCACCGAGGATGCGCTTCATTTTTCCGTATGGGTTAAACCGCTGATCCGCAGGCAAGCTGTATTTGTATCGTCCGTCATTCAAAGGAACTTTCACTAAATGTAACTCTTTAATATCCCGAGATACAGTCGCCTGTGTGACGGGATATCCTAGGCGACGAAGTTCGTCTACTAATTCATCTTGCGTCTCGATTTCACGATTCGTCACGATGTCTCGAATTTTAATCAATCGCTGTCCTTTATTCATAAGCGCTGACACCTCATTCTTCGTTTCACATACACATTATCATTCTAAAGTATTGTCGAAAAAAGGTCTAGCATTCCAGTGGGTATTTCCACCATTCCCCATCTCTTCTTCGTCGATAAGAAAAAGCTACAGACAAATCTGTCTGTAGCCATTGCTTATCCCTTTAGTTTGGCATGTGCCGCATCTACCACGTCTTCGACTCGTAGCGATGGTTCGATCCCGCCTATTCCCGTATAACGGGCGAATAAGAGGAATTCAATATTTCCGTCTCCACCCGTGATCGGGGAGTAATCCAATCCTTCGACGAAGAACCCTTCCGATGCAAAATAGCGAACCATATCACTCGCCACACGCTCATGTACGTCACGGTCTCGCACAATCCCTTTCTTTCCGACGTCGGCTTTACCGGCTTCGAATTGAGGTTTAACGAGCGCCATGACGACCCCTTCTTGCTTTAAAATCGCTTTAAGAGGTGGCACCATGAGACGAAGTGAGATGAAAGAAACATCGATCGTCGCAAAATCCGGTTTGACGGGGAATTGATCGGCTGTCGCATGACGGAAATTCATCCGTTCCATAACGATGACGCGATCATCGCTGCGAAGCTTCCAAGCGAGCTGGTTGTAACCGACATCGACCGCATACATTTGTGTGGCCCCGTTTTGAAGCGCACAGTCTGTAAAGCCTCCCGTAGAGGAACCAATATCAATCCCTACACGATTTTGTACGTCGAGCGGAAATACTTGCAGAGCTTTCTCAAGCTTCAGTCCGCCTCGTCCGACGTACGGTAGAACTTGACCTTTCACTTCAAGAGGGATATCGTCAAACACTTTATCGCCTGCTTTATCCAGACGTTCGGTCCCACTGTAGACAAGACCGGCCATGACGGCCCGTTTCGCCTTCTCTCGTGTTTCAGCGAGACCGCGTTCGACGAGTAGTACATCTAATCTTGTTTTCGTTCTTTTTTCCATAATCCCTCACACATTCTGTCGATTTGTCTCCATCACGAACCGCTCAATCGATTCCGCCATTTGGGCTGGTCGGAGACCAATCTCTTCCAAAAGTTGGTTGACACCGCCGTGCTCGATATATCGGTCTGGAATCCCGAGGCGTTGAATCCGCGGGAACGCTCCTGTTTCATTCGCATGTTCTAACACACTGCTTCCAAAGCCACCTGCGAGTGCCGCTTCTTCAAGTGTCACGAGCGGAATGCCTTCTGCATATAAAGAAGTGAGCATTGCATCATCGAGCGGTTTGATCGTACGACAATTGATGACACGCACACTGAGCTTGCCTTCTAATAATGAACGTACTTCCAAAGCATCTTGAACTTGTGGTCCAAACGTCAAAATGGCGACATCCGTTCCTTCTGCCTCGACTTCCCAATCATCGAGCGAGATTTCTTGGAGCGTATCACTCATCGGCACGCCAATCCCTTCGCCACGAGGGAAGCGGATTGCAATCGGTCCATCATCATAACGAAGCGCTGAGTAAACGAGTTGTTGTAACTCTTCTTCATCTTTCGCCATCAAAATTCGAATGTTCGGTACGTGACGCATGAAGGCGATATCGAATACCCCTTGGTGCGTCTCTCCATCTGCCCCGACAAGTCCTGAACGGTCAATCGTGAATACAACGTTCAAGTTTTGACGACAAATGTCATGGACAAGTTGGTCGTACGCGCGCTGGAAGAATGTAGAGTAAATCGAGACGACCGGTTTCAAACCTTGTGTTGCCTGACCTCCCGCTAACGTTACCGCATGCTGCTCGGCAATCCCGACATCAAACATGCGTTCCGGGAATTTTTTCGTGAAGCAGTCGAGTTTTGAACCGACACTCATTGCAGGCGTGATCAACGTCACCCGCTCATCCGACTCTGCCACTCTCGTGATCGTCTCAGCGACGACTTTCGAATAGCTAGGTCCTTTCGGTTTCCCCTTGATCACTTCACCTGACTCAATCTTGTAAGGTCCTAAACCGTGCCATGTTCCAACACCGTCTAACTCAGCGGGACGGTAACCCTTCCCTTTTTTCGTGATGACATGAACGAGAACCGGTCCATCGATTTTTTTCGCATACTCGAGTGTCTCAAGCAAGTCTTTCAAATCGTGACCGTCTGTCGGTCCAAAGTAAGTGAAACCGAGTTCTTCAAAGAATGTGCCTGGAATGAGTGCAGACTTCAACAAATCTTTTACTCGCTCCCCACTTCGTTCGAGTGAATTGCCGACGAGTGGAATATGCTTGATGATTGATTCCATCTCTTCACGTGCATGCTTCAATTTACGCGACGCACGGATTCGACCGAGCATATTATGCATCGCCCCAACGTTCGGTGCGATGGACATCTCATTGTCATTCAAGATGACGATGACATTCTGCTTCTCGGCACCAATATGGTTCAACGCCTCGAGGGCCATTCCTCCGGTTAACGCTCCATCACCGATGATGGCAATGGCACGATCATTCGCACGTCCCTTTAATTCATTTGCGATTGCAATCCCCATTGCTGCTGAAAGCGACGTCGAACTGTGACCAGTTTCCCATACATCATGTTCACTTTCACAACGTTTAGGGAAACCACACAACCCGTTGTATTGTCGAAGGGTATCAAACTGGCTCGTACGTCCTGTCAAAATTTTATGAACGTATGCCTGATGACCGACGTCCCATACAAATTGGTCTTTCGGACTGTCAAATACACGGTGCAGGGCTAGCGTCAACTCTACAACTCCTAAGTTTGGCGCTAAATGCCCTCCCGTCACTGCCAATTTTTCAATCAAGAATCGTCTAATGTCTGAGCCGAGTGATTCGAGTTCGGTGACAGACATCCTTTTCAGGAATGACGGGTCTTGAATGGATGTCAAGTCCATAATGACCATCCTTTCTCCTCACATTTTACTGATTCGTACCTTACATTTTACAAGAATGTGACGGTAGATGCCACACATTCCCCAAAACAAAGGTGACACGATGTGCTCATCGTGTCACCTGGGTCAATGATTTCGTTTCACCACAAACGCCAACAAGTCTAATAATAGCGGAGCTTGAATCGAAAGCGACTCGATAGCAAAGGTCGCCGCCTCTACTTCTGCATCGAGTGCACGCTTCGCCCCGTCTAATCCGAGCAGTTTCGGATACGTCGTTTTTTCGTTCTCTTCATCCGAACCAACACGTTTCCCGATTGCCTTCTCGTCTCCGACGACATCTAGGATATCGTCTTGAATCTGAAATGCGATGCCAAGGTGTCGGCCGAACTGTTTTAATTGTGTCCGATCTTCCTCTGACACACCGGCCAGGATCCCACCCGCCTCAAGCGCATAGACGAGCAGAGCACCCGTCTTTCGTTCATGAATCGACTGGAGTTCCTGTAACGTGACGTCACTCCGTTTCTCAGCGAGCATATCGTCCAACTGACCGCCGACCATGCCAGAGCTACCAGCTGCTAGACCGAAAACGCGAATGATTTCGACGATTTCTCCAGCAGGGAGCGACATTTGTGTGAGAATGCGAAACGCATCCGTCAAAAGCGCATCTCCTGCTAAAATGGCAGTCGCCTCATCAAACTGTCGGTGATTCGTCGGTCGACCCCGGCGAAGATCATCATCATCCATCGCCGGCAAGTCATCGTGAATGAGCGAATATGTATGGACCATCTCGAGCGTCGCCGCAACCTCGCTACCTCGCTCGAGTGGAACACCGTACGTTTCTAGAACAGCATAGACAAGCGCGGGACGTATTCGTTTTCCGCCCGCTTCTAGAGAATAGACCATCGCATCGCGAAGTCGCGTCGGCATGTCACTCGCCTCAATGAGCGAACGCATCGATTCTTCGACAGTTCGCTTCCACTTGTTCAAATCATCCGTGCGGTTCATGCAGACCCTCCTTTTTCACGAAGGGTACCGTCTAACTCGAGTATTTCGTCCATTTTCTTTTCAGCGGCCGAGAGTTTTGTCTGGCACAAAGCAGATAACCGGACACCTTCTTCATATAAAGTCATCGCTTCCTCTAATGGTACGTCACCAGTCTCAAGTTGAGCGACAATCTGTTCGAGTCGTTCAAGTGCCGCTTCAAACGTCTGTTCTTGTTTCGTCACCAACAATCCTCTCCTTCACTTCAGCGACAGCGTGACCGTCCCGAAAACGAATCGAGATGTCTCCATCGCGTAATTCTTTCACATTTTGCACGTATGCTCCATCTTGTTCAATGAACGTGTAGCCCCGTGATAGGACCGCAAGCGGACTGACCGCATGCAATCTTCCTACCTGTTGTGTAAATTGTCGTTTCGATTGTTCTAATGGTTTTGTCCGACGAAGTCGATCGACCATTTGATTGACCTGTTCTCCTTGTTGCGACAAGGTTTTTGAGAACCGTTTCACATCTAGCTGTTGTGACAACTGACGGAGCTTGTGAGTCGCTTCTGAAAGATGTCGTTTCATCCCTTGCTCGAGGCGGATTTCCGACTGAGCAAACCGTTCTCGCTTTTGAGAAATCGTATATCGTGGCGATTTCAAGCCATAACTGTTAATCATCCGATCTACACGGTTCCGAGAATCATCGAGTTGAATCCTGACGGCTTTATGCAGATGGGTGTCTAGACGCTCTACATCTTTCCGCTGGGCGTCAATCATCGCTGTGGCGAGTTCGGCCGCCGCTGTCGGAGTTGCGGCCCGAACATCTGCGACAAAATCTGCGAGCGTATAATCCGTCTCGTGACCGACAGCAGAGATGATCGGGATGGTCGACGCATAGATGGCTTCGACCACGACATCCTCATTAAACGCCCACAATTCCTCAATCGAGCCGCCACCACGGCCGACGATGAGCACATCACAGTCGGTCCGTTCATTCATCCACCGAATGGCAGATGCCACTTGTGGGGCAGCCATTTCGCCCTGTACAGCCACAGGGGCGAATGTGATGGCAACGTGGGGCGCACGACGCCGAAGTGTGGTCGCGATATCATGTAACGCTGCCCCTTTCGGAGATGTGACAATTCCGATCCGCTCAGGAAACGTCGGAAGGAGTTGTTTTCGGTCTACATCAAACCAACCCTTCTCCTCAAGTTCACGTTTTCTCGCCTCATACTGTTCATATAATAAACCGATTCCGTCTTGACGCATCAGTTCGACGTACAATTGAACGTCACCGGTCGCTTCATACATAGTCACTCTTGAGACGGCGATGACCTTCATTCCATCTTTCGGTTCGAATTGAAGCTGTTTCGCATCTCGAGAGAACATGACGGCTTTCATGCGGGACGCATCATCTTTCAAGGTGAAATAACAATGACCAGATGAATAGCGTTTAAAATTCGAGATCTCACCGATGACCGCGACTTGTCGAAGCAAGACATCATCATCGAGTTGTCGCTTCACATATCGAACAACTTCGGAGACCGGAAGTGGATTAGCCACGTGACGCTACCTCGACCGTGTTGTGCATAAGCATCGTGATCGTCATTGGACCGACACCGCCAGGAACCGGTGTAATCGCACTCGCCTTCTCTTTAACGGCCTCATAGTCGACGTCGCCAACGAGACGACCTTCGACACGGTTGACGCCGACGTCGATGACGAGCGCACCAGGTTTGACCATGTCCGCAGTAACGAGACTTGCACGCCCAACTGCGACAATTAAGATGTCAGCCTGTCGTGTCATTTCTCCAAGGTCTTTCGTTTTCGAGTGACAGTACGTGACCGTAGCAGACTCATTCAAGAACAACATGCCGACTGGTTTTCCGACGATTTGACTGCGACCGACGACCACGACGTGTTTCCCAGCGATCTCAGTTTGTGTCTTTGCGAGATGCAAGATGCCGTGTGGTGTACATGGAAGCAACGTATCAAGACCGAGCATCATCTTTCCGACGTTCTCAGGATGGAAGCCGTCTACATCCTTTTCAGGAGAGATGCGCATGATGACTCGTGATTCGTCAATGTGTTTTGGTAGTGGAAGTTGCACGAGAATCCCGTGTACTTCCTCATCCTCATTCATCAAGTCAATCAAGTCGAGCAATTCTTTCTCGCTAATCGTCTCATCAAAACGGAGCACTTGCGAATCGATTCCGATTTCTTGTGCTGCCCGTTCTTTCCCGCGTACATAGCTATGACTTGCTGGGTCATCCCCAATCAATACTACTTTCAATTTCGGTACGATGTTGCGTGCACGAAGTGCTGTCACACGCTCTTTTAACGTTTCTCGATATGATGCTGCCACTTGTTTCCCGTCGATCACTACTGCCATCTCTCTCATCCCCCGTTGTCTTTAGGTTTTTCTGTAGTTGGTCTGGTGTCTTATCTCTATTTTTTAGTCTTCTTTAATAATGTTGCCGAGTACGCCGTTCACGAGCTTACCGGCTTCTTCGTCTCCGAACGATTTCGCGAGTTCGACCGCCTCGTTGATGGTGACGTTCTCCGGAATCGTTTCAACGTATAACAATTCAAACGTCGCCATTCGTAAAATCGTACGTTCGACATTCCCTAGGCGATCCAAGCGCCAGTTTTTCAAGTTTTCGACGAGCAAGGCGTCGATATCCTCTTGATGCTCTAGCGTTCCTGTGACGAGTTGTTCGTAAAACGGATCAGACTCTTGCCCGTCCAATGCGAATTCGATAGCTTCGTCCACCTCTAATTTAGATACTTCGATTTGAAAAAGCGTTTGAATCGCTTTCTCTCGTGCTTCATGACGTTTCATTCAGTTACTCTCCTTTTACATGCTTTCATTGTGATAGTTTAGCATAAAGCACTCATAAATTCAGTACAAAAAACCAGGAAGCCGAAATAATGTTCGGGCTTCCTGGATGTTGTTATTTCGCCAATGACATTTCTTTTTCGACAAATTTCGTGTCGAATGTGCCGATTCGGAACTGCTCGTGTGCCATCACTTGCTGATGGAACGGAATCGTCGTTTTGATTCCTGAAACCGTAAACTCGTCCAAAGCGCGCAACATCTTCAAAATCGCCTCGTCACGCGTCGGTGCGTGCACAATCAACTTGGCGACCATCGAGTCATAAAACGGAGGAATCATCGCTCCTGCATATAGACCGCTATCTACCCGAACACCCATACCACCTGGGACGATGTATTGATCGATTTTCCCCGCCATTGGACGGAAATCCATGAATGGATCTTCGGCGTTAATTCGGCATTCAATCGAATGCCCGGAGAAGGTAATGTCTTCTTGTGAGATGGCGAGCGGATGCCCGAGTGCCACTTCTAATTGTGCTTGCACGAGATCGAATCCGGTGATCATCTCCGTGACCGGGTGCTCGACTTGAATCCGCGTATTCATTTCCATGAAATAGAACTCATTGGATTCTGGAACATAGATGAACTCGATTGTCCCCGCTCCAGAATATTGAATCGCTTTCGCCGCTTTGACTGCCGCATCTCCCATCATTTGACGTGTTGCTTCGTCAATCGCAGGTGATGGCGCTTCTTCAATGAGCTTCTGCATCCGTCGTTGAATCGTGCAATCACGCTCGCCTAAATGAATCACATTCCCGAATTGGTCAGCGAGAACTTGCACTTCTACGTGACGGAACGACTCGATAAATTTCTCGAGATACACGTCTCCGTTACCGAACGCCTGCTTCGCCTCTTTGCGTGTAGCGACCAACCCTTGGATGAGTTCGTCTTCGTTTCGGGCGACCCGAATACCGCGTCCCCCACCACCTGCCGTCGCCTTGATAATGACCGGATAGCCCATCTCGCGCGCGAGTTCTACGGCCTCTTCATCCGTGACGACACCGCTAGAACCCGGGACGACCGGCACACCTGACTCAATCATCGTTCGTTTGGCCTCATCCTTGATTCCCATCTTGCGGATGGCATAGCTACTCGGCCCGACAAATTGGATGCCACACGCCTCACACATCTCGGCAAATTCAGCATTTTCAGCTAAAAATCCGTATCCAGGGTGCACCATCGTCGCGTCCACGGCACATGCGACCGACAAGATGTTTGGAATGTTCAAATACGAGTCTTTGGACGGATTTGGTCCAATACAGTATGCTTCGTCGGCCAAATGAACATGTAATGCTTCACGGTCTGCTTCTGAAAAAACAGCGACCGTCGGAATATTCAATTCTTTTGCAGCACGTATGATTCGAACCGCGATTTCTCCACGGTTAGCGATTAATAATTTCATAACGACCTCACTTCACGCTGAAGAGCGGTTGACCGAATTCGACGAGATCGCCATCTGCGACGAGCACTTCTACGATTTCGCCACTGATTTCCGCTTCGACATCGTTAAACAGTTTCATCGCCTCTAGAATACAGACGATTTGTCCTGACTCCACTCGATCACCTACGTTGACGAAGGCTTCTTTATCCGGAGCTGGACGGGAATAAAACGTTCCGACCATTGGAGAGGTGATTGTACGGTAAGACGCTTGTTCTGGCGTCGATTGTTCTTTATGTTCTTCTGCTTGAGCAGCAGGCGCAGGTGGCGCGATTGCTTGTGTCTGCATCACAGGCGCGCTCATGACCGCTTGCGCTTCTTTCTTTAATGACAGTTTGAAATCAGATGTTTCAAGCTCCATTTCATGAACCGTTGATTGGTCCAATAGTTGAATGAGCTCTTTGATTTGATCGATTTGCATCTTTCTTACCCCCTGTTTATACCTGGTACTAATCTCCTCTTCACTATAACTGGTCAGACCAATGAATGCAACGAGAAAAAAAGAGTGCCCATTCATTCGAATGAACACTCTCTCAGATTAACCGTTGTAACGACCCATGAACTCTCCAGTACGTGTATCAACCGTCACTTTTTCACCTGGCTCGATGAAAAGTGGTACTTGAATCACATGACCTGTTTCAACTGTCGCGTTTTTCTTCACGTTCGATGCTGTGTCCCCTTTGACGCCTGGGTCTGCTTCGATGATTGTCAACACCACGCTCGTCGGAAGCTCGATTCCAAGAATCTCACCATTGTAGTCCGCGATACTGACTTCCATGTTTTCAAGCAAGTAAGGAAGCGCTGCTTTCACTTGTTCACTCGTCAACTCAAGTTGCTCGTATGATTCATTGTCCATGAAGACATACGTGTCGCCCATTGGATAGAGATATTGCATACGCTTACGCTCGATGTGCGCACGCTCGATTTTTTCTCCGCCGCGGAACGTTGTTTCTTGGATCGCTCCGTTGCGCAAGTTACGCATTTTTGTACGAACGAATGCTGCACCTTTACCTGGTTTTACGTGTTGGAATTCGATGACTTGCCAAATCGAACCGTCAGATGTTTTGACTGTCAATCCTGTTTTTAAATCGTTAACTGATACCATGTTGATTTCCTCCTAAATTCAGACGAGACTCAAGCCTCAATCGTAATTAACTCTTTTGGCGACTGCGTCAGACGGTAACATCCGTCTTCCGTAACGACGACATCGTCCTCAATTCGGCAACCGCCGACACCGTTAATGTAAATACCCGGTTCAATCGTGACGACCATCCCTGGCTCGAGTACTGTTTCCGAGCGGAATGATAATCCAGGTGCCTCGTGCACTTCCATGCCAAGACCATGACCTGTCGAGTGGCCGAAGTATTCACCATATCCTGCTTCTTTGATAATGTCTCGTGTCAATGCGTCAGCTTCAATCCCTGTGATGCCAGCACGTGTACCTTCCACACCAGCGAGTTGGGCACGAAGCACTGTGTCATAGATTTGACGCAACTCGTCCGAAATCGGTCCGACCGCGAGTGTACGCGTAATATCTGAGCAGTACCCTTTATAGTAAGCACCAAAATCAAGTGTGACAAGTTCGCCAGATTCGATGACCTTATCGCTCGCAACGCCGTGCGGAAGTGCCGAGCGGAGACCAGAGGCAACAATCATATCGAACGATGACGAATCAGCACCTTTTGAGCGCATGAACATTTCGAGTTCGTTTGCGACTTCTCTCTCGGTACGACCCGGACGAATGAATGTCTGGATATGTGCATACGCTGCATCAGCGATTGCCGCAGCTTCCTTCATAATCTTAATCTCTGATTCATCCTTAATCAAGCGCAGTTTTTCAACGATTCCAGACGTCTCGATCAGATTTGCATCCACTTCTTTTTCATAAGCGCGATATTGACCGACTGTCATCGCGTCTTGCTCGATTCCAAGGCGTGCGATTGACTCACGTGACACAACATCTGCTACCGATTTGATGAGTGACGTATCAAGTTCAATGATGTCATATCCTTTTACTTGATCGTTCGCCTGTTCCGTGTAACGGAAGTCTGTGATAAAGCTTGCAGATTTCGCCGTGATGACGATCACACCGCTTGATCCAGTGAAGCCTGATAAGTAACGGATGTTCTCTCGTTTTGTGACGAGCAATGCGTCAATCTCGTTTGCCTCTAACTGTGATTGCAGTTTGTTTACGCGTTCAATCATGTCGATTCCTCCAATGTTCGATTAGTGCATGCAGTGCCAACGTGTAACTCGTCAGCCCGAAGCCGGTAATGACACCTAAACAAACGCCTGCGAGTTTTGACTCGTGGCGAAATGTTTCTCTGGCATGCACGTTCGAGATATGTACTTCAACGACCGGGGCAGCGATTGCAGATATGGCATCGCGAATCGCGATCGATGTATGCGTATAAGCACCCGCGTTCAAAATGACACCATCATAGTCGTAGGCATCATGTAGCGCATCAATCAACGCTCCTTCGTGATTGGATTGAATGAAAGTGAGTTCGACGTCATCCGGTGCAGCAAGCATCAATTCGGCAGCTAGACCTTTTAACGACACGTCCCCATACAGGTTCGGTTCACGGCGACCCAATAAATTTAAATTCGGACCATTCAACACTAGAATCCGCAATCTTCTTCCCCCTCGTTCGTCAAGTCTTATCTATTGTAACAAATTTATCGAAAGAACGTGAATCGAGCCTTCCGCCCTTTCGTTTTTTTTATAAATCGCGGTATAATTCAAGTACAACTCTGTAAGAATCGAGGAAAGTGAATGAATTCTAAACCAAACATTCCTGTCGGAGGACAGGCACTCGTGGAAGGCGTCATGTTCCAAGGCCGCTCCGAGAGCGCATCCGCCATTCGGCGAAAAGACGGTTCCATCGAAACGTTCGAGCAAGCGCGCATCCTCGTCCCGTGGGTCCAATCGTTGAAAAAGGTACCGTTTTTGAGAGGAATTGTCGCCTTATATGAATCATTGAAGAACGGATCAGCGCATATGAATTTTGCAAGCAATCGTTATGACGTCGACCCGAGTGAAGATGTCAGTACGAACGAGGAACAGAAGCAGAGCATGTGGATGATTGCCTTCATTGCCGTCATCGGTGTGATTTCTTATGTCTTTGGGAAGTTGATTTTTAACGTGACTCCAGCTCTTCTTGCCTCGATGTTTCAAGACGTGCCGTTATTTTCCGGACACGTGGTTCAAAACCTCCTTGAAGGGGGAATAAAATTAGTATTGTTGCTCAGTTACCTCTATTTGATATCGTTGACGCCACTCATTAAACGCGTCTTCCAATATCATGGGGCTGAACACAAGGTCATCAACTGTTATGAGTCCGGACGTCCGATTACGGTCGAACAAGTTCGAAAGAGCTCACGTCTTCATTACCGTTGTGGGTCGAGTTTTATTTTGTTCACCGTTTTCGTCGGGATTGGCGTGTACATGATCGTCCCAATCGATCCACTTTGGTTACGACTCGTCAGCCGAATTGCGCTCTTACCTGTCGTCATCGGAATCTCATTTGAAGTCCTTCAATTCACCAACCGTTTCCGTGAACATCGCTTTCTTTCATTCCTCGGAAAACCGGGTCTGTCTCTCCAGCTATTGACGACTCGAGAGCCGAGCGATGAACAGATTCAAGTCGCAATCGAAGCATTCGAGACATGGGAACGTAAAGAGTTAGGAGAATCGGTCATTCATAGAGAGGGATAAGAGGAGGAAGCACCATGATCAGACAAAGAATTGGTTCGACCGCTGCAACAATCGTGTTTATCTTAGGCTTCATCGGGGTCGGGCATATGCTCGCCACCGATCCTGGTCGATTATTTAGACAATTGTTGTTCATCGGGATATTCGGGTTAGTCTTTTATGTGATCTATCGCGTTTTCATCGGACGACGTATGTCCCCAGAGGATATGCGCTATCGTAAAACCGCTCAAGCCTCTAAGAAACGTATGCAAGGGAACCGTGGACCTCAAGTCAAACCTTCCGCATCCATGAAGAATAAGAAGAACAAGAAGCCGGGATCGAACGTCACGAAGTTGTCCAAACGATCGAACGTTCATCGAAGCAATCCCCCGCATCTCACTGTGATCGAGGGAAAAAAAGGGAAGAAGAAAAAGAAAGCCAACATGTAAAAAGGAGCGCCGCGGCGCTCCTTTTTACGTTGTCTCTACATATCCGATGTATGGTAAGTTGCGATACTGCTCGGCATAGTCGATGCCATATCCGATGACAAACTCATCCGGAATCTCAAAGCCGACATAGTCTGCATCTAATTGCACGAGACGTCGAGCTGGTTTATCGAGAAGCGTACAGATTTTCAGCTGTTTCGGTTGATGGAGTTCCATATGTTTGCACAAGAACTTCAACGTCTGCCCTGTATCGATGATGTCCTCGATAATCACGACATACTTTCCTTCCACATCCAAGTCAAGGTCTTTACGTAGTTGTACACTCCCACTCGAAACGGTCTTTTTCCCGTAAGAAGACGTCGCGACTGTGTCGAGTTGTACACTCCCTTTCATATAACGCATCAAATCAGCAGCAAATACCATTGACCCTTTTAAGACCGCAACAATGACAATAGGCGTCCCGTTTGCGTCTTTCTCAATTTCTTCTGCTAATTCTTGTACCCGATTTCGAATTTGTTGCTCATCAAACAGTTTTCCTTTAATTATAATGTCCATCAGCTCGGCGAATGTTCGCCGTCACCCCCTATTTAGTGAATCCACGATTCATCTTATCATATTTTCAACTTAAAAATATACATTAGTAGATAAAATAGATGTTTTCGTTCGTATTTAAGTCCTGTTCACTCTACAAAAAAACGTCAATCGCAAGAAATTGACGTTTTTTATACATTATTCTTCTACTGCTCGCTCTTGCTCACGAAATTCTCTGAATTGATCCATTAGTTCAGGTTTGTCTTCAAAAAATTCCACAAACTGCGTCATGCAATCGAGCGTATTTGAACTGAGGTGATGTTCGATTCCTTCCACATCCTCGTATACATCCGCTTCGTCGACTCCAATCAGACGTAAAAAAGACTCGAGCATCGCATGGCGCTCGACGAGTCGTTTCCCTACTTTTTGACCTTTCTTCGTAAGCATGAGACCGCGGTATTTTTCGTACACCAGATATTCTTCACGGTCCAACTTTTGAACCATTTTGGTGACAGAGGAGGGATGAACTCCTAAATGTTCGGCAATGTCAGAAACACGCGCATATCCTTTTTCTGACATGAGTAAATAAATCCGTTCTAAATAATCTTCCATACTCGGTGTCGGCATGGGCACGACCTCCCCTAATGTTCCGGTTTCCACTTTATATTTTATCCTAACGAAGCTGAAATCGAAAGGGAAAGCCCCGATTCATTCAGTCAATCATTGTCTCGTGACCTTAAATTCATTATAATGAGATATGGTAACTTTGAAAGAGAAGGGAAGAACATCTATGGGAATTGAAACAATCCTCGTCATCCTCCTATGGGTTGCCTTGATCGCCTACATCGTATGGCGCTTCATGCCAGCTCGCGGGTTGAAAAAAATGAAACAAGAAGAATTCCGTGCTTCACTCCGCAAAGGACAATTGATTGACGTACGTGAACCGAATGAATATAAAGGTGGTCACATCGTCGGTGCTCGAAACATCCCGGTCGGTCAACTCAAGATGCGTATGAAAGAATTACGTAAAGACCAACCGATTTTAATTTATTGCCAAGGAAGCTCACGTTCTAACCAAGCGGCCAAACTACTCATGAAAAATGGATATAACAATATCTACATGCTTGAAGGCGGCTTCAAGAACTGGAAAGGCAAAATTAAAAAAGCATAAAAATGGGCGGGTCGATTGAATCGACCCGCTCCTTTTATTTCACGGATGACGCCTCACGACGTTCATATTTTAAAACAGGCTTCCGAGCAGCGAGCGTCTCATCCATACGCTTAACGACCGTCGTATGCGGGGCCGTCTGTACGATTTCTGGATTTTCTTCCGCTTCTTTTGCAATTTGAAGCATCGCATCGCAGAACGCATCAAGCGTTTCTTTTGATTCGGTTTCAGTCGGTTCCACCATAATACACTCTTCCACATTTAATGGGAAATAGATTGTCGGTGGGTGGTACCCGAAGTCGAGCAATCGTTTCGCGATATCAAGCGTACGGACACCGAGTGCCTTTTGTCGCTTCCCTGACAAGACGAATTCATGCTTGCAATACGTATCGTATGGTACGTCGAAGGCATCTTTCAATCGAGCAAACATATAGTTCGCGTTGAGCACGGCTTCACGCGATACACGCGTCAACCCTTCTGCTCCCATCGTTTTAATGTAGCTATACGCGCGAACATTGATTCCGAAGTTTCCATAGAACGGCTTGATTCGACCAATCGAGAGTGGACGATCGTAATCCAAGCCAAACCCTTCGTCTGTCTTCGTGACGATCGGTGTTGGCAAGAACGGAATCAGATCACGTTTTACCCCTACTGGACCAGAACCCGGACCACCACCGCCGTGAGGACCCGTGAATGTCTTATGCAAGTTCAAGTGAACGACATCAAAGCCCATGTCTCCTGGACGTGCGATTCCAAGAATCGCGTTCGAGTTCGCACCGTCATAATAAAGCTTTCCACCAGCCTCATGAACCACTTTTGAAATTTCGAGGATGTCCGCCTCAAACAATCCGAGCGTATTCGGGTTCGTCAGCATGAGAGCAGCCGTATCTGCACCAACTTTTGATTTCAAATCATCCAAATCCACAAGACCACGCTCATCCGACTTGACCGTCACCGTCTCAAATCCAGCAACGACGGCAGAAGCCGGGTTCGTTCCGTGTGCCGAGTCTGGAACGAGTACTTTCGTACGAGCCGTATCCCCATTGCGTTCGTGGAACGCTTTGATCAACATGAGCCCCGTCCATTCGCCATGCGCCCCTGCTGCTGGTTGCAACGTCACTTCATCCATCCCTGTGATCTCAGCAAGTTGCTCTTGTAAGTCGACCATTAGTTCAAGCGCACCTTGAATCGTCTCAACGGGCTGCAATGGATGAATGTGCGCGAATCCAGGAAGGCGTGCCATATCTTCGTTCACTTTCGGATTATATTTCATCGTACAAGAACCAAGTGGATAAAATCCTGAATCTACTCCATGGTTTCGTGTAGAGAGCGCCGTGTAATGACGAACGACATCGAGCTCAGATACTTCAGGTAGTTCAGCCACTTCTTTTCGAATCATCGTCGCCGGCAATAATGACTCGAGGTCAACTTCCGGAACGGTTGGCGTCGGTAAGTTATATCCTGTTCGTCCTTCACGTGATACTTCAAAAATTAGCGTTTGTTCGTGTTGCATCATTTCATCCCCCCGACCACTTCGACAAACTGATCAATCTCTTCTTTTGTACGTAACTCTGTCGCACAGACTAGCATCTGTGACTGGCGCTCTTCTTCATACGTTCCGAGCGGTAGTCCACCAATCATTCCATGTTCAAGCAAGTGACGAGATACTTCTTCTGCATCGCGTCCGAAATCAACAACGAATTCATTAAACATTGGTCCCTCGTCAACGATTGTAAATCCTGCTGCTTTCAATGCTTCTTTCATGTAATGGGCTGTTTGGATATTCCGGACAGCCATGTCTCGAATGCCATATTTCCCTAAAGCGGACATCGTGATCGAGGCGGCCAATGCGTTGAGCGCCTGGTTCGAACAGATGTTTGAGGTTGCTTTGTCACGACGAATGTGTTGTTCACGCGCCTGTAACGTCAAGACGAATCCACGTTTTCCATCCTCATCTACCGTTTGTCCTACGAGTCGACCAGGTAGTTTACGCATCAACGACTTCTTCACCGCAAAATAACCACAAGACGGACCACCAAAGCTTTGTGGAATCCCGAACGGTTGAGCATCCCCGACCGTAATGTCCGCTCCAAGCGCACCTGGTGATTCCAAAATGCCTAATGCAAGCGGGTTACTTGATACGACGAACAGTGCACCTGCATCATGCGCTTGTTTCGCCAATTGCTCCAAATCTTCAATACGACCGTAGAAGTTCGGATATTGTACGACGAGACATGAAGCGTCTGTTAAATCGAGGTCAGTTAGATCCGTTACCCCATTTGTGACGTTTGTATATTCGACAGAAAGTCCTGGACCATCTGCATATGTGCGAATGACATCTTTCGCTTCAGGATGTACCGCTCCAGAAACGACGACGCGTTTTTTCTTCGTCTGCGCACTCGCTAGGTAAGTCGCTTCAGCAAGAGCCGTGATGCCGTCATACATCGACGAGTTTGCGACATCCATTCCGGTCAACTCACAAATCATCGTCTGGAACTCGAACATCGCCTGAAGCTCGCCTTGTGAAATTTCAGGTTGATATGGCGTGTACGCCGTATAAAATTCAGAACGTAAAAGCATATGGTTCATCACAGTCGGTGAGAGATGATCATACATCCCGGCACCGAGGAAACTTGGATAAGACTTCGTGTTTTTGTTTTTATCCGCTAGTTTCGTCATGTGACGAACGAGATCAACTTCCGGAAGTGGTGACCCGATTGCTGCAAGCGACGCTTTTTCGCGAAGCGACTCTGGAATATCCGCGAGCAACGATTCGATGGAATCCACTCCAATCGTTTGAAGCATGTCTCGCTCATCTTGTTCGGTCATCGGTAAATAACGAAATTCCATTCTGTTCATTCTGAATCCCCCTGTTTCATTTCGTTCGTTTATAGAAAGGTGTCGGTACGCGTTCGGCTTCAATCTTTTTGCCACGAATGTCGATGACAAATCGCTCTTCATCTTTGTAACGTGCATCCACACGTGCCCAAGCAATCGACTCGTTTACTGTCGGAGGCATCGTACCGGTAGTAACGACTCCAACGACGTTCCCGTCGATTTCTACTTGCGCACCTTGACGTGCGATTCCGCGACCAAGCAATTTCAAGCCCACCATCCGGTTCGGAATGTTTTCTTTTTGTGTAGCGAGCGCCTCTTTCCCAATAAAATCAGTATCTAATTTAACCGCAAAATTAAGGTTCGCCTCGAACGGCGTAACCGACTCATCTAGTTCATGCCCATAGAGCGGAAGGCACGCTTCAAACCGTAGCGTATCTCGTGAACCTAACCCGCAAGGTGTAACACCCTCTGCTTCAAGCGCTTCCCAGATTGCTGAGATTCCTTCTGCCCGCGCATAAATCTCGAATCCGTCTTCTCCTGTATAACCACTACGCGAAATGATTGAAGCAACACCGGCCACATCACCGTTTATAAATTTAAAGAAACCAACTTCGTCAAGCGCTACATTCGTAATCGTTTGAAGAACAGCTTCCGCATTTGGACCTTGAATGGCAATTTGGCCATATTCATCAGACTCATTCGTCACAGTGACGTCACCAGAAACAAATTGACGAATGTGCGCCTCGTCTTTTTCGATATTCGAGGCATTGACGACGAGCCAATAAGTATCTTCATCTAACCGGTAAACGAGTAAGTCATCCACTACGCCACCATTCTCGAGACAGAGAAGGTTGTACTGCGCTTGACCGACTTTAATCTTTGAGACATCATTCGTCACAAGATTCTGCACTTGTTCTAGAGCGTCCGGTCCTTCAATCCGAATTTCTCCCATGTGAGATACATCAAACATCCCCACGTTTTGACGTACAGCCTGATGCTCTTCTTTGATCGAAGAAAACATAATCGGCATTTCGAACCCCGCAAAATCAACCATCTTCGCCTTCGGTTCAATCAATTCGAACAAAGGCGTACGTTTCAAAGTAACCTTTTCCATAATATCCCCCAATCCCGAACATAAAATGCTTTTGTTTTTGAAATCTTTCGTTTTCCATTCCACTTTAACAATTTTTATTCTTTCTGCATAGTTAAAAAAGCGAAAAAGAAAAAGGATGAAAAACGAAAACGTTTTCATCCTCATTATTTCACATTTTTGTCTCGGTGGAAACGTCAGAGCGTTCGATTCCCGCTGTACGTTTGATTTCATGTGTCAGCCCGACTGCCGCCTGTTTCAATTCAATCGATTCGTCTTTAGCTTTGATGCCAAAATCTTTGATTTGGGTAACGGAACGGTTGACCGCGTCCACATGCCCCTTGATTTCAGTGACTTGTTGGTTGATGACGTCAGCACGAATCTTAAATCGTTCCGTCAAACGGTTTAGTCTTCCAAACGTCGGCTTCATCTGTTTTTTAAATAACAAATATCCATATACACCAAGTCCAATGATGGCGAATAAAAGAATTGCAAGGTTAATCCAAATCATACTTTTCCTCCTTCATACGAATAATCTGTTCTGCAATACACCGCGGTGTCTGAGACGCATCAATCGTCTCGTCCGCTTCATGATAAAGAGTGGTCCGTCGGTTGTATAATGCCCGAACTTCCGACTCTCCATGTTTCACAAGTGGTCGATTCGAATCTTTGATCCGTGCCCAGCATTCCTCAAATGGTAAGTCTAAATGAATGATTTTACCGTGTTCGCGCATCCAACGTATATTTTTAGAGCGTTCGACCACACCACCACCCGTGAGGACAAAGTCAGCATCAATCCGCTGAAGCACTTTTGATTCCACGTCGCGAAACGCTGACTCCCCGTATTGGTCAAAATATGTAGCGATGTCGGTTCCAATCCAGGTTTCGATTTCTCCATCGAGGTCCACGACGTCTCCATGTTCTTGCATAAAATTGAACAAGGTAGACTTACCTGTACCCATAAATCCCACGATATAAAACGGTTTCTTATTCATAAGCAATCACCTCTTTATGACGTTCACCAGATGTCAACACCATCTCCACTTCCGTTCGATTCGGTGCAATCGGACGACATGTCACCGTCCCCGTCGGTTTGGTGAGTGTTACTGGTTGATTGCCACAACGTTCTTTTGCCAACAACAAGTGGGATTCAAAACGTATGGCCAATATCTCATCTGAGATTCGTCTCGTCGTTCGTTCTACATCAGTATACCAAAATAATGCAGTACCAAGTAACCACACGACGATTGTCAACGTAGTGATTAGAAAGAATCCTCTTTCATACACATGACGTACCGCTCCCTCTCGAAAGTTGAATCTTTCCATGAAATTCGAAATCCCATACCGACCGTTTCGACGCGATACTGATCGATTCCTCTTAAAAATAACAAGTTCCCTCCTCCGTCTCCAACCATTACCAAGTTTCCGTTCAACTGTTTGATTGTCCATGACCATACCTCTTCATCCGCTTTAAGAAAGTCACCTCTTAATCGCCCCTCATCGACGCGACAATTTTTGCTGTTCTGCAAACGACGCACAATGAGTTGGGGAGTCGTATGGTGGTTCCACTTCGGTTGTTCGTAAAGACGTTGACCAAGGGTGAGCAATTCGACCAACAATAATAAAAAGATGGGAAGAATCAACAATACTGCCGTCATTTCTAGCATGGTAAACCCCGAATCAAAGCGTCGGTAAGCAAAAACCCTTTTCACACACTTCTTCACGCCCAGTCGGTTCAGCGGCTTCAAGCAGCACCTCTCCTTGTAATCGTTCATAAATGAACAACGTGTCACGTAACCTTGCGACTTGGTCATTTCCTTGTGTCACAAACGACGTCAAAATGAGTACCCAGCCCATTACAATCGCTAGGCTCACACTCACTTCCCATAACGAGAATCCTTTCTCATCCCCCTTCATGGATGATCACCTCCGGTTCATACGTTCCAAGTCGAAATTTAAACGTGACGGATGTTTTCCCACTGACAAATTTCCACTGTCCTGCATAGGAAGCTGTTGCCTGGGAGAAGGTGATGGTATTGTAGGTCGGAAGATAAACAATGATTCCTTCCGGTACGTCCACTCTTCGCACTAACGTCATTCCACACATGATTAAATACCTTCGCTGTTTAGCCACCCAAATCAACTTCGGCACGCAACTTCCATTTTCCGAAATGTATGGGTATTGTCCCGCTTCTTGAATATTTGTCACTAACGTATCTGTAAAGTCATAAAGTTCAAGTCGCTCAAAAGGCTTCACTACAGGACTACTAATCAGCAGGAGGAAGGAAATGATCACGAGTACCCACGCCATCTCAACAAACGTATAGCCTTTCATTGTCTCTTCAGCGAACCATCAAGTGGAGAATACGTGTAGGCTGACGATTGACAACTATATACAAGTGGATCCGATGCAGAAGCACGTTCAATCACTTCTAATGTGGCAGGGTACGATTTATGTTCGGCATAGTGTAAATTGATTTCTGACTCGACGATTCGGACACTTCCCTCACAACTCACTTGGTCCGCCCGTGACTTTCCTTCTGTCAGCGTCGGCACGAGCAATAACAGTAAGATTGAAATAATGAGTAAGACTGCAGCCATCTCAACGAGTGTGAATCCTTGTTCTTCCTTCATGTGAATGTCCCCTTTCATAATTGAGCCATGATAAGTTTTACAGGCAAATAAAGCGTATAGAATAGAGTGCCGACCATGACGCTGAGCACTCCATAAAGTGCCGGCTCTACTTTTTCAATCAATTGACGACTATATTGTTCCATTTCTTCGAATACTAGTTCTCGATGAAGTGACATCAATTCACCGAGTTCTCCACTCATCGACCCCACCCCTAACAAACTAACCACTTCATAGTCAATAAACCGTTCCTGTTTGACAGCCATTTCGATTCCTTCACCGGCAGACAATCGTTTGTGAATCCGATTTGCCATTTCAGCCATCTCCCCCTTTTCATTGGCGAGTCGACTGATAATTTGCCTGATGTTCGTTTCTGTCTGTTGTAATAACGACAATTCGCTGACAAACAAATAAGTCAGGTACAGAGTTTTACCACGGTTCCATATGTAAAACGGTAGTTCTACACCTCGTCGATGCAGCATGTAGACCGTGATCCCAAGCATCACAAATACAGAAAACAGAGCTGGAAAGAACCATTTCGATAGTAAAATTGAACCTGCTCCCTCATACGTGGACACATCAACCATCCCCATCAGCTTCGGGAAAATGTACAACGCATAGACCATCCCAAGACCGAGCAAGATAAAGAAAATGATTAAAGGATACCGAATGAGTCGCTTCAATTCCTCCTTCAGCCGCATCCGCATTTCTAAAACTAAAACGACTTGAGATAACCCATCCATAAACCGCCCGTTCCGATCGGCTGTCATCAATATTTCTTGCATTTGGCGATTTGTGATGATTAGCGAGAACACGTCCGCTAAAGAAGTACCAGATTCGAGTTGTGCCCTCATCTCCTGAACGTCCGCTTTCCTGTTTCCTGTTTCATGATATTCAAGTGTCTCCATTGTGGCTTTCAACGATACGCCTCGGGATTGAAGACGCAGAAAACGGTGAATCAATTGAATCGGTGGTTTTACTGAAGCGTTTCCCATTCACACGTCACCTCCTGATCACGCGTCAGTACACACCAATGTCTTGTCACTGACGATTTTCCGAGTAATTGTTCAAGCCGTTTCTCCCCATCCTGAATCGTCGCTGTATGAAACGTAGTAATCGTCAAATGCCCACTGAGTGCAGCATCGTAGGCGACGTTCAACTCTTCCTCTGTCCGTACCTCTCCGATTACAATGATGTCTGGGTCGGCACGTAACGTTTCTTTTAATAACTGCCGATGATTCAACCCTGCTTTTGCATTCACCTCGAGTTGAATCACCCCATCAATCTTTTGTTCTGGAGGATTTTCAATCGTGACGATCCGCTCACGCTTTAAGTGATTAAGAAGCGCATACAATATTGTCGTCTTGCCCGCACCAGTAGCCCCTCCGATTAATAGGAGACCATGTCGCGATGCAGACATTTCTTGAAAACGTTCAACGTCCCCTGGTCTCAACAAGTGATGAAGCTCAAACGCTTGATTCGGTACCCTCCAGGACATCAATGTTTGCGCAAATGATGGGAGAAATGTTACGCGGATGACTTCTCGATCAAGTTCGTACACGCCCGACTGGGGCACACGTTGATTCGTGTCCGATAACGAACACCAATATCGCATATGAAGTGTGAGACGGTCATATTGATCGATATCCATCGACTGAAGATCAAGCAGTTTCATATCTGATCGGATTTGAATCTTCACTTCATGTGTACTCGGTATAAAATGAAGATCGCTTGCCCCCGCCTCTCTCGCCATAATCATCAGTTGTTCAATAAGCTCCTTCATTTCATTCACCTCGAGAACAGCATAAAAAAAAGCCCACTCTGTTGAAAGTGGACTTGTCTTATGAAACTTGTGTCGAAACGACATGATGACGGCGTGCATATGTTTCGATTGAAACCTTGTCATAACCGACAATGACTTCTTTTCCATCTGTTAAAATCGGACGTTTTAACAATTTCGGATTTTCACTCATCAGCTTGAGTAGTTCGCTCAGCTTCAAATCCTCAACATCAACGTCGAGTTGCTTGAAGGCTTGGCTTCTAGTAGCAAGAAGAGAATCTACACCTTCTTCACTAATCGCAAGGAGTTGTAGTAATTCGTCGACAGTTGGTGCATCTCTGAAAATGTGACGTTCACTCACTTGAAGTTCTTGTTCATGTAAAAACGCTTTCGTCTTCCGGCAAGAAGTACAGCTCGGGTACGTGTAAAACATTAATTCTGATGCCATTTTATGTTCCTCCTCATTTCAACTTTTTATTTCGCTCATTTTGTATAAGTTGATTATACATCTCTTATACCCCGTTTGTACATATTTTGTACAACTTTTTTATAAATTTTGTACAACTTTATTTTCCGTATTGATTTCACATATTTTTCACGATTATTTTGCTCAATTCTCACGTTTCCATAGCATTTTTTCGAATGTGTTGGTAAAATAGTGAATGAGAATGGAATAATGCACGTATGGGGGGATTAACATGGCAAGAATGTTTCGTGTCCTAGGCTTCTGGACTGGGCTAGTGGCGGCACTTGCTTTCGTAGGCGCACTAGGCGGCGACCAAAGTAGTAGTGAACATACTGGTGACTTTATCGTTATGGGACTTGTCTTCTTAGCACAAACGATTTTCTTCGTCGCACTTGGCTACTTAAAGCTTACTGAAAAAACATATGTATACGTCTTCGGCGCGTATTTGACAATTTTCTTCGTTGTCTTTACGTATTGGAGCAACTTCCAAATGTAAAAAAGATTGTCTCGTCGGAGACAATCTTTTTTATTGCTTGAAAAATGGATTCGTTTGCTTTTCTTCTTCAAGCGTTGTTTTTGGTCCGTGACCCGGATAAAGAACCGTCGCACCCGGAATCAAGTGCTTTATGCGTTCAATGGATCCCATCAACGTTGCCTGATCGCCTCCAAATAAATCGGTACGACCGACTGATTGTTTAAAAATCAAGTCACCGCAAAACGCAATCTTTTCATCCGCCATGTATAACACGACGCTACCTGGTGAATGACCAGGGGTGTGATAAAGATCGAATGTAAAATTGCCGACAGTCAACGTATCGCCTTCATATACCTTTTCAGCCGGCTTCATCGCCGGTACAGGAAGATTGAAAGCAGCCGCCCCGTTCTTTTCTCCATTCGTCAACCAATCACTTTCGAGACGATGGACATATACTGGAACTTTATAGCGTTCACGGAGTGCATCCACTCCTCCAATGTGATCAAAATGGGCGTGAGTCAACAAAATCGCAGCGGGTGTACCAAGACGATCAATCACCTCGAAAAATCTTGGGTCATCCGTTCCTGGGTCGATGATGACGACACTACCTTCTTTTTCAAGGACGTATCCATTCTCCTGCGCTAAGCCTGACGTAATCTTCTTCACTTGCATATGATTGATCCCCCTCTCATTCAAAACAATATTGTGGCAAAATTGTATCGATGTCAACCTTTACTCGACAGCGCCTCAATAATCGGATAAAATAATAATGATATTTCAGTGAAATTTTTATGAATTTCATGACGTATAATTAAAGGGGGAACTCGTCATGCATTTGTATGAACCGTTCGGATGGATTTCTGTCATCGTCGCGATTGTGGCTGTATGGGGAATGATTCGTTCATTCAAAAAACGCCAATTCTTTCCACTCGCAGTTGCAGGCTTAACTGTACTCGTATTCGGATTCTTTGGTGTTGCCACGTTGATCTACGGCGGTATTCCAGGTTAATGGATTTGTATCAAGCAATCATCAAGCGACTTCGGTCGCTTTTTTTGTGCCTATAATTCCTCGATATAAAAAACGAACCAAATCACATAGTGGTTTGGTTCGCTTTTAGGTTATTCATTCGTTTGTTCTTTAAAGCGGAGAAGGTCGGAATAGATCAAATCATCGTTCATTTGTAAGATCTTTTCTGCTTCTTCCGTCATTGGACCACAAAGCGTTGTGTCCTCAACCACTTCTCCAGAAGTAGCATTGTAACAAGTTGATTGTGTCCATACATATTCATCCGTCACAACCGTACCATCTCGGAAGATTGCACGACTATTTCGGTTTTCAGAGAACAAGTCATTCCCGAATCCGATTGTGTCCGATGTATCAATTCCAAGTAAGTGCAAGATTGTCGGTTTCATGTCGACGTGACTTCCGATTGTTTCATGCACTTCACCTTTTTCTTGATCCGGCAAGTGAATCGCAAACGGAACCTGTTGTAATTTCGCCACATCATATGGTGTCAACTCTTCTTTACCGAGCAACTCTGCCATCGCATTGTTGTGGTTCGTCGAGATACCGTAGTGGTCACCATAAACAACGAAAATCGTATCCTCCCACATTCCGTTCTCTTTCAATTGATCGATAAAGAGACCGAGTGCATAGTCTTGATATGCAAGCGCCTGCGGGAAGTTGTTTAACGTCGTTGAACTTGTCTCGAACTTCGGTACGAGCTCATAGTCTTCACTTGGCATCGTATATGGGAAGTGGTTCGTCAATGTGATGAACTTCGCATAGTACGGCTCAGGCAACTCTTGAAGCATCGGGATCGATTGTTCGAAGAAACTATCATCTAAGAGACCCCATTCTGTCATGTCTTCTGGGTTTCCGAGATCGTAGCTCTTCTCATCGAAGAATTGATCGACACCGATATTTTTATACATTTGGTCGCGGTTCCAGAACGATTTATTATTCGCATGGAAGACGGCTGAATAATAGTTATCTTCTTTAATCAATTCTGGAAGTGCTTGATATTCGTTGTCCGCGTTCGTAAAGTACACGGCACCACGCGGTAAGCCATATAGCGAGTTATCGAGCGCAAACTCCGCATCCGATGTCTTCCCTTGACCTACTGTATGGTAGTAGTTTGGCCAATAATGAGACTCTTCAATCAGCTTGTTCAAGTTTGGTGTGATATATTCACCGTTCGGCGCTTTCATGTTATGCGTGAAGTTTTGTGCAGATTCGAACGACACAACAATCACGTTTTTCCCTTTATACTTACCGAACAAATCAGGGTTCGGTGCAGCATAGTTTTGACGAGTGAATTGTTCAATCGTTGCAAGCTCAGATTCGTCAGCCATCGCTTTTTGAGCAGATGTTTTCGTTTGAAGCATTGCATCATACACGTGGAAGTTAAACGTTCCGATGTTTTTCACTAATAGCTCACGGTCGAATGAACGAGTCAACAATTCAGGACGTTCTGTCTCCGCCAACGAAAGGTTGAACAAGAATACCGATACAGCTGCAACGAATGTCACGAGCGCGCGACGATGTGAAGCGGCATTCTCTTTCATATTCATCCGCCATAAGATAAACGGTAAGACAAATACGTCACCAAGAATGATCAAGTCCTTCCATTCAAGTAGTGATGTGAACGATGTCGACAGCGTCTCCATGTTCGATGGTTGCATAATGACCGGCATCGTTAAATAGTCCGTAAATTCACGATAATATACGGCATCCGCAAACAAGATGAAGGATGCGAGCGCGTAAAGCGTGTAGAGCACCCATTTTTGTTTGTTTCCTTTAAAGAAGAAATGGAAGGCAAACAAGAATAATGTCGAACTGATCGGGCTGATCAGTAAGATAAAAGCTTGTGCGGTGTTTTCAATCGGAATGTTGAAGAAAAATTGATAGACGATATACGTCTTCGTCCAAAGCAATAACGTAAATATCCAAAATAGACGATATTCTTGAAACGAAGCGCGGACCGTATCGTTCAGTCTCGTCGATAGCTTCGAGAAGCGTTGAGATGAATTCATCTGACGGTCTCCTCCTCTTTTCAGTTTTCGGCATGTTTTTATAGCCATTTATTTTTATATTTGTTCATACATTGTACAATTCGATTTGAATAGTACACGTCCAGTATCAAGTCCAAATCTTACCCCTTTTTTAATAAAAAATCAACTGTGACGTTACAAATTTTACAATATCCCATACCCTTTCCCACAAGAAAACACGCCTGCGATGTGCAGACGTGTCAGTTTTATACGCGTGTCGGAAGGAAGTGTTTACGTGCTAACCAGCCACAACCAATGACTCCGGCATCATTCTCAAGTTCAGCGATTTTAAACGTCGTTGACTCATAGACACGTTCGAGTGCGAAACGCTTGAACTGAGTATCGAGCGGTTCAAGCAATGCTGAACCTGCTTTTGAGACACCGCCACCGATGACAATCATTTTCGGGTTGAGTGTGTTGGCGATATTCGAGATCGTCAATCCGAGATATTCCGTCATCTCATTGACCACTTCTGTCGCGATTGTGTCCCCAGCTTTATAGGCTTCGAATACGTCACGTGCCGTCATTTCTTTCAATTCGTTCAACGAAGTATCTTGATTTTTTCGTTTTTGCAACGCTAAACGTGAAATACCTGTCGCAGAGGCAATCGTTTCGATACACCCTAATCGGCCACAGCCACATTTTACAGCTTTCGCCTCATCTCGTTCGACGGTGATATGACCGATTTCTCCTGCCATACCAGCCGTACCATGAACGATGTTTCCGTTCGTGATGACGCCACCACCGACGCCTGTACCGAGCGTGATGGCAAGTAATTCTGATGCACCTTCACCTGCACCTTTCCACATCTCACCGAGGGCAGCGGCATTCGCATCGTTTTCGAGGACAGCGGGGAGTCCGACCGCTTTTTCGAACTCACTCACCAGAGCGAAGTCTTTCCATCCGATGTTCGGTGAATACTCGACAACACCTTCAGAGAAATTGATGAATCCAGGGGCTCCGATACCTGCACCTGCGAAGTCTTCTTTCTTCTTGCCTGACGTCTCTAAATACGTTTCAAATGAGGCTGCGATGTCTTTTGGTATATGTACACCGTTTTCTCGAATATCCGTTTTAACTTCCCACTTATCAGAAATGATGCCATTCATGTCTAAAACAGCCATCTTCACCGTTGTACCACCGATGTCGATCCCTAATAACCATTTCATACCGTTCACTCCTCATCTCAACTAAATCGCTTTCATTCAATAGTGTACACTATTATCCCCTTAGTGCAACCCTTTGCACTAAGGGGATTTCTGTCAATCTGTTGAATTTTTCAATTCGTGGGTCAAAATGATTTTCGCCGTATCGTATACACGCTGCTCGATGATGCCCCCTTCATACAACTCGTCGAGTTCCATCATCATCAGTGAGATTTCAGCATCCCGCTCCCCGATGTAAATAATGGTCCCGAACGACTTTAAAAACTGTTGGACATCATAAAAGTTTTTCATGCTTCTTCCTCCATCGTTGACAAGACATAACGATTTAACAATTCTCTTGTCGCTTCCATAGACGTCACATGTGTCCGTTCATAACTATGACTTGACTCAATTCCAGGACCGATCAAGGCATGCTTCACATCGTAGCCTGCACGGATCGCAGCCGACGCATCCGAGCCATAATAAGGGTAGATATCCACTTTATAAGCGATGTCATGTGCTTTACATAATGAAGTAAACTTACGGCGCAAGCTAATATCATATGGTCCAGACGAATCTTTGGCACAAATCGAAACCGTATATTCATCTGAATGTTGGCCATCTCCGAGCGCCCCCATATCGACAGCAATGTATTCCACAACATTTTCAGGAATGCCGGCATTTCCCCCGAATCCGACTTCTTCATAATTCGAGATTAAGAAGTGAACCGTATGTGGCAACTCGTAGCTAACCAAATCTTTAGCTAAGTCTAATAAAATGGCCACAGACGCCTTATCGTCCAAATGACGAGATTTCACGTATCCGGAAGACGTCACCTTGAATCGTGGATCAAATGACACAAAGTCACCGATTTCAATTCCAAGTGCCGTCACATCTTCACGAGAATGGACTTTCTCATCCAATCGAACTTCAATGTTTGAAGCAGATCGTTCTGCAGAGTTCGTGTCTTTATACACATGAACGCTCGACTGATGGATGAGGATGGTTCCTTCGATCGCCTCCCCCTCCTCGCGATGAATGAGACAGTTTTCTCCTTCGATCGCCGTCCAAGCGTATCCACCCACTTGCGTGAGTCGTAAGCGTCCGCTCGGCAAGATGTCCTTGACCATCGCCCCAAGGGTATCGACGTGCGCCGTCAAAAGACGCGCCTCGTCCGAACGTCCTGGGAACGTCGCGATCAACGCTCCTTTATGTAAACGAGACGTCTTGACACCGAGTGTTTGGAGTTTATTTTCTGCAAATCCGATCGCCTCCTCCGTCATACCAGACGGACTCGG
Source organism: Exiguobacterium sp. s160 (assembly GCF_018617575.1). Lineage (NCBI taxonomy): Bacteria > Bacillati > Bacillota > Bacilli > Caryophanales > Exiguobacterium > Exiguobacterium sp. s160. Next base: position 665,235 of record NZ_JACSKK010000001.1, read on the forward strand.
GATTTCAACTAATGTTTTCAGTGTTTCTATCATCATATTCTCCCCTTACCAAGATCCATACCCGTACAGTAGACCAAATAACGTGGCCGTGAGCACAGAAAATAAGATGCGTTGTGTTCGATTTTCCTCATCAGGCAATCCGACGACACCAGAGACGACGAATCCACCTAGTAAACCACCCGCGTGTGCAAAATGATCCAAGTTCGCACCCAATACGAACGCGAGTCCTACATTTAATCCTAACATAATAAAGAGCGGAGGTCCGAGTGTCTTCATAAAGAGCGAACGATCCCGCAGTCCAAAATAGAGTAAGGCACCGACCAGACCAAATAAGGCTCCTGATGCCCCCGCTGAAACGGATTCACTGAACGCGTACGATGCTGTCGTCGCTAAAATCCCACCGACCACGTAGATGATGAGAAAGCGGAGAGAGCCGTACATTCGTTCAACGAGCGGACCAAGTGACCAGAGCGCAAACATATTGATGGCAAAATGGAACCATCCGATATGCAGAAACATTGGCGTAATCAGCCGCCACCACTCTCCTTCTTCGATGAGCGGGTTCACTTTCGCACCGAATGCGATCAACGTATTCGGATCGAATGTCGAACCGACTGACTCAGCTAGCCACATGACTAAAAACGTGATGAACATCAAGCCGTATACTACTTGCGGTTTGCCGAAGGAGAATCGCTTTTTTAATTCCGCTTTCTTCTTTCGATCCATCGCGACCGCGAGCATTCGAAAGCGATCTTCCTCCATCGTAGGTGTACAAATCGAGCGAGATAATGTCACTCTCGCTGGAATCGGGAACGTCATGGAGTCGACCCGCTCTTCATCAACGAGACGGTCACCATATATGTGAATCGTCAAACGTTTTCGTCCAATACGAGACAGACGAAAGGCGCTTAAGATTGCGTTAATGTCAGTACCGAGATGATTCGCCCATGCTTTTTCAGTTTGAACGTATAAGTCATAGCGATCACCTGCTTTTGTATCAAACAAGATGACTGCACGGGACGGTTCTAATATCCCTTCGATTCGTCCACCGTTCTCGACCGCTTGATAAATGTCTTCCCAGAAGCAAGTCGCCAACAAAATCCCTCCTCTCTCATTCTATTGTAAATCACGTTGTACCTCACTACAAAGTCGAGGTTTGCCTCAAACGTACAAAAAACCCGCAACCTTTACGGCTACGGGCACTCATATATCGCAATTACAAGACAGGTTCCATCGTTTTCATAAGGACGTTCGCAGAATGTTGCATTTTTTGATGTTCTTCTTCTGACAACTCAATCTCAACGACCTCACGCACGCCCTGACGGTTGATGATCGCCGGTACCCCGATATGAATATCGTGTAAATCGTATTCCCCATCAAGATGAGCACCGACTGTCAGCAACGTGTTCTCATTACGAAGGACCGCTTTGACCAAACGGAGTAATCCGAGTCCAATGGCATAGTATGTCGCACCTTTACGTTCGATGATGTGATATGCCGCATCACGTACGTTCACATATATGTCTTCAAGGTCTTGCCAGTTATATTCATCATGCTCTTCAAGCAACTGCTCAACAGACTTTCCATAGATACGAGCATTACTCCAAGCAGCAAACTCGGTGTCACCGTGCTCACCCATAATGTAAGCATGACAGTTACGTGGGTCGACATTAAAATAGTCGCCAAGCATGTAACGTAAACGCGACGTGTCGAGTACAGTACCTGAGCCGAAGACGCGATGTTTAGGGAGTCCTGAATACTTCCATGCCAAATGCGTCATAATGTCGACAGGGTTTGAGGCGATAATGATAATGCCATCAAAACCAGAATCCATAATATCTGAAATCATCGACTTCATGATCTTCGCATTTTTTTCGACAAGGTCAAGACGAGTCTCCCCTGGACGTTGCGGTGCACCTGCGGTAATGACGACGATGTCTGCTACACCACAATCTGCGTAATCCCCTGCCCATACACGCATCGGTGAAGACGCGAACGAGACGCCGTGGTTCAAGTCCATCGCTTCCCCTTCTGCTTTTGCCTTGTTGATGTCGATGATGACGAGTTCTTCACAAAGGCTTGCTGTCGTTAACTGGTACGCAAAGCTCGCTCCAACTGCCCCTGCCCCTACAAGTGCGACGCGCGTTACTTTAGCATGATTTAATGTTTCCATATTGATTCTCCACCCTTCGATCAATCTGTTTCATGTTTTTGTTATCTCTGTTACAACAAGATTGTAACATCATTCACAAACCTTAACTACAGTGGAAACCGTTTTCACTTTGGCGATATTGTGACAACTTTCACATTCAATTGAAACATCTTCATTTTCTGTACTACCCTTATCCGAACACAAAAAAACAAATAGACGCCGCTCCAAGAACGGATAAAAAATTGACTGCATCATTCCCTAGCACACGCCACCCTGACACATATGTTGTAGGAACTTGATGATGAACTTTCTTTTCCGTCAGCTTTCCACAAACCGTACAGCGAAACTTCCGTTGTACCGTCGCCCCAAGCAATGTGTCGATGACGCTCCCACTCAGTCCGATTCCCCAAAGCGCCACTAGTAATGCCATGTTCAATTCGACAAACAGGAGAGAAGAACAGACGATCACGAATGCCCCTACAATCGACATGATCGTTCCAAACGTTGAGACAGCACCGCTCGTTCCCGGCTCAACTTCTCTAAACGTGAACATGAAACGCGGTTTACGTTTTGCGAGGACACCGAATTCAGATCCCCACGTGTCACTCGTCGCTGCCGCAATAGACACGATGTACATATAAAGATAAACGGGATCATCTGTCAGTAAGTAACCGAGGGCACAAAGAATCCCTACCCCACCGTTTGCTAACACTTGAATGGCGTCGCGCGCTCCCGTTTTTTCGACTATGTCATCTACATTTTGTTTATCACGAGATCGATATTTCGATGCAAGAGAAGACGTCGAGAAGAATACACCCAGTAAATAGAGGCCGAACCAACCAAACGATAACCCGATCAATACCCCCGTCACCACTGTCAAGACGGCTCCCGAGATCGTCAAGGAGTGCAACCGATACCCGAGAAAGGCGACGATACAAGTTACAATAAATATGGCGAACATTGAATCATCTCCTTTTCTGTCACAATCCACTGAACAGGTAGATCATGTGGTTCAGTCGGCACTTGATCGACCAATTGAACGGAGTACGCTAATGAAACCGTCTCCCCTTCATATGTACGTAAAAATCGGTCATAGTATCCTCCACCCCAACCGATTCGATATCCTGAACGGTCAAATACCCTTCCCGGCACAAGACAGAGGTCGATGGTTTTCGTTGTTGGCGGGGTCGTCGGCTCCAAAATATTCATGACGCCCGTCTCAAGGTCATCTACCGAATGAATAATATGAAACGTTAACCCCTGCTCCGTTACTTTCGGGACGCACACCGTTTTTCCTGCTTCAAATGCTTCATGAATGATTGGCGATGTATTGATTTCAAGCGGAAGTGACGATGTCACGGCAATCGTCTGGCTTTCTTTCCATATCTCTGTTGCAAACAACTTCTGATGGATGACTCGGTCAACTTGTTGGCGATTATTCATTTGTTTAATATACTGATGGACCGTTCGTCTTAACGCTGCTTTGTCTTCCACAACGCATTCCTCCTTACAAAAAAAGCCGCCACATATGTGACGGCCGGTCCCTCATTACTTCACTTCGCGGTAAAGCGTGTGACGACGGAGACGTGGGTTGTATTTGCGCAACTCAAGGCGCTCTGGGTTGTTACGTTTGTTTTTCTTCGTGATGTACGTGCGATCGCCTGTTTCTGTGCAAGCTAATGTAATTTTAACGCGCATTTCTTTCACTCCCATCTTAATGATGTTGTATCAAGTGCTTTTGCTTTACAGTCTAAGCATACTCAATTATCCTACCAAGTTTCTTATGAAAAAGCAAGGTTATTTCACGTTCTTTTTCATTGATTCCTGTCCGTAAGGAGAAGATTCAAGAGGTAGGCATGTGTTGACATTCTCGCTTACTTTATACCATTGTTTCAGGTCGTTCATCGAGAGCTCTTCGCCGACATAAACGTACTCCGCTGACGAGAACACACTGTTTTCAATACGATGGATCGCATCGAACAAACCACCGTGCCCGTGCGGGTTCCGTGTCGCTTCAAAGGACAACATAGTTGAGTATAACGGAAGCGCAAGTGATTGCGCAAGTTCTCTTGCAGCTGGAATCGTCATCCAATCAAAGTGATGAATCACTTTGATTGATACCCGTTTCGACAGTTCATGAACGAGTTTAACATACGCAATATTTTGCGTGGCAACCTGATTCATGACGTGCTCTAAAAATGGACTAGTCGGACGAACTCGATACACATGAACGTTTCCGTGTCGTTCGTATTCCGGTAACTCATCGTGATACGGCGTCAGCACATAGACGGTTTCTCCCTCATTTGCTCTCGCCTCCACTTCCTCGACGACACGATGACCAAGTCCACCGACGATATGACCGTGATATTCGGGTGTCAGCATAAGAATTGCCGACTCTTCTGCATCTCGTTCAGTCGTCACGTAATAGTCGTGTGGGGAGAGGAATGAATCGACATCAAGATCTTCGTCTTGAAGGAATGGATACGCCGCATAATGATCATCGAGCAACTTGTTCGAGACAGTGCCTTGATAAAGCGCCGTTTCAAGTTCTGCGAAGAGACGTGTATGCTCCCTGAAGCGTTCAGCCGCATACTGTGCTGTCGTTTGCCCATCTAAGATAAACGCCCAGTCACTCGATACAGCCAACACATAATGGCGAATCAATTGCTTTAACGCACGATTCGTCAAATCCGATCGATCACGATAATCTGCTACGTCTTTGACGAGTTGCATCTCCATCATGTGCAGGTGACGGAGCATCCATTCATTTCGTTCATTGATCCAAACTTCACCGTAGCCTTTTCGTCCCCATGTGTTCATGGAAACATGGACGGTTTGTAAATCTTTGAAGTGACGCTCAAGAAAGATTGCTGGCGTGATTGTTTCGATTCCAAATTCTTCGAGTCGCTCTGCGACTTTCCCAAGAAATTCAGGACCTTCAAACCACCAGTGGCCAAACAATTCCGCATCGAACGGTGCTGTGACCAAGAACGGCGGGAACGTTTGTCCGCCATGTGCCTCCAGGTGCCCTTCTAACGTTTGAGCGAAGTCTGTCGCATGGTTCTCGATTTGATGTTCAGCCCACTCACGTACATAAAAGTCTTTTTGATCGGTGTCACCTGTGATGCGGTGCATTTTTAATCCTGTGTCGAATCGAATGCCTTCCGGATGCATGAACGATTGAATATAGTCCCAATCTCGGTCGTAGGCCAAATCTCGATAAAACTCTCGATAGTCAGGGTGACCTGGATATCCAATCATCGAACTCCAGATTTTACCCGAGATGATTTGGTCTCGTGGGAACAATGCGACACCGTGTGGAGAATAGACCGGAGCACCAATGCCTTTTTCAGGAGTCGGGTCCGCATCGAGCAATGCATGTTCATCGACAAACGTGTATCGAATCCCTTCTTCGTAAAGAATTCGGTCCACGCCTGGTGTATACGCACACTCTGGCAACCAAATCCCTGTCGGACGGAACCCGTAGTGACGTTCGAAACAGTTGAGACCTGTCCGAATTTCAGCCCGTGCCGCCTGCTCCGTGAAGAGATGTGGGTTGAAGCCGTGGGTCGCCGTACATGTCACCATGTCGATATATCCCGCTTCACGATATGTACGGAACGCTTCATTCAAGTTTTTATTCCAATGAAGGAACGTATTTTTTAAGTCGTGATAACGCTGTTCATAGAAATGTAGCGTCGACGTCTCCTCATCCGTTCTTCCCTCTGAGAGTTCTAACGCAATCAATTCAAGCATCTCATCGATATGCTCAACGTAGCGGTCTTGGATGAGCGGGTCTGCGAGCATTTCCACAACTGGTGGCGAAATACTGACTGTCCAATGCAATTGCCGCTTCAAGCGGTCAACTTGCCAAAGGATTGGAATATATGTTTCTGAGATGGCTTCATATACCCATCTTTCTTCTAATCGGTGCTTCTCTTCATGCCTAACGTACGGTAAATGAGCATGAAGGACGAGTGAAAAGTATCCTGGTTTCATGTAAAAATATCCTCCTTAACGTACGTGACGGTATGCCGCATATTTTGGTAATGTATCTAATAACTCAGGAGAATCCACTTCTCCGTACTGCCAACGTCTCACCGGTTCCGCGAAACGTCCGATGCCAGCTGGTTCTGCACGCGGTGTATCAAGCGGTGCCGATACCACGATTGGTAAAAATTCTCCCTCCATCGTACGAATCCCGAATTCGAACACATATGTCGTATTCGGATCGAGAGGACGAACGAACCAACTATTCGTCATTTCAGGTAGGTCGAACGTATATGAACGATTTGCATGACCACTTGCATAATCAAGCAACGTCACGTCTAAAATACGGAATGCTTTCGGTAGCTCTTCCCATCGTCTCATAAACTGAAGCTCTAACGTCTCTTTGACCAAATCAGACACTTCCCAGCACACATAAACCGAGTTCGGTGATTGTACGACTGCATGTAAAAAGTCTACATTGTATCGGTCTGGCAACTGCCAGTATCCTTCTGGCCCTTTCGCAAGAAGTGGCGAAACGTTCACATCACTCGTTTCTTTCGCTGTGGCGACTTGTTTACGCGAAGTTGCTCCTTGCGCTTTAGCCTTTGTTTTTTTATTACTCTTTTGTTTCACAGGGACAACTTCCTCCGACTCTTGTTGCTGATTTCTCCATTTTCGCCATGCGTATTGGACTTTGCCAATCGGGACGTCTAGTTCTGCCGCAATCTGTTTCAACGTAAGTCCTTGTTGCTTCAAGGATACGATTTTCTCTTCCATCTCTGTATGGCTCCCTTCATGTAAAAATCCATGTAGACTATTATTCGCTCATTCTTTATGAATTCCTCCAAAAAAAAAATAAAGAACAACAGCACTGTTGTTCTTTACCACTAATCTTATTGATTCAAATCATAATGTTTCCCTTTTTCAAGAAAAATTAAATGTTCTCCGAAGTTTGTCACGTGATCGCCCATCCGTTCGAGATATCTAGCGATGTTTGAGAACTCGTATACATCGTTCGTTCCGACCGTCATTGCCGGAAGGGAACCGATGTATTGTTTAATCACCGTTAGATTGATTTCGTCAATCACACGGTCCATTTCATTGAGTTCACGGACACGACTCACTTCTCCTTTACGATACGCACGCGTCGCCAATTCGAGCATGTCAATCAACTGTTCAGCCATCTGTTTGAGTGGTTGAATGTCATGTAAATAAGGAACATGTTCAATTCGCGTCACAGCTTTGGCGATGTTCGTCGCGTAATCCGCAATGCGTTCTAAGTCCGTCGCCGATTTCATCGTTACAATCAGACGACGCAAGTCAGTCGCAACAGGCTGTTGCTTAGCAATCAATAAAATCGCTTCGTCGTTGATAGTTAATTCTAAATCATCTAGTTCATTGTCGTTGTCGATTACCGTTTGCGCCAACTCAAGATCATGTTTTTCTAACACTTCGATTGCCGTCGCCGTTTGTCGCATCGTCAAGTTTGCCAAACGGACTACTTTATCTTCTAATTCAGTTAATTTCGTATCAAAAAATGTGCGATTTTGTGCCATCAATCTAGTCTCCTCCTTAACCGAAACGGCCAGAAATATAGTCTTCCGTCCGTTTGTCAGATGGATTCGAGAAAATCTTATCTGTTACATCGAACTCGACAACTTCTCCATTTAAGAAGAAGGCCGTTTTATCCGAAACACGGGCAGCTTGTTGCATGTTATGCGTGACGATGATGATTGAGTACTGCTCTTTCAACTCTTGAACAAGTTCTTCCACTTTCAATGTAGAGATCGGGTCAAGGGCAGATGTCGGTTCATCCATCAAGATGACGTCAGGTTCGATTGCTAGCGTACGAGCGATACAGAGACGTTGCTGCTGTCCACCAGAAAGTCCGTATGCGTTTTCGTTCAGACGATCTTTCACTTCATCCCAAATGGCAGCGCCACGAAGTGAGCGCTCGACAATCTCATCGAGTACTTTTTTATTTTTGATGCCATGCGTACGAGGACCGTACGCTACGTTATCATATACTGATTTCGGGAACGGGTTTGGTTGTTGGAATACCATTCCGACCGATGTACGTAAATCTTCTACTTTATATCCACGGTCGAAGATGTTCCGACCATGATACAAGATTTCACCATTCGTCCGAACAGATGGTACGAGTTCTACCATGCGATTCAACGTTTTAATGAATGTTGATTTCCCGCATCCAGATGGTCCGATGATGGCCGTAACTTCATTCTTTTTAATATCGAGGTTGACGTCAATCAAAGCTTGATCTTCGCCGTACCATAGGTTCAAATTATTGACGACATAAGCGCTATCTTTTTTCATCTCAGTAGTTGTCGGTTCTGTCGTTGTTGTGTTCACGTTTTGATCTCCTTTATTGAGCTCTTGTTGTTTCATCATCTCGAGCTTCCTCCTCATTCATCTGCAAAAACGACTTAATGTCGGTTCGTATATTTGTTTCGGATATAAATCGCTACAGAGTTCATCGCAATGAGCATCGTCATGAGTACGATGATTCCTGCCGCAGCCAAGTTTTGGAATTCTGCTTGCGGTCGACTCGTCCAGTTATAAATCTGGATTGGGAGCGCCGTAAAGTCAGAGAAAATACTGCTTGGTGTTGTTGAAATAAATGTTGCTGCGCCGACCATGATCAACGGTGCTGTTTCACCAATTGCACGAGACACGGCTAGAATGATTCCTGTGATAATCCCAGGAATCGCTGACGGCAAGACGACATTGAACGTCGTCTGCCATTTTGAAGCACCTAGCGCTAAAGAAGCGTGTCGTAACTCCATTTTGACTGCCCGTAAAGCTTCTTGTGAAGCTACAATGACAATCGGTAAACTCATGAGTCCGAGCGTTAACGCACCTGCCATAACCGAGTTCCCTAATTCCATGACTCGGACGAATATCGTCAGACCGAGCAATCCGAAAACGATTGAAGGGACACCAGCCAAGTTCGAAATATTGACTTCGATAAATGAAGTCATTCGATTCTTCGGTGCGTACTCTTCTAGGTAGATGGCTGCACCGACACCGATGACGAACACCATTGGTACGATCAATAACATTAACCAAAATGATCCGATCAATGCAGGATATAGACCAGCATCTTCAGGGCGACGTGACGGGAAGTTACGTAAGAAATCAAGGTCGACCCAGCCCGCCCCTTTTGAGACGATGTCATAAATCAAAGTCGATAAGACGACTAATGCAAAGACGAGTCCTGCCAAAAAGACGTATTTGAAAATTTCATTCAGTTGTAAACGGCGTTTGATTCGTTCAGACACCGTTTCACGATCCATCAGGTTCTTCGTATTCTTGAACTCACTGTTCGGTAAAGCCATATTAGTACTCCTCTCTGAAGCGGCGCGTCACCCAGTTTGCGAACAAGTTCATCAATAGAGTGAAGACGAACAATAACGCACCGACCGCATAGATACTGTAATATTCGATTGTGCCGTAACCTGCGTCACCTTTTGCGATTTGAACGATATATGCTGTCATCGTCTGAATCGCATTGAGCGGATTGAACTCGAAGTTCGGTTGCGACCCACCCGCAATCGTTACAATCATCGTCTCCCCAATCGCACGGCTCATTCCGAGAACGATTGAAGCAATGATTCCAGACGTCGCTGCCGGCATAACGACCTTCGTGGCCACTTCAAGACGCGTTGCACCAAGACCAAGCGCACCATCTCGAATTTTCTTCGGCACCGCACTCATCGCATCTTCAGAAATCGAAGCGATCATCGGTATAATCATGATCCCGACGACAATACCAGGACTAAGCGCATTGTAAATTTGAAGTCCTGGAATCAACGCTTGCAAAATCGGTGTGATGAATGACAACGCGAAGAAACCGAATACGATGGTCGGTACACCTGCCAACACTTCTAAGATCGGCTTTAATACTCGACGCGCTCGCTCCGAAGCGTACTCACTCAAATAAATCGCAGACGCCAGTCCAAGCGGCACTGCAACGATCATTGCAATCACAGTAATTTGGAGTGTTCCCATCACAAGGGCCCATACCCCGAAGCGCTGGTCTGCACTAAGCGGGTACCATTCTGTCGTTCCTAAAAATTCAGCGACAGGCACTCGTTCAAAGAACTTAAATAGCTCAAAGCCAAGTGTGAACGCAATACCGATTGTGGTGACGACCGATACGAATGCGCTCAAGAATAATAAGAACGGCATGATTTTATCAAACACGTTCGTCGTACTATATTTCTTTTGTTTATTTTGTTGAATCATCTCTCGAATCGAGAGCTCTTTGTTTGGTTCATTCATCTCGTGTATCGCTCCCTACCTCTTCATACTAGAAAGCATGGCGAGAAGGTGAGAGTTACCCTCACCTTCTGCCACGTATCATTTTATTCTCCAGCGATCTCATCGATCATCTTCATGTTTTCGTCGTAACGCGCTTGCTCCATTTTTACGTAACCAACCTCTTCAGAAAGGTCAGCTGCATTTTCGTTCATGAAGCGTGCGAAGTCAGCTACTTGCTCTTTGTCTTTCAACGAAGCGTTGTTAACATACGTGTAAATTTCACGTGAGAGCGGGTAAGACAAATCGTTGATTGTGTCATGTGTCGGCTCTACTCCTTCAACATTCAAGGCACGAAGTGTGTCTTGGTTCTCGAGGTAGTAAGCAAATCCGAAGAATCCGATTGCACCTTCTGTCCCAGCTACACCTGTTACGAGTACGTTGTCATCTTCAGACAATTGTGCGTCTTGACGAATATCTGTCTCATCAAGAACTTTCTCGTCGAAGAAATCGTACGTACCTGAATCTTTACCTGGTGCGAAGAATGAGATTTCCTCATCTGGCCAGTCTGAGCGAACATCTTTCCACGTTTTCACGCTCGTATCTGTCCACATCTTATTCAATTCTTCAATCGTGATATCTTGAGCCCAATCGTTCGCCGGGTTCACAACGAGTGAAAGACCATCAAGTGCGACTGAGAGTTGTGTAAATTCCACACCATTTTTCTCAGCTTCAGCTGCTTCTTCTTCTTTGATTTCACGTGATGCGTTCGAGAAGTCTGTCTCTCCCGTCACGAAGCGTTTGAAGCCACCACCCGTACCAGAGACACCGACCGTCACTTCAACTTCTGGTTGTTCAGCTGAATATTCTTCTGCGACTGCTTCCATGATTGGGAATACAGTTGATGATCCGTCCATGACGACTTTTCCTGAGAGCGCATCGCCTTCAGCAGCGCCACCTTCTTCATTGTTCCCACAGGCTGCACCTACGAGTGCGACCGAAGTGATTGAAGCGAGTAAAGCTGATTTTTTCATCCAAGACATTTGTGACGTCCTCCTTGAGTTTGCTTTGATTTTTGTTGTGGATCTGTTGTTCTGTCCTACAATTAATATCCTAATGAACTTCTATTAACGAGAAATAAACGGAACGTAAAAGAATTGTAAAGACAAAAAAAGAAGTCACCGAAGTGACTCCTTTCATTGAAGCATTGCATTCACATCTTCTAAGTTAAAGTAAGCTTTCATAATATCGTGCGCGACACGTGTATTGATTCCTTCCGCTTCAAGTCCAGGCATGATAATCGCCCATGCGATTTCAGGATCATCAAATGGCGCCCAACCTACGTGGTTTGAGTTAAGCGTCTTTATTGGTTCCCCTTTTGCATTACGTTTCGCCTGACCGTCTGCACCTTCAGCAATTGCCTGTGCCGTTCCTGTCTTACCGGCCGCAGTCATCCCTGTCTGTTGCAAAATCCGAGATGAACCAGATGAAGATTCAACCCCTTGACGATATCCTTCACGAACCCGCTCAATATACTCGTCTTGAATATCGACTTTATTCAACGCGTTCGGTTGGAACGTGCTGACGACTTGTTTCTTGTTTTCATCGAGCGAACCTGGCTCAATGATTTCCTTCAGTAAATGCGGCTGAATGCGATAACCGCCATTCGCTAACGCAGAGGTGTATTGTGCCAACTGGATTGGCGTGTACGAGATATACTGTCCAATCGACATATCCATGAGGAGCGTGACACGGTCGGGCACGCTACGGAATCCGGTCGACTCGAACGGTAAATCAATTCCCGTCTCGATTCCGAGTCCGAACTGTTTATAATAATGTTCCATCGTTTCAAACGCCTGTGTGACGTTTTCCCCGACAATTTGTCCAGTCGAATAATAGTCAGCCAAACGCAAGGCAATCTGGAACATATAAATGTTTGACGACATCGCGAGTGCATCTAAATCGTTAATGTTCCCCATGTTACGGTAAGAGGCTTTGGTCGACGATCCGATTTTAATTGGCGCGTCATAAATATATTCTCCCGGCTCGACGACGCCTTCTTCAAATCCATAAGCGACCGTCGCCCCTTTGATGGTTGACCCGATTTGGCTGGCACGGAGCACGGTACCTGTCGAGACATCTTTGAACTCGTTCGTCTCTAGATCAAGCTCCTGACCTGACAAAGCGAGGAGTTCACCCGTCTGCGGGTTCATGACGACAGCAAAAGCTCGGTCGAAATGAGGGCTTCCAGAACGTCCGGCCCGAATCGCTTTTTTCAAAATCTCGTCGACTTCTTTTTGGAATTCAATATCAGTCGACAACACGATATCTTTCCCCGGGTTCCCGCTCACGCGAGTCGGTTCCCCGACCGGTTCACCTTTATACGTCGTGAACACATCGTATGCAGGCGTTCCGCGAAGGACGTCTTCATATTGTTGCTCCAAGTAGGACGTCCCGACACGGTCGTTCAGTCCATATCCTTTCGCCTGATAAGAAGCTCGTTGTTCTGCCGGGATTTGACGATAGCTTCCTAAGAAACTCTTGAACGTCTCATCGAACGGATAGTCCCGTTGATAGTATGGCTCAACGCTCACACCTGGCAACATTTCTAAGTTTTCTTCAATGACTGCCATCTCTTTCGGGCTTGCGCCGATTTTGATGACTTGTGGGTCGAGCGCATAGCCGCTCTCCATATTATGTTTAATGGCGATGATTTCTTCTGTCGCATCATCGAACGTGATCTCTTCTTCTGTGATGGAGTCGAGTAGGAGCCGGTCTACATCTTGGTTGGACAAGGCAGCCCGCTCATCTTCCGGTAACTCCTCCAACAATGCTTGCGTACGTTCTTGTGCGAGTTCTGGATTTGTTGCAATCCAGTAATCTTTACGGTCTCGTTCCGTCATTTTGCGATCTTCTTTCGGAATATCGACGATTTCTGACAACTTTTTGGCGACATCTAAGCGTTCATCCGCTTTCGTCACCTGCGAACGACGGTACATGATCGAGTAGTTTGAAATCGTATCCGCGAGCACTTGACCGTTACGGTCATAAATCTTCCCTCGCGGTACCTCGTATTTAATCTTACTTGACTCAGTTTTTTGTACTTCACGTGCAATCAATTCCCCATTCACGATTTGAACGACGCCTAATCGAAAGATTAAGGTCGCAAATAGAACGAAGACGATGAAAAATAACAAATTTAAACGTAACGGTAAGTGGTTTCGCCGTTTCTTCGGCACTTTCACACGATTTTTTGCCAAGTCCGTTATCTCCTTCCACAATCGATTCCTTCTATAGTATAGCGTACACGGTCATCTACTATTTTGTCCGTTTTTCACTATATCATAATTTGTTTACAAATTAATGAAAGACACAAAAAAACCCGAGACTCTATGGAGAATCTCGGGACAAACGACTTATTTTGCGTCAGCGTACAATTTCGCAACATAATCCCAGTCGATGACGTGGAAGAATGCATTGATGTAGTCAGGACGACGGTTTTGGTAGTTCAAGTAGTAAGCGTGCTCCCAAACGTCAAGTCCGAGGATTGGCGTAACGCCTTCCATGATCGGTGAATCTTGGTTTGGTGTAGATGTCACTTCGAGTTTGCCGTTCTTCACGACGAGCCATGCCCATCCTGAACCGAAACGAGTAGTTGCAGCTTTTGTGAACTCGTCTTTGAATGCATCAAAGCTACCGAACGACTCGTCGATTGCAGCAGCGAGATCGCCTGAAGGTGTCCCGTTCTCGTTTTTCTTCAAGAGTTTCCAGAAGAACGAGTGGTTCCAGTGGCCGCCACCATTGTTACGGACAGCAGTTTGAATGTCAGCAGGAAGCGAATCGATTTTTTGAAGCAAGTCTTCGAGTGAAGAGTACTCCACGTCTTTTCCTTCGAGTGCATTGTTTACGTTTGTGACGTATGTGTTGTGGTGTTTCGTGTGGTGGATTTCCATCGTGCGTGCGTCAATGTGTGGTTCGAGTGCATCATATGCGTAATCAAGTTGTGGTAATTCAAATTTAGCCATTACTAAAATCCCCCTTAAAAGTGTTTTGAACAACGTTCGTTATAAATGTAACAGATTTGTGACGGTCGACTCAATTGTAATGCTTCACTCTACATCTTCTTCTGGTAACGCCCAGACTGAAATAGATCCCGCCGCCACTTTAAATACCCCAAATCCTTCATCATCAATCTCAATTTTATCTTCACGTGTATTCGTCAAGTCGACCCATGTTTCGCCAGCTCGCTCTTCCCCGACAAACATTTTCTTTTCAGCTTCATCTGAAGTTGAGATGAGAACGGCACATCCTGAACGCTCGATCTCCTCCACACCTTTGCGTACCCAGCCGATAACGTTTGCATCATCAAAGTAATCATCCTGTTCCCCATAAGCCTTTTCCCGACGAGCATAAAGAAGCGTGTCAATGGCGAGCTTCATCCCATCAGTCGGGTGAGGTCCGTCGATGCCGTAGTAATCCCCGTAGAAGACACATGGATAGCCATCTTTACGAAGCAAGACGAGACCGTATGCGATTTGCTTGAACCAATCTTTTACCCACGACTCGAGTGCCTCTTCCGGTTGCGAATCGTGATTGTCTACAAACGTCACTGAATGGAGCGGGTGTGACTGAACGAGCGTATCATCAAAAATGGTACGCATATCGAATGCGGCCCCTTCTTCTGACGCCTGATGTAATTTATAGTGGAGCGGAACATCGAATAAATCGACGTGGTAATCGATGTTATCGAGGAATTCACGGCATGCTTCCAAATCAGACTTCCAAAACTCTCCGACGAAATAGAATTGATCGCCTTTCTCTTCCCGCATCGTTTGACTGAACTCTTTCACGAAATCATAGTTGATATGTTTGATTGCATCCAATCGGAAGCCGTCACATTTCGTTTCCTCAATGAACCATTTACCCCAGTTCAAGACTTCTTCCCGAACTTCAGGATGATGATAATCGATGTTTGCGAACATCAAATAGTCATAGACACCGAATTCGTCATCGACATTGTCGTTCCATCTTTTGTTTTCTCCAACAATAAAGAAGATACCAGAACGATCTGTCGCCGCATCATAGTCGGTACCGTTAAAATGTGTGAAGTCCCATTTAAATGTAGAATACTTCCCATCACGAGCTTCATAATCAAACTTAGTCCATCCTTCGATTTCAAAAGGTTCTTCTGAAAGAACTTTCGTACGATCATTCTGATCCACTTCGAGCACTTCGAACTTCTCGGTCGCGTCTGCTCCTGCTTTATGGTTCATGACGACATCCATATAAATTTGCATCCCGAGTTCTTGCTGACAATAGGTTGTCGCTTCAAGAAGCTCTTTTTTCGTTCCGTATTTCGTGGCAATCGATCCTTTTTGATCGAACTCACCTAAGTCATATAAGTCATAGATGCCATATCCTGTGTCTTCGCCGCTTTGCCCTTTTGTGACAGGTGGTAACCAAAGCGCCGTAATCCCAGCTTTATTTAAATCTTCCGCTCTCTCTTTTAACCGCTTCCAATGTTTTTGATCCGCTTCGACATGCCATTCAAAAAACTGCATCATGGTGTGATTTCGTTCCATTTTGTCCGCCTCATTTCATATTTTTCAAAAAACAAAATGCTAACGACTATTTACCCACGAATTTTAGATTGAAAACAAAAAAACAACTTTCACAAAATGAAAGTTGTTTAAAATGGACCCTGTAGGACTTGAACCTACGACCGGACGGTTATGAGCCGTCTGCTCTAACCAGCTGAGCTAAGGGTCCTTATAAGTAGCGGCGGAGGGAGTCGAACCCACGACCTCACGGGTATGAACCGTACGCTCTAGCCAGCTGAGCTACACCGCCATGTTGTTATACAGTAATAATATACTGAATTTGCTCCATACTGTCAAGGGAAATTCCTTTCCATTGAAAAGAAAAGCACTCCAACACGTAGTTGGAGTGCCTCATCTTTATACCGTCACTTCGTTTGCATCTTCGAGTGTGATTTCCGTGATGTTCATAGCATGGTCACCGATACGCTCAAGGTTTGAGAGCATGTCGACGAAGAACATACCTGCTTGTCCATCACAAGCACCCGTGTTCAAACGAACAACGTGATTTTTACGGAATTGACGCTCGAGCATGTCGAGTTTCGCTTCCATTTCGATGACTTTACGTGCTTCAACCATGTCACCGCTCGCTAACGTCTGAAGTGATTTCTCTAACGTTTCGCGTGTGAGGTCATACATTTCAGTCAATTCTTTTTGAGCATCTGCTGAAAGTGTCACTTTCGTAGCAGTCTTATAGTCAATCAACTCAATGATGTTTTCAACGTGGTCACCGATACGTTCGATGTCGTTGATTGCATGCATGAGCGTCTTGTGCTCTTGTGATTCTTGCTCAGTCAAATCAACCGCAGCCAATTTCACAAGGTAATCTGTAATTTTCGCATTCAACGAGTTTAACGCTTCTTCGATATGCGCAGACTTTTCAGAGTGCTTCTTATCTCCTGTTGTCAAATAGTTGCGCGCTTCGTCGAGACCAAGTTTTGCGAAATCTCCCATGCGGATGACTTCGTATTTCGCTTGTTCCACTGCAATCGAAGGAGATTGCTGAATGAAGATTGGGTCCAAGTGCTGTGCTTTCGTATCGACGATTGAATCCTCACCAGGAACCAATTTCGTCACGATCCAAGCAATCGTTCCAATGAACCAGAATTGGACGAATGTATTGACGACGTTAAACGTTCCGTGAGCGAATGCAATTTGCATCTTGTCTTCAATTGCCAAGAAGTCTGTAATCCAATAAATATAGTTTGTGAACGGAATCAACAAGATCATGAAGATTGTCGTTCCGATTAAGTTAAAGATAACGTGTGCTGCAGCTGCGCGACGTGCGGCAACCGATGCACCGATTGATGCTAAAATGGCAGTGATTGTCGTACCAATGTTGTCACCAAATAATACTGGAAGAGCGGCATCCAAGTCGATTGAACCACCTGCATAGAGCTCTTGCAAAATTCCGATTGTTGCAGAAGATGACTGGACGATAACTGTAAATACTGTACCGACAATGACACCGAGGAACGGATTGTCACTCATTGATTGCGTCAAGTCGATGAAATACTCACTTGAGCGGAGCGGACGCATGCCGTCTCCCATCAACTCAAGACCGTAGAACAATGCACCAAGTCCAAAGATGACTTGTCCAAGATGTTGGTAACGCTCTTTCTTAAAGAAGAAGAGTAAGACTGCACCGATTGCAATCATCGGGAGTGAATACTCACCGACATCGAATCCGATGATAAATGCCGTCACCGTTGTACCGATGTTTGCCCCCATGATGACCCCGATCGCTTGACGGAGTGTCATGAAGCCGGCGCTAACAAGTCCGACCGTAATAACGGTTGTACCTGAAGAAGATTGAATCAATACAGTAACGATAATCCCGGCGAGTACACCAAGGAATGGATTCGTTGTATACTTATCTAGGATGTCGCGCAGGCGATTCCCTGCAGACTTTTGGAGTCCGTCTCCCATCGATTTGATCCCGAAGAGGAAGATCCCTAGACCTCCAAAAAACATGAATAACATTTCTTGCAAATTGTATTCCACGATTTTTGTACTCCTTTTAATTAAGAATTGGTTGGATTTGCTTGGTTTTTAATGCCCTACTCATTATGCCTTCATCGGCATCTTCATGTAAACACGTTTTATGTAAAAGTTTTATTAAAACACTGTACTAATTTTAATGTTTTTATGGATGTTGTAATATAACAGATTGGAGTTTTTAGCATGTTGTCCACCATTTTTACATTTATTCGAACGAGCGTAGTGCCGTCAAAACGAGCCCTCCGTCTCCGCCTCGCTCCACTTCACGCCTATATGGGAGCCACTTTTGTGTTGACGTTACTCATTACCGTCTTGGACTTTATTGTGATTCGTCCTGACTTTTTCATTCCGATGTGGCTCTTCTTACACGGATTCGCCATCTTCTTTTTCTATTTAATCTGGGTCGCTTTCATGGCTTTATATGTTCAATTATTTACAAGAGTCTATTCCAAAAACATGTGGGCTTACCGCCAAGCTTGGCCATACGCAGTGTCGATGACACTTGTACCAACAATTTTATTAGTGATTTTGTATCACATGAACTCTTCATTGATTTCGATTGGCTTTGTGATTGGACTTGGATATATCACCTATCCATTAACAAAAGTACCTCAAAAAAAACAACGACGAGCGTCTTCGTGAACGCTCGTCGTTGTTTTTTATTTTGGTGAAAGATCCTCAAGCGTTCGATTTAACGCTTCGCTTTGGTCTTCTAAATCTGCGCCCGCAGATCGTAAGGCAGATTGAACGTATGACCACCGATCGACTCCCTCGCTCAGCTCTCCCAATTTTTGTTCAAGTAACGAACTGATTTCTCGTAGTTGCTCATTTGATTCGATTAATTGTAAAAGCTGTCTACCTGTGTGTGAGGTATGATCCGTGATGGATTGAAACTCGCCTAGCTGAACTTTGATCTCGTGATCGATCGTTCCAATTCCACTCTCTACTCGTGAAACGGCATCTTTTAATCCATGTACTTGATTGATGAAGTCATGGACTTCCACTAACAAATCCTTTCGCTCCTCGTTCAGCGCTTCGATTGCATATACCGCGAGCAGTGTCGCTTCATTTGTCATTTTCGCTAAGTTCCCCACCTCACTGGCAACAACAGCAAATCCTTTCCCATGCTCGCCCGCTCTTGCCGCTTCGATTGATGCGTTTAGCGATAACATTTTTGTGGCTGCCGAAACCGAGAGGATACTCTTCAGCGCTTCATCCGCTTTTGACGAGTTGGCTTCGCTTTCGATTAATTTTTGCTGAATATTCCCCACTTGGTGTTCAACATACTCACTTGCGTTTTTGACAGAAGAAAACGTTTCAAGTTCATCATGTAAAATGGACTTCAAGCGATTCCCTCGCTCATCGACACTGTCCATTTGACGTCCGAGCATTTCGATTTGTTCGGTCACTTCCTTCATTTTTGATGTAGAGTCGCTCGTTACCATCTGATACGAATCACTCGTATGTTCTACAGTGGTTGCGACTTCTTGGAACTGTTCCACTTGATGATGACTGTTCATCAATTCCCGTTTAAAGACAGGAAGACTTTGATGGAACGCATTTGCCGTCTTCCCCATCATTTCCATAGATTGATTCCATAAGCGAATGAACGTATTGAACTCCGTTTCGAGAATATGAATCTCCTTTGATTTTGCTCCGAGTGACACATCATCGAATCGGCGCGATTCTACGGCATGACGCAATGAATTGGCAAGTATACTCAACGGTCTGACTTCGCGCTGAATCAATCGTGTAAATAGGATTGCCATCCCTATCATCGAAATCAATAAGATATAAATGATCAATCGTCGTAGCTCATTCATCGGACCAAGTGTCGATTCTTTCGTTACGACGAGAACATAATCCGCTTTTAACTCAGGAATGGAGATAGATGCCATTAAGTATCGCTCCGTTTCTGTCACTTCCGGTTTCGTCTTCGATGCGACTTTCTCCAGGCTTTCTGTTCTCTCCATCCCTTTTGGTCCACTCAATTGCTCAATAGACTGTCCACGCACTAAAAATTGTGCGGCTTCGAATTCATCCCCCGATAGAATAGAAGCTTGTTGCATATAAGTAGATTTTAATGAACGATTCAGTTGCTTCTCGTTTGCAACGTATGCACTGTAGGATGTCTTTACCGCTTCTCGCATGACCGTGACTTCCCGGACGAGACGTTGCTCGATTTCTGCGGACAAGAGTTGTTCAGACTTTAATGCGAACCAACCAAACGTCATGATAAAGACTAGTAAAATAAGCGGCATGAGCGTCCATTGGAGGCGGTGTGCCATTTTATAATGTCGATTCGGTCGATTGTTTTCTCTCGCTTCCTTCATTTGATTCCGTTTGAAGCCCCATTTCATATGTTGCCACCTCTTTTTCTATTCTCGCCTTTATATCGGTCTTGAGACGGTGGAAAATTATGAAGTAGATGTTAAGATAACGTTAGAGTTTGTAAAGAGCACACATCCGTTACGCATCCTAGATGCTTTTTCACATTCTTTTCGTTATGATAATGAAGAAACCTTATTTTCTTAAATCGATTGGAATCTTTCCAAAAGAAGGAGATTACGTATATGTCAGAAATTTTGCATCGTTCATTAACTCGTCCGATTCGCGTCGGTAATTTGATTATCGGAGGATCGAACGAAGTCGTCATTCAATCTATGACTACAACAAAAACTCACGACGTCGAGGCAACTGTCGCCGAGATTAAGCGTCTAGAAGAAGCTGGGTGTCAGGTTGTTCGCGTGGCATGTCCAGACGAACGTGCAGCTGACGCACTCGCTGAAATCAAGAGCCGTATTAACATCCCGCTCGTTGTCGATATTCACTTCGACTACAAGCTTGCTTTAAAAGCTATCGAAAGTGGCGTCGATAAAATTCGAATCAACCCAGGTAACATCGGTCGCCGCGAAAAAGTAGAAGCTGTCGTAAACGCCGCGAAGGCAAAAGGAATCCCGATTCGAATCGGTGTCAATGCCGGGTCACTCGAGAAACAATTCCTTGAAAAGTATGGTTATCCGACTGCACAAGGAATGGTCGAGAGTGCGATGCACCACGTGAAGATTCTCGAAGATCTCGGATTCTATAACACAATTATTTCACTCAAAGCTTCTGACGTAAACTTGGCACTTGAAGCGTATACGCTCGCTGCGAAGACGTTTGATTACCCGCTCCATGTCGGAATCACAGAATCAGGTCCACTTTTCTCTGGTTCACTTAAATCAGCAGCCGGGCTTGGCGCAATCCTCTCACTCGGAATCGGTTCAACGGTTCGTGTCTCTCTTTCAGATGACCCAGTCGAAGAGGTAAAAGTTGCGAAAGAAGTGCTCAAGTCATTTGGTCTTGCTGCAAATGCCGCAACATTGATTTCTTGTCCGACTTGTGGTCGAATCGAAATCGATTTGATCTCGATCGCGAAAGAAGTAGAAGAATATATTCAAAACATTAACGTCAACATTAAAGTTGCTGTTCTCGGTTGCGCGGTAAACGGTCCTGGTGAAGCACGTGAGGCTGACATCGGTATCGCCGGTGCCCGCAATGAAGGTCTTCTTTTCCGCCACGGTAAGATTATCCGTAAAGTTCCTGAAGCCACGATGGTTGAGGAATTGAAAAAAGAAATCGATGCGATTGCTGCTGAGAAGATAGCTGAACGCGAGCGTGAAGAACAAGAGCTTGCTAATCAATCAAATTAATGAATCACTTTACCCGCACGGTTGCAACCGTGCGGGTTTTTGATAGAATAGAGGGCATGTGAGGAGGAGTGATGAGATGCGAATCGGTATTGATTTAGATGGGACCGTAACAGACCCTAGAAGTTGCTTTATATATATGAATGAATCACTTGGTTACTCCATTGACTATCATCGTGCGACAGAGTATGAACTGCATACGTATACCACGATGGAACAGCATGAGTTTTGGAAGTTTATGATTGAAGAAGGACATGAGGAAGCAATCTATCGTCGTTCCCTTCCCCATTCCGATGTATTGGACGTATTATGGAAGTTGAAACAACAACATCACCTTCACTACGTCACTGCAAGAAGCGAGGCGGTTCGACCTGTCACAGAAGAATGGATTACGAGTCACCGACTTCCACTCGATTCGCTCGTGATGACCGGATCACACGATAAAATCAATGTCGTCAAAGACTTGTCACTCGAATTATTCATGGAGGACCGTTATGAGAATGCGGTATCGATCCACGAAGAAACGTCTATCCCCGTCCTATTGTTCGATGCACCTTACAATCGGAAAGTGCTACCTGAAGGTGTGACACGTATCTCAACATGGCGTGAAGCGCATCACCAGATTGCGCATATCGAAAAACAAATAGTTCTTAACCAACGCTAAGAAGACATTCCCGTTCAGCTAACGGGAATGTCTTCTTTTTATATACGACCAAGTTCTTCAATCACGTCGCTTGCCAGTACACTTGCTGGATGAATCGTTTGACTGATCGATTTAGCTGCGAGTGCGTGCCAAAGGACTGCTTGTTCATTTGGTGACCATGACCCACCTTCTCTCGCCCATAAAGCGAGCAAAATTCCTGTCAACACGTCGCCGCTCCCTCCTTTGGCTAGGGCAGAGGCTTCCACTGTATTGACCGCGCCAGTTCCATCGGGTGCCACGATGAGGGTATATGTCCCTTTTAAAATCAGATGGACACGGTGCTCTATTGCAAATTCGGCAGCAATGGTGAAACGGTCATTTTCAATTTCTTCAACTGATCGACCTGTCAATTTAGAAAATTCACCAGGGTGCGGGGTGAGGATGAGCGGTCCTCGTGCTTCAAGTCGCTTTGTCGATAGTGCGCCCGCGTCAACGATGACGGGACACGACTGCCGAGTCACTTGTTGCCAAATCAAGTCCAAACCCTCACCTTCCACCATTCCAGGACCGATTGCAATCGCGTCGTATGTTTTTTCCAAGAGATCCGTATGCTGGTCGTACATCGCTTCAGGTAACGTCGAAATGAGAGGACTCGCCTCCCTTGGGATCGAGAGGTTTAACAAGCCAATCCCGGAGCGAAGTGCTGCGCGGCCAGCCATAAATGGGGCCCCGAGAAGATGACGACTCCCTCCAATCAATATGCCGTGCCCATAATCCGTTTTATGACTGAATCGGTCTCTCTCTAAAAGCGATTGATCAAAATCAGATTCGGTCAATACGTTCCAGTCCGATGTATGCGGGAGCCCGATATCGATTCGTTCGAGCTGCCCATAATAAAGTGCAGTGCGGTTTAAAAAAACTGTCCGCTTATAGCCATGTAAAGAATAAGTATGGGTCGCCTGAACAGCCAGGCCATCAAACTCACGAGCGTGGTCACTCGGCATACCGGAAGGAATGTCAATCGACAACACCTCTGCCGATTGTTCATTGATCCATTCAATGACGTCTCTCGCTTTTCCTGAAACGGGTCCTGAGAGTCCGACACCGAACAACGCATCAATGATGACGTCCGTAGCAATCGGTTGTTCAATGATGTGAACGAATGATGCCGCATAAATCGCGTGTGTCGATGCCGCCTCCGATTTACTTTCACCTAGTGGTGACCAAACGCTCACGTTGTGACCTTTCACCGCAAGTTCTCTCGCGACAACCCATCCGTCTCCGCCGTTATTGCCTTTCCCACAAATCACTAGAATTGTTGAAGAGGAATCTATCTGCATCTTCGGCACGATTGCCGAAGCCGCTCGTTCCATCAATACTGCCTCAGGCATCCCGTTTTGACTGGCGGTTTGATCGATCTGTTTGATTTCTTTCGCTGTGTAAATCATCTGACTTCCCCCTTTCGATACAAAAAAGGGATTGAATCAATTCAATCCCTTTTGCTTACATTCTTTACAATACCCATATATCTCAAATTTATGATCGACCACTTCAAATTCAGGATCCACTGTTTCTACAAAACGCATCGGACACAAATCAAGTAGTTTTGTCTTTCCGCAACTTCGACAAATCAAATGGTGATGATGATGTGATGCGCTACATGTGACGCGAAACGACTTTTCGCCTTCAAGCTCTGTCGCTTCGAGTAGCCCTTCCTCAGCAAAAGACTTGAGGTTTCGATAAACTGTATCAAAACTCATCGTCGGATGCCTATCGCGCATATATTCCAGTACGTCTTTAGCACTGACGTAGCGATCTTCTTCAGAGAGAAAGGCGTACATCTCAAGACGTTTCGGCGTAACTTTTAAAGAAGATGCACGAAGACGATTCAATTGTTCAGTCTCATTCATGTTGTACCTCCTTTTTCCTGAAACTCATCACTTTCTCAAGAATCATGACACCCGCCAAGATACCGACCGCGATTAACACGATGACCCCACCTGGTGCGACATCAAGGTCGTAAGCAAGGACAAGTCCACCGATTGTCGCAACTTCACCAAAGATGATGGACCAAAGGATTGTCTGTTTGAAACTTGAAGTGAAACGTAACGCCGCTGCGACAGGTAGCGTAATCAAACTTGATACGAGAAGCGTACCGACGATTCGCATACTGACAGCGATGACAAGTGCCACGATGAACATGAACAATAGATGGAGCAATGTGCTCGGAAGTCCCGAGACTTTCGCTTGTTCTTCATCAAATGACAAGAACAATAACTGTTTATAGAAGATAAAGATTACAAGGACCGTTAAAATCGCCACACTGACAATCAATGTGATATCTGACTGACTCACTGCGGAGATTGATCCGAATAATAACGTCGACAAATCCACGGAGAATCCTCTTGAGAGCGAGATGAAAATAGCACTCAGTCCCATCCCAGCTGACATCATGATGGGAATCGATAATTCTTGAAAGTGAACATATTTACTTCGTAACCAGTTGAGTCCGAGCGCCGCCAATACCGAAATCAACGTTCCCATATAGAGAGGATTGAGATCAGCGAACAAGGCGATGTATTGCCCGAGAAACAAGCTGAATGAAATACCGGCAAGCGTCATATGTGACAGGGCATCGGCAATCAAACTCATTCGTCTAACGACGATAAACGAGCCGATGAGCGGTGCTGTGAAACCAATGACGAGCGCTGCAATGAACGCATAACGTAAAAAACTGTATGTCCAAAGGTCTGCAATCATGTTGTACCCTCATGGACAAGCACTTTCACAGGATATGGTTTAATGGATGACGCCAGTTCACCGAGCTCGCTATATTCTCGAAGACCACAATTACATGCCAAACGCCCACGGTCGAGATGAACGACTTTCGTGACGAGGTCCGTCACGACGTTTAAATCATGGGTGACGAGGACGAACGTACACGTCGTATGTTCCCTGAGCATATGCAACACTTCATAAAAGTCTTGTAAGTGTTTCTGGTCCACACCAACCGTAGGCTCATCTAAAATCAATAAATCAGGTTGATTGACCATTGCCCGCGCGATAAAGACGCGTTGTTGTTGACCTCCTGACAAGTCCCCAATTTTACGATGGCGGAACTGCCACATGTTGACCGTCTCAAGCGCATTTTGAATCGCTGCCTGATCCTCCATTTTTAGACGCTTGAATAAACCGAGGCGGCCATATCTCCCCATCGCCACAACTTCTTCAACCGTAACCGGGAATCCCGAGTTAAATGAAGCCGCTTTTTGGGAAACGTAACTGATACGAGACTTATCTTTAAACTGCGAAATTGGCTTTCCGAACAGTTCAACGGATCCTTGTTGTGGTTGTAGTAAACCAAGAATCGTTCGAATCAATGTCGACTTCCCAGAACCGTTTTCTCCAACGATTGCGACGAAGTCCCCTTGTCGAATATCAATCGAAACTTGTTGTAAGGCCGGTGTCCCATCATAGTAATAAGACACATCGTTTAATTTGACGACGGATGCTGTCATCTAATCCCTTCTCTCATTTGATAAATCGTAATCATTTCTACTTTCTAGGCGTTTGTATTATACAGAATATCCGGCACGCCTTCAAGCGAGACCGTTTTCGTTAATCAAAATGTTTTAAATTCACGTAAATCATATGTTCGTCCAAAACCTTGTCGATTACACTAAAGATATGAAGGGGATGGTTTTATGGAAAAGAAACTTGCAGTCATCGATATCGGATCCAACTCGATTCGGAATGTCATCTTTGAAGTCAACGAGGAAGGACAATATTTCGAGCGCCTAAACGTGAAAGAAGTAGCTCGTTTATCTAGTCATATTAGTGACTCGAATGAAATGACAGAGGACGGAATCGCTGCTTTGATCGATACGCTTCGGCATTTTAAAGAATTGAACGATTATCATATCGTTACTGATGTTCTTCCTGTCGCGACAGCGGCCATCCGAAATGCAAACAATTCGGATGATATCTTACAGCAAGTGAAAAACGCCACCGGTATGACGATTCGCTTACTAAGTGATTACGAAGAAGCATTCTATGGGTACTCTGCCATTGTCAATTCGACATATGTTGAAGACGGTTACTCTGTCGATATCGGCGGGGGATCAATGGAAGTCACCTATTTCCAGAATCGTGAGCTTGTCTTTTATCATAGCTTCCCATTTGGAGCCGTCACCTTGACGAAAGAGTTCATGAAAGACGATACGATGACCAAAGACGAACGCAAAGCGTTGACCTCATACTTAAAGAAAGCATTTAAAGAAATCGAATGGTTAGAACCTCATGGCGTCCCGCTTGTCGGCGTCGGAGGAACAGCCCGTAACTTAGTTCGCGTCGAACAGACCATGTCGAATTTCCCACTTGAAGGAATCCATCAATATACGATTTCATCCGATCAACTCGAAGAAGTCGTGGATGAACTCGTCGACATGTCGAGTAAGCAACTCGGACGATTAGATGGATTGTCAAAAGATCGTGTCGACATCATCGCCCCGGCTGTCACAGCAATCGGCGAACTGGCGAAATATTTGAAAGTTCCGGAGTTCACGATGAGCAATAACGGACTTCGAGAAGGATTGTTTTATGAGAACTATTTACATGAGCATGATAAAGTGCGGTTTGCCGATGTGAAAGAAGAAAGCTTTCGACATTTTGAAAAACAATATGATGTGAACCCGACCCGCCACCAACACTTGATTCGATTGGCTCGTCAGCTGTATACCGGACTGATTGAAGAGAAGGCCATCAAACCGAAACCGTTCGAACCAGGTCTACTCGAGGGTGCTTGTCGTCTCGCTTATGTCGGGGAATATATCGACCATAACAATAAGAGCGACCACACGTTCCATTTGATCACGACGAATGATTTCAAAGGGTTGAATAATGAAGACCGGCTCGCACTCGCGCTTGTTACATCATTTAAATCAAAACGCGTGTTAGAACAACATATCGAGGCCTTTCCGAAGTGGTTTGACCACAAATTGTTGAAGAGTCTTGAATTGCTCGGTTCAATTGTCAAACTTGTCGATGCACTTGATTTGACTGAGCGCCAAATCGTCACGGACATCCACGTCTCTAGCTCAAAAGATGGTCTTACACTCTCATTAGATACGAACGGGTCTGCCCGCTTTGAGTTACAACGAAGCACTCGACACAAAAAACACTTAGAACGCGCAATCGACCAATCGATTGAGATTGTCTTGAACGAGGAGGAATAAACATGCCCGACTATACGTACGAACATTTCAACAATCGGGAACTTAGCTGGCTCGACTTCAACGAACGTGTCCTCGAAGAAGCGGTGGACGATCGTAATCCGCTCATGGAACGGCTGAAGTTTCTAGCAATCTTCAGTTCAAACTTAGATGAGTTTTACATGGTTCGTGTCGGAGGTTTGAAAGATGAGGTGCTTGCAGGATTTAATCGTCCGGAAGACAAGACAGGACTCACTCCGAAGCAACAGATTAAAGCTATCTCGATGCGTGCTCAAGAACTTGTCGAGACACAATATGCGACGTATAAGAAAATCACGAAACAGTTATCCAATCAAAACGTGCGTTTTTTGCGCACGAAACATTTGAACAAGACACAACAAGACTTCGTGAAAGAGTATTTCCGTACACACGTCTTCCCGGTTCTCACACCGATTGCCGTCGACGCCTACCGTCCTTTCCCGATGTTGTTATCAAAATCATTAAATATTGCCGTCGAAATCGCTTCGAATGGCGAAGGGAAAAAGCGACTCGCCCTCGTTCAAGTACCTTCCGTCCTCCCCCGTTATCTTGAACTGCCTACGGACGACGAGGAACATACCGATTTGATTTTGCTCGAAGATTTGATCATTCAATTTATCGATTCCTTATTTAAAGGGTTTGTCGTCGAATCGACGATGCCGTTCCGGATTACCCGTAACGCGGATATGCCTTTCCATGAGGAAGGGAGTCGCGATGTGTTGAAACAAATTGAAAAAGAGCTGAAAAAACGCCGCTATGGGGTCGCCATCCGGCTCGAAGTGCAGCAACGCTCATTACGAAAAGAACTGTTATTCATGCTTCAAGATGTGCTTGATTTGCACGACCGTGATATTTTCATTGTGGATGGTCCGATTGATTTGACCTTCCTGTTCGGTATATATAGTCAAATCGGGATAGAATATGACGACATGATCAATGAGACGTTGATCCCATTTATCCCGGAAGGTCTCGAATCCGGAAAAGATTTATTCCAAAGTATCGCCAAACAAGATTATCTTCTTCACCACCCGTACCACTCGTTCGATCCAATCGTACGATTCATCGTCCAAGCCGCTAAAGATCCGAACGTACTGGCGATTAAACAAACGCTGTATCGGGTCTCCGGTGACTCTCCGATCATCAAGGCCTTGACCGATGCGGCCGAGAGCGGTAAACAAGTGACCGTCCTCGTCGAATTGAAAGCACGATTTGACGAAGAGAAAAATATTCAATGGGCCAAACAACTTGAAAAAGCGGGCGCCCACGTCATTTACGGCTATAAAGAACTTAAGACGCATTCAAAAATCACACTCGTCGTACGTATTTTAGAAGGTGGTGTGTTGCAACGGTTCATTCACCTCGGAACGGGCAACTATAACGACTCCACGGCAAAACTGTACACGGATATCGGACTCTTGACGACAAACGAAGAGCTTGCCGAGGATGCCACGAACTTTTTCAACTGGCTATCCGGTTATGGAGAACGACCGTCTTGGCACCAATTCGAGACGTCACCTGATGATATGAAAGACTTCTTCCTCAACAAAATTGAAGATGAAATCAAATTACACGAGAAGTACGGGAACGGTAGAATCGTTGCGAAGATGAACTCGATTACAGATCGGGCCATCATCACAAAATTGTATGATGCTTCGTCCGCAGGTGTAAAAATCGACTTAATTATTCGAGGAATCTGTTGCTTACGACCAGGAATCAAAGGCGTCTCTGAAAACATTCGAGTCATCTCCATCATTGATCGGTATCTCGAGCACTCACGTATTTTTTATTTCTATCAAAACGGAAAAGAAGACTTGTACTGTTCTTCCGCAGACTGGATGACACGCAACATGAAGAAGCGAATCGAGATTCTCTTTCCAATCCTCAATGCATCGCATAAAACGTACATCAAAGATATGATGGCACTTCAACTTGTCGATAACGTGAAGGCGAGAAGACAACGTTCTGATGGTCGTTATGTATATGTAAAACGCGAAAATAATGAAGAAGAGATTCAGTCTCAAATTATCATTCATCAATATACCGGAGGGCGTTGGAACAACATTCCTAGCGTATTTGAACGAGAGCCTTCAAATTGGGCTGAGCGGGAAGTTTTACGACTCCGAGCTGAAAATGAGAAAATGACGGATGACTGATGTTAGACTTCTCAAAAAGAGAAAGTCATTGTATAATAAATGCGGTTCAGTCATTATAAAGCGCTTTCACCAGAAGAGACGGAGGAATTATACATGCAAGAAATTCTACTTTCATTACTCGCTGGCTTGATTTGTGGTGCCATCTTCACGGCACTCAAATTGCCATTGCCAGCCCCGCCTGTGTTACCAGGTGTCGTCGGAATCTTCGGGGTTTTCCTCGGGATGAAAGTATATCAATTCGTCGTGGCAAATTGGCCATTCTAAAAAAAACGATGCCTCTCAGGCATCGTTTTTTTTTAGTCTAACGTATGAATCGCTTTATGACAGGTCGGACACACCCAAATTCCGTGGTCATCTTGCAGATGATATTCCATCAGTTTCGATGCATCGTTTCCGTATCGTTCGAAAAGATTGATCTCACAAACAGAACATGTTGTCACCGAAGCGTACGGGGCGACAAGCTTCTCCCGAAACAGATGCGCTTCGTAATTCGCTTTTGTCCATTTCGATGAGGGAACGTGGTACCCATCTATCCATTTCTGATGAATAGATTCGTACGGTTCATCCGCCTCATACATCCCTATTTTCAAAAGCGGATGGTGGAAATGAAGTTGGATTAAATCGACCAAGCTATATGTCGCCACCTCTTCCTTCTCAGCGCTAAGCCAGTATGGATCGTCAGGTTGCTCAATCATTTCCTCTAACAATACCTCTGCCTCTGCCACAATCCCATGTCCCACCACTTCGATGAACGCTGTCGGGGTCGTCACGGACCCTTTCACATAAACGGGACTCTGTTCAAGAAAATAGGTCGGGAATGCGTTCCAGACATCATATCGATTCGGATCGACCTGAAGGATCGCCATCATTTATTGATGAGAAAGCGTGAAGCGTTCACGCCATTCAGGATCAAATTGATTCGCACGGAACATCTCGATTTCTTTTTTATATGGTGCCACTTTCGTTTTTTCACTAACCGGGATGTATGGCGTCTCTAAAATTTTTGGGAGATGTGCAAATGCCTCATGATGAATGATTCGATTTAATGTATCGAATCCAATCTCACCGTATCCGATATTTTCGTGCCGGTCTTTCCTCGCACCGCGCACGTTTTTTGAATCATTCACATGAATTACACCGAGACGATCAAGTCCGACGATTCGATTGAATTCTTCAATCACTCCGTCCAGGTCACCGACCAAGTCGTATCCTGCATCATGTACGTGACACGTATCAAAACAGACAGAGAGACGGTCATTGTGTGTGACGCCGTCTATGATTTTTGCTAATTCTTCGAACGTCTTTCCGAGCTCGCTTCCCTTCCCTGCCATCGTCTCAAGCGCAATCTTAACCTGTTCGTCGCCAGTTAACACTTCATTCAGTCCTTCAATGATACGAGCAAGACCAATTTCTTCTCCAGCACCAACATGAGCCCCTGGGTGAAGAACGACATGTCGAGCAACCTGGAGTGCTTCAGCACGCTTCAACTCTTGTGTCAAAAATGAAACGGCCAATTCGAACGTTTCAGGTTTTGTCGTATTTCCGAGGTTAATGATATAAGGTGCATGGACGACAATCTCTTCGATATCATGAGTAGCCATATGTGTGAGTGCAGCCTCGATATTCAAATCCTCAATCGGCTTTCGACGTGTATTTTGAGGAGCTCCCGTATACACCATCATCGTGTTCGCCCCATATGAAACAGCCTCTTCACTACCTGCAAGTAGCATTTTTTTACCTGATACCGAAACGTGTGAACCTATTTTTAACATCATCATCTTCCCTTCATAAGCTTCTATCTTCAGTTTACACAAAAAGAAGAACCGACTCCAAGAAGTCGATTCTTCAAACGATTAACGCTTGTTTTTCTTACGAGCGGCACGACGATCCGAGCGCTGCTGTTGCATGTGTTCGCGTGAAGCCGTTTCTTTTAACTTATACTTAAATTTCTTCTTATAGCCAGGTTTGACTTTCTTCTTCGCCTTCTTGATTTCACCGGCCATACGACTGTGTGCCGTATGCGAAACTTTCATCTTCCGGTCCGTTTGGCGACGACGACGTGTTTTGATTGGCTGAATCGAACCATTGCGCAAGTCCACGTGTGTGAATTCGAACCCTCGTTCTTCAAGTCGGTTGATCGGTCCATTTTCATGGTCTTCATACAACGTATACGCCTCACCAGAAGCGCCCGCACGACCTGTACGACCGACACGGTGCGTATAGAAGTCAAGGTCTTTCGGAATCCCATGGTTGATGACGTGAGAAACGCCTGAGATGTCGATTCCTCGAGCTGCCAAGTCTGTAGCAATCACGTACTGATACTTCGCATCGTTAATGTCCTTAATGGCTTGTTTACGGCGACGTGCCTGCATGTCCCCGTGTAACGTACCGACATTCAATCCCGCTTCACGGAATGATGTCTCTAATTCATCCGCTTCTTGCTTCGTATTCGTAAATACGAGACAGACGAACGGATTGATTGCTTTCGCAATTTCGACAGTCAATTCCTTACGATCACGGTGACGTACCGGGATGACATGGTGCTTGATTTTTGGTGCGACACGATGTTCAGGGCTCGCTTCAGCGAAACGTGGATCATGCAAGTATCTCTTCAAGAACGGCTCGAGCTTCTCAGGGATTGTCGCTGAGAAGACCATCGTTTGAAGTTTTTCTGGAAGTGATTGCGCGATGCGGTCAACTTCCGGCAAGAATCCCATATCGAGCATTTGGTCAGCTTCATCGACAACGAAATGCGTCACTTTATGCGGGAACAATGCTTGTGCTTTCATCAAGTCAAGGATTCGTCCCGGTGTCCCGATAATGAGTTGTGGTGGATTTTTCATCTTATCGATTTGACGTTCGCGGTCTGTTCCTCCGACAATCAAACTTGATTTGATGTAATCCGGATTCTTAATGAGGATTGATTTTAATTCTTCATGAATCTGCCATGCGAGTTCACGTGTCGGTGCGACAACGATCGCTTGGACAGATTCCTCTTCTGGGTTGATTGCTTCTACAATCGGTAATAGGAACGCAAGTGTTTTCCCCGTTCCTGTTTGTGATTTCCCAATAATATCTCGACCATTCAGTGCAGCCGGAATAATCCGTGCTTGTATATCGGTCGGTTTCGTGATGCGTTTTTCTGTTAACGCATCGATCATAAACGGTAGCAATTTGAACTGTTGGAAGCTGTTCAATCGATACACCTCCTGTTTCTTTCCACTTTTCCTAGCATAGCGGAATCAAATCATTTGTCAATCAATCTTTTGCCACGCCTTCATATAAATAACTCGATGAATAATAATGCTTGGCAATTTTCTTTCCATTTAAATGTTGTTCGAGCGCTTTGAAGCCGACTTCCATCATCTCGTTTGGCGACTGTACGACAGTCGCATTGACTTTCCCATTTTGAATGAGTGGATAAATATCAGAAATGCCGTCTACCGATACAATCGTCTTGTCCGATAAGTCACGACTTTCTAAAGCTCGGACGACACCGAACGTATTATCGTCATTGTGCGAAAAGACAGCATCAAATGGAATTTCTTCTTCTAACCAACGTGACATCTCAATCTCTGCTTGGAATGTATCATAGTTCCCCGTGATAGAGGCAATGATCTCGAATTGGTCGGCATTCGCTTTTTCATACTCCCGAATCCCAAGACTGCGGTCCATCGTGGAGCGTACCTTCGGCGTACCTCTCACTTCGACGACACGAATCGGTCGATCCAGGTCGCTATATTTCGCGGCAATTTGTTCCGCTGCCATCCGACCGATATCGACATTGTCAGAGACGACCGATGTCAAGACACTCGGATGATCAATCATCCGGTCAATCGCAATAATCGGAATATTTTCTCGTTTTGCACGTTCTAACGACGGTTGGATGAACGTGTCATCGAGCGTCGTCAAGAAGATGGCCTCGACACCCCGGTCAATCAAGGAGTCCAATTTTTCTTTTTCTAACACGCGTGAATCTTCACTCGTCGTAGGAATCGGGATAAATCCTTTTTGGTTGGCCGTATGAACGAATGAGTCTAACAGCTTGTTCGCATGCTCATGTTTATCGCTGACGAACACGAATCCGACTTCTCTTTCATCTGTTTTTTGCTCCGGTAATTGAATCGATGTGATCAGTAGGATCGTCATGGCCCAAACGATTGGTAACCAAAGCCAATAGTGTTTGAGGGTTTTCATGATGGATCTCTCCTTGGAATTTTGATCAACATCGCCGTTCCTTTGTCGACGACGCTATCAATCTCCATTGATCCGTTCACACTCTTCAAGTATTCATGAATCATGTAAATCCCAAGACCGTTTCCGTTGTCTTTCGTCGTGTTGAATGCCGAACCGACTGTCTTGAGTTGTTCTTCCGTCATGCCAATCCCGTTATCTTCAATTAAGAACCGATATTCCTGCTCCGTAAAGAGGACGGTCACGACAACACTTCCCTCTGCGCCTTTCGACTCGACAGCCTCGACCGCGTTTTTGAACAGGTTATAGATGATTTGAACGAGCATATCAAACGAGGCATAGAAAGGAGGCATGTCATTCGGAACGAGTAATTCCCACTTGGTCGGACGCTTGTAACATTCAGCGTCCATCAAGAATTCGAGTCGCTTCGCAAAGTCTAACATATCAATCCATTCTTCGTCTCTTCCTGCCTGATCAGGTTTGGCGAGTGTCAGCATCGTCGAGATTAAATCATTCGCCCGCTCCAACTCTTTGATGGCGACGTCTACCATGTCTTTATTGCTTTGTCCTTCTCGTGCCAACTGTAAGGTGATATGCACCGGTGTGAGCGGGTTTCGAATCTCATGGGCAATCCCGGCTGCTAATTGTCCAAGTGACGCTAGCTTTTCTTGATGCAAAATCAATTGTTGCTGGCTCAACTGTTCACGCCTTGATGTTTCCATCCGCTGGGCGTAATCGTTATACGTATCCAGTAACGTCTCAACTTCTTTTGAACCGGTCCTCTCAAGCGTGATGGCACCGAGTGACTGTTGCTTCTTGATTTGATTGACAAGTTCGACGAGCGGGTTCGTCAACGTTCGCGAGAGCAACAATCCGACAAGGATGCTCAAGAAAAACGTCACAAGTGCAATCATCAAGTACTGCCAACGTGTATCGTAGACCGTCTCATATACAGAGTCGTTCTGATGTTTTGCAAGCATGCTCCAGCCACTGACTCGTGCATCCGGTTCGTACATCATCGTGTCTTCTTCTGTACTTAAAATCGTACGTGTACTCCGTCCTAAAACGTCGTCAATGACTTCACGTGATACGCGACGTTCTGCATCTGTGACCAAGTTGAACGACGTCGTCAACACTTCTCCTTGTTCATCTAACAGGTAAAGAATCATGTCATCATTCGCTGACTCGAGCGACCGACGGTACAAATCGGAGTTGAGCACGCTGATGCTTCCCCCAAAAATACCGATTGGCCGATTGTCTTCAATGACAGGAACATATAAGAATGTTCCCATGTCCCCACTAATCATGATGGGGTCACTCATATATAGTTCTTTTCCACTCGCAGTCAATACTTCTGCGAACTTAGGGTCACGTTTGATCACAGAAGAGGAAACTTGACGCTCAGAATACCATTTAAACGAATTCTTGCTGACATCATAATAGAAAATCGATGTAAAACTCGTTCGTTGATTTAAATACCCTGTCCGGATACGTTCTTCAATCCATGGTTCGTTTCCGACGTAAGCTCCAAGATAAACCAGGTCCTCATACAATTTACCGAGTCGGGACTCGACATTTTCAATACTATCGTCAATCGCATAGTCAAATTGCTCTTTCGCCAGCTCTTCTGCACGAGACACCGTGACGCGATCAGCAGAGAATGCAAGCGACGAGATAACAAGTGCTAAAATAATGATGATGATAAACGTAATTTGGAAAAAGTATGATTTTTTAAGTTCACGCAACTGTTTCATTCGATTCACGATGTCCCTCCTTTCTAACCTAAAAATTATAGCATGAATACACGCAAATCTTTTCGTATTTTCGAAACAATGTTAGACTAATACGTATGAAAGCACTTCGAAAGGAGCCTTCGTCTTCATATGAAAGTTAAAAAAATTAGTCCACGCGGATATTGCTATGGTGTCGTCGATGCCATGAAACTCGCAAATGAGGCGGTTGCAAATCCAGATTTGCCACGCCCGATTCATATACTCGGAATGATTGTCCATAATCGTCACGTCACACAGGCGTTCGAGGATCTCGGTGTCAAAACGGTTGACGGTGAGGACCGGATGCAGGCGCTTGAAACCATCGACCGCGGAACGGTCGTCTTCACGGCGCACGGGATTTCCCCACTCGTTCGGAAACGTGCCATTGAAAAAGGATTGACGATTGTCGATGCCTCTTGTCCT
Source organism: Exiguobacterium sp. s160 (assembly GCF_018617575.1). NCBI lineage: Bacteria > Bacillati > Bacillota > Bacilli > Caryophanales > Exiguobacterium > Exiguobacterium sp. s160. The sequence goes on from NZ_JACSKK010000001.1 coordinate 701,379, forward strand.
GACGTCCTCGTCACACACGATTTGATTCGGGAAAAAACGGCTGAAGGATATGATGTCATCTATATCGGGAAACATGGCCACCCAGAACCAGAGGGCGCGATTGGAGTCGCACCGAACCATGTTCATTTGATTCAATATGAACATGAAATCGATCAGTTACCGAGTCGGTTATTCGACCGGAAAATTCTCGTGACGAACCAGACGACGATGAGTCAATGGGATGTCTCTGCACTGATTGAGACGATTCAGTCCCGTTATCCACACGTTGAAGTGCATAACGAAATTTGTAATGCGACTCAAGTTCGTCAAGAAGCCGTGGCCGAACAAGCCGGAGACTGCGAATTATTAATCGTCGTCGGCGATCCAAAATCAAATAACTCGAATCGCTTGGCGCAAGTCTCTAAAGAGATTGCCGGCACAAATGCATATCGCATCGGCGATTTGAGCGAACTTGATTTGAACTGGCTCGAGGGCGTTGAGACCGTCGCTGTGACGTCTGGTGCCTCTACACCGACACCGATTACGAAAAAGGTCATCGATTTCTTGTCACAGTACAATCCAGAAGATTTGAGTACGCATGATAAAACACCATATCTCGAACTTCGCAGTATCTTACCGAAAGTAAAGGCATTGCGTAAGTGAACGAATCCCCCATTCTGGTTGAGAATGGGGGATTTTTTGATGTCATCTGAATTGGAACGGATTTGTATTCGCTTCGGAAATCATCAACTCGACATCGATTTTTGCTTTCTGAAACTTCTCAGTGAGAATCCCGACCACACCATGCTTCATGACACTTTCGACGTGGTGTCCTGGGTCGACGACCGCGAGTCCGAGTGCCATCGCATCATGCGCCACGTGGAAGTATAAATCACCTGTTACATAGGCATCTGCACCTTTGAAATGTGCAGCGGAAACATATTTGTTTCCGTCCCCTCCAAGTACAGCCACTTTCTCAATGGATTGTTTCGGGTCTCCGACGAAACGGACACCTTCCACTCCAAAGCTCGTCTTCACATGGTCGGCGAACGCTTCAAGTGTTACAGGACGTTCAAGTCTACCGATGCGTCCTAACCCGTATACGTGTCCTTCAATCTCATCTCGAATCAAATCGTATGCTACTTCTTCATACGGATGAGCATCTTTCATCGCTTTCAAGACTCGCTTCTTCTGGCTTTCGCGGACGACCGTCTCGATTCGAACCTCATCGACTTGTTCTGTCTCGTGAACTCTACCAATGAATGGTGTCGTCCCTTCAAGAGGAGTGAATTGTCCTTTTCCAGAAACTCGGAACTGACAATCCGCATAGTCTCCGATATGTCCGGCACCTGCTCTGCCTAATGCACGTGACACGTCTTCTGCGTGTGATTCCGGCACGAACACCGTTAATTTATAGACTGGCTCCTCATACGTTGGTACGAGTACTTTTGTGTCGTGCAACCCGATCGCTTCACTCATCCAATCGTTCACACCGCCAACACAGACATCTAAATTCGTGTGTGCCACGTAGACCGCGATGTCATGCTGAATACATTTCATCGTGATTTTCCCTGCCGTAGAACGATCATTGACTTGAGATAACGGACTAAAGATGGGCGGATGATGGGCAATGATCAAATCCACTTTTTTCTCAATCGCTTCATCCACGACCGATTCAAGCACATCCAGCGTCACCATGACCCGTTTGACATCTTTATTGAGCGATCCGATTTGCAAGCCGATTTTATCGCCTTCGACTGCTAAGTGTTTTGGCGCAAACTCTTCAAACAACTGGATCACTTGATTGCCGTTCGCCATTACTGACTCACCTCTCTCATTTTGTCACGCATCCGTTTGAATTCGATTTGTTTTTGAACCAACGCCTCTGACTGAATGCCATCTGCCATTTGATCGAGTACATATTCGAGTTTATCCGCTTCACGACTCCACTTCAGTTTGAACGCCTCAGGGCGTTCCTGAATCAAATATGGACCGAATAATAGTTGCCAAGTCCGTTCTGTGAGATCGTCACAATAAATTGTCTCAGTCCCTTTTTCGCCGACGAGAATCTCATATACCTTATCATTCTCTTCGACAATCGCTTCTTCGACGAGAACATATCCGTTCTCAAGCAACCAACTCCGAACGTGTTGTCCGTCGACATTCGGTTGAAGAATCAGACGCTCGACTGCACCGAGCTTCTCTTTCCCGGATTCTAGAATCGAACGAATCAAACTGCCACCCATCCCACAAATCGAGATACATGTCGCTTCGTCTTCATGTAGTACAGCCAGACCGTCACCGAGACGTACGTCGATGACTTCTCGCGCTCCAATCAAGTCTACTTGTGCTTTCGCGGCCTCCATCGGACCAACATTTACTTCGCCTGCAATCCCCTTTGAAATGATTCCTTGTTGAAGGGCGTAGCATGGCACATATGCGTGATCCGACCCAATATCAGCGAGCACGCTTCCTTTCGGGATATAATCGACAACTTGCTTCAAGCGGCGATCTAAGATGACACGTTCTTGCATGTAAGACAACTCCTTTGTTCTACTTCTTCCCTAGCGTATCGAATTCTTTACACTTCGACAACAAAAAACGCACCCCGCTACGGAGTGCGCCACTTCTTATTGTTCGATCAACCAGTTCGCAAGCACTTCTGCTTCTTCAGCTGATGCAAGACCTGCAGGCATCGCACCTTGTCCGTTGACAATGATGTTTGCGATTTCTTCTGGTGAAAGACGATCGCCAACACCAGTAAGTGCTGGACCAACGCCACCTTCAAGGTTTCCGCCGTGGCAACCTGTGCAACCCTTCGCTGCATATAACTCTTCTGGGTTCATTTCAGTGACTGCTGGACCTTCAGCCGCTTGTTGCGCCTGATTCACACCAAAATACGATAATGATACCATGGCAATAATTGCGACGATTGCGATTGCCGCAAACGGTAACAATGGATTACGCATTGTAGTTCCCCCTCATGTTCATTCCAAATTTCTATCCAACACTATTTTACTCAAAAAATAATAAAGAAGGAAGGAAAATCACTCATTTTCCTTCCTTTCTTCTAAAACTTCACACTTTATTCAAATATGAACTTAATCGAGGAAGTCTTTCAAGCGTTTGGAACGACTTGGGTGACGTAATTTACGAAGAGCTTTCGCTTCGATCTGACGAATCCGCTCACGTGTGACGCCGAACACTTTCCCGACTTCTTCAAGTGTACGCGTACGACCATCGTCTAAACCGAAACGAAGACGAAGGACGTTTTCTTCACGGTCCGTCAACGTATCGAGAACGTCTTCTAACTGTTCTTTCAACAATTCATAGGCTGCCGCATCTTGTGGGGCCATTGCATCTTGGTCTTCAATGAAGTCACCGAGATGTGAATCGTCCTCTTCCCCAATTGGTGTTTCAAGTGACACCGGTTCTTGCGCGATTTTTAGAATCTCACGTACTTTTTCAGGTGTGAGTTCCATCTCTTTCGCAATCTCTTCTGGAGAAGGTTCACGACCGAGGTCTTGGAGCAATTGACGCTGAACGCGAATCAATTTGTTAATCGTTTCGACCATGTGAACTGGGATCCGGATTGTACGCGCTTGGTCAGCAATCGCACGAGTGATGGCCTGACGAATCCACCATGTCGCATAAGTCGAGAATTTGAACCCTTTCATGTAGTCGAATTTTTCGACTGCTTTGATGAGGCCCATGTTTCCTTCTTGAATCAAATCAAGGAAGAGCATCCCACGACCGACGTAACGTTTCGCAATCGAAACGACGAGACGAAGGTTCGCTTCCGCAAGACGTTTTTTCGCTTCTTCGTCTCCTTGCTCGATTCGTTTCGCAAGCTCCGTCTCATCTTTCGCACTGAGAAGGTCGACACGTCCGATTTCTTTCAAATACATTCGAACCGGGTCGTTGATTTTAATTCCAGGTGGTACCGATAAGTCGTTTAAGTCGACTTCCTCATCCTCTTTTTTCGCAGGTGTTTCTTCAGCGTCAGCTGCGTCCTCTGTGACACGGATATCTTTCGCTTCTAAATCTTCGATGAAGTTATCAATGAAATCCGAGTCCACCTCAAAATGACTGAGGCGGTCTTGGATGGCTTGCATTGAGACGACGCCTTTTTTCTTTCCTAACTTTTCGAGCTCTTCTATGGCGTTAAATAAATCCTCTTTCTTCTTCTCTGCCATTTAGCAGTTCAACTCCTTCCAAACTTCATCCACGTTCATCGTTCTCGTAGACGACGACTACGGGCAATCAATTCTTGTAGCTTGGACGCCTGGTCAACAATACTTTCGGCGTCTTGAGCGATTTCCCTTTTTGCACGCTCGATTTGACGTTGCTCCTCATAACTGTTTATGACCCGAATGTATTCGTCTAAAACCTCTTCAGACAGTTCATCCGGTCCAGCCATCAGTCGGATCTCCGCAAAACGCATCGCATAATCGGGACGTTGGTCGCAGTAACGCTCCATAAACGGCAACGTCACTTGATCGAACTCATCTTGTGTCATCGTCTCAGAGACGATTTCATACAATGCCGAACCTAGCATACGATGTGTCTCATCCTGATAACGTAGCCCTAGACGATCGCGTACAAAGCGGACTTGTTCCGGTCCAGTCAACATGGCACGTAACAAATACTTCTCTGCTTTCATCCAGCGTGGTTCGCCCGTTTTACTCGAACGTTTTCGAACGGGTTCCACAGGCTCCATCGTACGGACGGGTGTCGATTCGCTTGACGTCGGACGAGGAATTCTCGAACGAAGCGTCTCGAGCGGAATCTCAAACTCATCCGACAGCTTTTTCACATATAAATCTCTTCGAATCGAATCATTCGTCTTACCGATCTCTTCAAGCATAGATTCAATAAAGCGAATCCGTTCTCCTTCTCGGTTCAAGTTTTTTCCTCGTCTGAGCATGCGATTCATAAAATCAAGCACGCTCAACTGTTCCGTCTCGACAAACTGTTGCCAATGCGACGCCCCGTGTTGACGTATATAATCATCCGGGTCTGTCTTTTCGGGTAACGGTAAAACTTGTACATCGAGCGGGGATGACTCCAATAAGCGAATGACTTTTTGAGTCGCCTCTTGTCCCGCATGGTCTCCGTCATAACAGATGATGACTTCCTCCACGATTCGAGACAATGCTCTTGCATGTTGTGGAGAGAAGGCAGTCCCAAGTGATGCCACAACTTCTTGTGTACCTGCTTGCGCGACTTGTAAGACATCTACGTTTCCTTCTACGAGAAAGACTCGCTTTTTCTTACGCATCAATGCCCGGGCTTGAGAGAAGCCAAATAGCAATTCACTCTTGTTGAATAGCGGTGTTTCAGCCGTATTCACGTATTTTGGTTGACGGTCATCAATCGCACGTCCACTGAAGCCAACGATGGTGCCGTCTCGATCCGCAATCGGAAAGACGACCCGTCCTTCAAATCGGTCAAAATATTCACCGGATTTGGACTTCGAGATTAAACCTGCCTCAACCATTACTTCTAAATCGAACCCTCGCCGCTCCAACAACTCGACAGTAAAGCGTCGTTGGTCTGGGGCAAATCCAATCTTGTATTGCGCAATCGTTTCTTCCGTTAAATCACGGTTTCGCAAATACGACAATCCCACTTCGCCAGCTTCCGTTTTCATCAAGACTTCATGATACAAGTCCGCGACGAGTCGATGCGCATCACGCATTTGTTTACGCCATACTTGTTCACGTGTGAGTTCTTCGTCCCCTTGTATACCTTCTACTGAAATATTCGCGCGCGTTGCTAAACGCTCCACTGTCTCAGGAAAAGATAACCCTTCCGTCTCCATCACGAACGTGAACACGTTCCCTCCGGCACCACAACCGAAGCAGTGATACATCCCTTTTTCAGGTGAAACGGAAAAAGACGGTGAGTTTTCGGAATGAAATGGACATAACCCGACAAGCCGATGTCCTTGTTTCTTTAATTCGACACGCTCGCCAATCAATTCGACGATATCGGTCGCTTGCTTCACTTCTGCGATGACTTCATCTGGTATCCGTGGCATCTTGACCACTCCCTGTTTCCAATCTCGCAACGAAACGGAACGCTCATCACGTTCCGTTTCACTGTACTGTCAATACTCTATTATACCCTCTCAAAGCAACGATTACTAATCGAAACACTTATGCAGATTAGTCGTCTTTTGATTGCTCGAGATGACGTAAGATAATACCCGCCGTCTCTTCAACCGCCTTGTTCGTCACATCGATCACATCACAACCGATTCGTTCATAAATCCCGCGAGCATATTCGAGCTCTCGATTGATTCGTTCAAGTTGTGCATAGTCTGCTTCCGGCTTCAAACCGAGTGACTTGAGGCGCTCCATTCGAATCGAAATCAACTTCTCTGGAGAGATGATTAACCCGACACACCGTTCTGCCGGTAAGTCGAATAACTCCTCTGGAGGTCGTGATTCTGGTACGAGTGGGACGTTCGCGACTTTATATCGCTTCAATGCCAAATACTGAGACAGTGGTGTCTTCGATGTTCGCGAGACGCCGACGAGTACGATGTCAGCTTTTTTCAGACCACGCGGGTCTCGACCATCGTCATATTTGACGGCAAATTCCATCGCTTCGATTTTACGGAAGTAATCATCGTCCAAGCGATAGATGAGTCCCGGTTTTTCACGTGGGGCTTCTTTCAGCTGTCCCGATAAGACATCGAGCAAATCACCGAGCAAGTCAACCGTCTTGACCTGGTGTTCTTCCCCGAGTTTCATGAGAAGCGCGCGATGCTCTTCATTGACGAGCGTGAATGCAATGATTGCGTGTTGCGCCTTCGCTTGTGTGACCACATCGATAATCGTCTGCTCATCCTCAACGAATGGGATGCGAAGCGTATCAATCGCATTCTCATGGAATTGGATACTCGCTGCTCGGACGACGAGCTCACATGTCTCTCCGACCGAATCACTTACCACAAAAACGAGTTGTTTCGTAGTCAAATCGGTTTCCTCCTCAAATCGACTCATCGTTCGCTAACGCAATGAGCACCTTCGTCATGTTCGTTTTCGTCATCCGACCGAGAACAATCAATTTGCCATCCTTCTCTTCAACGACCGGCATGGCATCGATTTGCTTCTCAATCAATTTCATTCCCGCACGAATCAATGTCTCGCTTTTCTCGCAAACCGTGATATTCGGCATGCGTGTCATGATGACGTTGACCGGCAATTGATCTAAATCTTGATTCCCAATTGCTGCGCGGAGGAGGTCTTTACGTGACAGTACCCCTACGAGTTCTCTGTCACGTCCGACAACGAACAGCGAGCCCACATCTTCTAAGAAGAGCGTGACAATCGCATCATATACCGTCATCTCATCCCGAACGACTTTCGCAGAGGACATAAAATCTCCGACCGTTAAGGAATCTAGCTTTTCGCGGAGCATCGACGAATTCCGTTTGCCAACGAACGTGTAGCCGACGCGAGGTCTTGCTTCAAGTATTCCTGTCATCGTCAAAATCGCAAGATCTGGACGCAAGGTCGCACGCGTCAGCGATAATTCCTGCGCGATTTGCTCCCCTGTAATCGGTCCATTTTCTTTTACAATCTCGACGATTTTTTGTTGGCGTTCATTCAGTTGCATAGCCAACCCCCTCTAGTTTGTTAGAGTACGAGCGCGTTGAAGTCTGCGACACTCTTAATCGTCGTAGCAAGTCGGTTCATTTCGTGGAGCCGGTTTTGGCGTACCGCCTCGTTATCACTCATGACCATTGTATGTTCGAAATACATCATAATTGGTGATTCAAGCGTCTGAAGAAGTTGAAGCGCTTTGTTGTAATCTCCTATTTGAACGGCATTCATCGCGTCAGGAGCAGTCTGTTCAATCGCTTCATGTAATGCAACCTCTTGGTCGTTTTCAAACAATGACGGATCGACGTCTCCTGGCTCACCCTTTTTCGAGATATTGACGACGCGTGACAATTGCTCGATCAATGACTTCGCGTCCGTCGAAACGAATTGTTGAATCGCATGTGCACGAGCATCAAGACGGTCAACCGTAAGCGTAGTCGTCAACACGGCATCAATCACGTCATAGCGAACTTGCTGTTCTTGCAAGCGATATTTCAAGCGAAGTGTAAAGAACTCGACGAGCTGTGCCTTGACTTGTTCTTTATCGGCTTCATAGAGTCCTGCCTCCAGTTGTAATTCGACAACTTTCGAAAGTAGTTTGTCGATTGAGAGATCAATCTTCCAATCCCCAAGGATTTGTACGACTCCTTGTGCTTGGCGACGAAGTGCGAACGGATCTTGTGAACCACTCGGGATCATGCCGATACCAAAGAACGCAGCAATCGAATCGAGCTTATCTGCGAGAGCAAGCACCGCACCTGTCGCTGTCTCAGGAGATGCATCTCCTGCGAAACGTGGCATGTAGTGCTCACGAATCGCCGCAGCTACTTCCTTGTCCTCACCTTGTTGTAGGGCATACTTCTCACCCATGATTCCTTGGAGTTCAGTAAACTCGTAAACCATCTGGCTGACAAGATCAAACTTATGAATCGCACCAGCACGATTTACTTTTTCAAGATCTGCATCAAACAAAGGAGCAAGGGCTTGTGCGATTTCGGTCACACGTCGTGCTTTCGCTCCAGTCGTTCCTAATTTTTCGTGGAAAACGATTCGGTCGAGACGTGCAAGCTGGTCATCGATTTTTGTCTTCTTGTCTTCTTCATAGAAGAAGACCGCATCCGCAAGGCGCGCACGGATGACCTTTTCGTTCCCGCGTGCGACGTTTTCAAGATGATCGGCATTCCCGTTTCGAACGGTCACGAAATAGTTTTTCAACGTTCCATCAACATATACCGGGAAATAGCGCTGGTGCTCTTTCATCGTTGTAATGAGAACTTCTTCTGGTAAGTCAAGATACGCCTCATCAAATTCACCAAAGAGTGCAGTCGGCCACTCGACTAAGTTCGTGACTTCCTCTAACAAATCGGCATCAAGCGGAATCGTCCACCCTTGATTTGTCGCGAGCGCTTGAATTTGACGTTCGATTTCGGCTTTACGTGTCTCGTAGCTTGCCATGACAAATGCAGCCTCTAGCGCTTTCACATATTCAGCAGGTGACTCGACGACGACATCTCCCTTGCTGAGGAAACGGTGACCTCGAGTCATATCCCCTGTTTTCACGCCTTCAATCGTAAAGTCGATGACGTCTTGACCGAAGAGGGCGATCAACCAACGAATCGGACGCATATAGCGTAAACTGCTCGTTCCCCACTTCATGTTTTTCGGGAACGTCAAACTCCGAACGACATCTTCAAGACCATTCAATAACGACATCGTATCCTGGCCCGCCTCATGGCGTTCTGCGAAGACGTATTCAACACCTTTTTCTTCGGCGAAGTATAGGTCTTCTACTGTTAATCCACGACCACGAGCAAAACCTTCTGCCGCTTTCGACCAGTTCCCTTCAGCATCTTGAGCAATCTTTTTCGCAGGCCCACGAAGAGTTTCCGTCAAATCTTGTTGTGTCTCTGCCACATCGCGAACGATTACAGCTAAACGACGAGGTGTAGAATACACATCGATTGAACCAAATTCAACACGCGCTTCTTTCAAGAACGCATCGATGCGCTCTGCCAATTGCTTCTCTGAGCGCAAGACGTATTGAGCCGGTAGTTCTTCTAATCCAATCTCTAATAAAAGGTCACGCATTCAAGTCACCTGCTTTCTCTTGTTTCAAAAGTGGGAAACCGAGGCGCTCCCGTTCTTCAATAAATTTAGCGGCACACGCGCGTGACATGTTACGGACGCGTTGGATAAATCCAGTACGCTCTGTCACGGAAATCGCACCTTTTGCGTCTAACAAGTTAAACGTATGTGAACATTTCAAAATGTAATCGTACGCAGGGAAGACGAGATTTTCTTCGAGAGCACGTTTTGCTTCTTTCTCATATGTGTCAAATAGCGTGAAGAGCATATCGACGTCTGATAACTCGAACGTATATTTTGAGTGTTCGAACTCTGGTTGATAGAAGATGTCTCCATACTTGAATCCATCCGTCCAAACGAGGTCGAATACGCTCTCGACTTCCTGAATGTACGAAGCGAGGCGCTCAAGACCGTATGTGATTTCAACCGCAATTGGGTCACACTCGATTCCTCCAACTTGTTGGAAATACGTGAATTGCGTAATTTCCATCCCGTTCAGCCATACTTCCCAACCGAGACCGGCTGCTCCGAATGTCGGGTTTTCCCAGTTATCTTCGACGAAGCGGATGTCATGTTCGAGCGGGTTGATTCCAATCAACTCGAGACTTTCTAAGTACAACTCTTGGATGTTGCTCGGCGACGGTTTCATGATCACCTGGAACTGATGGTGTTGATACAGGCGGTTCGGGTTTTCCCCATAACGTCCGTCAGCCGGGCGGCGTGACGGTTCCGTGTAACAAACGTTCCAAGGCTCTGGTCCTAACGTTCTCAATGTAGTCATTGGGTTTAACGTACCCGCCCCTTTTTCTACATCGTACGCTTGCATCGTCAAACAACCTTTCGATGCCCAAAACTTTTGTAGCGTGAGAATGATTTCTTGCATAGTCATATGCTTCATAAATGACACCTCCAATAGTATTGAAACGACAAAAAACGCCCCTATGTGCCTAGCACATAGGGACGGGATTGATTCCCGCGGTTCCACCCTACTTGCCCCAACAACGGGGCCACTCTTAAAAGATGTGGGCGCTCTGGAATCGCCATTCACTCTTCTCATGACGCTCGGCTCACACCACCCCGAACTCGCTTCATTCATGACAGGAAGAGTTACTTTTTTCCTTCATCGCGCACGCTATTTCATTTGTCTAATCGTAACTCATCGTATCGAATTCGGTTTAAAAAGTCAATCCTCATTCAGATGAAGACGGATCATTTGGTCGAGCACTCGTTTCGTCTTCAATCGTAGTCCGCTATACGACTCCATGTATGCATCAAAGAGTTGACGCAAGAGGAGTCTAGACTCGTTCGATAACGGTACGTTCCGAAATTCCGACAGCTCATGTTTGCTCATCAAGTAAAGCAATTTGGCGAGACGTTCTGATAATCGAACCGCTCCCTCTTCTCGATGCCGTCCACATAAAAAACCGCCAGAGGCGACCGAGAAATACATCGGATCCGTCACGTCTCCACAGCGGACGCACCCTGTCAGCACAGGGGAAACACCTAGAAGATGCAAGATACGCAGTTCGAGATGATGGGTGATCACATCTGCGTCCATCCCCGCATTCAATGCTTGAAGCGCATCCTGTAAAATCCGAAAGAGCGGACGATTTTGTACCCGATCCTCGACAGACCGGTCGACGAGCTCTAACCAATACATGGCGTACGCCATCCGATCGACATCTTTTCGAATCTCTGGATAAGAAGTCATAACATCGGATGATTTTAACTGAGCGAGCCCACGGCTAGATGGGAAAATATACACACCTTCTACAAACGGTTGGCTCGAGGCATGAAACCGGCTCCCCGGTTTTTTTGCGCCTCGTGCCATAATCGCAACTTTGCCAAGCTCTTCTGAAAACAATGTCACGACTTTATTCGATTCACCATAATTGACGGTACGAATGACGATTCCCGTGACTTTTTGTAACATGGCTTAATACTCGTCGTCGCGGAAACCGAGGTCACGAAGCTGACCCATCTTGTTACGCCAGTCTTTCTGGACTTTGACCCAAAGGTTCAAGTACACTTTCGTGCCGAGAAGCGCCTCGATGTCTTGACGGGCATCTGTACCGATTTCACGGAGCATCGAACCTTTTTTCCCGATGATGATTCCTTTTTGCGAATCACGTTCCACCATGATGACGGCTTCGACATCGATCATTTCCGAGTTATCACGTTTCTTAATCGATTCGATTGCCACAGCGATCGAATGCGGGACTTCGTCTCGCGTCTTATGCAACACTTTTTCGCGAATCATCTCTGAGATGATAAATCGTTCCGGGTGGTCTGTCACTTGATCGGCCGGGTAGTACATCGGTCCTTCAGGTAACAATTTCTTGATTTCTCCTAAGAGCGGTTCGACGTTATTGCCTTGTAAAGCCGAGATTGGGACGTACGCTGCAAAGTCCAATTCATTTGTATATTGCTCGATCACTTTCGGCAGTTCATCCGGGTGAATCAAGTCGATTTTATTCATCACCAAAATGATAGGTGTGTCGAGTCCTTTCAATTTTTCAATGATGAAGTCATCGCCAGCACCACGAGGTTCCGTCACGTTCACCATGAAAAGAATTGCATCGACTTCGCGAAGGGCGTTCGTCGCCACTTTCATCATAAAGTCGCCGAGGCGGTGTTTTGGTTTATGGATTCCCGGTGTATCGATGAAAATGATTTGAGAATCATCCGTCGTATATACACCTTGTACTTTATTTCGTGTCGTTTGTGGTTTATCCGACATGATGGCAATCTTTTGACCGATCACGCGGTTGAGGAATGTCGATTTCCCGACGTTCGGTCGACCAATGATCGACACGAAACCAGATTTAAAATCTTCTTGATACATAATGCACCTGCTTTCTCAATTTCAGAACTCTTAGTATAGCACGTTCCATAGCCTTGGACCGAATATAATGAGTGCTGTCACAGCCGCTCCGACTGAAGCGACGAGGACGGCACCCGCGGCCACGTCTTTCGCCTGCTTCGCGAGTGGATGGACATCTTTTGTGACAAGGTCGACCGCCCGTTCGATGGCCGTGTTCATGAGCTCTAAACTCAGGACTAGCGTCACCCATCCGAGCAGGATAAGGTTTTCCATCCTTGTCGTTTGTAGCCAAATCGCGACAGCAAATACGAGTAAGGCGGATATGAGATGGACACGCATATTCCGTTCTGTCCGAATGGCATGGAAGATTCCCTCACATGCCACACGAAACGGTCTCACACGTTGCCTCGCTTCAACTCGAAATGAGTGAGAACTTCCTCTTGTCTTGCGGTCATTTCCGCCTCTTCCTCTGGTGTCATATGGTCATATCCTAATAGATGAAGGAATCCATGGATGGCCAAGAAACCGAGTTCTCGCTCAAAAGAATGTCCGTAGTCCGCCGCTTGTTCTCGGCATCGTTCCACCGAGATGACCAAGTCTCCGAGGAGATGCGGTTCGTCCTCATCGAGTGTGAAGTCCATTTCGTCTTCGCCCATCTCATCAAAGGCAAAGCTGATCACATCGGTCGGGGCATCTTTTCCTCTCCATTCCCGGTTCACCTCATGGATTTCTTCATTCGTTAAATACGTGACCGACAACTCACTCGGCTCTTCGACCTCTTCTAATTGTGCGGCATGTTGCAGAATCGACTCGACAAGCTCGATTTGAGACGCCGTCAACAATTCATGTTCATCGTTCGAGATGATTTGCATGTAGTTCTCCCTCTTTCTTTAGTTCTGGATATTCAATTCGCTCGTGGAACAAGCCCGTCAACGTCTCGCATGCGCTCTCACCGACACGCCAAATTTCTTTTGTCGTCAAGTCGCAGTCTTCAAACTGTCCGTCTGCCAGCTTATCACGGATGATGGCACGAACGAGCATCCGAATTTTTTCCGGTGTCGGTTGCTTTTGCGAACGAACGGCCGCTTCGATTGAGTCGACAATCATGACTACCGCCGCTTCACGTGTTTGAGGCTTCGGACCAGGATAACGATATCGAGACTCCACCACGTCTTTCTCATGATCTTCTTTCGCTTTGACAAAGAAGTATTTCAATAAAGATGTCCCATGATGTTGCTCAGCAATATCGATAATTTCCTTTGGTAGTTTATAGCGTCTCAATAGATCGGCCCCATCATAAGGGTGAGCCATGATGATGTCAGCGGACTCTTCTGGTGTCAGACGATCGTGCGGATTCCCTCCACCTTGCTGATTTTCAATGAAGTGAAGAGGACGTTCCGTTTTCCCGAGGTCGTGGTAATAACTCGCCACCCTCGCGAGCAACCCGTCCGCCCCAATGGCTTCACATGCCGATTCCGCCAAGTTTGCCACCATCATACTATGATGATACGTGCCTGGCGCCTCCATTAAGAGCTTTCGGAGCAATGGATGTGTCGGACTCATCAATTCGACGAGTCGACCAGACGACAGGACGCCAAACCAAGGTTCTAGGAAAGGCAAGAATCCAAATGTCAACACGATGGATAGCAAGGCGCTGATGACGGCGAACCCAGAAAGGTACATCGCCATTTCCCAAGTCACTTGAACGTTTCGTAATAAGAGCAACGCGATGACCATGATGATATTCACGATGCCGAGTAAGACGCCCGACAAGAACAAGCGCTTCCGCTGAATTTTTGGCTCGACTAAAAAGACGGCTAAGAAACTTCCGGTTGCGACATATACCAACGTCATGAAGTTCGTGCTTTGACCGAATGTGACGACGATACTCCCCGCAATCATGGTAATGAACGCCGATGCGAGGGCGACACGCTCGTCAATCAAGATACGTAGTAATAATACGACGAAGGCGGTCGGTGCCAAAAGATAAGCATACGTCGTGTAGTCGACGCCGATGTATCCGACGCCAAAGAAGATACCGAGTTGTAACAGAAGCAACCCATAGACGGTCACTAATATTTTCGGGCTTAGTAATAGATCTTTGATTTTCGAGCGGATAAGCATGAATAAGAAACCGCCCGTCAATAATCCGCTCAATAAGAATGATCCGAACAGTGGAGCGAGTGACCGGTTCGGATCGATCGCTCCAGTGAGTTCTAGCTTCCGATAAATCTCACGCGTGACGACTTCTCCTTGACTAACAAGGAGTTGCCCTTCTTGGATGATGACAGGATCGACTGCATCGATGGCTTCTTGTTCTTTTTGACGAGTCGCCTCAGAGTCAAACACATAGTTCGGAACGATGAGTTCATCGCTTAATGTTTTTGCGATCGCACGGAATTCAAACGAGAGTGGTGATTGATCGACGATTGCAGCCGCGCGGTCTCTGGCCGCTGCGACCGCTTCATTACTCGTCTCAATCCGATCATCCATCACTTGTTGCAAAGCCGTCACCGTCACGTCTTCAACGGTTTGGCGCGTATCTTCCGTCGCCTCGAGGAGTGAGTTCAGCTCTTCGTCTGCGAGTACCCCGCTCGCTTCCGTCGAGTTCAGACGGCTCTTGATATCTGCCAGTTCCGTCTCTTCATCCGTTTGGTCGAACGCCGCGAACAATTGCTCGACTTTAGCAATCTGTTGATCGGCAAATTCCCGACGAAGCGAAAACTGACTGCCGACGCCGTTCGTGACTTCTTGTTTCAACCGTTCAGTCGCCACTCGATCCTCGACCGTAATCGGAGACCGGATGTCCTGTTCGGCAATCCCTAACGGTTCCACACTAATAATGGATGGGCGCACGGTGAAGTATAGAATGGCACCTAGTAAGAGAAAGAAAATCAGCGAAATCGTTGCGACTGTCCAATGTTTGGCTTGCTGCATTCGTGTGCCCCCCTTTCACAATCGTTGACCTCACTATCGTCCTTATGTGAGGTCTGTACTATAGGCGTTGATAATCTTCTTAACGAGTGGATGGCGGACGACGTCAGACGCGCTGAAGTGTTCAAAGTGAATCCCATCCACTCCCTCTAGTAAGCGTAACGCCTCTTGTAAACCTGACGCCTTGCCTTTCGGTAAATCGACTTGTGTCAAATCCCCCGTGACCACCATCTTCGATCCGAAACCGAGTCGCGTCAAAAACATCTTCATTTGTTCTTTCGTCGTGTTTTGTGCCTCATCTAATATGACAAACGCATCTTCTAACGTACGTCCACGCATATAGGCGAGTGGAGCCACTTCGATTGTCCCTCGTTCTAATAAGCGATTCGTCTGTTCCACGCCGTAGACGTCGAACAAGGCATCATATAACGGTCGAAGATAAGGATCTACCTTTTCTTTCAGATCACCTGGTAAAAACCCAAGATTCTCCCCTGCTTCAACGGCAGGTCGCGTCAAGATAATCCGTTTCACCTGACCTTCTTTTAGTGCTCGCGCCGCTAGCACGACTGCCAAATACGTTTTACCCGTTCCAGCCGGTCCGATTCCAAAGACGAGGTCTCGTCGTTCGATTGCGCGAACATAGCGACTCTGCCCAACTGTTTTAGCACGAATCGGTTTTCCCTTGTTTGTCGTGAAGACGACACGCTCATAATGTTCGAGCAGTTCGTCACCCTTTCCGACTTGGATATGTTGAATGACGCTGATGGCGTCGCTTTCGTTAAGACGTGCACCTTTTTTCACTAACGTCTGTAACGTGAGGATGACTTGTTTTGTCAATTCTAGCGCTTCTCCGGTATCGGCTTGGATAATCAATTCCTCGCCTCTTGGAATGAGTGCCACTTTCAATTCTGTCTCAATCGCTTGGAACACTTCATCTTTCGGTCCGAGTAAAGCTTGTGCTTCATTCGCATGTTCCATGACGAAAGGTATTTTATCGGTCATAATCAATGGATACGTTGCCCCCTCTAAATATCGGTTATTCCTCTTTTACTTTAGCACTATCACGCCTATCGTGAAAGAAAGACCGTGTATTTCCCCATGCAAAAGGCAGTAACGCGAGGTTACTGCCTTTGCCTTACTTCTTTCGTTTCGAGACCGGAGGTTGTAACACCTCGCTCCAAATGACAGCTTCCCGCATTTGTTTTTTCGA
The DNA here is from genome assembly GCF_018617575.1 of Exiguobacterium sp. s160. Lineage (NCBI taxonomy): Bacteria > Bacillati > Bacillota > Bacilli > Caryophanales > Exiguobacterium > Exiguobacterium sp. s160. The sequence goes on from NZ_JACSKK010000001.1 coordinate 718,027, forward strand.
AACTTTCAGTTGTCTCGGTTTGATTTCCTCCTGAATTGGAGGGATTTTCACCGCTTGTTCAAACTGCGCACTCACTTTCGGCATCTCGACTTGACGTTCCCGAGGCGCTGGTCGCTCTTCGGTTCGCGCTACCCGTCGTCTCACCTTTTGTGGTGCTGACTTTTGTTCTGATTCGGAGTCGTCAAACGCCGATTCAATTTCTTTCATCACGTCTCCGACCGAATCCAAGTAGCGTTTCAGTTCACTGCTCTGAGGACGGTCGCCTGAAGACGATGACTTCTCAAGCCGCTTCATTACCGCCGAGGCGATCCCGAAGGCTGCTAACAAAAGTACCCATAGTCCTTCCATATTTATCACTCACTATCTGATTCAGAATCGATAGGGGACCCAATCGCTTTTCGCATTTCCGTATCTGCTTGAACGTTCAAGTAATTCACGTAATCCATGACGCCGAGTTTACCGTTACGCAACGCTTCGGCCATCGCGAGCGGGACTTCCGCTTCGGCGCCGACAACTTTCGCGCGCATTTCCTCTACAGAAGACTTCATTTCCTGTTCGCGAGCAATCGCCATCGCTCGGCGTTCTTCCGCCTTCGCTTGGGCAATCTTTTTATCTGCTTCGGCTTGGTCAGTCTGAAGGACCGCCCCGATGTTCTTACCGATATCGATATCTGCAATATCAATCGAGAGAATTTCAAACGCCGTACCTGAATCCAAACCTTTTGTGAGCACGGTACGTGAAATCATATCTGGGTTCTCAAGTACGTGCTTATGATTGTTTTGAGATCCGATTGTCGATACGACACCTTCCCCGACACGGGCGATAATCGTTTCTTCTCCCGCACCACCGACGAGACGATCGATATTGGCACGCACTGTAATACGTGCTTTCGCCTTCACTTCAATCCCGTCCATTGCCACACCGGCGATAAATGGTGTCTCAATGACTTTCGGGTTAACCGACATTTGTACGGCTTCAAGTACGTTACGTCCTGCCAAGTCAATGGCAGCGGCACGCTCGAACGATAATTCGATGTTTGCGCGGTGTGCCGCAATCAATGCGTTTACGACACGGTCAACATTACCACCCGCTAAGAAGTGACTTTCCAGTTGGTTCGTGTTTAAACCGAGACCCGCCTTGACTGCTTTAATCAATGGGTTAACAATTTTTGATGGTACGACGCGGCGAAGGCGCATCCCGACCAATGTGAAAATCGAGACGTGTACACCTGCTGCGAATGAGCTAATCCATAATCCGATTGGTACAAACGTGAAGAAGACGGCAAGCGCAATCAATCCTCCACCTGTGATGAGTAACGTCGTCAATAATTCTGGTGTCATTCTGTTACATCCTCCTTCGGTTCTATAAAGGTCCGAACGACAATCCGCCCTGAATCCACTTTATATACCTGAATTTTTGTCTGCTGATCGAGATAGCCACCCTCTGTCACGACGTCAATACGTTCTCCGTCGATTTCGGCAGTACCGGCCGGGCGAAGTGGTGTTAACGTCACACCGACTTTCCCGAGAAGTTGTTTACGGTCATCATGGGACAAGTAACCTTTTTCGGTCGATGTCGAATCCGTCAAGATCAACCCTTTATAAATGAGCGGACGATTCGTACTTAATCGGCGGTATGCCCAGAACCCAAGTCCAGTGAGCACCGCTGCCGCCAAACCGATAGAGAGCCATAGCTGACCGATCGTCGCACCCGCCATGATCAAACTGGCAACGACCGCTCCGATCCCAAGCAAACCGAACAATCCAAACCCTGCAACGAACACTTCAATTCCAAGAAGGACGACTCCGACAAAAAAGACTGTCAGAATCACTCCGAGACCAAATGTCATCGTCTTGCTACCCCCTTCCAAATTCAAAGCTATCTCCTATCTCTAGTGTATACGAAACAAGAATGAATGTGGTTTCAGAATACGCAAAAAAAGCAGAAACTTTCGGTTTCCCGAAAAGTTCTGCTTTCTCATCAATTCGTCAATTGTTGTTTGACGATTCGGTTCACAAGACCACCGTCTGCCTTGCCTTTGACTTGCGGCATGACGACGCCCATCACCTTACCCATATCAGATGGAGCGGATGCGTTCGTTTGAGCAATTGCTGCTTGGACAATCGCAGTCACTTCATCTTCTGAAAGTTGTTCAGGCATATAGGCTTCTAGGACGACAATCTCTTCTGCTACTTTGGAAGCAAGGTCTTCACGACCAGCGCTTTCGAATTCTCGGAGGGAGTCTCTGCGCTGTTTCATCTCTCGGTTGAGCACCGTGAGTTCCTCTTCCTCGGTAAGATCTTGACGGCCTAGTTTGATAGCCTCATTTTGGAGCGACGCTTTTACCATCCGGATCGTCGTGAGACGATCTTTTTGTTTAGCGCGCATGGCTTGCTTCATGTCGTCCGTCAAGCGTTCTTGAAGACTCATGAGCCAACACCCTCTCTACACAATGAAACTGGAATCAGAATTTCTTACGCTTACGCGCAGCTTCTGATTTCAATTTACGTTTTACGCTTGGCTTTTCGTAGTGACGACGTTTACGAACTTCGGCAAGTGTGCCATCTTTCGAAACACCGCGTTTGAAACGACGAAGAGCGTCTTCAAGCGATTCGTTTTTACGGACACGAGTTTCCACTAGTTTTCCCTCCCTCCGAATTACACGACTAAGGAAACGTGTTTCACACGTCATATCATATTATAGTGAAATTAAGTCGTGTGGTCAACCACTTATTAATAGTCGCTGTCTGAACGTCCGCCTGTGACGATTGCGATACCAGCTGAAGCACCGATGCGTGTCGCACCAGCATCGATCATCGCTTTCGCACCTTCGAAGTCACGAACACCGCCTGAAGCTTTTACGCCGAGGTCTGGTCCGACTGTTTCACGCATGAGGCGAATGTCTTCGACCGTTGCGCCACCAGTTGAGAAACCAGTTGATGTTTTGACGAAATCTGCTCCAGCTTTCACTGAAAGTTCAGCAGCTTTCTTGATTTCTTCTTTTGTAAGCATGCATGTCTCGAAGATGACTTTGACTAGTGTACCGTTTGCCGCTTCGACAACCGCACGAATGTCACGTTCTACGAGGTCGTAGTCGCCGTCTTTGAGTGCTGCGATGTTGATGACCATGTCGACTTCATCCGCACCGTTTGCGATTGCGTCTTTTGTTTCGAATGCTTTCACTTCAGGCGTGTTCGCTCCGAGTGGGAACCCGATGACTGTACATACTTTGACGTCGTCATCTGACTTAAGTTGCTCCGCAGCATATTTGACCCATGTCGGGTTGACACAGACACTTGCGAACTTATATTCGAGTGCCTCTGCACAAAGTTTTGTAATTTGATCTTTTGTTGTTTCAGCTTTTAAAGCTGTGTGGTCGATATAACGGGCTAATTCCATTATTCATTTCCTCCTCTGACAAATAAGTCTGACATCTAACATATTACCACGTTTTCTCGAGATGTAACAGCTTCCAAATTTAAATGAGTTGACGACGTTTACGAGCGACGACCCAACTGTTCCAACTGAAAAAGAAGATGGCCAGCCAAATACAAGTAAATGCGAAGACATGATACGCTGTGAACGGTTCATGATACATGACGACTCCGATAATCAAACTAAGTGTCGGTGCGATAAATTGAAGGAATCCGACGAGTGTGAACGGGATATGTTGTGCCCCGTAACCAAACAAAAGAAGCGGAAGCGCCGTCACCACACCCGTTCCTAGTAGTGCAACCCAAATCATCGGCGACATGTCGAAGGCAATCTGGTCCGTGACGACCTGATTGCTGAGAAAGATGAGCGCGACAGGCACGACAGCTAACGTCTCAATCCCGAGACTCACTGTTGAAGCGAGAGGTCGCCTTTTTTTCACCATTCCATAAAAACCAAACGTACTCGCTAATACGAACGAAATCCACGGAAACGAGCCATACCCAAGCGTCAAGACGAGGACGCCGATTGACGCGATCCCGACCGCCATCCATTGGACTCGGTTTAATGATTCCCGAAAGACGAGCACCCCTAACACCATACTGACAAGCGGATTAATGTAATAGCCGAGGGATGCCTCGATGATATAACCGTGATTGACAGCCCATATGTACACGAACCAGTTTGCACTGACGATGAATCCGTTCAACATGAACGCGTTTCGTGTGGCAGGGTGGCGAAGAGCGTAACCGAACTCTTTCCACTGATTCGTCCATCTTAAGACGAGTAATATAAATAAAAAGGACCAAACGATACGATGTGCCAAAATTTGTCCACTCGGCACTTCCTGCAAAAACTTCCAATAGATTGGGAGGACGCCCCACATCACGTAGGCCCCGATTGTCGTCCATACTCCCTTGTTCACACGTTCACCCGCTCTCTTTCAAGATAAAAATAGTTTAGTCGATGAATGACTTCCGATACAAGGCTTTTGTTTCATGAAAAAAGGACGCGAAATCGCGTCCCCTACTGTTTATTGCTTTATCTGTTCGATGGCAGATAGAGCTTGTGCTAAATCTTCAACTAAATCATCGATATCTTCTAATCCAACTGAGATTCGAACGAGTCCGTCCGTGATCCCGAGTTCTGCACGTCGCTCAGCCGGAATCGACGCATGTGTCATGCGAGCCGGAACACTGATCAAGCTTTCAACTGCACCTAGGCTCTCTGCGAGCGTGAAATACTTCGTCTTCGCGACCATCATTTCAGCCGCTTCGGCCGAACCGACGTCAAACGCAATCATGCCACCGAACCCACGCGCTTGCGACAAGTGGACGCGTTTCGCTTCTTCACTAGAGACACTCGGGTGAAGGACACGTGACACGTTCTCGTTTGATTGTAAGAATTCAACCAACGCCCGTGCGTTCGATTCAATCTCTTCCATTCGAACGGCAAGTGTCTTAATCCCACGTACGACGAGGAAGCTGTCTTGAGGTCCGAGGACTGCACCGACCGAATTTTGGAGAAATGCCAACGCTTCTCCTTGTTCTTCCGTACGTGCAACGACTAAACCTGCCACGACGTCACTATGACCGCCTAAATATTTTGTGGCGCTGTGTAAGACATAGTCGGCACCAAGGTCGATCGGATTTTGGAAGTAAGGTGTCATGAACGTGTTGTCAACGACGAGCAAGACATCTGCCTCATCCGCAATCGTGCGCATCGCTCGGATATCCGTCACGTTCAAGAGTGGATTTGTCGGCGTCTCCACATAAATCATTTTCGTGTTCGCTTGTAGCGCATCACGAACCGCCGTTTCATCGGATGTATCGACAAAAGTTGCCTCCAAGCCTCGTGACTGAAATACTCGATTGAATACACGGTATGTTCCTCCATATACATCAGACCCGACGATGACGTGGTCTCCAGATTTCAACAACATGAGTACGGTCGAGATGGCAGCCATCCCAGACCCAAATGCAAAACCTTGCACACCGCCTTCGATATCCGCTATGAGTGTCTCAAGTGCGGTACGTGTCGGGTTTGCAGATCGAGAATACTCGTATCCTTCCCGTAAGTTACCGATTCCGTCTTGCTTATATGTGCTCGTTTGATAAATCGGTGGTGTGACCGCTCCTGTCAATGGGTCGGTCGTTTTACCGCCGTGAATGAGTGCTGTCTTTGTACGCATGTTCTGCCTCCTTGACAATTCCTTGACTTAAATATCGTTCTGCACTGTCTGGCAAGATCGTCACAATCGTGCCTTCAGTCATTTGATTTGCTTCCTTTACACATGCTGCGATGGCAGCACCAGAAGAACTTCCGATGAGCAATCCTTCCTGTTTCGCGAGATGCGCTACGTAATAGAAGGCTTCCTCATCTGTGATGGTATGAATCGCGTCGACATAAGCCTTTTCCAAAAATGGCGGCCATTTTTCGACGCCAATTCCTTCTGTTTTATGTGGACCTGGCTCACCGCCGTTCAAAATCGAACCGACCGGCTCCACGACCACAGTTTTCGTCCCTTGTGGTTTTAACGTTTTGGCGACACCAGTGAACGTACCTCCTGAACCCGCCCCCGCTACAAATACGTCGATTTGTGGCACGTCCTTCAACAACTCTTGCGAAAGGATGTCGACATAGGCGTCCGGGTTGTCCGGATTTGAAAACTGCTCCGGCACGTATGCGTCATGTTCTTCAGCCAATTCAAGCGCGTAACTGATTGCGCCTTTCATTCCAAGCTCGGTTGGCGTGTTGACGACGGTCGCTCCAAGGAGACGCATCAATGCTTGTTTCTCTTGACTAAACTTTTCAGGGGTCACGGTAATCAGACGAATGTCGTATCGCTGACAAGCGAGCGCGAGTCCGATTCCCGTATTCCCAGCTGTCGGCTCGATCACAGTACCACCTGGTGCCACGTCTCCACGTTTCATCGCCCGCTCAATCAAATTCATACCGAGTCGGTCTTTGACACTTCCTCCCGGATTCATCATCTCCATCTTCCCGTACACTTTTACCGTAGCTGGAACAGGTAATGAACGGAGCTCGATGAGCGGTGTGTCCCCGATGAGTTCATAGACGTCACGGACAATCATCTTACGCTTCGTCCTTGAAGACGATATGCCACTCGTCACGTTTCGCAAGCATGTCAGCTGCTAATTTTTTGGCTCCCTCAAAATCATGATGGTTCGCATTCCCGCACTGTACAGGGTTTTGCGCTGGCAATTCTTCCGCGTTCATCGCATCGCGCAATGTCGCTTCTACGAGGTCGAGCATGCGCTCATAGTTCCCATCATTCAACATCGTCCAATAGAAACCTGTTTGGCATCCCATCGGCGAAATGTCCACGATGTCTTCTGAATGATTACGGCTGTTTTCGGCGATCAAATGCTCGAGAGAGTGAACAGCACGCATCGGCATGAGGCCTTCGTTCGGTTGGATGAAGCGAATATCATACTTGTAAATCGTATCAGCCGTTCCTTCTTTCACACCGGCGAGACGGACAAATGGAGCCTGAACTTTCGTATGATCCAAGTTAAAGCTTTCAACGTTATATGTTTTCATGAGTAATTCCTCCTAATTATTTTGTAGCGACGACAAGCCAAACAAATTTATTTTTCTGTGTCATTGTCACGTTGTATCCATTCGCCTCTAGCATCGTACGAATGGTTGTCGTATACGGATAATATTCACGATTTAAATCCTCGACCAAGTCTGAATAGCCTTGTTCCGTAGCCCAGTCAATAATTTCTTGACGTGCGTGTGGAGATTCGAACATCGTATCAAGCAATACGAACTTCGGATGTCCCCAATCGCGAACATATTGACCGATCGCTGTTTCTTTCTCAGAATCCGTCAAGTGATGGAAAGCGTACGAGGAAACGACCGTATCGACATGTGAGAACGTTGGATAACGGAGAAAATCTCCATGTTTGACCGATATGCCCAACTTCTCAATTGCAATCTGCCTCATTTCTGGAGAAGGTTCGATTGCAATTAAAGGATGTCCCTTTAAAATTCGGGCACTCAAGTTGCCTGTGCCGACACCAAATTCCAAGACCGTTCCTTCAACGTGTAACGCAACGTCATCAAGCATTTGATCATATCCGACAAATACTTCATGATATTGTTCGTCATGCCCCCCGACTGCCGTATCGTAATCTTTCGCCCAATCCTTGAAGATATCCATGAATGGTAAATTCATAGCGCCACCCCATCCTTAATTCTGACTAAATTGATATGTTTTATTGGTATTTAACATTAACGTTACATTAACAGGTTTTTTTGGACATTTCAAGTCATTCGCGTGATTCTTACGATCACCAAAATTTGATATAGGTCTTATGATTCAGGTCTTTAGTAATTGTCTGAACATTTAAATTTGTGCAAAAACACTCCCCTACTTTACAAAAAAATCCACTCTTTTTCGTCTGAACAACGATATGATAGTTCACAATGCAAGAAAAAAACTTTGTTTTTTACAGGTAATAACAAATATTAGGGGGTAAACACGTTGCCAAGAAGAAAAGTCTACTTAAACGCTTCACTTGCTACATGTATTGCTTTAACACCTGTGTTGATTCAAGCGGGTACGTCATCTGTTTCAGCAGAAGCTTCCATCAAACCAAAAATTGAGCTCGAAAAGAAACAGAAAAAAGTCCGGGTCGTCGTCGAACTCGTCGGTGCACCTGCAATCGCAGAAGCAGCGCAAAAAGGGAAAAAATTTAATGAGTTGACGAAATCAGAACAAGACAAGGCGCAACAATCTGTTCAGTCTGAACAGAAACGCGCAAAATCCGCATTGAAAAAACAAGGCGTGACTGCTACACCAATCGAAGAGTTCACGACCGTTTTTAACGGCTTCTCCACTTTCCTCTCTACAAGTGAAATCGCTAAAGTTGAAGCGCTACCTGAAGTAGCGACTGTACATGTCGTGAATGAATATGAACGTCCTGAAGTGAAACCAGATATGGTTACAAGCAACAGAATGGTACAAGCCGAACAAACATGGGGAGATTACGGATTTGCCGGAGAAGGTACCGTCGTCGCTGTCATCGACTCGGGAATTGATGCCAACCACCGTGATTACCGAATCACAGATTCGAAAACGGCAGAATTGACGAAATCAGAAGTCGATCAGGCGATCACTTCGTTCGGTCTACCTGGTGAATATGTGAATGAGAAAGTTCCATACGCCTATAATTACTACGACGAAAACGATGATATTAAAGATGATTCCCCAGGCGCTTCTATGCACGGTCAGCACGTCTCAGGGACGGTCGCTGCAAACGGTGATTTAGAAAACGGTGGAATTAAAGGTGTCGCACCTGAAGCTCAAATCCTTGGCCTTAAAGTATTCAGTAACGACCCGAACTACGCATCTACATATGGAGATATTTATATTAAAGCGATTGACGATGCGATCAAGCTTGGAGCTGACGTCATTAACATGAGTCTTGGTTCAACAGCAGGCTTTGTCGATGTTGACTCTCCTGAACAACAAGCCGTTCAACGCGCTGTAGACAACGGTGTCTTCATGTCCATCTCTGCTGGGAACTCAGCATACTTCGGACATGGATTCGACTTACCAACGGCTTCAAACCCAGATACGGGTGTCGTCGGGGCGCCTAGTGTCAGCCAAGCATCGACATCGGTCGCTTCACTCGAGAACGATCAAATTCAACTGGATGCTTTCCGCGTCGGTGATGAAAAAATCGGATGGAAGAAACAAGATGGACCTGCATTCTCGGAAGGTACATATGACATCGTTTACGTCGGAGATGGACAACCAGAAAACTATGCCGGGAAAGACGTGAAAGGAAAGCTCGTTCTCGCTGTTCGCGACGGAGGATACTTCTACTCGAAGATTCAAAAAACGGCTGAGGCACAAGGGGCAGCCGGTGTCATCGTACGAGGCGCCGTCTCACACGGAGACTATGTGTCTATGGCTCTCGATCAACCACTCATCCCGATGGCATCACTCAGCATCCAAGACGGGAACGAATTAAAAGAGAAATTAGCGGATGGACCGCTCCAACTCACGTTTGCCGGTGATCGAATCAGCGTCAACAACCGCTCGGCAGGCGCAATGTCTGATTTCACATCTTGGGGTGTCACACCGAACCTTGACTTCAAGCCGGAACTTTCAGCCCCAGGCGGTCAAATCTTCTCAACGTTCAACGACAACCAATACGGTTTGATGAGCGGAACATCGATGGCCGCACCTCACGTTGCCGGCGGTGCAGCTCTTGTTCTTGAACGTGTCGATCGCGATTTCGACTTGAGCGGAGCGGCTCGTGTGACGATGGCAAAGAACTTGCTACTCAATACGTCGAAACCTGTCACAGACATCGGACCGTATAACCAGGAATTGAAGCAGTCTCTTCCATATTCACCACGTCGGGCGGGAGCTGGTCTCATGCAACTCCATGCGGCCGTCACATCTCCGGCAGTCGCGTATGAGAAGAAGACGAAAGAAGCGAAAGTCGCTTTAAAAGAATTGTCGAAGAGTAAGGCGAAGTTCACGATTGTCGTTGAAAACATGTCTGACGAATCACTCACATACGATGTGGCCGCTTCCCTCCAGACAGACCTTGCCGTTACTAACAAGGATGGCGTCATTCAGAATGCGATGGAAGCTCAGGCTCTTCAACAAGCAATCATTAAGATCAATGGCAAAAACACAAGTAAAGTCACGTTGAAGGCAAAACAAAAGAAAGAAATCACAGTCTCGATTGACGTCTCGAAGGCACAAGTACTTAATCCTGAAACGTTAGAAGGAACGGTATCTGCAAAATCAGTCTTTGAGAATGGTTACTTCGTCGATGGATTCCTACGCTTGACTGACCCACGTGGGACAGACGGCAATCCGTCACTCGTTGTCCCATTCGTCGGATTCGAAGGCGATTGGGGCAAAGCACCAATCTTTGACGAAACGATTTATGAAGATGGTTCATTCTATGGAATCTCTGGATTGGTCGATGCGGCCGGGAACTATTTAGGAGAGAAACTTGATGAGTCTGTAGCTGAAGAGGCGGTAGCGATTTCGCCTGACGGAGACGGTTCAAAAGACACGGCTACCCCGGTCTACTCGCTCTTACGAAATGCGAAAGACATCAAGTATCGGATCGTCGATGAAAAAGGAAACGTCCTTCGTACCCTTAAAATCGACGAGGAATTGAGAAAGAACTACTTTGATGGCGGAAGTGGTGACCCATACTACTACACGTCAGATAACGCTTGGGACGGAAAACTGAACGGAGAGATGGCGCCGAAAGGAACGTACTACTACGAAATTGAAGCGAGCATCGACTACATGAAAAAACAAGCCCAGACGCTACGGATCCCAGTGAAAGTGGATTACACGAATCCTCGCTTCACGATTCGTTGGAACGAAGGTGTGGCTAGTGTCAAAGCATCCGACGACTTTGCAGGAATCAACGGTATTGAGTTCCTCCTCAATGGGAAAGTCGTTGCGAAAGAAGCAAAAGATACAGCAAACTTCACACTCGATGCGCCACTTGAATCAACGGACCAACTATCGGTTCGCGTTTCAGATAATGCGGGTAACGTGATCACACGCGACGTATCTACAGAAAATGACGCAGATAAACCAGGAGTTTTTGTCGATGCACCACTCGCCCTGTCTCCATACGGTTCATCGATTGTGCCAATCATCGGTCAGATTAAAGATGCCTCTGACGTTGTATCGTTCACCGTCGACGATGTGGACGTACCGCTCACGTATGACGCAGCTGCAAAACAATACACGTTCAATACGACACGTTCGTATGAAGATGGATTCCACAAGATTCGTTTCATCGCGGAAGACACGTCTGGTAACGTGACGAACTTTGTCCGTCCAATCTTTGTCGATTCTACGGAGGCGACGCTCTCAATCAGCAACGTGCCGAAAAACGTTTCGGCGAAACAAAACTCTGTGAACGTGAAAGTTCAAGTGACGGATAACTTTGACGACATCAAACTCCGTGTCAACGGTGATTTGAAATGGAGTCATACGTTGAAAGAACCTTATGCGATGCGCGCATTCTCACGTACCGAAACCGTCTCACTTCCTGTAACGAAGGGACAAAACACTTTCACATTTGAAGTGACTGACCTCGGTGGCAATGTGACGAAGAAAGTCATCACGATCAATAAAAAATAATTTATTCACGAAAAAAACGGCTGCCCACGAGGGTCAGCCGTTTTCTTATTCTTTCGCCAATTCAAGCGCGTACGAGATGGCAGACAGTGCATATAACGGAGCCGTCTCCGAACGTAGGATTCGAGGTCCGAACGCACAAGCAATCGCACCCGCGTCTATCCATTGCGTGACTTCTGCTGTGTCAAATCCGCCTTCAGGTCCCGTGATGACGAGGAGGCGTTGTTTTGATTGAAGTCGATTCAATGTGTCGACAAGTGCCGACTGTTCGCCTTCTTTCGCCGATTCTTCATATGCGATGATGACTTCATCATACTGTTCAAATTGCTTCGACAGTTGCTTCGAAGTGAGGAACGTACATGACGGAACAACGGCCCTATACGATTGCTCAGCCGCCTCTTGCATGATTTTTTGAATACGTTCTACTTTTTTCGGCACTTTTTTCGAGTCCCATTTGGCGACTGATCGGGAAGATTCGAACAATAGAAGATGATGAACGCCGAGCTCGGTCGCTTTTTGCGCGACAAGTTCGACCTTGTCACCTTTCGGCAACGCATAAGCGAGCGTCACGTCAATCGGCAGTTCGGTCTCTGATTGACGAGTCGACAATACTTTAGCCACTCCACTCTTCTTCTCAAGCGACGTCACGACACATGCATACTCATTGCCCGTCCCGTCGAGAAGAACCATTTCGTAACCCGCCCCTTGTCGCAGGACCGTTCCGATATGATGAGCGACATCTGAAGGAAGTGTCACAACATCGCCTGTGAAAGCTTCTGGTATCAGAAAATAACGTTGCATAGCTTACCCCTTCTTGGCGATGATTGCGACCCAGTCTTCCATCACGCGTGTCTCTTCAATTTCAAACCCTACAGCTATCAGAGCGTTCGTAACTTCCGCCCGTTTCTCTCCAATGATCCCGGATGTGATGAAGCGACCACCCGTTTTTGTACGAGCATATGCATCTTCGATGAAGAGAAGAATGACATCGGCAAGGATGTTTGCCACGACTAAGTCATATTCTCCATCTACACCTTTTAATAAATTTCCCGTATCCACTTGAACAAGTGATTCAACACCATTCGTCTCTACGTTTTGACGAGCAGCTTCAACAGCAACCGAATCCAAGTCTAGCGCTTTTACGCTCGTCGCTCCAAGTTTCGCAGCGGCAATCGACAATACGCCTGATCCTGTACCGACATCGATGACGCGGTCACCTTCCCGGATGTAGTTCTCAATCGCTTGAATACAGAGCATCGTCGTCGGGTGTGTCCCTGTACCGAACGCCATGCCCGGGTCAAGCAAGATGACATTCTCTTCCGGTTGTGGTGTGTACTCTTCCCACAAAGGGACAATCGTCAGCTGTTGTGAGATTTTGACCGGCTTGTAATACTGCTTCCAAGAATGCGCCCAATCTTCCTCATCAATCTCTGCGACCGTGACCTCACCTGATCCGATATCAAGCATGTTCCGGAGTCGCTCGATTTCTTTTTTCAAGTTTGCGAGCACATCTTGGAAATCACCTGAAGCCGGCACGTACGCTTTGACGTGTACTCCAGAAGTCGGATACGTTTCACGATCCGAAACGTCCCAAATCTCTCCGAAATGGTCTTCCGCCATCATTCGGTCGAAGTCTTCGACGTCCTCGATGACGACACCTTGTGCCCCCACTTCGTGTAATAAGTTCGATACGGCTTCCACCGCAAGCTGTGTCGTGTGGACACAAATTTCAGACCATTTCATCGTTTGTACACACTCCTTTTAGTGACTAAAGAACTTTTTCATTTTTTGGAACATGCCGTGTTCCTCTTCGACACCCGATTCGCCACTGATTTCTTCGAATTCACGAAGCAATTCTTTTTGGCGGTCCGTCATATTTTTCGGTGTCATGACAATGACGCTCACGTACTGGTCGCCATTCGCGCCACCACGCACACTTGGCATCCCTTTTCCGCGTAAACGGAACTTCGAGCCAGTTTGTGTTCCAGCTGGCACTTTCAAACTCACGTTCCCGTGAACCGTCGGAACTTCGATTTCTGCGCCAAGTGCCGCTTGTGCGAACGTGACCGGCATTTCCATCGCAATGTGTTGGTCGACACGTTCAAAGATCTCATGAGCTTTCACGCGGACGACGACGTATAAGTCTCCCGCTGGTCCTCCGTTCACGCCAGGACCGCCTTTTCCAGATAAACGGATCTGTTGCCCGTTATCGATACCGGCTGGGATTTTCACCTCGACGGTCTGTTTCTTCTTCACGTGACCCGAACCATGACAAGTCGGACATTTTTCTTTGATCGTCTTACCACTACCGTGACACTTGCTACAAGGACGTTGGTTGACCATACGACCGAGAATTGTGTTTTGCTCAACCGTCTCGACGCCACTGCCGCCACATTGGTTACACGTTTCTGGTTTCGTTCCAGGTTTCGCACCGTTCCCCATACACGTGTCACATTCGACTTCGATTTCGAGCTCGATTGTTTCCGTCTTGCCTGTCACACTCTCCATGAAATCGAGGTCAACAACGTATTGATAATCTTCTCCACGACGCGGTGCGTTCGGGTCTTGACGACGTCCGCCGCCTCCGAAGAACATGTCAAAGATATCACCGAATCCACCTTGGAAGTCACCGCCGCCTCCGAATTGGTTCGCCCCTTCAAAACCGAATCGGTCATACTGGGCACGTTTTTGTTCGTCAGAAAGCACTTCGTAGGCTTCACCAATTTCTTTAAACTTATCCGCCGCATCTGCTTCTTGGTTGATGTCCGGGTGATATTGACGGGCCAATTTCCGATATGCCCGCTTGATTTCTTGTGCCGAGGCCGACTTGTCGAGCCCGAGCACTTCATAATAATCTCGTTTCGCCACTATTCTCGCTCCTATCCTTACAATCTACGTATCGATTTTACCGATTCTACCTTAACATGGAAAGAGCCAAAGCAGAAACCTGCTTTGGCGCTCTCCTTTACAACGGCTGTTTATTTACGGTCGTCGAGATCCTCAAACTCTGCGTCCACGACATCATCGTCCTGTTTCGCTTCTGTTTGTGGTTCTGCGCCTTCAGCACCTTGCTGTTCAGCCATTTTAGCATATACTTTTTGCGTCAACTCTTGAACGACAGCTGACAATTCGTCTTTGGCTGTACGGATCGCCTCAAGGTCTGAACCTTCGAGAGCAGTTTTCGCTTTTTCTTTCGCAGCTTCTGCTTTTTCTTTGTCCGCCTCTTCCACTTGCTCACCAAGGTCTTTGATTGCCTTGTCTGTCGCGAAGACGAGTTGGTCTGTTTCGTTGCGAAGTTCCGCTTCTTCTTTACGTTTGTTATCTGCGTCAGCGTTTGCTTCAGCTTCTTTTACCATACGCTCGATTTCTGCCTCATCGATACCTGAAGAAGATTGGATTGTGATCGACTGTTCTTTGTTCGTACCGAGATCTTTCGCTGATACGTGAACAATTCCGTTTGCATCGATATCGAATTTAACTTCGATTTGTGGCACACCACGTGGTGCTGGCGGAATGTCAGTCAATTGGAAGCGACCAAGTGTCTTGTTGTCTGGTGCCATCGGGCGTTCCCCTTGAAGGACGTGGATGTCAACAGCAGGCTGGTTATCTGCAGCAGTTGAGAACACTTGTGATTTCGATGTCGGGATCGTCGTGTTGCGATCGATCAGTTTCGTCATCACGCCACCCATTGTCTCGATACCGAGTGAGAGTGGAGTAACGTCGAGAAGGACGACGTCTTTTACGTCTCCAGCGAGAACTCCACCTTGGATTGCTGCACCGAGTGCAACAACTTCATCCGGGTTTACCCCTTTGAATGGCTCTTTCTTCGTGAAGTCGTGGATTGCTTTTTGGACGGCAGGGATACGTGTCGAACCACCGACGAGAATGATCTTATCGAGGTCAGATGGTGTAAGTCCTGCATCTTTCAAGGCACGACGAGTTGGTTCCATTGTGCGTTCGACAAGGTCAGCCGTCAATTCTTCAAACTTCGCACGCGTGAGTGTCATCTCCAAGTGGAGTGGACCTGCTTCACCTGCTGTGATGAACGGAAGGCTGATGTGTGCGCTTGTGACGCCTGAAAGGTCTTTCTTCGCTTTTTCAGCTGCATCTTTCAAACGTTGAAGTGCCATCTTGTCTTTCCCGAGGTCGATGCCGTTCTCTTTTTTGAATTCTGCAACGAGGTAGTCGATGACTTTTTGGTCGAAGTCATCTCCACCGAGACGGTTGTCACCAGCTGTAGCGACAACTTCGAATACGCCATCACCAAGTTCAAGGATTGAAACGTCGAACGTACCACCACCGAGGTCATAGATCAAAATCGTGTGGTCTTCACCTTTATCTAATCCGTAAGCGAGTGCCGCAGCTGTTGGCTCGTTGATGATTCGCTTGACATCAAGACCAGCGATTTTACCAGCATCTTTTGTCGCTTGACGCTCAGCGTCGTTGAAGTATGCAGGAACTGTGATGACTGCTTCCGTGACTGTTTCACCGAGGTAGTCTTCAGCATCTTTCTTCAACTTCTGCAAAATGATTGCCGAGATCTCTTGTGGTGTGAATTTCTTGCCGTCTACGTCAACTGTATGTGACGTTCCCATGTGACGTTTGATTGATTGAATCGTGTTCGGGTTCGTGATGGCCTGACGTTTTGCGACCTCACCTACTTGACGTTCTTCTCCTTTGAATGCAACAACCGAAGGAGTCGTACGGTTACCTTCTGCGTTTGAGATGACGACTGCTTCGCCACCTTCCATTACTGCCACACATGAGTTTGTAGTCCCTAAGTCAATACCGATAATTTTACCCATCGTTTATTCCTCCGTCTCGTTAAGTAGTATTATTCTGCAACTTTTACCATGCTTGGGCGAATGACTCGACCATGCATCGTATATCCTTTTTGAAGCTCCATCGTCACGATGCCAGACTCGAACTCATCGCTCGGCTCTTGCATGACTGCTTGATGGAAATTCGGGTCGAACGGCTGTCCGACTGCTTCAATCACTTCGACTTGCTCAGCATTCAATACGTCAAGCAGTTGACGATGAATCATGTCGACGCCTGATTGAATTTGCAAAGCATCCTCTGAAGTTGCTTGCACTTGAAGTGCACGCTCAAAGTTATCAATGAGCGGAATCAATTTTTCAATGACAGACTGTGAAGCAAACTTGACGCGTTTTGCATTCTCTTCATTCGTCCGACGACGGAAGTTGTCAAAGTCGGCACGAATGCGAAGTTCGCTCGCTTTCAACGCTTCGATTTCTTTTTGTAAGTCCGTCCCCTCAGAACTTTCTTCCACAATCTCAGCATTTAAAACCTCATCTTCATTTGATTCAGTTGACTCGTTCTCTTCTGTCTGTGCCGAGTCTACAGATTTTTCTTCAAGCACGTCTTCTTGTTCGTGCCCGTTTTGATGATCTGCTGTCATAGTAAAACTCCTTTCCGTCATTCATCTAGTTTCGTTCGTCGCAACGCTTCAATAATTTGTCCCATCATTTGGACACCGTGACGGTAATTCATTCGAGTCGGGCCAATCATGGCAATCGTTCCGAACGTTTTTCCATCTAGTGTATAATCCGAAGTGATGACACTACAGTTTTGAAGGGCGACAATTCCGTTCTCGCTCCCAATGCTCACATAAATCTCGCGATTTGGCAACGATTCGAGCCAGTGCGTCAATCGTTCTTGCTCATCAATCCATTCTAGGAACGGTCTGAGCGTGTCTAACGTCTGAAACTCAGGTTGGTTGAAGATATTCTTCTTGCCTCCGAGATAAAGCGAAGACGGCGTTTGAATTCCAACCGTCGACTGAATCAGTTGCATCATATTTTCATATTGCTGTCGCTGCGCGAGTTGCAATTTTGCAACCTCTTCTCCGATTCGGACTTTAAGTTGTCCGATCGCTGTCCCGACGAGACGATCGTTTAACAGTCGAATCGTTTCCTCGATGACTTCAGGAGCTACACGTGATTCGAACATGACCGTACGATGCTCGACATGACCTTGATCCGTGACGATGAGAACGACACCTCGTCGCTCATCTAATGGCATAAAGTCCACACGTGCCAATCTTTCGGATTGGCTATTGGGACCGAGGGCGACCGTCGTATAATTGGTCAAATCAGAAAGGAGATCTGCAGCTTGGCGAATCAGGATCTCAGACTCTTTTGAAGATTGCTTTAAACGCTCTTCTAAGCGACCCGTTTCCCGCTCGTCGATGATTTGCTTCTCGACGAGATGGTCCACGTAATATCGGTATCCGACCTCTGACGGGATTCGACCCGCGGAAGTATGTGGTTTTTCAATCAACCCCATGTCTTCCAAATCGGCCATATCGTTCCGAATCGTTGCCGAACTAAACGTCAAATCGTCTCGTTTCGATAACGTACGCGAACCGACCGGTTGAGCCGTCTGAATATAATCGTCAATGATGGCTCGAAGAATGAGCAATTGTCGATCTGTCAGCACAACATCACTCCTCTCTGAAAAAGTTACCTCGCTTTATTAGCACTCATATTTAACGAGTGCTAATCACACTTCAAATATTATCATGTTCTCACTATTTGTCAATTCATACACTCGGATTTTTTCACCTTTTTTGCAGACGGCAAACCTGAAAAAGAAGCAGCGTTTCGTTATGATAGAACGTGAGGTGATGAAATGTTTACAACAAAACAATTTAACGTATTCAAACAGGACGGACTCGACGAACGCATGTCTGGCATCCGTTCGGATATTCAACCGCTCTTTCATCGGATTTATGACGAGGTCGGCCCACAGCTCGAGGCAGATGTCGGAATCCCTCTCTACCTGCATGTCGCAAAACATGCACGCCGCACGGTAAACCCTCCGAAAGACACATGGATGGCCATCTGTCACGATAAGCGCGGGTATAAAAAACATCCACACTTACAAGTCGGTCTTTTCGACGACCGCGTTTTCATCTGGCTCGCATTCATCTATGAGATGCCGAACAAAGACGCAATCGCGAAACATTTGCAACAAATCGATTTTAAATCAACGTTTACTGATTTCCATATTGCGGGCGACCATATGAAAAAAGATGCGTTCCTAATTGAAGAGACATCAAACGAAGACATCCAGGCGTTGCTCGAGCGCTTCGGCACTGTCAAAAAGGCTGATTTCTTAATCGGACGACAACTGCCTGCCGATGCATCGATTCTTCAAAACGAAGACGCTTTTCTCGCTTTGGTCGAAGACACGTTCGCTCGGCTCACGCCGCTCTATCGTGATCTCGTCTTATAATGCTAAAAAATGGACAAGTCCCAAATAAGGAACTTGTCCATTTTTCATGACTCGGTATGCTCGAGTTTTGCCTCTCCGATAAATGCCGCGAACGCTTCGTTCGCGAGTGGTAGACCAGACGCCGTCAATCGGATATGGGAGTCTGTCCGTTCAATCAACGACTTCTTCACCAAATCGTCGATGACGTGACCGAACACATGATCGAGTGCCACGCCATACTTCTGTTCAAATGTCTGAAGGGAGACCCCTGAACGCATTCGTAATCCGAGGAACAGCTCTTCTTCCATTTTTTCTACTTCTTCGAGCTCAGTCACCCGTTTCACCGGGATACCTTCCGCTTTAATATAGTGAGGGATCGGTGCGATATTTGCACGACGTGTGCCATTTAAATAGCTGTGCGCACCTGCCCCGAATCCATAATACTCTTCGTTCCGCCAGTACACTTGGTTGTGACGACTTTCTCGACCCGGCAACCCATAGTTCGAGATTTCGTATTGCTTCAGTCCATGTCGTTCAAGTGTCTCCATTACTTTAAGATACATCTCGACCTCGACATCCTCTCCCGGTAAACGGAGCTTACCTTTTCGGTCTTGAATCGCAAACACGGTATGCGGCTCAAGAATTAAGGAATAGGATGAGACGTGTTGAATCGGAAGCTCGAGCGCTAGTTTCAAGTCTCGGTCAATCTGTTCGAACGTCTGTTCTGGTAGCCCGAACATGAGGTCAATCGAGATATTATCAAAGCGCTTCGCCGCCTCATTCACCGTTTCAAATACGTCGTCAGCGCGATGCGTTCTTCCGATCCGTTCGAGCCCACCATCGTCGAATGTTTGGACACCGAAGCTGAGTCGATTGACGCCGCCGGCTTTCATCGTGTCGAGTTTTTCCGAACTTACAAAGTTCGGGTTCGCTTCGACAGAATATTCTAGGTCGTCTGAAGCGAGCGGGAGGAGGTGTCGACGGACCATGTCCATCAGGCGACCCATCTGCGCTTCATTGAGCGCCGTCGGTGTGCCCCCTCCAATAAAGATGGTCTCAATCCGTTCTGTCGGAAACGCTTCGAGCGTCAATACCATCTCTCGTTCTAATGCATCTAAATATTCATCAACAGGTTGGTTTTTTAAAAACACCTTGTTGAAATCACAGTAATAACAAATATGTTCACAAAATGGAATGTGAAGATATACGGCTTTAGCCAATTTCGGCCACCCCTTTCTTCTCATTCCATTTATAACGCTTTTCGTCCGTTCTTTCCAGCATGCGCCATCAATCGAACCGATGAATAAACAAACCGCTCTTTAACTTTGGTTCGAACCATGTCGATTTTGGTGGCATCTGCCCACCCCCATCAGCCACTCGCATCAACTGTGGCATCGTCGTTTCATGGCACGTAAACAGTAATTGGTCGGGTACTTGCGCGAGTTGTTGCAATTCTTCGATTGACCGGTTCCCTCCAACAAAATCGACTCTGGCATCCGTACGAATATCTTCAACGTTGAAGTACGGAGCAAGGATATCACGCTGTAACACGGCGACATCGAGATCGGTTTCATCTTTTCGTTTCGATAACTTGTAATAATTTCCTCGATACGCAGCGCCGAACACGCCATGACTTTCAGGTAAGACGAGTTCATCTTCTTCTGTCACTTCATACGAGAACGAAAGTCCTTCCAACATATGTTCCACTTCTTCAGGGGCGATAGTGGTCAACAGACGATGATATGGCAAAATCGTCAACTCGTCGCTCGGGAAGAGGACACCTAAAAAGTGTGTTCGTTCATTCTTTTGAGAATGTCCCCCACCCATCTCAGAAACGACCGCTGCCGCTTTTGCGCGATGATGACCATCCGCGATATAGATAGACGGAATCGTCGCACCAATCATCATGACGCGCGCAAGTTCTCGGCTCGGAATCATGAATCCTTCATGTAACACGCCACGATCATCCGTAAACGAGAACAGTGTCTCTTCTTCCGTCGCACTGTTTAAAATCTGTTTCAGACTCGCATGTGGCGGGTGGCTAAGTAAAATCGGACCGGTATGCGCCCCCGTCGCTTGGACATGTTCGACCCGTTCCCGTTCCTTCGTTTCACGGGTATGTTCGTGAATTTTGATTCGCCCGGCTTCATAGTCCGCAACTGAAAATGTGGCGACTAAGCCCGTTTGCTGACGTTCGTTCCGGGTCAATCGATATACGTAAAATCCACTCGGACGAACCGTCAGCTCGTCTTCGTATAGACGTTCTAGCTCCTGACGAGCACGCTTTCCCCAGTCTTCGAGTGAGAGGTTTGCTTGAAGAGCTTCTGGCTTATCTACCTTCAAAAATGAGTTCGGTTGCTCAGCGATGACCGCCTTCGCTTCTTCTACAGAAACGACGTCATACGGATCTGCGGCAACTTCTTTAGCGTGTACGGGCATGTATGGGCTGAACGGTTTAAATACGACCATAGGATCCTCCTTAAAATTCTCGGACGCGAATGACGCCCTTGATGTCATACAGTGCGTGAATTGATAACGGTTCATGTTCGTTGTTGTCTAAATCAATCAATGTATAGGCCATCTCGCCTCGGCTACGGTTGATCATGTTATCGATGTTCAGTCCATGTGAGGCGAGCTCTCCCGTAATTTGTCCGACCATGTTCGGCACATTTTGATGCAAAATCGCGAGGCGACGTTTGCCGGTATACGGAAGTTCCGCATTTGGGAAGTTGGCGGACGAACGGATGTTACCAGTCTCCAGATAAAATTTGAGTGTCTCGACGGCTTGGATGGCACAGTTGACTTCTGATTCCTTTGTCGAGGCACCGAGATGAGGCAACGCCATCACTTGAGGATGTCCGATGAGCGAGTGTCGAGGGAAGTCGGTGATGTATAGTCCGACGTGATGATGGAATGCTTCAACTAAATCAGCATCCTTCACGAGCTCCCCACGCGCGAAATTCAAAACGGTCATCCCTGGCTTCATCCGTTCGAACCAACTCCGGTCGATACTGAAGCGCGTCTCTTTCGTCAGCGGCATATGAATCGACAAGAGATCAACGGATCCTAGAACCTCACTCAAATGCTTGGCGCGTGTGACGTGTTTTGAAATATTCCAAGCGGCATCGACCGAGAGATGGGGATCATATCCGATGACATCGACCCCAAGTTGTAGAAGGTCATTGGCAAGTGAAGCCCCAATGGCCCCAAGCCCGATGATTCCTACTTTCTTCCCCCGTAACTCGGCCCCGAGGAACTGCCGTTTCTGTTGCTCCATCGCTTCTTCTAACTGAGATTGTGACTCGGTCGCCTGTTCATTTACCCAGTTGAAACCTTTGACGATCGGTCTGACCGAGAGAATCATACTGGCCAGGACGAGTTCTTTCACCGCATTCGCATTCGCGCCAGGAGTATGAAACGCCACGATTCCTTGTTTTGCTAGTTGATCGAGCGGGAGATTGTTGACACCTGCTCCGGCTCTTGCGATGGCGAGCAGATGGGGTGGGATCGCTTCATCGTGCACGTTATGACTTCTGAGTACCCAGGCGTCAGCTTGATCTGATGAATTGATGATATATTCATTCGGCTCAAATCGCTTCAGACCCGCTGCAGCGATTTGGTTAAATGTTTTGATGTGATACATGGTTCTCCTCCTCAAATGCTCTCATGACGTCGACAAGGCGCACAGCACCTTCTTTTGGCATCGCGTTATAAAGACTCGCCCTTAGACCACCGACGGAACGATGACCGCCGAGTTCGAGTAATCCGCGTTCAAGGGCAAATTGTTGAAAGTCCTTGTCTCGATTTTGGTCACCCGTTGTGAACGGGATGTTCGTCAAGGAGCGGCGTTCTCCCGACACGAGAGAAGAAAATACATTCGATTGTTCAAGGAACGAATAGACCGTATCGCTTTTTTCACGATTCAGTCGCTCCATCGCCTCGACGCCCCCTTGATCTTCGACCCACTTGAGGACACGTTCTGCAGCATACATACTGAACGTCGATGGCGTATTGAATAACGTATCGACATGAGACCCGTAATGAAGATAACTTGGTAGCTCCATCGACTGAATCAAGTCGCGACGTATAATGACGACCGTCAGTCCTGCTGGTCCAATATTTTTCTGCGCCCCCGCATAAATTACACCGAAACGCTCAACGTCAATCTGCTCGGCAAGAATATTCGAAGAGGCATCCGCAATGAGTGGGACATCCGTTTCGGGTATAGTCGTGAATCGGGTTCCTTCAATCGTATTGTTTAACGTCACATGTAGATAGTCGACATCTTGAGCGAGTCTCGGTTCAAATGACATCCCACCTGCCTCATCTATGAGTGAATGGATGACGTCGACCTGTCCGAAGTGCCTGGCATCTTCCATCGCTTTTTTAGACCAAATCCCTGTATCGACATAGGCGAAACGATTTCGTTTCCGTAAATTCATCGGGATCATGGAAAATTGCAGTGTCGCCCCACCTTGCAACCAAAGTACGGCATAGTTCTCGGGAATATGCATGAGTCTTCTGAGCCTTGCCTCGAGCGAGTCGACCACTTGTTGGAATGACTCTGAACGATGACTCGTTTCGATGAT
This sequence comes from Exiguobacterium sp. s160, assembly GCF_018617575.1. Lineage (NCBI taxonomy): Bacteria > Bacillati > Bacillota > Bacilli > Caryophanales > Exiguobacterium > Exiguobacterium sp. s160. Next base: position 741,451 of record NZ_JACSKK010000001.1, read on the forward strand.
CGAGACCCCTTCATATTCGAATGTCAGCAGATGTTGTTGAATCTCTTGCATCACTTCTTTTGGTAGCATGCCGGGACCCGCAGAGTATGTATACGTCGACACGGTGTTTCCTCCTCTTTTGTCTGTCTAAGGGTGTACTCTTCCTTAAGCGAAGTGCCATTTCCTGCCTAAACAAAAAAATCACCCCGATTCGAACATCAGGGTGATTCAATCCAATTATTCTTCGTCCATCGATAGAACGGACATGAACGCTTCTTGCGGGACTTCGACAGACCCGACCATCTTCATGCGCTTCTTACCTTCTTTTTGTTTCTCAAGGAGTTTCCGCTTACGCGAGATGTCTCCCCCATAACATTTAGCCAAAACGTTTTTACGAAGTGCTTTGATTGTCGAACGCGCGACGATTTTTGTTCCGACGGCAGCTTGTACAGGGACTTCGAACTGCATCCGCGGGATGAGTGCTTTCAACTTCTCGACAATCACTTTTCCGCGTTCATACGCGAAGTCGCGGTGAACGATGAAGCTGAGGGCATCGACCACTTCGTTGTTGAGCAAGATGTCCATCTTCACGAGACGAGATTGACGATAGCCGATCAACTCATAGTCGAGAGACGCATATCCTTTCGTGCTCGACTTCAATTGATCGAAGAAGTCATAGACGATTTCACTCAGCGGGATTTCATACGTGATTTTGACGCGTGTCGTGTCGATATACTGCATATCGATGAACGTCCCACGTTTCTTCTGACAAAGCTCCATGATGGCCCCGACATAATCGTTCGGTGTCATGACGGCCGCTTTGACGTAAGGTTCTTCGATCGATTCCACTTTTTGTTGTTCCGGCATCTTCGATGGGTTATCAACGTGGACGACTTCTCCTGAAGTCGTCGTCACGTGATAGATAACCGATGGTGCCGTCGTGATCAAGTCGATCCCGAACTCACGCTCAATCCGTTCTTGGATGATTTCCATGTGAAGCATCCCTAGGAATCCACAACGGAAACCGAATCCGAGTGCTTGTGACGTCTCAGGTTCAAACTCGAGCGCGGCATCCGAAAGTTGAAGCTTTTCGAGTGCCTCACGAAGGTCGTTGTAGTTGGCTGCATCGATCGGATACAATCCACAGTACACCATCGGGTTCATTTTACGGTAACCCGGAAGCTGACTCGTGGCAGGATTTTTCGCAAGTGTAATCGTATCCCCGACACGAACATCTCCGACTGTTTTGATTGATGCAGAAAGTGTTCCTACATCACCGACGTTCAATTCTTTGACCGAGACAGGCTTCGGTGTCGATACACCGAGGTCCGTTACTTCGAACGTCTTCCCGGTAGCCATCATCTGAACTTTATCTCCTACTTTGACCGAACCGTTGACGATTCGAATCGATGCGACGACACCACGGTAGGCATCATAGTACGAGTCGAAGATCAAGGCTTGTAACGGTTCTGACGGATCACCTGTCGGAGGTGGAACAAGTTCGACGATTTGCTCGAGAATCTCTTCGATTCCAATCCCTGCCTTGGCAGAAGTCGGGACCGCATCGCTCGCGTCGAGACCGATGACGTCTTCAATCTCTTGACGCACGCGATCGACATCCGCTGACGGCAAGTCGATTTTATTGATGACCGGAATGATTTCGAGGTCGTTATCGAGTGCTAAGTATACGTTCGCAAGAGTTTGCGCTTCAATTCCTTGTGCCGCATCGACGACGAGAATTGCACCTTCACATGCCGCAAGCGAACGCGACACTTCATACGTGAAGTCGACGTGTCCTGGCGTGTCAATCAAGTGAAGAATATACTCTTCTCCGTCTTTTGCCGTATAGTTCAATTTAACAGCGTTCAATTTAATTGTAATCCCACGCTCACGCTCTAAATCCATCGCGTCAAGCGTCTGCTCTTTCATCTCACGAGCCGTGAGTGCACCAGTTTTCTCAAGAATCCGGTCAGCGAGTGTCGACTTTCCATGATCGATGTGAGCGATAATCGAAAAGTTACGAATCTTCTTCTGACGATTCTCTAATTCTTGTTTATTCATATATGGGTTCACCTATCCTTCTCATGCATACCGTGTCATTATATCAAAATCCTAAAGTAATGTGTACGACCTACTACAACAATACCACATATAGTTTTCAGAATAATCATCAAGTGGTTGCTTTTCATATAACCGTTTGCTACAATTGTGCTTGTTCTGTTGAATGATTACTTGAAGTAATAAGAACATACACTTTCTTGTTTCAGGAGGTGACAAACAATGGCAAACATCAAATCAGCAATCAAACGTGCAAAAACTTCTGAAAAACGTCGTGTTGCGAACTCTCAAGAGAAAGCGGCAATGCGTACAGCAGTAAAACGTGTTGATGCTCTCGTACTCGAAGGAAACAAAGAAGCTGCTCAAGAAGCTTTCGTCCTCGCTACGAAGAAGCTCGACAAGGCTGCATCAAAAGGCCTTATCCACAAAAACAAAGCAGGTCGTGATAAATCACGCCTCGCAGCTCGTATCGCTGCTCTCTAATTAGAGACCAAACGAAACAGCCGCCTCCTACTCGGAGCCGGCTGTTTTTTTGTATACCATGACGTAGTGAGGACCAATTCCAGGAATATCGAACGGTTCACCAATTCGCTCGAGACCGTTCCGTTCGTAGAAGCGAACTGCCACCTCTCGGGCGTTACACCACCACGACCCATCCAACTCTTCGTGTAATGCCTGTAGAAAATACGATCCAATTCCTTGTCCGGCTAGATTCGGGTCCGTCGCCATTCCCCGAAGTTGATACGGCACTGACTCGCCTTCAATTTCTCTTGATGACAACATGACAGTCGCGACCGATTGCACGTGCTCTCTTTCGACCCAAGCAAAATGACGAGTCGTCGACGACTCATCCCCTTCAAAATAACAAGTCTCAATCCCTTTACCTGGTCTGAGTACAATATGTCGAAGTGGAATCACATCTTGTAGTGATACTTGTTTCAATCCCATATTCTCACCTCACAATAAGGCCAGTTGGCAAACGAGTGTATCGAATACGATTTGTTTATCGCCACGACCTGTTTTCATCGCTTCATCCGCATCTGCAATCAACGTCAACGCTTGCGCGAGCTGCGCTTCTGAAAAATTACGACTCGCTTGTGTTGCTAGTTTGACGGTATATGGATGAGCACCAATTTTTGAAGCGATTTGTTTTTCTCCGTACCCCGCTTCTGTCAACTGCTTTGATAGATACATGTTTCGGTATTGCCTTGCTAACAAACCAAGAAGTCCAATCAGTTCTTGTCCTTGCTTCTCTAAGTCACGTACTAACCGAAGCGCCGCATCTGCGCGTCGTTTGACGAGGAGCTCGGACAGCTGAAACACATTATCTTCTAGCGTACGTGGCACCAAATCATTCACGATCTCAATCGGAATCATCGCGCCTGTTCCTGCATATAACTGTAGTTTTTCTAATTCTCGGACTAATTTTCCCCAGTCATCCTGACATAAGAACAACAGTCGCTCCATGGTCGCCCGTTCCATTTTTTGTTGCTCCTGACTAAGCGTATCATTCACATATCGCATCAATTCTGCTTGGCTTGGCTTTTTCGCTTCGAGTACGATGGCCCGTTCTTTCAACCGTTTCACGATTTTTTTACGTTCATCGAGTTTTTCTGATTCCACAATGAGGACGAGGACAGAGTAAGTCGCGGGTTGAACGACATATTCGGCGAGACGGTCGACGTTATGCTTTTGCTTTTCTTTCGCTCCCGTCAAAAATTGGGCATTCTTGACGATGACCGTCCGAAATTCACTGAAAAAAGGGACCGTTTCCGCTTCATCGAGCGCAGTATCTAATGACGTCTCTTGGAGATCGAGTTGCATGACATCAAATTGATCACCGGATGGGTTGGCCGCCTTCACGATTCCACGTTCCCAATTCTCTAATAAATACTTTTCAGTTCCATGGAGAACATAGACGCTCGCTAGTTTACCATTATGTAACCACGGTTCATTCAAAACACACACCACTTTCACAATTTATTCTCATCTAAACATAGATTATCTTCGCATGATTCGCTATACTTATAAAGGAAGTATGATAAGGAGGGACCTAATATGCAAATTAACTCTGTACGCCCACCGAGTGAAAACCCGTTTGAAAATGATGTTCAATGCAAACGTAATGACGCGATCGACTCTGCGATCGGCTTCATCGTCCCATTTGGCTTTTTCTTCACGATTTTCTTCATCGGTGTCATCATCAAGTTCTTAAGCCTATAAGTTTTCAAACGATTGCCCCGGGGGAGCAATCGTTTTTTAGTGTATCATATTTATTAACGCACTAGTCGATGATCCCCCGACACATTCTTTTTTCACAGATGATCATCCCATCGAAATCGGTTCGCAACAAGCGACGTCCGACAATCCGGTCTAACGTCTCCTGATGTGGATGGCCATAACGATTGTTCGCTCCGACGCTCGCAATCACCCATTCCGGATCGATTCGCTCGAGCAGTTCTTCCCCTGACGACGTATTCGATCCATGATGCCCTAACTTAAACACGTCGACATCAACCGTCGGTAAGTTGATTTCTTCTTCTATAGGCAAATCCCCTGTCAATAAATACCGCATGTCACCTACGTTCATATAGAGGCTAATTGAATGATCATTTTCATCTTCATGCACTTTAGTCGGTGTGACAATCCACATCCAAGACCTCGGTCGATCTCCTGCCTCGAGATAGCGAACGGATGCCCCGTATTTTACCGCCAACCGAAGAATCTCCTCACGCTTCTCTGCATTCGCCACTTCTTTCGATAACCAAATCTCCTTTACATGCACGAGCTTCAACAATCCTTCTAAGCCACCGATGTGGTCATGGTCCGCATGCGTCAAGAGGACAAAATCAAGTGCACGCTCCCCACGCTTCCATATATATGGAGCCACAACGTCCGCTCCCGGGTCATATATTGTCCGTTTTTGCTCCTTGGGATCCTGAAAGACGCCGCCGACATCAATCACACCAATTGTTTCTCCTGACTCTACAACAATCGCATCGCCTTGACCGACATCTAAAAATGTCACCCGTGGAGCCTCTGCCCATTCGGCCCAACCGGCAACGAGAATACACGTCAATATGGCCATACACCATCCGAACCATCGCTTCCGTTGGACAAGAAGTAAACTTCCCCAAATCCCAATCCATAAAGCGACTTGCTGCGGAAATGTCAGTTCATGCAACGGTAGCCATGGTCGATTCATATCGTGCATGGAGAATATTCCGTTAATGGCGTCTAGGATCACCATGAATAATTGTGCGGCTTCTGGAACGACCCAAACAATCAGTGCGAGCGGCATCATCACCCATGATATGCAAAACGCCATGATGATATTGAAAAGGGGTGCAGCGACGGATAGAATCGGTTGAACTTGCCAAAGGACAAATAATCCAAATAGTTGGGCAAACACGGACAACTCCAACAACCCGGTCCACAGTTGTCTCGTGACCAACAAGAAGAACGTCATCCCGACCGTTAACTGAAACCCTAAGTTTGAGAGAAGGTGTGGTTGAAAGGCAAGCATGGCAGCTGCGCACCAACTTAAGAGACGAATCGGGTCCCTTACCGATACACCAAATAAAGAAAGGATGAGCAACACATCTGCCACGAGGACAGCTCGTGCGACCGGTGGTGAAAAACCAGTCAGCCATCCGAACGCCGTAATCGTCAATAGAATCAATACCGTCTTCGTCTCTCGTCGAATCGGGATTGGCCGAAACATTGCTCGAAGCGCGACAATCAGCATGGCGATATGCGAACCTGAGATGACGAGAAGATGCAGGAGACCCGTCACTCGATATGAGAAAGAAGTCTGTTCGTCGAGCATCCGGCTCTCACCGAACAGTAAGGCCTCTATGTATAGCGCGACATCGGCGCGATATTGTTGTTCAATCTGTTGGAGACGTCTCTCTTTCCACCTCAACATCCAACCGTCCATCCCTGCTGTCGGACGGCACTCGTCGATTCGCTTGATCTTTCCTTTTAAGGACAAGTCCGCGCTAGCCGCCCATTTCTGTTCGTCAAATCCCCCGATGTTCCGTAACGGCTGAAACAGTTCTTGTTCCATTTCTACGAGACACGTCTCACCAGGTCTACCAATCGAGAGCTCCCTCCCCCGCAACACACCTTGATGAGTCCCCACGTTCCCATATAATCGGGCCGTCTTCCCGTTCTCTTTACGACTCTCAATCGAGAACACGATTGTGTCTGTCGGTGTCCATTCTGCCGGATCGGCATGTAGCCATGCAATCAGGATGAGGAAAATGACACCGAGTTTCGCATATAGATGTTGTCCGCCTCGAGACGCGAAGTATAACACACCGGAAACGATTGTGACGAGGTAGATTCCTTCAGTCAATCCGGTCACCATCACTATCGCAAATAGTGGAAATAACGGCATCTCATGGTACCAATAAGTAAGGTTTCATACTTTCTAATGTTTTCTCCCCAAATCCTTTCACATCACCTAAGTCCTCGTATGTTTTAAAGGGACCATTCTCTTTCAGGTGGTTCAAAATCGCGTCTGCTTTTGCAGGACCAATACCAGGGACCGACATCAACTCGTCTTTCGTGGCACTATTCACGTGTACCCCATTTGCTTCTAACTCTGTGCTAGGTACCTCTTGTGCAATCGGCGCTTCTCCTTTTTTCGGTACGATGATTTTTACACCGTCCACGAGGAGTTGTGCCAAGTTCAATTGTTCCGGGTCGGCTTCATCTGTTAATACGGCCAACGAGAGAACATCCCCGACTCTAGCACCTTCTGGCACGGTATAGACGTTCGGAGACTCGACCGCGCCTGTGACATAGACGACGATTTCTAATCGCTCTACGGTCTCATCCGGAACTACTTCTTCTGATTCTACGACGAATTCATCGACGACACGTTCTTCTGGTTCTTTACTATAAAATAAATAACCAACACCTAAAAACAGGACGACGACAACACCGATGATGACCTGCTTCCACTTTTCCAAGACGATTCTCCCCCTGTTTCGACTATTGTATCTAGTATGCCGAATCCAGCGTGACTATACTTGTCCCGTTCCAGGTCTTAATTCATTCTCAACGGAGTCGTTTGCTTGCCTGCAACGTACCCGACCCTCATACAATCTGAAAGATAATCGCTCATTTCCTTGCGACAACAGAAGAAGGGGTCCAAACATTCGAAATAGCAAAAAAACCGAAAACCAACGATGGTCTTCGGTCCTTCTGCATAAGGATCATTACTCTTCCTCGAAATGCTGGACTTGGTCAGCGAGTGCCGCAGCCTGTCCTTCTAGTTCTTGCATCAACGTAAAGATTTGATCAAAGCTTGCTTGTTGTTCTTTCATCGAAGCAGCCACTTCTTCATTTCCAGCTGCCAATTCTTCTGTCACGCCCGATACTTCCTCGACACGACGCAACACGTTGTTCACTTCACTACTAGATGTGCGCATCTCTTGCTCAATCGTACGGACGAACGAGGCAACATGGTCTGTACGTTCATGGATTCGGTTGAACGCTTCCTTTGTTAAACCGAATGCTTCAAGCTGTGCTTCTTGTTCGCGTTTTGATTCGTTCACCGTTTCCGTCAATCGCACGACTTCTTGTTGAATCGTCTCCACGACATGGAAAATCGAGCGGGTTGCCTTATTGCTCTCTTCGGCCAACTTTTTCACCTCGCTCGCCACGACCGCGAACCCACGTCCTGCTTCACCGGCACGAGCCGCTTCAATCGCTGCGTTCAAGGCGAGTAAATTCGTCTGGGCCGCCACGTCTTCCACGAGCTTCGCCATCGATTCGATCTCCGCCGTCTGTCTAGCAAAATGATCCATTCTCGTGACAAGGACTTCATTTCGTTCGCTCGAGCGATCAAGGATGTGTTCCTGATCCGTCAACGTCTCAATCCCGGCTGCCACTTCTCGTGTCATCTCAGTCGTTTCTTCTGTCGTCTGTTTCGTTTGATTCAAGCTCGTCTCGAACGACGTTGCCATCGTATGGACCGAGCTGAGCGTCTCTTGCAATTCATTAGCGATGGACTGCGCGCCATGTGCCATTTCATCCACTGCGTTCGTGATGTTTGACGTCGTGCTGACAACCGCTTCATTTTCAGCCGCTGCCGTTTCCGTCATCCCATTCACCTTCATCGATGTCACACGAATCGAACCGATGACCGTTTGAAGAGATGTCGTCATCTCGCGCATTGCGCGTTCTAGTCGCCCGATTTCATCATTGCGAGTTGATTCTGGCAATGTGATGAGGCGTCCTGAAGCGATGGCTTCTGCGACTTTCACGTTGCGTTCGAGCGGGCGTGTGATGGAACGCGCGAAGAAGAAGTTGTAAATGCCGAGCGCTAAGACAACGAGAATCGTCAACAAGATTGAGATGAATAATAGACGCTCTGTCTCATTTGCCGCCTCTACTTGAAGCGCCTCGTAGAACGAACCGTTCTTTGCAATCAGTGTGTTGATATCATTTAACAACCCTTCGAGCTTGGCAGCTTGAATCCGCGCTCCAATCCCACCTTCTAATGCAGACTCGACATCCTCGTTCACTTGTTCATACTTCATCGTGGCACGTTCTAGATGATTCGAAAACTCTGGAATCAAGTAAGTTTGTTTGAGATCGTCAAACGTTTTCGCATTCGATACACGGATTCGCTCAAGTTGGACGAGTGTTGATTGATTCGATTGTTCGCCAAGCGACGTCCAGAGCGACTGTTCTTGTAAGAGTGACGTCTCAAGTTGAGACAATTCAATCATCTGACTCCCGTACTGTTCATTGTAAGTCTGCAGACGGTTCAAGGTCGACAAGACATAACTCATCATGAGAACGATCAAGACGACGGTGAACACCGTTGAGAAGATAAACCGTTTACGTAAACTCATTTTAGTGTCCCCTCTTTCAGTTGACGTTCGACCGATTCATACTGAGTCGTCTCTTGCTCATCCCACTGAATGCGACGAAGCGGCGCTAAGCCGACGCCACCTTCTTCAATACCAAGGATGACATGATCATTAAACGGCTGTTTTGTCACACGACCTGCGATTTCAACAATCGCCAAATCGACTTGTTTTAACATCGAAGTTACGACCGCATCAGGTGCAATCATCGATTGATCGCTATCGACTCCGATTGCCTTAATTCCATACTTTTCAGCAGTCTCCAATACCCCGACTCCTGTCAGTCCAGCCGCTGCGTAGAGGACGTCTGCCCCCTCTTTGATTTGTTTCTCCGCTAGTTTGCGTCCAAGTTCGGGTGAGGCGAAGTCGTTCGAGAAGTCAACGAGCATCTCGATATCCTCGTTTACGGATTTCGCTCCGCGCTCAAATCCTGCCTCGAACTTCTGAATGAGTTCAATATCCATCCCGCCGATGAAACCGATTTTATCCGTCTCTGTCTCAAGACCAGCTACCGCACCCGCAAGCGCACTGCCTTCTCCTTCTTCAAACGTGACATTTAAAACGTTCGGTAAGGCTGACACGCCATCGATGAGGGCAAATTGTTGATTCGGATGTTTTGCCGCTACCGTCTCAAGATCTTCCTGACACGCAAAACCGAGACCGACAATCACATCATGTCCCTCTTTGACCAACTCTTCAAACCCTGCCTGATATGTTTCTGTCTCGGATAACTCACGATAGTCGACGAACCATTCGCCCGTCTCACGTAACTCCCCCATGCCACGCATCGCCGCATCACTGAACGATTGGTCCCCGAGACCAACATCCGATAGGACGACGCCCATCGTCTGACGTTCTTCAACAGCGGCAGTCGGGTCATCGATGACCGACTGACAACCGGACAACCACAGTGAACAAGCTGTGATTGTACTGATGATTATGCTTTTCTTCATGTATTCCATACTCCCTCTCTCTATTGGTCTGACAACTCTTTTATCGACAGAGAAGACACGGTTATCCATCATTATTTTTAAAAGTTGTGGGAATAAAATATCGGGATATCTGAGAACGTTAGATGTTTCAAAAGGGATTTTTTTCTAATTGTTGAATACACATATGAATGACTTTGATGACAAATCCGAAGGGAGGATGAAGGAAATGATAGAAAAGATCATTCGACATAGTTGGAACGTCATATCTGGATTATTTGTTCTCTTATTGTCACTTTGGTTGAGTGGTCCTGGTATAGCAGAGACAGACACCCCACAATATCGTTGGTATTTCATGCTTTGGTTTGTACTATGGACGGTCGGTTTTGTTTTACAGTTCAGACCGCGAACGAAATGGTTCGGTCTATTCATCACGTTCGTGCCGACATTGTATTATTTTATTTCCGTCCTAAAAGCATTTGAAGTCATTTCATACTAGTCAATCATGTACAAAAATCAGAGCCATAGACGATGTCTATGGCTCGTGTCAATTATTCTTTTGATGCAGCGACCGTCGTATCCGCTAACTCTCGCTCCGGTGCAGGCGCCTTTGCGACGTTCCCTTTACCGGCAAAGTTCTCGAGCAAGTCTTTCATATCGATACCCGAAGAGGCTTTCAACGTTTGTTGCAATGAAGCCATAAGGTCCGTTGCATATCCCGTCACTTTCCCTGCTCCACCGTTTTGACCACCGCCTGTGTCGACGACCGTGATTTGATCGATGTTACCAAGTGGTGCCGCAATTTCCTTCGCATAATCCGGAAGCATTTTGACGACCATATCGAGAATCGCTGCCTGCCCATATTGAGCGAACGCCTCGGCGATTTTCTCTTTCGCTTCCGCTTCCGCGAGACCCGTCAAGCGAATGATTTCAGCTTCCGCTTCACCTTTCGCGCGTTCAGAATCGGCTTCAGCAAGACCAGCCAAACGAACTCGTTCCGCATCCGCTTTCGCTTGTGCTTCGATGCGATATTTCTCGGCATCTGCGCTTGCGATTTGACGTGCTTTATCCGCAGCGGCCGATTGTTCGATCGAGTAACGGTCCGCATCGGCTTTTTTCTTCACTTCTGAATCATACTGTTTCTCACGACGCATGATTTCTTTCTCTTCGAGCTCGATTTGCTTTTGACGCTCGATGATTTGAACTTGCATCTGTTGTTCTGTAACTTCTTGTTTCGCACGTGCTTCCTCGAGCTCGTAAGCTTGGTCGGCCCGGGCTTTGGCAACGTCTTGCTCGCGACGGTATGCCGCAATCCGGAGCTGATTCTCTTTCTCTGCTTCTGCGATTTCTGATGCTCGTTCTAACTCTGCTTTTTTCGCATCTTTCATCGCTTCCGCCTGTTTGATGCGCGTTTCTTTATCCGCTTCCGCTGTTGCGATATCGGCATCACGCTTCACTTGCGCGATACGAGGTTTACCGAGTGATTCTAAATAACCATTTTTATCTCGAACATCTTTGATTGTGAAGGAGACGATGACAAGTCCCATCTTCGCTAAGTCTTGAGAGGCGACGCGTTGGACTTCTTGAGAAAACTTGTCTCGGTTTTTGTAAATTTCTTCAACCGTCATCGAACCAAGAATAGATCGCAAATGACCCTCTAATACTTCTTTCGCCTCGTTTTCTCGTTCAACTTTCGGTTTTCCGAGGAACTGTTCTGCGGCTGTCGCAATTTCACTGATGGACCCGCCGATTTTAATGATGGCCGTTCCGTCCGCCATGACCGGTACACCTTGCTCGGTATACACTTCAGGCGTTGTGACCTCTAGCTTGCTAGAGAGTAAACTGAGTGGTTCTGCTTGTTGGAACACTGGGAGGACGAACGTTCCTCCACCACGAATGATTTTGACACGGTTACCCGAGGTGTCGCTATGTACATTTTTCTTGCCTAAATAACTACCTGTTACAATCAACGCTTCGTCAGGTCCGACCGTGCGGTATTTCAAAACGAATACAAACACGAGTGCGAGGATGATGACCCCGACGATGATGCTGACTAAAATAGCCGTATTCATAAGTTATTTCTCCTCTCGAATCGTAGGTTCGTCATATGTCATGACGATGGCGATATTACTTTTCACTTCAATAATAATGACGCGATGGTCAGTGGAAATCGATGTCCCATCTAAACTTTGAGCTGTCTTCAAAAGGGACCCGGTCACTGTCTCAATCATGACCTCACCGTATCCGCCTTCTGGGATCGGTACTGTTAACCGTCCGACTTGTCCTACCAACGCTTCATCGGTCAATCCGATTGACTCTTCAGCATTGGATAATGGTAACAACACGAACAAATAGAGAAGTGTTGTCAAAGCGAGCGACCCGACCAATGCGACAGCAAGTCCAATCACCGGTGACACGTGCGCCAATGCGTTTAAAATGAGTCCGATTCCAGCACCAAGTGCTAAAAACGATAAAATAACTGCAGGGTTAAACCAGCCTTCAAACATGTCAAATGCATCAGAGAACATCATATAGATGAAGGTTCCAAAACCAGCGATGATCAACACCCACCAGTACAGTTGATCGATTGCCTCCATTACCACCCCTCCTCATGTCGACGTTGCTGTTCCATAAATAACATACGTCGAAGTTGCTCGACTTCAAGGGCGAGCTGATCCTCAATCTTATCCCATTCGGATAGGGACGACGTGGATAGATCGTTCGCTTCCCGAACTCGACCAATCGATTGTTCAATGCGCCGTCGATTATATACATCGACGAGTTCTTGACGTTCGAGTCGCATCCTGTTTAAAAAATATTCAACTTCTTTTTGAACCTGAACCACTTGATCCGTCACGTCCTCAGAAGAATCTTGCATCAGCAGCCGACGCACTCTCACTTGATGAGCCACTAACTTGGCAATTCTCGCTTCGAGTTCGAGAATGTGCTTGTACAATTCCTCTACCTCATCTTGATTCGTGTCATCGCGCCACCACACGTCCATCTCACCTCACTTTACTCTAATCACTTTCATATACGATAAAACCTCATCATCGGTTTCAAAAAATCATAAAAAAATGTAAAATGAATTTGCCAGACAGAAAGGAAGTGCTCATTTTGGGCAACCAAGTCATCAAGCTATCAACTGCTGATCAAGAAAAACTAAAAACCATGTATCACAAGTATGCAGTCACCCCGCCTCCTTACGCGACTTTCAGTGCAAAAACCCCTGGATTTGTCGTCACGATTTATCAATCGGGTAAAGTGATGTTCCAAGGTAAAGATGCAGATTCCGAGGCAGTGAAATGGGGAACCCCTGCCAAGAAAAAACAAGCGTCTCCACCGAAGACGACATTACCTGAAGGCTTTTCGAATTGGTCTGTCGTCGGGAGCGATGAAGTCGGAAAAGGGGATTATTTCGGACCACTCGTCGTCGTGTCCGCTTTTGTATCACGCGACCAGATCGCACTCGTCAAAGAGCTCGGTGTCAAAGACTCAAAACAGCTATCTGATCCTGAAATCATTCGAATCGCTAGAGATTTACACGCAGCCATTCCATATCAAAAGGCGACACTACACAACCCGACGTATAATAAGATGCAACGCACGATGACACAAGGCAAAATGACCGCCATCGCACATAACGCTGCACTTCATGCCTTGCTTGAAAAACTTGAACAGAAACCTGACGCCATCCTGATCGATCAGTTTGCCGAAAAGTCGGTCTACTATCAACATCTACGGGCAGAGCGCGATGTCGTCCGTGATGACGTCTACTTTTCAACAAAAGCGGAAGGACTACACGTCGCAGTCGCCGCCGCTTCCATCTTAGCCCGCGCCTTTTTCTTAAAAGAGATGGACAAACTAAGTAAACAAGCAGGATTGACCCTTCCGAAAGGGGCAGGGGCAAAAGTCGACCAAGTGGCCGCTCAAATCATCCGACGTCATGGACAAGATTATTTACAAAAGATTGCTAAAGTCCATTTTGCCAACACAAAAAAAGCAATAAACTTAAACGAACGTCGTCTGTAGAGGTTCGATTTCAAATATGATATACTCATTTTATGGTTAAATGAACTTAAAATTTTTGGAGGATAGCGTTCATGTTGCATTATAAAACCTACACGATCAGCGATGACCATCCTTGGGTCGTCTTCATTCACGGAGCCGGTGGAAGTTTGTCGCATTGGTATCGTCAACTTCGCCCATTCCGTAAGAAATATAATGTGTTGCTCGTCGATTTACGTGGACATGGTGGTTCATACGATGCTGAACAATCGCTCAAACAACCATTGAACGCCTATACGTTCGATGTCGTCGCGAAAGATGTCATCGAGGTCATGGACCACTTAGGCATCGAAAAAGGTCATATGGTCGGACTCTCTTTAGGTACGATTGTGATTCAAGCGATGTTTGAACATTATCCGGATCGGATCGCGTCGGTCGTCCTTGGAGGTGCCATCGTCAAGTTCAACGTTCGTTCGACGCTTCTCATTCGACTCGGTAGCCTCGTTCAAAATTTCGTTCCCTATATGTGGTTATACAAATTGTTCGCATGGATCTTACTGCCGAAAAAACGGCATAAAAAATCACGGATGATGTTTGTACGAGACGCTGCGAACTTGTGTCAACGCGAATTTATACGCTGGTTTAAGATGACTGAGAACATCAATCCATTATTAAATCAAATCACTTCGATTCAAACGAACGTCCCGATTTTATATATCATGGGCGATGAAGATTATATGTTCCTCGAAGCTGTGGAACGGACCGCAAAACACCAACCGACTGCCAATGTTGAAATCGTTGCAGACTCTGGTCACGTCGTGAATGTGGACCAACCCGAGCAATTCAATTCATTGTCGATGAAATTTATCGACGATCAAATTCAAGCACGCTCTCTACAAATGAGCTGATTCAGGATGCCACCATACATCCTGAATTTTTTTCAGTTTATTTTCAGAAAATATTGATTATTACAAAAATAGATGGTATTCTTTAGCAAATCCAACAAAGAGGAGATGCTTGAGATGTTCAAACCCGTACATATGAACAGCCTGCTGATTATTATTCGACTGAGGGACTGAAATCGTTTTGTTTTTGAAAAACGACTTTTCAGGCCCTTGTTCCCGTGGTAATCGGACAGGCGCCTGCACATGTAGCCCGCGCCTATCCTAGTTGGATAGGTTTTTTTATTGGCACATAGACAAAGAGGAGATGATGGAAGTGAAGCAGTATATGATGGATCGAATGGTAAAAATTTCAGCAGGGATGGCAAACGCCGTACTCGTCACGCTCGGTGTTGGTCTATTGATTGAGACGATCGGTAATTTGACCGGGATCGCGATGCTCGTTCAAATCGGGCAAGTTGCGAAATCTTTGTTGGCACCAGCACTAGGAGCCGGTGTTGCCTTTCAACTCGGTGGGAACACGCTCATCTTGTTTAGCGCAATGATTGCCGCAACGATTGGCGGTGCTGCTTTAAAAGCGACCGAAAGTGGGCTCGTCCTCGTTCCAGGTCAACCAATTAGTGCATTGATTGCAGCCGCAGCAGCAGTATGGCTCGGCAAACGCGTTCTCGGAAAAACAAAGTTCGACATGATGGTCGTACCCGTAACAGCCGTTCTCGGAGGTGGAGTCGTCGGTGTTGCCGCAGCGGCAGTCACGACTCCTCTCATCAACTCCATTAGTCAAGGAATCACAGCGTCCGTTGAAACTTCACCAATCGCGACATCTCTCGTCATCGCCCTTGTCTTCAGTGTCATGCTCATGTCACCTGCTTCATCAGCCGCACTCGCCATCGCTCTTCAATTAGACCCTGTCGCTAGTGCTGCCGCATTGATTGGTTGTTCTGCTCAGTTTGTCGGATTTACATTGATGGCGTATCGTCAAACCGATCCAGGTGGTTTGGTCGCTTCCTTCTTTGTCACGCCGAAAGTTCAGTTCCCGAACATCATCAAAAATCCGCGAATCGTCGTTCCACCATTCATTGCAGCGATGATCTCAGCACCGATTGCCACGTTAATGTTCTCACTACAAGTGCCGTATGAAATCGCCGGTCTCGGACTCAACTCTCTCATTGCCCCTCTTCAAATTTTAGCGGTACAAGGAATGGACGCGTTTCTCATCTTCACGATGACGGGTGTTGTTCTTCCTGCACTCATTACCTGGGCACTTTATCGTGTCACGAGCCTCGTCGGTTGGACGAAGTTCGGTGACCTCGCCCTTGAAATTCAATGAAATAAGGAGCGCTGTCCAAATCGGACAACGCTCCTTATTTTTACGCTCGTACTTCAGCGCCGTGTGCTGCACGGACCGCTTCGACGATTGTTTCATATGCTGCTGTTACTTCTTCATCTTGTAACGTTCGTGACGGGTCTTGGAACTTGAGTGAGAAGGCAATCGACTTCTCTTCTGGTCCAACATTCTCCCCTGTATATACGTCAAACAAGACGAGGTCGATCAAGAGTGGACCTGCCGCTTCACGGATTGTTTGCTCCACTGTGCCAGCCGGAATCGAACGTGGCAAGACGAGTGCCAAATCTCGTGAAATCGATGGATAACGCGGCACGTCTTGATACAGAAGCGTCTCTTCCCCACTAAGTGCCAATAGGTCGAGGTCAAATACGTACACTTCTTTCATCCCGTAGACTTCTTTTGATGTTCCTGGATGCACTTGTCCAACATAACCGATGACGTCACCATTCATCAAAATGTTCGCCGTACGACCTGGATGCATATCTGGCATCGATACCGCTTCATACGTGACATCAAGACGAAGTGTTTGAACCAACGTGTCGACAATCCCTTTCGCGACAAAGTAGTCGACCGGAATCCGAGTGCCTTGTGAACGATGATCCATCCAAAGACCTGTGACAACTCCCGCCACTCGTTCTTTTTCACTTGGTAACGTATCACCTTGCTCTGTATAGACACGCCCTGTTTCGTAGAGTGCGACGTTTGATTGTTGACGCGCCGTGTTGTAACGTGCCGCCTCTAGCAACCCAGGGATGAGTGATGTGCGAAGTACAGAACGCTCTTCACTCATCGGCATCGCTAGACGGACGAGTTGATCGGCTTGACCACCAAAACGTGTCGCATGTGCCTCACTCGTTAATGAATAGGTGATCGCTTGTGATAATCCGACACCTTGTAACATGCGGCGTGTCTTTCTGCGCAACACGTTGATTGCTGGTAAATAGCCTTTCGACTGAGATGCAGGTAACGTCGATGGGAGACTGTCATATCCGTATAGACGCGCAACTTCTTCCGTGATGTCAGCCGGCAGCTCTAAGTCCGGACGACGAGAAGGGATATGGACACTCAATACATCATCGCCTTCTGTAGCTAGACCGAGACGTTCTAGAATACGTTCAATCGTTTGACGATCGAGTGTCATCCCTAAACGTTTATTAATGTAATCGACCGAGACTTCGATTTGACGAGCGCGTGACGCTTTTTCACCAGAAACAGTCGCTTCCCGAATCTCGCCTCCACCGAGCTCCACAATCAATTGAGCGGCACGGTCGAGCGCAAGCATGACACGTTCCGGGTCCACACCTTTTTCAAAACGAGCGCTTGAGTCAGAACGAAGACCGAGCGTACGGCTCGTCTTACGAACTGAAGCCGGATCAAAGTATGCTGATTCTAAGACGATATCTGTCGTAGAGGCGTCCACTTCTGTGTTCGCACCACCCATGACACCTGCGATTGCTACCGGTGTCTGACCATCTGTGATGACCATCATTGAAGCGTCGAGCGTACGTGTCACATCATCCAGAGTAACCATTTCTTCTCCGTCCTCAGCCTGGCGGACCACAATCGATTGACCGAGTTTTTTCGCATCGAATGCGTGGAGCGGTTGACCGATCTCAAGCATCACGTAGTTCGTCACATCAACAATATTATTGATTGGACGAACGCCCTCTGCAATCAAGATGTTTTTAAGCCATTGTGGAGATTCTGCGATTGTGACTCCTCGTACTTCACGCGCCGCATAGTACGGGCAGTTCGGTGTAGCGAGTTCAATCGACACTTCAGACGCAGAAGAGGACGTGACATCTGCTTCTGGTAACGTGTACGGACGTTCTAGAATGGCCGCCACTTCATGAATGATTCCATAAAGGCTCAAACAGTCCGAACGGTTCGGCGTCAGGCCAAGCTCGATGACCTCATCGTTTAAGTCGAGTAAGTCGAGTACGTCCGCTCCAACTTGGACATCTTCACGGAATGTGTGAATTCCGTCTTGCTCATCTTCTCGAATTTGCTTCTTCTCGAATCCGAGTTCCTCAAGCGAACAGATCATTCCTTGAGATTCGACACCGCGAAGTTTCGCTTTTTTAATTTTTAATCCCGGTAAACGTGCGCCAACTTTCGCCACGATGACGTGTTGACCTTCGCGTACATTCGGTGCGCCACAGACGATTTGAACGGGATCACATTCGCCGATGTCTACTTTTGTCACGTTCAATTTATCCGCTTCTGGATGCTTCTCACATGAAAGGACACGACCGACGACAATCCCAGAAAGTCCTTCTGCACGGTTTGTGACACTTTCCACTTCAATCCCGTTTTTTGTGATCAAGTCGCCAAGTGCTTCTCCGCTCAAATCTGACACATCAATATATTGATTCAACCATTTTTTTGATAGTAACATCTGTCTTCCTCCTTAGAATTGCTCGATGAAGCGTAAGTCGTTTGTGTAGAAGTGACGGATGTCATCGACACCGTGTTTGAGCATCGCCATACGCTCAACACCGATTCCGAATGCGAATCCTGACACTTTTGACGAGTCATAGCCTGCCATCTCTAACACATGTGGATGTACCATCCCGCCTCCGAGAATTTCAATCCAGCCGGTTCCCTTACAGACGTTACAACCTTTTCCCCCACACTTGAAGCATGAAATATCAACTTCAACGGATGGCTCCGTGAATGGGAAGAAGCTTGGGCGAAGACGAATTTCACGTGCCTCACCGAACAATTGCTTCACGAACACTTCAAGTGTCCCTTTTAAGTCTGCCATCGAAATCGACTCATCGACGACTAACCCTTCGATTTGCATGAATTGATGCGAGTGCGTCGCGTCATCTTCATCACGACGATATACTTTTCCTGGGCAAATGATGCGAATCGGTTTCCCGTTCGCCTCTAGCATCGTCCGTGCTTGTACCGGCGACGTATGTGTACGGAGCAACGTCTCCTCGGTAATATAGAACGAGTCTTGCATATCACGTGCTGGATGGTCTTTTGGCAAGTTGAGCATCTCAAAGTTGTACAAGTCCGTTTCGACTTCAGGACCTTCTGCAATCGTGTAACCAAGTCCGACGAATAAATCTTCCATCTCGTCGATGATCTGTTGCAAGAGATGACTGTGCCCTGGAGCCGATGTACGTCCCGGGAGCGTCACGTCAAGCGTTTCCGCTTTTAACTTCTCTTCTAGCTCGATTGCCTTCACTTCTTCGATTCGAGCATCGAGCGTCGTTTGAATCGACGTTCGGACCGTATTCGCCAATTCACCAATGACTGGACGTTCCTCTGCGGATAACTTACCCATCCCACGAAGTACCTCGGTCATCGGACCTTTTTTCCCTAAATATTTGATGCGGACGTCATTTAATGATTTTTGTGTGGATGCCTGTTTGATTTCTTCAAGTGCGTCCATTTGTAACTGTTCTAATTGTTCTTTCATGTGTTCACTTCCTCCTCTACATAAAAAAGTCCCTTCAGTCGTTGACTGAAGGGACGAATCATCGCGGTACCACCCTACTTGGCCAATAGTTGGCCCACTTGAGAGCATCGTTATCGAGATGCCAAACCGGTGTTGTCTCCAACACGACTCCAGAGTGAATTCAGCGACGATTCCGGCTTAGGCTCTCAGTCACGGCCTATGCTCCCTGAACGGAATCGGTCATTCGCTTACTATGTTCTTTCAACGTCATATCATATTCATCGATGTGTTTAACCTATCACGTTTTTCACGTGCTGACAAGATTATTGTAAAGCGATCCGATACATTAAAATACCGGCAGCGACCGCCGCATTAAGCGATTCTGCCTCACCGAGTACTGGAATATGGACACGTGTGTCGCACAGTGCCAACACATCGGCATGTACACCTTGTGCTTCATTTCCGATGACCAAAGCTACTTTGTCTTCAAATGCCACCTGCTCGTACGATGTCGCTTTCGAAAGAGCCGTTCCATACACATGGAAACCATCTTCTTTCAGTGCAGGTAGTTTTTCAAGCAAGTCAACCGAAGTCACGTTCACGTGAAACAGGGAACCTTGAGTCGCACGAACGACTTTGGCATTGAACGGATCGACCGTCCCTTTCCCGAGGAGCACCGTATCAAATCCGGCTGCATCTGCCGTCCGAATCATCGTACCTAGGTTACCCGGGTCCTGTACTCGATCTAACACGAGAACTTTCTTCATCTTACGCTCTACCGGTGTCATCTTCACGACAGCAAACACACCTTGTGTCTTTTCTGTCTCAGATAACAGGTCAGCGACATGATCAGATAACTCGAGCACCGGCATGTCCTCGATGCGCCACGTCTTTTTCGGTACGTACGACTCTGCCATGATAAGTTGTACGAGACGACCTGCTCGGATTGCCTCATCTACCAAATGCTCTCCCTCTACAAGGAATTGCCCGGTTTCTTGGCGTCCTTTTTTCGTCATCAATCGTTTTAATCGTTTAATCGTCTCGCTCTTCGTAGACGTAATCTTCGTCATATTATCCCTCTTTCAACCATTGGACCGTCTCGTGGTCTAAGCGTTTCGTTAATGCGACTACGAGTTCAATCGCTGCTTCGTAGTCGTCTTTATGGATGATTGACACGTTCGTGTGTAAATAACGAACAGGTACTGTCAACGCGATTGCCGGCATTCCAATCCCAGACAAATGGAATCGTCCTGCGTCCGTTCCACCACCCGGTGTCAAATCAAGCTGATATTTGATGTCGTTTTCTTTTGCTACCTCAACAATGAGGTCGACGAGACGTGGATTTGTCACGGTCGTTGCATCAAAGAAGATGACTTGAACGCCATCGCCGAGTTTTGACAATCCTTCTGCCGGTGTCATTCCTGGCGTATCACTTGGAATTCCTGTATCGACAGCAATCGCCACATCCGGTTGAACCAAGTTAGCCGCTGTAACCGCTCCACGCAATCCAACTTCTTCTTGTACCGTCGCACCTGTATAGATGACACCTGGGAATGCTTCTTCTTTCAGGCGTTTTGCAGCTTCAATGGCAATGGCACAACCGATTCGGTTGTCCCAAGCTTTCGCCATCAAGAAGTTCTCATTTTTCATGACCGTGAATTCACAATGCGGGACGACCGTATCACCCGGACGAATTCCCCATTCGGTGACTTCGTCTTTTGATGTCGCACCGATATCTAAAAACATGTCTTTGATTTCAACCGGTTTTTTACGTGCTTCAAGGGGAAGGACATGTGGTGGTTTCGCACCAATCACTCCCGGGATCTTTTCACCTGAACGTGTCACCACATCCATCCGTTGTGCCAACAAGACTTGGTTCCACCATCCACCAAGCGCTTGGAAACGTAGGAACCCACCTTCTTCCACACGCGTGACCATGAAACCGACTTCATCCATGTGACCTGCAATCATGACACGAGGACCTTCTGCGTTTCCAGTCACTCGACCAAATAAACTTCCGAGACCGTCTTGTTCAAATGATTCGACATGTGGTTCAAGGTATTCACGCATTAACTGACGGACTTCCCCTTCATTTCCCGGGACGCCAGTTGCGTCTGTCAGACGTTTTAACATATGTAACGATTCATTCATACCAATCCGCTCCTTTTCTTTAATAGCCTAATTGTTGTCGCTCATGGTTCACTTCATTCTTGTTCATATACGCCATGAAAATGAGTTGTTCATTGAACCCAAGCGTATAGCCAAGTTCAAGATACGCTGCCATCAGCGTCTCGTACATCGCTTCTGTTTTCGAAAGACCAAAGTTCGTCACTTTCCGATAAATATCTAAAAAAGCATCAGTCGCATCAAGATATGAGCTTCCCGCAGGAAACGCGTCTCGTTCATATCCAAGTGCAAGGCCGAGTGACAGTAAGAAATGAATGCCGTCTACATATTCTTCTAAGATCACATCTTGAGGCGACGGTCCTTTCTTCGACCAAAACTTAAAGCTACGTGTTTCGTTAGCCAGTTCACCGAGTTCGACAAGCAGCGCTAGTAACCGTTCATCGAATTGATTTCCGGATAATCTATGTTGTTCTTTGATCCGCTCGTCTAATTCGCGCTGCCGATCAAACAGTGTTGTCCAGTTCACCGGATGTTCCTCCTCTATCTCCACTTATAGCAGTACTAAAATCATTAAAGACCAGCCTACCGCTAAAATCAATACTTGTAATTGGAGCAGTTTTGGGGCATGAACGGTCTTTTTTCGTGTCAAATGGAGACCGAACAAGGCACCGATGGCTCCTCCCGCATAGGCGTATAGTACGTTAAAATCACCTTGGCCATGCGTATAACGTTTTGCCTGGATATAGGTATATACGTTCAAGACGATCAGCGCAAGGGCAACGATGGCGACAACTGATTGATTCATACGCTTTCCTCCTTCTCTTAATTCTAAGAAATTCTGAAGAAAAAAGAAAGCGCCGAGAGAGTGTCTCGGCGCTGTCGATTGAACGATTACGCGTTCAATTTTGATTTAGCTGTTTCAGCGAGTGACGCGAATGCCTGTGCATCTGTCACAGCAAGCTCAGCAAGCATCTTACGGTTGATGTCGATTCCTGCAAGCTTGAGGCCGTGCATCATACGGCTGTATGAGAGACCGTTTGTACGTGCTGCCGCATTGATACGTGTGATCCAAAGACGACGGAAATCACGTTTCTTCTGACGACGGTCACGGTAAGCGTACATGAGTGACTTCATGACCTGTTGTTTTGCTACTTTAAATAGAATGTGTTTCGAACCAAAGTATCCTTTGGCAAGTTTAATTTGCTTTTTACGACGTTGACGAGTCGTATAACCGCCTTTTACGCGTGGCATATGGATTCCCTCCTAATTGTTTCTGTATTACTTCGCGATCATGTTGCGAATGCGTTTGAAGTCTCCAGCTGATACGATAGCGCCTTTACGGAGCTTACGTTTCGCTTTAGTCGATTTGTTTGCGAACAAGTGACTTGTGTAAGCGTGTGAACGCTTGAGTTTACCTGATGCTGTACGTTTGAAACGTTTTGAAGCACCACGGTGCGATTTCATTTTCGGCATGAGTATTTCCTCCCCACTGAGAATCGATGATTAATCTTCTTTGTTCGGAGCCAGCACTAAGAACATGCTGCGTCCTTCCATCTTCGGCTTTTGTTCAACTGTTGCCAAATCGGCACATTCCGCTGCCATTTTGTCCAAAACACGTTTCCCGATTTCCGAGTGTGTGATGGCACGTCCGCGGAAACGAATCGAAGCCTTCACTTTGTTTCCTTTTTCAAGGAACTTGCGTGCGTTACGCAATTTTGTTTGGAAATCGTTGTCCTCGATTGTTGGACTGAGACGTACTTCTTTCATTTGGATGACTTTTTGGTTTTTACGCGCTTCTTTCTCCTTTTTCTGGAGTTCGAAACGGTACTTCCCATAATCCATAATTTTAGCGACCGGTGGATTCGCTTTGTCCGCGACTAAGACTAAGTCTAGTTCCGCTTCTTCAGCTAAACGTAACGCATCGTTACGCGATTTCACACCGAGTTGTGCGCCGTCTGCGCCAATGAGACGTACTTCACGGGCACGAATGTTTTCGTTGATAAAGAGCTCTTTGCTAATGGTTAGCACCTCCATCGTGCGATTGCACGAGATTTAGATTGACAAGACAACATGGCAATAAAAAAAGCGTCGGCAGTTTCCCACCCACACATCAGTTGAGGTCATAAAACGGCAGACGATGCCGATTGAACCAAGAACTTGATGGACCTGCCTGATGACTCTCAGACGAGGTGAAAAGCGGGTGCTTCTGCTTTGTTGTTTTTAATCACTATGTCATCTTAGCACTAGCAGGAAAAGATGTCAAGATATCGCGCATGAATAATTGGTAGCTCACACTTTTATGATGATACCAGTCATTCTCTCGTTTCGCAATACCTTTTCAAAGGGAATAATGAAATAACAAAGGAGGGATTTACATGAATTGGCGAAAAGACGTCTCGCGCGAACATGACTATCACGACCAGGTTCAGCAGATCGTCAGTAAAACGATGCAGGCGCATGGCTTAGAAGATGAAAAGTTACAGGCAGTATTAACGGACTTATTAGAAGAGATGAATCGTATCACATTAAAGATTGTCGATGATCACGAGTCAGCTCAAAACTATATTCATAAACGATGGTACTAAAGAGTGAGGAATTCTGTCTTTCTTATGTACCATGTAAAAACGTCCAGTTCCACATCAATGGAATTGGACGTTTATTCATGTTTACTGTGCGTAAACCATCTGTCCCCCGAGGTGCCCGGCGTATGCAAGAAGTCCCGCTCCCACGAGCGCAATCACAAAACTAAGTGTGATCCATAGCTTCCCTTTCGCACGATATCCTACGGCAAGCAAGACAACAGTGATGCCAAACGCGATCAAGCTGTACAAGGCAAAATGTTCATGGTTTTCAACCATCGCCTCTGTGACCGAAGGAAGGTTTGCTTCCGCATACTCCTCGGCACTGTCACCCGATAGAAATGCCACTCCGCCCGATATCAATCCAGCAACGAGCGTGACGAGTGCAAACAGTCGAAAACTTGTCCATTTGAAGCTAATCAAAATCAAAAGCGTCCCAAACAGTAGAAGACCAATCGGAGCGTGCACGAGCAATGGATGTAGCGGAACACCACCGAGCATAACGATTCCTCCCTAAGATTAAGATAGTGGATGAAAGTTATTTACCCCGTCTGATGATTTCCTTATCCAGTTTTCCTTCTTTTCACAATGATACACAATTAATTCGTGAGCGACTTGAAGAAGTTACTGATTGCTTCAAACAATCTTGCGAAAAATCCTTGGACTTCCTCTTGTTCAAGAAAAGCCTGTACGTCCTGCCCTGCATCTTTTAATCCGTTACTGATCGCAGACCAATCCAGATTCGCTTGTTGCATGTTTTCAAATAGTGTCGTCAATTGGTCGAGTTGTCCTTCAGACAATTGAACGTTATTTTGATTTAACACTTGAATGACGATATCGCGAATCTCAATATTCGTCTCCGGCATTTGGTTCGCGATTTCCGCTTTGATTTCGTTCATGAGACCGGCTACATCTTCTTGACCGACCGTCTTTCCGATTTCAGACGTCACTGCTAACTCTTCTTGCGCAAGCTCTTTTCGCTCATCAGACAGTTCAATTCCGGTTTCGGCCGCCGTTTGATCATACGCCTTCATGATCCCTGTCAACGCAGAAGTACCCGTCACGTTGATTGGCGACGTGATATAGATGTCCGCATCCGTCACACCTGCTGTGACCAATGCGTTCGCATACATATTTTTCGTGACCCACGTCACATTTTCAGTTTGAACATCAAGACCTGTTCCGTCCGTTAATTTAATTCGTGCGGACGAATACATGCCACCCCCACGTTGCGCTTGTGGGACAGAATCTCCTAAATATTTTTCTTCATCCGCTGCCGTCGTAATAATCGGTTCGATTCCCTCTGGCGCGTCCATACGTTCAAGTACCCATTTTTGTTGTTCTGAAGAGAGCGATTCCCCGAGCGTCACAATCGTGTCATTGACGATTGCCTCCGCCCCGACTTTCGGAAGTGCTCCTGTAAATGCGACTGCTCCAATAGTAAGTGCCAATACTGGCTTCAAATAATTCATGAATTATCACTCCTTAATGTTTACGATACGTGGAGACGACAAAATACACATCCGTCTTTAGACCGAAAAAAGCCACCTTTCTAGATGGAAAGGTGGCTCCTTGCTTAGCGTGAACGGTTCGCAATCTCTTCTGTGAGTGATGCGATGAATTCGTCAAGTGATGCTGATACTTGTTCTTGTTGACCGTAACGACGAATGTTGACCGCACGCTCATCACGTTCTTTATCCCCAAGTACGAGCGTCATTGGAATCTTCTTCATTTGCGCTTCACGAATCTTATAGCCGAGTTTCTCGTCACGAAGGTCCGTTTCGACGCGAACCCCACGCTTGACGAGTTCCGCTTTGACTTCAGCGACATACTCATCATGGACATGTGATACCGGAATCAATTTCACTTGTACCGGTGCGAGCCATGTTGGGAATGCGCCTTTGTATTCTTCGATCAAATACGCAACAAATCGTTCCATCGTCGAAACGACACCACGATGCAAGACGATTGGACGATGGTCTTTTCCGTCTGGTCCTGTGTACGTCAAATCGAAACGTTCTGGGAGTAAGAAGTCAAGTTGAACAGTCGAGAGCGTCTCTTCTTTCCCGAGCGCCGTGCGTACTTGCACGTCGAGTTTCGGTCCGTAGAATGCCGCTTCCCCTTCCGCTTCGAAGTATGGAAGTTCGAGCTCGTCCATCGTTTCTTTCAACTGGCTCTGTGCCATTTCCCAAATTGCATCATTATCGAAGTACTTCTCTTTATCGGCAGGATCGCGATACGAGAGACGGAAACGATAATCTTTGATGCCAAAGTCAGCATACACCTCTTGAATCAAGTGAACGATGTCTTTGAACTCTTGTTTCATCTGTTCAGGTGTCACGAACGTATGCCCGTCGTTCAAGACCATGTAACGGACACGTTGAAGTCCTGTGAGCGCGCCTGACATCTCGTAGCGGTGCATCCCACCAAGCTCAGCAATTCGGAGTGGAAGCTCACGGTATGAGCGTGGCTCATGTTTGTAGATTGTCATGTGGTGCGGACAGTTCATCGGACGAAGGACGAGTTCCTCATTGTCCATCTCCATTTTCGGGAACATGTCATCTTGATAGTGGTCCCAGTGTCCAGATGTCTTATACAAGTCGACCGACCCAAGCACCGGTGTATAGACGTGTTGGTATCCGAGTTCGAGCTCTTTATCGACGATATAGCGTTCGACCGTACGACGAATCGATGCACCTTTTGGCAGCCACATCGGAAGTCCTTGACCGACTTCTTGCGAGACGAAGAAGAGGTCGAGTTCTTTTCCGAGTTTACGATGGTCGCGTTCTTTCGCTTCTTCAAGAAGTCGCAAGTGCTCGGCGAGTTGTTCTTTCGTCGCCCAAGCCGTCCCGTAAATACGCTGTAACATCTTGTTGTCTGAGTCGCCACGCCAGTATGCTCCAGCCACGCTCATCAATTTAAAGATTTTCAACTTCGAAGTCGATGGGACGTGCGGTCCGCGGCAAAGGTCGAAGAATTCACCTTGATGATAGATTGTAAGTGTCTGATCGGCAGGAATGTCTTCGATCAACTCGATTTTGAGTGGGTCTCCCAACTCTTTATAGCGAGCGAGCGCTTCGTCACGTGAAACGACTTCACGAGTGATTTCTAAGTTTTCATCGACGATGCGTTTCATCATCTTCTCAATCTCAGGCAGGTCTTCCTCGTTGATTCGGCGGTCCATTTCGATGTCGTAATAGAATCCGTTCTCGATTGTCGGTCCAATCCCGAGATAGATGTTATTCTCTTCTCCGTACAGACGCTTGATCGCTTGTGCCATCAAGTGCGCTGACGAGTGACGCATCAAGTCGAGACCGTCCTCTGAATCTGGCATGACGAGCTCGATTTTGCCGTCCTGTTCAATCGGACGACGGTAGTCGATGAGTTCTCCGTCTAGTTTTGCTGCGATTGCTTTTTTGCGAAGTCCCGGGCTGATTGAGCCTGCGACTTCTTCTGCCGTGACGCCGGCATCAAATTCTTTTACTGCGCCATCTGGAAATGTCAATTGAATCATGTACATCTGTCCCCTCTCAAAAAATGAATATAAAAAAAGCCCATCCCTCAAAAAGGGACGAGCTTTGATTCTCGTGGTACCACCCTCGTTCCCAAGCATCACGCTTGGCTCGAACACACGATAACGAGTGTGAATCGCCGCACGATTGACCCGTACGGTGCTCTGAGGGAGTAAATGCATCGTCGTCGTTAGGAAGCTTCCACCGCCCTTCCCTCGCTAAAACTCGTCTCGATGATCCATATCCTCTTCTATGCATCACTTATATGGTTATTAGTATAGTCAACTCATCCAAGAAAAACAATCCTTTACCGACGTCGATTTTCACCCTTCAGCTCGATTTGGGTCGTCGTCGTTGAAATTCGCTGCATGAGACGCTGTGCCTTCATTTTATTTTGCGCGGACCCATCGATTGAAAAGTGAGTCTCAAGCTCTTCTCCGCTAAAGTTCGAACTATATAACGTCGGCAATCGATGCATCATCCGATATTGGAGAATGATGCCGAACAGTTCGTCGCGCACCCACGGGCTGATCGCCTCAGCACCAATGTCATCAATCAACAAGACAGGCACATGTTGAAACGAAGTTAAAAATGAATCAAACGATTCGGTGCGAATTTTGCGTTTTGCTTCCGAGACGAATCCAGGGGCATGAACTAAAATCGTCTCGATATCCGCCACTTTCAATTCATTGGCAATGGCGGCGAGTAGATACGTTTTCCCGACACCGAAACTCCCGTGTAAATAGAGTCCGTTTACTTTTTGTTTGGACTTCATCCCCGTTACGAAACGCATCGCTTCCCGAAGTGCGATCTTGCGTGCATCGTCCGCCCAATCAAATGACTCAAAGCTCGCCTCACGAACTTCTTCCGGTAAGAACAAGCTCTTAAACTTACGGTCCATCTCTTTTTGGCGTCTAGCTTGTCGATGAGCGACCGTCTCTTCATAGCGAATGGCGATCTGTCCGAGATCGACATAGAGCACCGGTTGATGACCCGGGATGACGGCTTGTTCTTCCATGAACGTCTTCCCATCCATCTGCTCGGCATACTCACTCAGCTTCGTGAATCCAATTTCAATCGCTTTCTCTTCTAACTCAGGATGAGCGTTCAAAAAGGCGATCACTCCTGGATGATTGAGCGTTCGTCTGCGAATCGACTCATACGCTTCGCGGACTTCTTTTCGATTCATCAACTGCGATAACGACTGGTTGATTCGTTCCATCCCCTCACCCCTTCTCTTTCAATTCATTTAATAGTTTTACGAGCTCCGCGTCATCCGGAACGGAAGACTCCAATTCTTTCTTTCTCGCCTGATCATACGATCGCTGTTGTTTCGCTTCATCTTCGAGCCATTTCGGCATCTCGCCTTGTTGGGGTTTCCGACGCGAACCGACAGTCGTCCGCTGTACATTTTCACGTTTTTGTTGCTTCTTCTCAATGAGCGCATCTTGTGACGCTTCTTGCTCCAACGCTTCTTTCGCGTTCGTATAACCAGCCGTCTTCCAACTCGTCGCGATACGAAGGACATAGTTCTCGTTCAGACGAGTCTGTTTCTTCACTTCAATACAATAATAGAAGAGTGCGTTGATCACGCCCGGTGCGAGCCCGAGCGTATCGACGAGTTCGATGACCAACTGTTCGTCACTCTTCGACAGCTGAGGCGTCTTCCGAAGTGTCGATACATACTGATGGGGGTGCGCCGCTTCCATTACCGCTGGATCATGTAAATCTCCCAGTTTGGTCTCTTCAAGCTCCACCGTCTTCTCTTTTCGATGCCGTGTCTGCTTTTTCTTCAACTGTAATACCATCTGACGGCATCCGTCCCGCTTCTCCTGCTCACTGAGCGGAAGATAGGCTTCGTGAACGAAATATTCTTTCAACATCTCCGCCATCGTCTCTTCGTCGAGTTGAGAGACATAGGCCAGTTTTGTGATGGTTTCGTCTAATTTTTTTGTGAAAAATCCGACTGGGAAATTCGTCAATTTCTTCACAATATCCATATCGAACGAATAGTTGATTTCAATCTTCGCACGATCTGGTTTTTCGTAGTTCTTTTGCGTGAACGCTCGATGATTGACACCTTTGACATCAAACACTTCATTAAAGTCTTTCGTCACCTCGACGATTCCCGCTGGCAAAGGGTCAATTGTGAAACGCCCCTGAAGTTGTTTAAAGCGCACTTCCCCTACTTTATAGAAGAGAAAGCTCGATAACAGTCCATCGTTTAAAAACGTATGCGGTGCGAGCGGCACACGCAACTGATAGACGTATTGCGTCAATCGGGCATCTTTCGTTTTGTACGTCCGTACCAATCCAATGGCTTCGAGGCGAAATAGATTATCCGTCAATTCATTGATGGAGTACTCCAACATCTCACACAAGGCACTATGAGACATATAGTTCGATTTCATTTTGCCTGGCTTCAATTCACTCCACAGCGTCTGATACAGCGCGAGCGCTTTGACACCGATAACAGGCTGATATAAGTGGTAGAGGGACTGATACGATTCACGGTCAACAAGACCTGTACTCATAATGAGCAGTTCGTCCGTCCCAAAGATTGTACGTTCTTTCTCCATAGCTCTCTCCCCTGAAAAAGGGCGACCAGCAGGCCGCCCTTTAGTTGGTCGAATTTTCTTGCTTCATTAAATCTTCAAGTTCTTTAAAGAACACAGTGATATCTTTGAATTGGCGATAAACAGATGCAAAGCGGACGTATGCGACTTCATCGACACGCGCGAGTTCATTCATCACCAACTCACCCACTTGCTCACTCGGAATTTCCGACTGCGCGAGGGCGCGAAGTTGTTGTTCGACTTTTGTCACGACCCCTTCAAGCTGTTCAAGCGTGACCGGTCGCTTTTCACACGCACGAATGATTCCACGGAGCACTTTTTCGCGACTGAATTCTTCACGGTTTCCATCTTTCTTCACAATGATGAGGGGTGTCTGTTCCACCGTTTCAAACGTTGTGAACCGATACCCACATTTTTCACATTCACGACGACGTCGAATCGAATAATGGTCTTGCACCGGTCGGGAATCGAGCACTCTCGTTCCATTGTGATCACATTTCGGACAACGCATGCTCAAGCCTCCTTATCGTTCGACAGATTTATTTCCGATAGCACGAAGCGGGAATTGTTGTGTAAGCGCCTCGTAATAGTGAGTAACGATTTGTGCGAGGTCTGTCCCGAGTCGCTGTTCGCGGTTCAATGTAAAATCGACTGCTGTACGACCTCCGTCTACTTGTACGATCGTAATGAGTCCGTCCCATCCGTCACCAATGAACGAGAGTTCGCCACGGTTCGCGTCGATTCGACGGACCGTCTGACCATTTGACTGAATCTGACTTTCTAACCATTGTAAGATTGCGTTCGGAGATGCCGCATAGTAGCGTGTCCGAAGCGATTCATTTTTATGTGTATCTTTCGTTTCAATATGTGTTTGTAACTTATCTAACAGTCCCATAATCCACCTCAACGCCTGAGTTATATACGTTAAGCATATCAAAATTAAGGCAACAACAAAACAATTAAAAGGGCTGACCGTCAAACGGCCAGCCTCAAAAGGTTCTTCAGAATTATTTAGTTAGTGCAACTTGTGCTTCTGGAACACGAATTGGTCCCATTCCACGCTCAAGTTTCACATCTTCACGTACTTTTGCATCCAATCCTTCGGCGATGTATTGCGATGCCGTAGCTGGATCGATTCGATCTCCACATGTGAACACGTCAACCGACGCGTAGCCATGCTCTGGGAAACTGTGAATCGTTAAGTGTGATTCTGAAATGATGACGACTCCACTCACACCGTGCGGCGCAAATTTGTGGAAAGCGACTTCGCGGACTTCAGCGCCCGAACGAAGAGCTGCATCGACGAACAAACGCTCGATGTAGTCGATATCATTCAATTTGTCGGGATTGCACTCCCAAAGTTCTGTAATAATGTGACGTCCCATAGTATCCATATTAGTGGATCCCCCTTTACATCAATGGTCTCAAAGTAGTTGATGATCACTCACTTTGTGCCTGAATCGCCCACAACCACGGGGGCAAGTTAGTCCTAAGAGGTCCTAACCCTTTAAGTTGCGTTTGTCAGACCAATTGAAGTTCACGAAACTGAGTGTAACGTGTTTGGGACGTCGTTACAAGACATTTGTTTAAAAAAATCAAAAATATTTTTTAGACCGTAATATTTTTTTAGGCGTGTGTTTCTTGTTGCCCGATTTGAAGGTAACTCGCCACCATATCCAACAAGTCGACGACACGGCACGAATAGCCCCATTCATTGTCGTACCATGCGAGTACTTTTACATGATTCCCGCCGAGTACCATCGTCGAATCCATATCGATAATCGACGAGCGATCGTCTCCATTGAAGTCAATCGATACGAGCGGTTCATGAGAGACACCTAACACGCCCGTCATCTCTCCAAACGCCGCCCGCTCAAACGCTTCATTCACTTCATCGACGGTGACGTCACGGTGAAGCTCGACGACTAAATCGACGAGTGATACGTTCGGTGTCGGAACGCGGAGTGCCATTCCGTTTAATTTCCCTTGTAGCTCTGGCATGACAAGCCCAATCGCCTTAGCCGCTCCTGTCGAAGTCGGGATGATCGAACTGCCACAAGCACGCGCCCGGCGTAAGTCCTTATGCGGGTTATCAATATTATTTTGGTCATTCGTGTACGCGTGAACAGTTGTCACTAAACCTGTCTCGATTCCGAATGTCGAATGCAATACTTTCACGACAGGTCCTAGACAGTTTGTCGTACACGATGCATTTGAAATGATGTGGTCTTCTTCCGGGCGATAGTCTCGATCGTTGACCCCCATCACAATCGTGCGTAAATCCCCTTTCCCTGGCGCAGTTAAAATCACTTTTTTCGCCCCTGCATCTAGATGAAGTTTTGCCCCGATATCCGAGTTGAACTTCCCTGTCGCCTCGACCACGATGTCGATGCCAAGGTCTGCCCATGGTAAACGTGATGGATCACGTTCTGAAATGAGTTCGATTCGCTTCCCATCGACTTCAAGCGCATCCCCTTGCGCTCGAACTGTCAATCCGAATGGACCGTGAATGGAATCATGTTTGATGAGATGAGCGAGCGTTTCCGCAGGATAACTCGCATTGATCGCCACGATTTCATGACGTCCCTCAAGCATCAATTTTCGGAATACCATTCTCCCGATTCGACCGAATCCGTTAATCGCAACTTTTGTCCCCATGCTAAATCCCCCTTTTTCTACATTACGGTTTCATTATAACGGATAGCTGTAAGCGTTTTCACTATGATTCGTCACATTTTTTTCATTTTTCTTTGTTTATTTTTTGAAAATGAGGGAAATTTCTTGTCGTGAAGCACAACAGAAAGGAGGCGTCACCATGTTTGATTGGGGAGATATCGATAAGTTCTTCATTTCGTTTTTCATCATCTTACCGATTGTGACGTTGATTCATGAGTTCGGACACTTCTTTTTCGCAAAGTTGTTTGGGGGCTCGCTCGACATGCAAATCGGCACAGGAAAAAAACTATTTAAAGTAGGACGTCTTCAAGTGAACCGCGTCTATTTTTATGATGCGTGGTGTCAGTTTACAGATTTAAAATGGAGCAACAAGGTCACCCGCACGCTTGTATATGGCGGTGGAGCCATTTTTAATCTGGCGAGTATCTTAATTGTCAATGCGTTTATCTTAAGACGAGATATTGAACCGACGTTGTATACGTATCAGTTCGCCTACTTTTCGTTTTACTATATTTTCTTTTCACTGTATCCCATCTATTATTCGAACGGTCACCCAAGTGATGGACGTGCCATTTATGATACGTGGAAGAAAGGATCACCCGAATCCGATCCATTAAACTAACCAAACGAAAAGAAGGCGAATGATCATTCGCCTTCTTTTTCAATCGTCTTAAATTGTTCGACCAAACGGTCAATTTGCGGTGGTAAGTCACCGAGTGAACCGTTGTTATTGACGAGAAAATCGGCCTGATGCTTTTTCTCTTCAATCGGGATTTGAGAATGAATGCGAGCGAGTGCCTCTTCTTTCGTCAATCCATTCCGCTCCATGAGACGCATCAGTTGAATCTCTTCGCGACAATAGACGACGACAGAATAATCGACGAGGTCGAGCATTGTCCCCTCAAATAGGAGAGGAATATCAAAAATAACGACAGACTCGCCGGATGCTTCATAATCACGCATCTGTTCCTTCATCTCTTCACGAATCGCTGGATGCATCAGTTGATTGAGGTGTTGTCGTTTCGTCTCATCATGAAAGATTTCACGCCCTAGCGCGGGACGGTTTAAGACATCGCCGTCAAAACATTTTGGAAATGCCGCTTTTACACCCTCAATCGCCTTCCCTCCAGGTTCGACGACCGTCCTCGCAATCAAATCGGCATCGATGATCGGAATCCCCTTTTTCCGAAATAGTCGAGACACCGTGGACTTCCCGGTTGCAATCCCACCCGTCAATCCAATTTTCAACATAACGCCCACTCCTTAACGTTGTTGACAGTGTGGACAATAATGCGTGCCACGACCGCCTAGTTTCATCTTTTCAATTTCTTGTCCGCAACGACGACATGGTTCACCGGCTTGTCCGTATACATAAAGTCGTTCTTGGAACGTTCCCGTTGCTCCGTCTGGATTCGTATAACTCCGAATCGTACTTCCTCCACGTTCAATGGCCTCATTTAGCACGGCTACCGCTTCAATGCGTACACGCTCCACTTCTTCGTGCGTCAAACTAGCAGCTGGCCGTGTCGGATGCACACCAGCACGAAACAATGTTTCATCTACATAAATATTCCCTAATCCAACGAAGATGGACTGATCGAGAAGCGCCGTCTTGATAGCGCGTGTCTTCATCCGCTCTAGACGCTTATGCAATGCATCAGTTGTCACACGCTCGTCAAACGGTTCATATGCGAGCAGTGACAGTGGTGGTGTCGTATGAACCGCCTCATTCGTCCGCAACTCCATCGTTCCAAACTTCCGCACATCGTTATAATGTAGGGTCGATTGGTCCGTGAAGTTGATGACGACATGCGTATGTTTAGCCGGTTCTGTGATTGTCTCATATGGGAAGAACTTCCCTTCCATCCGGAGATGGGAGACGAGATACCCGTTCGTTAATTTGAATAAAATAAATTTTCCTCGACGTTCTACATCTGTAATGGTCTCTCCAATCAAATGGTGTACCCATTCTTCTGGCTCGAGTCCCCGAATGATTTTAGGATCAAGCACATCGACAGACTGAATCGTCTTTCCAGAAACGGCAGGTCGTAATCTGCGACAAACCGTTTCGACTTCTGGTAATTCTGGCATACTGATTTCCTTTCTATCTTCTTATTTCGTATCGAACCATGTCGTTCCAACGGCTCCATCCGCACGTAACGGAACATCGAGTGTCACCGTATGTTCCATCGCTTCCGTCACCAATTTTTCTAATGCTTCCATCTCTTCAGCCGGACCTTCAAAAATCAATTCATCATGTACTTGTAACAACAACTTGGATTGAAGTTGCGATGATTGAAGAGCGTGATCGACGTCAATCATCGCTTTTTTGATGATGTCGGCTGCCGTTCCTTGAATCGGTGTGTTGATGGCCGTACGTTCAGCGAATCCACGCAAGTTGAAATTACGAGAGTGAATGTCTGGGATATTACGACGTCGTTTTAACATCGTCTCGACGAACCCATGTTCACGAGCCCGTTCAATCGCAGCATCCATGAACGTCTTCACTCCCGGGAATTGTTCAAAGTACGTATCGATAAACGTTTGTGCTTCTTTTCGTGTGATACCTAGGTTTTGCGAGAGCCCATAATCACTGATTCCATATATGATTCCGAAGTTGACGGCTTTCGCCTGACGACGCATGAGTGAAGTGACTTCCTCATTTGCGACTTTGAACACGTTCGCCGCCGTCGACGTGTGGATATCCTCATCATGCAAAAAGGCCGCCATCATTTTCTCATCTTGTGACATATGCGCCATGATTCGAAGTTCGATCTGTGAGTAATCGACCGCATAGAGTACCCAGCCCGGCTCACTTGCGGTGAACGCCTTACGAATTCGACGTCCTTCCTCTAATCGGATCGGAATGTTTTGTAAGTTCGGGTTGACCGACGAGAGTCGTCCCGTTTGCGTCAATGTCTGCGTGTACCGGGTGTGAATCTTGCCATCTTCCTTCACAACTTTCTGCAATCCTTCTACATAGGTCGACTGTAGTTTCCCGAGTTCACGATAATGCATGATCTTCTCGATGATCGGATGAAGCGGCGCCAACTTCTCAAGGACATCCGCCGCAGTCGAGTAACCCGTCTTTGTCTTTTTCACAGGGGGAAGCGCTAATTTCTCAAACAGGACTACCCCTAGCTGTTTCGGCGAGTTGATGTTGAACGGTTCGCCGGCCAATTCATGAATCGTTACTTCAAGCGCAGACAGGCGCTCACGAAGATCTGTCTCCATGTGTTTAAGTGTTTCCACGTTTACATGAATGCCTGCCCATTCCATCTCGGCTAACACCGAGACGAGCGGTTTTTCAAGCGCCTCATATAATTCCGTCTGTTCGTTGTCTTTCAACTCTGAAGCGACACGTTCGAACAACGTCAAAATCGCATGTGCTTTCTCCGCGAGATGGGAATGGAATACTTCCTCATCAGGGACTTTTATTTTTGCGCCTTTCCCATAAACTGCTTCATCTTCTTCAAGAGGGTATGCGAAATGAGAAGCAATCGAGCTGAGTGACGTTCCACCAGATAAATTCAACAAATATCCGGAAACGAGTAAATCTTCGTAACCGCGAAGGGATAACTGATGACGTTTCAACTGAATGATTGTTTGTTTAGCATCGAGACAAATCGTCGTCTTCGATTCGTCTTCAATCCATTCCTTGACTCGTGCATCTTGTAACAGTGTCACGTCACCGACGGTCAAGCCACGATCTGATGCGATTGCAACCCCAACGATGTCTTCTTCGAAATAGTCATCGTGTAGTTGTTCGAGGAATAGGACAGCTCGAGACAAATCTTGTTCAGAAAGGTCGATGGTTGGCCGTACTTCTTTTTCGACCGTTTCTTCTGTAGAGCTGTCCGCTAATTTACCAATCAACGACTTGAATTGAAGTTCCATGAACAGGGGCTTCACGACAGAAGCATCATAAGGTTTAAAGACGAGATCGTCGACTGTCACATCAATTGGCACGTCCGTATAAATCGTCGCCAACTGTTTTGACATCTTCGCCTCTCGCTCGTTCGCTTCCACTTTTTCTTTCTGTTTCCCCTTTAGTTCATCCGTATGTTCGTACAGGGATTCGACGGTTCCATACGTTGAAATCAACTTGAGCGCCGTCTTTTCACCGACACCTGGGATACCTGGAATGTTATCCGACTTA
The DNA here is from genome assembly GCF_018617575.1 of Exiguobacterium sp. s160. NCBI lineage: Bacteria > Bacillati > Bacillota > Bacilli > Caryophanales > Exiguobacterium > Exiguobacterium sp. s160. The sequence goes on from NZ_JACSKK010000001.1 coordinate 778,603, forward strand.
TCCCCCATCAACCCTTTTAAGTCGATCATCTGAATCGGTTGTAGTCCCTCATAACGTTCCTGGAATGCCGTTTCGTCCATTTTTTCGACATCTGTGATGCCTCGCTTCGTCAAGTAGACGGTCACGCGATCATCAATCAGTTGGAGTAAATCTTTATCTCCCGTCACAATCGTCACTTGATCGTATGATGTATCCTTGGAGAGCGTGCCGATGATATCATCCGCCTCATATTGATCAAGTTCTAAGACAGCGATACCAAACGCACGACAGACGTCTCGCACGAGCGGGAACTGTTCGCGTAATTCCCCAGGAGTCTTTTGACGCCCTCCTTTATAGTCAGCAAACGTATCGTGACGGAATGTCTTCTTTGACGCATCGAACGCAACGGCAAAGTGCGTCGGTTGCTCATCTTCCATCAATTTCAACAACATCATCGTAAAGCCGTACACCGCGTTCGTATTTCGACCTGACGCGTCCGACATCGGAGGCAGTGCAAAAAACGCACGATATGTTAAGGAGTTCCCATCTAGGACTAGTAGTTTATTCATTCAATCGACCTCCATTCTTCTCTTCATTCATCATACCATACGGGTACAAGCGTTCGAAAAAAAAGACCCTTTTCTACGAATAGAAAAGGGCCAAATTCTCGACCGTGTGGAGATGAGCACCGATCGAGTCACGAGATGATGAAGAGGTCTCATTCATAAGAATAGCAAGGTTTTGTAAAGTAAATATGAATTGAATAGCAAGGTTTTGTAAAGTGACTAAGAATCAGCGGTCAAGTGGGATTCAAACCCGCGGGAACGTGATGGTGAACGTCGTCCCTTTGCCCTCGACGCTATCGACATCGATTGTCGCATGATGGAGATCGATGATGTGTTTCACGATAGCAAGACCTAGACCCGTGCCACCTGAATTTCGGCTTCTTGCTTTGTCAACACGATAGAAGCGCTCAAAGATTCGACTGACTTCTTTTTCAGCAATCCCGATTCCATTATCCTTCACGCGTAACTTGTACGCATCCTCATTCGCCTCGACGGAAATCTCGACACGACTTCCTTCCGGAGAATAGTTGATGGCGTTCGCGACGAGGTTCATGATGACTTGTTTCATCCGGTTCAAATCGGCCTGTAAGACGGCCGTCCCATGATGCTTCGCCTCTAGATGAATCGACTTTTTGTCCGCTTTCTGACTGAGCAAGAGACATACCTCATCGACGAGCTGGTTCAAGTCGACGGATACCAACTCCATCTGGAAATCATCACGCTCTAATCTCGACAGCTCAAGCAAATCTTCAACGAGCATCTGCATCCGCGTCGCCTCTTTTTGAATGATGTCTAAGAACTGGTCGCGGAGTTCAGGGACTTCTTTAGCCCCGTCGAGTAATGTCTCACTAAATCCACGAATGGAGGTGAGCGGGGTCTTGAGTTCATGACTGACGTTCGCGACAAAGTCTTTCCGCATCTTCTCGAGTCGCTTCAGCTCCGTGATGTCGTTAAATAATAATGTCGTCCCACGAAGCATTCCCGTATCACTGAAAATCGGTGCAGCAGACACCATATACGTTTTCTGATTGAAGCCGGTTCGAATCGACAGCTGACGACGATGAACTTCTTCCGTCAAATACACGTCTTCGATCAGAGTCTCAACATCAGGACTCGGTAACATCCCGTGATAAAATTGTCCAATCGACAAATCATCGTATTGGAACATCTCGCGATACGAACGGTTGACTAATGTGACGATGCCTCGCTCGTCCACGAGAAGGAGCCCTGCCCCCATATATTCGATGAGTGATTCGAGTCGTGCTCGCTGAACCGATTCTCCGAGTGAAATTGACTCCAAATTTCGGGCGAGGACGTTGATTGATCCAGCGAGACTTCCGGTTTCCTCGTCATTTCGCAGTTCGTAAACGCGAGCCCGATAATTACCATCGGCGAGTTCCCGTAAGACGATGGTCGCCTCATCGATTGGTCGTATAAATTGGTTCGTCAGATGCTGAAGGACGAATAAGATGATGAAAAATGAAAAGAACAGCGCGAGCGCGATTGTTAACCAAATTCGATCATACACGCCTTCAAGGTCTGAAACATAACGGATGAACGTTAAATAGACTGTCTCCCCCGTCGCAAGTTCAATCGGTTTTGTGAACTGGATCAACTCATCTTCGTCCGCTTCACCAAACGTTCCGTCTTCAGGCACTAGACTTGGCTCAATCTTATAATCGATTGAGCCGACACGAAACGGTGTCCCGGCGATGACTTCATTCCTGCTATTGAGTAGCAAAATATCAAAGCTACTCCCGTCATCGATTTGACCGACATATTCTCGAATTTCGTCTAGCTCTCCCCCTTCAAGGTATAGGGCAGCGAGCTGAGCATCCTCTTTCAAGCGGTCACGTTCAGAATCCAAATAGAAATCTTTAAACAGTTGGCCGAGCACGATGCCAAGCGTCAAAAGTACGCCCGTGACGAGAAGAATGAGCGTCGTCATGAATCTAGAGCGATACGTCTTCATTCCGAAGTCGGCTCCTCCATTTTATAACCGAGTCCACGAATCGTTTTAATATACGTCGGCTTCTTCGTGACCGGTTCGATTTTTTCACGGAGATGACTGATATGGACATCGACGATTCGCGTGTCACCGACGAAATCGTAATTCCAAATAGCGGATAATAATTGGTCTCGTGTCAGCACACGTCCTTTGTTTTTGGCTAAATAAGCTAACAGTTCAAATTCTTTCGGAGTCAATTCAAGACGTTCTCCTTGTTTGAACACTTCGTAGTTCGAAGCGACAATTTTTACGTCACCAATTTGAATGACATCCTCTTCAACCGCGGTTTCTTGTGGCGCCGAGCGTCTTAGAATCGCTTTGACACGGGCCACGACTTCCCGGGGACTGAACGGTTTCGTCAAATAGTCATCTGCACCGAGCTCGAGTCCGAGAACTTTATCAAACTCATCATCTTTCGCCGTGAGCATCAAAATCGGTGTGTTGACTTTTTGTTGACGGAGTCGTTTACACACTTCAAGTCCGTCCATTTCCGGAAGCATTAAATCGAGCACGATTAAGACGGCATCTTTCTTTTCAGCCAGTTCCAATCCCGTTTTCCCGTCATGCGCGGTCTCCACCTCGAAACCAGCTTGTTCTAAATTGAATTTTAATAACGTCGCAATCGATACTTCATCGTCGACAACTATTACTTTATCAGCCACACTACTTCCTCCTCTTAATCCATCAAATGTCACTCTCTATTTTACAAATCAAAGCTTGCAACGACCAACCTCAAAGTAAATCTTTACAAAAACAAAACAAATCCACTTTCAGTGTAGCATGCCCCACATGATGGAAACCGCAAAAAAGTGCTTCCCACAAAATTGTAGGAAGCACTTTCTTCTTATAAGACGCCTAATACGGAGCGGACCGAGTCGGCAGAACGTGAAAGTGCTGCTTTCTCCTCATCCGTCAAGTCGAGCTCAAGTACTTGCTCGATGCCATGTTTCCCAAGAATAGTCGGGACGCCAAGATACAAATCGCTAAATCCGTACTCGCCTTCTAAATAAGCAATAGCAGGTAAGATTCGACGCTGATCTTTTAAAATCGCCTCGACCATCTCTACGATTGCGGCAGCTGGCGCATAATACGCCGAACCGTCACCTAGCAGTTGGACAATCTCACCGCCACCTTTACGTGTCCGTTCGACGATTTGCTCGATCCGCTCATGTGGTATGAGTTTTTCAAGCGGGATTCCCCCGGCGTACGAGTAACGCACGAGAGGCACCATATCGTCACCATGTCCTCCGAGAACAAACCCGGATACATCTTTGACGGAAACGTTTAATTCTTGAGCGACAAACGTCCGGAAACGAGCCGTATCCAGCACACCAGATTGTCCGATGACGCGTTCTTTCGGGAAACCCGATTCTTTGAACGCCGCATAAGTCATCGCATCTACCGGGTTCGTCAAGACAATCAAAATCGCTTCCGGAGAATAGCGAGCAATCTCTTTGACGACAGAACGCATGACGTTTGCATTCGTTGCAACGAGATCGTCTCGACTCATCCCTGGCTTACGCGCGATTCCCGCCGTGATGACCACAATGTCCGAATCAGCCGTATCGGCGTAATCCGATGTTCCTGTGACCCAAGCGTCAAACCCTTGAATCGGAGCCGTTTCTTGCATGTCGAGCGCTTTCCCTTTCGTCGGTCCAACTTTTTCTTCCATATCGAGTAGAACGACATCCCCTAGCTCACGTTGAGCCAGGTATAGTGCAGTGGTTGCACCGGTGAAGCCACTTCCAATTACAGAAATTTTGTTACGACGAATCATGAGCTCTCCCCCTCAATTGGCGACTTATTCGTTTGAATTACATGTTTTTGATCAATTCATCCGCAAATTCAGAACACTTCACTTCTGTCGCGCCGTCCATGAGACGTGCGAAGTCATATGTGACAACTTTCGAAGCGATTGTTTTCTCCATTGAGTTGATGATGAGGTCAGCCGCTTCGTTCCAGTTCATGTGGCGGAGCATCATCTCACCTGAAAGGATGACTGAAGATGGGTTTACTTTATCAAGACCTGCGTATTTCGGAGCTGTGCCGTGTGTCGCTTCGAAGATTGCATGTCCTGTGATGTAGTTGATGTTCGCACCAGGTGCAATCCCAATTCCACCTACTTGCGCCGCAAGTGCGTCTGAGATGTAGTCTCCGTTCAAGTTCATCGTCGCGACGACATCGAACTCACGTGGGCGTGTCAAGATTTGCTGGAGGAAGATATCAGCGATCGAATCTTTAACGATGATTTTCCCTTCAGCTTCTGCTTTCGACTGAGCTTCGTTCGCAGCTGCTTCGCCAGACTCTTCTTTGATGCGGTCATACTGTGCCCATGTGAACACTTTGTCACCGTATTCAGCTTCAGCGAGTGCATAACCCCAGTTTTTGAATGCACCTTCTGTATATTTCATGATATTCCCTTTGTGTACGAGCGTGACCGATTTACGGTTGTTATCAATTGCGTACTCAATTGCAGCACGGACGAGACGCTCTGTCCCTTCAGAAGAAACAGGCTTGATGCCGATTCCTGAAGTCTCTGGGAAACGGATCTTGTTCACGTTCATTTCATCTTGCAAGAATTTGATAAGTTTTTTCACTTCGTCGCTTCCTGACGCGTACTCGATTCCTGCGTAGATATCTTCTGTATTTTCACGGAAGATGACCATGTCTGTATCTTCAGGACGTTTTACTGGTGAAGGAACACCTGTGAAGTAACGAACTGGACGAAGGCATGTGTATAAGTCGAGCTCTTGACGAAGCGCAACGTTCAATGAACGAATTCCACCACCGACCGGTGTCGTAAGTGGTCCTTTGATCGCAATCAAGTACTCGCGAATTTGATCGAGTGTTTCTGTCGGGAGCCACTCACCTTTTTCGTTATAAGCTTTCTCCCCAGCGTATACTTCCATCCATTCGATTTTCTTGTCGCCGCCGTATGCTTTTTCAACTGCAGCATCGAATACACGAACAGCCGCGTTCCAAATATCAGGACCTGTTCCGTCACCGATAATGAATGGTACTGTCGGAACGTTTGGTACGTTCAATACACCGTTTTCAACTGTAATTTTTTGTCCTTGTGTCAACATAATGAATCCCCCTAAGTACATTACTGTAGGTCGACGCGTACGCCGACCTACGTCACTTGTTAGTTTACCAAACTTTTGTCTAAAATGTGTCTCGAATTAACGTTCGTTCACAGGAACATATTTACGGCTTGTTTCACCGACATATTCCGCACGTGGACGAATCAAGCGGTTATCCGCATATTGCTCGAGAATATGCGCAATCCAACCTGACATCCGTGATACGGCGAAGATTGGTGTGAATAAGTCTTCTTCAAGACCGAGCGCATAGTATGTTGATGCCGAGTAGAAGTCGACGTTTGGTTTCAATCCTTTTTCTGTTTCAACGAGATGATCGATTTTCTCAGACATCTCATACCACTTCGGCTCGCCGATTTGAGCAGTCAACTGGCGGCTCATTTCTTTCAAGTGCTTCGCACGTGGGTCGCCGTCTTTGTAGACACGGTGACCGAAGCCCATAATTTTTTCTTTGCGTTCAAATTTACCACGTACATATTCTTCAACACGGTCGACCGAGTCAATCTCATGAAGCATTTTCATAACTGCTTCGTTTGCACCACCGTGAAGCGGTCCTTTGAGTGCTCCCATTGCCGCCGTCACACCAGAGTACATATCAGAAAGCGTCGCCACACAGACACGTGCCGTGAACGTCGAAGCGTTCAATTCATGGTCTGCATGAAGAATGAGTGCTTTGTCGATTGTCTTCTCTGCGACTTCGCTTGGTTCTTCTCCATTCAACATGTATAAGAAGTTCGCTGCATAGGAGAGACCTTCCTTCGGAGCGACAGGTTGCTCGCCTTTACGTAGACGTGCGAATGCCGTCACGATTGTAGCGACTTGAGCTTGAAGACGAATCGCTTTACGCATGTTTGCCTCGTCACTCATGTCTTCAGATTCTTCATCATATAGAGCAAGTTGTGAGAGCGCCGTACGAATCGTCGCCATTGCATTGGCTGATTTCGGTGCACGGGCTAACGTATCAATCACTTCTTCTGGCAACGTCGCTTCTTTCACGAGTGCCTCTGAGAGCGCTGTCAATTCCTCTGCATTTGGTAAGCGATCATTCCACAATAAGAATACAACTTCTTCAAATGTGGCGTTGTCCGCTAAATCATCAATGGTGTATCCTCCATAAGTCAATTGTCCGTCAATAATTGAGCTGACTTTTGAGGCTGCTGCCACAATACCTTCTAACCCTTTTGTCGTTGACATTCATAACTCCCCCTCAGTCTTGTTTGAAAGTAGTCGACCGTAAAAACAGTCTGTGTATAGGGAATAAGGATACGGGACGGGCTTCTCCCCTGCATTCACCCAGTCTCCGTTTACCCTGTCCTTTATATAGTATAAACAATTTATTGCAAAAAAGAAATGTAAGCGGCTTCAGTTGTCAGAAAATATCAAAACCATTTTTCAATGACTTGATATCCACCTAAAATCAAGGCTGCAATTCCAGCTCCAATCAACGGTCCAACAGGTACGCCTTTCATGAATCCGACCGCTAGAATCGTGCCTGCGAGAAGTGCCGTCGTGACGACCGGGTCGACGCGCATCAATTGCACGCCTTGCGCCGCTGCTAAGGCTACAAATATTCCTGAACCAAATGCAACGATTCCAACTGGACCACGAATACTATTCCACAATTCTTTAAAACCGATATCTCCGGTTGCAATCGGGACGAGTACGGCAATGGTAATAATCGTCACACCCCAATTGATTCCTTTCGATGCAAGTGTCGGAAATAATTGATCACCAAACCCTAATGCTTTGATGATAAGTAACGCACTGCTCGCGATAATGATTGACTGGTTTTGTGCAATGACGCCAATTAGCACCAATAGAATTAAAAATAAATATGCACTCATACGTATTCCTTTCTTCGAACGGAAAAAGAACCGACCTTTGTAGAAGGCCGGTTCGATTGTCGTTCAATTATGCGTTGTAGATTTTACCTGTGAGTGGGTCGATTGAAATCATCTGACCGTCACGAAGTGAAGTTGTAGCTGTATCCACACCTACGATGACTGGCTTACGGAGTGATGGTCCAACGATACCAGCGTGGCTCGTCAATCCGCCGTCTTCCGTGATAATTCCAGCCGCTTTTTCGATGGCAGGCATCATTTCTTTATCTGTGAATGGCGCGACGAGAATCATGCCGTCTTTCGCTTTCGCGTTTGCTTCTTCCGCATTTTTCGCGACAACGACTTCTCCAACGACACCGCGCTCACCGATTCCACGTCCGTCTGCGAGAGCATGACCGACGATGTGGACTTTCATCATGTTCGTCGTACCAGCTGTCGCCGCAGGAATACCAGCTGAGATGACAACGAGGTCACCGTCAGTGACGAATCCAGCGTGACGTGCTGCTTCTGATGCTTGAACCAACATTTCATCCGTGTTGTTTGGCATCGTCTCAGCAACGATCGGGTATACGCCCCAAACGAGGTTCAATTGACGAGCAACGCGCTCTGATTCAGTGACTGCGATGATGTTCGCTTCTGGACGGTATTTCGCCGTACGAGCAGCTGTGTATCCTGATTGTGTTGGCGTCAAGATTGCTTTCGCGTTCAAGTTGATTGCTGTGTGAGCAACCGCTTGTGAGATCGCATCCGTTACCGTATGCTCACTGCGCTTCTGACGATCTTTCAACAAGTTTTTGTAGTCAAGCATACGCTCAGTGCGTTCTGCGATTGCAGCTTGCATTTGAACTGACTCGATTGGGTAGTCCCCTGCAGCTGTTTCACCAGAAAGCATGACTGCATCTGTTCCGTCCAAGATGGCGTTTGCTACGTCAGATGCTTCCGCACGTGTCGGACGTGGGTTACGTTGCATCGAGTCGAGCATTTGCGTAGCAGTGATGACCGGCTTACCGAGGTCGTTACACTTCTTGATCAGTTCTTTTTGAACAGGTGTTACTTCTTCTGTCGGGATCTCGATACCGAGATCACCACGAGCAACCATCAAGCCGTCAGAGATTGCCAAGATTTCTTCGATGTTATCCACACCTTCTTGGTTCTCGATTTTCGGGTAAATCTTGATGTGTGACGCGTTGTGTTTTTCAAGAAGTTGACGAATTTCTACCACGTCAGACGCACGACGTACGAACGATGCTGCGATGACGTCGATGTCTTGTGAGATACCGAACTCGATGTCCGAGATATCTTTGTCTGTGAGGGCAGGAAGGTTTACCTTGACGTTTGGCAAGTTAACACCTTTCTTCGTCTTGATGATTCCTTCGTTTTCGATTACGCAACGGAGGTCGCGGTTCGGAAGTTTTTCAACGACACGGAGTCCGATGAGACCGTCGTCGAGCATGATGTGTGAACCGACTTCTACGTCTTCGTAAAGACCTTCATACGTTACAGAGAAACGATCTTTCGTTCCGACGATTTCTTCGCTTGAAACGATTGTGACTTCTTTCCCTTTTTCAAGAAGAGCTTTTCCATCTTCAAACGTATGTGTACGGATTTCTGGACCTTTCGTGTCAAGAAGGACTGTGACCACTTTCCCAGCTGCTTTCGCCGCTTCACGGATGTCACGGATACGTGCACCGTGCTCCTCATAGTCACCGTGTGAGAAGTTGAGACGGGCAACGTTCATTCCAGCTTCAATCATTTCAGGAAGACGCTTCTCAGAAGCCGGTCCAATCGTACATACAATTTTCGTTCTACGCATAATATAAAAACCTCCTAGGGGATATAGTGCAACTTACATACAGAAAACGGGGGGCCATAGACCTGATCCCGTCTCTGCAACTTCTTAAATCGTTTAGATCGACAATTGGTTGACGAGGTCAATCAATTGCATATCGATTGTGTGCTTGTTATGGTCGAGCGCCTCATCGATATCAAGATCCATCATCTGGTTATTACGGATTCCGACGACGCGGCCCGCTTTCCCTTCAAGAAGAATCTCGACAGCGTAAGCACCCATACGGCTGGCAAGTACACGGTCTGCAGCAGTTGGGGAACCACCACGTTGGATGTGTCCGAGAATCGTAACACGTGTTTCTGAGTTCGTCTTCTCGGCAATCAATTTGCCGATTTCTTCAGCACTTCCGGCACCTTCAGCAACGATGACGATTGAGTGCTTCTTACCGCGCGCAATCCCGTGGTTGATTCGTTCCACGATTGCATTCAACTCTTCTGGACGTTCTGGGACAAGAATCGACTCCGCGCCACCAGCGAGACCAGAATAAAGCGCGATATCACCAGCATCGCGACCCATTACTTCAATCACATACGTACGTTCATGAGATGAAGCTGTGTCGCGAATTTTGTCGATTGCGTCAAGCGCTGTGTTGAGCGCTGTATCGAAACCGATTGTCGCATCCGTTCCCGGAATATCGTTATCAATCGTACCAGGAAGGCCGATTGTTGGGAATCCGAGTTCCGTCAATTTTTGAGCTCCGCGATAAGAGCCGTCTCCACCGATGACCACGAGGGCATCGATATTAAACTTCTTCAACTGTTCTACTGCTTTTGCACGTCCTTCTTCAGTTCTGAATTCAGGACAGCGTGCAGAGCGAAGGAACGTACCTCCACGTTGAATGATGTCGCCGACTGATCCAAGGTTTAATTCGACTAAATCACCTTCGATTAATCCTTGGTAGCCGTTATACACACCGTACACTTCAAGACCTTCGAAAATCGCTTTTCGGGTCACGGCACGGACAGCAGCGTTCATTCCAGGAGCGTCTCCTCCGCTCGTTAATACCGCAATACGTTTTAAATTCACGTCACTCACCTCTTATGTGTTTTAACGAAATCTGAAAATAAAATACCATGTCTGACCTTTGTTTTACAACACAAGTATGTGAAAAAAATGCATAGGGTATGTTACAAAGCAGTCACTTGATGAATGAATAACTCTATATTCAAAGCCATTGTTACCGTTTTCACTCACTAATTGTGCCAATTTGATGATATTTGGTCGCACGTCCTTGAATGAGCTGAGAAGTCGACAGATCGAGCAACTCGTTCATGTGCTGTAATAATACAGGTTTCAAGAGTGATGACTGTAATGACACATCGACATGCGCGCCCCCATACACTTCCCCTACAACTTCATCCACAATCCCTAGGTTGAACAAATCTTGTGCTGTAATTTTCATTGTTTCTGCTGCACGTTCTGCTTGTTTGGCATCTTTCCATAAAAGTGCCGCTGCACCTTCTGGCGAGATGACCGAGTACGTACTATTCTCAAGCATCAACAATCGGTCGCAAACACCAATTCCAAGCGCACCACCAGAACCGCCTTCTCCGATTACAACGGAAACGATCGGTACTTTCAACGTCGCCATTTCAAACAAGTTTCGAGCAATCGCTTCACTTTGACCTCTCTCTTCAGCGGCTTTCCCTGGATAAGCCCCTTTCGTGTCAATGAATGTCAAAATCGGACGGTTGAACTTCTCGGCTTGCTTCATGAAACGCAAAGCTTTTCGGTATCCTTCAGGATGAGGCATCCCAAAATTCCGCTTCATGTTTTCTTTCGTATTCCGACCACGCTGATGCCCGATGATGGTCACCGGAACACCTTCGAATGTCGCAAGTCCCGATACAATTGCCGCATCATCATACCCGTGTCGATCGCCATGGAGTTCCATGAAATCAGGGAACATATGATGGATGTAATCGAGTGTTGTCGGACGTTTCGGGTTTCGCGCCAATTGTACGCGGTCCCACGGTTTCATATTCCCATAAATATCTTTTTCTAATCGGTCGAGCTTCAACTCCAGGTGACGAATCTCACGTGATAGGTCAATCCCTTTCGTTTCGGCTGTCTCACGCAATTTGTTTAACTGTTCGGTCACTTCTTTGATTGGGTCAAACATGTCGAACACCCCCATCGTGTAATCCGATCATTTTCTTCAAGAACGAACGCATCTGTTCACGATGGATGACCGCATCCAATTGTCCAGACTCGAGTAAGAACTCTGCCGTCTGGAAGTTTTCCGGAAGTTTTTCCCGAATCGTCTGTTCGATGATTCGTCTTCCCGCAAATCCAATAAGCGCTCCAGGCTCTGCGACGTTTAAGTCGCCAAGCATCGCAAAACTTGCTGAAACCCCACCTGTCGTCGGATGTGTCAAATAGGCGATGTAGAGAAGTCCCGCCTCATCATGTTCTTTTAAAGCGATGGACGTGTTCGCCATCTGCATCAAACTGACCATCCCTTCTTGCATTCGTGCGCCACCTGACGCCGTGAATAAGACGACCGGAAGACGAAGTGATGTCGCTTGGCGAACAGCAGAGGCAATCGCTTCGCCTACGTAAGCACCCATCGACCCCATTCGGAATCGAGCATCCATCACGCAAACGACGAGTGGTAGTCCATCAATCGTCGCTTTTCCGCAAACGACCGCTTCTTCAATCCCGGTCCGTTCACGGTCTTTATTCAACTTTTCTTCGTAATCCGGAAAATCGAGCGGATTCGCTTTGACGGAAGGTCCCGCAAACCGTTCGAAAGAACCTTCATCGACGAGCATGTCGATTCGTTCCTGTGCATGAAGCGGAAAATGGTAGCCACAGTCACATACCTTATGGTTTTCGTTCAACTGTTTTGTATAATGCATATATTTACAAGATGGGCACTTCGTCATCAATCCCTGTGGAGCGTCAATTTTTGGTTCTCGTTGACGCAACGGCATATATCGTTTCGGTTTCTTGAAAAAAGCAGTCATCGCTTCCCCCTCGTTCATTCCGGCATCCCCATTCCACGCCACGTCTCGACAAAACGCTTACGTTCTTCGAGCGTATATAACTCCCCAACATCTAGTCCCTCAAAAAATCGGTTCACTTCGCTCCAAATCCTGATGAACAAGTCATTCTTCAACTGAAAAATGAGTTGCTGACGAAACGTTCGATCCTCTTCGATCACTGCCTCTAATTGAGCTAGTCGCTCCATCGTCGGCTCTACTTCCGAAAACGCCATTCGCTCTAACAGTCTAAGCATTTCGATGATATCGGTCGCTTTCGTCTGTTTCGTGACGATGAACTCCGACAAAATCTCGATGTAGCGATGTCGGTCCTGTTCACATAGGAAAGTACCCCCGCCGCGCCTTGTCTCGACGATACCTAAAAAACTCAATGCGCGTAACGCCTCACGAACGGAGGCACGACTAATAGCTAGCGTCTCCGCAAGTTCACGTTCGGATGGAAGTCGATCCCCCGGGACCAGTGACGATTGGACAATTAATTTTCGTATCTTTGAAATATTTTCGTGAAATGTGGATGCGTGTTTTTCATGCATCTGACCGTTCAACTCCCTTATTTGGATCACTTATCAATCTTAAGTGGTCAGACCAATTAGTGCAATTATATCATCATTTAGGACTTGGTACTAGTTTCTGGACCAACCATTTTCATATCGACTCGTTTTAAGACAACATTCTCTTCTCCGAATCGCCTCTTCGCCTCTGACACATATTCCTCGTTCGGGTTGATTGCAAAAGCGGATGCCAGTTGTTTCACTTCTTTTGAATCCGTGAACCGACAAACGACCGGAACGTCACCCTGTGCACGCTGAATCCAATCTTCTAGTTCAGAGAATCGATCTAACGTGAGCCTTACGAACAAAGCTTGACCATGTAATGGGCGCACTCGTTCGACAATCAATTGTTTGCGTCCATCTCGCTCGTTCGAATGGACTTCAAGCAACAAAATGTTTCCTACGTAGAGGGAGCGACTGAACTGGGCAAAGGTTCTTGGAAAGACGACGACTTCTTCTTGCGTCACCCCATCGTCTACCATCATGACACCCATCCGCTCTTGCTTTTTCGTCATAAACGTACGCACGTCATCCACATACACGACTAGATACCCGTTCGTCCCGTGCAGAACGTCTTCAATCGTGGAGGGCTCAATTCCCACGTCCGGAATCGTCGTAAGCGGCGAGTGCACAACCCATGTTCCGAGTGCTTCCCGCTCTTCTTCAGACCAGTTTGGTTCTTTCGCTTTTTTCTGCTTAAGCCCGAGTGATGATAGTTCATCTGGTAAGAAGTGCGTACCAGCCTCTTCACGTAAACGTTCGACTGCTTCAAACGCACTCGTCCGATCACCGTGATACATTCGGTCAAGCGCTCCAGCTCCTAGCAAACGTCTCAACTTGAGTTGATCTTTACTCTTCCATTCCATCGCTTCTTGAAGAGTCCGGACGTCTTTTAGCTGTCCATTCAGCTCGATGAGTCGTTCGACGTCTCGTTTCGTCAGTCCTTGAATCGCTTTAAGCCCAAGACGGACGCCAGGACCTTCAAGTGTCGCATCGGCATGACCGTGCAATACGTCTGGCGGATACACAGGGATTTTGTCTTTACGCAATAGTCTCACGAGTTGACTTGTCTTCTCCGACGTCACGACATGGAAAACACGTGGATAATGCGCTTTGACGTAAGCCAATCGATAACTGATCAAACTGTAGGCGACCGCATGGGAACGGTTAAACCCATACCCTGCAAACTTTTCAATCCAAGAGAAGATTTGTGACAAGACATCTCGGTTCTTTCCTTCAGATTGACGTAAAAACCGCTCTCGTTCTCGTTCAATCGTACCGGTATCTTTTTTGGCAATCGCTCGTCTGATTAAATCCGCCTCGGCATATGAATATCCACCGAGTTTTCGAAGAAGTCGCATGACCTGTTCTTGATAAACGAGCACGCCATATGTCGACTTCATGATTTCTTCGACGTCCGGGTGAATCGGTTGATATGGCATACCATGTTTTCGTTTTGCATACGTTTCAATAAACTGCATCGGTCCTGGTCGATAGAGCGACATCGTCACGACGATATCCTCAAACTCTGTCGGTTTGACTTGGCGCAACGCCTGTTTCATACCCGACGACTCAAACTGGAAGATTCCGTCCGTCTCTCCTCTTGCTAACAATCGGTACGTTCGGGCGTCATGTAAGGGAATGGTCTTTAAGGAGAACATCGCGTCACTCTCGCGGGCCAATTCCTCCATTTGACGAAGGCGAGTCAAGTTTCGGAGCCCGAGCAAATCAATTTTGAGTAGTCCGATTTCTTCCAAATCCTTCATATTATATTGGGTCACATGATCCTCGAGTTCGGGTTGAAGTGGTGTCACGTCTTCAATCGGTTGACGACTGAGTACAACCCCAGCGGCGTGTATGGATGATTGACGTGGCAACCCTTCTAGCTGTTTCGCAATCCGAATCAACTGTTGACGCTTCTGGCTACCTGCGAACCATTTCATCTGTTTTGGATTCGCCATCAATTCGTCCAACCCACCTGATTTCACTTGTTTACTTGCAGCCTGCCCTTCTTCTAACGTCATGCCGAGCGCCCTCGCGACGTCACGGATGGCCGCCTTTGCCCCAAAGGTTGCGAGTGTACCAATCTGCGCCGCATGAGCCTCCCCATATTTCGATAGCACGTATGAAACGACTTCTTCCCGACGCTCATCTTCAAAATCTAAGTCAATATCCGGCATCGAGACGCGTTCCGGATTGAGGAACCGTTCAAATAGGAGGCCATAGCGAACTGGGTCGACTTCTGTAATGTGCAGTGCAAAACTGATGAGCGAGCCGGCCGCCGACCCCCGACCTGGACCGACCTCGATCCCGGACTCACGGGCGAATCGGATGATATCTTCGACAATCAGGAAATACGAAGAAAACCCGGTCTTGGCAATGACGTCAAGCTCAAACTTCGCTCGTCCGATATACGGCTCTTTCATCAGTTCCATCGCCTTTAACCGTTCACCGACGAGCCGCTTCAACTTTTGATCAGCGTCCGGTAACTCTGGAATCGCGCCTTCCGCTTGTGGAAGCTGCTCGAGTTGAATCAGTGCTTCAAATCGCTCAAGTTCGCCCAGTTCATCTGCGGTGAACCAGTCGTTCATTTCGCTTGGAAGCCGCACGTGCAATCCTTTTTGACGTACATCCTCCTCTGACATCACTTCGCCTTCTCGAATGGCAGAGATTGCCCGGAAACCCTCCACATCTTCAGGTCGCATATATCTCGTTTCAGGGACCGGAATCAATTGGACGGCAAGCTCTTCTCTCATCATGCGAAGTTGCTTTAACAGCTGTACCTGTTCTGTCGTCTGCGGTGCCGGGAGACCGAGCCATAGTCTGTTCTCGTCTACAAAAGACAGCAGTTGATGATAAAGACGACGTCGATGGACCGGGTCGCTCGCTTTCCAGTTTTCCGGTAGGACAATGAGGGGCATCGTCGTACGTTCATCGATCCCGCCTTTCTTGATGATTCGGTATTGCTCTTGTAGTTCTGCTTCGTTCGAAGCATAAGCAAGTACCGACACATCGAGCCCGTCTAGTCGAAGGACGGTTCTCAGTCCGATGAGCGGCTTCACCCCATAGCGTTTGCAGTAGGATAGAAACGACGGCACACCATAAAAGGCATCGTCTGCGATGGCGACCGCTCGACTCCCTCGCTCTGTCATCTGCATCACATATTGTTCTAGTCGAATCGTGCTTTGTAGTAAGCTATAAGCAGTTCTGACATTAAGATGAATCATCTTCGTCCTCCTCTCTATTTAATGATATTGTCAAACTCAATTCTCCACTTCTCTGATACAATAATTATAGACAAAACTCACGACAAAAGGGGGCAAAAGCGTATGATTATCAATCGGGGACAAATTGCGCGCGATAAGTTAGAAAAATTACAGAACGGTCAAACCGTCTTTGCGGACAGTCCTGAAATCATCGACCGACTTCGAAAGTATATTGCAGAATATCAACTCGATGTCGTCGAAGATGTGACCGACCGCGGCACGTGGTTTATCCCACAAGAAAACGGAGACAAATGAAGAGAGCTGACCGCGGTCAGCTCTCTTCATTTTCTTCAAACGTGAACTCTCCTGCGACTTCATTCAAAGCAGCAATGACGTCATCCATTTCATCCCACGTGTTAATCGTGGCACCTGACGCCATCGGATGGCCACCACCACGGTAACGCTTCGCCACTTCATTGATGACAGGTCCTTTCGACCGAATCCGGACACGAATCTCTTCTTTGTTTTCGACGAACATGACCCAACATTTCAATCCTTCGAGGCCAGAGAAGCTATTGACGAGTTGCGATGCCGCTTCCGGGGACGCATGGAACGTCCGGAGCACATCTTTATCAATCTTCACATACCCGACGCCTTCTTCTGTGACATTGACGTGCTGTAACACATACCCTTGTAACTGTAGCGTCGCTAAGTTGGTCTTATACATGTGTCGGTACAGTTTGTTCGTATCGATGCCTTTGTCAATCAATCTCGAAGCAATCTCAAACGTACGTGCCGTGGCATTACGGAACTGGAAGCGCCCCGTGTCACCTACGATACCGGCATATAATAAGAATGCCGCTTCTTGATCGATCGGATAATCCCAAATGTTCGCCAGCTCCACAATCATCTCGGACGTCGAACTGACCGTGGTGTCCACGATTTGTGTCATCGCATACGGGTCTTCATCAGGGTGATGGTCGATTTTAATGATTGTTTTTCCTTTTAACGCATATGGTCCATCGATTCGTTCCTGATTCGCTGTATCTAGAATCAAAACGAGCGCATCCTTATACATTTCTTCCTCAACGTGTTCCATCTTTCCTAAAAATTCAAGGTCGGGCACCATACCGCCGACTACATAGATCTTTTTATCCGGATGAACCGACTTTAAAATACGTTGGAGCCCGAGCTGGCTCCCCAATGCATCGGGGTCTGGTCTGACATGTCGATGAATAAAAATGGTGTCAGCCGCCTCGATTTCTGTTTTGATTGAATCCGCTTTCGCCCATGCCCACATGATGATTCCTCACTTTCCTACACACTATTATGGTATGATGATAACAGATTACGAGAAAGAAAGGGGTTCCTTCACTTGCAACTTGTCATGATTGGACTCATTTTGTTTGCGCTCGGAGCGTACCTTGTCTTCAAGCGTCGTGCTTTTTTGACAAAGACGCCAAACCGTAAAGCCTTGTTCAATACACAAGCTTTAATCTGGTTAAGTTTATTCCTCGCGCTATTCGCCGCGAACCAAATGGTTGGTGGATTCGGTTTGAATTCATCGGTCGGTTGGATTGTCAGTATCGTCATGTTGGTCGTCGGCTTAGGCAATGCGGTCGTTGGATTTATCCGTTACCGTAAAATCTATCCGCTCGCCGCAGAAGAACCGACGAATACACCTTCATAAAAAGAGAGCACCCGCTACTCGTGTAGCCGGTGCTCTTTTAAGTTACCGATCAATCAACTGTGCCGTGACAAGCGCCTTGGCGACAAGTTGTGTACCTTGTGTCATCTCCACATCAACTTTCCCGAACTTCCGCCCAAGATCGAAGACGTTTGCCGACACTCGAATCTGACTCTCAATCTGAATCGGTTTCATGAAATAGACGGTGATGTTCTCGACCACCAAATCCCCTTTTTTCATATGACGCAGACTGCGCGTCGCCCCTTCGACTAACAAAGTCGTCAACACACCTGATGACGCGGTCCCCATATGGCTCGTCATTTGCGGAGCAACCTCGACAGTAAACGCCGTACCGTTCGACGCAGGATCTTCTTTCAATTGGTTCGTGATCATGTTGTCGAACGTTTCACCGACTTGCGGCTGACGATTCGCAAGCTGCAACGCCTTCAACACATCTTGACGACTGATGATTCCGAGCAAGCGACCATAGTTATCGACGACAGGGAGCATCTCAATCCCTTCCCATACCATCTGGTGCGCAGCGTTGGTCACGCTCGTCTGGACGCCGACCGTGATCGGGCTCTTTGTCATGACTTTCTCGATATCATAGTCGTGCGATTTGTCGATTACATCTTTCGCAGTAATCACCCCGACCACCTTCATCTGCTCATCGATGACCGGATAACGATTATGCTTCGTCCGCTCATTCAATTCGTGCCAACGTTTCACCGTGTCATCCGACTTCAAATAAAACGTGTCATGAAGCGGGATGACGATGTCCGAGACAAGTAGAATCTCTTTTTTGATGAGGCGGTCATAAATCGCTCGGTTGATCATCGTTGCGACGGTAAAGCTGTCGTAAGAAGTCGAGATGACGGGCATATCATACTTATCCGCCATTCGCTTTACTTCATCCGTCGTATCAAATCCCCCTGTGATCAACACGGCCCCTCCGGACTGCAAGACGAGTTCATGCGCCTTCTCCCGGTTTCCGATGATGACGAGTGAATCGACATCGATATAACGCATCATCGCTTCCAATTTCATGGCGCCGATGACAAATTTAGATAATGTCTTATGCAAACCATTTCGTCCACCCAACACTTGTCCGTCGACAATATTGACGACTTCGGCAAATGTCAGCTTCTCAATATTCTCTTTTTGTTTACGCTTGATCCGAATCGTCCCTACACGTTCGATGGTAGAGACGAAGCCTAGGTTCTCAGCTTCTTTGATGGCCCGATAAGCCGTACCTTCTGATACAGCTAACTCTTTGGCGATTTGGCGGACCGAAATTTTTGACCCAACATCGAGTGACTCGATATGTGCTATGATCTGTTCATGTTTTGTGGTCATACGCGGAGTCCCTTCTCTCAATACATTTTCTACTCTTTCTAGTATACTGTATCAGTCAAACTTGTTCAAACTGTACTAATCAAATTGCAACATTTCCTTTCTGTTTTCGAAACAGCTATAATAGACGAGTAGTCAACGTAAGAGTGAGAAGGGAAGGGATTCATCTTGAATCAACGCACCAATCAAATTGCACAATCTTTAGCGACGAAAGGATTAGACGCAGCATTCGTCACATCAAAGGCATCTGTATTTTACTTCTCGGGAGTATACGCAGAAGCACACGAGCGGCTGATTGCCATCCTCGTCCTAAAGAATGGGACAACTGCCATCATTTGTCCTGCCCTTGAAAAAGGAATTGTCGAAGCGAGTGACTGGTCAGGTGAAATCGTGACGTACATGGACCACGAGAATCCGTGGGATAAAATCGTCAAGTTGTTCCTCGATAACCAAATCGTTCCTGAGCGTATCGGGATTGAAGGCGAGCATTTGACATTCAATCGTGTCGAGCAACTCCGCGCTGGTTTTGCCGGATTGTCGATTATCGATTTGACAGACGAACTCCAAACGTTACGCATGATCAAATCACCGGATGAAGTACGTATAATGAAACGTGCCGCTGAACTTGCAGACATGGCAATCGAAGCAGGAATTCGGTCACTTCGTGAAGGCGTGACCGAGCTCGAAGTCATCGCGGACATCGAATATGCAATGAAACAACAAGGCGTTCGTGAAATGTCATTCGACACACTCGTATTGTTCGGTGAAAACAGCGCTGACCCTCACGGTGTACCAGGTAACAACCGTTTGAAGAAAGGCGATTTCGCCTTGTTCGACCTCGGTGTCGTCTGGCAAGGGTATTGCTCGGATATCACCCGAACGGTAGTCTTCGGTGAAGCGAGTACGAAACAACGTGAAATTTACGAAACGGTATTACAAGCAGAAGAAGCAGCGATCGAGATGGCGAACGTTGGTACGACGCTCGGAGCGATCGATATCGCAGCCCGTCAAGTCATCACGTCCGCTGGATACGGTGAGTACTTCACGCACCGTATCGGTCATGGAATCGGAATCGAAGTTCATGAACATCCATCGATGGCGGCGAACAATGACATGACAGCCCAAGTCGGGATGACGTTTACGGTCGAACCAGGTATTTATCTACCGGGCGTAGGTGGTGTCCGCATCGAAGATGACCTCGTCATGACAGAGAGCGGTCCGATTACGTTGACGAGCTATCCGAAAACACTTCAAGAGATTCAATAAGAAAAAGGTGGGGTCCAAGGACCTCACCTTTTTACGCACTCTTCAATAGAACAATCGGAACATGACGTCGCGTTGCGGAACTTCATAACGTTCCATTTTTTCTAGAAATGTTCGTTTGTCATAAGGCACAGCCCGCACATCAATCTGCATCCCATTTTCCCCGTCTGACAAAATCGCGAACCGCGCAAGTTCATCTCGTGCTACACCGAGCGCACCTGGATTGACGTACCGCTTCTTCTCGTCTTGGAATAGGTGAACCGGGTGGTGATGTCCAAATAAGATGACATCCCCATCGTACTCTCCATACAACCGTTGCATGTTTTCAAGTGTCGGCTCTAGAAGATCATGGAATGGTTCTTCGACGATGGTAGCTTGACGCTTTTCGCTCGGGATGTGGTAATGGATACCGAACGCCTTCTGACTAGCCAACTCACCCGTGATTGTCCGCGGAAGAGACCCAAGAACATCCACATATCTAGATTGAAGATGACGCGCGACCCACTCGTGATGCGGTCGCGTATGCGCATAGCTTTCTGGATGTCCCTGTCCGGCTAAAAGCGAGACGACCGCTTCATCATGATTACCGGAAATCATGTGTGCCCCGCGGTCAATCAATCGCTCCATGACCGCGTTTGAGTCCGGACCCATCGCAATCATGTCACCAAGTGACCAGATGATGTCGACCTGCTCTGTATCTAACGCATGAAGGACTGCCTCTAGCGCCTCTAGATTTCCGTGAACGTCAGTCACAACGCCAATCTTCATCGCTCTCCCCCTCACTTTCGATACTGATGGACAACGTTGACCCCGCCGGTCACATCGATGACGGCGCCCGTAATCATATCTGATTCCTCATGCAACAGGAAGGAAATGAGTCGTGCGATATCCTCTCCAGTTCCGTGTCGTCCGACTGGAGTTCCTTCATCGATTTCCGCCTCCTCGATACGCATCTCTTTTTGAGATCCGACGATGTTTCCTGGATTGACCATATTTGCCGTAATCCCAAAAGGCGCTTCCTCAAGAGCGACCGATTTCGTCAAACTGACGAGTGCCGTTTTTGCTGCCGCAAACGCTGAACGGTGAATCCATCCGGGAGCTGATGCACTTTCCGGAAACCCGTATGAGATGATGCGCCCGAAACGATTGGAGCGCATCGAAGGAATCGCGCGACGCATCAACCAAAACGAGGCAGACAGGTTACCTGTCACCACTTCATCCCACTCCTCATCCGTCAATTCGACGAGCGGTTTCCGTTCAAAAATGTATGGACCCGCATTTAGAATCAAGGCATTCGGTTCACCAAACCGCTCGACCGCCTCCTCATAAGCCGAGAGCAGTTGTTCGCGGTTCGTCAATCCTGCCTCGATCATATGTATCCGCTCATGTTCCCAATCAATCGGATTCCGCTGCAATATACTGACGTGCCACCCTTCTTGCAAAAGACGTTCTGTCACGACACGCCCAATCCCTTTCGCACCAGAAGTAATCATTACATGTTTCATCGTCCAACCTCCTCCGCCTTATTTTACCCGTTCTTTCACGTGAATTCCAAACTTGGACATGTCGTGAACAATTCTATGAAAAAATTCACTCCTTTTCATGACGAAAAAGCGTGAAATTCGAAAGAAGTGGTATACTATATATGTAAGCCGAACGTATAATTCGAGCGAAAGGTTGGGATTTACATGGCAATTGTATACAAACACATTCTATCTGCCGTTGACGGCTCTAAAGAGGCGGAACGTGCATTTGAGACCGCAATCGATGTCGCCATTCGTAACGAAGGGAAACTGTATGTAGGTCACGTGATTGACACGCGTACATTCGCGACAGTTGAAGCCTACGATCGGACGATTACCGAACGCGCAGAAACGTATGCTAAAGAGTTACTCGAAGACTATGTGAACCGTGCCAAAGAACGTGGCGTGAAAGAAGTCGAGACCGTGATCGAATACGGTTCTCCAAAAGTGACAATCGCTAAAAAGATTGCTCCTAACCATGATATTGATCTTATTATTTGTGGCGCGACTGGGTTGAACGCTGTCGAACGCTTCTTTATCGGAAGTGTTTCAGAAAGCATCGTCCGCTATGCGAAGTGCGACGTGCTCATCGTCCGTCAATAATCATTTATTCTCGAAAAAGGGGTCTTGCGCAATCGCAAGACCCCTTTCTTTATTACAACACCTTGACCGTAACCGTTTTACGACCGAATTGAATCGCCGCACTGTGCGAATACATTAAGATGTCGATTTTATTTCCTTTGATGGCGCCGCCAGTATCTGCAGCCGTATAAGTTCCTAACAACTTGCTTCCTACGTATACTTGAACTTTCGTTCCAAGTGGAATGACACGCGGGTCGACCGCGATCACATTACGTTTTTGTTTACGGACGTCCCAACCGAGAGCCGTTTTCCCAGAACAACCTTTGCAATAAGGTGTATACGCCGATGCTTTCATCGTGTACGTTTTGCCGACAGACTGTTTCTTCGCTCCTGTTGTCGTGACATAACTTGTCGCAACCCATGCTTTTTTCTTTTTATAATAAACTTGTGTCCAGGCTCCTTTTGAACCTAAACGTTGCAATTTTTGACCTTTGTTTAACTTACCTAAAATTTTTGTACCCATTCGTGCATCTGAACGGATATTTAAATCGTTCACTTTACTAACGACATAAACTTTATTTGAAGAGGCAGCTTGCACTTGCGATTGTGGCAGGAAAAGCGTTGAAACTAAAATCGTAATTAGCATCATCCATCCTAACTTTTTAAGCATGCAATTGTTCCTCCCTTAATTCAGATCGTGTCATCGATGAATTTCACATCGAATATTTCGTCCAGATAACTATATGATGAAATATGTAGCAGTGCCGTTACACTTACGGTTCATTTAAATGTCACGAACGTTACAACTTGATGTCAAAACAGCCGATTCTTTGCTTTAAATTGCACTTCCGAAACGAAGTAGCGATATTTATATAAATAATCATCCAATATATGGTTTTTTTATGACTCAAATGTTACAAAACGATATAAAACATGCACCCATTGTTACAAAGCGAAAATTCATTTGTCCTATTCATCCTCTAGCACGTTAGGAAAAAAGACTCAAAAAAAACCCACGTTACGCGAGGTAACGTGGGTTTGAGTGATCTTATGCGTGCTCTTCAACGAGGTTTGCAATGCGAACCGTATCACGAGCGATGACCAATTCTTCGTTCGTCGGGATGATGATGACCTTAACTGGTGAGTGTGGGTAGTTGATGAACAACTCTTTGCCTCGTGCACCATTGTTAAGTGAAGGATCCCAGTAGACGCCCATGAATTCGAGACCACGGAGGATACGCTCACGGATGACATCCGAGTTTTCACCGACACCGGCAGTGAAGATGATGGCGTCGACACCATTCATTTCAGCAGCATATTGACCGATGTAACCGTGAATACGGTTTGAGAAGATTTTGAGAGATACTTCTGCACGGTGGTTTCCTTCTGCAGCCGCTTGCTCGATGTCACGTAAGTCACTTGAAATACCAGAGAGACCGTAAACACCAGACTCTTTGTTCATGACGTTCAAGACGTCCTCAGCAGACTTCCCTGTTTTTTGCATCAAGAATGGAATGAGGGCTGGGTCAAGCGAACCTGAGCGAGTTCCCATCGTGATTCCTTCAAGCGGTGTGAAGCCCATTGTTGTATCGATTGAACGACCACCTGCAACGGCTGCGATTGACGCACCGCTACCGAGGTGACATGAGATTAAACGCAAGTCTTCGAGCGGACGACCGAGAAGTTCTGCTGCACGTTGTGTCACATACTTGTGGCTAGTCCCGTGGAAACCATATTTACGAACGCCGTGCTCTGTATAGTATTCATACGGAAGACTGTACAAGAAGTTCTCTTCTGGCATCGATTGGTGGAATGCCGTGTCGAATACCGCAACTTGTGGAACGTTTGGCAGAATTGCTTGGAAAGCACGAATCCCAGTCAAGTTTGGTGGGATGTGAAGTGGTCCGAGCTCTGTGAAAGACTCGATGTTCTTCATGACTTCGTCATCGATTACAACCGAATCCGCATACAACTCTTTCCCGTGTAACACACGGTGACCTACGCCAGAAATTTCATCGAACGATTGAATGATATCAAGTTCGATCAGTTTCTCTAACGTCAATTCAACCGCTTCTTTGTGCGTGTGAAGTGGCGTGACCACGTTGAACTTCTGTCCTTCACCGTACTTGATTGTAAAAATTGCATCTTCTTTCCCTACACGCTCAACCAATCCAACTGCGAGCAACTCTTCCGTTGGCATCTCGAGTAACTGGAACTTGAGCGATGAACTACCAGCATTGACTGCCATAATTTTCGTCATGTCATACACCTCTTACCTTTCGTTTTAAACGCGTTTCTTTATCTGTTCAATTTAAAACTGATAACTGTATCATAATGAAGATACTTGATTTTGAATACCTTTTTCAAGTATTTTGTCTATTATTTTTGCGTTGTTTTGAACCAATCATCAATCTGTTTCACTACATTGGCAACCGCTCGAACGTCTGTGAATGACGGAAGCTCAACGAATAAGGCTTGTTTCGGGCGTGTGACGCCTTCCCCCACTTTTTGCAGGAGCAACAAACTTTTCGCATAACGTTCGTCTTTAAACATTGTCGTCGGAAGTTGGATCACACCTTTGACAACCGCTTCACGGTCCATCCATTGTTTTAATTTCCCTTCATCATCCTGTTCAAACAAATTGTTCGGAATGACGAACAATCCGTGTCCACCAGGTTTCGTATGACGGATCGCCTGTTCCATCATCAAGAAATGAGAATAGGCATGCCCTTCATTACGTTTCATGTCGTATTCGGCCGCGACTTCATCATTTGGGTAGTAACCGATCGGTAGATCCGCAAGTGACAAATCACTCGGTTCGACAAACAACGGGGCGAGCGCGTCTTGATGGAAATATGAAACCGGCTTTCCTAATAAATTGCTGATCGAATAAGAGAGACGAAGCAACAATTCATCGACTTCGACCGCTTGTGCCGTCGCTTCTTTCAATTGCGAGAGGACCGCATGTGTCAACGTGCCTGTGCCGCTCCCAAGATCGAGAATCGTCGCACCATCTTTGAGGAGCTTCGTTGCCAAGTAGCCCATGAACAAACTGACCGCATCCGGAGTCGGTTGGTTGTTCGGTGGGAGTTGCGTCGTTTCTTCAAGCACAAGTAGACTGATAGCTTTCCGCACGTCATCCATCTTCTCATTATCGATGTCGACATGGTCAAACACTTGCACGAGTGCCTCAATCGGTAATACATCAAGGTCGTTGACAAGTTTTTTCGCTTCTTTCTTCCAATCACGATACAGTTGTTCAAAACGTTCCATTTTCGTTCATCCTTTCCATACAAAACCGGCCCCCATAAGAGGACCGGTCGGTTCACGTACTAGTGTAAGCTATTTTAATCAATTTCGCCAAACGAATCAATTCGCTTGTTCGAATGCCTGAAGCGCTGCTTCAAAATCAACTTCGTCTGTCATTTCATCCATATATTGAACGTACTGGACGACATCGTTTGAATCGACGACGAACACAGAACGAGCGAGGAGACGCATTTCTTCAATTAATACGCCGTACGCTTTCGCAAATGATAGATCACGGTGATCAGAGAGCGTGACCACGTTGTCAAGACCTGAAGCCGAGCACCAACGACGTTGTGCAAATGGGAGGTCGTTCGACACAGTCAAGACCGTTCCGCCAAGTGATGATGCTTTCTCATTGAATTCACGCGTTTGTGCGTCACATACGCCTGTATCAATTGAAGGAATGACACTGATCAATTTTTTCCCCGGATAGCTTGCTAATGTCACTTCTTCTAAAGCTGTCGTCAACACTCGGAAGTCAGGAGCTTGGTCTCCCACTTTCACTGGATTTCCTTGTAATGTCACGTTGTTCCCTTTAAATGTTGGCATGAACTCATCCCCTTTGTTGTAGTTACCTTCTCATCATATCGATGAAATTGAGCCTTTGACAAACTTCCTGCTTTTGGCTCTGTTTCAGTTTTCCCTATATTGGTTGAAGGAAACACGTTATAATAAGGGGGACACCATTGACAAAGGGGATGACTCAGATGAGAAATAACGTCTATTTGTACCATCGTAACGTCAACGAATTCACTAAAGAAGTGAAGAAGCTAAAAGAAATCGGGGAAAAACACGGGTTTAACATCGTCAATCAACCAGAAGATGCGAATATCATCGCTGCGGTTGGTGGAGACGGCGCCTTTTTACAGGCTGTTCGCTATACAGGCTTTCGTCAGGACGCTATCTATGTCGGATTCGGACGCGGATTGAACGAGTTTTATTGTGACTTTGACATACATAAACTCGATGAAGTCGACCGCCTCTTCTCGGACAACTCGACGCGAATCGAAGAAGGTCTCGAAGTACGCAAATATCCACTTCTCTCCGCATCAATCAACGAATCGACACCGCTTCTTTGTTTAAATGAAGCTTCTATTAAATCGAGTATCATCAAATCACTCGCAATCGAGGTATATATCGACGACTTGCACTTTGAGACATTCCGTGGGGACGGAATGGTCGTGTCGACTCCGACCGGTTCGACCGCTTATAACAAATCGTTGAGCGGCGCGGTCGTCGACCCACTCATCCCATGTATGCAAGTCAGCGAGATTGCTTCGGTCAACAACAACCGTTACCGCACACTCGGCTCTTCGTTTATCGTACACGAATCGCGTAAGCTATCGCTTCGCATCGTTGAAGACGGAAACGATTACCCGATCATCGGTATGGATAATGAAGCACTCAGTTTGAAGTACACAGACCGGATCGACATCGAACTTTCTGACAAAGTCATCAAGACCGTCAAACTTCGCACGAACTCGTTCTGGCATAAAGTACAACGTTCATTCTTCTAATCAAGAAGAGGAGCCGGTTGATCCTAACTCGGATCAATTGGCTCCTCTTTTATTTACGATGTGACGACTTCCGCCTCATATACCGGTTTTCCTTCGACGACCGTCATGGCTAAACGATTGTGAAAAATGTCCTCCCCTTGTAATTGGAAGAAGTCCTCGTCCCACACGGTGAAGTTCGCGTTGTAACTTTGAATCAATAATCCGTTTCTTCCGTGCGTACCCGTGGCGACATGAGGTGAATACGTAAAGCTACGAAGTGCCTCATACATCGATAGACGCTCACTCGGATTTAACGTGCTCGAACCCTTAAACGACTGTCTCGCCACCGCTCCGAACAACCCTTTCCGAACATCGACGGATGAAATCGGGGCATCACTTCCCCCTAACAATAATGCTCCCGTATCAAGAAGTGACTTGAAGCGATACACATCATGAACGCGTTCATTCCCTAACCGTTCAAACAACATATCTAAGTCGTCAGAAAGAAAGACCGGTTGCGCATCGATTAGAACAGGCAAGGATTTGATGCGCTTGATCAGTGAATCGTTTAACAAGGAAGCGTGGATAATGCGGTCCCGCGTTCCTTTTTTAGCTGGATATTTCTCAAGCAGACTGACAAACTGTTCGACGGCCGCATCCCCAATCACGTGAGCCGCGACGTTCATTCCGTACGTACGCGCCTTTTTCACGAGTGCTTCCAAATGATCCGGTCGGTGCACTTCGATCCCTCGCTGAGCCCGGTCATCGGCATACGGTGCTGAGAGCAGCGCTGTCCGTCCCCCGAACGAGCCGTCTACGAACAGTTTCATCGCCCCAAAGTCAAATCGTTTTCGTTTTGTCATCGCATCATGTTGAATGACACGGTCCACAACTTGTTCATGAACGAGAAGATGCGCTTGGAATGGCAATTCATCTAGCACGTCCTCATACGCTTGAATCGTCTCTAACGGGTCACCATGATAAAACAAGTCCTCGGTGTGGGCACCAACAATCCCGTGTGCGAACAACGAATCGATGGCACGTCGGAGTGAGGCAGCATTTTTCTTTCGATTCCCACTCAATTCTTTATATAAGAGGTCGAGCGCGGCATCATACAGGACACCATTCAACTTCCCTTCCTCATCCCGCCCGAGCTTCCCGCCTTCGATGACCGTGTGATGAATCAAGCCGAGGCGCTCGAGTCCTTTCGAGTTCACGACCGCAACATGACGGCAGACACGCTTCAAGACGACGGGACGATCCGAAATGACTTCATCAATCATGTCTCGCGTCGGCATTTCACCCAGTAATCGATCATCAAATCCTTCTGCGACCACCCATTCATCATCTGACCCTTGTTGTTTCATCGTCTCAAGTAATTCTCGAAGGTTGGTCGCCTCGCTTGCATCGACACGGTCTAGCGCTTCCCCGTAACCGACAAGGTGAATGTGCGAGTCTGTGAAAGCAGGATAGACACTCTTTCCTTCTAAGTTCACAATCTCTTCAATCCGACCGGCGTATGTACGACGGAGATGACCCTCTTCGCCCATTTTTAAGATTCGTCCATGCTCCACAAACATGGCCCGCATCATTTCACCCGGTTTATTCAACGTATAGATGTTCCCATTAACCCATAACGTACCCATCTGACGATTCCTCCTTGATTGAAAAAAGATTGACGTCTACGTTTTTCCCGTTTCCGTCAATCTTCATGCATCGTTTATTTTTTTAGCAGTTCTTGCTGTTCTAACCCTTGATCGACGCGTCGACGAATCTCATGCGCCCCATCTTCTTCGAAGCGGCCGAGCACACGCTCACCGATTTCAACGGCAGTACCATACTCTCCGTGCAAAAACTTGTTTTCTGCGAGTGTCAAAGCGATGTGCACTTCGTTGTCACGACGACGGAATCGGTTGGCGTATTGTAACAACTGTTCAGCATATGTCACTTGACGAATCAGCGCATGGACACGGTCGCGGAAGTGATCCATCATTTCTTCTACATCATGACTGAGTCCGACGATATAAGTCATATTGAATGGCGCTTTATCGAACTGTTCATCTAGAGACTGGACGCCTTTTTGAAGTTGACGTAAGTCGTTGGATAAATCGTTCGGGACGACAGGCATCGCGCTTTTCGCCAAGAGGCGGCGGTGCGCAGACAATTCTTTCTTCCACGTTTCGAGCTTATGTCGTACTTCGAGTTCTTCCTTACGTAACGAATTCGTGTCCTCGATGAATCGCTCATGCATGGCATTGAATTGATCGAGCGAACGTTTCGCTTCTTGGACTTTCGATTTAATCATGCTATACGGCAACATTTGGGCGACGAGCGCTTGCTCGATATCAAGTACATTCGCCGTGAGCGTCGTCCGTTCGCGTTCTAACTGTTCAAACTCCTCGCCGACACGAGCGTTGATCTCATAATTACTGACGAGTCGAGACATTTCTGTTTGCAGGTTGCCCATGATTTCGGAAGACTGACGTTCACGTTCCTGAATCGTCGCAAATTCCTTCTTCACATATTGGCGTGCATCGACTTCCGTTCGGAACGCCTCAAACAGCTGGTCGATATCGGAACTCAACTGTTGCATGTCCTCTTCGAAATGATCAAATTCCAATCGTTCGATGCGAGCCATCAGTTCCTCACGACGTTCTTCCGCTTGATCGATTTCTTCCATTAATCCGAGCGGTTCGAGCGCATACCCGTCCATTTGCATTTCTTTGTGTCCAGCCCGTAACTGTTGAAGTTGTTGTTTCAACTCTACTTGGACTGTACGTACGAATTGCGGGATGATTCGAATCAATTCACGGATATGACCGACTTGGTTCGATAAGGCTTGTCCAGTCTCGAACGCCTCAGAGACTTGACCGACTTGTTTCAAGTTGATCATTTCACTGCGCTTCGCCTCAGCGGCGGCAATCTCTTGCTCGACAAGCGCATACGTCGGGCCGAACGCATGATTTTGTGAATTCAATGTTTTGCGGAACTGATACAATTCTTTCTCGTCTTGCTTCACGATGTCCATGAGCGAAGTGTGGTGTGTCGTGAACTCATCCATCTCATCGAGCATGGCGTGTACCATCGTCTCGAGTTCTTCGATAAGTTGTTCTGTCGCATTCAAGTCCGCCTTCACTTTCATAAAGCGATATTTGTCCAAGTCTTCCTCGGCTCGGTATAGCGCTTCATCGATTTGACCTGCATGCACACTGACCAACTCATCCCAAGATTGATGCCAACGATCGAACTTTTCTTTCGTTTCCCCTTCCATTGGCCATTGCTTGAACTTCTGAAGTTCAACCGGGATGCTCGCGCTGAGCACACTTTGTTTTCTCATATCTAAGTCATCGATTTTTTGGTAAAAATTCCTTCGAATGAGCATACTCCCCAACATGCCGCCTAATACGACGACGATGATTCCAATGATTAACCCATAAATTCCGTAATCCATCTTTGTCACAACCTCCAAGCCGCTTTCGTGGACTTATGTACCTTATATAAAAAAGAAGTATTTTATAAGAATAGATATACCTAATCATATTATAGAACCAATGATTTGCATAGGTTTTCCAATGGTTTCAGTGGAGATTGTTCATTTTTTCTGAACTTTCACGCAAGACAAATCCGAAATTAGCGTGTACCATAATGCTAAATTCTAAAAACAAGAAAGATGGAGGGGATTCAATATGTTCCAAACAACATCCTATTCAGGTGATTTAGCTGCCGGTTACGATCTATTAAATAAACAACTCGCTGCTCTATTAGAAGGCGAAACAAATGCGGTCGCCAACCTTGCCAACGCAAGTGCTTTACTGAACCAATTTTTAGATCGAATCAACTGGGTCGGCTTTTATGTGACAGACTCTGAGGATAGCCTCATTCTCGGTCCTTTCCAAGGTCTTCCAGCTTGTGTGCATATCGCGTTCGGAAAAGGCGTTTGTGGAACAGCGGCGTCTACACAGGAAACGCAGCTCGTCGCTGACGTTCATCAATTCCCAGGACATATTGCGTGTGACGCGGCTTCAAACTCTGAAATCGTTGTCCCACTCGTACGGGATGGGAAGACAATCGGTGTCCTCGATATCGACAGTCCAGAATTCGATCGTTTCTCCGAAGTCGATCGTGTTGGACTCGAACGTTTTTGTGAGACGCTACTTCGCTTTATTTGATTGACAAGCATTTACTTTCATCGTATACTCATCTTTGTGCATGAAATGACGATAGCAGTCATAGACAAACGTATCCACCTTTCGGGCCTCGACTTAGTCGGAGGGGCATCTCGTAGCTTCGCTATCAAGTGAAGGTGCTTGCACCTTGAAAGGGGCGTTACTCGTCTTTGACACCGTTGTTCTTTTGTGCAAAATACATGAACAACAAGGAGGAGTCCAATCATGGCTCGTTACACAGGTCCAGCTTGGAAACTCTCGCGTCGCTTAGGCATCTCGCTTAGCGAAACGGGTAAAGAATTAGTAAAACGTCCTTACGCACCAGGTCAACACGGAAATGGTCGTAAGAAAATCTCAGAATACGGTCTTCAGCTTCAAGCGAAGCAAGCACTTCGTCACATGTACGGAGTGAACGAGAAGCAATTCCGCCGCATCTTCAACGATGCTGGTAAAATGCCAGGCATCCACGGTGAGAACTTCATGTTCTTGCTCGAATCACGCCTTGACAACCTCGTTTACCGTTTCGGCCTCGCTCGCACACGTCGTGGAGCACGCCAACTCGTCAACCACGGTCACATCACAGTTGACGGATCACGCGTAGACATCGCGTCTTACCGCGTAAAACCAGGTCAAGTAATCGCAGTTCGCGAAAAGTCGAAAAACGTGAAAGCAATCGCTGAAGCTCTTGAAGTAGCACCAGCTACAAAAGACTTCGTATCGTTTGACGCTGAGAAACTCGAAGGTACATTCGTACGTCTCCCAGAACGCGCTGAACTCAACGACCAAATCAAAGAGCAACTTATCGTCGAGTACTACTCACGTTAATGCTTTTAATCCCCTTCTTTACGAAGGGGATTTTTTTATTTCTTCAGAATTTCTTGTCGAATGCGTCCCATCTGCGTATCGAGGGCATCGGCCATCCGTGACGCCTCAATGAGTTCTTCTTTCGACGACTCCGGTACCTCGTGCTGATATTTATATTGAAGTTTATGTTCCGTCGCCGCCCAAAAATCCATGGCAAGCGTACGAATTTGAATTTCAGCCGGTACCCAGATGATCCGCTCGGCCAAATAGACTTTTGTCTTCACGATCAGATGTAAACTCCGATACCCGCTCGGCTTCGGATGTTCGATGTAATCTTTGATTTCGATGATGTCCAAATCATCCCGTGCCTCTAAATGACGCAAGATCTCATAAATGTCATCACGGAAGCTCGTGACAATCCGAATCCCCGCCACATCATGGACGTGTTCCCAAAGTGCAGACACCTCTAGAGGTAAGTCTTTCCGCTTCATTTTGCGCACGATGGACGGTAACGTCTTCATTCTCGTCTTCACGTGTTCAATCGGTGAATAACCGAGTCGCGTCTGCCAATCCAAGTCAATGATTCCGAGATCGCTCTCGAGCTCCGTGATCGCCATTTCATAATATCGAAAGTGTTCGCGCCATTGATGGAACTGGTCGCCGAAAAATTCTTCAATCTCCATCGTCATCCCTCCTATCTCCTCATTTTATCAAATCCGAATAACATAGAATGTACAAAAAACGTCCATTCCTCAACAAATGAGGAATGGACGTGATGATTATACGTGACGAATCACAAAGTACTTTTTCTTACCGCGACGAATGATTGTAAATTCACCGAGTGTGTCTTCGCGCGTGACGACTTTATCAAGCGCTTGTTCGCGTTCGCCGTTCAAGTAAATCGCTCCGTTCGTCACATCTTCACGTGCCTGACGTTTCGATGGTGAGATCTTCGCCTCGACGAGGAGGTCGACGATGTTGCGCTCGCCGTCAAGCTCGAATTGCGGCATTCCTTTGAAAGCATCTTCCATGTCTTCTGGTTGAAGCGACGTCAAATCTCCGCTAAAGAATGCTGTCGTGATGCGTTCCGCTTGTTCAAGACCTGCTTCACCATGGACGAGCTTCGTCATCTCTTCTGCGAGACGGCGCTGCGCCACACGCTTCTCAGGTGCTTCTGCCACTTCAGTCGCAAGTGCTTCAATCTCTTCATGCGACATGAACGTGAAGTATTTGATGAACTTGATGACATCTGCATCGTCGACGTTGATCCAGAACTGGTAGAACTCGTATGGTGACGTCTTGTCAGCGTCTAACCAGACCGCACCGCCAGCTGTCTTCCCGAACTTCTGTCCGTCCGACTTTGTGACGAGCGGAACCGTAAGTCCGAATGCTTTTTCTGAATGGCCGAAGCGACGAATCAATTCAAGACCTGCCGTGATGTTCCCCCATTGGTCACTTCCACCGACTTGAAGACGACATTTCTCTGTCTCGTATAGTTTCAAGAAGTCGTAAGATTGAAGCAACATGTATGAGAATTCTGTGTACGAAATCCCGTTCTCCATGCGTGAATCGACAGAATCTTTCGCAAGCATGTAACTGATTGGGAAGTGCTTCCCGATGTCGCGAAGGAAGTCGATGATTGACATCTCTTCCGTCCATTCGTAGTTGTTGCGAATCGTGATCGGGTTCTCCCCTTCAAGTGGAAGGAATCGGCTCAACTGATCTTTGATGCGGTCCGAGAAGAGTTTGACCGTATCCAATGTGTTCAATGAACGTTCATCCGAACGACCAGACGGGTCTCCAATCATACCTGTCGCCCCACCGACGAGCGCGATGACCTGATGGCCTGCTTGTTGGAAACGTTTCAGCGTCAAAATCGGGAGCAAGTGCCCGATATGAAGCGAGTCAGCTGTCGGGTCAAATCCCGTGTACAACGTCGTTGATTGTTTCAGTTGTTCTTTCAATCCTTCTTCATCTGTCATTTGGTTGACAAGCCCTCGAAACTCTAAGTCTTTTAATAATTCCATCTGTTCCACTCCTTCAATTGACATAAAAAAACGTCCCTTCTCATATGAGAAGGGACGGAGATTCCGCGGTACCACCCTACTTGTCGCAATTTGCGACCGCTTGAGCGAGAGATAACGGTCTCGAACCGGCATAAAGGCACGCTCAAAAAGTGTAATTCATCGTTTGGCATTGGCTAGTTCACAGCAACCACTAGCTTTCTGGACAAGAGGCCCACCGACTACTTCGCTTTCTTCATCGCGTCATGATATCGTTGATTATGCTATTCATTTTATAAGCATCGTTTTCAACTTGTCAACTCCCATTATGAAACTTGCACGAGACTTCGGTTTCAAGGTAAGGTGTAGGTTGAATTGTGCTATAATCGAATATATTACTGTCTAAAATAGTTTTACACCATATTAAGGAGGCTGTCATGCTGCAGAAGATTCGAGACTTATGGAATAATCCGACGTCCATGAAAGCACGTCGCTATGCCAATGTGATCTATGATGTGTCCTGGAACGTCTTACTCCTCACCATCATTTCTGTTGTACTAATCGGATTTTTAGGTGCTGGAATCGGTGTCGGATATTTCGCATCCCTTGTCAAAGATATGCCGACCCCTGCCTATAAGACGATGACGTCACAAATCAATACGTACACGTCGACGTCAAATATTTATTTCGGGAGCGGAGAACGGATCGGGAACTATACGACCGATGAAGTACGCATTCCAATCCCCGTAGAAAAAGTATCACCCTATGTGGTCGATGCGCTTCTTGCGACAGAGGATGTCGAGTTTTATGAACATGATGGTGTCGTGCCAAAAGCGACGCTTCGTGCCATCTTACAAGAAGCGACAGGGTCAGAGGATCGCACAGGTGGTTCGACCTTGACGCAACAATTGATTAAAAACCAAATGCTGACGAATGAAGTATCGTTCGAACGGAAAGCAAAAGAAATCCTACTTGCCCTTCGTCTTGAAAAAGCAATGGATAAGGATGAGATTTTAAATGCCTATCTAAACGTCGTCTCATTCGGTCGTAACTCGATGGGACGTAACATTTCAGGAATCGAAGCCGCTGCAAACGGCGTCTTCAACACATCTGCCGAGAAGTTGACGCTTCCACAAGCAGCATTTTTAGCAGGTATTCCGAAAAACCCATTCTTCTATACACCTTACTACCAAGGTGGGGTCATTAAAGAAGATGTGTCAGGTGCGGTCAACCGAATGAAGACCGTCTTGAACCGAATGTATGTCGCTGGGAAGATTACACAAGAAGAGTATGACGCAGCGTATAACTACGACATTACACAAGACTTCATGAAGACGCAGTCGAAACCACGGGATAAATATCCGTACGTTATTGATGAAGCCGAGCTTCAAACACGACAAATCGTTACAGACTATTTGATTAAACAAGACGGAATCAATGTGAACGACCTTGAACCAAAAGAACTGAAAGAAATTGAATCTAGCTACGCAAAACGTGCTCACAACATGTTGCGGCAGGGCGGATTTAATATTCACCTGACACTTGATAAAAAGATTCATGAAGCGATGCAACAACCCGCCAAAAATGCAGGGAACTTCGGTCCAAATCAGTATGTTAAGGAAAATGATAAAACGTATCCTGAACAAACATCTTCTATCATGATTGAAAACAAAACCGGAAAAGTTCTCGGATTTGTGGGTGGTCGTTATGTGAATGGTAAGCCGGATGATTTGAACAGAGCATTTTATGCAAACCGACAAATCGCTTCCACTGCAAAACCAATTCTAGTCTATCCGAACGCTATTGAAGCCGGACTTATCACTCCAGCTACAGTTGTGGTAGACGAAAAATATTCTTACCAACTCACTGGTCCTGGCCAAGATGAGAAGCCTGTCTCCAATGAAGGAGGGAATTTCCGAGGCCCTGTCACGGTACGCGAAGCGTTAAAACTTTCTTTAAACGTACCAGCTGTTAAAATTTATGAAGAACACAACCAAAAATACGCGGACACCAAAAAATTAGTTGATATGGGCATTCCCGTTTCGGAAGTTAACCGCAATGCCTCATCGATGGCACTAGGGGTAGGCGAAGTCACACCAGTTAAGTTAGCCTCTGCGTATGCAATGTTAGCTAACTACGGAGAACATGTTGACCCATATCTCGTCGAACGCATTGACTATCAAGGTGAAACGATTTATGAGGCAAATCCAAAGAAAACACGGATATACTCTGATCGCACATCATATCTTGTAGTTGATATGCTTCGTGATGTCTTCACATCCGGAACTGCAACTTATGCAAACTCTCTATTCAATGTGCCTGGCGACTGGATTGGGAAAACGGGTACAAACAACGATCGAAAAGATTCATATTTAATTGGTTCTAATCCTGAAGTGACTTTAGCAGTATGGTCTGGCTACGACACACAATTGGCAACCATGCAAAATGGTAACGGGTATGGTCAATACTATCAACGGACGCAACGGATCTGGTCAGAAACGATGAACCTCGCGTATGCAGCCAATGCCGATGCCTTCAATGTCAACGCCCGCTTCAAGCAACCTTCTAGCGTAACTGCGAAAGACTTCAAAGACTCTGGTTCATTCTCTGAGAAGAAGAAAGTAGAAGAGAAAGAAAAAGAAGAGGAAGAGAAGAAGAAGGAAGAAGAAGAGAAGAAACGAGAGGCGGAGGAAGCGAAGGAAGAGGCTGAAGAGAAGAAACAAGAAGCCGCTGCCGATGCTGCCGCTAAGAAAAAATCTGAAGAAGAAGCTAGAGCAAAAGCCGAAGCCGAGGCAAAGAAAAAAGCTGAGGAAGAAGCGAAGAAGAAGGCTGAAGAAGAGGCGCAACAAGAAGCTGAGCAACCAGCTGAAGAGAATGCCGATTCGGACGGTGCATAAACAAACGGTCGACACATCGCGTGTCGACCGTTTTATTTATCTTAATCTTCCATCGTCGAGAGGTCACCTGTCTCCAGATTCAACTCCCAAGCTTTCAAGACGCGACGCATGATCTTACCGCTTCGCGTTTTCGGCAACTTGTCTTTGAATTCAATTTCACGTGGTGCCGCATGCGCAGCTAATCCTTCTTTGACGAATTGCTGGATTTCTTGTTTCAACTCATCCGACGGCTCATAGCCTTTCCGAAGCGCGATGAACGCTTTGATGATTTCGCCTCGGATTGGGTCCGGTTTCCCGATGACACCCGCCTCAGCGACAGCCGGGTGCTCTACGAGTCGGCTTTCGACTTCAAACGGACCGACACGCTCTCCAGCCGTCATAATGACGTCATCCACACGTCCTTGGAACCAGAAGTATCCATCTTCATCCATGTAAGCCGAGTCGCCCGATACGTACCAATCTCCCCAGAAATAGCTCTCATACTTCGCATCGTTCTTCCAAATCTTCCGCATCATCGATGGCCAAGGCGTCTTGAGTGCCAAGTTCCCCATTCGGTGTGGCGGAAGTGGTTGACCCCGGTCATCCAAAATGGCAGCTTCACATCCTGGGATCGGTTTCCCCATTGAACCAGGTTTGATGTCCATCGTCGGATAGTTACAAATCATCATCGCGCCGGTTTCTGTCATCCACCACGTATCGTGGATCCGGAGGTCGAACGCTTCGTGCCCCCAACGAATGACTTCAGGATTCAACGGCTCACCGACTGATAAAATGTGTCTTAGTGACGATAAGTCATACTTTTCAAACGCCTCATCGCCCGCACCCATAAGCATGCGGAACGCCGTCGGTGCACTATACCAGACCGTCACACCGAATCGTTCGATGACCGAATACCAGAACTCAGGGTTGAATCGGCCCCCGACGATGACGTTCGTCGCCCCGTTCAAGAACGGTGCAAAAATCCCGTAGCTCGTCCCGGTTACCCAGCCTGGGTCAGCGGTGCACCAGTAAATATCGTCTGGCTGAAGATCAAGCACCCATTTACCGGTCATCATATGTTGAATCATGGCGTTATGAACGTGAAGGACCCCTTTTGGCTTCCCTGTTGATCCCGATGTATAGTGTAAAATCAGACCGTCCTCTCGATCGACCCATGTTAACCCGAGTTCTGTCGTCGCCTCGTTCGCCAATTTCCGATAGTCGAGCACTTTCTCTGACTCTTCGACATCGTCACCGACGAGCAGAATCGTCTCGAGGTGCGGCAATTGGTCGACCGGTACACGTGGCAACAGTTCTTTCGTCGTCACGATCACTTTTGCTTCAGAGTCGAGCAATCGATCGTGTACTGCCTGTTCCATGAACGCCTCAAACAACGGTCCTACGATGGCACCGAGTTTGATGGCACCGAGTAAAATAAAATAAAGTTCTGGTTGACGTGGCATAAAGATAAAGACGCGGTCGCCTTTCTCCACACCAATCGACTTCAGAACATTTCCAGAACGATTACTTTCTTGCTTCATATCCGCATACGTGTAGCGCTCTTCCCGATCCCCATCGAAATAGAGCAATGCTACTTTCGTCGCCAATTCACTTTCCGCATGACGATCGATTGCTTCGTATGCCAAATTGACTTTCCCCGTTAAGTTCCAAGAAAATAAAGCTTCTGCTTGTGTCCATTCAAACGACTGACAAGCCTCTTCATACGACGCTAATTGATGTTCCCCTGTTAACGCTTTCAATTTTTCCATCGCTAAAGATTCGCCTCCCCTGTACAGATTGGTATAACCACTTTCAGTATAGTGTTAAAATTATGACAAATCAATGAATTTCCAATTTCATCAAAACAGGATGATTCCTACTTGATGAAAGCGCTATAATAAGAGGTGGAAAAGGTGGTGACCCAATGGAAAAACAATATCATTCAAAAGTGTGGCAGACCTCACAAGGTGACGTCACGATTGACGGTCCGGTTGCGCCCGACGTGCTGCAGACGTATCGTCTTGATGAAGGATTGACGGCTTTTCGTGAACCAGAAGATCAGCACGAGGCTCTTGTCGATATTGCTGGGTTGAAAGAAGGAAGAATCATCGTCGCCAGACAGGATGATCTCGTGATCGGTTACGTGACATTCCTTTATCCGGACCCATATGAGCGTTGGAGTGAAGGAAACGACCCATACATCCTTGAACTTGGGGCAATCGAGGTGAGTCCCCGCTTCCGTGGTCAACGAATCGGGAAGCAATTACTCGAAGTATCGATGATGGACCCACATATGGATGACTTTTTAATTTTGACGACCGAATATTATTGGCACTGGGATTTGAAAGGCAGCGGACTCTCGATTTGGGATTATCGAAAAGTCATGGAGAAGATGATGAATCACGGTGGACTTGTCTTCTTCCCGACAGACGATCCTGAAATCGCCTCTCACCCTGCCAACTGTTTGATGGCTCGCATCGGCAAAAACGTGCGCCAAGAATCAATCGATCATTTTGATTCGCTACGACTTCGCCGGCGATTTATGTACGACTAAGGAGGGATTTCATGCTAATCGAACAGATGATGAATCGACATGTCGTGACGATTCAACCGACCAATACGATCGCTCATGCCGCTAAATTGATGCGCGAGCATCGTGTCCGACATTTGATTGTGACAAATCCGGCCCGCCAAGTCGTCGGGATCGTCGGACAATTCGAGATGAGTGGTGCGACGAGCGTCTTTCATCCCGAAAGTGAAAATGCAGACTTTCAAAACCCTGTATCGAGCATCATGCGATCCGAGGTACCGACAGCGCATCCCTTCGACTTCTTTGAAGATGCTGCTGCTTTGTTTTACGAAAACCGGCTAACTTGTCTCCCCATCGTCGAACAAGGGAAACTCGTTGGTGTATTGACAGAGACCGATTTATTACGTTATTTCGTACAATTGACCGGGGCACTCGAACCAAGTTCGCAAATTGAAATCCTCGTCGAAAATACAACCGGAACACTTGAAAAAGTGACCCGACTCCTCGCCAAAACGAACGTCAATATCATCAACGTCTTCGTTCATCCGACGAGCGATCCGTATAAACGCATCATCTCGTTCCGCGTCCAGACGATGAACCCGCTCCGAATCATCGAACGGTTGAAACGTGAAGGCTATGATGTCCTCGGTCCGGAGATGTCACGATGAGACCGATTTACATATTTGGCGAAGACGAGACGTCTTATCGTTTTCATGAGGATCATCCGTTCAATCCGCTACGGCTGGAATTGACGACATCGCTTTTGATTGCAGCCGGAAAACTTTCCAAATCGGAATGTGTGTCTCCTCCACTTGCCTCGGTTGAAGAGTTAGCGCTCGTTCACGATCTCGATTATATCGAAGCCGTCCAAGCTGCGGCTGCGGGAGAACTTTCTACGCTGAAAGCGAATAAGTTTGGTCTCGGTACGGAAGACACACCTATCTTTCCGACGATACATGAGGGGGCCGCTCGTCTTGTCGGTGGGACGATTCATGCACTCGATCTGGTCGCGAGCGGGAAAGCGGAGCGCGCCTTTCATGTGGGCGGCGGTTTACATCATGGCATGCGACGCAAAGCATCCGGATTTTGCGTCTATAACGATGCAGCTGTCGCCATCGCACATGTCAGAAAACAATACGGGTCGCGCGTCCTTTATGTCGATACCGATGCGCATCATGGGGACGGCGTCCAATGGCTCTTCTATGACGATGATGATGTGATGACACTGTCGATTCATGAGACGGGACGTTATTTGTTCCCAGGTACCGGAATGGTGACAGAACGAGGAAACGGCAAAGGATATGGCTACAGCTGGAACGTACCGGTCGATGCGTTCACCCAAGATGATTCTTTCTTAAAATGCTATGAAACTGTCTTACGCGAGGCGTGCGAATGGTTCAAACCCGATATCATCTTGACCCAAAACGGTGCAGACGCACATGTCTTTGATCCGCTCACCCATTTGGCATCAACAATTCGGACGTTCGAACAAATTCCACAGATTGCCTCACGCCTGGCCGATGAATATACAGATGGCCGTCTCGTCGCCCTTGGTGGCGGTGGGTATGACTGGTATCGTGCCGTACCACGCGCTTGGGCTCAAGTGTGGGCAGGGTTGACGAGAGAGGCGCCCTACTCTGGAGATATCCCGCGCGAGTGGATTGAGAAGTGGTCAGGTATCGCGGATCAACCGTTGCCTACTCGGTGGGACGACTCTCTATATTCGTTTGACCATATCCCGCGACGTCAACAAATCGAAGAAAAAAATTGGGAAGTCACGAAACGAGCCTTTTGGCCGTTTATTTCAAATGACCGAAAGTCAATATACCTATAAAAATAAGCCTCCCCTTCCCTCACATGACGTGACGGATGGGGAGGCTTTTCGTTAGTCTTGGCGAAGCGAATCACGACGCTCAATCCGGTGAGGAAGCACGACGTTTTTCTCTTCGATTTCTTCTGCGTTCAAGATCTTTGTCAAGAGACGCATCGCGACGGCTCCGATATCGTACATCGGTTGAACGACAGTCGTCAACTTCGGACGAATCATCGTCGCAAGACGCGTGTTATCGTGACCGACTACTTCAAAGTCGTTCGGAACCGAGTAGCCGGCATCTTGAATGGCATGGATGACACCGAGGGCCATCTCATCAGTCCCAGCAAAGATTGCTTTCGGGCAATCGTCTCGCTGCAACATTTTTTGCATCGCTTCAAGACCTGATGCGTATGTGTAATTCCCGAGAATCATATCGTTGTCGTGGAATGGAAGACCTGCATCTTCAAGGGCGCGACGGTATCCTGCGAATTTCTTCTCGCCATTGATCTGTTGCTCGAGCGGTCCAGTGATGAATCCAACACGGTCATGTCCGTGGTTGATCAACATCTGAGTCGCGTCATATGCTGCTTGCTCATAATCGATGTTGACGGCCGGGAGGTCATATCCTTGGTTCAACGTCGCTGCGAGAACGATTGGAACCGGTGATTTTTTGAACTCTTCGACGAGATCTTCATGCAAGCGTCCACCCATGAAGATGATGCCGTCTACTTGTTTCCCTAATAGCGTGTTCAATAAATGGACTTCTTTGTCACGACTTGAATCCGAGTTTCCAAGGATGATGTTGTATTTGTACATCGTCGCCACATCTTCAATGCCTCGTGCCAAATCGGCGAAGAAAATGTTTGAGATGTCCGGTACGATGACACCGACCGTCGTCGTTTTCTTACTTGCTAGTCCACGTGCGACGGCGTTCGGACGATAACCGAGATGGTCAATCGCATCTTGTACTTTCTTACGTGTCGTTGGTTTGACGTTCGGGTTTCCGTTGACGACACGAGAGACGGTTGCCATAGACACCCCGGCTTCTCGTGCGACATCGTAAATCGTTACGTTGTTACTATTCATAAACTACTCCTCCTACAAGTCATGATTTTCAAAAAGTTTTCATAAAACGTCTTAAAAAAGGAAGACAGGTATCTGTCATCCATTTACCCTGTCTTCATGCGATATAAAACGTTTCCATTTGGAAAGCTTACTTTTTCACCAAATCAAGTTGAGGAAACTGGACCGTTAGTCCTTCCACAAATTGATCGAATTGATCGAAATCCAATTGTTGTTGCGCATCCGATAATGCAATGGCAGGATTCGGGTGTACTTCGACCATGACACCGTCTGCCCCAATGGCAAGTGCCGCTTTCGCAGCCGGCAACAACAAGTCACGACGACCTGTCGAATGGGTGACATCTACCATAACCGGTAAATGCGTCTCTTGTTTCAAGATCGGCACCGCCGTGATATCTAACGTATTGCGTGTCGCACGCTCATACGTCCGAATCCCTCGTTCGCACAAGATGACTTGGCTGTTCCCACTCGCCATAATGTACTCTGCCGCATAAATGAACTCTTCGATTGTAGCGGATAATCCACGCTTCAACAAGACCGGTTTGTCTGTCTTACCGACTTCTTTCAACAAATCAAAGTTTTGCATATTCCGGGCACCAACTTGAATGATATCGACATATGGCAAGGCCGACTCGACTGCTCCTGGCGTCATGATCTCTGTAATGACTCGTAAATCATGACGGTCCGCTGCTGCCTTCAGCATTTTCAACCCTTCAAAACCTAAGCCTTGGAAGTCATACGGCGATGTACGTGGTTTGTATGCCCCGCCTCGCATCACTTTCACTCCAGACAAGGCGAGCTTCTCTGCGACCGCGTTAACTTGTTCGAACGATTCGACGGCACATGGCCCCGCAATCAGCTGCGGACGTCCATTTCCAATCGTCACGTCCTTCAAATGGACCAACGTATCTTCCGGTTGACGTTTACGCGAAACGAGTAACGTCTTATCCCGGTCTTCGCCTTGCAGTTCAGCAGACGCTTTGAATACTTCTTTAAAAATATGTTGAAGACGTGACGTTTCGAACGGTCCTTGATTCGAAGCTGCGATGAAATCGAGCATCTCTCGTTCCCGGACCGGGTCGTATCGTTCGACGCCTTGAAGACGTTTGATTTTTCCAATTTCGACGGCAAGTGCACCACGCCGACTCAGCAAGTCGAGCATTTCATGGTTCAATTCATCCATTTCTCGACGTAATCGATTCAATTGATCTTGTGGACTCATTCGTTTCCCTCACATTCTTAAGCCGTTCTTTCCAGAAACCTAATTATATCGAACTTTGTGCGCTTTGTCATAAGGAAACCTTCTACGTCACAAAATCACCAAAAAAGGACCGAATGCGTTCGGTCCTTTTACATCATTCTTCTTTTTTAAGGTCTTTCTTCAAATCATTGAGTTCTTCTTTCGACTCATCATCGAGCATCTCATTGACAGGTGCTTCGAGCGTATCGTCCGACTCAGATTCAAGTGATGAGTCCGTCGTCTCTTCTTCAGCCGCGCGTTCCATCTGTTCTTTCACTTCGGATTCCGCTTCTGCGACAAGTTGATCCGCTTTCTCCATCGCTTCTTCGATTGAGAGGTCATCCTCGTCCATCTGTTGTTTCAATTCGGCCGCTTCACGCGCCTTATCTTTCACGATATTGAGGACCGGTGCCGCTTTATCACTCGCCACTTTAATCCATTCCCCGACGACTGGCTCTGCCTTTTCACGCATTTCCTTCGATTTGACAGTCAATCGTTCACGCGATGTAGATGTCTTTTCGTCTAGGTATGTTCTTACTTCCCGTCCGCTTTTCGGTGATGTCAATAGTGCGACAGCCGCTCCGACGATCCCTCCGAGAATGACACCCGTCAAAAATCCACTACTTGATTGATTCTGTTCTGTTGGTTGTTTTTGGTCTGTCATGTGTGAGTTCCTCCCCGATGTATCGTTATTTGATTGTATCGTCCGTGTTAATCATGTCGGGCGATACAGGTGCTTCCTCTTTCTTTTCACGTCGCGTGCGACGACGTGGACGTTCTTTCGTAGTTGATGATTCTGGTTTGTTTTTCTTGAACAGTTCTACCGCGACCGATCCCCATCGAACCGCTTGAGCAATCTGTTCTTTGTTTTCATCCGCTGCCGAGTGGACAGAAGTTGAGACGGTACGGACCGATTCAGTTACTTCGTTCAGTGATGTACCTAATTCATCGAGTGCATGGGCAACAGGTGCGAGCAACTCTGTTTTTTCTTCCACGTTGTCAACGAGACGGTTCGT
Organism: Exiguobacterium sp. s160; assembly: GCF_018617575.1. Taxonomy (NCBI): domain Bacteria; kingdom Bacillati; phylum Bacillota; class Bacilli; order Caryophanales; genus Exiguobacterium; species Exiguobacterium sp. s160. The sequence continues at coordinate 823,453 of NZ_JACSKK010000001.1, forward strand.
CTTATGTAAGAGCGCCGTCACTTCCATTGTGATTCCGTCGAGCTGGCGTTCTAAGTTTTCTGTCGTATTGGCGACGCTACCGAGTGTACGGTTTACTTTCGATAAGACACGTGCCAAGAAGATGACGAGTACGACAAACGCGAGGGCCGCAATCAGGCCAGCGATGCCTCCTAATGTGATCTCCATTCAATCCATTCCTCCTATTCAATCGTTTCTTGTTTCATTATAGCACCATTATGACTGAAAAGATTTGCTACAACCGTTTTCGCCATTCGGTCTGATTATTCCTTTACCCGTTTTTATGTTTTCGATTACACTAAAATAGAAATTCATAAAAATAATTAGGGGTGGTCGTGTGAGAGATCCAAGAATTACACAATTAGCAGACGGTTTAATCAATTATTCCGTCAAGTTACAACCGGGGGAAAAAGTACTGATTGAGAATTTTGGCGTAGAGGAATCGCTCGTCGAGGCACTCGTCGAAAAAGCATATGAGGCAGGCGGACACCCATTCGTCTTGTTGAAAGAAAGCCGCATCTTACGTAAATTGTATACGGGAGCAAGTCGTGAGCAACTCGAACTCATGGCTGACATCGAACGGAAACAGATGCAGGCAATGGATGCTTACATCGGCTTACGTGCCGGTGATAACATTAACGAACTCTCTGATGTGCCGAGTGAGCAACAAAAATTCGTCGGTGCCACACTCGGTAAAATGCACACGGAAGACCGCGTCAAAGGGACGAAATGGGTCGTACTTCGTTACCCTTCTCCATCAATGGCACAATTGGCAGGTAAATCAACCGAAGCGTTCGAAGACTTCTACTTCAATGTATGTACACTCGACTACGGCAAAATGGACCGTGCAATGGACGGATTAGTCGAATTGATGAACAAGACGGACCGTGTCACATTGAAAGGACCAGGAACGGACCTCTCGTTCTCTATTAAAGATATTCCGGCAATCAAGTGCTCTGGTCAAATGAACATTCCAGACGGTGAAGTGTTTACGGCACCGGTAAAAGATTCGGTCAATGGCGTAATCACGTACAACACTCCATCTCCATACCAAGGATTCACGTTCGAGAATGTGAAGTTGACGTTCAAAGACGGCAAAATCGTGGACGCGACGGCCAATGATACAGAACGAATCAATGAAGTATTCAATACAGATGAAGGAGCTCGTTACGTCGGTGAGTTCGCAATCGGTGTGAACCCATACATTCAACATCCGATGAAAGATATCCTCTTCGATGAGAAAATTGACGGCAGCTTCCACTTCACGCCAGGTCAAGCGTATGACGATGCCTATAATGGCAATAATTCGTCAGTTCACTGGGACCTCGTCAACATCCAACGCCCGGATTATGGCGGTGGTGAGATCTGGTTCGATGATGTCCTCATTCGTAAAGACGGACGTTTCGTCATCGATGCGTTGCTTCCACTCAATCCCGAAAACTTGAAATAATCTAAAATGGTGCGCCTGTCGAAGGCGCACCATTTTTGTGGTTACAATTTTGTTTTTTTACCGAGTGCGGCAGACATCATCCAAATTTCTTTTTCGAGTCGCTCGATATGAGAGACGAACGTATCTTCAATCGCTTCATCCCCGTCTTCAAAGTTTTCCATCGCATCTTGCATCTCTTGGCGAATTTGTTTGAAGTCGTTGATGATATCTTTAATCATCTGATCCGTTTCCGCATGACGATCACCTTCTGTCAGCGTCGAGTGCTCCAAATACTCTTTCATCGTCGCAAACGGTTCACCGTCATTCATAAGAAGTCTTTCCGCTACGTCATCGTAGAGTTCCGCCACTAAGTTATAGAGCTCTTCGAGTTTCTCATGATACGTAAAGAAGTGAGGACCGCTAATGTACCAATGATAATTATGCAGTTTCACAAACAGTAACCCATAGTTTGCGACTTCCTTGTTTAACGTGTTGAGTGCACCTTGACTAGCCATTCCAAACATCTCCTTTGTCATATTCATCGATACTACTATTACCGAGATTTTGGTTGGCTAAACATAAAAAAGGAGAGACATTCGTCCCTCCCCCGTCTTATGCTTCAAGTTTTACGATTTCTTCATATTCACGTTGATACGTTTGGATGTCACCTGCACCCATGAACAACAGTACTGCCTTGTCATGATTGCGTAAGACGCTCGTACCACCACGTTTCAAAATATGCGCACCGTCGATGCGTGATTGAAGGTCCTCGATTGTGACAGTCCCTTCTTGTTCACGGGCTGAACCGAAGATATCACAAAGATAGACCGTATCTGCTTCAGCCAATGCTGTTGCAAAGTCATCCATGAATGATTTAAGACGTGTGTACGTATGTGGTTGGAAAATCGCAACGACTTCCCGTTCTCCATACTTCTTCCGAGCTGCTTCGACCGTTGCACTAATCTCACGTGGGTGGTGTGCGTAATCGTCAACGAGTATTTGATTGTTAAGCGTTGATTCACTAAAACGACGCTTCACCCCGTTGAATGATGCAAGACGCTCTTTCACCAACTCTTTCGGTAAGTTCTCGTAATCACACGTAGCGATGACAGCAAGTGCGTTCAACACGCTATGGTCGCCGTATCCAGGAATGCGGAACGTTCCGTAGAAATCATCACGTAAAAAGACATCGAACGTCGTTCCGTTCTCTGTCGACGTAACGTTTTCTGCACGGAAATCGTTATGCGTCCCAAACCCGTAATAAACGAGTGGAACGTTCGCTTGAATGTGCTGAAGATTCTCATCATCGCCACAAGCAATGATTCCTTTCTTCACTTGTTTTGCCATCTCCTGGAATGCATCGATGACATCGTCTAAACCAGAGAAGTAATCTGAATGGTCAAAGTCGATATTCGTCATGATGGCATAGTCTGGACGGTAATATAAGAAGTGACGCTTATATTCGCAAGCTTCGAAGACAAAGTTCTTCGAATCGGCAACACCTTCACCTGTTCCATCACCGATTAAGAATGATGTCGGTTCGATTCCACGCATGACGTGTGCAAGCAAGCCTGTAGTCGATGTTTTACCATGTGACCCTGTGATGGCGACACTTGTGTAATGGTTCGCGAGCTCACCTAAAAACTCGTAGTACTTATAAATCGTCAATCCGAGTTCACGCGCGCGTACGATTTCTGGATGATCGTCGCTGAACGCATTTCCTTGTACGACGATTTGATCTTCAGAAATATTTTCAGGGTCGAATGGCAAAATTTCAATCCCTTTTCGTTTCAATGCTTCTTCTGTAAAAAATGCTTTTTCAACGTCCGATCCACGGACCTCATTATTCATATCAAATAAAATTTGAGCTAAAGGACTCATGCCCGTTCCTTTAATTCCGACGAAGTGATAACGGTTCATCTGTAAATAGCCCCCCTAATTCATTGCGGCTCGTCAAAATGCGACAAACCTTTGTCATTATAGCAAAACTCACTGAGTCGTGCTATTACAGATTATTGTTTTTTTGCGCAAGTCGTCGGCTACGGTACATCGCCATGCGATCTTTTGGCGTCATCATCACGTTTACAGGCGGTTGGTCGGCTTTAAACGAAACTTGAACAGCCGGTGTCAATTCGGTGTCAGCCGGTAATTCTTCTTGTTCAGATGGCGTTTGTAATTTTTCTGCAATCTGCTCAATCGATTCCCCGATTTGTTCCACAGATCCGTCGATGTCTAAACTTTCATCTGGCGCTGCACTATGATGAACTTCTACAACCTCTTCTTTTTTCGAGCGGGATAAATCCGTCGATTGCATAAAGACGGACGAAAAACCGTTATCTAGAATCGAAACCTGACCGAGAATCGATTTTTCTTCTTCGGTTGTTTCCCCGGAAATGTCTTCAACATGCTCTACGTCTATTTCAGGACTAGTAGTGCTTGTGGCCTCTTCATCTTGAAGTGACTCTTCTGGCAGAACCACATCAGACTCTGTGCTCATTTCGAACGGTTCTCTCGTTTCAGGAGAATGCTCGACCGGTAGAACAATTTTTGGTTTTGGACGGGCATATCCGTAAATAGGTGAAGGAACATCAGTCGGAATGAATTCATCGGTGATATCTACCTTCGGGGGTGGTGAGACCGGCTGTCCTTCTCTCGACAGCTCTCGTTTGATTCGATCTGCTTGTTGTTTCAATGAACGTTCATATGCATCCATACTTGATTCCTCGCTTTTTCACTCAATCCATATTTAACAAAAAATCGGTCGAGTTTAGCGACCGATTTCAAATGCTGTACCTACTTCATATTCGTTATCTAATACTAAAATCCCTTTTTCTTGCGGGGCATTCGGAAGATTTAATTCACGCGCCGAGCAAATCATGCCATGCGAGCTCTCTCCGCGAAGTGCCGATGGTCGAATAATCAAACCGGTCGGCATGACCGCTCCTGGTTTGGCTACGACTACCTTTTGGCCAGTCGCGACGTTTGGTGCGCCACATACGATTTGAACCGTGCCTTGATCGATTTGAACTTGGCAAACGGATAACTTATCAGCATCCGGATGTTTTTCCGCACTTTCCACATAACCGACGACAAACTTCGGTGTCACATCTACCCATGAGAAGTCTTCGTCAATTCCATGTTCCTTCAAGACAGCTTGTACCTGTTCAACTAATTCCGTTGTCAAATCAACTGGACCGTTCCAACCTGTGACGTCAAAGTGCTTACTTGCTTGAAACAAATTGTATCCGTTAACGGTTCCATCTTCAGATTTGACGATGGCAACGTCACCTGTTCGTTCTACAGATTGATGGTGACGTTCTCCCTCTTTTAGTAACACCATGAGTACATCGCCGATTCCTTCTCGGTTATAAAACACATTCATTTGCATACGTTCCTACGTCCCTTCTTTCAAACTCATCTCACTTATTTTATCAGATTATGTGTTCGATGGCGGGGTCTTTTTTCCGACAATAAAAATCGGTTCAAGTTGCCCTGCCTCATAATGAAAGGCGAGTGCAGTCACTGGGACACGACCATTCGTAAAGAAGTCAAACATCAATTGTTGCATCGCATCATACCCTTGGTCGTTTCGGATATCGGCGATGATCATCACATCTTGATGCGGTACACCGACGAGCATATCCCCTTCAACTCGGCGCTCCATCATTCGAAGAAAATCATCGTTTAAAATGCGCGATGCCTCGTAGCCGTCTCGTGTCGATAAAAAGTAGAATGGGTTGCCGGCAACTTCATCTTGTTTCATCTCGGTCGGAAGTTTTTTGACATTTTCCCGGGCGATGCGCTCAATCGTTTCAAGCGTCAAATCACCGGACACATGCTTCTCCTCGATCAAACGATAGCCATTCCCGCGATCGAGCGCGTAAAAGATGGCAGTCTCCGCCGTATGCGGACTGAAAATAAGCGGCTCCCCACTTTTCGTCGTCTTTGCAAACGAGTTCGAACGAATGACCGGATAGATGGCATCTAATTTTCCAGCGAGTGAGATCTGATCATCCGCCTTCATTGCCGACTCAATATATTCGATGACTTCATCGACTGCCACTTTGCCCCGCGTTTTCGCTTTCGCGACGATTGGTGCGAGTCGAATATTCACACCAAAGCGATCAGCTTTCCGTTCGACGCGCAACACCTCATTCTCGCGGTCATAAGATGTGCGATAGTCCTCTTTGAAATTCGCTTCTAAATAACGTCTTAACTCATTCCGTTCCATATAGGGTCACCCTAATCCATTCAAAAATGCTTCGACCTGTTCCGGTGTCTTCCGTTCGCGACCGACATAGCGATCGATTTCCTTTCCATTTTCAAAGGCGACAAAGCTTGGGATACCAAAAATATCGAGCTCTTGCGCGAGTTCCATAAACTCATCACGGTCGACGTAATAAAACGTCCAGTCTTCAAATTTCTGTTCGATTTCAGGCATGAACGGGTCGAGGAAACGGCAATCTCCACACCATGTTGCCGAGAACATGAAAATACTTTTTGATTCTTTTGCTTCTGTATATTCTGCCATTGTTGATAGTTGTTTCATGATTAACCACTCCTGTTTGCTTTTTCCTCACTTATAATAGCATAAGTCCTGTCACACATTCTGCTCTGCTGTTTGTTATAATCAAAGCCGAAACTAGTTGAAACAGGTGAAACCATATGAAATTGACACGAGAAAAATTGAATCCTGAAATGAAACATCCGCTCGAACAGATGGTCGGTGTCTTTGGGATGCTCGCCATTTTGCGATATGGATATTTATTTATTGATACCGATAAAACGAGACTCGAGATCTTGATTTGGCTTGTTGTGGGCTTCGCCGTCATTTATGTCCTCGAAAAGTGGCTCAAGCAACTCGCCCGTCATTTACCGATTGTACGAAAACGATATTTGATCCCGATTTATGTGATCGTCCTTCTACTGTTCCTCATCAGCTTCCGTGTCCCTCGCGAAACGGTTGATTCTGTCAAAGTCTTATTCGGTATCGGATGACACGAAAAGGCGCCGTTTGCTTCAAACGGCGCCTTTTTTTAATAGTCAATTTTCATATCGTTCGGCTGAATGCGTCCAGTCCTTCTCAATACAGCATAGACCGCATAACTTAACAGAGCAGGTCCAATGACTAGGAAGCCGAGGACAATGATAAATGTGTACCAACTAAAGCCCATCGTTTCAAGCATGACAATCGGTCCGACGAGTCCACTCGTCCCCATCCCTGCCCCGGCTGCCACACTTTCTAATTCAAACAATAGAATCGCAATTGGTGCGAGGACAGCCCCAGCTAATGTAGGGGGTAAAAGAATCCACGGATTTTTCACGATGTTCCCGACTTGGAGCATCGACGTACCGATTCCTTGCGCAATCGCTCCGCCGACTCCGTTATCGCGATAACTCGTAATCGCAAACCCAATCATTTGAGCTGCACATCCGACCGTCGCGGCACCAGCCGCAATACCATTCAACCCAAGCATCAAAGCGATGGCCGCACTCGAAATTGGCGCAGTCAATGCCAATCCCATGAGTGTCGCTACGACGACTCCCATGAACAATGGTTGTTGCTCCGTCCCCCACTCAATCCAACTACCGAGCTGCGTCATGAACATCCCCACATATTTTCCGATATATGTCGCTGTGAAGAAACCGACTGCGATTGTCGTAAATGGCGTCACCAAAATATCAAGCTTCGTCGATTTCGATACAAGTTTTGATACCTCAACGGCTAAAAGCGTGGCGACGTAACTACCGGCAGGTCCAAACTCATATCCGAACGTCCCGACAACGAGTGCAGAAAATAGAATAAGAGGCGGCGCCTCAAGGGCATAAGCAATCGCAATCCCGATAGCTGGACCCGTCAGGCTCATCGCCACGTCCCCAATTTGAACGAGCGTCGCGCTTATTCCCGCAAGAGCGGTCCCTTCAAGCTGACCACCAATCGTCTTCATAATCAAGCCGATAATCAATGTACTGAACAACCCTAATGCCATATAACTAAGTGCCGTCACAAAATAAACAGACGGGCTAAGTGAGATTCCTTTTTTCTTGAACATGTGAGATCCTCCTTACAATCATACAGGTGTCTTTACATAAGTAAATAACATGTATAAACACCTCTATCAGTATAAGGTGTTTTCTTGAAATAGCAAGAACATCTACATAAAAAAAACCGTCCACTCAAAAATATGAGTGAACGGCATGTACGTTTAGCGAGACGGACGGAGTGTTTCAAGAGTCGAACGGTCAAGTCGTTTGACCAACGCTTTCAGTAACGCTTTCGCCGCATCGTAGTCGTCTGTATGAAGAATCGAAGCATGTGTATGGATGTAGCGTGATGCGACACCGATAACGGCTGTCGGTACACCTTCTCCACTCATATGCACGCGTCCAGCATCCGTACCGCCTGGAGAGACGAAATACTGCGTCTTAATATTTTCATCAGAAGCCGTGTCGAGCAAGAAGTCACGCATTTCAGGCGACATGACCATGACCCGGTCTAAAATTCGAATCAAGGCACCCTCACCGAGTTGTCCAAACTCCGTTTTACTTCCAGATGCATCGTTCGCCGGTGAAGCATCGAGTACGAGTGCCACGTCTGGCTGAATCAATTCAGATGCCGTCTGCGCTCCACGTAATCCAACTTCTTCTTGTACGGTAGCACCCGAGAACAAGATGTTCGGGTGGTCTGCTTTTGTCGTCTCTTCTAACAATTCGACAGCAAGACCGACACCGTAACGGTTGTCCCATGCTTTCGCCATAATTTTTTTCGGGTGATGAAGTGGTGTAAATGCGCTCGATGGTACTGCAGGAACACCCGGACGCACTCCCCATGATTCTGCTTCTTCTTTTGAATCCGCACCGATATCGATGAACATTTGTTTGATGTCCATCGGTTTACTCATCGCATCTGGTCCAAGTAAGTGAGGCGGTGTCGAAGCGACGACGCCTGGGATTTTCCCGTTCGAAGTGATGATGTCAAAACGTTGTGCCATGAGCACTTGGCTCCACCATCCGCCAAGCGGTTGTATGTATAACATGCCATTCTCCGTGATGCGTGTCACCATGAAGGCAACCTCATCCATGTGACCGGCTACCATTACTTTAGGTCCCGCTTCGTACCCGACACGTTTCCCAAAAATTGATCCGATGCCATCCGTGACGATTTCATCTGAGTGCGGTTCAATTCGTTCACGTACGAACTGACGAACTTCTGACTCGAACCCCGGAGCTCCCGGTAGTTCTGTTAACGTCTTGAATAAGTCTCTCGTCTTTTGATCCATCTTTTATCATCCCTTCTTAACCGTTCTTGTCTCATTATATACAAAAGTTTTGATAGGATGCGAATGCTTTTCATTCCATTCGGGTACAGGTTTTGGTACGATGTACATGATAGCCATAGTTCAAGGGGAGGTAGTCATATGAAAAAAAGGTATTGGTTTATTGGAATCGGGGTTGCCGTCATTGCCGCACTTATGACGAAAAAGGCTTTAGATGAACGTAGCTTATCTGCAGAAAACGCGTTGGAGTACACAAAACGTGCTTTCTCAGCGAAAGGTCATGTCCAAGGGGCATGGATTTCTGCATCACCTGAGATTTACACGTATGACGGTCGTGAATACGATGTCTACAAAGGTGGAATCTCGGTTCTTGAGAACGACGAAGAAAAAACGTATGAGTTCACAGTCGACTCTGAGACTGGCGCTTTACTCGAATATGCATGACACGAAACCGACGAATGATTCGTCGGTTTTTTTGTTTAGTTACAGCGAAAGAGTGGAAAATTGAAATTGGTAGTTTTCAATTTAAAAAAGGAGTGATCTCGCGTGAAAAAGCTAATCGGTGAGGCAAGTGAACTCGTATCGCAAATGGTAGAAGGAATGGTCCATGCCCATCCTGAACTGTACGGTCGTGTCGAAGGATTCAATGTCATCTGTCGGGCGAACGGTGCAAAATCCGGTAAGGTCGGCCTCGTCTCGGGTGGTGGTAGCGGACACGAACCGGCACACGCCGGTTATGTCGGAGACGGCATGCTCGATGCGGCAGTTTGCGGGGAAGTCTTCACATCCCCTACTCCGGACATGGTGCTTGAAGGAATCAAAGCAGCTGACGGTGGCAACGGTGTCTTGTTGATCGTCAAAAATTATTCGGGGGATGTCATGAACTTCGAACTCGCCGCCGAATTGGCTGAAGGAGACGGGATTAAAGTCGACCATGTTGTCGTCGCTGATGACGTCGCGATTTCAAACAAGGAAGACCGTCGTGGTGTTGCCGGTACCGTCTTCGTTCATAAAATCGCAGGTGCCGCTGCAGCAAGCGGTAAATCACTTGAGGAAGTTAAATCGATTGCGGAAAAAGTCGCATCACACGTCCGCTCAATGGGGATGGCGGTAGAGCCTTGCTACATGCCAGTGAGTGGAAAGCCTGGTTTTGACTTGAACGAGGAAGAGATGGAAATCGGGATTGGGATTCACGGGGAGCGCGGTGTCGAACGTAAACCAACGAGCGATGTCGACCAAATCGTCGATGATCTTCTCAGTCATTTGAAAAAAGAAGTTGAGCCTGGCGAAGTCGCCGTCATGGTAAATGGAATGGGCGGGACTCCATTGTCCGAACTATATGTGACATATCATTTCGTCGCGCAAAAACTCGAAGCTGCTGGATATACGTTGAAACGGAAATATGTCGGCAACTACATGACGTCACTCGAGATGCACGGATTCTCGATTACCCTGTTACCGCTTGATGATGAGATGACCACTTATCTAGATGCTCCATCGGAAGCACTTGGATTTAAACTTTGATGAATGAGGTGTTTGTTTTATGTTGACGATTGATCGGATGAAGCAAGCGTTACGCGACACACAAGTCGGGATTGAAGACCAAAAAGACACACTGACAGATTTAGACCGTGCCATCGGGGACGGAGATCACGGGATTAACATGTCCCGTGGTTTCGACGCGGTCTCTTCCATTTTAGATGAGGAGTATGACTCTCTCGGTGCGCTCAGTAAAAAAGTAGGCATGACTCTGATGTCGAAAGTAGGCGGTGCGGCTGGTCCATTATATGGTTCTGCTTTCGTCAAGATGGCGACCAAGTTCGGGGATGCGACCGAAGCTGACTTTGACCTTCTCAAAGAAGCACTCCAAGAAGGTTCCGATTCGATTAAAGCGCGTGGAAAGTCAGAAGTCGGTCAGAAAACGATGGTCGACGTTTGGGACCCGTTCCTCGAACATGTGAAACAAGGGGACGACTACAAACAACAGTTAGACGAACTTGTGCAAAAAACGGAAGATATGGTGGCAACGAAAGGTCGAGCTTCCTACTTCGGTGAAAATTCGCGTGGGACGGTCGACCCGGGTGCCCTCTCCAGTTCGATTCTGTTAGCCGCGATTATGAAGGAGGTCGATTGACATCGTCGAATTGATTATCGTCTCGCACAGTGCAAAAATTGCGGAAGGGATCCAAGATCTCATGAAAGAGATGGCGCCATCCGTCCCCATCCATCTAGCCGGCGGTCTCGAAGACGGTTCGATTGGAACAGACGTCACGCGCATCTTGGAGGCACTCGACCAAGTCGAAGGGGAAGCGCTTCTTCTCAGCGATATCGGTTCGGCGACGATGAACGCCGAACTTGCCATCGACATGTACGAAGGAAGTAAAGAGGTCGCATTTTTCGACGGTCCGATTGTCGAAAGTGCATTCATCGCTTCGGTTTCCTCAGGAAACGACATGTCTCTCACAGATATCGTCGAACAGTTGAAGCAACAATGAAAAAGCACCCCGTTCAGAAGAACGGGGTGCTTTTATATCTTAACGTGGGTTGTCATTCTTTTCATATACGGCATTCATATATGAGCTTGTTGAATAGAAACGTGGTACGACCAAGAACAAAATGAGTGCTGGAATCGCAATCAATAGAAGCAATACCAATACCGGCAACCAGTAGACAATTTCATGACCGAGCATATCGATGTTCGCATCTGCGAATTCGGCTGCTCCTTCAACTTCTACGAGGTCTGCTGATGAAAGGATTTTGTTGTCTGTCGCATCAAAGTAATGGTACTCGGTTTTACGTGTGATGAAGATCCCATCACGAATCGTATCGAGTTCTACGACAGCCGCGATCACTTCGTTGCCATTTGAATGGCGAAGCGTCTCTTCTTTGATGATTTCAGCTGTTCCTTCTTTATAATCGTAATGCGTCGCTTTCAAATCCTCTTCGAGTGCGTCTAAGAACGCTTCGTTCGCTGAGGTATTCATTGGTGCGATTGTTAGAATGAAGATTACTGCAAGCAGGCTTGCCCATGCTTTTTTCAACATCCCCATGTTCCCCCTTCTCTTATTCCAGTTTAGCGTCATTCCTATTGTACCAAGAAGAAAGAAAAAAGTGTGAAGAAAATACTATTAAAATAAGAAAAAAGCGTGTCAATTTTTCGGACGGAATACAGCTTCCATTCGATAAATCGGCTGACCGAGCGCACTGAAGCGCTCTTCATACTCTGTTCGAATATTATCTTCCGGTTCATTTACATGCAAATCAAGTGAAATTTCTGTGAAGAACATCCCGTATTGACTCATGCTTTGAAGAGAATATTCAAAGAGTCCGCGGTTGTCTGTCTTGAAATGAATCTCCCCTGCTTTCGGAAGAATCGCTTCATATGTCGCTAAAAATGTCTTGTACGTCAAGCGACGTTTCGCATGGCGTGTTTTCGGCCACGGGTCTGAGAAGTTTAAGTATACGCGGTCGACTTCTCCAGCTTCGAAGTATTCGACGAGTCGCTTCGCATCAACCGTCAGTACTCTCACGTTCGGCATCGGCGTCTCGACGAGCTTTTGAACGATTGAGACAGCTACGCTTTCAAATAGTTCGATTGCGATAAAGTTCACGTCCGGGTGCTGTTTCGCCATCCCTAAAATGAATTGTCCTTTCCCTGAACCGACCTCGATAAAGAGTGGGTGGTCATTGCCGAACTCGGCGTCCCACTTCCCTTTTAATTGTTCAGGATGTTGAATAAATACGTGTTCTTGAGCTTCCATATATTCTTTTGCCCAAGGCTTATGTCGTAAACGCATGAAAATCCTACCTTTCGTTCATCAAATGTTCAAGTTTAATGGGAATATGCACGTTCCGTACGAGCAGTCCTCTTGCGATTATACACGAAATCATAGTTTAATGAACGTGAATCATCCTTCACAAGGAGGTTAGATACGATGAGTACATTAGATCAATTCTTAATTTTTTATGCGGCTCCACTTACGTTTTTCGCAGGCGTCATCGCAACGTTCGTTTGGGCTTACTTCATGAATCCAGACGACATCTAAACACATTCAAAAAGGGGTGGCACTCAGCCATCCCTTTTAATTGATTCGTTCATACGCCTCATCGATCAATTCGCGCAGTACATGAAAACCTTCTGTTCGTGCTGCATCGTTTCGTTCCCCATAAATCGTTAAAATCGTTTGGGCAATCGCATACCAATGCATTCGATTATGAAGCTCACTCGAAATTTCGACCCCATAATGCGTGAACCAACGCTCCCATTCCGTCTCTTCGACATAGCTATAGACTACCATAGCCAAATCAAAGGCACGGTCCGCGATAATCGCATCGTCCCAATCCGTCAAATAGAGAAGACCGTTTTCATCTTCAATCCAATTGTTGTGATTTAAATCAGAGTGGCATACGACGAACTCTTGCTCGTCGACTTTAGGCAAATGGTGTTTTAACCATTGAATCGCCTCTCCAATCGTAGGATCCGTCTCATCTTGTTCGTATGCCTCACACTGATGAAGCAACAAGTGCGGCGTCACCGGTGTGTGATTTAATTGTTGTAACATGAATAATAGCTCTTTCGAATCATGAATCTTTCCGAGTTGTGCCGCGACATCTGGTCGCTTCATATCTTCTGGTGAAAGTTCGCGGCTTTCAATAAATTGTTGGGCACTTAATACGTCCCCGTTAAACATCCGCTTTGTCCAAAGAAGTTTCGGAACAATTCCTTCCGCTGAAAGAATCGCCAAGAATGGAGAAGAGTTCCGTTTCACAAAAATCTTCTGTTGGCGCGTCGTCGCTACATACGCTTCGCCCGTAATACCTCCGGCAGAAGCGACTGTCCACTCTTTACCGAGCGCACCGACTATATCTGAATACATATTCATCACGCTCAAATCTTACTTGAAATTAAAGAGATACAATCAACATCTTAACACGCGAGAATCGTCATTGACAACGACTCGACTTGAATGTGTGACGGGTTTCTTTCGATTGGGATGAGGCTGGCAGTCTCCCCCTGAACGTAGACGTTCCATTTCGCATCGCTTTCGAATGACAGTTTTTCGAACGTTCCATTAATATATACGCGTACCCGCTGCCAAGCGTCATACGAGTGGCTCGCCGTCAGTTCATAAATGATGACGCCAGGCGGCGACGGCAGGAATGTGAAATGGTCGATGACTTCTTGACGTGAATCGTAACGGAAACACGTATGCAGTCGTCGCAGTTTCAAAAGCGTCTTCACATACTCGATCTCACTGATTCGTGCATCGCGTAAGTCCCAATCGAAGTGATTGATGTGGTCTGGTGAATTATAGCTATTCTCTACGCCATGCTTCGTTCGACCGAACTCTTGACCCGCATGGATAAACGGAATCCCTTGAGACGTGATGACGACCGCATTGGCGAGCCGCTGCATTGCGAGGCGAGTCGCTTCATCAACCCCTTCACACGACAACTGTAATTTGTCATAAATCGTATAATTGTCATGGGCTTCGGCATAGTTGATTGAATACGTCGGACTCGGGAAACGTCCGACCGTCACGTTCGGTATATGGACGGCCCCAGTCAGACATTCACGGAGCTCCCATTCTCGCCACTCATTTCCTGAAATGAATCCACGTTCTCGGTCATTGAAGGTCGAACCTTTTAGGGCATCTCGAATCATATCGTTAAAGTGTCCGATACGAGGCATTCGGGCTGCATTTTGCGAAGTCGCCTTTAAGGACTGCCCGAGCGGTGTCGCCAAGTCCCACCCTTCTCCATACACAAGGATGGACGGGTCAACTTTATCAAGGGCGGCTCGTACCTGATTCATCGTCTCGACGTCATGGATTCCCATCAAGTCGAAACGGAATCCGTCCACTCGATAAGTTGTCGCAAAGTATGAGACGAAGTCGACAATCATTCGCCGCATCATATAACGTTCCGATGCTGTATCGTTTCCGACACCGGTCCCGTTTGCGACCGTCCCGTCATGCTCATACCGAAAATAATAATAAGGGACGAGGGCCTCGAGCGGTGAATGTTCACGAATATAGATGTGATTCATCACGACGTCTGTGACGACACGAAGACCTGACTGGTGAAGATCCGCGACAAGTGACGCGTACTCGAATACCCGACTCATCGGTACATCCGGGCTAGAGGCGTAACTTCCTTCAAGGCTGAACCAATGAATCGGATCGTAACCCCAGTTATACGGCATGCGTGTCGCTTCATCGACACTTCCAAAATCATGAACGGGTAACAATTGGACATGGGTCACACCAAGTTCTTTTATATAATCAAGTCCTGCACTGTGACCGCCTTTCGTCTGAACTCCCTTTTCGCTCACCCCTCCATATAGACCTTTCAGTTGGCTCAACGATGAGGGGTGGCTTGTAAAGTCTCGGATGTGCAGTTCATAAATGACGGCATCGGTCGCTTTCCAAAGAGGTGGACGCGGAGCTTGTTCGACTTGTTCATTCACAAATCGTTCCACATCCATCAATACCCCGTACTCTCCATTCAAGCTAACGGCTCTCGCATAAGGGTCAACGACTTGTCTTGTATCGACGGGCGTCTTTACTTCTAAACGATATAGCATCCCTTCGAACGCTTTTGGCACTTCTCCATTCCATTCCCCGCGAGAACCGCGATGCATATGGAAGCGTTCGAGTTCACGGTGGTTCATGTCGTCATGGACGGTAATCCACATCGAGAGTGCGACAGGCGACCATACGGTCACTTCCATCCCGTGTGGTGTAAATGACACACCGAGTGGTCCATCATATGAGAACCGACGCTCGAACTCTTCGGAGCGTACAATTTCTCGTGGAACGATGACCGTCGTCTTTTGTCCCGGATGAAACACCGTATACATCATCTCTAAAGAAATAGGTTCATATAGTCGCAGAATTTGTTCAATCATCCCTGATTCGGTCACATGTTGTTGTTCGACCATGTAGTCGATCGGGCGTCCATTCTGTTCAATTTGTACTGGAACGGATTCATATTCGCGCACAATCTCAAGTTGTATGGTCTCAAATGATACGAAAGACGCGCTCTCAATCGTTACATGCGAGGCCGTCTTTTGATCTGGTGTATGATGCATATGCGTCCCTTCCTCTCAATCACTGATCCATAAATTGACGAAACGGCATCTTGGCTGTCACTTCTAACAATGTAGCGACATCGCGAACTTGCTGCGCTTTTACAATCGGTGCGCGCCCATTCACTTGTTTCATCCATTCTTTATACTCATTTCGTCCCACATAATGCGTCGTTCGAACGCTCGGAACATTATCAAAATAACCATCTGCTGCAATGACGACTTTTTGAAGGACACCCGCATAGTTCGGTACAATTTGTCGAACAAGTTCTTCGGTGCGTGTCAACGCAATGAGCGGGTTCACTACACGAGTATTTTCCCCTTTCAGCGGTTGATGAACCCACGTCTTCTCTTTCGATATGTGATAGATGCTTCGGTCTCCCTCGAGCCACTCTACGATATAGAGATGAGTCGGACCGACAAGGACATGACTTAATTCAACGGTCGCACCGTTCCACTCAATGACGGGACGATAAAAGAAGAAGTGTCGTTCATTCCATTCGGAACGCATCACGCGATATGCAAAATCTCTCGTGAATGCCAAATGTGGTAAATCTGCCTCAAGCACCCCTTCACAAGCAAATTGCAGTTTTTGAATGTGTCGGCGCTCTCGAAGTAATTTCTGATACTGTGATTCGGCGAGTGGTTTCGGTTCTAGTTCAATCCGTTCCGACTTCGCCCAAAATTTCCACCACGGCCGGTCGATCTCAAGTATTTCGACCGGACTCAGTCGATTGTTTTCATGAAGACGCTGCAGTCGGGCCGTATCGGTTTCTACATATTCTAAATAGCGATTGTATTGATCTAATACATCACGTTCATATTTTGAGATTACGTCAAAAATTTTAACCGGGATTGCCATATGTCCTCCTCTGGCCGTCTTAACGGAAATACTTCAATCGCCCTATAGGACGGAGTCTGATTCGGCTGCACTTCATACAGGATCACTTCTTCCACCGACTCGGTCACGTTGAACTCGGGTGGCACGTAAGCAATCCGTTCCCCTTTGTCCCACTTTTTTGCGAGAGTGACATGAGGGACGAACGTTTTTCGGTCTAACCTTGGAATCATTGCGACGAGCTCTTGACGAAGGTCCGTCGCAAATCGCTGAAGAGCATCTGACGCATCAGGTACAATCGTCAACACGCGTGGACGGTCCGCTCTCCCGAAATGGTCGATGGCATGAAACGTCAACGTGAACGGAAGGGTTTCTTGACTGATTCTTCTAGTGATTTCTTTCACTTCATCCAGCTCTTCACCATCGATCCCCCATAAAAATTGTATCGTCAAATGAAACTCGTCCGGTCGATAAATTCGCCGATACGAGTAATACGGTAAGATGGCTTGTTGCACAGCGGCGAGTTCGGCCGCTTCGATTGGAATCGCAATAAAATAATGCGTGCTCATCTGATTCATCCTTTCAGTGCGCGACGTGACAGTCCAATCCAAATCACTGCCCCGATTGCCGTGACAATCGTATACATCCAAAATACGCCGATGATGTCATCGAGTTCGATGATTGTACCACTCAACTTGTTGAATCCCGCTGTCGCAAGTCCTGAAGTCAACGCCATGTAAACACCGATTGCCGTTGAAGAGACTTGACGGTCGACAAGTTTCCGGACGAACTGAAGCGCGACCGGGATTAAAAGTCCGACGACGAGACCTTGTGCGATCGCCAGAAGCCAAACGACCCAAATGGGCGGCTCTAATGCAAGGATTCCATTTCGCATGGCCGAGATGAGTGCCGCCCCGACGAGTACCGGGACACTGCCGAAGCGTTCTACAAATTGTGATGCCACTTTCATGAAGGGAATTTCAAACAAAACCGCGACGAGGAATAGTGTTCCGACGAGCGTCGTCGATCCCCCGCTACTTGTCACGTACAATCCAAAATAATAGTTGTTCGCATAAATTGGTCCGAAGACGAGCATGCCCCCGAGCAGAAAGAATAAGAAAGACTTATTCCATACAGCTGTCCATGAGATCGGAGCTAACGTGACGTCACGAATCGAGCTCTTTTCCGGAATCATTCGGACGAACACACTTCCGAGGATCAGTAGGACGGCACTTAATACGAACGTACTAGCAAGGCCCCACGTCGTATCGGAAATCCACCCCATCGCAAACACCGCGATGGCAAAACCTGCCGACCCATACAAACGAATCGCTCCATAATCCACTTTTGAACGTGTCGTATAGTCGAGTGTCATCATATCGACGAGCGGAATGTGTGCACATTGGAATACAGACCAAATCACCATGAGCATCACAATCCATACATATGAAGTCGCCACTAAAAATGTAAACGAAATGAGGGCTGCGCTTAACATCGCTAACATGAGCCACGCCTTCACCCGCTCGGTGCGGTCGGTCAACATTCCCCAAAGTGGTTGTACACCAATCGAAAGAATGGGAAGAATGGCCACGATATTTCCGACCTGACTAGGACTCAGTCCGAATTGATCTTGTGAAAAATATAGAGCCATGTAAGGGATCAATGCCCCTTGTGCGAAGAAAATGGCGACATATACAGATTGAAACAATCTTTTTTGCGAATTCAATGATAACTTCCTTCCTAAAGGACAGAGAGCCGACTACATCAGTCAGCTCTCCACGGTTCTTATTTAGCGAGCTCGTAAATCGCTTCAGCATAAATCGCTGCAGCGCGTAATAAATCTTCTATCTCCATGTATTCATCGACCTGATGCGCCACATCTTTAGCGCCTGGGAACAATGCACCGAATGCGACACCCGCCTCGAGTGAACGGGCGTAAGTTCCCCCACCGATTGCCATCAAGTTCGCATGCTCCCCCGTCTGACGTTCGTACACACTAGCGAGCGTCTTCACGAGCGGATGATCTTCAGCCACGTGATGCGGTGGCATATGTTGACGCGTCTTCAATTCGAAACCGAGCGACAACGCGATTTCACGTAGGTTTTGCAACCGCTCTTCAAACTTCGCCGTATAAGGGTATCGAATATTGACCGTAGCCGTGCGCTCATCTTCGTGATAGCGGAACACACCACCGTTGATCGTCAAATCACCTGTCTCGTCACTCGCC
The DNA here is from genome assembly GCF_018617575.1 of Exiguobacterium sp. s160. Taxonomy (NCBI): domain Bacteria; kingdom Bacillati; phylum Bacillota; class Bacilli; order Caryophanales; genus Exiguobacterium; species Exiguobacterium sp. s160. The sequence continues at coordinate 842,332 of NZ_JACSKK010000001.1, forward strand.
TCAATCCCGAGTGAAATCCCGCGAGAATCGGCAAACACATGACGAACGAGTTCAATATAGCGTTCCCCTTGAATATCGAGAGGAAGGTGCAACAAGAATCCAGCGAGGACGTATGCCGCGTTGATCCCGTTATCCGGTTCCATCGCGTGTGCCGCTTTCCCTTTCATCGTGAACGTATATGTCCCACGGTCATACACGCATGTCCCGTCTGCTTCATATTTTTCAAGATAAGCCTCGAACTTTTCTTCGAGTACCTCGTCTGTCTTCAATTCAGCTTTCGCGAAGTCCGGAACCATGTTCGGACGCTCCCCACTCGTGAACGATAGGAGGTGGTACGCCGACTCTGGTGCCCGTTGAATCGGAAGTTGTGTCAACACACCGTCATATAGCCCTTTCTCTGCGTTGATGATCGGGAAGTCTGCGTCTGGTGCAAAGCCGTATGTCGGCATCTGTTCTTGTTTAAAGTATTCGCGGACACAGCGCCATTCGCTCTCCTCGTCACAACCTGCGATCAGGCGGACACGTTTCGAGAGCGGTAACCCGAGCTCTTTGACGATGCGTAAACCATAGTATGCAGCCATCGATGGTCCTTTATCATCATTGCTTCCGCGAGCGACGATTTTTCCGTCCGATGTAATCGTCGGATTGAACGCACCATACGTCCATCCTTCACCTGCAGGGACGACATCAAGGTGACATAAGATTCCGACGATATCCTCACCATCCCCATACTCCAAGTGTCCCGCATATCCACCGACGTCCTTCGTTTTAAAGCCATCTCGCTCACCAAGCTCAAACATGTAATCGAGCGCTTTTCGAACCTCTGGCCCGAATGGCATGTTCGGTGCGGCTTTTGATTCATCGAGCACGCTAGGGATTTGTAGTAATCCTTTTAAATCTTCTAAAAATGCATCTTTACGATTGTCGACTTCTTGTCTCCAATTCATGTTCATCTCCCCTTTTGCGAATGTTCTCTCCCTTACTAGTATATCCAAATGAATGAAAGACGAACATTCATTTAGAAAAGTTTTTTTCGTTCGTGTTTGACCTCGTTTTAAACACAAAAAAACAATCTTCATTCGACATTTACGTTCATAATCAAATCTTTACAAACAGATTGTTCGTGCTTTCTGCTTGCATTTTTGTACAGGAGCGGTATACTAAAGGTGTAATTTTAGAAAATAACAATTTTATATTTCATTTTGTCGTCTGTAGGTATGGTTTATCATTATTCTACACATTGGGAGGTTATCCAATGAAAGGCTCAACAGATCGGATGTTAACGCGCATCAAGTCCATTTATTTGTTCATCAATGAAAGGGAGACAGTTACCACTTCAGAACTAGTAGAAGAGTTCGGCATTACGTCGCGCACTGTGCAACGTGATTTGAACGTGCTTGAGTACAATAATCTTGTGGAGAGCCCTAGCCGTGGCACGTGGACTTCATCGAAACGTTCACTCAAGACGGCAAATTGAAACGTATATGTAGATTCAAGAGACCTGATGTTCAGGTCTCTTTTTTATGAAAGAAGGTCTTGTGATTTTGGATTGTATCAAATGTTCAAGATGAGGTGATGATGTGAAAGAAGAAATAATGAAGTACATAGATAATCATTTTCCAAACCTATCTGGAGAAGTCCATCTAAGATTCGAACTCGGCGAACCGTATAAAAACGGAACGGATGAGAGAATAGAGCAGGTGGTAAAAAGAGTGACAACATTGTTCGAGGAAGTGTTTCAATCTGATGATTACATCCATGTCTTTATCAAGGATTGGAACGAAACAGAGGACATCATGTTCGGGAATACCACTCCCGAATATTTGTATGCTTTATTCATGAAGCAACAGATTGAAGAAGAAACGTTATTCGAATTAGATGAAGATATAGACGAAAAAACAGGGGAAATTATAGAAATCAAACATGAATATAAAGCGAAATTTGTATCCTCGCAGATAAAGTCAATCTCTTACGAGAAAATCCTTAGAGGTATAGGAAATTACGAGCAAGGAAGAGAACCTTCGATTGGACAAACGGTATACTTTATAAGCACTGAAAAGAACATCGTTTTTCATATGTATGATGATCGAGGTTGTACCATAAGTTCAAATGAAGTTGAACCATTAGTCCCTTTATATCATAAATACAACGACTGGTTAGTTAACTATTGGCGTGCTGATTTTGATGCCATTTTCAAAAAGATATGATCGAAAATTAGAGCTTTTTATACAAAAAGAGAATCCGCCCAATTGGACAGATCCCCTCTCACCTCATTAATTATTGAAGAAACAATTGAACTTCTTCTTCCGTCAACTCACGATATGCCCCGAGCTCGAGCGTCTCATCGAGTTCAAGATCCCCGATTTGAACACGCTCTAATCGCTCGACGTGTTTGCCTACCGCCGCGACCATTCGTTTCACTTGATGATATTTCCCCTCAGATAATGTGAGACGGATGACAGAGCGACGTCCGCTCCGACTCAAAATCTCGAGTCGGGCCGGCTTCGTCGTATATCCATCTTCTAATTCGACTCCGTTCGCGAACGTCTTGATATCCTCAGCCGTCATCTCCCCATCGACTTCGGCGATATATACCTTGTCGACATGTTTACGAGGTGACATGAGTGCATGATTGAACGCGCCGTCGTTTGTAATGAGGAGAAGTCCCGTCGTATCTTTGTCGAGACGTCCGACCGGGAAGAGGTCGTAATGGGCATACTCCGGATCAATTAACTCGATGACTGTCGTCTCGACTTGATCTTCCGTCGCACTGATGACCCCTTCAGGCTTGTTCATCATGAAATAGATGAATGGACGATATTCAACGACTTCCCCGAACACCGTGACTCGCTCTGATTCTGGGTTAACGTGTCGTTTCGCATCTTTTACAGGTGCATCATCGACTCGTACTGCCCCTTGTTTTAATAGGATTTTTACATCTTTTCGTGATCCATATCCCATGTTCGATAGCAATTTATCAATTCGCATTATCCGTTCCTCCGATATTCAAAGCGTTTCCCTAATAATTTCCCTGCAAGATGGCTGCGCCAGCCGAGATATCCGTATACGAGAATCCCGACGATGACACCGACGATTGTCGCAAAGATGTCATTTCCCCAACTCGCTTCTTCTTGCAACGTGACGAGAAGAGAAAGGTAAACAGCCGCAAACATCGCCGCCCCCATCAAGAACATTAAGATGGTCCGACGAAGCAACTGCTTGTATGGGAAATGTAGAGACCGCTGAATCATCCATACCATGAGCACGATCGCCACAATGTATCCAGCAATCGTCGCATAACCCGCACCGATACCACCGAGCCAATAGACGAACGGCACGTTCAGGGCGAGTTTTGCCAACAGACCCATCGATGTAGCAAAGATGGTGAAGTACTGACGGTTAATCCCTTGGAGAATCGCAGCCGCAACCGAGTAATAGGCTAAGAAGAAAGCACTCGGTGCATAATGAAGTAAATACACCCATCCTTCACGGTCTCCCGGGAACAACGTCCCAAACAATGGTTCCGCGAGAGCTACGAGTCCGATGACAGCAGGAATCGTCACAAAGAACGAGACTTGGAAAATATGATTGACTTGATTTCGTACTTTCAGCATATCTCCTGTCGTAAATGAACGGGTCACGAGCGGGATGGTCGCCATCGAGACACTCGCCGCAATCGACACAGGGATCAATACAATCTTATGTGCGTTTCCGGTCAAGAATCCATAAGCCGATGTCGCTTCGGATACGGTCGCACCCGAACTGAGTAACGTATTGACCATCGTCAACTGATCAATCAGCTGATAGAGAGGGGTCGATACCCCGACCATCACGATTGGGATTGAGTAGCTGAGCAACTCGAGTAACAACGACTTCATCGAACGGACAGGTGTGCCCGCTGGATTATCCGTCTGACGATGGATGTCTTTTCGACGCTTCCAGTACATCATGAGTACGACAAAACTACCGATTGCCCCAACAAAAGCACTAAACGTCGCAATCGTGACGGCAATGACTTTCAATCCATTCAGTTCAGTCGTCTCGACGGATTGCGTTCCCCCAAGAGCATTCGCGATTGGTCGAATGAAGTCAGAGTCCGCAAAGACGAACAAGACGAGCATCGTCCCGCTGAGAAGGAATAGAATGCGCACGATTTGTTCGACGACTTGTGAGATTGCCGTCGGAGCCATGTCTTGATGTCCTTGGAAATAACCACGAACCATACTCATCGCCGGGATGAGCAGTAACGCAAAACTGACGCTTCTCGTCACGAGTGTGAGCGAGTCAATGTATTGCTGATTGTTCTCCGAATTTCGGACCATCAGCTCGGATAGCCATGGTGCCGCAAAAAAGAGTAATAAAAAAGCGACGACACCGGTCGCAAGCATCAGCTTCATTCCTTGTCGGAACAATCGTTGACTCGTTCCATATTCCCCTAGCGCATTATATTTGGCGATAAATTTCGAGACGGCAACAGGGATCCCTGCCGTCGATATGGAGATCATGATTGCGTAATACGTATATGCTGCTTGATACAACGTCACTCCGGCAATCCCGACCATCGCTTGGAACGGGAATGTGTACAACAGCCCTAACATCCGGGAAATCAAGTTTCCCGCCGATAAAAGAAGCGTTCCTTTGACGAAGGAGGCTCTTCCAGAATCTTGTTTGGCGCTTGATGACATGAGGCACCTCCATCTATAAATCAACTATTCATATGAATTCGGTTTTACAAAACAACCGCTTCTCATTATACTCTTACTGTTACGGATAATAAAGTTACGATAATTTTACTAATCATATAGATGAAGAAATGAGGAGATTTTACATGAAAGATGTCATCGTCATCGGCGGAGGTCCAAGCGGACTTATGGCAACTTATGCAGCTGCAAAGAGCGGCGCATCGACCTTGTTGATTGATAAAGGATCTAAACTCGGTCGGAAATTAGCGATTTCAGGTGGAGGGCGTTGTAACGTCACGAACCGAAAACCAATCGATGAATTGATTCAGTTCATCCCTGGGAATGGCCGCTTTTTATATAGCGCCCTCGCTCAGTTCGACAACCAATCGATCATCGACCTGTTCACAGGATTCGGCATCCCGCTGAAAGAAGAAGACAACGGGCGCATGTTCCCAGTGACCGATAAGGCACAAGACGTGGTCAACACGTTGCTTCGTGCGATTGAAGACCTCGGTGTCGAGATTCGAAAAAAAGCAGAAGTCAAAACACTACATTTTAATGAAGAAAACGAGTTTCATGCGGTCGAGTTGATGGACGGTGAAATGATTGAAGCGAAAGCTTGTGTGGTCGCGGTCGGCGGACAATCCGTCCCTCATACCGGGTCGACAGGTGACGGTTATCCGTGGGCACAAAAAGCTGGGCATACGATTACGGAGCTATTCCCGACAGAAGTGCCAATCAAATTGAATGATTCATTCATCGGAACGAAACAACTTCAAGGATTATCGTTACGTGACGTCGCGTTGACGGTGCATGGCAAAAAAGGAAAAGCGATCAAGACGCACCAAGGTGACATGATCTTTACCCATTTCGGGATCTCAGGTCCAATCGCGCTCCGTTGCAGTCAGTACACAATCAAAGAGCGGAAGCGCAGCAAAGAACAAGTCGTCCTCTTGTCACTCGACTTCTTCCCGGACACATCACGAGATGCGCTCGTCCAAGAATTGTGGAACCAAGTGCAGAGCCAACCGAAGCGTGCCGTTAAAAACGTATGGAAAGGCTATATCCCCGAGCGACTTCTTGACTTGTTGTTAGAAGAGCTCGCATTTGGAGAAGAAGACGCGAGTCAGTTGAAGAAGCAATCCGTCATTGATTTCGCAACGCGTTTGAAAATGTTTGAGATGCACGCCGTCGGGACACTCGACTTTGACAAGGCATTCGTCACAGGTGGTGGCGTTTCGGTTAAGGAAGTTGCGCCACAGACGATGATGTCAAAGAAAGCACCAGGTCTCTTTTTTGCCGGTGAAGTGCTCGACATTCATGGATACACAGGTGGCTACAACATCACGGCCGCTTTCACGACAGGACATTGCGCCGGATCGCACGCAGCTGAACTGGCGACAGAGCGGTAAAGGGTTCGGCCCGACGCATCATCTGCGTTCTATCGTGATCACTAAAGCATATATGTACAATCAAAAGGCTTGATCCTGTCTCATTCAGGGTCAAGCCTTTTAACATTCTTTTTCAACTTAATTTTCCAATTCCATCATATCTCGATACTTGTATTTTTCTAAAAGCTCATGATCTTCTTTGAAGGTCCATTCGGGAATTGACAGCTCTGGGTGCGCCGTCAAATAGTCATGAAGCACATCCCTCCCTAGAATATAGTTACTCCAACGTGGCATATCTTTTTGATAATTACCAACCGCAAAATCGGTATAGGTTGTTTCATAATCATTCACTCGGCTCGCGATGTGTTCCATGGTCGCTTCATCAATCTCTACATTCCACGGGGGAGTCACATCTTTGACGATATGATCAGCAAACGTATCGGCTTTTCCTTCAATGATGACAGAATCGAGAATTGTTTTAAGACGGAACCCAGGGTGATTCTGAACAATCAGATGATGATACTCGTGAGCCGTCGTATAGGCTAGCACACCTTTATCAAAATCTGTATCGAGAAACAAGATGAATGCGTCCTTGTACGCTGCTCCTGCTACACCTTTCAACGGTTCACTATCGTAGAAAAATTCAGGATTATACGGGGCAACAAACACCGTACCTTTCTTTTTAGGAAAGATTTGATTTGAATCTGCGTATGTCGATGCAATAATCTCTTTAATCTCATCATGCTGATTGATCAACGTATCCAGTTGCTTTAGCAATTGTTGCTTATGAGGAGTCGGCTTTAGTGAAAAATCAGTTTTCAATATGGATGTATCGATTTTTTCTTCCTCTCCGACCTCTCCTATGTAATCTAATACATATTTCTTGAAGTTCTGTTTGTTCTCCTCCGCATCGGTTGTTTCAAGAGATGCATTCAAATATTGTTGGTATTGGGTGTAAAGTGGGACGATTGTCAATTCATTCTCTTCGTTGATTTTTATCGTTTCGATTGAAACGTCAGGCTCAGACGTTTTAGATTCTGACGTTTTTTCATCATTGCTACATGATGCTAACAGAAGTACTGAACTACAACATAGAATACCGAATAATTTTTTCAGCTGAATGACCTCCATCTCAATGATTAATATTCATCGTTCGCTTGCTTATGTTAAATTATACCATTAATTACTCTCATGACCTTCCTAATCTCATCTAATACCATGATGTCATTATGACCTTCACAACAAAAAACGACTCAAACCCTTTCTAATGAGGGCTCAAGCCGTTTGTGATTATTCTTTCCCTGCGATTTGACGACGCACTTCTTTTTCGAGCTCCGGCTCGGGCGGCATCCATCCTTCAGGTTTCATGACTTTATTGTCCGACTCGCGTAAAATCGGTTTCCCGTCCGGTCCAAGCTTCGCCATATTGGCACGCTGGACGATTTCAAACAACGGCACCGGATCAAGTCCAAGTTCAACGAAACTGCCCATCACAAAATATAACGCGTCCGTTAACGCATCCCCTTGACCAACGAGGCGTTCCACATCATCTGACGGTGGTGCGTCTTGTAATGATTTTTGGACCGCTTTTTGGAAGCCTTCTTGGAATTGCTCGATGGCCTGTAAGAACTCTTCTTCAGTCTGTGACGATTGGTGTAAAAATTCAACGACCGCTTCCTCTGCCGTCCAAACCGATCGTTTTGTCGCACGATCAAGTGTCAACGGTTGCGGAGATTTTGCTCCTGGATGTCCGAAAGTCTCATGGAATTGTTTCACTTCTTCAAAAAAGTAACGTTTGCTCATCTGTTCTTCCCCCATTGTCAGTCCACGGAAACGAATGCATCCAAATCGAATACTTCCGGATGGACGATTGCAAAGATTTCATTGTCTTGTAAAAACATGCCGGTCGAGTCATACACGCGAGGTGTCACCATCTGACCGTTGATGGTACCTTCTTCCGGGTTGACCGTATAGAGGACGAGCTCTTCCGAGTCGAGCACGTATATTCGGCCTTGTCGCTCGACAAGCCCAACGCCTTCGAATCGCTCAAACTTTTGCTGGATTGAGGCGCTCATCCCGTCAGCCGATAACGCTTGACGCGAATCGAGCATCCATTCCGTTTCCGGTTCTTTTTCCTCGACTGCCTCATCTGGCGTATCCTGCTCATTCTCAGGTGCCTCTTCTTCCGCAGCGGCCGTCTCACTAGAGACATTGTCATTCGTCGAGACATTTTCTGTCGTCGCTTCTTCTGTTGATTCTTCAGTGCCTTCAACATTATCATCAGACTCTGTCGATTCTTCTGGCTCGTTTTCCGCAGGCACTTCCGGCTCGATTTCACGCTCTTCAATATAGAGGAGCTCAAGGTCCGGCGTGTCTGCTAATCGATTCATCATGAAGAGACGATTCGATTCTCGGTCATAGCCGAGACCAAAGATTCGGTCTTCCGATACGAGACCTTTGATTTGTTTACGCGGTCGTTCGACCCAGCGTCCTTCTTCCCGTTCAATCGTGATGAGTGTCCCGTTTGCAGTCACCGCATATACGAGGTTCTCTTCGACCATCCGCATCCCGATAAAGTCATCGAGGCGCGCCTGACCCGTATTTTCGAGTTGAAGCACTGAGTTGACGCGTGTGCCGTTCCCGCTCACTTCGAAAAACTCAGCCTGCTCGGTAAGCACGAGATAAGCCCCAATCGTATCGCTGTAGTACACTTCATCGATCTGGTTGATTTGCTCGAGCGCATCGGTCGTATCAATATCTTCGTCATCTTGTGCTGCCTCCACAGGTGGGAGGGATGCCGTTTGATGACTCGTTTGAATGTCGATTTTTTCAAATGTCGAGGCGACCTGCCGCTGAATCTCTTCATCAGAGAAGACAAAGACATAGCAAAGGATCACGCCGACCACGACAGCACATAGTGTCGTGTATAGCACATAAGAACGTTTCATGGACATGTCGTCCCCTTCTACTTCAGTATCGCCCTTTAGTGTATCAAAACCGACCGTAAAAGAAAATGACCTCACCAAAAAGAAAAGAATGTGCGACAATGTCACACATTCTTTCGATTACCCTACTACAATATTGACGAGTTTTCCAGGGACGACAATGACTTTACGAACCGTCTTACCTTCTGTGAACTCTTGGACACGCTCGTTGCCGAGTGCCTCCGCTTCAAGCGCTTCTTTTGATGCGTCACGCGAAACGTGCATTTTCGCACGAAGTTTCCCGTTCACTTGGATGACGACTTCAATCGTGTCACTCACAAGTTTTGACTCATCGTACGTCGGCCAAGCCGCATACGTCAACTCTTCCGTCATGCCCATCTTCTCCCACAACTCTTCAGACAAGTGTGGAGCAACAGGTGAAAGCATCTTGATGAAGTCGACCATTTGCGATTTTGGCAACGTCTCTTGTTTGTTTGCTTCATTGACGAAGACCATCAACTGAGAGATTGCTGTGTTGAAGCGAAGTGCTTCATAGTCTTCAGTGACTTTTTTCACCGTCTGATGATACGTACGTTCAAAGTCGGCAGTCGGTGCCACGTCCGCAAAGTTCGTTTGATCGAACAAACGCCATACGCGGTCGAGGAAGCGACGTGCCCCGTCAAGTCCATTCGTTGACCATGCGATTGCCGCATCAAGTGGGCCCATGAACATTTCATAAAGACGAAGTGTATCCGCGCCGTGTGACTTCACGATATCATCTGGGTTGACGACGTTCCCACGAGATTTCGACATCTTCTCGTTGTTCTCACCAAGGATCATACCTTGGTTGTACAATTTTTGGAACGGTTCGTTCGTCGGGACGACACCGATATCATAAAGGACTTTATGCCAGAAACGTGCATAGAGCAAGTGAAGAACGGCATGTTCCGTACCACCGATATACAAGTCGACTGGAAGCCAACGCTTAAGTTTCTCAGGGTCCGCAATCATTTCTTCGTTATCTGGATCAATGTAACGGATATAGTACCAGCAGCTACCTGCCCATTGTGGCATCGTGTTCGTCTCGCGACGACCTTTTTCCCCCGTGACAGGATCTGTGTACGTCAACCACTCTTCTGCGTTCGCAAGTGGTGACTCACCCGTACCAGACGGTTTGATTTCATCGATGATTGGAAGTTCGAGCGGAAGCTCTTCGACCGGTACCGTCTTCATCGTTCCGTCTTCCATGTGGACGACCGGAATCGGTTCTCCCCAGTAACGTTGACGGCTGAACAACCAGTCACGAAGACGGTATGTCGTCTTCGCACGACCTGTACCAGCAGCTTCGAGTTCTTCAATGATCGTCTTGATTGCATCGGCTTTATTGAGTCCGTTCAAGCTACCTGAGTTGACGTGCTCCCCGTCTTCGACATAAGCCGCCTCTTCCAAGTTTCCACCTTTGACGACTTCACGAATCGGGAGGTCGAACGTTTTCGCAAACTCATAATCACGCTCATCGTGCCCAGGAACGGCCATGACTGCACCTGTCCCGTATGTCGAGAGGACATAGTCTGCTGTCCAAATCGGAAGTTTCTCACCGTTTACCGGGTTGATCGCATAAGCGCCCGTGAATACTCCTGTCTTCTCTTTCGCAAGGTCTGTACGCTCAAGGTCCGTCTTCTTCGAAACTTCCTCGATGTAAGCCTCAACTGCTGTTGATTGTTCAGGTGTTGTGATCACTTTTGTGAACGGATGCTCTGGTGCGAGCGTCACATATGTCGCTCCGTGAAGTGTGTCCGGACGTGTCGTGAAGACTGTGACAATCTTGTCGTGACCGTCGACTTTGAAGTCGACCTCGGCACCGACCGATTTCCCGATCCAGTTGCGTTGCATCTCTTTTACGCTCTCTGGCCAGTCAAGACCTTCCAAGTCTTCAAGCAAACGCTCCGCGTATTCTGTGATGCGAAGCACCCACTGTTTCATCGGGACACGGTATACCGGGTGGTTCCCACGCTCTGACAAGCCGTCGATGACTTCTTCGTTCGCAAGGACCGTACCGAGTGCCGGGCACCAGTTAACGGCAACTTCGTCGACGTATGCAAGGTCACGCTCGAACAATTGCGTGAAGATCCATTGTGTCCATTTATAGTATTTCGGGTCCGTCGTGCTGATTTCACGGGCCCAGTCATACGAGAAACCGAGTTCTTTCAACTGACGGCGGAACGTCTCGATGTTACGCGCTGTGAATTCGCGTGGGTCGTTCCCTGTGTCGAGTGCGTATTGTTCGGCAGGAAGACCGAACGCATCCCAGCCGATTGGGTGAAGGACGTTATATCCTTGCATCCGCTTCATACGGGCGATGATATCCGTCGCCGTGTAACCTTCCGGGTGACCAACGTGAAGGCCAGCACCTGATGGGTACGGGAACATATCGAGGACGTAGAAACAATCCTTCTCCGGGTCTTCTGTCGTTTTGAATGCGTCTTTCTCTTCCCAACGCTTTTGCCATTTCGGCTCGATTTCTTGATGTTTAAAATAGCTCAACATTCTTCCTCCTCTGCATAATAAAAAGCCTTCCGTCCCCGAAAATGGGACGAAAGGCTTGAAAGCTCTCCGCGGTACCACCCATGTTGCATTGCTGCCACTTGAGACGCCGATAACGAGGCGTAACCCCGGTTTTCCCTACTCGGTTCAGGAAAACAGCTCCAAGGCGAGTTCACGACCTCCATTTATCGATTCACACCAACCATCGACTCTCTTTGAAACGGAACGTTCGCTACTAATCCTCTTCATCGCTTGCTATTCATCGTAGTCTATTTTAGCCCATTCTGAAATTCAACGTCAACTTGATTTTTCAGCGACGCGAATGTCTTTCATAATGACGAATAGAGTAAGGGCGAACGTAGCGAGTAGAAGAAGCATGCCGAAGACTGCAGTAATACCGAACATGTCATATACAAATCCGGACAATGTCGGCCCAATCATCCGGCCGACTGATGCTGCGATATTGACGAGCCCTTGATATTGTCCCGCCTTACCAGGAGGGGCAAGTTTTGCTGCAATCGTCGGGACTGCTGGCCAGACGAACATTTCCCCGATTGTCATGACGACCATTGCGACCATAAACATGCCAAATCCGCCAGCGAACGGCACGATCAAGAAGGCACCGAGGAAAATAGAGGCCCCGATAATCAATTGACGTTTTAAGTCGTCCTCAAACTGTCGTAAGACACGGTTGAGTAACGGCTGTGCGAATACGATCATCGCCCCGTTCACCGTCCAAAGCAGTGAATATTGGCTGATTGTGACACCAAGGTCTTTCGAATGAACGGCAATCGTCCCTTGCCACTGAACGTACACGAACCAAAGCACGGCGTAACCGACGGCGACATACCACATCGACTTCATCGTTGCGCTCGAGAGGGTCGTGGCGGCTGCCTCTAACTGTGACTGAACGACAGGACGTGCCGGGTTTTTCAAGTAGCGAAGTCCAAATAAAAGGACCACGACAAATAAGACCGACAAGAAGAAGTTCGCATAAAAGATCCACTCGATGTTCAAACGCGCGATTTGACCACTCATTGCCGTACCGAGTGCGACACCTACGTTTTGCGCAACGTAAATCGCGTTGAACGAACGGCGTCCACCCTCTGGCCAGATGAGTCCCGCAAACGCGTAAACGGTCGGAAAGACGAGTCCACCTGAGAACCCAATCATACCAAGCCACACCAAATAGCCGAAGAACGTGGCGTGGAACAGTAAAAATCCGAGTGAGCTCGCAAGCAACAAACCGACAGAAATCATGAGCGTCATCTTTCCACCGATTCGGTCAAATAATGTCCCCCCGATGTAGTTTCCGACGATTGCGAGTGCGGAGTTCACAAGAAGTGCCACCCCAGCAAGTGTCATCGACTCACCTAAAAAATCATGAATATACAGTGTGTTAAATGGCCATAAAAAAGACGCCGCCGTTGTATTGAGCGCCATCGCAATGACTAGAATCCATACCGAAATTGGCATTTTATTGTTCACACCAAGTCCTCCTTTCATTCCTCTTTCACATCAAAAAAAATCGGCACAAATGGCCGAATCGACAAGATTTCCTTATCAAACCTAAACGAATGCCAAAGAAGTGTCAAGAAAAATTACTTATTATGAAGTTTTGTCATTTTTCATTTGTGATAGCATGAGCAAGGAAGGAGAGATGTTGAATGAATCCATTTGGTCAAAACCGATATCATACATTGAACGAGGCGTATCGCCGAGAATATGGAGGAAAGGTGTTCAAAGTCCCGCTCGATGGCGGATTCACCTGTCCGAACCGTGACGGGCGCGTCTCAAAGGGAGGATGTACGTTCTGTTCAGACGACGGAAGTGGTGACTTTGCAGGAAATGCTTGCGATCCGATTCCCGTTCAATTTGCCGAAGTGAAGGCCCGTCTTCACCGAAAGTGGAAGAACGCCAACTACATCGCTTATTTCCAAGCATTCAGTAACACGTATGCGCCGGTCGAACGGTTACGTGAGTTGTACGAACCTGCACTTCAAGAAGAAGGCGTTGTCGGTCTCTCGATTGCGACACGTCCGGACTGCTTGCCAGACGACGTCGTCGCTTATTTAGCAGAATTAAATGAACGAACGTCGCTTTGGGTGGAGCTCGGCCTTCAGACCATCCATGACACGACGGCGAAAAAAATCAATCGCGGACATGACTACGAGACATTTTTGAGCGGTCTTGCAAAACTACGACGCCACAACATCCGTGTCTGTGTTCATATCATCAACGGTTTACCCGGTGAGACACTCGAGATGATGCTCGACACAGCCCGAGAAGTTGCTAAAATGGACATACAAGGAATCAAGATCCATTTACTTCACGTCTTGAAACATACACCGCTCGCCCGTCAATACGAAAAAGGCCTACTCGACTTGATGGAGGAAGATGACTATGTCTCTCTCGTCTGTGATCAGCTCGAATGTATACCTCCCGAGGTCATCGTTCATCGTTTGACCGGGGACGGCCCACCTGACCTATTGATTGGTCCGTTATGGAGTCGTCACAAGATGCAGGTGTTAAACAAGATCCGTGCAGAATTGGAACGACGAGATTCTTTCCAAGGAAAAAAGAAGGATGAGATGTATGGGATTAATGAGAGTACTACCGTTTGCAAAACAATTATTACATGACCACCTCGAAGAAGGACATGTCGCCATCGACATGACCGCCGGAAACGGACACGACACGCTGTTTTTAGCGAATGCAGTTGGTGAAGCGGGTCATGTGTATGCCTTTGATATCCAGTCAGAAGCGGTCACGTCCACACGCGCACGTATACAGGAAGCTGGTCTCGATGGACGGGTGACCGTCATTCATGATAGTCACGACACGGTTCAAGCGGTCGTCGCGAATGAGACACGTCCTATCACCGCTGCTGTCTTTAATTTAGGTTATTTACCAGGAAGCGATAAATCCATTACGACACATGGGAATACGACGATTGCCGCATTATCTCAATTATTAGAGGTCATGACCGTCGGTGGCATCATCGTCATCGTCATTTATCATGGGCATGAGAGCGGAAAAGTCGAACGGGATGAAGTGCTTCATTATGTGGAGTCGCTCGATCAAAAACAGGCCGGCGTCCTCCGCTACGGTTTCATCAACCAAATCAATCATCCCCCATTCATCGTGGCGATTGAAAAACGCGCATAAGAAAAGGCGGCTCATTCGAGTCGCCTTCTGTCATTCTTGAATCAATTCATAAAACGTCATCAATGTCTCCGCAAACTTGGTGTTCAAACGTTCATATCCAAAATGCGGGAATCCTTCCAACCGACGGATGTACACTTGATCCCCACCAATCTTCCGGCAGACGTTTAACGTCAACTTCACGTCTGCAAATTGATCGTCCGGTGCATAGAAACAAGCAAGCGGAAGTCGTGGTAAGTGCTTCTTCTCTTCTTGATGTTCCACGATTTCTTCTTCAATCTCACGATATTGCGCATACGTGATCTCACCGAAGCGTGACGATTCCTCGCCTCCACCAGTGAATGTCATCATCCCGAGCGGTAGGTCTGGGCGGAAACGGTCGACAGCACTCGCGACGACTTGTTTCAATCCGCCGATTTGACGAGTGGCATGCCAATCAAATAAAGGAGAGATATACGTCAAACTCCCAAGCGGCACATCATACTCTTGCAAGAGTCGGTTCGTGAAAAGTGCCCCTAGACTGAATGCCACGACGTGGATTGGTAGTTTGTATTGCCCTGCCTCACGCAACGCTCGCTTGATGAGCTGTTTATGGTCATCTGCCGTCAATCCGACCGATTGGTCACGGACGACAATTACTTCGTACTCGTCTTGGAGTCGGCGAATAAAGTTCTCACTAATCCGAGACGTGAACTGTAGCGGGTACACGATGACGATGACCCCTTTTCGTACTTCTTCATATGTCATGCTGCCGTCACCTCATTTATGGACTATGTGTATTGTATCAAAAAAACATCAGCCGCAACTGATGTTTGAAGAAAATCCGTCTGGAGGCTTAGCTCGGATGATATCGTAAATGAATGAGTTCCATCGGCTGGTCGTATACCTCTTCTTGGACCCGATTCACTTCTTTAAACGATTGATGCAAAAGGAACGCAATCGCTTGGTCATTTGAATTTTCAACGTACACTTCCATCGGTTGTTCTTTTTTCGATTGGAGATAGTTTAAAAAAGCTGCTCCATATCCGTTTCGGTGATAATCAGGGTGAAGATAAAGACGAAGCATCTCCCACATGTCACCGCGATCGATGGCATGACAAAAACCGATGACATTTTCTTCGAACTCGCCGACGATAAAGTATTGCTCTCGTGCTTCTTCACTCGAACTGATCGCTCGAACAATCTCTTCTTGTCGATAGGCGCGCTCCATCGCTTTCAAACGATTCAAATCATCCTCTGAAATCGTCGCAAGTGCAATCGTTCGAATTAATGCTGCATCTTTTGGAACTGCTTCCCTCATGTTCATGACAGCTTCCCCCTTTTGGCCAATCTATTTGTATCATTCCCTATCGTCACTTTTTTATCCTGCCATTCGTTTCTTTTTCGTGACGATTCATAAGAAAACGTTATGTCCGCAATCGACTAGGGTATAAGACTAGCAATGCCAATCACATGAAGGAGTGGAACAACATGGAACCAAAATTAGAGCATGACCCGAAAATCGAACAAACAGAGAATCCGAACCGTCAATTTGATCAATTGGATGCAGGGGGTCCAAAAATCAGCGTTGTGACCGGGATGCTACTCGGTGCCCTCGTCGGTGGTCTCCTCGCCTTACTTAGCTCCTCGAATCGGGAGCAGACGAAACAATCGCTTACGAATGCAAAATCTTCGGTCGGTGGCATCGTGAATGAAGTCAAACAAGACCCAGCCGGGAAAGCATCTCAAGTGATTGAACAGGTGAAGACCGCTTCCGGCAAGATTCAGGAAGTCTCAACAGACGTTCAAAACGTATATGAAAAAGTTGTCGGAGAAGTCGATACAGTCAAAGAAGACGTCAATAAAATCGTCGAGACGGCCCAAGAAGCCAAATCTGATTTACAAGACATCGGTGAAAAAGTCGTCGAAGCGAAGGATACCGCGCTTGGACAAGAAACCACTTCAACTGATTCGTCATCGAATGATCATAAACAGACACCACCAACGACTTGAACCTAAAAAAACGACCTTTCCGTGGAAAGGTCGTTTTTGTTGATTACGCGAAACGCTTCGCGCCTTCTTCAAGAACTGCTGCTTTATCTGTTTGCTCCCATGGGAGTTCGATATCTGTACGACCGAAGTGACCGTAAGCTGCTGTTTGCTTGTAGATTGGACGGCGAAGGTCAAGCATCTTGATGATGCCTGCTGGACGGAGGTCGAAGTTCTCACGAACGAGTTCAACGAGCTCTGTTTCGCTCAATTTACCAGTGCCGAACGTGTCGACAGCGATTGATACTGGATGTGCTACCCCAATCGCGTAAGCGAGTTGAACTTCTGCTTTATCCGCAAGTCCTGCTGCAACGATGTTTTTCGCTACATAACGAGCTGCGTATGCTGCTGAACGGTCAACTTTTGTAGGATCTTTACCAGAGAATGCGCCACCGCCGTGACGAGCGTATCCACCGTACGTATCGACGATGATTTTACGTCCTGTAAGACCTGCATCTCCTTGTGGTCCACCGATTACGAAGCGACCAGTCGGGTTGATGAAGTATTTTGTTTCAGCATCGATGAGTTCAGCTGGGATGACTGCTTCGATGACATACTTTTTCAAGTCTTCTTGAATTTGCTCGAGTGTGATCTCTTCTGCATGTTGTGTCGAGATGACGATTGTATCGATGCGAACAGGGTTGTTGTCCTCATCGTACTCAACCGTTACTTGCGTCTTTCCATCCGGACGAAGGTAAGCAAGCGTACCGTTCTTACGAACTTCTGCAAGACGACGTGACAATTTGTGCGCCAATGAGATTGGAAGCGGCATGAGTTCTGGAGTCTCGTTTGTCGCATATCCGAACATGAGACCTTGGTCACCTGCACCGATTGCATCAAGTTCCTCTTCAGTCATCTGACCTTCACGTGCTTCAAGAGCTTGGTCGACACCTTGCGCGATGTCTACTGATTGCTCGTCAATCGACGTCAAGACGGCACATGTTTCCGCATCGAAACCATATTTCGCGCGTGTGTATCCGATTTCACGGACTGTTTCACGGACAACTTTCGGGATATCCACGTAAGTTGACGTTGTGATTTCACCAGCTACGAGTACAAGACCTGTTGTGACAGACGTTTCTGCCGCAACACGGGCATTCGGGTCTTCCGCTAAAATGGCATCCAAAATCGAGTCAGAGATCTGATCACAAATTTTATCTGGATGTCCTTCAGTAACCGACTCTGAAGTAAAAAGTCGACGGTTCAATTTTGACATTCAAAAAACCTCCTATAATAAGGGTGATATGTGGACGGTACTCGTTCCCCTTACGCGTTGCTTTGGGACGGTAATGAAAAAAACCTCCCCCGATGACATACATGGGGAAAGGTTGAATCGTTCTTCCTTACCCTCTTATCGTTCGAAGCTAATGGCTTCGCTTCAGGATAGCACCTTTTCCGCACAAGACTTCATGTCGGACGGTTGCTGGGCTTCGTAGGGCCTTGTTCCCTCCACCGCTCAGAATAAGAGTATCCGTTACGAAAACCATCATATAAATGACACTCGATTATGTCAAGGGAATCGGACGAATTCGTAAAAGTTTTCACCGACTTGCAAAACATTTCTGTTTGTGAATCGACAAACATTTTTTTAATTCGTTTCTGTTTTTTAACACCTTGTGATAAGAGAATGTGATAAACTGTCTTTGTAAGAAAGCGCTTACTTAAAGAGAAGAAACGCTTGTGTTTAATTAGTGTGTCACATATAATTAAAAATGTCATACTGATTAATCGTAATCGCGGAAGTATGCGGATTTCATCCACATCTATTTAGGGGAAAGGTGGGATTCAGGATGGCGACAACGCTCCTGAAAATCGAAGAATTAATTAATGGTGCCGACATGAAACGGAACTTGACGGTTCCAGAACTGGTGGAAGAAGCCATCCAAAATGGGGAAGGTGTACTGACAAAAGACGGGGCTTTATCTGTCAGCACCGGTGCTTTTACCGGACGGTCACCGAAAGACAAATTCGTCGTCCAAGATGAAGTCAGCAACAACCTTGTCGATTGGGGAAAAGTGAACCAACCGATCGCGGAAGAGAAGTTTTCAGCACTTCTCGACAAAGTACTGAACCATTTAGAAAAGAAAGACAAACTTTATTACCTCGAAGCGTCTGCTGGTGCCGATGAGCACTACACGTTACCGGTCCGTGCCATTACGGAATATGCATGGCATAGTCTGTTCGCAAAACAGCTGTTTTTACGCGAATGGCCAACGAAAGGTGCGTTCGACCCGTTCACTGTGATCTATGCACCGAGTTATAAAGCAGATCCTGCAGTAGATGGTACGAATTCAGAGACGTTCATTCTCGTTTCATTCGCCAAGCGCACGATTCTGATCGGGGGAACAGAATACGGTGGCGAAATTAAAAAATCAATTTTCTCCGTCATGAACTTCTTGTTACCTGAGCAAAACGTCTTATCGATGCATTGTTCGGCAAACGTCAACGATGCAAACGAAACGGCACTCTTCTTCGGGTTGTCGGGAACTGGGAAGACGACACTTTCAGCTGATCCACAGCGCCACTTAATCGGAGACGATGAGCACGGATGGTCACCGGATGGGGTCTTCAACATCGAAGGCGGTTGCTACGCGAAGACGATCAACTTGTCGCGTGAGAACGAACCTCAAATCTATGATGCGATCCGCTTCGGTTCATTGATTGAAAACGTCGTATTGAATGAAGATCGTACACCGGACTACAAGAACATTTCCTTGACTGAAAATACGCGTGCGGCATATCCAATTGAATTTATCGACAACGCGATGCTCCCATCACGTGCCGGTCATCCGAACACGATTGTCTTTTTGACGGCCGATGCGTATGGTGTCTTGCCACCAATCAGCAAGTTGACGAAAGAACAGGCGATGTACCACTTCTTGTCTGGTTATACGTCTAAGCTTGCTGGTACGGAGCGTGGAGTCACAGAACCACAAGCGACGTTCTCAACTTGCTTCGGTTCACCGTTCCTTCCGCTCGCTCCAGAACGTTATGCGGATATGCTCGGTAAATTGATTGAAGAACACGATGTGGATGTCTACCTCGTCAACACGGGCTGGACAGGTGGAGCATACGGCGAAGGTTCACGTATGAAACTCGCCTATACGCGTGCGATGGTCAATGCCGCCGTCAACGGTCAGCTTCGTGATGTAGAGACGATGAAGCACGACATCTTCAATGTCGAGATTCCTGTAGCCATAGATGGTGTACCGAGTGACGTGCTCAATCCACGAGATACGTGGAGCGACCCATCTCGCTACGACGTAGAGGCAAAAGCACTCGCCATGAAATTTAAAGAAAATTTCAATCGCTTCACGAAAGCAAGTGAGTCCGTCATCGCAGCCGGACCACTCGTCATCTAACACCAAAAGCACTGACTCGATTTTTTTATCGAGTCAGTGCTTTTTCCTGTCGCAACATCCAATCCATCGCTTGTTCGGTCGTCTCCCATTTATCCCAAAACGGGAGCTGGTGACCGAACGGGAGCACCCAAAACTCTGCCTGTTCTCCTAATTTCTCAGCGACGGCCGTCGCATGACGTAAGCGAACTTGTTCATCGTCCGTACCGTGGATGAGCAGTGTCGGGGCGACCCATTCCTTGTAAAGCGGAGAACGGTCGACATACGCAGATTCTGCGGATTCGGGGTCCCCACCCGTCATCCGACGCAACATCTTCCGCATCGAACGCTGTTCTTCATACGTCCACTCGAGGTTTGTCACGCCAGCCCATGAAGTAACCGTCGTGACCGGTCGTTCAGAAGCGAGCGAGAGGGCCATCATGCCCCCTCTTGAAAAGCCGAGGACGTGGATTGGTCGCCCGCTCATGTGGACACGGTCGAATAGCGAGAGCACGTCTTCTAAGTCTTCTCCTCCAAAATCTTCTTTTCCCGTCCCTCCGTGATTGCCACGATAGACCGGGGCGACGACATGAAAGCCACGCGATGCAAACTGCATGAGACGAGGTAAACGGACATCCCCGATTCGCGCCGTTCCTCCTCGTAAGTACATCAACACTTGGCCGTTTGAACGTTTCGGCTCAATCGAATACGCTACGACCTCTTCCCCATCTGTCGTCGTGTACCATCCTCGCGTTACCCGGTAACCCGCATAAGGTGGTAACACATCGATTCGGTCAAACCAGTTTTTGATCATAGAGAACCCTCATCGTTTCTGGTAGGACACGGTCTTTCATCATGAAGCTGTAGCGTGGATTGCGCAATAAGTTATCCGGCAAGGCATCGATCAGGACAGCCCCATCTGTCTCGTCAATGGCGGGATGATCCTCGAATCGCTCAATCTCCGCATAATAAATGTTTTTGATGACCGTATCACCTCTACCTAACACACGGTACTGTCCCAAATATCGTAACGTTTTGACGACTCCACCGGTCTCTTCATACACTTCCCGGATGGCGGCATCGTCCTCGTGTTCTCCTGGCTCGACTTTCCCTCCTGGAAACTCGAGTCCG
Organism: Exiguobacterium sp. s160; assembly: GCF_018617575.1. Lineage (NCBI taxonomy): Bacteria > Bacillati > Bacillota > Bacilli > Caryophanales > Exiguobacterium > Exiguobacterium sp. s160. The sequence continues at coordinate 863,535 of NZ_JACSKK010000001.1, forward strand.
CGCTGTTTATGCTTCGTCAATACCCACTTGTCTTCATATCGGGCGACGACCCAGACGTGGAGCGGCGTGTCTGAGAACGGATAATGGGTGAAGCTTAACTCGACTTGATTATGATAGTAATCCTTGAATGTCTTCATAGTCCATCCCTTTCTTTCCCCTGTCTACTCTCACTTTACCTTGTCTTCACCCAGTTTCAAACAAAAAAATCGGTCCGACGCGCGGACCGATTCGTTTTCTTATTGATTCAAACGTTTTTCGAGCTCTGCTTTTTGTTCTTCATACCCTGGTTTTCCGAGTAACGCGAACATGTTCGCTTTGTATGCTTCGACGCCTGGCTGGTTAAACGGGTTCACCCCGAGGATGTATCCGCTCATCGCACATGCTTTTTCGAAGAAGTAGAACAAGTAACCGAGGTGATACGGTGTCATCTCTGGCAATTCGACGACCAAGTTCGGTACATCGCCGTCAGTGTGTGCGAGGAGTGTTCCTTCCGTCGCCTTGTCGTTCACGAACTGAATCGTTTCGCCTGCGAGGAAGTTCAAACCGTCCAAATCTTGAGCGTCTTCTGGGACGTTCATCGAGTGACGGACTTCTTTCACACGAATGACCGTCTCGAACAAGTCACGACGACCTTCTTGGATGTATTGCCCCATCGAGTGGAGATCCGTCGAGAAGTCGACAGCCGCCGGGAAGATCCCTTTGTTGTCTTTTCCTTCTGATTCACCGTAAAGCTGTTTCCACCATTCTGACACATAGTGAAGAGCTGGCTCATAGTTGACGAGCATCTCAATCGATTTGCCTTTCGCGTAAAGGGCGTTACGTACGACCGCATACTGATACGCTTCGTTTTCAGCCAATTCTGGTGAGCTGTAGGCGTTTTGTGCGTCGCGTGCCCCTTCCATCAACGCATCGATATCAATTCCTGCAGCGGCAATCGGAAGAAGTCCGACTGGCGTGAGGACTGAGAAACGTCCACCGACATCATCTGGAATCACGAACGTCTCGTATCCTTCTGCGTCCGCAAGTGTCTTGAGTGCACCACGGGCACGGTCTGTCGTTGCATAGATCCGCTCACGCGCTCCCTCTTGACCATACTTATCTTCCATGAACTGCTTGAGGACACGGAATGCAATCGCAGGTTCTGTCGTCGTTCCTGATTTTGAGATGACGTTGATTGAGACGTCTTTGCCTTCAAGTACTTGAAGCAACTCTCTCATATACGTTGAAGAGATATTGTGGCCCGCATAGAATACTTGTGGTGCCTTGCGCTCTTCTTTTGACAATACGTTGAAGAACGAATGTTGAAGCATTTCGATCGCTGCACGGGCACCGAGGTAAGATCCTCCGATTCCGACGACGACGAGAACGTCTGAATTCTCGCGAATTCGTTCCGCCGCAGCTTTGATTCGTGCGAACTCGTCTTGATCGTATTCGGTCGGAAGATCGACCCACCCAAGAAAATCACTTCCGGCACCGCTCCGCTCGTGAATCACCGAGTGAAGGGTTTTTACCGTTTCTTGCATTTGGTCGATTTCGTGCTTCCCTACGAATGAGAGCGCGTTTGAATAATCGAAACGTACAGTTGACATGTCATTTCCTCCTTTAAATCGCTCGTAAAAGAGCCATACATGACCCATCATAAACGGAAACGCTAGATTCGTTCAATCATTATTGCAAAATAGGCAATAAATTGCCTTATTTGCTGAGTTCAAGGATGTGCGCGACATCTTCACGTTCGAGTGTACGGAAACGACCGAATGCGCCACGTTTCATCGCAGAATCGAGAATCGCATCGAATGTCGACTCATCGATATCGTAGTCACGGAGTGAGTTTGGTGCACCGAGTTGGTCGAAGAATGCACGAATCGCCTCGATTGTACGTTTTCCAGTCTCCAAGTCGTTTTCACCTGGTTCCACATCGAATACTTCCGTACCGAGTCGGGCGAAACGGGCAGCATTGTCTTCATCCAATACATGCTCCATCCAACGTGGGAAGAGGATCGCGAGACCACCAGCGTGCGGGATATCGTGGACAGCCGATACTGCGTGCTCGATGTTGTGCGATGCCCAGTCCCCAGCAGCACCCATTTGAAGGACGCCGTTCAACGCCATCGTACCTGAGAACAAGATGATGGCACGTAAATCGACGTTTTCCAAATCGTTCACGAGTTTCGGTGCCGATTCAACGACTGCTTTCAAGACACCTTCTGTCATGCGTTCCTGTACCGGCGCATGGTTCGGGTGGAAGTATTGTTCGAAACAGTGGCTCATCATGTCGACAATACCGTAAATCGTCTGGTCTTTTGGAACCGAGACTGTATAACGTGGGTCAAGGATTGAGAATGTTGGGAAGACGAGTGGGTGACCCCAACCGAACTTCTCTTGTGTTTCCCAGTTTGTGATAACCGATCCTGAGTTCATTTCTGATCCTGTTGCCGCGAGTGTGAGGACCGTCCCAAATGGTACCGCCTCTGTCGGGATATGTTCACGGAGCACGATGTCCCATGCATCCCCTTCATAAGGAATCGCTGCTGAAATCAGTTTCGTACAGTCGATGACGGAACCTCCGCCGACTGCGAGCAACGCATCGATATTTTCTTCACGTGCAAATTTGACCGCACGACGTACTGTCTCAATACGCGGGTTCGGTTCGACGCCAGAGAAGTCTACATATGAGATGCCTGCCTTTTCAAGCTCAGCCACGACTTCATCGTACGTTCCGTTCTTTTTGATGCTTCCGCCACCATAGACGAGCATCACTTTCTTCGCGTCGAGCGCGTCAAGTTCTTTCGATAATGTTTCGACCTGATGTGTACCGAAGATCAGTTTCGTCGGATTTTTGTATTCAAAGTTGTGCATGATTCATCCTCCTCGTAGAAATATGTAACACGTACACTATATACCCTGTTTTCAAAGAATGAAAAGTATCGTGCTTATGCGTAAATGCGATCGATGATGCGATGGAGTATGACCGCTTCCTCTGCTTGCCGATAGTTCGGTTCCTTTCGGCACGCTTCGAGAAACAGCTGAATTTGACGTTCATACGGATCATATTCAGTCAAATAGGCAGGTCGTTCGTCAAACAGTGCCCCATGTTTTTCAGTATGGAGCGTGAGCGGGAATAGACTTGCCCCGGCGCTCGTTCCACGGCACTCGACACGCATCGTATCTTCTGCTTCGACATTGGCCATGTAACTGACGTCGAGCAACAAAGAAGCACCAGTATCGAAGGTGATCATCGCTCTCGCCGTGTCTTCGACAGACAGCGATTCATGGTCCCATTTGCCTATCAAGCCTACACCCGGACGGTTCCCTAAATATTGTCCGACGTGACCGACAACCTCTTTCGGTTCCGGATAATCCATCAAGTGAAGCGCGAGATCTAACATATGGACGCCGATATCGAGTAGTGCCCCTCCACCCTGAAGCTCTTTGTTCGTAAACACGCCCCATCCAGGAATGCCGCGTCGGCGAAGGGCAAGTGCCGTTGCCGCATAGATGTCCCCCATCTCTCCTGCGTCAATCATCCGTTTTAGGAGAACCGTGTCGGCACGATGCCGATAATGAAATCCATAATGGAGCGTCTTTCCCGCTCGTTTCGCTGCTTCTAACATCTCCACCGCTTCATTTTCCGATATGCCAGGAGGCTTCTCACAAAGCACATGGCATCCCGCTTCTAGTGCAAGAAGCACTTGCTCTTTATGTAAGGCGTTCGGCGTACAGATGCTGACCGCATCGAGCTGTTCGTGCGTGAGCATCTCTTCGACCGTTTCATAGACGTTTGGGATGTTAAACTGACGTGCGACACGTTCACCGTTCGCCCGTGTGCGGTTCATGACCGCTACCACATCCACCCCTGCTTTTACATAATTCGGAATGTGAGCACTCGTCGCAATCCCGCCCGTTCCAATGATGCCAATCTTCATCTAATCTCCCCCTATTCGAATTACAGTTTCGTCATAAGCCCCATCGATTCCTGTAAAACACAAAAAAGGTGACCCGTTTAGAACGGGTCACCTTGGAACACTTACTTCTTGAAGTTTGTGTTTTTGATCCAGTCTTCAAGTTTGTCTTTGAGGACTGTGAATCCTGGAGCTTCTTCTTGCTTGAAGTTTGAAGATGCTTCGTTGCGGCGTGGCGCACGACGAGCTGGCTTCGCAGACTTCTCGCGTTTTGGAGCTTCTTGAGTCGCTTTCATTGAAAGCTTGATCTTTTTAGAAGCTTCGTCCACTTCAAGGATTTTCACTTCAACTTCTTGACCAACTTGAACGTAATCGTTTACGTCTTTTACGTAGTCGTGTGAGATTTCTGAAATGTGTACAAGACCTTGAGTCTCGTCATCGAGTGCTACGAAAGCACCGAAAGGTTGAATTCCTGTTACTTTACCTGTTAATACTTGATCTTTTTCGTATTTTGCCATTACAAACAACTCCTATGCTAAATTCATCAACTTACTATAACATACTTTTTTCGATAAAGTGTACAAATTAGTAAAAAAGATTATTTTTGACGTGTTGATATGTTTTAAAGTCGAAGCGCGGGGTAAATACAAATCAAGCAAGACTTCAAGTATTCCCCCCTGATTCCGCTAGGCGACTCGCCTAGCCCTTTTTTTGTTCAAAAGGTCGTGAACGGCTTTTGATGGCGAATCGGATAGACCGTTTCTCCAGCCATTTCGTTCAACATCACCGCATTTCGATAGACGGCCATCCCTAGATTCGTCGCAGCGGGTCCGTGGGAATGCTCCAAATTCGTGTGCGTGAATAGTTTCCCTTTTATTGATTCGCTCATGACCACTTCGTACGTATCATGAACAGCCCACTCACTCTCTGCTTCCCAGACAATCGGGAGCTTCTCGACCCACGCCGGAATGACTGGACGATATCCGGTTGCCACGACAACAAGGTCATACTCCTTTTCGACCGCTTCGTTTGTATATCGTTGCGTCCCTTTCAAGCGATGTTTCAACCAGTCATAGGAAATGGATTCCACCTCGACTTGCGTCAGCATCTCTGCTCGCTTCGGCTTACCTTCTGCAGTCCGGTGATAGAGCGCCTCATAAATCGCCGTCATCGTCTCAGGGTTGACGCCATGGCGGAAACGTTCAAATGATTGAAGCAATTTTTGACGTGCTTCGTAAGACAAACCATGAAAATATTCGACATAGTCCACACTAAAAATCTCGTCCCCGAGCTTTCCTGCTTCAAGCGACTCGAAATGATCAGAACGTGTGATCCAGTCGACACGTTGTTCATCCGTCGCTTCACGGAATAAATCGAGAAACACTTCTGCCGCACTCTGTCCACTGCCGACGACCGCGACGCGATAACGATCTCGAAGGACGTCCCGATAGGTCAAATACTCGCTCGTATGGATCACTTGTTCAAAACCTTCTGGTACAAACGGTTCTGCCCCAGTTCCAAGAACAACATGTGTAGCTTGAACTTGAGTCGTTTCACCGTTTGATTCGACCGTCACGAGAAAACCATTTTCCTCGACCAACACATCTGTCACCTCGTGATTGAAGTAGATGGTCGACAGCTGTTCTGCGACCCAACGCAAATATCGATTGTATTCCGTCCGAGGAATCTTATCTTGTTCTTGCGTGATGAACGTCTGGAGACGCCCCATCTCACTCAAGTAGTTCAAGAAACTCGATGGATTGGTCGGATCCGCGAGCGTGACGAGATCTTGTAAGTAATGTGTTTGCATCGTCATCCCTTCAATGAGCATCCCTTCATGCCACATCATTTCCTTCCGCTTTTCAAAGCAAATCCCGCGTAATGATGTTTTTTCAGCGAGAGCCATTAATCCAAGATTATACGGCCCACATCCGATTGCAACAAAGTCAACTTGTTTCATTTTCTTCACCTCGCCCGTCTTTTCCCTCTCATTATATCGCTAAAACGGCAAAAGACCCTCACGAATGAGAGTCCTTGACTACTGTGACTTCGAATTGCTGCATGAATCGATGGATGCGTCGAATCGCTTCTTGTAACTGTTCGAGCGACGTCGCATAGCTCGCTCGCACGAACCCTTCCCCACTCTCACCGAAGGCGTTCCCTGGGACGACGGCGACCCGTTCTTCAAGCAAGAGACGTTCCGCAAATTCTTCACTCGTCAACCCCGTGTGTCGAATCGACGGGAAGGCATAGAAAGCTCCACCCGGCACGTGTGTCTGGAGACCTGCCTCATTCAGCGCCTGAATAAAATAGTTCCGACGTTGACGATAGCTCTTCACCATGTTCGGTACGTGTTGATGACGTGAACGAAGTGCCTCGAGTCCGCCGAATTGAACGAGCGTCGGTGCACACATCATGCCATATTGATGCACCTTCAACATTTCCCGCGTCACGACTTCAGGGGCACAAGTGAAACCGAGGCGCCATCCCGTCATCGCGAACGCTTTTGAGAAACCATTGATGACGATTGTCCGGTCTCGCATATCGTGAAGTGTCGCGAAACTCGTGAACGGCTCGTCATAGCAAAGTTCTGCATAAATCTCGTCACTGACAACCCAAAGGTCATACTTGGTCGCAAGTTCTGCGATTTGCGCGAGCTCGTCGGCGTTCATCGTTGCTCCCGTCGGGTTGGACGGGAAGCAGAGGAGAATCGCCTTCGTCCGCTCGGTGATGACGCGCTCGACATCATCGCGGTCAAGGCGAAAACCCTTTTCAGGACGACAGGCGACAGGCACAACTTTCCCACCCGCCATCTCGATGAGCGGTCCGTAAGATACGAAGGCAGGTTCGACGACGATGACTTCATCTCCTGGGTTCAGGAGGGCACGGAATGCGATATCGAGCGCCTGTGAGGCACCTGTCGTCACAATCAATTCCGATGACGGATCGTATTTGACTGAAAATCGTTCTTTCATATAAGTAGCAATCTCTTCTCGTAATTCGATGAGTCCTGCATTGGCACTATACGCCGTATATCCTTGTTCGAGTGCAACATAACTCGCTTCTCGTACGTTCCAAGGCGTGATGAAATCCGGTTCTCCCACCCCGAGAGAAACCACATTTTCCATCGTCTGCGCCAAATCAAAGAAGCGGCGGATGCCCGATGGTTTCATCGAGACAACTTGATTGGATAATGACTTCATGGCGTGATGTTCAACCGCTTGTCTTCAGTTTGTGGGGTGAACAAAATCCCGTCGTGCTTGTACGTCTTCAATTTGAAGTGTGTCGTCGTCGACAAGACCGAGTCAAGCGGTGACAACTTATCAGAGACAAACGAAGCCACATCTTGGAGCGAGCTCGCTTGAATGACGACTTGGAGATCGTAGGCACCTGACATCAAATAAAGGGCCGTCACTTCCGGGAAGCGATAAATACGCTCTGCCACATCATCAAATCCACGTCCTCGTTTCGGCGCAACTTTGACATCGATAAACGCCGTGACATCATGCCGGTTGATTTTTTGCCAATTGACCATCGCTCGGAAACCAAGCAAAATCCCATCTTGTTTGAACTTCTCGAGCATCGACTCAATCGTCTCTTCATCGAGCGCCAACAAATCAGCTAACATCTTCGTCTCCAAATAGCCCTTTTCTTCTAACAACTCTAATAGTTCAAGTTCTTTTGATGAATACATACTTATTCTCCTTCCGTCCGACCAGGTAGCACGCCTGTGAACGTTCTCTCTGTCTGTCTCACGTATGGACGTCGTTCCTCTTGGACCATATGGAAATTCTTCATCCCCATGTCTGTCAGCCCATGTTTCTGACAAAAGCGGTCAAAATAACGACGTCTCGTTTCGTCTTGTTTTGCCGATAAGTTGTCCGTCCCGTTGAATGCGTAGAGAACCGTCGCTCGAGCGGGATGGGACACGGTGAACGTCTTCATGACCCTCAAGAAGAAATCCCAGTCCCAATAATTATAGACATCTTCATCGAAGAGACCGATTGTGTCATGGATTGATTTGCGATACATCGTACCGGACGGGATGAACGTCGAGTCCTTTCGCATCCGCTCACGGTCGAAGTCATATGCGAACGGTTCCCAGTTCGTCACTACTCGACGACCGCCTTCCCATGTAAAACGGAATAGCTCGGCATCCGTATAGACGAAGTCCGCTTCTTGAAGATCGTGCAAACCGTCCTCGAGGTGAGTCGGCATAAGCAAATCATCATCGTCTAACAGTAAGATGACGTCACCTTTTGCTTCGAGTACGCCACGATTCCGCGCACGGACGTGATGGTTCTCCCCGACTTCAATGACACGCACATCCAATTGATTCAAAAAAGGCGCCAAAATATGCTGTTTTGGCGGCCCTTCATTATTCATGACCAAGACTTCGAACTGCTGAAACGTTTGGACCGTTAAGCTTTCAAGCAGCTCCGTCAATTCCGTTTCGCGCTTATACGCTGGAATGACGATTGAGACAGTCGGGTTCATCCGCGATATGCCGTCTCAACGTGTGGAAGGATTGCTTCCCAACTCACGCCATTCTCTTTTGAAACGGTTACGAAGTCGCCGTATGCGAATACACTCTCGACACCTTCAATCTCGACAAGTTTCGCAAGGAGCGGCTGATCTGTCGCTTCTCCTGCTTTCACACTTTGGCTTTTTGCGCCGAATACGTTTTCTGGAAGTGTGACTTTCATAGCATTCGGGTTTGGTGTTGGATCAATTCGTAACATTAATTCTTCCTCCTTATAGTTGGCAAGATGACGACGCGAATAGTTGCTGCGCCATCTTTATGATTTCTTCTTCAGGGGGACACTCATCGAACGCTTCAAGAAGCGTACGGCGAATCACATCGGTCAATTGTTCTGAAGATTCGACATAGGTTAATGCCACCATCACCTCATCGAACTCTGGTCCGTATGAACCTGTTCCATAACCGAGCGGGTCCCATGTTAATAATAAGTCTTCTGTACGCACTTGTTAAACCCTTCTTTTCGTTGAAATCCATGTCCTACCTCATCAATCTACCTTACTTTTTGTTCGGATACCAGCCTTGACAAATTGATTCGCCCATCACGATTTATTGGAACACTATATCTAGTATCGATTGATTCAGGCAGGTATTTTGATAAGCGGCGTCAAATACAATACATTCGTGCCTACATAGAGGTTTAAACAATCCTTCTTAGAAGATGAAATCGAATTCATTTTTTTGTGAGAAACTGTGCAATTAGAATTCATAAAAATTTTTCATCTCATTTCTCTGTCTCAAATTGGGTCATGAAGCCCTTTTCGAACAAAAGCAAAAGAGCGACTCACACATTCGCGAATGTCAAGGATTGAAAAACTAAATATAGGTGTTTTATGATTAAAAAGATTAAAATGTGTCAATATATAGTTAACAGCTATTTTGGTCGTTGACACATTATTGTGACAGGTTAGGAAGTTCTTATTATACTTTCATAACGTCTACATCTATTAAAGGAGTGATCGATTTTGACATCCCCTATCCACCACGAGACGATGCTACCAGCGGCACCAACGCTTGCTGATGTTTCTTCTCTTATTCAATCTATCCAAACACGGTATCCTCATTTAAGTGTACAGCGTTACGAGGAACGCGCGATTCGGGCGCTCGAGACGAAGACGCTGACACAAGATGTAGTATATGACTTATTGACGATGCATGCGCTCGATATGTTGAAAGCCGAAGAGCCGGACTGGACGTTCGTGGCGACTGAGATGTATCTGAACCGTTTGTATCTCGAGGCGGCACGCAATCGTGGCTATGATGCGTCGATGCGCTACGGCAACTTCCATCACTTGATCGAGACGTTGACATCAAAACGCATCTTCACTTCAGCACTAATTGATACGTATTCAAAAGAAGATATGGACCACCTCGAGACATTGATTGACCCGTCTCGCGACCGTCTCTTCACCTACATCGGACTTCGCACGTTATCGGACCGTTACCTCGGCCGCGATCATGTGAAGAATTTATACGAGCTTCCACAAGAGCGCTTCATGGTCATCGCGATGACCCTCATGCAAAAAGAGGATGAGAAAACACGCCTCAAACTCGTCGAAGAAGCGTACTGGGCGCTCTCAAACCTCTATATGACCGTCGCGACACCGACGTTATCGAACGCTGGTAAATCATACGGTCAGCTCAGCTCTTGCTTCATTGATACAGTCGACGACTCGCTTCGCGGCATCTACGACTCTAACACCGATGTGGCGACACTTTCGAAAGGTGGTGGCGGAATCGGTGTCTACCTCGGCAAAATTCGCTCACGCGGAAGTGACATCAAAGGATTCAAAGGCGTCTCGAGCGGCGCCCTTCCTTGGATGAAACAATTGAACAATACGGCCGTTTCTGTCGACCAACTCGGCATGCGCCAAGGTTCAATCGCCGTATATCTAGACATCTGGCATAAAGATATCTTCGAATTCTTAGATGCGAAGTTGAACAACGGGGACGAGCGTCTTCGGACACATGATTTGTTCACGGGAGTCTGTTTACCGGACCTCTTCATGCGTACGGTCGAAGCGCGCGGTGAATGGCACTTATTCGACCCGCATGAAATTCGCACGGTGATGGGATATAGCCTTGAGGACTACTTCGACGAAACGGAGAACGGCGGCAGCTTCACAGAGAAATACATGGAGTGCGTCAATACGCCTGAGCTATCACGCGTGACCGTACCTGCCATCGACCTCGTGAAGCGTTACATGCGCTCACAGCTTGAGACAGGTACGCCGTACATGTTCTTCCGTGACGCCGTGAACCGGGCAAACCCAAACAAACACGCCGGTATGATCTATAGCTCGAACCTCTGTTCAGAGATCGCACAAAACATGTCGGCAACGACGATTGAAGAAGAGTACACACAAGACGGAAAAATCGTCATCACGAAAACACCAGGTGATTTCGTCGTCTGTAACTTGAGCTCAATCGCACTCGCCCGTGCGGTGAAAGCGGACGTGCTCGAACGCCTAATCCCGATTCAAATGCGTATGCTCGACAACGTCATCGACTTGAACACCATTGAAGTGCCACAGGCGATGATCACGAACCAGAAGTATCGCGCGGTCGGTCTCGGCACATTCGGATGGCATCATTTGCTCGCCCTCGAGGGAATCCGCTGGGAATCGGTCGACGCCGTTCAATACGCGGAGAAACTTTACGAGAAGATTGCCTACCTCACGATCCAAGCTTCGATGGAGCTCGCGAAGGAGAAAGGCGCGTTCGGCGTCTTCGAAGGATCGGAATGGCATACAGGTGAATACTTCAAGCGCCGGAACTATCGCTCGCACGACGATTTGGATTGGGATGGTCTTGCAGAAGCCGTCCACCAAAACGGTGTCCGTAACGCCTATATGATGGCTGTTGCACCGAACTCGTCGACCGCCATCATTGCGGGTAGTACCGCGTCGATTGACCCGGTCTATAAGAAAGTCTACTCAGAAGAGAAGAAAAACTACAAGATTCCGGTCACGGTGCCAGATTTGACACCTGAGACGAACTGGTTCTACAAATCAGCTTTCGAAGTCGATCAACTATGGAGCATCCGTCAAAACGCATCGCGCCAACGTCACATCGACCAAGCAATCAGCTTCAACTTGTACGTGAAGAACGATGTGAAAGCGACAGAGCTTCTCGCGATGCACTTAGAAGCTTGGTCTCTCGGTATGAAATCGATTTATTACACACGTTCAACGACCGTTGAAGTAGATGAATGTGAGTCTTGTGCCTCATAACTTGTTTGATTCATCATTAGTCCGTTTTTAGTGAAAGGTGGTTAACGACATGAACATTGCAATCATTTGTCATTCGATGAGCGGAAACACAGAAGAAGTGGCAACGCTCATCGAGTCGACCCACCATCATCGTGGTGACCACGTTGTCCGCTACGACGCAGATCGGGTCGGATACCGGGAAGCCCAGTCTCTCGCATCGTGTGACCTCGTCTATTTCGGGTCTTACACATGGGCAGATGGCATCTTGCCGGATGAAATGAAGGACACGTTCCGTCTCGTACTGAAAGAATTGAATGTACCGATTCGTCAGGCAGCCGTATTCGGAACGGGTGACAAAATGTTTGTTCACTTCTGTCGAGCGGTCGATGAGATGGCGTACCACCTTTCAAAATACGGAATCCCACTCGCAGGTGAACTGCTTAAAATCGAGCAGTCCCCTCGCAACCAACCGTTCAACGTCCAGCACTGGGCAGAACGGATGGCTCAGAATGTAGAAGAAGGAGTCATGCATCATGTCGATTCAGAAAATCAAATTATTGTCGCCCAAACATCCTAACCGGGCAACCGCCATCATCGGCGGCGAAACAAGCTCAATCGTGAACTGGAACGATATCGCATATCCTCAGTTTTATACGATTTATAAGCAATTGCTTTCAAACTTTTGGATCCCAGATGAGATCTCGATGTCGAAAGACATGCAACAGTGGCCGCAACTAACTGAACGTGAACAAGATGCCTTCAAGCGAATCATCGGGCTGTTATCAATTCTCGACTCTGTCCAGACACGATATATCCTCGAGTCGTCAATGTTCTCGTCAGACTCATCCGTGCACGCCGTACTTGCCGTCATCGCGCAACAGGAAGTCGTACACAATCAATCGTATAGTTACGTTTTATCAAGCCTTGTCCCACTCGCTGAACAAAATCGCATCTTTGATATTGCGAAAGACGACGAGATGGTCATGAAACGTAACCAATTCATCCTGGACTTATATGAAGAATTCCGCGACACGCCAAACGCAGAGAATTTCGCAAAATCACTTGTAGCCTCGGTCATTTTGGAAGGCATCAACTTCTATTCTGGCTTCGCCTATTTCTATAACTTGGCCCGTCATCAAAAAATGGTCGGGACGTCAACGATGATCAGTTATATTCAGCGTGACGAGATGCAACATTCTTACTTCATCAGCCAGTTGCTCCGTGCCGTATTGACTGAAAATCCAAAGATTGATGCGGACGGACAGTTCAGCCAATTCGTATACGATACGATGGCAGAGGCCGTCGACCTTGAGATCGAGTGGTGTGAATACGTCCTTCGCGACCTCGATGGACTCGACGTCAGTGAGATGCGTGACTACGTCAAATACTTGGCAAACAAACGCTTACGTGTAATCGGTCTGAACGACTTGTACGAAGGATATGACGAAGATGTCATGCCTTGGATCCGTGCATACTCAGACGACTCGCTCAACGCAACAAAATCTGATTTCTTCGAACAAAAATCGCGTTCGTATGCGAAAGTGACAGACGCGAACGGTTTCGACGACTTGTAAAATTCTTCTCAACCGAACCTTTACATGGTTCGGTTTTTTATATGGTTCGGTTTTTTTTGATGCATCAAAAAACCTTAGACACGTTCGTCTAAGGTTTTTCGAATTAATGATAAGTTTGTACGTATTTAGCGATTCCTTCCGCAACACCCTCTGCCATACGCTGGCGAGATGCGTCACTGCGAAGATACGTCAAATCCGTTGGAGAAGAAATGAATCCGAGCTCAACGAGAGCCGATGGCATCGTATTATACGTGATGACGTAATAGTTTGCCGTCTTCACACCTCGGTTTGACATCCCACTCATCTTCCCGACTAGGTTACTTTGAATGTTCGTAGCCAACACGCTACTACGTGCACTGTGAGCCGAACGTGTCGAATAGAATGTTTCCAATCCTTTTGCTGCTGATGAACCTGCTGCGTTGACGTGCATACTGACGAACAAGTCACCACGCAATGACTTCGCTGCAGCGACACGTTGATCAAGCGTCAAGTAAACGTCTGTCGAACGTGTCAGACGAACTGTATACCCGTATTTCGAACGAAGGTAGGCTTCCACACGTTGTGATACATCTAATACAATCGTCTTTTCATAGAGCGAACCGTTCAGTGCCCCTGGGTCTTTCCCGCCATGTCCAGGATCAAGAACGATGACAGCTCCAGAAGATTCACTCGGTTTCGATGCTGTGACGAAAGCTGAAGAAACGTAAGCATCTTTTCCATTGTATTTGATTTTGTGGAAACCATTTACCGTCCCATAATAAGCGACAGCCGTGCCATGATCGAGTTTCCCTACTACGCTTGAGTTAAGACTCGCTTGAGAACGAACATTCAACACATCACCTGGCGTGTTAATATATACCGTTCCTTTCGGTGCCGCTTCAGGCTCAGCCGGAGCTTTCCCAGCAGTCAACCATGAGCTTGCCGTGTAGTAGACTTTCGACCCGATGTGAACCGTCGACCAGCTTCCATTATACGATTTGTATGATACAGCTGTGTATTTCGGAAGCACAAGTTGCACTGGCGAACTTTGATGCGTTCTTCCGAACAAGTTGACGTTTCGGTTAGCATATCCCTGAGTCAATCCGTCGTTTGGTTCCGTTGTTGTAGGTGGTTGTGTTTCCGTTTTAGAAGTTGAGATCCAAGCTGTCGGTGTATAATATGTCGCATTCCCGATATACACGGTCGACCAACTTGAATTGTACTTACTTGAAACGACTGCAGTATTGATTGGCAATACTTTCGCTACGCTAGAACTTTGGCTTCGCATCACGAAAAGTTTTAATTCTCGGTTTGCATAACCATTTTCTTTGACAATCTGTGGCTTGAGCGATCCAGGCGTAATCCACGCTGTCGGCGTATAATATGTCGCGCTCCCGATATACACGGTCGACCAGCTCGAGTTGTATTTGCTAGAAGTGACGACTGTATGTTTCGGTAACACCTTCTGCACAACCGAACTTTGACTCCGCATCGCAAACAATTTCATTTCACGGTTTGCGTAACCTTCCGTTCGGTTCACTGTTGCATCTGTCAGTTTTGGTGCAATGTACATCTTCGCAGCATAGTATGTCTTTCCGTTCAAATAGACTTTCGCCCATGAAGAGTTATGAACGGCATACTTGACTTCTGTCCCTTTTTTCAACGTCGTGACAATGCTGGCTGCACGATGTGATGTGACACGGATGTTTAAGTTTTCGGTTGTCACACCTGTTGAAGTTGCTGACTGAGTCGTCAACGAACTCGAAGGAGAAGAAAGTTTGCGGATGTATTGAGCCGATGCATAATATGTACGACTATCGACATACACTTTATGCCAGGACTGATTATACGTCCCGTATTTCACTTTCGTGCCTTTCGGCAATGTCTTGACGACTGTCCCGCTCAAACTTGGTGTTGAACGAATATTCAAATTCACAGTCGTCTCCCCATCGTACGTTGCGGCTTCAACTGAAGGAAGTTGCATTCCAAATAAGAGAACCGTTAAGATGAGTGCGATTTTTACAAGCTTCATTTTCATCCAAAATATTCCTTTCTTCTAGCGGCATTTCCTACTAACAACAACTTCATATTAGCATAATGCTTTTTTAAAAAAAGTAAATATTTGAAAAAAAGATGAATGTTTTTGATAAAAAGGTAAATGTTTTTATTGTTGGGGTTTAATGACTAAGAATTGATGATTTTCGTAAGTTTCTTCTACAATATGAAAGGTTTCAGGAATCCGATATTCATAAGCATCTTCATATAAAAGACCATCTTTTGATTGTTGAATCACAAATCCATCAAGCCCCTCAATATGAGCAATTTTCAAAAAACGTTCTACATGTTTCTCTCTCTCCATATATCGGTCAAATCGCTCAAAAGGTTTAGGATCAATTCCACCCCAATAGCGTCCAGACTGATACGTGACATAGGTTCTGACGGAAGCTTCCGTAATCGGATCCGGTGTATGATCAAAACGCCCGAAGTCACGTGTGGATTTTTCATCAATCAATGCATACAATGAGTCAAACAATTGATAGTTGCACTGTTCCCCTAAAGAAATCACAGCACGTTGCAGTTGCTCGATATGCAGCTGTAACGACTCTCCTTGGCGATTCGGCTTCAGCTTTTTATCTCCTTCGTAAGCATTCAATATCCTCGCCACTTCTCCGGCCTCTTCTACGATTTGAAAATATAACTGTTCTTTCGTCACTTCTCTTACATTCGCTTCTGGTTGTTGAAGTGAAATGGCATACTGGTTCGCGAGACACGTGGAAATGACGAGCACATCGAGCAGTTCTTCTTTTAACTCCTCCGCTGTTCCTCTCCGCATCGCTCCTCCCACTTCTCCTACTTCTTCTAACAATCGTGCCAGCCCCGATAACGGTCTCCAGTAGCCTCCCAAATGAAGAATCATCGTATCAATTTTTTGTTGAATCTCTCTCATGTTCATTCACCTATCTTTCTGCTTTATTTACCGTCTACATGATATACTATGCTCAATCTAACTGTCCGGAAAGGGTGGGTTTTTCATGTCTTCGGTAAGACTTTGGCAACTGCTTCGGTTCGTACTTGTCGTAATCGGCTTATTTTTGATTACATGGGTACTGAACATCCTCTTCGAATATACGTATCCTTTCGTGTTTGCCCTACTCTTATCTCTCTTGACCGTTCCACTCGTCAATTTTTTCGAACGAAAAACCAACATGCCGCGTGCGCTCGGGACACTAATCTCGTTGTTAATCGTCCTCAGTATCGTCGTCGGCATCATCACCATCGTCATCATCCAATTGATTCATTATGCGACAATCGCAGCGGAGCGACTTCCTGAACAAATCCAAACGTTCACTGAATATGTCCAGCGCTTGTTCAACGAAAAGATTGCACCACTCGTCAACGATGCGTACGAGAGCTATCAACAATTGAATCCTGGACAGACGACTTCATTAGAAGGCGGCATCACAGAGCTCGGTGTCCAACTCGCGGCCGCAATCGGTGTTTTATCCCGTGGTGTGGCAAGTGTCCTACAAGGCATGTTGGCAGCACTCCCACTCGTCCTGCTGCTTGTCGTCGTCATTGTGCTCGCCTGGTTCTTTATTACAAAAGACTGGCCCTCATACGTGACGTCTCTAAATCGCCTGAATAAACGCAAAGGTTTTAAAGAGTTCGAGGAAGTCATGATCAACCTGAAGTCCGCTTTATTCGGTTACGTTCGAGCACAACTGACGCTCATTTCCATCACCTTCGGAATCGTACTGGTCGGTATGTTCATTCTCCGAGTCGACAATCCGCTCTCATTCGCTTTACTCGCAGGGTTCTTCGACCTTTTACCTTATTTAGGTGTCGGTACACTACTCATTCCGTGGGCCGCCTATGCCGCAGTATCGGGCGATTGGTTCGTCGCCATCGGATTGATTGTCCTATACATCATCGTCATCGTTCAACGAAACTTGGCTGAACCGAAGATTGTTGGTTCCCACATCGGGTTGAATCCGCTTGCCGCACTCATTTCGATTTTCGTCGGTCTAAAACTATTCGGTGTATTCGGCTTCATCTTAGGTCCCGTACTCGCCGTTCTGCTGAAGGCTTTATACAACGCCAAAGTCTTTCACTATATGTGGCGGTTCGTCGTCGGTCCGACCGCTACGACAGCAAAAGAGCGATGAAATCAACATTTCATCGCTCTTCTTTCATTTGAGGTACAGCTACTTTCGGCTCATTCGCTTCAGCCGGGTGTAACGAAAGACCACTCGTCCCCGCTTCATAGGCGGCTACTGCTAAGATGCAAGCATCAATAATGTCATCGATTTGGACGTTCGACATTTTCCATTTCCACGGAGTGCTTTTCGAGTATTTTCGAAGTAACTCGATTCGTTCATCCTGCCCTTCGACTGTCTTTTTCGAATGACTTGCCTCATGCCCCATCATGACCGAGAAGCATACTTCTGGGTGAGATTCATAAACGTCCTCCGCTAACACCTGCTGGAACTCACGGATACGCGGAACCAAATGCCAAGCCTGTTTGCTAAGCCCTTTATCGATCAACATTCGACTTTGTTTGTTCGCTTCCTCGTATGTCTTTTCATGAAGCACTTCTTGAATCGGCGGGGTAAAGACGGACGATTTCCGCTCGACGAGTTGGCTCCGCATCCACGCGTCACACACTCGACTCGGATGGTCGACCGTCCCTAAATCTTTTGGCATGTCCACGAAATGCATTGCGCCGTCAATGAGCAACTCCTCTAGCGTTTCTGAAATCGTCAAACATAAGGAAATGCTATCGTATGTGATGCGCACCCAGCCTCCGCGTGCGCCGTCAATTCCTACTCCTACCATGTCGTACCTCCTGTAACATCATCAACACGCCGAACACGGCGAAAAATACTGTACATCCTAACCAGATCCGGTTCGGCCAAACCGTATACGCAAAGCCACACAGAATCGCCAAACCGATCAAGAGGAGCGCTCTTAGCGCTCCCACGTTTCAATCATCCGTGCAAGCGTTCGGACCATGACACCAGTCGGGCCTTTCGGGCCGAGGTCGTTCGCTGCCGCACGTTCGCTCGTTCCTGCGATATCGAGGTGAAGCCACGGTGTATCGCCGACAAACTCGCCGACAAATGCTCCACCGAAAATCATATGCCCGAAACGACCTGGGGAGTTGTTCAAGTCGGCTACTTCTGATTTTCTCACTTTGTCGATGAACACATCAAAGTATGGCATTTGCCAAACGAGCTCATTCGTCTCGCGACTCGCTTCTTCGAGTGAGCGATAGAGGGTATCATCGTTCGTCAGACAGCCCGTCACGTCCGTACCGAGCGCGACGAGTACACCACCTGTAAGTGTAGCCACATCGATGATTGCTGTTGGCTCATACGTTTTCGCGAACGTAACAGCATCCGCTAGAACGAGGCGCCCTTCCGCATCTGTGTTGAGTACTTCGATCGTTTTGCCGTTCATCGCCGTGATGACATCATCCGGCTTGAAGGCATCGCCTGAAATCATGTTGTCTGTTGCACCGATGATTCCGATGACGTTTTTATTCGGTCGTGTGCGTCCGAGTGTCTCGAATAGTCCAAGGACAGTAGCCGCACCACCCATATCGCCTTTCATTCCGACGATGCCGTCTTTCGGCTTGATTGAATAGCCACCTGTATCGAACGTGACGCCTTTTCCGACAACCGCAATCGGAGCTTCTTCCTCTGCACCACGATATTCCAACACGATCAATTTCGGCGGGATCGTCGAGCCTTGGTTTACGGCGAGGAGTGCACCCATTCCGAGCCCTTCCATTTCTTCTTTTTCTAACACTCGGTATTTGAAATCATGGCGTTTCGCTAATTCTACCGCATAATCCGCCAACGTCTCTGCTGTCAAAATATTAGCCGGCATCATCGTCAACGTTCGGGCGACATTGACCCCTTTCCCATAAGCGACACCTGCATCGATGTCTTCTTGTGACACATCCCCAAGAAGTGTGATGTTTGGCTCTTCGACCGTTTGTTTCGGCTCTGACTTGTATGTAGGATGAGCATACGTCGCCATTTCAAATGCTTCTGCGAAAATGCGAGCCGCGTCGTTTGTAAACGTGTCGAGTGCGACTGCAACGTCCTTCAATCCACGCGCGTGGACGAGCTTCGCCACTTTCCCGAACCAGTTCCGTACATTCTCTGTCGTGATGTCGTTTCGTTGTCCAAGTCCGACAAACAAGACGCGTGCCGTTTCCCCGGCGAACGTCGGCAATAACGTCACTTCTCCTGTTTTCGTCGAAAGGTCTCCTGATTGAATGAGTGCTTTCACTCGTCCACCGAACAATGTGTCGAGCCCTTCGTCGATTGAATCGGCCGCACCGATTCCAACAATCATCGTGTCATATGAATCTGTCCAATTTAATTGAGCAATTTGATACATCTTGCCACTTCCCTTCTTTATATATGGTAAGCATAGCGAACTTCTCCAAAATAATGAAATAGTATGCGTAAGAGTCAAGAAATCTTCGAATTCGTGGGCTATCTCCTCGTTGTGACGTTGTTTTATTTTATGATAGGATAAGAAAGTACGCAATCGGGCTTCTCTTCATCATGAAGTGAGGCCAATTTGACTGGTCGAGGCTTCCCCTAGTCGTAGACCGTTGCTACTTTAACTTTCTTCGTTCTCGTTAATTCTTTTTTCTTTTCGGGTATGAAGTAACGAGGCAGGAAAGTACACTATTTCTTTGAAAAGAGGGACTACGCTTATGTCACACATTAAAGGTATTGGTGCATCTGCAGGGATTGCAGTTGCAAAAGCATTCGTCATGGAGACACCTTCATTCGATATCCCAACACACAAGATTGAAGATGTCGCTGCAGAAAAGGCACGTTTCCAAGATGCAATCGCACAATCTAAAACGGAGCTTGAAGAAATCCGCGAGCACACGCTTCGTGAACTTGGTCCAGACAAAGCCGAGATTTTCTCAGCTCACCTTTTAATCGTTGAGGACCCAGAAATCGTTTCGCAAGTGAACGATAAAATTGAAAGCGAAAACATGAACGCTGCGAAAGCACTTGATGAAGTCGCACAGACAATGATCATGATTTTCGAATCGATGGACAACGAATACATGCGCGAACGTGCAGCTGACGTTCGTGACGTGACAAAACGTGTTTTGGCACACATTCTTGGGGTGACATTCGTGACACCTGCATCGATCTCAGAAGAAGTGATCATCATCGCTGAAGACTTGACGCCTTCAGACACGGCACAACTCAACCGTAAATACGTCAAAGGGTTCGCGACAAACATCGGTGGACGTACATCACACTCTGCCATCATGTCACGTTCACTCGAAATTCCAGCGGTCGTTGGTACGAAAGTGGCCCTTGAAGAAATCAAAAACGGTGACCTCGTCATCATCGACGGTACGGAAGGTGACGTGTTCGTCAACCCTTCTGAAGACCTCGTCAAAGAGTACGAAGGCAAACGTGCTGATTTCGAAGCTTACAAAGAAGAGTTGAAGCAACTCGTCAACGAAGAGTCTGTCACTGCTGACGGTCATAAAGTGAAGCTTGCAGCGAACATCGGAACGCCAAACGACTTAGAAGGCGTCTTGAAAAACGGTTCAGATGCAATCGGTCTTTATCGTACAGAGTTCTTGTACATGGACTCTGAAACATTCCCGACAGAAGAAGAGCAGTACACAGCATACAAAACGGTTCTTGAAGGTATGGAAGGCAAGCAAGTTGTCATCCGTACACTCGATATCGGTGGCGACAAAGAATTGTCTTACCTCGACCTCCCGAAAGAGATGAACCCGTTCCTCGGCTATCGTGCGATTCGCCTTTGCCTCGAGGAAACAGATTTGTTCCGCACACAACTTCGTGCCCTTCTCCGCGCATCAGCTCACGGTAACCTCGCGATCATGTTCCCAATGATTGCGACACTTGAGGAGTTCCGCGCAGCGAAAGCTATTCTTCTTGAAGAAGAAGCGAAGTTGAAAGAAGAAGGAATCGAAGTCGGTCAATACGAAACAGGGATGATGGTTGAAATTCCATCAACAGCTGTCATGGCTAAACAATTCGCAAAAGAAGTCGACTTCTTCTCAGTCGGTACAAACGACTTGATTCAATACACGATGGCGGCTGACCGCATGAACGAAAAAGTATCTTACTTGTACCAACCGTTCAACCCTGCCATCTTGAACCTTCTCCATAACGTCATCACAGAAGCACACAAAGCTGGCAAATGGGTCGGTATGTGTGGAGAGATGGCTGGAGAAGAGCTCGCGATTCCAATCCTTCTCGGTCTTGGACTCGATGAATTCTCGATGTCAGCTTCAAGCGTCCTCCGTGCACGTAGCCTCGTGAAGCGCTTGACGAAGACAGAAACAGAATCGATCGTCAACGAAGTCCTCAACATGGACACAGCTGAAGAAGTCGTGAACTTCCTTAGCGAAAAGTTTGACATCAAAAAATAACACCAAAAGTCCTTCTCTCGAGCGAGAGAAGGACTTTTTTACATACCTATTTAAAAATCGAAGTCGTCTGGGTCTGGACCGACACGTTTATGCTGGTCGAGTGCATCAATTCGTTCCATTTGATCTTCGTTCAATACAAAATCAAGCAAGCTGAAGTTTTCTTCGATGCGATGCGCTTTGACCGATTTCGGAATGATGACCCATCCTGTCTGAAGGTGCCAACGCAATATCACTTGAGCGACAGAACGCTCCACTTCTTTCGCGATTTTAACTAACGTCGGCTCTTCGAACAATCCACCTTGCATGAGCGGTGCCCAAGCAACCGGTACAATGCCGTGCTCAGTCATATACGATGCTAATTCCGTTTGTCGAAGCAACGGATGCCGCTCGACTTGATTCACGGCTGGAACGAGTTCACTATTTGCAGCCAATGTCTCAAGGTGATGAATCTGGAAGTTGCTCACTCCGACCGCTCCGACACGTCCTTCGCGATACAATTGTTCAAGGGCGCGAAAAGAGTCAACAATTTTGTCTTCCACCGGCCAATGAATCAAATACAAATCCAATTGTTCTAAGCCGAGGCGTTCGAGTGAAGCTTCATACGCAGCGATGGCTGATTCATACCCTTGATCGGCATTCCAAAGTTTTGAGGTGATGAACAAATCATCCCGGGAAATATTCGCCATCTCCATTCCTTTTCGAATTCCGATTCCGACACCTTCCTCGTTCTCATAAACAGCTGCCGTATCGATGTGGCGGTATCCTTGACGAATCGCTTCCACGACAGCATCGATGACCGTATCCCCGTCCTCTACTTTGAAGACGCCAAGTCCGGTGGTAGGAATGGCTTTCTGACCGTGATTCAACTCTACAGATTGTTTCATTTGTACCCCTTCTTTCGTGAGAATTCTTCTTCACTATAAAAGGGATTCTCACTTTTCGGAATAAGGCACATTGAAGTAACTATACAAAAAGAGCCGCTCCATTACTGGAGCGGCGTGTGAAACTTGGTTACTCTGGACCTCTGTCATCGGCTCTAAAGTCGAGCGCTTCACCTGCGACGACCGTCTCACCGAACGGTACGACGACGACTTTTCCGTCTCCGTTCGTCCAAATGATCGGTGTGATGAGTGAAGGTACTTTATCTCGAATCGCATTGAGATCGACTTCGAGAAGTACGTCTCCCGCTTCGACTCGAGCACCTTCTTCTACTTTCGCAGTAAATCCTTCCCCTTTCAAATTGACCGTATCGAGACCAACATGAATCAGTAGTTCACGTCCATCGTCAGCCAAGATACCGATCGCATGTTTCGTTGGGAAGAATGTCGTGATTTGACCCGTCACCGGCGAAACGACCTGACCCGAACTTGGTTCAATCGCAAATCCTTCTCCCATCATCCGACCAGAGAAGACTTGATCTGGCACATCATCGAGTGACAACAATACACCCGACATCGGAGCGAGGAAGCGATGATCAGCTTGTTCAGCCGCTTCCGGTGTAATCACCGCTTTTTCAACTTTTTCTTTCGGTTTATACTCGCCACCTTCGATGATGGTCGCGATTTGTGATTTGAGCGTATCCGACTTCGGTCCAAAGATGGCCTGAATGTTATCCCCTACTTCAAGGACACCAGCAGCACCAAGTGTTTTCAGGAGGTCTTTGTCGACTTGTTTGACGTCATTGACCGTAACACGAAGTCGCGTGATACAGGCATCTAAATGTTTAATGTTTTCAGGACCACCGAGTCCGACGAGCACTTCATATGGCAAGTCGTCCCCAATACCGGCTTTGTCCCCTTTCGCGCCGGTCTGAACGTCACGTCCAGGGATTTTCAGGTCAAACTTCGTAATGGCGAAACGGAATCCGAAGTAATAGATGACCGCAAAGACGAGTCCGACCGGAATGACGAGCCACCAGGCGGTTCGGTTCGGCAAGACTCCGAAGAGAAGATAGTCAATGAGACCGCCAGAGAATGTCATCCCGATCTTGACGTTCAGTAGATGCATCGTCATGAAGGAGAGACCTGCAAAGACAGCGTGAATTCCAAAGAGAAGTGGTGCAACGAAGACGAATGAGAACTCGACTGGTTCTGTGATACCTGTTAAGAATGACGTGAGGG
The DNA here is from genome assembly GCF_018617575.1 of Exiguobacterium sp. s160. Classification (NCBI taxonomy): domain Bacteria; kingdom Bacillati; phylum Bacillota; class Bacilli; order Caryophanales; genus Exiguobacterium; species Exiguobacterium sp. s160. Next base: position 887,317 of record NZ_JACSKK010000001.1, read on the forward strand.
CAGCTGAGAAATAGAGACCTTCGACGTCTTTCCGACGTTCTTTCGGAACCGTGTGGAACATGGCGAGACAGGCAGCAGGTAACCCGAACATCATGAACGGGAATTTCCCGGTCATGTACGTACCAGCTGTGAACTCGACGCCGTCACGTAGTTGCGCGAAGAAGATCCGTTGGTCACCTTGTACGAGATCACCAGCTTGGTTCGTATATTCCCCGAATTGGAACCAGAACGGAGAATACCAAATATGGTGAAGACCGAACGGAATCAAGGAACGTTCTACCAATCCAAAGATGAATGCTGATAAGGCAACGTTTGCCTCGATGACCGTACTTGAGAACGTATTGATCGCATTCCCGATCGGTGGCCATATATACGCGAGCGCAATCCCGATAATCAAACTGAATGCGGCCGTCGCAATCGGGACGAACCGCTTCCCGGCAAAAAATCCTAAGAAATCTGGCAACTTGATGTTGAAATACTTGTTGTACGCATAAGCTGCAACAAGACCTGCGATGATACCCCCGAATACCCCCATTTGGAGTGTCGGGATACCGAGAACAGACGCATACTGCGGGTCGCCTTGAGCGATTTCCGCGGTAATCCCGTTCCACGTGCTAATAACTTTGTTCATAATCAAATAACCGACAATGGCTGCTAGACCAGCAACCCCATCCCCGTTCGCCAGGCCAATCGCGACCCCGACGGCAAACAGTAACCCTAAGTTTGCGAAGACGATGTCCCCGGCATCTGTCATGACTTGCCAAATCAGGACAAGTGAGTCATTTGCCAGAAACGGGAGCAATTCAACAAGGTCCGGGTTTTGGAATGCGGTACCAAACGCCAAGAGAAGACCGGCTGCCGGTAAGATCGCAACCGGAAGCATGAGTGCTTTCCCGACCCGTTGTAAAACGCCAAACACTTTCTTCCACATCATGGTTCCCTCCTTTGTCAGAATACTTACTTTTTCCCTCTAACGTTTGGATGAAACCGTTTCATATAAAAGAAAAAGACCAACCCCGTAGGATTGGTCTAGATGATGATTAGTTTGCTTTCTTTTCGTTACCTGAAGCGATAACTGCTTGAATCTCTGATTTCAATGCATCCGAACGTGGTCCGAAGATTGCTTGAATGTTGTTACCAACTTCAAGGACACCAGATGCGCCAAGGCGTTTCAACTCATCTTTGTTGACTTGGTTCTTATCTTTTACTTCGACGCGAAGACGTGTGATACATGCATCGAGGTGCTTGATGTTTTGCGAGCCACCAAGACCAACGAGGATATCTTGTGCAAGTTCTGAACCAGTAGCTGTTGATTGTTCAACAACCTCATCTTCACGACCTGGTGTTTTAAGGTTGAACTTACGGATAACGAAGCGGAATCCGAAGTAGTAAACAACCGCGAACACGAGACCGACTGGAATGACGAGCCACCAAGCCGTACGACCTGGAAGAACACCGAAGAGCAAGAAGTCGATCAAACCACCTGAGAACGTCATCCCGATCTTAACGTTCAAGATATGCATCGTCATGAACGAAAGACCTGCGAATACTGCGTGTACTGCGAAGAGAAGCGGTGCTACGAACAAGAATGAGAACTCGATTGGTTCTGTGATACCAGTCAAGAACGATGTAAGGGCAGCAGAAGCCAAGAGACCACCGACAACCGCTTTACGCTCAGGACGTGCTTCATGGTACATTGCGAGTGCTGCTGCAGGAAGACCGAACATCATGAACGGGAATTTACCAGTCATGAACGTACCTGCCGTCAATTCAGCACCGTCACGAATTTGTGCGAAGAAGATCGCTTGGTCACCACGAACGACGTTACCCGCTGCATCCGTGTATGAACCGAATTCAAACCAGAACGGTGAGTAGAAGATGTGGTGAAGACCGAATGGAATCAATGAACGTTCGATCAAACCGAAGACGAACGCTGCGAATGTACGGTTTTCTTCCAACATGATTTTTGAGAATGCGTTCAAACCATCTTGTACTGGTGGCCAGATCAAAAGCATGACGAAACCAGCAACGACTGCTGCAACTGCTGTTACGATTGGAACGAAACGTTTACCAGCGAAGAAACCAAGGAACTGTGGCAATTCAATATTGAAGTACTTGTTATAGGCCCATGCGGCGATGAGACCCATGATGATCCCTCCGAATACCCCTGTTTGGAGTGTTGGGATACCGAGTACGTTCGCGTAAGCAGGGTCACCTTGAGCTAACACTTCAGGTGTGAGTTCGAGCCAAACACCCATCACTTTGTTCATGATCAAGAATCCGACGATTGCTGCAAGTCCAGCAACCCCGTCACCTGCTAAACCGATGGCAACACCGACTGCGAACAAGAGCGCCAAGTTCGAGAAGATGATTCCACCCGCTTGCTCCATCAATTGAGCGAATTTCACGATACCGTCGTTTGTTAACCAATCGGCGCGTGATGTAAGTTGTGGGTTTTGCATTGCGTTACCGAATGCAAGAAGAAGACCGGCTGCCGGCAAGATCGCAACAGGAAGCATAAGTGCTTTACCGACTTTTTGAAGAACACCAAAGATCTGCTTAAACATCAACATTTCCTCCTTTTTTTAAGTACGTATAAACAATATGATAGCGGTGTAGATGTCAGACAACCGACGTATCTAAACGTTTTCATAAATCACGTTTATAAAAACAGAAAAGGCATGAATAAGGATAGAACGTAGACCTCTCCCAATGGAGAAATCACATAACGTTCCACTCCTTACTCATGCCTGATCGAATCAGTAACACGTAAGACACGTGGTATCATTTATCTACTTGTTAGGCGCTGGAGATGCATCGTCAAATATGTCGCTTCACCTCGTGGGACGGGACGCTTTAATTCGCGTTCCATGATGCCCATCAGCTCCCAAGCAGTACTATAGCATAGCGGATATTCGTCGCGCAACACCTTTTCAATTTTTTGTGGTGCCTCGACCATCTCACCCGTCGCAACCCGCTCAACGGCGTACCGTAAGTGCCGAAGTAAGCGCTTATAATCGAGTGAAGTTCGGTCCATTTTTACGTTCAAACGACTCTCAATCGTCTGGACGATTTGGCCGATGATTTGGTTATGACGATTCACTTCCAGAACATTTTTGAACGTCGTCGCCGAGTGAATATGGAGGGCAATGAATCCAGTCTCCGCATCCGGTAGGAGTACGTTCAATCGTTCATGGAACATATCGACGATTCGTTCCGCGAGCGCAAATTCGTTTGGATAAAGTGATTCTGTCTCAAGTAAAAACGGATTCGTCACTTCCATCCCTTGCTCGATTCGTTTCATCGTGAAGAACAAATGGTCGGTCAAGCCGATATGAATGTGCTCATCGACTTTTTTACCCGTACTCGTCTCGATGAAGCCGACGATCTCTTGCATGAACGCAATAAAATCCTCATCGACATGTTTGACGAGCTCTTGATACTGCGACTGTTCTTCTTTATCTGTCAGTTGATACACTTTCTCCGGGACGCTGGCCGGGTCGACGAGGTCGCCTGGTTTTTTGCCAAAGCCAATCCCCTTCCCGAGTAGAATGACTTCCGGATCCGTATCATGTTGACAAATGACAACGCTATTATTCAACACTTTTTTGATCGTATACATCGGTAATGTCATTCGCATCGCATCCCTTACTAAAAATCGTTTCGCTATCTAGTATATCGGTTCATGCCCTAAAAAAGTAGGGACAAAACAAAAAAGGCGAACATTTCTGTCGCCATTTAAAACATTGAATAACCGCTCTTCCGTAAGAAACGAATCGTCACGCCAGCCAAGATTGCTCCGAGCAACCCGAAACCGAGCATGAACAAATCGAGAAGTTGCAATCCGACGAGTCCTTCATAGATTCCCGTGAGTGCAGTTGACGTCTCGGTCACGTAACTCGAAAGTTTGACATTATCAATCATCATGATGACAAAAATTGGATAAATGAACACGAGTGTCCATGTCTTTTTAAGTAACATATTCAAGATGAAGCCGATACTGAAAAAAATCGTCATATATAAAACGGCCCCAATGACTGCTTGGATAATATGCATGTGATGCCCCCCTTGTCCGCTCTCCATTATACAAAATTTCGACCGACGTGGTCAAAGAACTTCCTATGACAATTTCGAAAGAAAACAGCTCGTTCTGAATCAGAACGAGCCGTACGTTAATCGAAAATTAGAACTTTCCTTTTTTGAGGACGAGTCCGTATTTTTTCAATTCGATGAAGTGTTTGTTGTCGATCACTTTCTTCATAAATGAAGCGTTTCGACCGAAGATTTTTTTACCCATGACGATTCCGATTCCATCGTTATGACCGAGCGAAGCGACTGTCCCTTTGCTCTCGTAAGTGAACTTCGAAGTCGATTTGCCATTGATGAGTGCCGCGATGTTTTTCGCAACGTTGTGCGCTTGTTGTGTTGCGATTTGTGCCGTCGGTGGGTATGGACGGTTCGAAGCAGGGTCCATGACTGCCGAGCAGTCACCGATAATGAAGACGTTGTCGTGACCTGGTGCACGGTTGTCCGCTTCCACTATGACACGGTTACGAACCGCTTCAAATCCTGATTTTTCGATGATCGGGCTACCACTTACGCCACCTGTCCAGATGATCGTGTTGGCATGAATCGTCTCCGTCGTGTCACCTTGAAGTGGACCAAACGTAACGACACCTGGCTCAACACCTTTGATTCCGTTACCGAGTTTCATCTCGACACCGTTACGCTCCAACCATTTCTGTGCGTACGTTGTGAGTTCTGGGTCGAAACCTGGAAGAACCGTTGGCGCTGCTTCAATATTGACGATGCGAACAGCTTCGCGTGGTACGTCATATTGTTTGCAAAGCTCTGGGATTCGGTTGACGATTTCACCGAGGAATTCGATTCCTGTGAATCCAGCACCACCGACAACGATTGTTACGAACGAGCTGTCAGAAGAACCGTTTGTTTTATATTGAGCGAATGAATACTCGATGTGCTCTTTAATTTTACGAACGCTGTTCAATGAGCTGATTGTCATGGCGTTTTCTTTCAAGCCTGGGATACCGAATGTTTCCGGTACACCGCCGAGGCCGATGACAACGTAGTCGTATTCGACGACAGAACCATCTTCAAGCGTGACTTGTTTCGCAGCAGTATCGACGCGATCGACGATCCCTTTGACAAGTTTCACACGTGACGGGTTCACAATGTCGTTAATGTAAATGCGTGCTTGGTCTGGGTTCATCGTTCCAGCAGCTGGTTCGTGAAGCCAAGTTGTTTGGTAGTGATAATCATGCTTGTTGATGAGCGTGATGTTCGCGTCACCTGCAGCGAGTGTCTTTTGAAGGTTGACGGCTGTGATGAGTCCGCCAAAGCCCGCGCCAAGAATAACAATGTTAGGTCGTTTCATGTTCATTTCCACCTTGTTTAAAGTTTTGTTTTTTTGAACAACTATGTTGTGTGTTTCTTCACATAGATGTTCACAATAAAGCCCATTCTTGTTCAACATCTGTTCACAATTGCTTCTGTTTCATTGTACGCTCTTTAATTTGAATTCTCAATGAAAAAGCTTATCTTCTTGAATTTTTTTTGAAAGTGTTGCATGTTTGTACTGAATGGATTTAATTCAATAAACTCTCTATAATAAATGTATACGCTTTGAGGAGGAATTCGATGAAGACGACGAAAGATGTAATCATCATCGGTGGAGGTCCGGTTGGATTGTTCACCGCATTTTACGCAGGCATGCGCCAACTCGATACGACGTTGATTGAAAGTTTACCGCAACTCGGCGGTCAATTGTCAACGCTCTATCCTGAAAAATATATTTATGATATCGCTGGTTTCCCGAAAGTGAAAGCACAGGATTTGATTGATCAATTAAAAGCACAGGCTGATCAATTCGAGCAAGACTACCGCCTCGGCGAAACCGTTGAAACGGTGGAACGTCTCGAGGACGGCACGTTCGTTTTGACGACGAATAAAGAAGAGTACCATACGAAAGCGGTCATTATCACTGCCGGAAACGGTGCCTTCTCGGCTCGTCCACTCGGTCTTGACGGTTGCGAAGATTACGCAAACCTTCATTACTTTGTCGATAACATGGAGAAATTCCGTGATCGCCGCGTCATGATTGCCGGTGGTGGCGACTCTGCTGTCGACTGGGCACTCATGCTCGAAGGCATCGCAAAAGAAGTACACATCGTTCACCGCCGTGACCGTTTCCGTGCTCACGAACACACGGTCGAACAAATGAAGGCATCGACGATTAATGTCCTTACGCCGTACAACATCGAGTCACTCTCAGGTGAGACACACATCGAATCTGTTGAATTGACGGATAAAGACGGCGAGTCAAAAATCGTTGAGATTGATGATTTGATTTGTAACTACGGATTCGTGTCATCTCTTGGTCCAATCAAGAATTGGGGAATGGAATTTGAGAAGAACACAATCCGTGTCGACTCACGCATGGAAACAACAGTTGCCGGGATCTTTGCTTGCGGTGATATCGCCACATATGAAGGAAAAGTGAAGCTGATCGCAACAGGTTTCGGTGAAGCACCGATTGCCATCAACCAAGTGAAGCAACTTGTGGATCCGACTGCCCGTCACCCGCAACACTCGACATCTGTATTTGCCGGGAAATAATGATTAATCCTCTGTGGACTGTGTCCACAGAGGATTTTTTCATTTCCGCATCGTTTGAATGATGACCCGGTCAATCCAGTCATCGAGTTGCGTGAACACGAAGCCCGCCTTTTTCGCTTCAGCAATCGACATGTAATAGTCGACGTCCGAATCATATGGGGACGACTCCCCATCTTTTATGATATGGACAGGTTTTCCGACATGTTGCCCGATTCGCTCCATTAAAGCACCCATGGAGATGAGACCGTCACTCGCAGCGTTGAAGGGTCCAGTCACGTTCGCACGTCCCACCCATTCTAAAAATGCTGCTGCTTCCGCGCTCGAGATGAAGCCCATTTTCGCTTCTGGACGATGCAACACAATCGGTTCCTCGTTGCGAATCGCGTCCACATAAAACTTGAGTCGATCTGTATAATCATCTGGTCCGAGGACAATCGGTAAGCGTACGGTCGCAACTGGGAACGAAGCCCGGTGGAAGAAGAACGACTCTGCCTCTCGCTTCCCTTGTCCGTAGTCATGCTCGGCTTCTAGATGATATTCATAATGGAGCGGATTAAAGTCACTCTCTTTTAAATCAGGTCCCGGCGCGTATACCGACATTGTAGACGTCAGGACATACTTTCCGACTTTGTCCATGAACGCATCCGAGGCGATTTTTGCCTGATACGGGGTAAAGCAAATATTGTCGTAGACGAGGTCATACCGTTCTCGTGCCAAGTCTTTCATCGTCGCGACCGATTGTCGGTCTCCTTTAATGGACCGTATCCCTTCGTCTTCTGGTACTTGTAGTTGGCCTCTTGTCACAATCGTCACATCGTCCCCCGCCTCCGCGAGTCGCAAGGCAAGTCGTTTCCCGAAATAGCGCGATCCTCCAAAAATCAATACTTTCCTCATCACCCTAGCCCCCTTCAATACGATTCTCTTCCCTACATTCCCTTTCCCCGACGTTCCGTAACTGGTCGAATCGCACAAAAAAAGACTATGGCGCTCCATAGTCTAAAATAATTAACATTCTCCTGGTGTACCGGCGTTCGTTGCCGTACGGAAACTCGAACCGCAGCCACACGTGGCGATGGCATTCGGGTTTTTAATCGTGAATCCTCCACCGAGCATCGATTGCTTGTAGTCAATCTCGAGCCCATCGACGACCCCGTGATCGACTTCTGCGACGATGACGCGGACGCCGTGATGGTCGAATTGAATATCTTTATCCGTCTTTTCCTCATCAAAGCCCATTCCATATGAAAGTCCTGTACATCCGCCACCTTGGACCTTTACTCGCAAATATTGTGCATCCGGGCGTTCGGTCTGTTTCATCATCTCTTGTACTTGAAGTGCTGCTGATTCTGTCAAATGAATCATCTGAACTCCTCCTCATTTTATCTTCAATTCAAGTCAATTGACTTGTAGTTTTGTGCATTATCTTGTATAACTAAACTGTAACAAAAAAAATTAAATCGTTCCATCTTCGGGGCAGGGTGAAATTCCCGACCGGCGGTATTGAAGAATTTATTCTTCTCAGCCCGTGAGCGAGCAAGGCGTTGCTTGCTGATTTCGTGAGATTCGAAAGCCGACAGTACAGTCTGGATGGGAGAAGATGGCGGCATCCGACCGATATCCGGATGTTTTCTTTGACGTGGACTTTTCCACCTCGGAAAACATCTATTTCGTATGCGCGTAAACTCTCCCGATTGTCTTCATTGCAATCGGGTTTTTATATGCGACGGGTGCCATTCATCGAGGAGCGACCTAAAGGAGAGATTCTGATGAAAACTACGCGCAACAAACGATTGACAACTATGGTGACTTTGGCGATGCTCGGGACGATTTCGTTCGTACTCATGCTATTCAACTTCCCGCTCCCATTTTTACCGCCATTCCTCAAAGTGGATTTCAGTGACATTCCTGCACTCATTGCTGGGATCGTCTTTTCTCCACTCGCAGGTGTCGTGGTCGTCGGATTGAAAAACGTCTTGTACTATGTCTTTAACGGTGGCGGTGTCCCGGTCGGAGAGGTCGCAAACTTCTTCGCAGGTGTCGCATTCATGTACCCGGTCGCATGGTTCTACCACAAACGGAAGACGAACAAAGCACTCGCTTCTGGACTACTCGCCGGTACAATCACGATGGCACTCAGCCTCGCCATTTTAAACTATCTCGTCATCTTGCCAGCCTATGCCTTCTTCTTCGGAATGGCAGACATGGCCGATCCGGCCGTGAAGACGGACCTCGTCCTTTACGGGATCTTACCGTTCAACTTGATTAAAGCGATCTTGATCAGCGCACTCTTCGTTCCACTCTTCTTGAAATTGAAGCCGTGGATCGAACGTCAGCGCGTACAACTTCAAGCATAATCGATATACGAGCACTTAGGCGTTGCCTAGGTGCTTTTTTTCAATCTGATTGATCAGGAGGAGTTTGATTGATGAAACACGAGCAGGATTTGATTGATTTCTTACAACAAGATGCAAAACTTATGAACCTTCTTCGCACCGTTGCTACCCTTCATCTGCCCGACTGGTGGATTTGCGCGGGCTATATTCGCGCAAAAATATGGGACCATCATCATGGATACGATGCACCGACCCAAACGGACGACGTCGATGTGATTTATTTCGACCCTACTTAGTCAGAAGAATCCATCGAAAAAGAATTAGAACAGGTGTTGAATCAACTCGACCCGAGCGTACCTTGGTCTGTAAAAAACCAAGCGAGGATGCATCATGTGAACCATTTGCCACCATATACGTCATCGGTCGATGCGCTAGCGCACTTCCCCGAGACGGTGACCGCAATCGGGGTACGTCTCAATGTAGACGGTGAGCTCATTCTCTCAGCACCCTATGGCGTTCAAGACCTTCTCACACTACAAGCTAGACCTACACCATATTTTGAAACAAGCACCTCAAAACATCCAATCTACTTGAAACGAATGGCTCAAAAAAATTGGCCAGCTCAATGGCCGAACGTCAAATTGTATACATCATCCCTATACTAAAAAACGCGACCACCGAAGTGATCGCGTTTTGTTATACTAATTAGAGAAGAAGTCCAGCCAAAGTAGCTGACATCAAGTTTGCAAGCGTACCTGCGAGAATCGCGAGGACACCCATACGTGCGATGTCACCACGACGGTTTGGTGCCATACCACCAAGACCACCGAGAAGAATCGCGAGTGATGAGATGTTAGCAAAACCACAAAGTGCGAATGCAGTCATCGCCTCTGTACGCGCTGACAATTCTCCAGAACCGATGATTGGTGCAAACTCAGAGAATGCAACGAATTCGTTCAAGACTAGTTTTTGACCGAGGAAGCTACCGAACTGTACAGCATCTGCCCACGGTACACCGATGACAAACGCGAGTGGTGCGAACACATAACCGAGAATCAATTGAAGTGACAATCCGTCAAAGCCGAACCATCCGCCAATTCCACCTAAAATCAAGTTGACAAGGGCGATCAATGACACGAATGCAAGAAGCATCGCACCGACGTTCAATGCGAGGAAGAGACCGTCAGACGCACCACGTGCCGCTGCATCGACAAAGTTTGCCGCTTTATTCTCTTCATCTTCAGCAATCTCAATGTTGTCATCGACTTCTTCTGATTCAGGAACGATGATTTTCGCGAACAAGAGACCTGCTGGCGCTGCCATGAAGCTCGCTGCGAGCAAGTACTCGAGTGGTACGCCAAGTGCTGCGTATCCAGCAAGTACAGAACCAGCAACCGATGCAAGACCACCGACCATGACTGCAAAGAGCTCAGACTGTGTCATCGTAGGAAGGTAAGGCTTGATGACAAGCGGTGCTTCCGTTTGACCAACGAAGATGTTTGCTGTAGCCGAAAGTGACTCTTTACGTGACGTTCCTAATGCTTTCGCGAGTGCCGTACCGAGGATACGGATGACCCACTGCATGACGCCAAGGTAGTAAAGTAACGCGATTAATGATGACATGAAAATAATAATCGTCAAGATTTGGAAAGCGAAGACAAAGTTGTCTCCCCCTACTGCCGTACCGAAAACAAAACTGATCCCAGCATTCGCTGTATTCAAGACAGCTTGAACGCCTTCAGAAAGTACTTCAAGTGCTTTGCGTCCCCAAGACGTATACAGGACAAGGAAAGCAAACGTAAATTGAACAGCGAACGCTGCCAAGACCGTGCGCCATTTGATGGCTTTACGGTTGGTAGAGAAGATGTAAGCGATTGCAATTAGTGCCAAAATACCAACCACACTCATGATTTTCATTGATGTTGTGCTCCTTTCATATTAAACAAAGCTATTATATGTGTCATACCCGAAAAGAGATGTGCCCTACCGTTTGAAACGCTTTCTTTTTCTCGTTGTTAAACGTCAGACAACCTACATTCGAACCTCTTAGAATATAACATCCCTCTTTTTAAAATGCAACGGGTGAAATAAAAAAGTTTGAGGTCATCCCTCAAACTTTTTACCATGCCATCTCTTCTATTTTTTCATACACCTTCGTCACCAACTCATCCGGCGTTTCACCGGTCACGACTTCCCCGTCGACGAGGCAAAAGAGGTCGAGGGAACAGACGCCACAGTAGCCTGTACAGCCGTATTCGACCACATCGAGATCAGGGTCAGACTCTAATTTCGCTCGGGCCACTTGTGAGCCCATCGCTAAATTCGAGGCGCAAAATTCGATGATTGGATTCATCATATATGTCACCGTCTTTCTTTACGTGAATTATCGGAAAATGGTTCTTCTACGGCAGATTATAACATGATACAGTTGAAGAGTAACAAAGGGGGATTATTATGCGCAAATTAGTCGTCTTAGGGGGCGGTTACGGGGGTATGCGTGTCATCGAAAGAGTTCTTGGACATCAGTTGAAGGACGTATCGGTCACGCTCGTCGATCGCTTACCTTATCATGGATTAAAAACAGAGTATTATGCGCTCGCTGCAGGAACAGTCTCGGACCGCGATATTCGCATCGATTTTCCGGAAGAAATTGACTACATATACGGACAAGTCACGGATATCGATACGGAAGACAGGATGGTTCTTCTCGCGAGTGGAGAAAAAGTACCGTATGATGACCTCGTCATCGGATTAGGCTGTGAAGACAAGTATCACAACGTCCAGGGGGCAGCAGAGTTCACGTACAGTATTCAAACACTTGAAGAATCACGAAAAACACAGCAAGCGATCAACGGGTTACGACCTGGCTCGGTCGTTTCAGTCGTTGGAGCCGGATTATCCGGCGTCGAACTCGCAAGCGAACTACGCGAGAGTCGTCCTGATTTGACGGTTCGCTTGTTTGACCGTGGACCTTCGGTGCTATCGTTCTTATCCAATCGTGTCTCCATGTATGTCCAATCTTGGTTCGAAGAGCATGGGGTCGAAGTCATCAACAACGCCAACATTACACGCGTCGATGCCGATGGCTTATGGAACCATGAAGATTTGTTCCCTTCCGACTTAACCGTATGGACAGCCGGTATTCAACCGGTCGCTGTCGTACGCAATCAAGGATGGGAGCTTGATGGAGGCGGACGTGTCAAACTGACGGAACATCATTTCGTACCAGGCTTACCGGACGTATTTGTCGTCGGAGACAATGCAAGCTTGCCATACGCACCGTCCGGACAGCTCGCCGAAGCTCAGGCGGAACAAATCGTTCAAGTGCTCCTCTGTAAATGGAAAGGACTTGCCTATCCAGAGTTACCAGACATCAAATTGAAAGGGACGCTCGGTTCCCTCGGTAAGAAAGCAGGCTTCGGGGTGTTCATGGGGAAACAATCACTCACCGGCAAAGTCGCCCGCTTGTTGAAGTCCGGAATTCTTTGGAAACATAAAGTCATCAAGTAAACAATTGCGAATGGACCTGACGGGTCGATTCGCTTTTTTTCATGCACCGCATCACCGATTTTCTGTTACCGTTACGTCCTCTTGAGTCAAAAGTCTTGTATCTGAATCCCCTGTATCCTTATCTAAATATTCAGATTTTTAATGCCATCGACATATTCTATCCGTTGGAAATACTTGTTACTCTATGAACACGTCAGTACGACATCCTGTCATCTTGCCTACTACCTTAAAGGAGGAAACAAGTTGAAGAAAATCTGTAGCACCGTCCTTGCATCATTGCTCGTCTTATCAACCGTCCCAGGAGGCGCGGAAGCCGCCCCGAACAAAGAGAAAGAACCCGTTCTCGTCGTCTTCAAAGAATCGGCAAAGAAAATTCCGCTCTCGATTGAAGGCATGGAAGTTAAACAACAGTATTCGAATATTCCTGCAGCAGCACTTGAAGTTCCGAAAGCTGCCTTGAACGGACTGAAGAATAACCCGCATGTCGCACACGTGGAAGTCGATCAAACGGTACATATCGAGAACCAAAGCCAGGATTGGGGAATCCCTAAACTTCAAGCTCCTTCCGCTTGGCAAAGTGGGTTCACTGGGAAAGGTGTCAAAGTATCCGTCGTCGATACGGGTATCTCCGCTCATCCTGACTTAACGATTGCTGGTGGTGCCTCGTTTAGTACGGTCACGAGTTCTTACACCGATGATAACGGTCACGGTACGCACGTCGCCGGGATTATCGGAGCCCGTAACAACAGCATCGGTACGGTCGGAATCGCTCATGAGGCAAGCATCTATGCCGTCAAAGCACTTGAGGCGAACGGTAGTGGTAGTCTATCAAGCATCATCGCCGGCATTGACTGGTCAATCACAAATGACATGGACATCATCAACTTGAGTCTTGGGACGACAAGCCCCTCGACGACACTCCAACAAGTCGTGGATCGTGCGAATAACGCAGGCATCCTCGTCGTTGCGGCAGCCGGAAACAACGGACGTACCGATGGGTCAGGCGATCTCGTCAACTACCCAGCACGCTACAGTTCGGCAATCGCAGTCGCTGCGACGGATATCAACAACAACCGTGCCTCGTTCTCAGCGACAGGTGGCACAGTCGAAGTCGCGGCACCTGGTGTCAGCATCAATTCAACCCTCTCAAATGGCGGCTACGGTCAAATGAGCGGGACATCGATGGCGACACCTTACGTTGCAGGTAACCTTGCGCTCATGAAGCAAGCCTTCCCAACGTTATCGAGCACGCAACTCCGTACGAAATTATCGCAAGATTCGATTGACCTCGGTACGGCAGGTCGTGACACTTGGTTCGGAAATGGACTCGTCCAAGCCCCTACTTCTGGTGGTACGACACAACCGGTACAAGCACTCACGACGACAGTATCGACTTCAAAGTCATACTACTACGCGGGTGAAGTCGTCTCGATTTCTTCAATAGTACGTAATTCGAATGACCAAGCGGTCGCGAACGCCGATGTCCATGTGACGGTCACACTACCGAACGGCGCGACACTCGTCGGTACAGGCAAGACGAATGCTTCAGGAGCGATCACGTTCACACTCTCCACGAATTCTTGGTCACAACGCGGTACGTATCAAGTGAAGTCTGACGCGACGCTAACTGGTTACACAGCTGGTTCAGCGACGTCTTCGTTCCAACTTCTTTAACCGAAAAAAATCGAGCGCTTCGCTCGACTTCACTGATTGACGAACCACGTCGCATCATACGACCTGGTTCGTCTTTTTTTTGATTCCAATTCATCAGGTAAAGTGTTCAACAAGTACTCTAGTTTTGTAAAACTGATAAAACAAATCCTCATATTTCGTTTTCGGAAGAATAGGTAAACAAAAAACGAACCTTGCATTCGCATGGTCCGTCTGTCTTTAATACTCATTTATGATTGCTTCGCTTCAATCGCCGCATATACTTTTCTCAACTGAACGACGCCTTCGTCAATCACTTCCCCGTCTAGCAAGACGAGCGGATAAAACCATTCGTCCTCTTTAAGTGCCTGGGCGAACTCGTCTTCACTTTGTTCGAAGTCGATGTATTCGAACGAAAAGGATTGCTCTGGATACTTTCGCCCGAGTGCACTTTGTAACCATTCATACGTCTCGGTCGAACTCGGTGCACCGACACAACTTGCACATTGAACTTCAGCCCCATATACCGTAATTTTCATCTTCATTCCCCCTCAAAACCATTATACAAAATCCTTCCCTTACTCGATGATGAAACGCTCAGCGTAAATGATTGAGAAACACTCTCAAACTTGCTAGAATAAAGTAGAACGAGAAAGGGGTAGATACCATGGAAATGTTTGATCAAGTCCAAGAAGTGCTCGATAAATTGCGTCCGTTCTTGCTTCGTGACGGCGGAGACGTCGAACTCGTAGATGTCGAAGAAGGCATCGTCAAGCTCCGTTTGATGGGTGCTTGCGGCAGCTGCCCGTCTTCAACAATCACGCTAAAAGCCGGTATTGAGCGTGCGCTCATCGAAGAAGTACCAGGGATCGTCGAAGTAGAACAAGTATTCTAAGCAAAAAGGGAGACATTCGTCATCCCTTTTTTTCATGCTTCCATTCATCTAAGCTCTCGACCATATAGGTTGGGAGTTTTTCTTGTTCTTGGATAAATGCCGGTCCATGTACACCTGAATTCACATGGAGTGTACGAATGCCACCATTGATTCCAAATAAAATATCTGTGTGATAGTTATCCCCTACCATGACGACATCTTCTTTATTCAACCCAATCATGTCGAGTGCGATGTCAATCATGACCGGTTCCGGCTTTCCGATGAAGAAAGGATCTTTCTCCGTCGTCACGGTCAACACGGACGTGAGTGATCCGTTCCCCGGTAAAAATCCACGTTCGGTCGGAATGGCGATATCCCCATTCGTCGAGATGAATCGAGCCCCCGAACGGATGGCGATTGCGCCTCGCGCCAACTTCTCATACGTGATGTGTCGGTCGAGTCCGATGACCACGTAGTCCGCCTTCGGTTCGTCTGTGACATGAAAACCGCGAGACTCTAACGCGAGACGAAGTCCGTCTTCCCCAATCATATAGACGGTTGCTCCTGGCGACATCTTCTCAATATAAAAAGCCGTCGCCATCGCGCTCGTCAAGACGTTTTCCGCCTTCACGTTTGCGCCCATCGCAATCAATTTATCCGCGATTTGTTGTTGCGTCATCGATGCGTTGTTCGTGACGAACAAATACGGAACGCCCGTCGCTTCTAATTCGTTGACGAAATCAACCGCTGCCTGAACGGGTTCTGTACCGGCATACATCGTGCCGTCTAAATCAAACAAATATCCTTTAATCGGTTCCATCCAATCACTCGCTTTCTGGTAAGAATGCGGACACTGGTCCAAGCTCGACTTCTAAGTAGTGACGAACTTGTTCGGAGAACGCCGTGAAGTCTTGTTTCGACGTCTTCACCCACTCATCAAATTTTGATGCATCGGCGTGCACAAACTCACGAACGTAGTAGGCACGTAATCCGACGAGCGCTTTCGTCGCGTTCGCCGTCGTCTCATCGAGTACGCGCTCATCCAGTAAGATCTCGACAATGTCTTCATAACTGCCCGGATCTCGCATAATGAATCCGTCAATCATCGAGTTCCCAACATCGATGACACCTTCCATAAGAAGGACGGCCATTCGCTGTTTCGCAAGTTCCACCGTGAACGCATCCCCCGTCAATTGATCGGTATGCGCTAACATCGTCTCCATTTGTTCCAGTGTCTGATTAATCTTCTCTCTATTCACAAAATACATGATGATCCCCCCTGCTGTTAATACTAATCTTTTTTCGGTCAGGAGAAAAGAATCTGTCCTATTTACATCATTTATAAAATTGTGATACACTAATCAACGGATTTAAGCCGTAAAAAGTATAACACATTGAATAGAGATAACGTGGAGGGTACAACACTATGGAACGTGAATTAGCATTAGAAATCGTACGGGCAACGGAAGCAGCAGCACTCGCATCATCGAAATGGATTGGACGCGGGCAAAAGAACGAGGCCGATGATGCGGCAACGTCAGCGATGCGAGAAGTTCTTGGAACGGTCAACATGGACGCGACAGTTGTCATCGGAGAAGGTGAACTCGATGAGGCTCCAATGCTTTACATCGGGGAAAAACTCGGAACGACATTCGGCCCGAAAGTTGACATCGCTGTCGATCCACTCGAAGGAACATCCATTGTCGCAAAAGGCCTTGGAGATGCGATGGTCGTCATCGCCGTTGCTGATGAAGGTGCCCTCCTCCACGCACCAGATATGTACATGGACAAGCTTGTCGTCGGTCCAAACTTAAAAGGGAAAGTCTCACTCGACGAACCACTCGAGTCAATCATTGAAAAAGCTGCGAAATATAATAACAAGCGTATCGAAGAAGTAACGGTCATCATGCAAGACCGTGACCGCCACGAACATCTTCGTCAAGCCGTCATGAATGTCGGCGCACGCGTCAAGCTATTCGAAGATGGCGATGTGTCTGCGGGAATCGCTGCTGCCGTCAAATCGAACCCAATCGATATTTTCATCAGTACAGGTGGAGCTCCTGAAGGAGTCATCACAGCCGCTGCTGTCAAAGCGCTTGGTGGAGACATGCAGGCCCGTCTACATCCGATGAACGAAGAGGAATCAGCTCGCGTCATCTCAATGGGAATTGAAGACCCACTTCAACTCCTCACGCTCGACGACCTCGTCAAGAGCGACGACTGCATCTTTGCTGCAACGGGTGTCACGTCAGGTGAGTTGCTCGATGGCGTCAAGTTCTTGACGGATGATATCGTCGAGACGACGTCACTCGTCATGCGCTCGAAGACACGCACGATTCGTAAAGTCGTGGCTGAACATCACTTGTCATTGAAGCCATACTTACAAAAAACTGAAGTCAACGCCTAAAAAAACGCCTTGCTCAATAAAATGAGCGAGGCGTTTTGTTGATTAGAATCCTTGTTCCGTTCCGTGTACCGGCTCGTCCGAACCAACTTGATTGTCGCGAATCGAGTCATAGAACGTCGCATACGTTGTCGAGAAGTAAGGCCCGATGAAGAAGAACCCAATCCCTAATGTCAAAATACCGACGAGGAACCACCCGAAGAACGACAAGAAGAGCATGAATGCTTCCATCTTGTGCCCGTCCATGAGACGACGCGATTCCGTGATCGATTCGAGTGCCGAAAGCTCAGGCTGATCACGTAAGATATACGGCGTAAGCGAGTACGAGAATCCTTTGATGATTCCAGGTACGATGAGCAATAACGTCCACAATACGAGGAACACACCCATCACGAAAGACGTGATGACATGTTTCACATAACGTTTTTGGAACGGCTTGAACAATGTCGAGAGTGATGCACCATTTCCGCGTGATACGTTAAGCGCGAGCCATGACCAACCGATGGCAAGTGGCGCAATCAAGATTTGAAGCACGTTCGACACAAAACTTAACGTGACGTCTGTCGATGTGAGTGGCTCTGTAGAATTTGGGTCCACACTTGGAGCAAATCCTTGTGGAATCCCGTTGATGATCATGAACAAGAGCGCCAACCCAGCCATGAGCCACCATTTTCCTTTCATCGCTTGTCGTGCATGTTGTTTCCATTCAGATCTCATTGTAACCCATCCTTTTTTATAGTCTTCTCTACAGTGTACGTGAAAAGGTTGAAGGACGTTTCAAAAAAACATAAAAAAAGGGAAAGGATTTTTCCCTTTCCGCTTAACGAATCATTACGTTACCTAAAAAGAACTGAGACATGGATAAGATCAACAAGAGGACTCCGAGCGAAAACGCTAGGTGAGATGTAACTTTGAAAACGCGACTCCGTAAAAAAGAGTGGCTGTATTCAAAGCGACGGACGATCAACACATGAATGAGTTCAAAAAGAATGACTGCCGCCGTAAAATAAAAGGTCATCATGATATGAAAGCCAAAAAAGAACATGGCTAGTATCCCTAGTCCGAGATTATGAATTCGATTATGGACATCATCCCGATCCCCGACGGTCGTTTGTACATGTTGCATCCAATCACCTCACTCTAAAAACCAAAACTACGTAGGTATCCTTAATGACAATTTATCACATTTTTCCAACCCTTAAACTCGAAGTCATGACTTTTTACCTAAACGAAATATTTGGAAATTAACTGTAATATAGAAATATAAAAAGTGCTGATTGCTCAGCACTTTACGCATTCGTCTCTTCAGTTTTGTTGAACTTCCGCTTCAACTTCAGTTTCTGCTTCGTTCCACCAAAGACAGGACCACTCTCTTCTTCGTTAATGTCCGTCTCTTTCTTCAGAACGAAATAAGGACATCCGAAATTACAATACTCGTATACATAGTCCATCACGTGATCAATCCGGTTCTCATACGTCGCTAACTTTGATTGCGGTTCATAGAACCCCTTCAAACGTAGCTGTCCGTGTCCCCAGTCACCGACAATATAGTCGTATTTATCAAGCACGTCACTATACCGTGCGATAAACGCTTCTTCATCAAATCCGTCGCGCTTCTCTTCTAAAACGGTATATCCGTGGCGATTCACTCGAATCATCGCTCCCACCTCCACTCTAATATCATAGCATGTCCCGCTATGACGGCTCTATCCTTTTCGAATGACCTCATGACGAGCGACAATCGTCTCTCGCAACACATCCCGTAGTAATTCCGGCATGAAATATCGCTTCGGCTGGTCTGCTAAGTATGGAAGGAGCGGTCCAAACGTCAACATATCGACCGTCGCGACGCGATATGTCCGATTCGGATCTAGCTTTTCTCCCATGACATAGTACTGACCGTCCCGCTGTTCGATTTGATAGTAACTCGGCTCGCCGAGTACGGTGCCTCTGAACCCTAGACCTCTGACGTGCATATTCGTGAACGTTTCCTCGTTTACGTCATGTAAAAATCGTTCGAGCGTCTTACCGTCAAGCGTCAGGACACATGGATTGATTGGATGTGGACAGATCCGATGCAACATGTTTAGCGTGACTTTTCCTGAAGCAAGACCGTCTAGGACGACTCCGGACGGAATGATCCCGACATCGGCTGCACACCATTCGACCATCCCCTCTACAAGCAACTCACCAAGCGGAGAATGCCCGAACCAATCAGATGCATATCCTTCCGTTTCTGCAATCGTGATATCGAGGAGGCGTTCGGCATCTGCCCCTTCTGTATCTAACAACGCCAACGTATCTGGACTATCTGATTGCTGTGACAGTTCGTGGAGGCGAGCTTCTTTTGAAACGACTCCTGACTCACCGAGCGTCAGCGTCACTTCCCCGACATACTTCCCATATTTTCCGGCTTGTGCAATGAGCACTCCGTTCGTCGTCACGCCTTCATCTAAAACGTGATGCGTATGGGCACCGAGGATGACGTCAATGTCAGGATACATGTCTGCTAATCGTTCATCCCCGAAGAAACCGAGATGACTGAGTGCGATGATGACATCACAATGTGCCAACCGCTCTAGCGCTCGCTTTGTCGCTTCGTAAGGCGATTCGATTTGCCAACCAAGTTCGGGATACAACTCTTCATAAGGAGCTGTGACACCAAATAAGCCAATTTTTAACCCATCACGTTCAAGAACAAGGGTTTCTTCGACCCAATCTGGTCGCGACCCGTCTGCTTCATACACATTCCCAAGCAAAATCGGGAACGTCGCCTCTTCATATAACTCGGCTAACCAATCGTGTGGAAACGTGATGCCTTCATTGTTTCCAATCGTGACGGCCGTCGGTTGAAGTCGCTCGAGTAAGCGAACGTTCAACTTCCCACGCGTCACTTCAGTCGCCGGATGTGTGCGATCGGCATGATCCCCTAAATCAAAGTAGAGGGTATCGTCTGTGCGACGTTCTTCTAGAAATGAAACAAGTTTCGGCCATTGGTCGAACTTTGAGTGAAGATCATTGTAATGAAAAATAGTAAGTTTCGTCACGGCCATCCCTTCCTTCTAAAACAGACTAATTTGTCTAGGTGCAAGCTCGTATTCGAGCCCAAGAATTTCAATCAAACGTTTGGCGTTCGGAGCCGCGTCCCCGGCCGAGTTGTTGTTAAAGTATACATACACATCTTTCGCTTCACGGTCAATCTCGCGGAGCGAGGCGGCGAGTTCCTGAAGTTCTTCCTCGCTATAGCGATATAGACAACGGACGTGCCGCCATTCTTGGCTCGTCATGCCCGGCTTTTTGAGCCAACCTGATGTATTACGTCCATGTAATCGAACGACGGCTACCTCAGGGTGCGTCACGACCGGCACGAACGGAATGCTACTCTCTTTCGTCTGGGGCTCATCACAAATCGTATTGATGAATCGCTGTTCCTTTAAAAATTGAAGCGTACGGTCCCGGAACGCTTCAGAGAACCAAGTCGGATTACGAAACTCGATGGCAATCTCATAATCAGAGAGTTCGGCACGGAGTGTTCGCAAATAGTCGAGATGTGGTTTCGATACGTCGAACCAAGGCGGAAGTTGGACGAGTACGGCACGTAACTTTCCTGCCTGTTTCAATGGGTCAACCGAAACACGATAACGCTCAAACAATTCAATAAGTGGCGTTTTCGGTTCACGGTCATGCCCGCTCATTTCCCGGGAAACTTTGACGACAAATTGGAAATGGTCCGGCGTCTCAGCATTCCACTTCTCGAAATTTTTCACGGGCTGTATCGCATAAAATGTCGAATCGACTTCAACGGTCGGGAAATGACCCGCGTACGTCGATAGTTTATGTTTTCGTTCCTCTGGGGTCGTATATAACAGATCGTGGTCACCCCACCCAGTCACACCAACGTAAATCATAGCGTCCTCCTTTATGACTCCGAAATGACGGTCGCTTTCCGTTTCGACCAGTTCCATGTGCCTGTATACGTAATGAGCAACAAGATCAGCCCCATGATGAACGGATAGCGCATATCAATATCAAACGCAATACCCGCGAGTGTCGGTCCTAAAATATTTCCGATGCTCATATAGGCGTTGTTCATCCCCATCGCGAGTCCCTGCTCGTTTCCGGCAAGTTTTGAGACGAGCGTGTTCAATACCGGGCGCAAGATCGACGTCGACAAGAAAATGACGAGTGTCACTGCAAAGAACAACATATACGTTCCCGCGAAGAGCGATAATAAGAAACCAAACGCCGCGAGCGCGATGAAGGCGAGAACGACTTTGACCTCTCCCATCAACTCGACTAAACGGTCTACCGCGAACAGTTGGACGATGACACTGACAACGCCCGTTCCCGTCACCATGATCGCAATCTCTTGAGGCGTCGCGCTGAACATTTCACTGACGTATAATCCAAGCACTGATTCATACGCCATGAGTCCGAACGCCATGACTAAGTTGATCAATAACACGAAGAAGTATGGTTTACGTGTCGACATGACCAATTGTGTCGGTAATGATTCCTTTATTTTCGGTGCCACGTAAGGAGCACGGTCCGGTTCTTTTAAAAGAAGAACGGATGAAATGACAGCAATGAACGAAACGATTGCTGAGACGAGTAGTGGTGTCTTTAGCCCGAACTCGGCAAAAAATCCACCAATCCCTGGTCCGACGACAATTCCTAATGACATTGCCGCGGAAATATAACTGTTTCCTCGCGCTCGCTGTTCGAGCGTCGTGATATCCGCGACATAGGCAAAGATGGCCGGAATCAATAACGCGGCCCCGACTCCCCCAATGGCACGCGACACGAGCAGGATTGTTAAATTATCCGATAGGTAGAAGACGCCCATCGAGATGGTAAATCCGATGAGACCTAAAATAATCATCAAGCGACGACCATAAACATCTGCCCATTTCCCCGCAATCGGTGACATGACGAGCTGAGCACCCGCGAATACGGAAATCATCAATCCGGCAGCGGTTCCCCCTTCGCCAATCATCTTTAAGTAATCCGGAATAATCGGGATGATAATCCCGAAGCCGGCGACGGCGATAAACATATTTAACATGAGGATCGCCAATTGATTTTTTTGTTTTGTTGTCAACGCATGTCACTTCCTTTTCATCTTTCCATTTTACTGTTTGAGCTCACATATGGGCAAACAATAAGACAGAAAAAAGCCCATCCTTAACCAAAGGATGGGCTAGACTTATGAGATGCGTGACTGAGCAAGTGATTCTTGCGATGCACCCTTCGGAAGAAGGAGTGTGATCACGTAGACAATCATCGTTGGAACCGCCCAAGCAAGACCGATTTCCGCCATTGGCAAGCTTGAGATCCAAGACGTGACCGCAGACGGCTGGATGCCGTTCCACGTTTCAAACAACGAAAGAACGAGTGCCGTGTAGATTGTAGCCTTCATCGCCACACCAGGGTTGCGTTGAAGACGTTCTGTCACCGACACGAGCACGAGCGCGATCATGACCGGATAGAGAAGCGTGAGCAGTGGGACCGCGATTTGGATCAACGTGCCCAATCCGACGAGTGAAATCAAATAGCCGAACAATGTAGTCGCGATGACGACATGGTGGTATTTGAGTGAATCAAATTGATTGCTGATGAAGCGTGAAAACTCCGAGATGAGTCCGACCGCTGTCGTCAAACAAGCGAGGAAGACCGCTAACCCGAGAGCGAGCATTCCGACTTGTCCGTATGACGTACCAGCGAACGCTTGGAGAAGGCTTGCGCCACTCGTTGTTCCTTCTGCGACCGTCATATTCGCACCGATTGATCCGAGCGAGATGTAGACGAGCATCAAACAGGTAACCGCGAGCATCCCTGCAGAGCGAAGGAGTGAAGACGCTTCTTTTTGGTCACTCAATCCATTGGCTTTCAACGTGACGAGGACGATTGCCCCAAAGACGAGGGCCCCGAATACATCCATCGTCAAATAACCTTGTTGGAAACCTTGACCGAGTGCGCCAACCCATGTCTCAAACCCTTCTGCTGGAGCTCCTGGCTCTCCGAGTGGAGCGACAAGGTTCGTGATTCCAATCGCTGCGAGCAAGAACAAGAGGATTGGTGTGATGATTCGTCCGATGACTTCAATCAACTTTTGAGCACGAAGCGTCAAGAAGAACGTCAACCCGAAAAAGACGGTCGAACTCATCGCGAGTGTCAAAGTTGAAGGTGCGTCGAGAAACGGAACAAGTCCCATTTCATACGTGACAGCGGCCGTACGTGGGATTCCGAAGAATGGCCCGATGGCTACGTACATCAATCCCGTCAAGACGAGCGCGAGACGTTTAGGAATGTACCGAGCAATTTGGTCTGTTCCGCCGCCGACCCGAGCGACTGCGAACAAAGCAAGAAGCGGTAAACCGACACCCGTAATGACGAACCCGATCATCGCCGGTACGAGGTTTTCCCCCGCCAAGGCGCCGAGCTCTGGTGGGAACAGCAAGTTCCCGGCCCCAAAGAATAAAGCAAAAATCGTAAACGCTAACGGGAACAATGTCGATTTTTTCATACAACTACCTCCATACACTTGATATTCCGAACGAATTAACAAAAAAATAATAACTAAATTTTCTGACAATATATCGCTTGGTCTATTTCATTATACACACTTCCTATCGTTTGACCACCCCATCTCCAAAATTCGAGGTTTAATTTTTTGAAATGTAGATTTCACAAAAAAATCCCCTTCGATATGAAGGAGAATGTAAGCGTTTAATAACGAATGTCAAACTTCCGGAATCCTTGATCGTCTGTCTTCGCTTCATCAATTCGCTCGACGCCGACGAAACGATTTCCGTCTTGTAAAGCTTTTTGAAATGACTCGATGTCTTCATGTGTGCCTTCTACATGAAGTTCGACCGTTCCGTCATTCAAGTTTCGAACCCATCCTTTGATTCCGTATTGGCGAGCGGTCTCTTGTGAAAAGTATCGAAACCCGACGCCTTGGACACGTCCAGATACGACCAAATGTTTGGCGACTCTCATTCTATATTCCTCCTTTATTTTGACAAAGATGTTTAGAGGTCCTTACTTTAGGAAACAGTATTTAAGTAAAATAATGGAATTGGAGTGGTTATATGAATGCAGTTATCGATATCGTCACGAGTTTTTCGAATTGGCTTTGGGGCGTGCCGATCATCTCGTTACTCGTCTTGTCCGGTGTGTTTCTTACCATTAAACTTGGTTTCTTTCAGTTTCGCTATCCGATCTACATATTCAAGCAAACGTTCGGCAGCATCTTTAAAAAACCAAAAGGTGAAGGCGACATAAGCCCAAGACAAGCCTTAACGTCAGCGCTCTCTTCAACAGTCGGGGCCGCGAACATCATCGGTGTACCTGCAGCGATCATGTTCGGGGGACCGGGTGCCATCTTCTGGATGTGGGTCATTGCCATCATCGGCATGGCCATCAAGTTTTCGGAGAGCGTACTGGCCGTACACTATCGTGAAAAGAATGACGCCGGCGAATTTGTCGGTGGACCTGTTTACTACATATCAAAAGGACTTCGTTGGAAATGGCTTGCGACTTGGTTCGCCTTCGCCCTCATGATCGAACTCATCCCGAGTATCATGGTACAAGGGAACGCCGTCAGCTCCGCAGTCCGTGAGACGTTCAACGGAAACACACTCATCACCGGCATTATCGTTGCCGTTCTTGTCGGCATCATCGTCTTCGGTGGTCTGAAACGGATCGCGAAAGTGACCGAGATCGTCGTTCCTGGGATGGCGCTCGTCTACGTCGGAGCCGGACTCATCATCGTGTTGATGAACTTGTCTGAGATTCCAAACGTGCTCAGTCTTATTTTCTCTTACGCGTTCGAGCCGATGGCCGCGTTCGGTGGTTTCGCCGGAGCCGCAGTCGCCGAAACAATTCGTTGGGGCTTCGCCCGCGGTCTATACTCGAATGAAGCCGGTCTTGGGACGGCACCAATCGCCCATGCCGCTGCACAGACGGATCACCCGGTGCGCCAAGGATTCTGGGCGGTCATCGGAATCGTCATCGATACGTTGATCATTTGTAGTACGACAGCCTTCGTCGTCTTGTCTTCAGGCGTTTGGACGGCTGATGGGGCAATGGAAGACCCAGCAGCATTGACAACGATCGCCTTCCGTGAATACTTTGGGTATACGGGAAGTTTACTCGTCACCATCTCCCTTATTTTCTTTGTGCTCTCGACAATCATCGTCATTATCTTTTACGGCTCGCGTCAGGCGGAGTACTTGTTCGGTTTGACGGCAGGAAAAATCATGAAGGCCGTTTATATCGTCTCCATCGTTATCGGTTCGATTGGAGGCGCTCAAATGATTTGGAACTTCCTCGACTTGATGCTCGCGATGATTCTCATCCCGAACATGATTGCCGTATTGTTACTCAGTAGCGAAGTGAAGCGACTAACGACCGAATTCTTCACGTCCGAGAAGTACTATAAGAAAGATATCGCCGAAGAAGAGGCGTCTTAACCAACAATCCGACTGCTTGTGCAGTCGGATCTTTTTTTAGGATGCTGGTTCGACTTTCTCGATTCCAGCCTTGATGGCTTGTACCGAGGCATCAAACTTCTGTTGTTCTTCGTCCGTCAATTCAATCTCGATGATCTTGCGAATGCCGCTCCGGTCAATCAAGGCTGGTACACCGATATGCACGTCACTCGCCCCATACTCGCCTTCTAAATGAGCCCCAATCGTGACGACGGAGTTTTCATTTCGAACGATGGACCGAATGATACGTAACAAGCCGACCCCAATCGCATAATAGGCGGCACTCTTATACTCGATAATCTGATAAGCAGCGTCGCGTACGTCTGTATAGATGGATTCCAAATCCTCGAACTGATACTTTTCGTTCTCTGCCAACAGTTCATCGATACTCTTTCCATAGATGCGCGCGTTGTTCCATGCGACAAATCCCGTATCGCCATGTTCCCCCATATAATAAGCGTGGCAGTTTCGTGGCGACAGTTCGAAATAGTCTCCGAGCTTGTAACGGAGTCGCGCCGTATCGAGGACGGTCCCTGACCCGATGACACGTTCTTTCGGTAGACCCGATGCTTTCCAAGCGACGTGTGCCATCACATCGACCGGGTTCGTCGCGACGACTAAGATGCCGTCAAATCCACTCTTCATCAAGTCTTGTGTCACGGTGCGGACGACTTTCGCGTTTTGCTCAACGAGGTCCATCCGCGTTTGACCGAGTTTTTGCGCCGCACCTGCCGTGATGACGACGATGTCTGCGTCTTTACAATCCGAGTAATCCCCTGCCCAAATTCGGACCGGTGTCGGGGCGAACGAGATGCCATGATTCAGGTCCATTGCCTCCCCTTCTGCTTTGGCATGATTCGAGTCGATTAAGACGAGCTCTTCACAAAGGGCTGCCGTTGACAATTGATAAGCAAAACTGACCCCGACCCAACCGGCACCGATGACGGCGATGCGAGTGATGTCTTTCGGGTCAATATCATCTTTATGCGGAATACGTGTCATATAGATCCTTCCTTTCTATATCATTCTCTTTTTAGCATACCCGACTCTTCCATCTTTAACGACAAAAGCCGCATGAAAAATACACGAATACATTAAATTTTATTGTACAAAAGGCGAGTGACCCAGCATCAATCGGGTCACTCGCCTTTTCTCTTTTATAACCTAAACTTAGTCAGAGGTTTTTCACTGTTTTGAAGCAATGTTAAGATCTTACTTCAAAGATTTTTAAAAATATAAAATACGGACAATTTTTAATATACTCCATAATGAGACAAATGAATATGTTGCCACAATACTCCAGTACAATTTGGGATTACTGAGCTTTTCAAAGTAATAAACACTTAAAAATGTAATAAAAACAGAAAATACTGGAGCCCAAAAAAGAGCTGAAAGAAACAGTAGTGCAAAATTTTTAGTTGGAATGAATAAAATTAACTCATCAATTAAAATCCACCAAAAAATAAACGAAAGAAATATAAATAAAATTTTTTTCAATATAACCTCCATAAGCAACGATATTCGTTATGACTACTTTTATTTATTAAATATCCTACTTCGATTCAAAGATTCCTGTATTCCGAACATAACCAAAAATTTGAATCGTCTCACTTTCCAGAATGAACGGAATTTTTTCTCTCTCTAAAATTGAAATGAGTTCGGTGGACATATCACAAACATCTGGGTCAAGAATCACTCCCTTATAGAGCAGTACGCTTGGTCGCAAACGAATCCATTCGATTGAGCGTAAACGGGATTCCAGCCAAATCTCATCCCACTCTCCCCACGATATTTCATACTCGGATAACAAATCACTTGGAAATAACGTATCCTCCCCTAAGTATTTCATTTGATACGGCGGCGCATACGTCAACGCTTCAGAGACAGCTCGATTGAGACGTTGCCATTTTGTCTCGTTCATTACCGATGTCAATTGGTGTCTCTCTATGTATTGCAGTTCTTCTCGTCGGTTCATGCTGTTGAACCTTCTATCATAAGCACTAATTTTTCAATCGTTCGTAATACTTCTTTACGATTCTGCTTGCGTTTCATCCAAGCGGGTAATCGACTTTCGAGACTACGGTTCGTTCCCTCGCTCGTCCGAATTTTTGCCTCGATATAATCCTTAATATAGTTGAGGTGTTCACGGTTGTAAGCCCATAACACATGACCACAACAACCTGTTTGTAAAAATAGCGGCAAACCAAAATGAACATCGATTGGTTCTCCGACGTACTTCGTACCGCTCTCCTTCATTTGCAAATGACCGCAATGAAGACAACTGAGGCGCACCTCATCATTCTTCTCCCACACATCAGCCTGTCCCCCACATCTCGGACAAATGATAAGCATGGGATTCATGAATGAATAAATCTCTCGGCTCTCTACTAAAAATCGATGGGTCACGTTATCGCCTCCTTATTTCATTATACAAAAAACCAGCGAAGCTTCGCTTCGCTGGTTTCAAAGTCACGATTATCCAATCGAACCTTCCATCTCGAACTTGATGAGACGGTTCATTTCGACCGCATATTCCATTGGCAATTCTTTTGTGAATGGCTCGATGAAGCCCATAACGATCATTTCTGTCGCTTCTTCTTCCGAGATTCCACGGCTCATGAGGTAGAAGAGTTGCTCCTCTGACACTTTTGAGACTTTCGCTTCGTGCTCGAGCGACACTTGGTCGTTCAAGATTTCGTTGTACGGGATTGTATCTGACGTTGACTCGTTGTCCATGATGAGCGTGTCACACTCGATGTTCGAGCGCGCGCCTTTCGCCTTACGGCCGAAGTGGACGATTCCACGATACGATACTTTTCCGCCTTGTTTCGAAATCGATTTCGAGACGATTGACGAAGACGTGTTCGGTGCGAGGTGAATCATTTTCGCTCCAGCGTCTTGGTGCTGCCCTTTACCAGCGAGGGCGATCGAGAGTGTCATCCCACGTGCGCCTTCCCCTTTCAAGATGACAGCCGGGTATTTCATCGTGAGTTTCGATCCAATGTTTCCATCGATCCACTCCATTGATCCACCCGCTTCACAGACTGCACGTTTTGTTACCAAGTTGTAGACGTTGTTCGCCCAGTTTTGGATTGTCGTGTAACGGCAGTATGCATCTTTGTTGACGAAGATCTCAACGACCGCTGAGTGAAGCGAGTTCGTTGTGTAAACCGGTGCCGTACATCCTTCGACGTAATGAACCGATGCGCCTTCGTCGACGATGATGAGCGTACGCTCGAACTGACCCATGTTTTCCGAGTTGATACGGAAGTAGGCTTGAAGCGGTTGCTCGAGTTTTACACCTTTTGGTACGTAGATGAACGAGCCACCCGACCAAACAGCTGAGTTGAGGGCCGCGAACTTGTTGTCTGTCGGCGGAATCAACTTACCAAAGTACTCTTTGAAGATTTCTTCGTCTTCTTTGAGTGCTGTGTCTGTATCTTTGAAGATGACACCTTTGGCTTCGAAGTCTTCTTGCATGCTGTGGTAGACAACCTCAGACTCATACTGAGCCGAGACACCTGCCAAGTATTTTTGCTCTGCTTCTGGGATACCGAGCTTGTCAAACGTACGTTTGATTTCTTCTGGTACCTCATCCCATGAGCGTTCTGTCTTTTCAGATGGTTTGACATAGTAAGTGATTTCGTCGAAATCAAGTGCCGAGAGGTCTCCGCCCCATGTCGGCATCGCCATCTTGTTGAAGTGATCCAACGACTTCAAACGGAAGTCGAGCATCCATTGTGGCTCTTCTTTCATGCGCGAGATCGTCTCTACGATTTCTGTCGTCAAGCCGCGGCCTGAACGGAAAATCGAAACGTCCCGATCATGGAAGCCGTATTTATAATCGCCAATTTCCGGCATGTTCTTTGCCATATCGGTCTCCTCCTTCTCCTTACGCGTCCTCGTCTACTCCTTTTTCAAGCGCCTTCCACGCGAGCGTGGCACACTTGATTCGAGCCGGGAATTTCGATACGCCTGAGAGCGCCTCGATATCACCGAGGTCAAACGTATCCGTGTCGTACTCTTTGCCTTGAACCATTTCAGAGAAGATGTTAGCGAGTTGAAGCGCCTCTTCTACTGTTTTTCCTTTGACGATTTGGGTCATCATCGATGCCGAGGCGAGACTAATCGAGCAGCCTTCTCCTTCAAACTTCGCATCTTTGACGATGTCGTCTTCGACTTGTAGTTGAAGACGAAGCGAATCCCCACATGTCGGGTTGTTCAAGTCCACCGTCACGCCATCTTCGATGACGCCACGGTTTCTTGGGTTTTTATAGTGATCCATGATGACCTGGCGGTACAACATGTCGAGATTATTAAAACTCATAATTGAAATACTCCTTCGTTTGACGTAATCCCTCGATGAAACGGTCGACCTCTTCTTTTGTGTTGTACAAATAGAAGCTCGCCCGTGCCGTCGATGATTGCTTCAAAAGACGCATGAGTGGTTGTGCACAGTGGTGACCGGCACGAACCGCGATGCCTTGCATATCGAGAACGGTCGCGAGGTCATGCGCATGCACGTCCTTCAAGTTGAACGTAACGAGACCGACGCGATCTTCAGGACCGTAAATCTCGATCCCTTCAATCGTTTTCATCTGCTCGATCGCGTAAGACGCGAGTTCACGTTCGTGTGCTTCGACGTTCTCAAGCCCGATTTCTTCTAAGAAATCGATGGCTGCCGCAAGTCCGACCGCCCCAGCAATGATTGGTGTTCCCGCTTCGAAGCGGTACGGAATGTCTTTCCACGTCGATTCATACAAATCGACATAGTCGATCATCTCGCCACCGAACTCGACCGGTTCCATGTTTTTGAGAAGTTGTTTCTTCCCGTATAAGACACCGATTCCAGTCGGTCCGAGCATCTTATGTCCAGAAAAGGCAAGGAAGTCACAGTCGAGCGCTTGAACGTCCAGTTTACGATGCGGTGCACTTTGTGCGGCATCGACGACCATGACGGCACCTTTCTCATGCGCGAGTCGAGCGACTTCGGCAATCGGATTGATTGTACCGAGCACGTTTGAGACGTGGCTCATCGCGACAATTTTTGTCCGGTCCGATAAGACGGCTTGAACGGCATCCAGTGTGACACGTCCGTCCGGCGTGAGTTCGACGTAACGAAGCGTCGCGCCTTTGCGCTTGGCAAGTTGTTGCCACGGAATCAAGTTCGCATGGTGTTCCATCGGAGTGAGGACGATTTCGTCGCCTTCACCGACATTTGCATCTCCGTAGCTCGATGCGACCAAGTTGATGGCCGTCGTCGTCCCACGTGTGAAAATGATTTCTTCAGGAACCGCCGCATGGATGAAAGAACGGACGCGTTCGCGTGCTCCTTCATACGCATCCGTCGCTTGCGTCCCGAGCGTATGGACGCCACGATGCACGTTCGAATGATTGCGACGATAATAGTCCTCGATCGCCTCGATGACAGCGAGCGGCTTTTGTGAGCTCGCCGCGCTATCAAGATAAACGAGCGGGTGTCCATTGATTTCCTGATCTAAAATCGGAAACTGTTCACGAATCGAGGCGTTCAACATCTTAACGTACTTTCCCTTCGATGACTTCGCGGAGACGGTCTTTGACCGAATCGATTGCGAGTTCTTCGACGACAGGCGTCAAGAATCCGTGGATGATTAAACGCTCTGCCTCTTGGCGAGACAAACCACGGCTCATCAAGTAGTACAATTGAACATCATCGACACGGCCGACTGATGCCGCGTGACCTGCCATAACATCATCTTCATCGATGAGAAGAATCGGGTTGGCATCCCCACGTGCTTTTTCAGAGAGCATCAAGACGCGCTCTGTTTGAACACCGTTCGATTTTGACGCGCCGTGGTGAATCATCGATGTCCCGCTGAAAATCGCAGTGGCTGCGTCTTTTTGGACACCGTGAATCAAGATGAACCCTTCAGATGCTTTTCCGAAGTGGTCGGTACGGATGTTGAAGTTTTGTTTTTGTGCACCGCGACCGATTGTCACAGCTTTTGTATCCGAATACGTGTTGTCTCCGACGAGGTGAGTCTTCGTCTCGACGACCGAGTTCCCGTCATTCATGTGACCGAGCGCCCAATCGAGGCGACCGTTCGCATAGACGACACCGCGACGGTTCATGAACGTGAGGGCTGATTCAGCGAGCTGATCGACACCACCGAAGACGACTTTCGCGTTCTCTCCAGCGAATACTTCCGTCACGACGTTGACCGTGTGCGGTTCGTTCGTACCAGAGAGGAAGTTTTCGATGTATGTCACTTCACTGCCTTCGTCAGCGACGAGGATCGTGTGGTGATAGAGGGCACCGTTCGCCTGTTCCATCGTGAAGATGGCTTGAAGCGGATCTTTCAATTGTGTGTTTTTCGGTACGTAGATGAACGCCCCACCGTTTGTGAGGGCAGCGTTCAACGCCGAAAGACGTTCTTCATCGACACGTACGCCTTCCGTCATGAAGTATTTCTCAACAAGCTCAGGATGTTGCTCCATCGCTTCTTTGATTCCCATGAACAAGACGCCTTCTGGCATCGACAATTCGTTATAGACGACATGACCGTTGCGTTCAACGAGCACGTTTGTCCGGTGGTCTCCGAGAAGTGATTCGATGTCAGCCGTCAAACCGTCTTTCGGTTCGAGATTGACATCACCCGCTGCGAAGTCCCATTTATCAATCTTAATCTTTTCAACTTTTGGCAAAGCAAGTGTCGGCGCAAGTTCTGCTGCCTCTTTACGTCGGTTGACCATCCATGCTGGTCCGCCGAGCGCTTCTGCACGTGCCGACAACGCTTGTGCATCCAATTCAAATTGTACGGTCATCGTACAGCCTCCTTACGCTTCTGTGTCTACTGTCATTCCGAGTTCTTGCTTCACCCAGTCGTAACCTTCTGCCTCGAGTCGCTGTGCGAGTTCTTTGCCACCAGACATGACGATTTTACCTTCCATCATGATGTGTACGAAGTCTGGTTCGATATAGTTGAGGAGACGCTGATAGTGCGTGATGATCAAGCAGCCGAACTCTTCTGAACGCATTTCGTTGACACCTTTTGCGACAACTTTAAGCGCATCGATATCAAGACCTGAGTCGATTTCATCCAAGATGGCGATGTTCGGTTGAATCATCATCATTTGAAGAATCTCGTTACGTTTCTTCTCACCACCTGAGAATCCTTCGTTTAAGTAACGGTGTGCCATTTCTGAAGGGATTTCGAGAAGTTCCATCTTCGCATCGAGTTCACGGATGAACTTCATAAGCGAGATTTCTTGACCTTCTTCACGACGTGAGTTGATTGCTGAACGCAAGAAGTCTGCGTTTGTCACACCGCTGATTTCAGCCGGGTATTGCATCGCAAGGAACATCCCTGCTTGTGCGCGCTCGTCGACTTCCATCTCGAGGACATCTTCGCCGTTTAATTCGACGCTTCCCCCAGTGACCTCATAAAGTGGATGACCCATGAGTGCTGATGCGAGTGTTGATTTACCAGTCCCGTTTGGACCCATGATGGCATGAATTTCGCCACCTTTAATTTCTAGGTTAAGACCTTTGACAATCTCTTTTCCTTCGATTGAGACGCGGAGGTCATCAATTTTCATTTGTGGTACGTTAGACATTCGGATACCCCTTCCGTATTTTCTCGCCATAGTGAATGGCGTAGATTAGATATATTCTAATCTTAGACTAGTCATTTTTTTATTTCAAGCGACTCACCTTAGAATTCATTCTCAATAGAATGATAAAAGTTGAGAATGCTAATAGTAGGAAATCAAGACATTATCCGGCATTCTCTTCGACAAGTGCGAGGACGGCTTTCCGCTCCCTCACAGCAGCCGCGAAGAAGAAGGCACCACATCCCGTCAACACCGCCAAACTTCCGAACACCGGAAGCGATGATTGGCCAAACGTATCGAGTAACACCCCACCGATAATCGGTCCGATTGTCTGACCGAGTGACGTCAATCCCATCGCCCCAAAATAAGTTCCCCGTAAATGTTCGGGAGCCAGTTCATCCGTCAATACATCTGTCATCGTGAACATCAACACTTCGCCGACCGTGAAAATGGCCATTGCCACAAAGAGTACCCATTCAACTGTCGCAAACCCAATCAATAAAAGACCGAACGACAACGTCGAAATGCCGAAGAAGAGTGACTTGATCGGCGAGACACGAATTCCGAAACGCATAATTGGATATTGGACGATGAGCACCGTGATTGCGTTCGTCGTCAATAAGTAAGCGAACAATCTCGAACCGTCTTCTAACCCGTCGCTTAATGCGATGAATTGAGGAAGTGTCGAATTGAATTGACTGTAACCAATAATTGCAAAGATCATTCCGATGATGACCGCACGGAATGTCCGGTCGTCTCGTAGGACGCGAAACGTCTCCGTCAAACGTGGCCGTGCCTTGACCCCGTCTCCCTCTTCAAACGGATACTTATAAAACAGGATCGAGATGATGATTCCATACAATATGTATACTGCCGTCACGACAAAGAATGCGGTCTTTACACCGGTGAGCGATAAGACGACCGCCAAGAGTGGCCCGATGGCCGCGGCGATATTGATCATGAAGTAACGGACGTTGTAGACGATGACCCGTTGGTCTGCCTGCGTCGTGTCACTGATGAGTGCCCGCGAAGCCGGTTCTAAGAAAGATCGCGACATGCCCATCAACATCGATAACATATAAAACCAAAACAGTTCGGTCGCGAGCGCGAGACCAGCGAACGTGACGGCATTGAGCACGATGCCAATCAACATGAGCTGTTTTCGCCCATATCGGTCAGAGAGTGTCCCCCCAAAGAAGCTCATGAACAGACCCGAAAGTGCCGTCACGGCAAAGATCGTTCCAATCACACTCGCCGAAAAGCCGAGCGTGGCCAGATAGATCGCAAAAAATGGCATGACGAAAAACGTCGCCAGTCGTGCAAAAAACGTCCCGAACAGGACGCCCCACGTCAGTGGATGAATCTGTCTGAGCTTCATCCAAATCCCCCCTTTTCTTTCATATATGTAGTGTACTTCTCTTTATGAAAGAACACTAGACAAAAAAAGACCCAGGGGATGACCCCTGAGTCGAGACTGCTTATTGTTGTACCGGTACGACCGCACCTTTGTATTCGTCTAAGATCCACTGTTGTGTCTCTTCAGAAGTCAATACTTCGAGGAGTGCTTTGACGCGCTCATCTTCTTCGTCCCCTTCACGTGTGACGATCAGGTTGACGTATGGTGAGTCCTCGCCTTCAAGTGCGATGGCATCTTCAAGTGGGTTGAGACCTGCGTCGATTGCGTAGTTCGTGTTGATGAGGACCGCATCGCCTTCTCCGTTGTTGTAAGCTGTCGGAAGAAGTGCTGCTTCAACGTCTGTTTTGAACTTCAAGTCTTTCGGATTGTCAATGATGTCAGAGACTGTCGCATCGACCGTCTTGCCTTCAGCAAGTGTGATGAGACCTTCTGATTGGAGCATCGTGAGAATTCGTCCGTGGTCAGCGACCGATGAACTCATGATGATTTCTGCGCCTTCAGGAAGTTCGTCGAGCGATTTGTATTTTTGTGAGTACACACCGATTGGCTCGATGTGAACGCCACCCGCAGATGCGAATTTATAGTCTTTGTTTTCAGCCATTTGTGACTTGAGGTATGGCTCGTGTTGGAAGTAGTTCGCATCGAGCTCACCGCTTGCGAGCGTCTTATTCGGAAGCACGTAGTCTTGGAACTTCTTGATTTCGAGTTTGTAGCCTTTTGCTTCATATTCTTCTTGTACGTGCTCTAAAATCTCAGCGTGCGGTACGTTCGACGCACCGACAATCAATGTTTTTTCATCGCCAGAACCTGTTTCTGCCTCTTCTCCGCCGCAAGCCGCGAGAACTGTGAATGCTGATAAAGCTGTCAATCCGAGTACTGTTTTCCAAGTTTTCATTATGAATCCCTCCAAATGGTGTATGTGTAATTAAGCTGAACGTTTATCAATTTTTGTGACGAGTCGGTCACCGATGAACTGGATGACGAACACGATGATCAAGATGAGCACCGTCGCCACGAACGTGACGTCGTTTTGTGAGCGTTGGAAACCTTCCAAGAAGGCCAAGTTCCCGAGTCCGCCGCCTCCGACGACACCGGCCATCGCCGTATAACCGACGATTGCAACGATGGTCACCGTGAGTCCTGAAACGATTGCCGGAAGCGCTTCCGGAATCAAGACTTTATAAATGATTTGCCATTTCGTCGCGCCCATCGATTCCGCTGCCTCGATGACGCCGCGGTCGACTTCACGAAGGGCAAGTTCGACCATACGGGCGTAGAACGGTGCAGCTCCGATGATGAGTGCCGGAAGCGCCGCCGTCGAACCGAGCATCGTACCGAGCAGGAACAACGTGAACGGGATGAGTAAGATGATTAAGATGATGAACGGGATCGAACGGAACACGTTGACGATCGCGCTGACGAAGACGTAAATTGGACGATTCTTCAATAATAGCGATTCGTTTGTAATATAAAGAATCAAACCTAAAGCGAGTCCAATCACAAACGTCGCGACACCCGCGACGAGCGTCATGTACAACGTCTCCCATGTCTGTTCCATCATGATTTGCCAGTCTACGTTAGGAAACATCGCTTTCCACCTCCACTTCTACTGATTGCGAACGAATCGACGCGATGGCGCGTTCGATTTCTCGTGCTTCCCCAATCAATTGGATGAATAGCGTGCCGAGCGCACCGACTTGTGACTGGGTCACGTTCCCGCCGATGATGTTGAATCCGATGTCGTGCGTCTTAAGGACGTCAGACAAAATCGGTTGTTCTGCCGTTTCGTTCAAGAATTTCAATTTGACGATTTGCCCACTCGGATAGCGTGCTTTCAAATGTTCGAACGTGAGCGATAGATCGTCGACTGCCCCGATTTGTTTCACGAATTCTTTCGTGATTGGCTGCTCCGGATGTTGGAACACGTCAGAGACTTGACCTGTCTCAACGACTTTCCCTGCCTCCATCACGGCGACGCGATGACAAATCTTTTGGATGACGTGCATCTCATGCGTGATGAGGACGATTGTCAATCCGAGCTTCTTATTGATGCTGACGAGCAGTTCAAGAATCGAATCCGTCGTCTTCGGGTCGAGCGCGCTTGTCGCTTCGTCACAGAGGAGCACCTCTGGATTGGTAGCGAGCGCGCGGGCAATCCCGACTCGCTGTTTTTGACCGCCGGATAATTGTGACGGATAGCTGTCTTCACGACCTGATAATCCGACGAGCTCGACGAGTTCCTGAACCCGACGCTTCCGCTCACTTGCCGGTACCCCGATCAATTCGAGTGGGAAGCTGATGTTTTCTGCGACCGTGCGCGACCACAGAAGGTTAAAGTGCTGGAAGACCATCGAGACGTTCTTTCGAACCCCTCGTAATTCTTTCGGGCTGAGCTTCGTGAGCTCACTCCCGGCGACCTCGATTTCACCGCTAGACGGTGATTCGAGACGGTTGAGCAATCGGATGAGCGTCGACTTCCCCGCCCCCGAATATCCGATTATTCCAAAAATTTCACCGCGATCAATCGTTAGTGATACATCATCCACCGCCTGGACACGACCATTCTTCGTATCGAACCATTTGGCGACGTTTCGTAATTGAATCAATACATTTCCCTCCTGACAACAAAAAAAGCGCGCACGTTTGAGCAAACGTGCGCACTTTATCGTACGGACAACGATTGCTCTCATCTCTCAAGGTTTCTCACCTTGCTGGAATTAGCACCATTTCGGATTGCTCCGCGGTTGCTGGGCGTCATAGGGCCAGTCCCTCAGCCTCTCTTGATAAGAGTGTTGTGTATTCGATTAGCTTTATCATAGCGACAGCTTTTTCTGCTGTCAAATCATTTTTTCAAAAAAATCAAAAAAAGGTGCCGTCCGAGGACGACACAGAACGTAGCACCTTGAGTCACGGAAGGACAGCCCATAGATGAAAATCTTTTGCCCGTTCAAGATTTACATCCTTATATGGGGGAGATTCACCAATCATCACTCGATCTTGATTTGGACCGTGCGATTATACGGAACGTCTTTCTTCGCTTGATTTTTTTGGGGGACAATCGAAGGGAAGACTGACGTGTATTCGTATAAAGGTAGCAGCGGCTTCACCAAAACGTCTTGATGTCGGGAATATCGCGTCCTATTTTGTGTTCAAGTAAGATGTTGTAATGAATATACCATTCGTGAACTTTCTGTGTCAACTGATTATTTAAAATTTTCAGATTATTCTAATGTTCCTCTCTCACTTTACGAAAGAGAGGACGTGTTGAACGTTTTGAAAAGCGTAAAGACGATCCCGAACCTCGCCATTTTCAAGCTTTAACAGCGCTGGGACGCTCATCACCTGATAAGCTTCAAGTTCTTTTGGGATATAGTTCGCATCGCGCTTTTCAATCTGAATTTCAGGGTCGACCGCCTCGACAACCGTCAACATTTTCTCCGCGACAGCGCATGTACCACACATTGGGGCGTATATATATAAGTATCCGTCTGTAATCATTTTTCTCACCTCTCTTGTCATTATAATAGTCGTTCGAGTCCCGTTCAAAAATCGTGCTCTCGTTAAATTTCAGAATTTTTCAATGATTCTCTTGACTCTTCTGTCTGA
This sequence comes from Exiguobacterium sp. s160, assembly GCF_018617575.1. Classification (NCBI taxonomy): domain Bacteria; kingdom Bacillati; phylum Bacillota; class Bacilli; order Caryophanales; genus Exiguobacterium; species Exiguobacterium sp. s160. Next base: position 925,838 of record NZ_JACSKK010000001.1, read on the forward strand.
TAGGAATAATATGGGTTCTAACTTTATCGCTTTTGTACATAACAGCAAAGAAGAAGGACAGGTGAATGAATGATGACGGAACAAGCAACAGGTACGACAAAGCAATTTACGATGAACGTCTTAAACGGTCTCAGTATGGCGATTCTGATCGCCCTCATCCCGAGCGCGCTGCTCGGCGAACTCACGAAAGCTATACTCCCTTATTTTCCGTCTCTTCAATTCATATTGGATGCGACGACGATTGCGATGCGCCTCCTCCCGGCCATTATCGGTCTTGCCGTCGCGATGCAGTTCGGTCGATCGATTTTAGAGGCTGGAACGATTGCCATCGCAACCTATGTCGGCAGTGGCGCCGTTCGAATTAATGAAGGTGCGTTCGTGATGGCCGGAATCGGTGACGTAATCACAGCCGGTGTGACCGCTGCAATCGCTACGATTCTTGTCATGAAGCTCGCTCCCCACTTGAAGACGTATACGGTCATCGTCATGCCGATGACCGTCATTGTCGTCGCAGGCGGCATCGGTGCCTTCTTATTGACGTATATCTCACAGATCACGACATACATCGGATACCTCATCATGACGATGACGGATCTTCAACCGGTTCTCATGGGCATCCTGATTGCGATGGCGTTCTCGCTCATCATCGTCTCGCCGATTTCGACTGTCGGGATTGCAACGGCCATCAGTCTATCAGGCGTTGCGGCTGGTGCGGCAAACCTCGGCGTCGTTGCCGCTGGATTCGGTCTCGCCATCGCAGGTTGGCAGGCGAACGCGACCGGGACATCGATCGCCCACTTCCTCGGGTCACCGAAGATTCAAATGGCAAATTTCGTCCGCCGCCCGATTATGATGCTTCCGATTTTGGCGAATGCGGCCATCCTCGTTGCGCTCGCTGGTATATTAAGAATCGAAGGAACTCCAATCAGCGCAGGGTTTGGCGTATCTGGACTCATCGGACCGGTAAACGCGCTACATCTCATGCCGGGCGGGTTCGCCTTGTTCAACGTGCTTCTTGTGATCGTCTTGTTCGGGCTTATTCCAGTCGGGCTCGGGATTTTCTTCTATCGTGTGTTCGAACGGGCGACGCTCGTCAAATCGGACCATTACCGACTCGATTTCGAGTGAACATAAAAAAAAGCCGGCTTCTCCAATTAGGAGAGGCCGGTTTTACTTATCCTTGAATCATCGCTTCATATTCTTCTGCAGACATGAGTTTGTCGAGGTCTGACTCTTCCGTCAACTCAACTTCGACCATCCATGCATTTTCAAACGGTGACTCGTTGACGAGTTCTGGAGAATCGGCAAGGTCTTCGTTCACTGCTGTGATGCGTCCAGATACTGGCGCATACAACTCAGAGACCGTCTTCACTGATTCGACTGAACCGAATGGCTCGTCGAGTAGGATTGTACCGTCAACTTCTGGGAGTTCCACAAACACGATATCCCCTAGTTCGCTTTGTGCGAAATCCGTGATGCCGATGCGGGCTTTCGTTCCGTTCACTTCTACCCACTCATGTTCTTTTGAATAACGTAAATTTGCTGGTACTTTGCTCATCCTAACTTCCCCCTCAAATAAATTAGACTCACATCTGTATTATAGCACTTAGCCCCAAACGTCCGTAAAGGACTTTTCTGAAAATCCGACCGTCGTTTTTTCACCATTTGTGACGATTGGACGCTTCAAAAGCATACCATTGCTTGATAATAGCTCAAGTTGTTCGTCTTCTGATAGATTTGGTAGCTTGTCTTTGATGCCTTCGTTTCGATAGACTTGCCCGCTCGTATTGAAGAATTTCTTAAGCGGCAAGTCCGATTGTTTCCAAAGCTCGGCGAGTTCTTCTTTCGTCGGTGTCGATTCGACGATATGAACGTATGTATACTCGACGCCTTGCTCTTTCAACCATTTTTCTGCTTTTTTACACGTACTGCATGGTGGATAGCCGTATAGTGTCACCATCTGTTCATCACCTCTCTCATCAATGTAGCACATCTAGAGAAATCAATTCACGTCTCAAGCAACCGTTCGATTTCTCGCTTCATCGTCGGATTGACGGAATGTCGCTCTTCGATAAAACGTAAGATGACCGCCGCCGCGACGCCCGACTTGCCATATCCTAATACCCCGCCCATCAAGAAAGAAATCATTTGTGGATATCTCGACTCAACCCGACGTGTCGGGTTGAACGGGTCCCCTTGCCCACCGAGCGCCTTCAAGACGTTTTGAACGGCCGCGACTTGGACGAGTTCGAATCCGGCGAGCGTCTCGCCCCGACGTTCCCGAAGCAAGCCGACATATAGGTTCGTCAACGCTTCTTCATAATAGTAAGCCGTCGCTTCACGCGCGATCTCGAGACGTGGTGACGCGAACACGTCGAGTGCTTCATCCCGTCGCCAGACGACCCGTCCTGGTGTATAGGCGATCGTCGCGAGTTCATGTACTTCAAAGACAGCGAACTCACCATAGATGCCGTCATGATACATGATCTTGTGCCCATCTTTCGTGTTTTGGAATTGATAATGAAGCGGCTCGACTTCAAGCCAGTCAAGTCGGTCGATAAAGCGTGCCTTCTGCCCGTCCTCGACAATTAAAAAGAAATCGAGGTCCGAGTAATCATCCAACCGCTCCGTCTCTTGTCCGATCGACCCTAATGCAAGCAGCATCAGCGTCCCTTCGTGTGCGGCAACCGATTCTCCGATTCGTTCCATTCGTTCAAGCAATCTATCGCGTGTTCTCATCGTCTTTCCCCCTCGTTTCTATTGTACGTGGCGAACAGACCAAAAAGAAAGGGCCGACCGCGTCCGGTCCACCCTTTCTGTCGATTGAATTACACGATAAACTTGTTCGCTTTGATGAGGCTCGCAGCGACTTCACGCTTCGTCCCGATCACATTGATTGGCTGGTAGCGGCTGAACTTCTTCATTGCCGAGAGAAGCATGCGCTGCTCATCACCAGACGCCGCTGCATACAATACTTCTTTCGCCATGAGTTCGACTTGTTTGAACACTTGCTCCGCAAAGATTTCTGTATAGCGGACTTTGAGCGTGTTCTTCTCTTCGCCTGTGCGTGCAATCGCTTTTTCTGTACGAGCGATGGCTGCTTCAAGCGCATAGATAGCACTGATCATGTCTGCAATCTTCGCCAAGATTTCTTGTTCATTTTGAAGGTCTTGTTGATACTTCTGAACCGCTGTACCTGCGACCATCAAGTTGATCTTCTTCATGTTCGAAAGGAGCATCTTCTCGCGTGCGAGTGGTGAGCCGTCCAATTCTTGCGGCATGTAGCTCATGAGCTCTTTTTGAAGTTTTTGTGCTTCTGCGAGGAGCGGCAATTCACCTTTCATCGCTTTCTTGAGAAGTGTACCCGGAACGATCAAACGGTTGATCTCGTTCGTTCCTTCAAAGATGCGGTTGATGCGTGAGTCACGATAGAGGTTTTCGACTTCATACTCTGCCATGAATCCGTATCCACCATGGATTTGAACTGCTTCGTCGACAACGTAGTCGAACGTTTCAGAAGCGAATACTTTGTTGAGTGAGCATTCGATCGCATATTCAGCAATCGCTTGTGCGACTTTTGATCCGTCGCGCATGTTCTCGTCACCAAGTGCGTCGAGGCTATCTTGGAACAAGCCGCCCGTACGATACACTGAGCTTTCCATCGCATAGATGTTGGCTGCCATCGTTGCCAATTTCTCTTGGATGAGCGGGAATTGGCTGATTGGTGTCTTGAACTGTTTGCGCTCGTTCGAATATTGTACCGAGAGGTCGAACGCACGTTTTGAAGACCCAACTGCTCCGACTGCGAGTTTGTATCGACCGACGTTCAAGATGTTGAAGGCGATGACGTGACCTTTTCCAATTTCACCGAGAAGGTTGTCGACTGGTACTTCGACATCTTCAAGGATGAGCGTACGTGTCGACGATCCCTTGATCCCCATCTTCTGCTCTTCTGCGCCAGTTGAGACTCCTTTGAAGTCACGCTCGACGATGAAGGCACTGAACTTGTCGCCATCGATTTTCGCGTAGACGACGAAGACGTTCGCGAAGCCAGCGTTTGTAATCCATTGCTTTTCACCGTTCAAGACGTAGTGCGTGCCCGCTTCGTTCAAGACAGCCGTCGTTTTCGCACCGAGGGCGTCAGACCCTGAGCCTGGCTCCGTGAGCGCGTAAGCCGCGATCCATTCACCCGTCGCAAGTTTCGGCAAGTACTTGTGTTTTTGCTCTTCTGATCCGAAGAAGACGATCGGGAGTGTCCCGATTCCGACGTGTGCGCCGTAGCTGAGTGCAAACGAACGAGCTTTCGCGAAACGCTCCGTGATGATCGAAGAAGAGATTTTATCGAGTTGATAGCCGCCGTACTCTTCTGGAACGTCTGCTCCGAGGAGACCGAGCTCGCCCGCTTCTTTCAACAATTCGACAGAGAGGTCGAACTCGTGTTTCTCGATGCGCTCGAGAACCGGCATGACGCGGTCATCGACGAACCCCGCTGTCGTGTCGCCAATCATCTTATGCTCATCTGAGAAATCCTCTGGTGTGAAGAGACGCTCTGCATCGAGTGCGTCAATGACAAAGCTACCGCCTTTAATCAATTCATGTTCTGTACGTTCCATATCCGATTCCCCCTTAAAGTAATTCGAAGACACCAGCCGCGCCCATTCCGCCGCCGATACACATCGTGACAACCCCATACTTCTCATTGCGTCGTTTCATCTCATGCAAGATCGAGACAGAAAGTTTTGCTCCTGTACAGCCAAGTGGGTGACCGAGGGCGATAGCGCCACCGTTCACGTTCACTTTCGATGGATCGATTCCGAGTTCACGGATGACACCGAGTGATTGGCTCGCGAACGCTTCGTTCAACTCGAACAATCCGACTTCTTCTAACTTCACGCCAGCCATTTCGAGTGCTTTTGGAATGGCGACGACTGGACCGATCCCCATCACTTCCGGACGGACACCGCCGACTGCGAACGAGAGGAACTTCGCCATCGGTTGTAACCCTTGGCGTTCTGCTTCTTCACGGTCCATGACGAGGACTGCTGCCGCTCCGTCTGACACTTGTGAGGCGTTACCCGCCGTGACCGAACCTTTGATTTTGAAAGCTGGGCGAAGTTTACCGAGTGCTTCAATTGTCGAATCGGCACGGACACCTTCGTCATGCTTCACGACTTTCTCCACTTCTGCGACTTTACCGTCTTCACCGAGCACGTGCTCGATGACCGTCACAGGAACGATTTCTTCCTGGAACTTGCCACCCGCGATCGCTGCAGCCGCTTTTTGGTGACTGTTGATAGCGAACGCATCCTGGTCTTCGCGCGAGATGTTATATTCAGCCGCGACACGCTCTGCCGTGTGACCCATGCTCATGTAGTACTCGGGTGCCGTCTCCATGATGTGTGGGTTTGGACGGATGACGTGACCACCCATCGGTACTTGGCTCATCGACTCCATACCGCCGGCGATGATTGCCGTTGCTTGACCAATCATGATTTTTGCCGCCGCATCTGCGATGGCTTGAAGACCTGACGAGCAGTAGCGGTTGATGGTGATCGCTGGAACTTCGTGCGACAGTCCCCCCCGGACCGCCGCATAGCGAGCGATGTTCATCCCTTGCTCCGCTTCTGGCATCGCACAACCCATGATGACGTCATCAATCGGGCCTTTATATCCTGAACGCTCAAGCGTTGCCTTGATGGCATATCCCGCGAGCTCGTCCGAACGAACGTTACGGAACGAACCGCGTTTTGCTTTTCCGACCGGCGTCCGTGCGCCGGCTACGATGACTGCTTCCCTCATCTGTTTTGTCCCCCTTTATCAGTTCCGTAGTGGTTTGCCTTTCACGAGCATATGTTGCATCCGTTGTTGTGACTTCGGCTCCCCGATGAGGCTCAAGAAGGCTTCACGCTCGATGTCGAGGAAGTACTGTTCATCGACGAGCGTACCGTATGCCAAATCGCCACCACTGATGACATGTGCGAGTTTCTTCGCAATCTTCAAGTCATGCTCTGAAATATAACCGCCGTAGAACATTTCGTACGCCGCGAGTTCGAGCGTCGCTTTACCCGTTTGACCGACGACTGGCAATTTCTCACGAACAGGTGCCGTATACCCATCGGCAAGTTCGAGTACCGTCTGTTTCGCATCGAACGTCAAGTGATCACGGTTCATCGAGATCCCGTCGACCGCACGGTGGTAACCGAGTGTCTTCGCATCAAATGCCGACTTCGATACTTTCGCCATCGCGATGTTCTCAAACGTCTGTTGTGCAGCCTTCTCGATGTTTTGCATCGATTTTGGCGTCTGTTCGAGGAGACGACGATACGTGTTGACGTTTCCGCCCCCACCTGGGATGAGACCGACACCGACTTCGACGAGACCCATGTATGTCTCAAGCGCAGCTTGCATACGTGCTGCCGGTAAGCTGATTTCTGTTCCGCCACCAAGCGTCATGCCGTATGGTGCGGCGATGACCGGACGTCCCGAGTAACGAATCTTTTGAACGACTTGTTGGAACTTGTTGATGATCCAATCGAGTTCGTACCAGTTCTCGTCTTCTGCTTCCATGAGCATCATCGCAAGGTTTGCGCCGACACAGAAGTTCTTGCCGTCGTTCGCGAGGACCATTCCTTTGAAATCTTGCTCGACACGGTCAATCGACTGTTCGATCATCTGCATGATGTCGACACCGATTGCGTTGTTTGGTGATGTGAATTCGAGTGCGACGACGTCATCGCCGATATCGACGAGGCGTGCCCCACCGTTTTCTAAGATGATGCCGTTTGATTTTGCGAGTGGCTTGAGTTTCAATTCTTTCGGGTTGACGGTCTTCTCGACATACGCCTTCGACGCTTTATCGTAATACTGGTCTCCCTTATAGAATGACGTGTTGCCTGCAGCAAGCATCTCATCGATCCATGCCGGGACGTCGTAACCTTCCGCTTTCATACGCTCGACTGATTTTTCAACACCGAGTGCATCCCACATTTCGAACGGTCCGAATTTCCAACCGAAGCCCCACTTCATCGCATCGTCAATCGCAATGATTGTGTCTGCGATTTCACCAGTAAGACGTGCCGAGTAAGCGAGCGTCTTCGCCGTGATTGGCCAGAGCAGTTGTCCGACGCGACCTTTGTTCAAGATGGCACCTTTCAACTTCGCTTTCGAACCAGGAAGTGATTTGATTTGATCAAGTTCAGGACCTGTAATCGCTTTCAATTGTTCGTATTCGAACGTTTGAAGATTCAATTCCTGAATGACCTTTCCTTCTTTCTTATAGAAGCCTTGACCGGCCTTCTGTCCGATCCAGCCTTTTTCCACGAGTTGCTTCATTTCTGAAGGGACGTCGAACGTGTCCTTCTCTTCCCCAGCTTCGAGCGTCTCGTAGACGTTACCCGCCACGTGGACGAACGTGTCGATTCCGACGACATCGAGTGTGCGGAACGTCGCTGATTTCGGACGACCGATGAGTGGACCTGTGATCGAATCCATCTCTCCGATTGACGCGTTTTGCTTGAGCATCTCTTCGAACGTGACGAGGAGACCGTATGTCCCGATGCGGTTACCGATGAAGTTTGGCGTGTCTTTGGCTTCGACGACACCTTTCCCGAGACGGTCTTCCGCGAAGCGTGACATGAAGTCGATGACCGGGCGTGCTGTCTTCTCCGTCGGGATGAGTTCGAGCAACTTCAAGTAGCGCGGTGGGTTGAAGAAGTGCGTTCCGAGGAAGCGTGATTTCAATCCTTCCGGAAGGGCACTTGCCATCGCTTCGATGGAAATCCCTGACGTGTTCGAGCTGAGGATCGCATCTTCACGGATGTAAGGTGCAATCTTCTCGAAGAGCTGTTGCTTCACATCGAGGCGCTCGACGACGACTTCGATGACCCAGTCCGCTTCTTTCAAACGCTCTAAATCATCTTCTAAGTTCCCGACTTCGATGAAGTTGAGATGGTCGGCTGTCGCAAGTGGTGCCGGATTTTGTTTCAATAGCTTCTGACGGTTTTCTGAGGCGATGCGATTTCGTACTTCTGGTGACTCGAGCGTCAACCCTTTCGCTTCCTCTTTTGCTGTCAATTCACGTGGTACGATGTCGAGCATGAGCGAACGAATCCCCGCGTTCGCCAAGTGAGCCGCAATCCCCGCCCCCATTACTCCTGAACCGATGACGACCGCAAAACGAATTGAGTTCGTCAAACGGAGGTCGGTTGATTGTTCGATGTGACTCGTCATAGTGTTCCCCCCTAAAATGAGAATGAATAGTGATTCATTTCACGCGTAAAAAAAATCGCAATCACCATCGTGTTTACTCTTCTATCATAAATGAATGAACATTCATTCGCAAGCGTTCATTTTTCAATTTCATTCCATTTTTTGATTGAACGATTAGTTTTCAATCGATGTGGTATAGACAAAAAGAGTCAAATTCAGAAAGGGGAATGTACGCATGCGCGATAATCGTCTGAACACTTCAGGTAGTCGAAAGGATTTTGAGTCGTTTAAAAAGGACGCACAAGAACAGGCGCACCAACCAGGAATCGATTCGAAGATGGAGCCCTTCCCCATCTATGAACGGGAAGACTATAAGGGAAGTGACAAGTTAAAAGACAAGGTCGCGATCATCACCGGCGGGGATTCCGGGATTGGGAAATCGGTCGCCATCTTCTTCGCCCATGAAGGTGCGAACTCGGTCATCGTCTATAAGGATCAAAACGAGCTCGAGGATGCGGAAGCGACGAAAGAACGGATTGAAGACTTGGGCCAAGCCTGCCTCTTGCTGCAAGGAGACCTCGGGGAATCTTCCTTCTGTCAACGAATCGTCGAGGAGACGCTCGAGACGTTCGGTCATATCGACATCCTCGTCAATAACGCCGCCGAGCAGCATCCGCGGGAATCACTCCTCGACATCTCGGACGAACAACTCGAGAAGACGTTCCGCACGAATATCTTCAGCATGTTCTACTTAACGAAAGCCGCGCTCCCTTATTTAAAAGAAGGGGCGAGCATCATCAATACAACTTCGATCACGGCATATGAAGGAAACGATCAGCTAATCGACTATGCATCGACGAAAGGCGCCATCACCGCGTTCACTCGCTCGCTCGCCAAAAACTTGGCAGACAAAAAGATTCGCGTCAACGGGGTCGCCCCGGGACCGATTTGGACACCGCTCATCCCATCGACGTTCAATGCGGAGAAGGTCAAATCGTTCGGGGACTCTTCCGGTATGAAACGTCCGGGGCAACCGGCCGAACTCGCACCGGCATACGTCTATCTTGCAAGCGATGACTCGACGTATGTCAGTGGTCAAGTCATTCATGTCAATGGTGGTACAGTGATTAATGGATAATTTTGAAACAGGCTCAGTCATCAGGTACTGAGTCTGTTTTTATGGGAAATTAATCCACTACATGATACAGTGGTTAACAGATATTACTTCGTTAATCAGATGAAAGGAAGGAGTTAGTGATAGATGATTCATTATCAATTGACAAAAAATGATTTTTTCATGCTACAAAAAAATCTTATTGAAAACTCGGTTTCGGAAAAACGGAAATCTTTACTTATCACGATTGTACTCATGTTGCTGACAGCTTTTTATGGATTTGCCCTCGCAATCACCTTGTTACCTGAAACAATGTCCGCCGCCATCATCCTCATACTCGCTGTCGGTACCGCTGTTGTAGCACCGCTTCTCTTGTTCCCATTCTTCAAGAAAGTGCATTTTACAATTAGGCTGAAACTATTACGTTCCATATTTCGACAGGAATCGAAATGGCCACGTGACTTGACATTATCAATTTATGAGAACGGAATTGAAGTCAACTCTCTCCACAACGCCGTCAATAAACAGGTTCGAGTCTCATGGAAAGCAATTGAAAGAGTAAGTGAAGACGAAACCAACTATTATCTATACATCGAAGCGACGGAAGCAATTATTATACCGAAGCGAAAGTTGCGTGAGACTAATCAAACAACCATCAATCACTTGTTACAAAAATACTTAAATATCACTCTCTAAGCAACTATATTCAAGGTTCAATACTCCCTAGACATACATGCATATGACAAACTACAAAGGAGCAGATGTTATGGTCACCACGTACAAACTGACGCTTGAAGATTTTTCAGCTTTCCAAAACGACATGATTCACCATTCTGATCAACATAAACGAATTCGCAGCGTATGGTTGAAATATATGAATATTCCGCTATTCGCGCTTGGGTTCATTGCTACAATCTTATTATTTCCTAATCTCGAATCGACGATGACCCGATTGTTGATCACATTTGGAATTGGGATGTTGTTCGCCCTATTACTTAGACCGTTGTTTAAAGATTTACATGCCCCACTCTACCTTTGGCAGATCCGTCGCATCCTCAAAAAACAGAACGTTTGGCCAAAAGACATTAAGCTTCAGTTTTCTGAAACTCACGTCGAAATGCAAGCCGTTCGCGGTAGTATCCACCGTACGACACAAGTTCCTTGGACATCTATTCTTCGCGTATATCAAGACGAGTCGTATCGCTTCCTTTATTATGAAGAGGATGAAGCTTTGATTATCCCGAAAATGAAAGATGGGATTACCGAAGTCGAACAAAGTGAAATCGATCGGATACTCGAAAAACATCTACACACAGAAAAGCACACAAGTTCAACGTGAACTCGTGTGCTTGTTTTATTTCTTCACCATTCCTTTTAACACGAACGCCACGTTTGCCGGACGCTCCGCGAGGCGGCGCATGAAGTATCCGTACCAGTCACGACCGTATGGCACGTAGACACGGACTTTGTATCCTTGGCGTACGAGCTCGAGTTGACGCTCGACGCGGATGCCGTATAGCATCTGGAACTCGAACTGGTCGAGCGGGATGTTGTTTTCTTTGACGTGCTCGATGACGGCGTCAATCATATGGTCATCGTGTGTCGCGATGGATGCGTAGTTCCCGTTCGCAAGATGGAGTTTGACGAGCTTCACATAGTTATGGTCCACGTCTTCCTTTTCAGGGAACGCGACCGTCGCCGGCTCTTTATACGCCCCTTTGACGATCCGGAGGTTCGGCTTGAGCGGTGCGAGGTGATTGATGTCATCTTCCGAGCGATACAAGTACGACTGGATGACCGTTCCGAGACCGTCAAATTCACCCTTCAGCCTCTTGAACAATTCGAGCGTCTTCTCACAACGCTGTTCATCTTCCATATCGATGGCCACAAAGACCCCTACTTCTCGTGCGACCGTTAGAATTTGACGCATGTTGTCTTCAATCAACTCGTCTGAGATATCGAATCCAAGTGACGTCAATTTAAGGGACATATAGGCGTCTAATTGCTCTTCTGCCATAATTTCAATCGCACGAATGATTTCGTCACGATTCATATTCGCTTCTTCGACCGTCTTAATAAATTCCCCGAGGTGGTCGACCGTGACCGACAACCCTTTCGCGTTGAGTTCGCGAATCGTCGGAACGGATGCCTTAAAGTCTTCCCCTGCTACAAAGCGTGATGCACCAAATCGTAGGCCATATTTCTTTGCCAAACTGTTGAGTGTTTTGTTTTGTGACATGTAGATAAATCCATCGCGCAACACTTTTTCCATCTGATTTTCCCCCTTACTTTTACACCCATCTATCTCTATGATGATGTCTGCAATTATTATGACACACAAACGTCAATTCGTCTGTATTTTTGTAACCGTTTGCAGCACTTTCTTCCCAACTTTTCAAAAAAGACAGACGCCCCGTAGGACGGCTGTCTTATAGGCTTGTCGAAGGTGCGACATAGAGCAAAATACTGAGGAAGATGAACACACTTCCCGCTAGGACGAACAAGTGCCAAATCGCATGGTTGAACGGCAGTTTTTGCCACACATAAAACACGATTCCGACCGAATAGGCGATCCCTCCCGCGAGGAGAAGCATGAACCCTTGATGACCGAGTGATTCATATAACGGACGGATGGCGATGATGCAGATCCAGCCGAGTGCGAGATACGTCACATTCGACACCCACATATACTTCCCGGTCGAAAACAGTTTCCAGACGATTCCGAGAATCGCCACACCCCATACAATCCCGAACAACGTCCAGCCGAGCGTCCCATGAAGCGTCACAAGGGCAAACGGCGTATAGCTTCCGGCGATGAGTAAGTAAATCCCCGCGTGGTCGAACACTTGTAGCACCCGCTTCGCTCGTGGATGCGGGATGGCGTGCATGAGCGTCGAGAATAAGTAGAGTAAAATCATCGATGCCCCGAACACGCTGACCGCCGTAACGTTCCACGTGCTCCCACTTTCCGTCGCACTCATGACGAGTAAGACGAGGGCGACGATGCTGAAGATGACTCCTAAGCCGTGCGTGATCGCGCTCGCGATCTCTTCCCCGAGCGTGTCGGCATGGAGCATCTCTTTAAGTTGTTCTTGTTTCATATGCTCCCACCTTCCATAACTGTTCCCTCTAGTATGGACATTTCCCGATTTGAACGCAAACAAAAACACGGGCTACCGATTAGCCCGTGTCGAGATTATGCGACTTCTTTCACCGGAACGTCACATTCCATTTGTGCAGCCCGCATCGCGCGTGCCCGCTTGTGGAACAAGACGAGCAGCGTCAACGTCCCGAGTGTCGAAATGACATACGGAAGGACCCCGTCCAGCTTGAATCCGATTGGTGCCGTCAAAATATAGAACCAGACCGCATACAACATGAATGTCCCTGGAAGGAGCGCGATGTAATGGTTCTTTCCTTTAATATACAGGTACATCGCCCCGACGAACAGTGCGATGACCGCTGTCGTCTGGTTCGCCCAGTTGAAGTATTGCCAAAGCATCTGGAAGTCCATGTTCGTGAGCACGTATGAGATCGCGAAGAGTGGAAGTGCGATCCAGAGGCGTGACGAGAACTTCTTCTGTGCGATCGACAAGTAGTCCGCGATAATCATACGGGCGCTACGGAATGCCGTGTCGCCTGATGTGATTGGCAAGACGATGACCCCGAGAATCGCGAGCGTCCCACCGATGCTACCGAGCATGAGTGTCGCCACTTCTTGGACGACGAGTGCCGGCGTCCCTGAGTTGATGAGTCCGAGCAATTCACCTGGCTCGAAGATGGCCATCGCAGCCCCAGCCCAAATCATGGCGATGACGGCTTCGGCGATCATCATACCGTAAAAGATTTCACGGCCGTTGCTTTCTTTCATCGTCGTCCGCGAGATGATCGGCGACTGTGTCGCATGGAAGCCAGAGAGCGCCCCACACGAAATCGTGAAGAAGAGGAGCGGCCAGATTGGCAAGCCGTCCGGATGCATGTTCGTCAATGTCATTTCTGGGATTTGGTAGCCTTGTGCGAACAAGCTGACCGCAATCCCGATGGCACTGACGACGAGTAGTGCCCCGAAGAACGGATAGATGCGCCCGATGATCTTATCGACCGGGAGGAGCGTTGCCAAGATATAGTAGGCGAATACGCCGAAGATGACGAACATGAGCGTCGATGCGTTTCCATCAAACAAGTTGTTGATCATGTTACTCGGAGACGTGACAAACACTGTTCCGACGAGTAAGAGAAGTAAAAGTGCGAATCCGTTGACGATATGACGGAGCGAGCGTCCGAGGAACTTCTCCGCTAGTTGTGGCAAGTGTGCCCCGTTATTCCGAAGGGAAATCATTCCTGTCAAATAGTCGTGTACCGCCCCGGCAAAAATCGACCCGAAGACGATCCAAAGAAATGCGACCGGTCCGTAGAGCGCCCCCATGATCGGTCCAAAGATTGGTCCGACACCGGCGATGTTCAGTAATTGAATCATCGAGTTCCGCTTTTTACCCATCGGCACGTAGTCGATGCCGTCCTGGGAAGCGTAAGCGGGCGTCGTCCGCTCTTCCTTGATGCCGAACGTCTTCTCGACGTAACGACCATATACCAAATACCCGACCAAAAGTAGTACGAGTGCGACAAAGAATGTAATCATCTGTCAGTCCCCTTTTCCGTCCATATGTAGCTGATCCCCGTCAGCTCTTCGGTTTACATTTGTCATGTAACCGATTACATGATTGATTATACAAGAAGACTTCATGAAATGTAAGGGTTTTCATTCACGTTTTTGCCACAAAAAATGAGCCCCCATTCAGGAAGCTCATTTCCAATTAACGAAGCGCTGGTTCACCGACGTGGCCGGCACCGACGACTTTCATTTCTGACTTCGTCTGACCGTCTTTTTCACTGACGACTTCGACTGTTTGGCGAAGCTTGAGCGGTTTGACAGACAGTACATATTCCCCGTTCTCACTTGCGACTGTCTCAGCCAATACACGCTTGCCGTCGCGAAGCGTCACGTCAGCTCCCGGAGCCGTCATCCCCGTCACGCGTTTTGAGCCCGGTTTGATCGTATCTACCGTGAGGGTCAATACGAACTCTGGTGCTGTCGGCTCGAGACCGAGTGTATACGTCCGGAAGAGACGACCCGCTGCGTCCGCACGAGTCGCGTCTGTCGCTTCGATGCCTTCGTAAAGGTTCAAGTACTGCTTGCCGGCATCTGCTGTCTCAAATGTCACAGAACGTTTCGCGTCCGCGACAATCTTCCAGTTGTTGTCGGCTTTATAGTCCAAGTTGCTGCCACTCGAGACGATATAGTCTGAGATGACGTTACGTGTCTCATACGCTGAGCGATAGACGATGTTCTTCCCGCCACCGAGACCCGGGAACGAAGACGAACCGGCACGATAGTTGTTCGTCGCGACCAAGAACTCTTGGTCCATCGTGATCGGTTGACCGTTATACTCGACGTTCTTCACACGGTTGGCGTTCTCGTTGACGAGCTTTCCACCGACATCGAACTTCGCTGGACCTGTGACATCGATCTCATACGTCAAACCGTCAAGGACGTCAAAGTTATAGCTACGGAACTGGAGGTTGAGGAGGTTTTCCCCATCTGTCTCGATTTGGTCATATGCTCCCGCTGACATCTCGAGCCAGTCCATGACGTCTTTCCCTGTCACTTTGACGACTTCAAGCGTGTTCGGATAGACATATAGGTCCGCCACGTTCTTCAAGGCGATTTGACCTTTCGGGATGTTCGTGTAATAGCTCGCGTCCGTCAACTCACGACCGCCCGCTTTGAACGGTGCCCCTGCCGACAAGAGTGGCAGACCTTTATAAGGTGAAAGCTCCGGGTTCGTCTCGAGTTCTTTCTCGACGTACCATTTCTGTGCGTTCGTCACGAACTGGACCGATGCATCGTCACGGACGAGCGCGAAGTAGCTTTGAATATCGTCTTGAATCTGACCGATCGGCTGGTTGATGTAGTCGATTGTCGCCAAGTGGTCGTCTTCGATCAACGCCTGGATTGTCGGGTCGACCGCCGTATCAGCTGTCACCGTATCGAGCGTGGCCGATGCGTCAAGAATCTGCCATTTGCCGTCGACGAGTTCGAGTTCGAAATCGATGACGCCGAGGTCTTTCCCTTGGTTGTTCGCCATGACGACCGGTTTGCCGTTGATCGTCCCTTTTGCCATATCGACGTTCGGGAACGACGCGAACATACCTTTCGCATCCGGGAAGCGACCGTGCTGGTGCCCCGTCATGACCATGTCGAGCCCATCAATCTTCGTGAGCGCATATCCGACGTTCTCTTCGCTGTCGAGTTGTTCGTCCGCGAGTGCCGCACTTTCGCCGATGCCTGAGTGCGCGAGCGCGACGACGACGTCTGCTCCTTGGTCTTTCAATTTTTGAACCGATTCACGTGCCGATGGGATGATGTCCTCTGCCGTCACGCGGCCTTGTAGGTTCCCTGAATCCCATGACATGATTTTCGGCGGCACGACACCGAACACACCGACTTTGATTGTATGTGTTTCCCCGTCTGTGTCCGTGACCGTCCGTTCGATGATTTGGACCTCTTGTCCATCCACGTTGAACTTCGAGACGATCGGGTTGCCTTCTAAGTCTTTGACGTTCGAGTTGACGAAACGGAGCTTCCCTTTCGATCCTTCCATCGCGTTGTACAAGAATTCGAGCCCGAAGTTGAACTCGTGGTTCCCGAGTGTGACGGCGTCATAGTTGAGTGCTGCCATCGCTTTATACATCGGATGCTCGAACGCTTCATTCTTGCCCGCTTGAAGCTCGCGGACGTAGTCGCCAAACGGTGTCCCTTGAATCGTATCGCCGTTATCGAACAAGAACGTGTTCGATTCCCCAGCGGCCGTAAGATGTTCATTGATGAGTGTCGCGACTTTCGTCAACCCGATCGTGTTGTCGACCTTGTCTTGGAAGTAGTCATAGTTCGTGATGTTCGTATGTAAGTCTGTCGTCTCTAAGAAACGGAGCTTGACGATATCCTCGTCGACTTCTGCCAAAACGTTTGGTGCCTGTAGCGGTAAAACGGTTGGTAACACGAGCGCGGTCGCGATCGACCATTTCCATGCACTTTTCATGTGATTGCCCCCTTTGTCTGGTTGATAAGTGTCTAACCATACTCAATATAACACCAGCCTCGTTGACCTTCTATTAAAATTTTGTATAAAAAAGACCCAATTCCCTTTACAGAAATTAGGTCTTTCGTCTTATGAGCGTTTAATCCGTACGGTGAACGGGCCGTCCCCTTCCACGTTCTCGAACGTGACGGAAATCGGGTAGGCATGTTTGCTGTGGACCGGGTTCTCGAGACGGATTGTCGTGAGACCGACAACTTCTTCTCCACTCATGAGTTCGAGTGGGAGTTGTTTCACATTTAAATCGTGGGCATAGCCGTTTCGGAGAAGGAGCGTCGTTGTGACACGCGTCTCATCTTGTTCGACGGCGACGAGCATCATGTTAAACTCGTCTTCTCCGACCGGTGGAGTCGCAACGTTCGTGCGCATCACTTGTTGCCACGCCCCTGCCGAGAACTGTTCCATCGCCTCGCGTGAGATGGCTTGGATCGCGTCAATCGGGTTCATTTGGAAGACGAGACGAAGTGGTGATGACGTGTCGATTTCTCCAAACAATTCATCTTGAAGGAAATCGAGGTAGACGGGCTTACTCGTCCACGGCTCGAAGTTCGGCAGCGCCGAACGTTCCAACACTTTTCGTCCGAGCGGCATGTTGTTCGCGTCGAGCAACAAGACCGGAAGTTCGTTGATTTCAAACGAACTCGGGAGCGTGTTGCGGAACAACGCGACAATCGACAAGTCCTGACCGAGCGACTCTGCGCTCAACAGTTCGATTGAAAGCTGGTTGTCGAGGAGTGCCGGGAGTCGTTTCGCATGATAACGGAAGACGTACTCATCTTCTTTCGGGATTCCCATCTCATCATCGAAGACGAGCGTCAACTGACGCCCTTCTTCCGTTTTGCCTGTCTCGATTTGTTTTCGCTTACGAAATCCTAACATTACACTTCCTCCTCTGCCGTCTCGACGAAGTACAGGTCGAGCTGGCATAGTTCTACCGTCACGTCACGGGCGATGTTGACATACGTCTGTTCGAAGATGTCCAACCCTTCTTTGCTGAAGAGACGACTTGGATCTTCTTGGGCATAGCTCCGTAGACCGATTCCTTCTTTCAACCCGCTCATCATCGTCAAATGGTCCGTCCATTTCGTATCAAGGGCGCGAAGGAGCGACTCTTTCGTGAATAAGACGACGTCTTCTCGCGTAAGGCGCGCTTCTGTTTTTTGGATGATTTCTTCCATCCAATCCTTCAACGCTTCTTTCAACTCGTACGTATCCGCGATGTCATTCGACCAAGTCGGCTCTTGCATCGTCAAATAGCGCAAGTCTTCTTTCAATTCGGCGACTGGCCATTCTTCCGGAACAAGTTCGTCCGAGACGTGCATGTCGATACTGTTCTCAAGGGCGAGACGCATCATGCTGAGCACGTTTTTCGTGATGGCATCCGCATCGGCATTGACGGCCTGGTCGCGAATCGTATAGATGATGTTCCGTTGTTCGTTCAAGACGTCATCGAGCTTGAACAAGTAGTCACGGATCGATACGCCGATTCCTTCAATCGTCGTCTGGGCGTATTCCACCACATCGATTGCTTCTTTTGACGAGATTTCACCTGTCGCGTTCGGTTTCAGTTTCTTCTCGACGCGCTCTAGTTTTTGCGCGGCATATCGTTTCACAATCTCATCTTCGAGCGAGACGAAGAACTCGGTCTCCCCTGGGTCACCTTGGCGTCCAGAGCGTCCACGAAGCTGGTTGTCGACACGTTGCGACTCATGACGTTCTGTCCCGACGACGAATAGTCCGCCTGCTGCTTTCGACTTCGCATCGAGCATGATGTCCGTTCCGCGTCCGGCCATGTTTGTCGCGATCGTCACTTTCCCGAATTGTCCGGCGTCAGCGATGATATCGGCTTCTTGTGCGACCGTCTTCGCATTCAACACGTCATGTTTGATCCGTTTCTTTTTCAAATGTTTACTGATTGCCTCGGATTGCGCGATCGATGTCGTCCCGATCAAGACCGGACGTCCCATCGCATGCAATTCGTCGACTTTTTCCGTCACGGCCGCATACTTCTGTTCGATCGTCATGAAGATACGGTCCGGATGGTCGATTCGTTTCCGTTCACGGTTCGTCGGCACTTGCACGACGTCCATGTTGTACGTCTTCAAGAACTCTTGGCGTGACGTCTGTGCCGTCCCCGTCATCCCGCCGACGAGCGGATACATGCGGAAGTAATGCTGGATCGTGATCTCCGCCGTCGTCTTGTTCTCCTCGGTGATCGTGACGCCTTCTTTCGCCTCAAGCGCCTGATGCAATCCTTCCGAGAGACTACGTCCTTCCATGATGCGTCCCGTGAACAAGTCGATCAGCTCGATCTTGTCGTCACGAACGATATAGTCGACATCGAGTTCGAACAACACGTTCGCACGGAGCGCCTGGACGAGATAGTGATAGAGCACCTGATGCGACGCACTGAATAAGTTGTCGATGGCGAACAACTCTTCGATCTTAGTGATTCCCGCTTCGGTGAACGAGGCCGCCTTCGATTCCAAATCGACTTCATAGTCCGTCTCTTCAAAGTTCGAGATGACTTGTTGTGCGAGCTGTTTCAAGCGGATGTGCGAGCGGTCCTTTTGTGCGATGATGAGCGGCGTCTTCGCCTCATCGATCAAGATGCTGTCCACTTCGTCGACGAGGGCGAAATGGAACGGGCGCTGGACGCGCTCTTCCGGTTTCCCGACGAGGTGGTCACGCAAATAGTCGAACCCGAACTCGGTCCCGACCCCGTACGTGATGTCTGCCTGATACGCGGCACGCTTCTCATCCGGTTCGATGTCCGGCACGTTCAAGCCGACCGTCAAACCGAGGAAGTCATGGATTTTACCGATTTGTTCGGCGTCACGTCTCGCCAAATAATCGTTCACGGTGATGACGTGGACACCTTTTCCTTCAAGCGCCTTGACGTAACTCGGCAAAGCGGCGACGAGCGTCTTCCCTTCCCCTGTCGGCATTTCCGAGATATTCCCTTCGAGAAGGGCGAATCCACCGATGAGCTGGACATCGTAATGACGCATCCCGAGCACGCGGACCGATGCTTCGCGAACGAGGGCGAACCCTTCTTCGGCGATGTCATCGACTGTCTTTCCATCTAGGAGACGTGCCTTGAGCGTCTCCGTATATGTACGCATCTCGTCATCCGAGAGTGCTTGCATCTTTGTCTCTAATTCGTTGATTCGCGCGACCCGTCGTTCGTACGCTTTCAAACGCCGGCTTTGATCATTCGTTAATTGTTTTACAAATTGGATCACACTAATAGCCTCCATCTTTCTGTCAATTCATCTGTTACATACTCGTCTATTATAACGAAAATCGAGTGAATTCGGAGATTTTTTTACGAAAACTTCCTAAAAGTTGGTTTTTGTCATGTTAAAAAACTATAAATTTTGGTTAATTTTCAAAAAGTCTTTGTAAAAATATTTTCAATTCACTATTTGAGACGGCGTGAGACCGTGTTACGATGAGAAAAACAGAACATTTGTTCGTTAGAAGGAGTGGTGACGATGCGCAGACGAATCTTTTGTATCGACAGCGTCTCGTTCTATGCCAGTTGCGAGTGTGCCGCGCGCAACAAAAATCCTTACCGCACGAAGCTCGTCGTCCTCTCGAATCTACAGGACAGCGGGGCGCTCGTCCTCGCGGCGACCCCGAAGATGAAGCAACTCGGCATCAAGACCGGGTCGCGTCGCTTCCACATTGACCGTCTCCCGTGGCACGAACGACGAGACGTTTTGTATGCCGAGGCACGGATGAGTCATTACTTGAACGTCTCCATTCAAATCATCCACATCCTCCATCAGTTCGCCCCGCCCGAAGCGATTCGCGTCTACTCGATTGACGAGACGCTCGTCGACATGACGGGGACGGAGCGGTTGTTCGGAAGTGACGAGCACGTCGCCCATCTCATGCGCGCGACGATTTTTCGCTATACGGGCATTCCTGTGACGATCGGCATCGGACCGAACAACGTCCTCGCCAAGCTCGTTCTCGACTTGCATGCGAAAAAGAAAGGTGTCGTCACGTGTCTTCTCCAAGACGTCGAGCGACTGATTCATCCGGCCCCAATCGAGAAGATGTGGGGCGTCGGGTCGAAGATGGCAGTCCACCTGCAGCGGCTCGGCATTTTCACGATTGGTGATTTGGCCCGTTACCCCCTCGAGTCACTTCATGAGAAATTCGGCGTCATCGGTGCCGAACTCTGGCATCACGCCTGGGGCATCGATGAGTCACCGACCATCTTGCCGGCGAGTTCCTTGTTCGGGGCGAAACGGACGCGACCGAAGTCGATCGGACACGGGATCACGCTCATGAAAGACTACACGACGTATTCCTCAATCCGGCTCGTCCTACAAGCAATCGCGGTCGAAGTCGGGATGCGGACCCGGCAAGCGGGACTCGTCGGGGGCACGATTCATCTCGGGGTACGCTATACGCGGACAAGCGACCGAGGTGGATTCAGTAAACAAAAGAAGCTCCCCCGCTTCACAGCGGACGAGCAAGAATTTTTACCCATCTTGTTGCAACTATTTTTAGATGGCTGGGAAGAGACGGAAGCCGTCCGTTACGTCTCGGTCGCCCTCGGCAAACTCGAGCCACGGAGCGACCACGTCCAATTGTCGTTCTTCGAAGACGAATGGGCGAAGGCGAAACGGATCGACTTCCTCGATTTGATTGACGGTTTGAACGTCCGGTTCGGTCGCGGCACGATCCGACCGGCCTCAAGCTTACTGAAAGACAGTCCGCTCCGGACGCGCCAACGCTTAATTGGCGGACACAAACAAGGAGGCGATTCCTCATGAGCAAGACCCGCTATCGTGACCGGGGTGAGTTGAAATGGATCCCATTTCTCATGCCCGAGCACGTCGCCCTACTGAAACGTTATTATGCACAAATCCAAAAGATCGAGTTGCCCGACTTGGACGAACAGCTCCTCTATCTTTGGCAGACCGAGCTCGAACGGGCCATCCGTGAAGGCGACCAGGTCGAGGTGACCTTGTTCGTGGACGGCTTGACAAAAAGCATGCGCGGCTATGTCCACGCCATCTATTATGCCGAGCGCGAAGTCGAACTGTTCGACGGTGAAGTACGGCGCGTCCCATTCGGAGAGATCTTGTCCGTTCGTTAAGACGCCTCGATCGCCTCTTGTGTTGTCTCAAACGTCTCGATCCCGTCGAGTAGTCCATAGTGAGCAAGCGTCGCACGGACCGATGGCGACAGATGCGCGAAGATGACGTGACGGTCGGCCGCTTTCAGTTCGGTGACGACACGACGCAACTCCTCGACTGCGGTCACGTCGATGACCGGGCAGCGGTGAAAGTTGAAGATGAACACGTTCGGCTCCCGATGGATGTGATGGAGGACGTGCTCGAACAGCTCGACCGCACCGAAAAAGAGGGGACCTTCTACACTGAAGACGATTTGTCCGTCCCGCGTGACATAACGTTCTGTCCGTTCACGCACGTCGATCGTATCCGCCATCCGCTTCGCGAAGAGTGCGAGCGCACAGATGACCCCGACCTCGACGGCGACGACCAAATCGACGAATACCGTCAATAGTAGCGTAACGAGGAGGACGAGCGACTCGGATGAACGATGACGTAGCATCGCCATCACGTGATGACGCTCGGACATGTTCCAGGCGACACGCATCAAAATCGGAGCGAGTGCGGCGAGCGGCACGTAACTCGCGAACGGTGCGAGGACGAGGACCGCAACGAGGACCGTGATTCCGTGGATAACGCCGGCGCGTCGGCTGACCGCTCCCGCCTGAATGTTTGTCGCCGTCCGAGCGATGGCACCTGTCGAGGGGATTCCACCGAAGAACGGCGTGATCACGTTCGCGAGCCCTTGCCCGAACAGTTCTTTGTCCGGCTTCATCTTCGTCCCCGTCATCCCATCGGCGACCGTTCCCGAAAGAAGTGACTCGAGCGCACCGAGAAAGGCGATGGCGAACGCAGACGGAAGGAGCGTGCTGATCAAGTCGACGTCGATGGCGAGCCAGTTGAGTTCCGGCAGTCCGCTCGGGATGCCGCCGTAGGCACTTCCAATCGTCGCGACTGTACCTGGGATGAGGAGACTGACGAACGTCGGGACGAGCATCGCCATGAGTAAGAGCGGTAAACGGAACGGTAGCTTCGGCACGAGCCAAAGCGTCAAGAAGCCGATCCCGGCAATGGCAATCGGCCACATCGATGCTTCGGGCAACGCCTGACCGAGACGAAGCAGATTCTCGTGAAAATGTGGCGCCTTCTCAAACGTGACCCCGAACAACTCATCGAGTTGGTCGACGAAGATGACGACGGCAATTCCTGCCGTGAAGCCGATGGTGACGGCACGGGGCATGAAGCGGATGAGCCGTCCGACCCGAAGCACACTCATGAGGAGCAGTAACACACCGGCGAGGACAGTCGTGACGAGCAATCCCTCATATCCGTATGCGAGGACGACACCCGAGACAATCGGGATGAACGCTCCCGTCGGCCCGGCAATTTGGAACGTCGAACCCCCGAACAGGCTGACGAGGATTCCAGCGAAGATGGACGTGTAGAGCCCATACACCGGCGGGACCCCTGAGGCGATGGCGAATGCCATGGCGAGCGGGATGGCGACGACACCGACCGTGATCCCGGCCGAGATGTCTTTTTGCCACATCTCACGTGTGGAGAGTGAGTCTTGCATCATACATTCCTTCTTTCCAATCAGTTCAAAAACGAGTTTAGTGTACGCCTGGAAAGAGGGCTTGTAAACGGGTTGAGAAAAACGTTAACAGAATGTACAAAAGAATGAGATGGTACAATAGGCATTAGACACACACTGATAAAAAGTTAGAATCGTTGAACTGATATTACTTGTTGTAACAAAGGAGATATGATTCATGGAAGAACAGTTTGCCATATTAAAGGATTTGTCTGAATATCGTACACCGACTGAGATGAAAAGTTATTTTGAAGAGGTGATTCAGGCTCTTAAAGATGATCGCACGGCTTTAGAGATTTCGAGGTTACGCATAGGCAAGTTCAAAGAGTTTCAAGAGGAATTCGTACCAGCCTATGTATTCTCTCTCTCACCTTATTTTCCAAAAGACGCTAAAGCGAAAGTCATCATTGGAAATCAAAATTATGACTTTGTCCTACTGCATACAAATGGGATTGAAGAAAAATTCGAAGTGAGTTCTTACATAAACGGACCACGAGAAGTGGAAATTGCGCGCGCTTTAAATGAACATGGTATGTGGAGCTCCAGGTTAAAAAGTTATGAACAGCTAAAAAAACAAGCAACAACGTATATTGAAGAAACAAAAAAGAACATGCTGAAAAAATCCAAAAAGGATTATACACATGCATCTTTATTATTTGAAGTATCTACTTTTGAATTTTCCGTCATCTTTCACAATGAATTTGATACCTCTCTCTTGGACTTAGCAAAGTTCATGTACGACACTCCATTTAAAGCAAAACACGTCTATCTTATCATTCAAAATGGAGATGACATTCCGACGGTAGCGTCTGACATCATCAAAGTAAAATAAAAAGACGCACCTTTCGATGCGCCTCACGTCAATTCGTCGGAGCCCCCACGACTTGATCACCGTCTTCCGCGTCTTTCGCCAGCAACTTCACGTGACGCCCGAACAGCCACATGACGACGAGATGGGCTTTCGCCTGAGTCTTCGTATAGAACCACCACGGAAGTGCTGGTACGAACTCATGGATGGCGACGAGCCCTTCATCCGACTCCGGTAATCGTCTAAACTCGAGACGTCCCGTCTTATCCTCTTCACTCAATTTGACGAACTTCCCCCCGTCAATCGCAAAGGATGCCATATCATCCGTCGCTTCTCGTTCAAGTGATAGATGAAGCGCGACGAATGACGGATCGAGCAGCGCGATCTCCCAATCATCGTCTTCTTTTGTCGTCTGAATGAGCGGATACATAAAACGACCGAGCCATTCAAAGTACGTGTCCGCCATCCAAATTGCCGACTTCTCTTCCGGCAGACCGAACCGCTGAATCGAGCGGACCGTATATGACTTCGGCTGCTTTTTCTTCTTGCCGCCCGAGGACTGTTTCTTCTCTTCTTCAAGGGCATGTTCGACCGCCTGTTTGAATGGAATCTCTCCCTGCCCGATGCCTTCGACGGTATCTTCCGCCACCATCGCGTGCCCCATGCTCTCGACGAGCGGATAGACGGTCGCCTTCGGTTCACCCGTGACAGCCATGACCCACAGACGCGACAGTTTGATTGTCGGGAACGGGAAGTCGAGCAGAACGCGACGCTTGTCCATAACCTCGGCCGTCTGTTCGATCATCTTCCGATACGTCATCACCTCGGGACCCCCGATATCGATATGACGATCATAAAGCGACTCGGCACCGACGACCGAGATGAGCGCCTGAACGGCTTCACGGATGTCAATCGGATGTGTCTCCGTCTTCGTCCAGCGTGGCAAGATCATCGACGGCAACCGCTTGACGAGCTTCGCTAAAATCGGGAACGACGAACCTTCCGGACCGATGATGAGCCCCGCCCGAATCGTCGTTACCGGTACGCCTTGTCCGCCGAGGATGCGTTCGACCTCGAGTCGGCTCTTCAAGTGACGTGACAACGTCTTCTCTTGTTTCGGAATGATGCCGCTCAAATAGACGATCTGCTCGATGTCGTTCGCCTTCGTCGCGCGGGCGAAGTTGTCCGCAATGAGTGCGTCCATGTCTTCGAACGTCGCCTGCGTCAAGCCGCCGTCCGGAATCATCGAGTGGACAAGGAACATGGCGTAGTCCGCTCCCTCACATGCTTCTCTTGTTGCCTCATATGAAAATAAATCACACGCACGCCATGTGATATGGGCTTCATCTTCTTTATTCTTCGTCGATCGTGACAACGCGATGATATCGTACTCTTCTTTTAGCTGCTCCATCACGTTCGAGCCGATATAGCCGCTCGCCCCCGCAATGACAATCGTTTTCCGCATAAAGCTCACTCCCCTTCATTTTCACATAGAGGTAATGTACCCGTCTTTTCGAAAAGATAAATCAGTCTAAGTATGTAGAGCCTGCCCGTTCGATTCGTAATAAAATGAGAATAATTAGAAAAAGGAGGGGTATTCATGGGTTTCTGGTATTTTCTTCTTCTTGGGTTAGGAATGATCTTCGTCGTGCGAGGGATTGCAAGTAGGGCGAAACAAGGTGGACTGATTTTAGTCGGGCTTGTGATGATCGGAGTATCCATATTTATGTTCCAAGATGGCAGCGCGGACTTGGTCGCAAGTTGGTTTGATCAAATTACGGGTCGATAGACCAGCAGTGGAATAAATCGATATCACCCGTTATAAGATTGGTAACCAACAGACTTCAATTCATGTGGAGGGAACACGACGATGAAACAGTTCAAACGAGTAAGTGCCATGGCGTTATTCGCCTTGATTGGGTTTGTTCTTTTCCACTATGCGACAGAGTCAAAGACAGGATCCGCTGCATGGACGACAGAAGCTGCGACACATCACTTCAAAGACATCTTAGACGCGCAACGAGTAGCAATTGAAGCACATACCCCGCTCGAAGATATCGAGCGAACGAAACTATCGCACGAAGATGATCTCGTTCGACTCGTCCTCGGTCAGCGGGATTGGGTCGAGCAGTTCCAATATACAATTCAGGATGTGCAAGTGGAGGAAAAAGGCGGTTTCTTATATGCGAATGCATATGTGACGAGACATCTTACATTCCAAAACGGTGTAACGACTGGGCTTGGTGACGAGATGACGATTCAATTGAGATCTCCGAATGAGGCAATAGAAGAAGTCGAGCTTGATAATCATAGTGTGACACAATCGGAACAACCTTTTTTCAAACGCTGGGTCAACCGAGTGTTGGATTGAATAAATCCCACTATCCAATTGGAAGGTGGGATTATTGTTAAAACGATAAATCTATGCCGCCACTCAAATAACGTTAAATATAGAGTCCTCTCATAACTGTTTGTTCATGGCGATGGACGCTTCTTGGAATCCGAGTCGTTTATACAATCGCTGTGCGTCTGGGTTCGT
Source organism: Exiguobacterium sp. s160 (assembly GCF_018617575.1). Taxonomy (NCBI): domain Bacteria; kingdom Bacillati; phylum Bacillota; class Bacilli; order Caryophanales; genus Exiguobacterium; species Exiguobacterium sp. s160. Next base: position 952,354 of record NZ_JACSKK010000001.1, read on the forward strand.
ACCAAATACACTTAATCCAATGGATGTTGCACCAAGTTCTTCTGAGGCGACTTTCTCAAGTTTCTCAAACACTGCTGTCGCGTATCCTTGTCCACGGTACGTCTCTTCAATCAAAATGTGATAAATGAAAACACGTTTCGATTCAGCTTGAAACGCATACCACAAAATCCCGACACGAGTGTCTTCGTTCATCACATGAACAACGGTCTGCCCTTCCCCGGGGCGATTATCTGGGAAGAGGTCGTGAATCAATTGTGTCGATTCCTCTTGCGCCAATACCATCGGAAGTTGATAGTTTCGTGCCACATCTTTTGCATAATCGTCAATCAACCAAGTCACATAATTCGCGATTTCTTGTTCCGTCATCTTGTCAAAATGAATGGTCATCTGTTTACCCCTAATCGTTTTCCTTTAGTGTAACATACAATTTTTGGAATAAATATTTTTAATCAAGCTAAGATTTTTGTAAAGTTAACGTATGCTATAGGAGTGAATTTAATTTCATAAGCTTTACCAAACTCAACTTGCAAACTTTTCGAAAAAAGTCGCCTTCACTATTATGTTGTTCCTCCTTGATTTTCCATCTTGTAAGGACGTTCACGTCAATCTATTCTCCGAATCGACTAACCCATTCATGGAAATCACTCTTCAGTGCGTCAGAAATCGTGAAGACATCCATCTCTATCTTGTATTGACAGACCGAATAGCATATCGGATCCGCTCCCATATCGGCCTCTATCGTATGTCTTTTTCAAATTTTCACAATCACAAATCCTTTTTATCAATTCGCTACCTTATTTCTTTTTAATACGCGTCCAGACATAAATACATTATCTTCTTCGTTCATTCATTTTAGATTTTCTAGTGTCTGACTATAATGAATACTAAACAAAAGTCGAACCTAATTGATAAGGTTCGACTTTTTCACGTCTTCGGTGCCCAACTATTTTCAAATCCATTTTGAACAGCGTAATGATACAAATGAATGAGTTTTGACTCTTTGTATGTAGACAAATGTTCTGACGTACGCAGTTCATGATTTCGTTCTACCAAAGTATAAAGATAATCAATCTTCGCTAATCGATTATTCTTGCTTGTATTGCACGTCGGACATGCAAGAACAAAGTTCCATAAGACATCGTTTTGTATATAAGACCACGGAATGAAATGATCAACGTGAATCTGTTTTACCGGCTTTAAGCAATAAAAACACGTTGAATGACCGTGGCTTAATAAAATTTGTTTAAACTCTTCAAGCGATTGACGCACAGACACAAACTCCAGCTTACTCAAGATCCGTTTCATCGCATCTTGTGAATTGTACTTCTCTAAGAAGACGGCTAACTGATAGTTTGTCACGTTCATTAGAATGCGTTTGTATTTTTCAAAAAATACAACATACACCGGAACGAGCTGAATCCACTCTTCTTTTCGATTAAAGGAGTAAATCGTTTCGTTAAATGAGCGATAGAAAGAACCATATACGTATTTTTTATAAAATTGATTCACGTTCCGGATCAATTGACTTTGTTGATGTTCTGGTAAGCGGTCGAAGTTCCAATCTCGTGGGATGTCATTTTCTTTCTGAAAGGAGACCATAGCTTTTTCAACAGCGCTCTGCTTTCCTAGTTGATTCATCTGTGTCAAACCATGTGTCACAATGAGATTCCAATAGATTTTCGTCACATGTTTAGCAATCTGATGGAATGACACGACACCTGATTCATTTAATTCTGTTGTACATTCAAGTAACGCCTTCATCAATACATGTTTGTACGTAGTCGTGTGAGAAGCGTTCATCAGAAATTGTTGCGTAAAGCGCCATAAGTCAGATTCGGTTAAATACGTATTTTTTGCCTCAGCGACACTTAAATCCCATCCCAATGGCTTCACCTCCATCTATTCGTTGCACTATTGATTATAACGAATACAGATAGGAAGTGGATCACGGTGATTCATACAGGAGCAGAAAACTCTCTTTTGATTTGTTCGATATCAATCATTGTTTTTTCATGAACATACTGAACGAGCGCATCATACTGTTCGACCGTATTCAGTTTTTTAAATTTCTCTACATCCCCTCTAAAGCCTGCGAAATATTCACTTTGATACTCTGGATTGTTGAATAGTCTTAAATATTCCATATAGTCTTTGATTGTCATTTGGCTCACGATGTGAGATAAAATGGCCTCCCACTCCTTGATTCGTCCCTCATGAATCTGTTTTTTGATAACGATGTCTTGTGCTTGCTCCATTTTGATTTGTTGAATGCATTGCTCCACTTCTAGTCTATATTGGAACAACTCATCTCGATTTCGAGTGTCTAGCATAGGAGTCACTTCGGTTAAATAGTACTGATACCGTTGCTTTCGCGGATGCTTGTTCTTGGCTTTTTTAGGGCTTTGATCGAGATCATCGGATTTATTAAATCGTTTCTTTAAATTGATTGACCCTATAGCCCCAATGATTTCTTTGTTATGTTTTAATGCAAGTTTTCCTACAGTCGGACCATATTTTTTGACTCCATTCACAATAAGTTCCGTCGATTTTTTAGACATGAGGAATTCTCCTTTGATATGTAAATTTCATGACGATTTTCAAAAAACAACTCGTAGTTTCTATTCAACAAAGGAATGTTCAATCCCTTGAATCCATTCAAAAACCTAATAATCGGTTTCCGCTATCCATAAAAAAGGATTAATGAGCAGGCACTCAATAATCCTTCACCAAATCACTTTTTCTCTTGTTGCTTCTGCAAATACGCTTCACGAAGCTGGTTCAATCGTTCCTTCTTGTTCGAGACTGTCGGCTTTTTCCCGTCTTGATACTTTGCCGCAGCTACTTTGCTTCTCGTGTCTAGTTGATATTTCCCCATGCTCTTCACCTTCCTTTCTTTATAGCTTCAATCAAAAGCAAAGACCTTCTAATCTCAATGAAATTAGAAGGTCTTCATGAAAATCATTGATCGCAGTCGTTACAGACTGCTTCAAAATGGAGACGGCGGGAGTCGAACCCGCGTCCGAAGGCATCGTAACGTATGCTTCTACGTGTGTAGTTTATCTATTGAATCTCGATGTGACACTGCCGATAAACAGGCGTTGTCGCATCCAGTCTGTTTCATCTCTTCTTCGCGCCCTCAGACGGCGAGGTTGAAGCGTAGCTTGCTTAGTTTGAGACCCTGAAAGTCATCCACACAAGCGATGGATGTCAGGATCCGCAGGGCACTTAGGCTGCTGCGAGTTGTGTGTTAGTTTTGCCAGTTATAGGCGTTTGCGTTTTAACGAGGCCGACCCCTCGACACGCCACATACGACCGACCTACCCCCGTCGAATCCATAACGTCCCCGGGGTGGTAATTGGTACTATATTTAATATACCACAATCAGGATTCGTTGTCAGTATTTTTGCCGATCGCGCATCGCACGGTCGACGTCACGTTTCGCATCTTTCTTCTTCAAGTCCTCGCGTTTGTCGTACTTCTTCTTCCCTTTTCCGACGCCGAGCAGGCACTTGGCGAACCCGTTCTTGATATACACTTTGAGCGGGATGATCGTGTAGCCGTCACGCCCTGACGCTCCGATAAGCTGATTGATCTGTTTCTTATGCAACAATAGCTTTCGGACGCGGAGTGGCTCATGGTTGAAGCGGTTCCCCTGGTCGAACGGGCTGATATGACAGTTGTGAAGCGTCGCCTCGCCCCCGTCGAACCGGACGTACGCATCCGCGATATTGATCTTCGATTGACGGACCGACTTGATCTCCGTCCCTGTGAGCACCATACCCGCCTCAATCGTATCCTCGATCGCGTAATCAAAGGATGCCTTGCGGTTTTGGGCGAGTGCATTCGAATCTTTCTTCTTGGCCATACACATTCAGTCCTTTATCTACAAGATACGGAGGAAGGGACGAGCCCTTCCCCGTCAGCGACGCTTCTTCGCACCTCGTTTGGCGTCGCCTTTTCGTTTGTGCTTGTCTTTCTTCTTCAAGTCGAGTGCCGAACGGCCTTGAGACGACTTCTCCCCGTCACGTTTCGGTTTCTCGCCTGGTTTGCCCGGCTTCCCAGGTCTTCCTGGTTTGCCACGCTTTTTCTTGTCGTCCCGACCGCGACCGCCACGACGGTCTTTCTCATCCTTCTTCGGACGACCGCCTTTTGCTTTAATCGTCGTCGGTTGGCGACGCGTCGATGGTTCCCGTTTCGGCATGCCGACGACCGTGAAGTCAATCGTCCGCTCGTCTAGATTGACGGCGTCGACTTTGACACGGACGGCGTCCCCGATCCGGAACTGACGTTTCGTCCGCTCCCCAAGTAGCATGAGCTGCGATTCGTCGAAGTGGTAGTAGTCATCCATCGACTGAAGACGAACGAGCCCTTCAATCGTATTCGGAAGCTCGACGAACATCCCGAAGTTCGTGACGCCGGCGACGACACCATCGAACTCTTCACCGAGATGGGCTTCCATGTATTCGGCTTTCTTGAGCGCCTGTGTCTCGCGTTCTGCGTCGACCGAACGACGTTCCCGTTTCGATGCCTGTTCGGCGATCGCCCCGAGACGATCCTCGTACTTCGCAATCGTCTTCTCCGACAAATCGTTGTTGAAGACGTACGTGCGCATGAGACGATGGACAATCAAGTCCGGATAACGACGGATCGGTGACGTGAAGTGCGTATAGAAGTCCGTCGCGAGTCCGAAGTGACCAAGCGAGACATCATCATATTTCGCCTGTTGCATCGAGCGAAGCATGATCGTGCTGATGACCGGCTCTTCCGGTTCACCGTCGATCGCCTTCAAGATTTTTTGAAGCGTCTTCGGTTCGACCGTCTGTCCTTTGATGCGTTCGATGTGAACGCCAAAGTTTGCGACGAAGTCGAAGAAGAAGTCGAGCTTGTCCGGTTTCGGATTGTCGTGGACACGATAGATGAACGGCACGTCCATCTTATGGAAGTGTTCAGCGACCGTTTCGTTGGCCGCGAGCATGAACTCCTCGATCAACTTCTCGGCGACCGAACGTGGACGAAGCACGATATCCGCCGGCTTCCCTTCCTCGTTGACAACGACTTTCGCCTCGGCGAAATCGAAGTTGATGGCACCGCGTGAGTTACGGCGTTTCCGAAGGACTTCCGCGAGCTCGGCCATGAGGTCGAACTCACCGATGAACGGCTCGTACTTTTTCAACGTCTCTTCGTCATCGCGCTCGATGATCTCACGGACGTTCGTATACGTCATCCGTTCCGTCGTCTTGATGACACTCGGGAACAAGTCATGGCTGACGACCTTCCCGTTTTGCGGGGAGATCTCCATGACACAGCTTAGCGTCAAGCGGTTGACGTGCGGGTTGAGGGAACAAATCCCGTTCGAGAGTCGGTGCGGCAACATCGGGATAACACGGTCGACGAGATATACACTCGTCCCGCGCTCGAGCGCCTCGACGTCGAGCGGCGAGCCCTCTTTCACGTAATGCGAGACGTCGGCGATATGGACACCGAGCTCGTAGTTCCCGTTATCGAGTTTTTTGACGTGGACGGCATCGTCCAAGTCTTTCGCATCTTCGCCGTCAATCGTGAAGATCGTCTCGTCACGAAGGTCGACGCGACCGATGAAGTCTTTCTCATCCGCCTCGTCCGGCACCGCGTTCGCCTGCGCGATCACGTCCTCCGGGAACTCCGTCGGAATACCGTGTTTATAGACGATCGACAAGATGTCGACGCCTGGGTCGTTCTTATGTCCGATGATGCGGACGACGTCACAGGCACCGGCGAAGCGTCCGTCCGGATACTTCGTGATGCGCACGACGACTTTATGTCCGTCGACGGCACCGAGCGATTTGTCCGGGTTGACGACCGGCCAGAAGTTGATGCGCTTGTCATCCGGCTCGATGAAGGCGAACTGGTCGAGTCGACCGCTCGGGAGCGTATACGTCCCGACGAACTCCGAGAGTCCGCGCTTCAATACTTTCAAGAGAATTCCTTCTGTCTTGCCACGGTTGTCCTCGCGTTTTTTGACGAGGATCGTATCGCCATGGTAGACGTCTTTCAGTTGGTCGGGCGGCAAGAACACGTCTTCCGCTTCCCCTTCGACCGACAAGAAGCCGAATCCGCGCTGGTGAATCGAGATGATCCCCGCGACTTGGCCGAGCGAGGCGAGCGTCCCGTAACGGTTCGTCCGCGTCCGGCCGATGGCACCCTCTTCCTCGAGGGCATTCAATGTGCGGATGAGTTCTTTGAAGTCATCCGTCGACGCGAGCTGTAGTCGCTCGGTCAGTTGATCGACAGAGAGCGGTTTCTCGCTCGCCTGTAAGATCTCTAGTAATTGGTCACGTAAATTCAACGTGACACCTCCTTCTTAGACTGACCAGTCTAACGTTTCGAGAAAATCGAGCACGTCCTGGTGCAGTTTCTCTTTTTCTTTGTCGAGCGTGATCACATGTCCCGAGTTCTCATAAATGAGCAACTCTTTTTGGAACGTGTTGACCGCCTCGTAAATTTGATTCGCCGATTCCGGGTCGATCATGTTGTCTTTGGCGCCTTGGACGACGAGTGTCGGGACGAAGATGTCCTCGAGCTTCGACGCCGTGTCGCGGACGAAGGCACGGAGGTCTTTTAGCGTTGGCATTGGTTTGAACTCTGCCATCTCCTGCTCGATCTGTTCCGGCGACTTTTCTTCTCTACCCTTATATTCTCGGGCATATGCCTGGACTCCTTTGTACAAGCGGTCCTCGGCATCGATTCCAGTCGGCGCGCACATCGGGATGACCGCCTTGACGTCTTTCTCCTCGGCGAGACGGAGTGACATCACGCCACCTAGCGATAGTCCGCAGACGACGATCTCCTCATGGCCTTTGTCAACGAGTGTCTGGTAGGCGTTCAAGACGTCTTCCCACCAGTCTTCTGGTCCATATTGGAGTAACTCTTCCGGTGGGACGGCATGACCACGATAGATCGGTCCCATACATGTGTATCCTTCTTTTTGAAGGAAGCGACCGAGCATGCGGACATCCGCGCTCGATCCAGTGAAGCCATGTAACATCAACACGGCACGTTTTCCGCCCTCGAAGAAGAACGGTTTTGGTGCAGTCACTTTCATTTTATCTGTCATCTCCTCGTATCTACATTATTCCCAAAAAATAAATCGAAAAAACAAAAGCTGACCGCCTCACGTGAAAATCGAGAACGATCAGCCTTATCATCATAATGATGCGACTAGTAATCCTAAAATGAAAAACAAAGTGCCTAGTACAGCTGCAGTTCGGTTCAAAACAGCATCGAAGCCGCGCGCTTTCTGGCGTCCGAACAACTGCTCCGCGCCACCTGCAATCGCTCCAAGACCTTGCGACCGACCTGACATGAGCAGTACGACGACAATCAATAAGACAGCCACGACAAGTAGGCTGATTGTAGCGATCGTTTGCATAGTAGTCAGTTCCTCCTTCTATTTACACGCCTTTTATTATATAGAAGTTATCGTCAAAACACCAGCATTCAAATTATCGGGACGGGTAGCTGAATCCTTCCCCGATGACTTCCTTCACTTGGTGGATGACGACGAAGGCACGGTCGTCCGTCACTTGGACGATTTTTTTGAGTGGTGCGATCTGACGTTTGTCGACGATCATATACAACATGTTCTTATCTTGCTTCGTGTAATAGCCATGTCCATGGATGATTGTCGCCGATCGACCGAGCGTCTCCGTCAAAACGACGGCGAGCTCTTCTTGTTTGTCGCTGATGATCGTGACGGCCTTGCGGATGTTGAGTCCCTCTGCGACGAGATCGATGACCCACGAGCCGATGATGATGGCGATGAGCGTATAGAGGACGACTTGTTCCCCTAAGAAGAAGCCAGATGTCGCGACGACGATCGCATCGATGATGAACATCGAGACGGCGACGCTCAAGTGGAGATAACGCTCCATGAGACGGGCGATGATGACGCCCCCTCCGGTCGTCCCACCGACACGGAGCACCATGCCAATCCCGACCCCGATCATGATTCCGGCATAGACGGCCGCGAGCAGTTTGTCCTCGGCAGGGCTGCCCCAGTCGTGCGTCAGACTGAGGAAGAATGACGTCGCGACGACGGCGATGACCGAATAGACCATTGTCCGACGGTCGAGCAGCTTATAGCCGACGATGAAGAGAATCCCGTTCCCGATAATCGACGTGAGCCCGAGGTCCCAGCCGAACACGTAGTACAGGATGATCGTGACCCCGAGCAGGCCACCTTCCGAGAAATCGTTCGGTACGGTGAAGTAGTTGACCCCGAACGAGAGAATGAATGAGCCCGCGATGATCCAGGCGATGTCCTTCACCGAGATGGTTTGTAGCTTGCGCCATACTTGTTGACGCAATAGATGTTGCTGTTGACGTTTCATAAATTGTCCTCCTTCCATATAAAAAAGACCGCGGCCAAAGCCGCAGTCTTAAGATTGTACTGGCTTTGGCGCACCGTCTTTCATAATCGGCAACTTGCGCTCCGCTGCGTTCGCGTAGACGTTCAAGAGTGCCTCTTTTTCCAAATCCCAGTTATATTTCTCACGCGCGGTCTTCGTGTTCTCTTTGACACGCGCATAGAGTGCTTGGTCTTCAATCATCCGGTTGACGCCGTCTGCGATCGATTGTGGATCGTGTGAGTCGACGAGCACCCCGACATCGTTCCCCGCAACGACCCTTTCGATTTCAGGGAAGTCACATGAGACGACCGGTACTTCGGCCATCAAATACTCGAACAATTTGTTCGACGACGCCGAGTAGTGGTTGAAGCAGACGTTGTTCAATACTTGGAAGCCTAAGTAGGCGTTCATCGTATAGTAAGGTAACGCTTCGACCGGTACTTTGTCAATCATCTTGACACGGTCGCCGACGCCTTCCGTCTCAATCAACTGTTGAATCGTCGGTTTGAGCTTCCCGTCCCCGATCATGACGAGCGTACCCTCTTTGAAGTCTTTCGCCGCGAGCACGAGTTGTTCGAGACCGCGCCCTGCTTGAATCCCACCTTGGTACAAGAGAATCTTCTCGTCTTTCGGCAAGTCGAGGAGCGCATGCAAGTCCTTACGGAGCGAGAAGTCGAGCGGACGGTAGAACGGGTAGTTGTGGAGCACGTACGGATAGAACCCGTATAACTCTTCGTTGTGTGCCGCGCGCGTATGGTTCTCGACCATCATCGTATCGACGAACGGCAAGAGCCATCCCTCGAGGTTACTTTGGATGTAGCCGTAACCGGTACGGTCCGTCTGTACTTCGTGCGAATCATAGACGATTCGACCTTTGTTGAACACTTTTCCGGCGAGGAGTGCCTGCGGGAGCGTGTTCAAATCGTTCGCATGATAAAAGTCGTATGACTTCTTCGTCGACGTGAACACCATCTCGAGCATCGCACTCGCGTTGACGATTTGCTTACGCACTTGCGGCAACAAGATTGTCCCGACCGCTGCCCCGAGAGCGAGCATCGTGAACGGTGCGAGTAGGAACAAGCCGGCACCGACGAGTCCGGCACCGATTTGACGGGTCCGTTTCTCGCTCACCCATTGATACGTCTTCTTCGCGAACTTGAGCGCGTTGACGAGAATCGATGGCTGACGCTTCACGCGGATGACACGGAAACCTTCCGGACGTATCTCTTCTTTCGGTAACTCTTTATTTTTCGGGTCCTGAAGCGCAATCAAATCAACTTCATAACCTGCCTCGGCGAGTGCCGAGCATTCGCGAAGAACGCGCGCATCATTCGTAAAATGGTTCCATACAAACATACATACTGACTTCATTGTGTTTCCTCCATCACTAACTGTTGTACGACTTGATCTAACACGTCGATATTCTCTTCCCAACATAAATTCTCTTTGACGTAACGAATCCCGTTCGCCCCGAGCGCCTCCCGAAGGTCCGGTCGGTCGAGGAGCTTGCGGAGAATCCGCTCGATTTCATCGATATCCCGTTTCCGAGAGACGAATCCGACTTCGGCCGCTTCAATGACATTCGCCGCATGGCCTGACACTGCTGCGACAATCGGTTTGCCGACCGCCATATAGTCGATGAGTTTCCCAGGGATGACCGTATCAAACACTTCTTGCTCGATCAGGCTGACAAAGGCGACGTCCGCATTTTTAATCGCCTGAAACGCCTCCGTCCGTGGCATCGCTTCAAGGAACAAGAAGTTTTGGAAACCACGCTCCTTGATCGTCTGCTTCAACTCTTCTTTCCGATACCCGTAACCAATCAGTTTGAAGTGAATCCGCGGTTCGTCACGGAACCGTTCGGCGAGTTCGAGTAAGAGCGAGACATCTTGCGCGAGACCCATGTTTCCGGCATATAGAATCTCCATCCGGTCGTCCGGCGGAATCGTCCGCTCAAGCGCTCGTTCCGACTCCCGAATCGAGTTCGGCATGTAATGAATCTTCTCATTCGGGACACCGCGTTGACGCAGATAGCTACGGAAGCCTTCCGAGTTGATGATGACCTCGTCAGCTGCACGATACAGTCGCTTCTCGAGCCAAAATGCCGGCGCGAGCACCCAGTCGTGCTTGAACACGCCGACCCCTTTCACCGATTCCGGCCAAAGGTCACGAACGTCTAAAATGAGGGGGACACGATACTTCCGTTTCGCATATACCCCGACAAACGCCATAAAAAAAGAAGGGGTCGTCGCAAATACGACGTCTGGCTTCAATTTTAACTGACGGACGGACCCGATCCCTTTCACCATCTGTTCGAGGAACAAGAAGAGACGGCTGACCATGTTGGACGTATGTTTCCGCTTCTTCGTAATGAGTCGTTTGATGAACGGTTGGTCGTTCAGCTCCCGGTCATTCCAGAAACGGTCGTCCTGATACATATCAAAGCTCGGGTACGAAGGAGCGGCCGTGATGACCTCGACTTCATACCCGCGCTGCTTCATCAAATGCGTAATGTTTTGCATCCGGTTGCCGGCGCTGCCGATCTCCGGATAATAGTTTTGACACACCATGAGCATTGTTTTCAAAAATAACACACCTTACTGTTGATCAAGTTCGTCCACGAGCCGTTTTAACAAGGCATGGACGTCATCTTTTAAATCAGGATCGCTGAGCGCGTGGCAAATCGTCGTCTCGACGAATCCAATCGGTTCCCCGACGTCATAGCGTCGACCATCAAATTCGTAAGCAAAGACCGTCTGCGCCTCATTCAAGCGTGCGATCGCATCCGTCAATTGAATCTCGCCTCCTGCCCCTGCTTCTTGCCCTGACAACGCCTCAAAGACGTCCGGTGTCAGCACATAGCGACCAAGGATGGCAAAGTTCGATGGGGCCTCACCGACGGGCGGTTTCTCGACGAACGTCCGCACCGGGATGAGCTTCCCTTCGACGGCAAGCGGGTCAATTATACCATATCGGTTCGTCATTTCATACGGGACACGCTGCACACCGATGATCGAGCGTTCATGCGCCTCATATTGGTCAATCAACTGCTTCGTCGCCGGCACGTCGGATTCAATGATGTCATCTCCGAGCAAGACAGCGAACGGCTCGTCCCCGATAAACTTCCGAGCACACCAAATCGCATGACCGAGACCTTTTGGCTCCTGTTGGCGTATGTAGTGAATGTTCGCCAAGTTCGAGGAGTGTCGGACCGATTCGAGTAAGCGGGTCTTCCCTTTTGACTCCAAGTTTTGCTCCAACTCGAGCGCACGGTCAAAATGATCCTCGATGGCGCGCTTATTCTTACCCGTGACGATGATGATGTCTTCGATTCCTGAAGCGACTGCTTCCTCTACGATGAACTGAATCGTCGGCTTGTTGACGATCGGCAACATCTCTTTTGGCATGGCTTTCGTAGCTGGTAGGAAGCGGGTGCCGAGACCGGCGGCTGGGATGATGGCTTTACGTACTCGTGTCATTAGCATTGGCTCCTTTACTCGTTATGTAATGAGTATACCCAAATTTTGTGTGCGCTGACACAAAATAGAGGTCATGACAAAAAAGTCATGACCAATCGTCGTCGCGCTTCGTTTTTAGATAATACCACACCCCAAATGTGATCAGACCGATGACGAGAAGAATCCCTAGCATCATCATGAGAAACGCCTCTCCATTTGTGCTTCACTAATCTATTCCCTTCCTACATCGTTTCAGAACCACTTCTGACCATGTGCTTGAATGAAACGAAGTTCTTCTTGGTAATGATCGTAGTGCCCCTCATCCATCATCTTTTGGAAGGCGATATCCCCTTCAGCGGCTTTCCGCTTCATCAACAGACAGAGTGCCTCGATGCGTAACTGCAACATCTCAAATAAGTCTTCCTTAGGGTCGTCCCAACCGTACGCCTTTAAGAATAATGAAACACGTTCTTGATACGACTTTTCATCTCGAATCGCATCGTAATAGATGACTTCTCCTGATTCAGCTTGATGCCGGCGACTGAGCGGGACGAACGTGTAAAGCGCGTAGACGATATCCCAAGCTCTCGGACCTGGCGCAGCCAAATCAAAGTCGATGATCCCTGATACTTTTCCCTCATGAAAAATCGTATTGTAGACGGCAAAGTCATTATGGCAAATGACCTCTAACGGTTGAGGCGTGTTGTCAATCGGTGCCCACTCCGATGACCATTCAAAATCTGTCGACGCATCATGCAGATGTCTCATCAGTCGTGCAACATCTTGAATCGCCTCATCGGACCACATATAAGACTTTAACGGATAGTCTGCGGTTTCTCCTTCCAAGTAAGTTAACACTTCTCTTCCTCGATCATCGATTCCGATAAAGCGTGGCACTCCGGAAAGTTGCTTTGCCTCCAAGTGACGTAACCATCGATGAATACGCTCGCTGCCTTCCTTTTGAGTGCGATAGACATAATTCCCCTTTTTATAAACAGTCGACACGTTCCCGCCACTCAATCTTTTTTCTTGTTCATTCGATTGGTCCATCCAATAATCTCTCCCTACTCTTTATCAGTCACGTTCAGTATACAGCACGGCACGAGGTCTCAATGGCGGATACAGAACTTTCGTGCCCGTCGAAGCGGAACCGTGACTCTTGCAGGAAAGCAATCTCGCGGAGACCCCGCAAGCGCATAAGCGCGAGGAGGCTCCGTGGATTGCCTGCAGAAAGCATCGGTGCCGCAAGACGGGTTGACGACCAATCAGTTTTCCCACCGTCGATTAAACGGTTATTCCACACAAAAAAACAGGCCCGCCATTTGGCGAGCCTGAAACAATCAATTATTTTTTGAGGTTGTAGAACGACTTGATGCCGTCGTATTTCGCTACATCGCCGAGCATGTCTTCGATGCGGAGAAGTTGGTTGTATTTCGCGATACGGTCTGTACGTGAAAGTGAACCTGTTTTGATTTGACCAGCGTTTGTCGCAACAGCGATGTCCGCGATTGTCGCATCTTCTGTTTCACCAGAACGGTGTGAGATAACAGCTGTGTAACCAGCTTTTTTAGCCATTTCGATTGCGTCGAATGTTTCTGTGAGCGTACCGATTTGGTTAACTTTGATGAGGATCGAGTTCGAGATTCCTTTTTCGATACCTTCAGCAAGTTTCTCCGTGTTCGTTACGAAGAGGTCATCCCCAACGAGCTGAACTTTGTCACCGATTTTGTCAGTGAGCAATTTGAAGCCGTCCCAGTCGTTTTCGTCGCAACCGTCTTCGATTGAGATGATTGGGTACTTGTCAACGAGCTCAGCGTAGAAGTCTACGAGCTCAGCAGTTGTCATTGACTTGCCTTCGCCAGCGAGTTCGTACTTGCCAGTCGACTTGTCGTAGAACTCAGAAGACGCAACGTCCATAGCGAGGTAGATATCTTCGCCAGCTTTGTAACCAGCTTTTTCGATTGCTTCAAGGATTACTGTGATTGCTTCTTCGTTAGACTTCAAGTTTGGTGCGAAACCACCTTCGTCACCGACTGCTGTGTTAAGACCCATACCAGAAAGAACTGATTTGAGGGCGTGGAATACTTCTGCACCCATGCGGAGCGCTTCACGGAACGTTGGCGCGCCAACAGGCATGATCATGAACTCTTGGAAGTCAACGTTGTTGTCCGCGTGTGAACCACCGTTGATGATGTTCATCATTGGAGTTGGAAGTGTCTTCGCGTTGAATCCACCGAGGTACGTGTAAAGTGGAAGGCCGAGCTCGTCTGCTGCTGCGTGTGCTGCTGCCATTGAAACACCAAGGATTGCGTTTGCGCCGAGTTTACCTTTGTTTTTTGTACCGTCGAGTTCGATCATTTTCGCATCGATTGCGTTTTGGTCGAAAACATCGTAGCCGATGAGTTCTGGTGCAATCGTGTCGTTCACGTTTGCAACTGCTTTCAAGACACCTTTACCGAGGTAACGTGACTTGTCGCCATCGCGAAGCTCAACTGCTTCGTGCTCACCTGTTGATGCGCCTGATGGGACGAGGGCACGGCCGAAACCGCCGTCTTCTGTGAAGACTTCTACTTCTACTGATGGGTTACCGCGTGAATCTAAAATCTCGCGTGCGTAAATTTCTGTAATCATTGACATGAAAAATCGCTCCTTTTCGTATGAAAAATAGTTGTATTATTTTGTAACGATTGATGAACCAGTCATTTCAGCTGGTTGCTCTCCACCGAGAAGGTCGAGAAGCGTTGGGGCGAGGTCGCAAAGTGCGCCTTCGAGAACTGGTTTCAGTTCGACTCCCTCTTTTGTGATGATGCACGGAACAGGTTCCGTCGTGTGCGCTGTCATCGGCGAACCGTCTGGGTTCGTGACGATGTCTGCGTTCCCGTGGTCTGCTGTGATGATGGCCGCGCCGCCTTTAGCAAGTAATGCGTCCACTACTTTACCGAGGCATTCATCGACTGCTTCGATCGCTTTCTTCGTCGGCTCAAGCTTACCTGAGTGACCAACCATATCCGGGTTCGCGAAGTTGATGATGTATGCATCATACTCATCCGACTCGATACGCTCGAGCAAGCCGTCTGTGAGTTCGTACGCACTCATTTCTGGTTGCAAGTCGTATGTCGCAACTTTCGGTGAAGGAATGAGGAGACGATCCTCGCCTTCGAATGGTTTTTCTTTTTGTCCGTTCAAGAAGAATGTGACGTGTGGGTACTTCTCTGTTTCTGCGGCACGGAGCTGTTTGTATCCTTGCGCAGAGAGTGTTTCCCCGAGTGTGTTTTTCAAATCTTCCGGTGGGAAGACGATGTCCGTGTCGATATCATCCGAGTACTTCGTCATCGAGACGAGAAGAAGGTTCTCAGGATGTTTGTCAGAGAGTGTAAAGCCTTCGAATCCAGATTTCTCTTTGAACACTTTCGACAACTGAATCGCTCGGTCCGGACGGAAGTTGAAGAACATGATCGCATCGTTGTCTTGAATCGTCGCGACCGGCTTTCCATCTTTTTCGATGACTGTCGGTAAGACGAACTCATCCGTCAAATCGTTCTCATACGACTTCTTGAGAACCTCGACTGGGTCCGTACCGACTTCACCTTTTCCGTTTACGAGGACGTCATATACTTTCTCGACGCGCTCCCAACGGTTGTCGCGGTCCATGGCATAGTAGCGACCAGACACGCTAGCGACTTGACCGACACCGAGTTCAGCTAGCTTTTCTTCAGTTTCCTTGAGGAAACCAGCACCTGACTTCGGATCACAGTCACGGCCGTCCGTGAAGGCGTGAATGTACACTTTTTCGATGCCGTGGAGTTTTGCGAACTCAACGACGGCATACATGTGTTTGATATGCGAGTGAATCCCGCCATCCGACACGAGGCCCATGATATGGAGACTCGAGTCATGTTTCTTCACATGTCCTGCCAAATGGTTCATCGCCTGACGGTCGAAGAACGAACGGTCTTGGATTGCGTTGTTGACGCGTGAGAGTGACTGATAGACGACTCGACCGGCACCGATATTCAAGTGACCGACTTCCGAGTTCCCCATCTGTCCTTCTGGAAGACCGACGTACTCGCCTTTTGCGTTTAAGAGCGTATGTGGATACTGCTCCCAGTAGCGATCGAAGTTCGGTTTGTCCGCAGCCATGACCGCGTTACCGAACGATTCATCACGCATCCCGAAACCATCTAAGATGATGAGTGCGACTGGTCTAGCCATTTAAATCGCCTCCAACAATTTGAGGAACGAAGCGGCTTCGAGTGAAGCACCGCCGACGAGTGCGCCGTCGATGTCTTCTTGTGCCATGTACTCTTTGATGTTCTCAGGTTTTACAGATCCACCGTATTGGATGCGTACTGCAGCCGCTACGTCTTCGCCGTAAAGACCTTTCACCACGTCACGAACATACTTACAAGAGCTTTGTGCGTCAGCTTCGTCTGCTGATTTACCTGTACCGATTGCCCAAACTGGCTCGTACGCGATGACGAGTTGTTTGACTTGGTCAGCAGAGAGGTCAGCGAGACCGCCTTCGACTTGTGTTTTGATGACTTCTTCGAACTTGTCGCCTTCGCGCTCTTCAAGTGTTTCACCGACACAAACGATTGGCGTAAGACCGTGTTCGAACGCTTTTTTCGTTTTGCTGTTGATGAACGCATCTGATTCGCCGAAGTACTCACGACGTTCTGAGTGACCGAGGATGACATAAGTCACGCCGAGGTCAGCGACCATAGCTGGGCTGATTTCGCCAGTGTATGCACCGCTATCTTTGTCGTACATGTTTTGTGCACCGAGCTTCAAGTTTGACCCTTTAGCTGCTTCTACCATCGGTGCGAGGAAAAGTGCCGGAGCACCAATCGCTGCATCTACTTTGTCAGTAGACGGGATGTTGTTTTTAACTTCCTCTACGAAAGCGACAGCTTCCGAGAGTGTTTTGTTCATTTTCCAGTTACCTGCAATAATCGGTTTACGCATCGATAACCCTCCTCTAAATTACTTGTCGTTAAGCGCCTCGACACCTGGAAGCTTCTTGCCTTCCATGAATTCGAGTGACGCGCCACCACCAGTTGAAATGTGACTCATCTTGTCAGCAAGACCAAACTTGGCTGCTGCAGCGGCTGAGTCGCCACCACCGATGATTGAATATGCATCGCTATCCGCAAGTGCTTGAGCGACACCTTTCGTTCCGTTTGCGTATTTATCGAGTTCGAATACGCCCATCGGTCCGTTCCATACGACAAGTTTCGATTCGCGAATCGCATCCGCGTAAAGTTCGACTGTCTTCGGTCCGATATCAAGACCCATGTGATCCGCTGGGATCGAGTCGATATCGACTGGGCCGACATACGTTTCTTCGCCGAATTCTTTCGTGATGACACAGTCGACAGGCATCAAGAATTTCACGCCTTTGTCTTCTGCTTTCTTCATGAATTGACGAGCGAGGTCAAGCTTATCCTCTTCAAGGAGTGACGTTCCGACTTCGTGCCCGAGTGCTTTCGAGAACGTGTACGAGAGTCCGCCACCGATGATGAGTGTGTCAACGATGTCAAGAAGGTGGTCGATGACCCCGATCTTGTCCGCTACTTTCGACCCGCCGATAATCGCCGTGAACGGACGGTCTGGGTTAGAAAGAGCTTTACCGAGAACTTCAAGTTCTTTTTCCATCAAGAGACCTGCAACGGCTGTGTCCACGTGGTGTGCAATCCCTTCAGTTGAAGCGTGTGCTCGGTGAGCCGCGCCGAACGCGTCGTTGACGTATACGTCAGCAAGTGCTGCGAATCCTTTTGCAAGTTCAGCGTCGTTTTTCGTTTCACCTGGGTAGAAACGAACGTTCTCTAAAACGACGACATCGCCTTCAGAGAGGTTAGTGACCGCTTCTTCTGCGACCGGACCGTATGCTTCTTCGACGAGCGGTACATCTTTTCCGAGGAGCTCAGCGAGACGCTTCGCTACTGGAGCAAGTGAGAACTCAGGGTTCTTCTCGCCTTTTGGACGGCCGAGGTGGCTCGCAAGGACGAGTTTCGCACCACCGTCAAGCAAGTGCTTGATCGTTGGAAGTGCGGCTTGGATCCGAGTTTCGTCTTGGATGACGCCATCTTTGAGTGGAACGTTGAAGTCAACGCGGCAAAAGACGCGTTTCCCTTTTACATCGATGTCACGAATAGACTGTTTGTTCATAACTTTCGCCTCCATATGTCGTGCGTGTCATTTCATAAATAGAGCGGAGAACAATCTCTTGTTTCCGCTCCTATTTGATTCTATTTAGTTCACGAAATTACTTCGCGATGTTAGCGAAGTGCTTAACTGTGCGAACCAATTGTGCAGTGTAAGACATTTCGTTGTCGTACCAAGAAACTGTTTTAACGAGTTGCTTGTCGCCAACTGTCATAACTTTTGTTTGAGTCGCGTCGAAGAGTGAACCGTATGTGATTCCAACGATGTCAGAAGAAACGATTTCGTCTTCAGTGTAACCGAATGACTCGTTTGCTGCTGCTTTCATCGCTGCGTTTACTTCGTCAACAGATACTTGCTTGTCGAGTACAGTTACGAGCTCAGTGAGTGAACCTGTAGCAACTGGTACACGTTGTGCAGCACCGTCAAGTTTCCCTTGAAGTTCAGGGATTACGAGACCGATTGCTTTAGCAGCTCCTGTTGTGTTAGGAACGATGTTCGCTGCAGCTGCACGTGCACGACGGAAGTCACCTTTCGCATGTGGAGCGTCAAGCGTGTTTTGGTCGCCAGTGTAAGCGTGAATCGTCGTCATGAGACCTTCAACGATTCCAAACTGGTCTTGAAGTACTTTAGCCATTGGCGCCAAGCAGTTTGTTGTACAAGAAGCACCTGAGATGACTGTTTCAGTACCATCGAGGATGTCGTGGTTTGTGTTGTAAACAACAGTCTTCATGTCACCTGTAGCAGGAGCCGAGATAACAACTTTCTTCGCGCCAGCTTTCAAGTGAAGCTCAGCTTTTTCTTTAGAAGTGAAGAATCCAGTACATTCGAGAACGATGTCTACACCGAGGTCTCCCCATGGAAGTTCTTCAGGGTTACGGTTAGCGAGCGTGATAACTTTCTCTCCGTTTACGAGGAAGTGATCGTCGTGTACTTCAACTTCTCCGTCGAAACGACCTTGAGTCGTATCATACTTGAGAAGGTGCGCAAGCATCTTCGTGTCTGTCAAGTCGTTGATTGCAACAACTTCGATTCCTTCGTTTTTGATGATCTCGCGGAATGCCAAACGACCGATACGTCCAAATCCGTTAATACCAACTTTTACTGCCATGTTAATTTCCTCCTTAGGGTAGAAGCTATTTATTGAAGAGCCAACGGGGGGTCAACTCTTTAATAACAAGTTAATAATTCTTTCGCCGCACCTTCGTCTGTGACGAGGATGATGTTCGACGTGTGTTTCGCATAAGCGGCAATCGCCTGTGCCTTCGATTTCCCTCCGGCAACCGCGATGACGGTATCCATGTCATCCAGCTCTTCGAGTTGGATCCCGACCGTCTTGACGCGATGGACGATTTCGCCTTCCGCATTGAAATAATATCCGAATGCTTCGGCGACGGCGTCATGCCGTTCAATCATCCGCAAATGCTCCGGTGATGCGTGACGGCGCTTTGCCATCGTTTCTGCCTCACCAATTCCATGTACCACAATTCGCGCCGCTCTAATCATTTCCAGTACATTTTTAATACTAGGTTCCTCCACCATCCGGTCGAATGTTTCTTGTGACACTTCATCCGGAATATGTAGAAGATGATAGTCTGCGTGGGCCCGGTCCGCCATGCGTGAACAGACGGTATTCGCTTGAAGTTCAAGCGTTTCTCCAAGTCCCCCGCGTGCGGGCACAAAATGCATCGGGCGTTCTTTTTTATCGGGCGACATCATCGCCGCAACCGATGCCATCGTCGTTCCACCCGTTACCGCAATAACGTTATCATCCGGTGCGAGCCGCGCTTTTAACTGCGTGACCGCTGCCCGTCCGATATCGCGCTGGACCCAGAATGTTTCATCTGAATCACCCGATACGATGACGACTTGGCGAACCCCTAATTTCTCTTCGAGCTCTCTTGCCACTTCTGAGATCCCGAGAAGTTCTCCCATGATCTCGTGCAAGTCCCGTAAGACGTTTCGTCCCGTCTCACTGAGGGAAATTCCTTGAGTAGCGACGTAAAGAAGACCTTGGTCTTTCAAAAAGTCGACTTCTCGTCTGAGTACCCGTTCGGTCAGTCCCAAACTCGTTGCGAGTGTCCTGCGGCCAATCGGCTGCATCAAGCGGACATAATGTAAGATATCGTAACGATGTCGGAGCGTATCGAGCAGGTCAGGGACAATTTGCTTCTGAACGTGAATCAGTTGCTGGATCATGCTCTTACCCCCTCGACTTTCAGTGTGGACAACTTTTGTCCCACTTTTTTATTTGCGTCCCACCGCTACGAGTTCATCTTATCAATCACTTTTCCGTCTGGCAACCCCTTCAAACGTTTTTTTTCGATGTAAGCGTATACTTAACAAAATCTTCAACTTTGTTGTCATCATATCGCCCTTGACTGATGACTTCTCCTTCGTGTATAAGAACAGGGATCTCGAAGAGGTACTTCGCCTCGAGACCCTCATCTCCTGTAATATCAATCTGTTCGAGCTCGATTGGGTAATCCTCCTGTAGCCATTCGAGCATGACAAGCGCCTCGTCACAGAGCGAACAATTGTCACGTTTATATAAAGTTAGTTTCATTTTCGTCATCCCTTCCATAACTGGCGCTCGCGTTCGCGCGAGTTGCCAAATCCAAGCTCTTCCCGATAGTTCGTCACGGTCCGTCTCGTCACTTGATAGCCGTATCGACCGAGTTCGTTTGCGAGTGCCTGATCACTTTGTGGGGCCTTCTCTCGTTGAATCAGTTCTGCGAGTGTCCGCTTGATCATGAACGGTGAATGTCCATGACTCGTCGACCTTACGAAAAAGTGTTTCCATTCCATGATCCCGCCTTCAGTCTTAGCAAACTTCCCTTGAATGGCACGCCCGACTGTTGATTCGTGCTTGCCGATTTGTTGCGCGACGGTCCGCCGGGTCAGCGGATTGAGGACGAGCTCTCCTTTCAACCACTCGGTCTGACGTGACGCGATGACAGCCCATATCTCACGTAACGTCTCGTTCCGCATCGCAAGGGACGTCATCCACCATTTCGCCTCGCGGTCATTGCCGACTTGCGCCGCGTCAAGTTCCGGGCTGAGCCACGTTGTGATTAGTTCTCCATCTTCATATCGCACTTCGACTTCCGGAAAGACGTGACCCGTTTCTTCATATAATAATGGACGCTTTGGCAGTGTCGCGACAATTCGCTCTAAACGGATGAGCTCTTCATCTGAAATCGCGAGCACGCTCGCCACCTGTTTTTGGCTCACGCCACTCTCGATCGCATCAAATACATCGACGACGCGCGGGTCCTCATGTTCAATCGCATGGCGGTACTGACACTCTCGTTCCGTTCTCGCCCCGATCCCCGTCGGTTCAAGAAATAAGAGTGCCTGTCTCGCCTGTTCGATTTGAGTCACGTCGACACCAAACCGCTCCGCCAACACATCATTCGAATCCGGCAATAATCCCCGATGGTCGAGCAAGAGGACGAGCTGTCGTCTCAGCTCTTTCTCCGAATCGCTGCCGCTTCCTTCTCGAATTTGCTTGAACAACTTCTCTTCGAACGCGCTCGCCGCATCCGCTACCCAACCGAGGTCCCCACTCCCGATATGAATGTTTGGATTATGTCGCGCCAAACGTGCGAGACGAAACGAGAGCGCGAGACGGTCCGCCTCGAGCACCGGTAGCCGTTGCACAAGGTCTTGCGTCATCTGTTGCTGTTGTACCTGTTTTTGTTCTTGCCGTTGCATCGTTCTCCCCCCTCTTCTCTATTGTAACGAACCCGCTCCACTCACGCTCAAAAAAGGATAATGAACAGGATTGCTTTTTTAATAAAACAAATGTATAATAAATTCGTGTCACACACATGCACCCGTAGCTCAGGGGATAGAGCACTGGTTTCCGGTGCCAGGTGTCGGGAGTTCGAATCTCTCCGGGTGTATCAAATGCAAAGGACGAAGGCCAAATGAGGTCTTCGTCCTTTTTTATGTTTTCTACTTCAATTTTAAACCAGCACACTTCTAATTATCCTTTATATAGTATATTTAAGTTAAAGAATTGAAAAAGGGGTGTTAGTAAATGGCTCACACTGTTCCAGAGACGATTCGTTCATCCGCAACAACAGGAGAACGACTTGTCTTTCGCACATTGAAGCGCTACCTCCCAGATGATTACATCGTTTACTTCGAACCCAATATACACGGCAGAAGGCCAGATTTCGTCATCATTGGACCCGACTTAGGATTAATCGTTTTAGAGGTGAAAGACTATACTCGCTCTACGCTCTACCAACTGAACAACGATGAATGGATCATCACTCCTGCAAACGAATCTCAAAAGAAAGTGAAAAGTCCATTTCTACAAGCCCGTGAAAATATGTTCAAACTAACTGATGTCCTAAAGAAAGATCAAAACCTGATTCAGCACGAAGGAAAATATGCAACGACCTTAAAATTCCCTTATGGATCAGGCGTTATTTTTACACGACTGACACAAGATGATTGTATTCGCCATGGACTCTATCAAGTCATCGATCCTTGTTTGTCACTCATGCGTGATGAAATCAATCCTGATGACCCACAATTCTCAGAGGAAATCCTCATCGAAAAAATTCTGAACATGTTCACTGTTCCTTATCGCCTAAAGCAACCATTAACCGGAGAAGAGATCGATGCGATTCGTTATCATCTATTCCCAGAAGTTCGAATCAGCGCAGAGTTCAAAAAAGTCACCCCTTATCAGGATCAGCTCTTATTGTCCCTTCACAACATCCGAGCCATGGACCTGCATCAAGAAAATTTGGCCAAACAACTCGGCGACCAAAATCGTTTGATTCGAGGTGTGGCGGGTAGTGGAAAGACTCTTATTTTAGCAAGTCGCGCCAAATTGTTATCCAAGCAACATCCTGAATGGAAGATTTTGATCCTATGTTACAATATCTCGCTAGCCCGTTTTATCGAGCAGATGGTGCAACAAATGATGCTGGAACCGGATGATTTGTTCGATTTTGATCCTTTAGTAAAACGTAAAAGCCATTTGATCGAAGTACGAAATTTCCATGCATGGTTGCAGAATGATTTACATATTTCAGAGAGAAGGATTTCCTCGACACTTGAGAAGTTAAGAAAACGAGAAATCATCCTTCCTTCATACGATGCCATCTTGATTGATGAGGGACAAGACTTCGAACCCGAATGGCTCGAACTCGCCAGTGAAGTCTTGAATCCAGAAACAAAATCGCTGTTGCTTGTTGAAGATCGTGCCCAATCTATCTATAAGCGAAAACGTAGCTATGTACAGGACACGGGTCTCGACTTCCGAGGAAGATCCAAAATTTTAAATATCAATTATCGGAACACATCTCAAATCGTGTCATTCGCTTGGTCATTCTATCAATCCAACTCTTCTTTGAAAGATAAAGTTGTGACGAAAGAATTAGATGGGGAAATCATTGCTCCTCAGAGTACGCTTCGAAGAGGTCCTGAACCAGCCGTTATTAAATGTGATCATTTCTTCAAAGAAGCAGATCTCGTTGCCCGGCAAATAAAAAAGTTACATGAGGAGAAAAAAGTCCCCTATTCTGAAATGTTGATCCTATATCGTGTCCAAAAGTTTTCGACGATGCATTATGTCGACACCTTACAACGTGCACTGAACTACTATGAAATCAAGCACTTTTGGATCACAGAGAGCAGTGAGACGAAACGTACCTTCTCAAAAGATGATCAGTGCGTAAAAATCAGTACAATCGACAGCAGTAAAGGTCTTGATTTTCAAGCCGTTTTCATCGTCAACGTTGACAATATGCCATTCAAATATGAAGAAGATGTCGAGCGAGAAGTGTCGCTCCTTTATATCGGAATGACACGTGCAAAAGAATATCTCTTCTTATCGTATTCAGGCAACTCCATCTTCACTCGTTATTTCGAATCAAGTCAGGTAATCAAACCAGCTCGTCCAAAATTAAATGGGTAACGTCAGCACTTGAGACGTTTTACACATCGAGGGTCGTGGAATAAGGACTAGAAAGGGTTTCTGTTTGACCAACATTGACTATACAGGTATGATGAACTTACAACCTACATAAAGGAGGCAGATTCAATGTTAATTCCAACAGTTATCGAACAGACAGGCCGTGGGGAGCGCGCGTACGACATCTACTCACGCTTGCTCAAAGACCGTATTATCCTTCTCGGAAGTGCGATTGATGACAACGTCGCGAACTCAATCGTTGCACAGCTTCTCTTCCTCGCAGCTGAGGATCCAGAAAAGGACATCTCGCTCTACATCAACAGCCCAGGTGGCTCGATCACAGCGGGTATGGCGATTTACGACACGATGAACTTCATCAAGCCGAACGTGTCGACGATTTGTATCGGAATGGCTGCATCGATGGGTGCCTTCTTGCTCCAAGCCGGTGAAAAAGGAAAACGTTTCGCACTTCCGAACGCGGAAATCATGATTCACCAACCGCTCGGCGGCACACAAGGCCAAGCGTCAGACATTAAGATTCACGCAGAACGTATCATTAAAATGCGTGAGAAATTGAACCAAATCATGGCAGAGAACACTGGACAGCCACTTGAAGTCATCGAGCGCGACACAGAGCGTGACTACTTCATGGCAGCTGACCAAGCGAAAGACTACGGTCTCATCGACAAAGTCATGACACGCTAATCATACAAAAGACGTTTCCCGATCAATCGGGAAACGTCTTTTTCTATTCGATGGGCATCCAGACTTCGATTATGTCATCCGCCCCTGCCTGACCGTGAATGTAGCGTTCAAAGTCGACCGCATCACGGAGCGTCACGTCCGAAACGTTCAACAGTTGCTCGTATGTCGTAGGAATCATCGGGATGCCCCCTTCGACTGTCGCGACGATATAGTTCCCCTCGGTCAATTCGACTTGTCGCGCCTCTTCCCCACTCACGGACTTCGTCATGCCAGCCACATACCCGTTCTCATGCGGGAGGCAGACGCCGTATGACTCGTCCGTCGTCAATTCCGGTTGGAGCCTCTCCCACACGCGCGGGATGTCCTCTAACGTACTCGCGTATCCGTAGACTGTAATCGGTTCACGCAATGTTTCGTATCGAATGTTCATGTCATTCCCTCCTGACTGCATCGACCGAATCTGTCCTTCGATTCGGTGAAGCTGTTCAATTTCCGTCCTAACTTCACATAACCGTGTTTCAAGCAACGTCTCAACAGACTGTCCAGACTGAATCTGTTCTAAACTGAGCCCGATTTGACGTAATCGTTTAATTTCACTCAAGCGTCGAATCTCTTCCATCCCGTACATCCGATACTGATTGCCCGATCGTGTCGGTCGAATCAACCCGCGCCCTTCGTAAAATTTGATGGCTTTGACCGACAATCCGGTCACATGCGCCACTCTTCCAATCGGAATCACTGTGTTCCCACCTCCTATCTTCACTGTACAGCCGTCCCTAAGAGGCAGGTCAACCATTAGTTTTCGGGTACCCTAACACCGAACACGTATCGACTGTCGCCCTGCGTCCATTCCCCGCCGACCTCGTATAGATAAATGCCGGGTTCGTCTGGTACGACCGGTTCAGCCTGGACGAGTTCTCCGTCTTCAATCTGAAAGAAACTCGATTCCATCGGGTCAGCATGGTAGACAACGTCAATCGCGTCACCCGGTTTGACCGTGATGAGTTGCAGGTCATCCGCTTCCGGCAAGCCATAGTCGGCGCACGTCGCACGACTGCCGGCTTCCCAACAATACGTCGATTGTTCTACTTCCGCCGTCACCGAGCCGACACGAACCGTCGGCAGCGGCGGTTTGACCGGGTCGTCCCCATCACCGAACCAAGACACGGCGACATAAATCACCCCCACACCGACAAGTAACCCAATCAATACAATCCAAAAACGCCGATTACGCTTCACGGTCTCATCTCCTTTCCTCACTCATTCCCTATCGTGCAGGAAAATCCCTACTCCAACAAAAAAAGACCCACTTCCGTGAGTCTTGTGCGTCATTTCGGACGACGCAGTCCTTTCATCATATAGCCGCCTTTGAAGTCGATCGGGTCGAATGCGACGAGAAACGCCTTCGGCTCATGCTTCTCGACAAGTTCACGCAATTCTTTCATCCGTGTACGGGCTGCCAAAACGTCCAGACGATAACGGACACCGTCTCGACCTTGTCCTTGGTAATGCGTCACCCCGTAACCATTGTCACGCATCTGTTGAATGAGCTCTGCCGGATATTCTTTCGTGTGAACTTGGATCATGTTGTAGCCGATGGCGAGTTTACGTTCGACGTAGCCACCGAGTAAAATCCCAAGCCCGAATCCGACTGCGTATACGATCATACCGAGCGTCGTCAAATCTTGGAATACAATTCCGAGTGCGAAGATGTAAATGAGTGTCTCAAGCGTCCCAAACAGACCCGCGATGACAGTCTTCCCTTTCACGAGCATGATTGTCCGGAGCGTGAGCACCGGGACGTAGATAAGTTGTAGCAATAGGATGAGTAAGATTTGACCCATTCGATCGACCTCCGTTCAAATTCATTACCACCACTATTCCAAATTTCAGAGTGAGATGCAACTAAAAAAGGCTGACCGAAGTCAACCTGATTATTTCGTATCTAGATTTTTCACGCTCGTGAGCAATTCATAGTCTTTACGAATCACTTCGTAGATCGCGTTCTTATCTCCGTTCAACAATTCTTCTGCACGAAGCTGGTTCAAGAGAAGGCTTGTTGCGAACGTGACGAGTGCACTCTTCGGAATTCCGATTTCTTTTGCGCGCTCCGTGATGACTTGGTCGAGCTTAGCGTCAATCGTGAGCGATAATCTTTTCTTTTCATTCGACATAGTGATGAAGCTCCTTTAATTCCTATTCAGTAAACCTATTCCAGTTGCTTATTATATAGGAAGAATGGTTTTGGTGCAACCGCGTCACGATGAGGCGATCTCGTCGCCGCTCCGCACACGCTCGGCAATTTGGTCAATTTTGCGAAGTCGATGGTTAATTCCAGACTTCGAGATCGGTCCTGACTCGAGCATCTCCCCGAGTTCTTGTAACGAGACGTCTTGGTGCGTGACACGCAGTTCGGCGATTTCCCGGAGTTTTTTCGGCAAGACATCGAGTCCGACCGTCCGCTCCAAGAACTTGATGTTCTCGACTTGGCGTAACGCCGCCCCGACCGTCTTGTTCAAGTTGGCCGTCTCACAGTTGACGAGACGGTTGACGGAGTTGCGCATGTCCTTGATGATGCGTGCATCCTCAAATTCGAGCATCCCCCGTGTCGCACCAATCAACTTGAGGAAGTCGGAGATTTTCTCGCTCTCCTTCATATAAAGGATGTGTCCTTTTTTCCGCTCGAGCGTCTTCGCATTCAAATCGAACCGATTCGCCAGATCGCGTAGCGCCTGGTTATGGTTTTCATACAAGCTGTAGACCTCGAGGTGATACGACGACGTCTTCGGATGGTTGATGGATCCTCCGGCGAGGAAAGCCCCACGCAAGTAGGCGCGTGCCAAGTTCTCGTCTCGTGTCATATCCGAGTTCAACGTCCGGATCATCTCATAATGTTCCCCGAGAATCTCGAGGTCACGGAGCATCGTCTCCGCGTGCTGTGACACACGGACGATGTAGACGTTATTCTTTTTCAGACGCATTTTCTTCCGTACGAACAAATCTAATGGATGATCGTAGAGACGTTTCATCAACGAATACATCCGACGGGCGATCGAGGCGTTTTCGGTCGAGACGTCGAGCGTCATGCCTCGTCCTAGGGCGAGCGAGATGACCCCGTTCATCCGAACGAGTGCCGACAATTCCGCTTTCGCCTCGGCGTCATTCACTTCAAGTTGTGTCAGTTCTTTCTTCACATCTGATGCAAAGCTCATCGAGTCCCCCTCCTTTCTGTCTTTCAAACGATTCTTATTTCAATTCTAACTGTTGGAACGAGCGTGGCTTCTTGATCCGAAGTACTCGTTGCATGACGAGTCCAGCGATGGCGTCGGAGTCGTGACGGATATAATCTCGATTGTAATCGACGATATCTCCCGCAAGGACGTTCGTTCCATAGTTTCGGAGTTTCTTCCGGTCGAAGCGGACCTCTTCCGATCCGTCCTCGAGGTAACGCTCTAAATATTCTTCATCGATTGGCTCGTTATTGACGACGATCGTATCAATCGACGCCTTCCCGAGATAAGCTTCGATGGATTTTAAATGTTTCATGGCGTCATAGCCCTTCGTCTCGCCCGGTTGTGTCATGACGTTACAAATGTAGACGACCGGGACTTGTGAACGGACGATGGCTTCTCGCACGTCTGGGATGAGTAGGTTCGGGATGATGCTCGTATAGAGACTCCCGGGACCGAGCACGATGACATCTGCCGACTCGATCGCTTCCACGACCCCTGGGGCCGGCTTGATGCCTTCTTCGAGTAAAAACAGGCGTTTGATTGGCTGCTGATGGAGTGGGATCTTCGATTCGCCTTTGACGATCGTCCCATCCTCAAACTCCGCCGCGAGCGTCATGAGCGTCTCCGTCACCGGCAACACTTTCCCTTGTGCGTTCAAGAGCTGCGACATGACGTCAATCGCTTTGACGAAAGAGCCTTCACAAATATGCGTCGCCGCCGTCAGCATCAAGTTCCCGAGCGAGTGACCTTCTAGGCCATACCCCGTGTCAAAACGATACTGTAAGATTTTATCCATCAACGGCTCGACTTCTGACAGGGCCAAGATAACATTTCGGATGTCGCCTGGGGGCAACATATGAAATTCGTCACGAAGGCGTCCTGAGCTGCCTCCGTCGTCCCCGACCGTGACGATGGCGGTGATGTCGAGCGGATAATGCTTCAAGCCACGGACGAGGGTGGACAAACCTGTCCCCCCACCGATGGCCACTACTTTCCGGTCTCGTCTCATATCATTTCTCCTTCGTCGCGTGGGCAAGGTCACGGTGGACCGTCTTCACGTTGTAGCGCTCCGCGAAATGCTCCGACACTTTCTCGGCGAACGTGATCGAGCGGTGTTTCCCACCCGTACAACCGAACGCCACGACAATCTGTGTCTTCCCTTCCCGCTTATATTGTGGAAGCAGGAATTCGAGCATATCGATCAACTTCTTATAAAACGCCCGCGCTTCCGGGTGTGACATGACATAGTCTTGCACTTCCGTCGTCTGACCCGTGAGCGGTCGAAGCTCAGGGATATAGAACGGGTTCGTGATAAAGCGGACATCGAATAGTAAATCCACATCGAGTGGGACCCCGTGTTTGAATCCGAACGACATAAAGTTGACCGTGAACGGGATACGTTCCTCGTTGAATTGTTGCAAGATACGGTCCTTCAGCATCTGCGGCTTTAAGTCACTCGTGTCATAAAGCGTATGGGCACGGTCGCGGAACCCTTCTAACAGTTCGCGCTCCATCTGGATGCCGACGAGTGGCGCATCCTCTGGTGCGAGCGGATGTGAGCGTCGCGTCTCTTTGTAGCGACGAACGAGCACATCGTCACGCGTCTCTAAGTACAGAAGATGTGGGTGTACGTTCTTCTTTTCTAAATCGTCGATGACGATGAACAGGCTATCAATAAAATCTCTCGTACGTGTATCAATGGCGACCGCGATTTTCGGTCGGACCGAGCTGATGACATCAATCAATTGTGGCAAAAGAACCGGTGGCAAGTTATCGACACAGAAATAGCCGAGATCCTCGAAACTATTCATCGCGACCGACTTCCCAGCCCCGCTCATTCCGCTGATGATGATCAATTCTTCTAATCCTTTAAAATCTTCCATCTCGCTGACGCCCCCTTAAAATTGACAACCGAGCCGTGTGTGTAGCTCTCTCCATCTAGTATAACGAACGTCCGAAAAAAAGAGAAGGACCGCGGTTCCCCGCAGTCCTACCTTCTTGAATCATGCGTTTTGTTCTTGCAACGATTCGAGGAGCCCCTCGATGAAGTGCTGAGCGTTCTGAGCGGCAATCGATCCGTCGTTCGTCGCCGTGACGACTTGGCGGAGCGTTTTGTCACGAACGTCACCGGCAGCAAAGATTCCAGGAATCTTCGTTTCCATCGCCTCGTTCGTGACGATGTAGCCTTGCTCGTTCGTGATCCCGAGGTCTTGGACGAATCCAGTAATCGGGTTCATGCCGATATAGATGAAGACGCCGTCGATTTCGTGGTCTGTCTCTGTGCCGTCAACCGTGCTGACGAGACGAGCGCCACCGACTTTACCGTCTTTCTCTGTGATTTCTTTCAATGTGTGATTCCAAATGAAATCGATTTTCTCATTGTCGAACGCACGTTTTTGAAGAATCTTTTGAGCACGAAGCTCGTCACGACGGTGAACAATCGTCACCTTGTTCGCGAAACGTGTCAAGAAGACACCTTCTTCAACAGCTGAGTCGCCACCACCGATGACGAAGAGATCTTTGCCTTTGAAGAATGCTCCGTCACATACCGCACAGTACGATACGCCACGGCCTCCGAGTTCTTCTTCACCCGGTACACCGATTTTCTTATACTGAGCACCAGAGGCGAGGATGATGGCACGCGCTTTATAGTCGCGGTTGTGCGCATGCACGATTTTGTATTCTGTTTCATCCGAGATGCTTTGCACGTCCCCATACGCATACTCCGCACCGAACGCTTTCGAATGGTCGAACATCTTTTGAGACAAGTCAGGACCGAGAATGCTGTCGTATCCTGGGTAGTTCTCGATGTCTTCCGTGTTGGCCATCTGACCACCCGGAATTCCGCGTTCGATCATAAGTGTTGAAAGATTCGCACGTGAAGCATATAGCGCAGCGGTCATTCCGGCAGGGCCGGCACCGATGATAATGACGTCATAAATTTTTTCTTCTGTCATGTTGATTCCACCTCTGCAAAATATTGATTGCCTTTAGTATAAGAAACCTGTATGGGTATCGTCTATCTTTATGCTTGTTCGAGTGTCCGTTTGAACGAACGAACCGTCTCCGTCAACGTGTCGACTGGGAGATGGAAGGCGTTCGCACAGTCCTCGAGAATCAAGGCGTCTCGTTTCGTATAAAACATCCAGACGAGCGCAGCGGCCGATGCCGTTACGTCCATGAATGCTTCGTCCGATAACAGAAGCATAGCAAATCGTTCATAAAAATCACCTTCTAAGCTCATCCGTTCGGCTTCCGAAACATGCGCTTCCGCAAGGACGAGAGCGTCAAAGGCGCGCTTGACACGAACGTCTCCTTGGAACGGTTGCTGACAAAGGTCGGCACGACACATTTCCGCAAACGCACGGACCGTCTCGTTCTCCGTCACGGCGTTCGTCAGTGCGAGCGCTTCAAACGCCTCATCGTCTTTCAGGTTAGAAATGATTCGAATGATCTCAACCCGAGCCAAGTCCGTCTCTTGACGAAGACCTTGCACGAGCGCCGAACGAAACTCGAGGTTTTCCCGAATATCGAAACTTTGCTTCTCTTCGAACCGTTTCATCTCATCTTTGTTCAAGTAGGTGGCTGCCTCTTCTAATCGTCCTGTCTTATAGGCAGACACGCTGAGCCAATGCCCGAACAATGCGTCACCACGAAACCCGCGTTCTTTCAATAGACGTAACTCTTCATACGCATGGTCATAATGACCGACGAGCGCGAGTGTCGTCGCCAATTTATAACGTAAGTCAAACTGGAGTGGACGAACACGTGTGAGTGGCGTCGATAATTGCATCGCCGCTTCGGATTGTCCCGCTTCATGCAATAGAAGGATCGTGTTCAAGATCGCATGCAAGTTGCCCGGATTTTGATCGAGCACGTACTCGAGCGTCCGAAACGCCGCTTGGTCGTCGCCGAGGTAAAAACTGACGACGGATAGATTGTTATAGGCCGGCCAAAACGATGGATACTGCCCGATTAAACGCTCGAGCGTCGCCTTTGCCGCAAATAGCCGTCCTTTGTCGATTTGACGCTGCGCTTCTGAATGCCATGTGATCAATTCGTCTTCTTCCTCGTCCTCGAGCTCTTGTTCGAGTTCGATTAGTTCGAGAAGGGATTGCACAGCTTCCGCGTAGTGACCTTTCGTGTCACGTGCGAGATATTCAGATGCATAGTTCGCCGCTTCTTCGTATTGAGAGACATAGGCACAGTTGCTCGCTAAATGATAGAGCGCCTCTGTCGCGGT
Organism: Exiguobacterium sp. s160; assembly: GCF_018617575.1. NCBI lineage: Bacteria > Bacillati > Bacillota > Bacilli > Caryophanales > Exiguobacterium > Exiguobacterium sp. s160. The sequence continues at coordinate 984,480 of NZ_JACSKK010000001.1, forward strand.
CTCGTCGAGCTCTAATACTCGTTTCCACACGTCATTGGCGTGGTAGACCTCCCCTACTTCAAATAACAGTTCTGCGTACTGTTTATGATAGTCGACGCGATGCGTGGCTGCCGCTGTCGCTTCAGCCATGAAAAAAGTCGCTTCATCTAGGCGACCTTCCCGTAACGCACGACGACCTCTATAGTAGTGGAGCTCCGCAGCGAGCGGAGATTCTGGTTCGGGTAGCGTCATTACTGCTTCATAGTTCGCTTCCATATTCTAAATCCTCCACATCATCTCTAAATCTTTTTTTAGTTGCAGGGATAAGAATACCGCACTCGAACAACGAGGGCAACTGAAAAAGTTAAAAAAAATTGCGACTATATTCCCTCTATAATGAATATTTTTTACTAGGTTCAAAAATTGTTTTTGAGCAAAAATATGATTCAGTCATTTCGACTCATTTTCCCATTAAAAAGCGGCATCCCTTTTAAAAAAAGTGATACCGCTCAAGTATTCTTTCGTGTCTCTATACAAAAGAGGCATAAAAACATTTTGCGAAAAATTGTGTCAAATATGTGTCAGCGACTGGAGTTTCGAACCGACGACCCGCTCTCCCGGCAAGACGTCGCGATGCACGACCGCGCCCGCACCGACGACGGCACCGTCGCCAATCGTCACGCCTGGTAAGATGGTCACGTTCGCTCCAATCAAGACTTCATTTCCGATGATGACATCTCCGATTCGATACTCATCGACGAGATACTCATGACAGAGAATCGTCGAGTTGAATCCGATGACCGTGTTCCGACCGATGGTAATCCGTTCCGGGAACATGACGTCCGGCGTGACCATGAGGGCGAGAGCGCTATACTCTCCGATGTTCATCCCGAGAAACGTCCGGTACAACCACCGCTTCGCCTTCACAGAAGGGAAGTAACGCCCGACGAGCACGACCGCTGTGTTTTTGAAGACACGTAGGAAACGAATCGTCCGATACATCTGCCAAAGCGGGTTCGGTCCGTCGATACGAAACCGTTTCGTCTTACGCATGAACGCTGACCTCGTCAAGCCATGCCTCGAAATGTTCCATCGAGTCGATGATGACGTCCGGCTCGAGTGACTCGAGGAATGGGCGACCTTTTAGTGCCCACCCGACAGCGACCGTCTTCGTCCCAGCGTTTTTCCCACTGAAGATGTCCGTATCGTTGTCACCGACCATGACCGCTCGCTCCGGAGAAGAACCGAGCGCTTGAAGAGCACGTTCGACTGGTTCGGCGTGCGGTTTTTCATTCTCGACATCGTCCGCTGTCACGACGACATCAAACAAGTGGTCAATTTTGAACAACCGAAGGCCACGTTCGACGACCGGACGGCCTTTCGATGTGACGACGCCCATTTTGTATCCTTTCGCATGAAGGCGATATAAGCCTTCGATGACACCTGGGTACTCTGCGACGAGTTGGTCGTGCATGGCGATGTTGAAACTCCGATAGAACGCCTGCATCTCTTTCCATTCTGCTTCGTTCAATTCACGGAACGACTTTTCGAGCGTCGGTCCGATGAAGCGATAGATGTCCTCATCCCGATACGTATGTTCCGGGAAATAATAGTCGAACGTATGACGGAAGCTGGCGATGATGAGCGGGTTCGTATCGAGTAATGTACCGTCTAAATCAAATAAGAGCGTATCCATTAATCAAACAATCCTTTCTCTGATGGGTCATTGTATCGTTTCGCGTTACGGCGAAGGACCATCATGACGATACCGAAGAGGATCAAGGCGATCGACACCATTTGGGCCGCACGCAAATCGCCTGACATGAGACTATCCGTTCGAAGTCCTTCGATATAGAAGCGACCAATCGAATACCAGACGAGATACGACAAGAAGATGTATCCGCGACGTGGGTTTCCAATCATGCGCCACGCGACGAGGAGGATGACCCCGATGATGTTCCATACACTTTCATAGAGGAACGTCGGGATATAGTATGCCCCGTCGATATACATCTGATTGACGATCCAATCCGGTAGCATGAGCGTGTCTTGTAAGAAGCTACGCGTCGTTTCGCCGCCATGGGCCTCTTGGTTCATGAAGTTCCCCCAGCGCCCGATGGCTTGTCCGAGGAGAAGTGATGGTGCCAAGATATCTGTAACTTTCCAGAACGACATCGATTTTCGCATACAATAGACGATGACGACAAGGAGTGCCCCGAAGATGGCACCGTGAATGGCAATCCCGCCTTGACGGATATCGATGATTTGTCCGAGATTCTCTGAGTAGTAATCCCATTGGAACGTCACGTAGTAAATACGCGCAAAGATGATACTGATTGGAATTGACCAGATGACGACGTCAACGAGTCGTTCCGAATCATAGTTGATGCGCTTCGCTTCGTAAAGGGCAAGGACGAGTCCGAGCATTGCTCCGAAGGCGATGATCATACCATACCAGTAAATCGGCAGAGACCCGATTTCAAACGCTACACGATCAAATGTCGGTTCTACCATGATCACAAGTCTCCTTCAGTGTCCTGAATCGCGTTCGCGAGACGTTCCGCAAACTCTTCAGCTGTATTGATGCCCATGTTTTGCAGACGATAGTTCATCGCTGCGACCTCGATAATGACCGCCAAGTTTCGACCTGGGCGGACAGGGATCGTGAGGAGCGGGACTTCACTGTCGATGATTTTCATCGTGTTGTGATCGAGCCCGACGCGGTCATACACTTTTCCAGCGTCCCAGTTCTCTAAGTTGACGATGAGACTGATCTTCTTATGTGACCGGACCGCACCTGCGCCGAACAAGGTCATGACATCGATGATGCCAATTCCACGAATCTCAAGCAAGTGACGAATCAGCTTCGGTGCTGAACCGACGAGGAGCTGGTCGCCCGTTTGACGAATCTCGACCGAATCATCGGCGACGAGACGGTGCCCCCGTTTGACGAGTTCAAGCGCGGTCTCCGATTTTCCGACACCACTCTGTCCTTTGATGAGAACGCCGACGCCGTAAATATCGACGAGGACGCCGTGCATCGCTGTCATCGGTGCAAGTTCCATCTCGAGGAAGTTCGTGATTTGCGACTCGATTGACGTCGTCACCGCATTCGTCCGCATGAGTGGGACGTTTGCCGCTTCCGCTTCTTCTTCGATTTCTGTCGGAATATCAAATCCACGTGTGATTAAAATCCCAGGTGTCGATTCCGTACATAAAATACGGGCACGCTCGCGACGCTTTTCTTCCGATAAGCTCGCATAGAAAGTCAACTCCGTCTTCCCGAGCACTTGAAGACGATTTTTCGCATAGTGCGTGTAATAACCGGCGAGGACGAGTCCTGGTCGACTAAGGTCAGGTGTGGCGACCGGACGATGAAGGCCCTCTTCTCCCGCAATGACTTGAAGTTTAAAACGCTCAACGACTTGAGCTGTACGTACGATATTTTGCATCAGTATCTGCCCCTTTCACGCTCATTATTGTATCATAGCTCTTTCTCGGAAGCGTTAGGGAAGTGATGAAGAACGTGTCAAAAAATTGTTGAAACTTTCATACATGGCGTTCGTAGGAAGGGTATAGGCAATTAGAGGAGGTGAAAATATGGATGCGTTGTTTTGGATTGTCGTGCTCATCGCGCTCGTCATCGGAATCGGGACGCTCATCTACATCATCAAGTCATTGATCGATATGTGGAAAGAGTATGCGGCGACGAAAAACGAGACGGTCTTGCTCTTGTTCATTTTGAATATCATCGGATTCTTCTTATCCGGCGCGCTCATCTCGATGATTGTCGCCATCATCTTCTACTGGAATCGCTCGAAATCGATGCGACTACTCGGTATCATCTTGTTGATTGCAGGTCCCGTTCTCTTTATCGTCTTCGCAGTCAGTGCGTTCACGCTGTTTGATACACAGATGATGGATTGGCAACAGATGGAGTATGAAATGAATCTATAATCAAAAAAAATCCCGAAGGCGCTGCCTTCGGGATTTGCTTATTGTTGATGGAACGGATTGTTCAAATCGGCTGGGTCGACGGGATCGACCGGATCCGACGGCTCCGTCTGTTCTTCCTCAAGGAAAGTCGACGGTGTATACACCGATCCATGTTCCAAATCGATCGTACCGGTACGTGTACCCGCTTCGACTTCGATGCGAGGCGTTTGACCTCGACCGGACAAGAATTCGAGACGACGCTGGGCAACGTCTTTTCGGTCACGAATGATTTCGAGTTCGTCGAGTAAGCAGTGGAGTCCCCCGAAGTTCGTCTCGAGTTCGCCTTCCACCTCGACGCCGTGTGGCAACACGAGTCGAATGTTTCCGGCGAGCGAGGCGAGTTCGAACTTGGCAGGACGTGCTGTCGCGAGTTCCGCGCGGATGTTACCGTTCCCTGTTTTGAGGGATGCTTTATCGTACTTCCCTCCGACGATGACGGCCCCGTTTCCGGTACGGACGTGCACGAGTTCTGCCTCGACCCCTTCCACCTCGACTGTCCCGTTTCCGGTATTGAGAAGGAGTTCAGACGCGTGTACTTCATGTAGGACGACGCGACCGTTCGCCGTTTGCACGCGGACGTTCTCGACGTCCAAACCATCGGCACGGACTTCCCCGTTCAACGTCTGAATATGAAGATGGTTGAAATGGTGATGTGGGACGTACAGTTCCACGTGGGCCCGGACGAGCTTGTCACGCAAGGAGACGACGAGACGGTCCCCAATGACGGAATGCTTGACCGCCGATTGTAACTGTTCGAGCGCTTTGTCCGCGTCTTGTTGGCGAAGCGGACGACCGGTGACGATGAGCTCACAATCTTCTGCATCTGACGAGACGATGGTCGCCGATGCGTTGAAGAGATCGAGTGAGATGTCGCTACCCGTGAATGGGAATGATTTCGAATACGTCACTTCTGGCCCGAAGTTCGAGCTGAAGGAGAAGTCGCTGTCACGAAGCTTCGTGACGAGTCCTTCTACCGCAGACGTCAATTTCGTCGTGAGCGATTCGACCGAATAGGCATCCACCTTTTCCGTGTCTTGTCGATCTTCTAACGCCTGGACTTGTTCTGGTTCGAGGCGCTCGAGACGCTCGAGTTGCGTCATCGCCTCCTCGATTGTCAACTTGCCTTCCTTCACTTGCTGGAGAATCAGTTCACGCATTTCTTGTTTCACGTTCGTTTTCCCCCTTCAATTTGGTTGCACGTCAATTACCTTCCCGTTTCTCACCATTTCTATACTTATTTCTTTTTTCCTGCTTTTGGTTTCACGCGAGCCGCATCTCGTTCGAGGACCGGCTTCAAATACTTGCCGGTATACGACCCAGACACTTCGGCGACTTCTTCCGGCGTTCCCGTCGCGACGATGAGTCCGCCGCCGTCCCCGCCTTCTGGTCCGAGGTCGATCAAATAATCGGCTGACTTGATGACGTCGAGGTTATGTTCGATGACGAGCACCGTGTCCCCGTTCTCGACGAGGCGCTGCAACACTTTCAACAAGCGGGCGATGTCATCGACATGAAGACCTGTCGTCGGTTCGTCCAAAATATAAATCGTCTTCCCGGTCGAACGTTTATGAAGCTCCGAGGCGAGTTTGACACGCTGGGCTTCCCCACCGGAAAGTTCCGTCGCCGGCTGACCGAGTTTCATATAGCCAAGACCGACGTCATAGATGGTCTGAATCTTCCGCTTGATTTTCGGAATTTTGTCAAAGAATTCGAGCCCTTCCTCAATCGTCATATCGAGGACATCGGCAATCGTCTTCCCTTTATATTTCACTTCGAGCGTCTCACGATTATAACGTTTCCCGTGACAGACCTCACATGGCACGTACACGTCCGGCAAGAAGTGCATCTCAATCTTGATGATCCCGTCCCCACGGCACGCTTCACAGCGTCCGCCTTTCACGTTGAAACTGAAACGCCCTTTCTTATAGCCGCGCATCTTCGCTTCGTTCGTCGAGGCGAAGACGTCACGAATGTCGTCGAAGACGCCCGTATACGTCGCCGGGTTTGAACGCGGTGTACGCCCAATTGGAGATTGGTCGATATCGATGACTTTATCGATATGCTCAAGACCTTCAATCTTCTTATGTTTCCCCGGCTTCGCTTTGGCACGGTTCATATTGTGTGCGAGCGATTTGTAGAGAATCTCGTTGATGAGCGTCGACTTCCCAGAACCGGATACACCCGTCACGGCGACGAACATCCCGAGCGGAATCGAGACGTCGACATCTTTCAAGTTGTTCTCTTCCGCCTTGACGATCTTCAAGAATCGTTCGTCCGGCATCTTCCGTTCAGGCGGGAGCGGGATGAACTTCTTCCCGGCAAGGTATTGACCCGTGAGCGAGTTCTTGTTTTTCATCAGTTGCTTCGGCGTGCCGGCAGCGATGACTTGTCCACCGTGCTCCCCGGCACCCGGTCCGATATCGATCAAATAATCGGCTTCCATCATCGTATCTTCATCATGCTCGACGACGATGAGCGTGTTGCCGATGTCTCGCATCTGTTTGAGCGTGGCAATCAAACGATCGTTGTCTCGTTGGTGAAGACCGATTGACGGTTCATCGAGGACGTACAAAACACCTGTGAGACGAGAACCGATTTGCGTCGCAAGTCGAATCCGCTGAGCTTCCCCACCTGAGAGGGTTCCCGCAGCACGAGACAGCGTCAAATAGTCAAGACCGACGTTATTCAAGAAACTGAGTCGCTCTCGAATCTCCTGCAAGATGAGGCGGGCAATGGCGATCTCTTTTTCACTGAGCTGTTCATTCAGCCCTTCGAAGAATGCGAGTGCGTTCACGACCGACTTTTCCGTCACTTGTCCGACGTGCTGGCCCGTGATCTTGACGGCGAGTGACTCTTCTTTCAAACGATAGCCGTGACATGTCGGGCAGGCGTGCGTCGCCATATACATCTCCATCTGTTCACGGATGTAGTCGGACGTTGTCTCTCGGTAGCGGCGCTCGATGTTACGGAGCACCCCTTCAAAGAAGATTGTATTCGTCCGGACTTGACCGAAGTCGTTCTCGTAACGGAAGAGGAATGACTCTTCCGAAGATCCGTTCAAGACGAGGTCTTGGTCACGCTTCGACAGACGTTCAAATGGTACATCCATATCGATATTGAAGTGCTGGCACATCGCCGCCAACAGTTGCGGATAATATTGCGAACTCGTCGGTTGCCATGCAGCGACCGCCCCTTCTTTTAACGTCTTCGATGGATCAGGGATGACGAGTTCTGGGTCGACGTCTAGTTTCGTCCCGAGTCCGTCACACGTCGGGCAAGCCCCGAACGGTGAGTTGAAAGAGAACATACGTGGTTCGAGTTCTCCGATTGAGAATCCACAAATCGGGCAAGCGTGGTGTTCGCTGAATAGAAGCTCGGTCCCGTCCATTTTGTCGATAATGACACGTCCGTCGGCAAGGCGTAATGCTGTCTCAAGAGAGTCGGCAAGGCGCCCTTCGACGTCAGGTCGGACGACGAGACGGTCGACGACGACTTCAATCGAGTGCTTCTTGTTTTTATCGAGTTCGATTTCATCCGTCAGTTCGATCGTCTCTCCGTTCACGCGGACACGGACGAACCCTTCTTTCTTCAACGAGTCGAACACTTTGACGTGCGTTCCTTTACGACCTGACACGATCGGTGCCAAAATCTGAAGTCGCGTCCGTTCCGGCAATTCCATCACCTGGTCGACCATCTGCGAAATCGTCTGACTCGAGATTTCGATACCGTGGTTCGGACAGACCGGTTTTCCGATTCGTGCGAACAAGAGTCGGAGATAGTCGTAAATCTCTGTCACCGTTCCGACGGTCGAGCGCGGGTTTCGGCTCGTCGTCTTCTGGTCGATCGAGATGGCCGGACTTAAGCCTTCAATCGTATCGACGTCCGGCTTATCCATCTGTCCGAGGAACTGACGGGCGTACGCAGACAAACTTTCGACGTAGCGTCGCTGTCCTTCCGCATAAATCGTATCGAACGCAAGCGACGACTTCCCGGAGCCGGACAAGCCCGTCAAGACGACGAGCTGGTCACGTGGGATATCGATGTCGATATTTTTTAAGTTGTTGACGCGTGCCCCTTTGATGACAATCGCATTTTTCTTTTCAGCCATTTAATTCCCTACCTTCAACTCCAAGATTAAGTCACGCAATTCGGCTGCACGCTCGAACTGGAGATCGCGCGCCGCTTGCTTCATTTCTTCTTCTAATTTGGCAATCGCCGCCTCGCGTTCGGCCGGCTTCATCGTACTGAGCGATTCGAGTGCCTCTTCTTCGGCCTCGACCGTCGCCCGGATGACACCACGGACGTCTTTTCGAATCGTCTGTGGCGTGATGCCATGTTCTTCATTATATGCTTGTTGAATCGTCCGACGACGATCCGTCTCTTCGATGGCTCGTGCCATCGAGTCGGTCATCTTGTCCGCAAACAGTATGACATGTCCGTTCGCATTACGGGCCGCCCGTCCAATCGTCTGGATGAGCGAACGGTCGGAACGAAGGAACCCTTCCTTGTCTGCATCGAGAATTGTCACGAGACTGACTTCCGGAATATCGAGCCCTTCTCGTAACAAGTTGATCCCGACGAGCACGTCATACTTCCCGAGACGAAGGTCACGGATGATTTCAATCCGTTCGAGCGTCTTGATCTCGGAGTGCATATAGTTGACCTTGATTCCTGCTTCACGCAAGTAGTCGGACAAGTCTTCTGCCATCTTCTTCGTGAGCGTCGTCACGAGGACACGTTCGTCTCGCTTGATGCGTTCGCGGATTTGGTCCATCAAGTAGTCGATTTGTCCTTTGATCGGATGAATCTCGATCGTCGGGTCGAGTAATCCTGTCGGACGAATGATCTGCTCGATCATCTTTGGTGTATGTTCGAGCTCGTACGGACCTGGTGTCGCCGAGATGAAGATCGCTTGTGAGACTTTCTTCTCGAACTCATCGAATTTGAGCGGACGGTTGTCCTTTGCAGAAGGAAGACGGAACCCATGGTCGACGAGCACTTGTTTCCGTGCCTGGTCCCCGTTATACATCCCGCGTACTTGCGGGAGCGTCACGTGTGACTCATCGGCGACGAGTAAGAAGTCCTCTGGGAAGTAATCAATCAATGTATACGGGGTCGAGCCTTCTGGCATCAAGTTTAAGTGTCGTGAATAGTTCTCGATGCCTGAACAATACCCCATTTCACGCATCATCTCCAAATCGTAATGCGTTCGCTGCTCGAGACGTTGTGCCTCGAGTAGCTTCCCTTCTTCACGGAACTTCTCGAGTTGCTCCTCGAGTTCCGCTTCGATGTTGACGATTGCTTTTTGCAGTTTTTCGTCACGCGTGACGAAGTGGGATGCCGGGAAGATGGCGACGTGATCACGGTCTGCGATGATTTCACCCGTCAACGGGTCCATCTCACGGATTCGGTCGATCTCGTCCCCGAAAAATTCGATGCGCATGCAGTGTTCGTCACGTGACGCCGGGAAGATTTCGACGACGTCCCCACGTACACGGAAACGTCCACGCTGGAAGTCGATATCGTTTCGTTCATATTGAATGTCGATGAGCTTACGAAGCATCTCGTCACGACCCATCTCTTTTCCGACGCGGAGACTCAATACGAGACTGCGATATTCTTCCGGGTTACCGAGACCATATATACAGGAAACGGATGCGACGATGATGACGTCATCCCGCTCGAAGAGAGCCGACGTCGCCGAGTGACGCAGCTTATCGATTTCATCGTTGATGGACGCATCCTTCTCGATAAATGTATCGGTTGAAGGCACGTACGCTTCAGGCTGATAGTAGTCGTAATAGCTGACGAAGTACTCGACCGCGTTGTTCGGAAAGAACTCTTTGAACTCAGAATACAATTGACCAGCGAGCGTCTTGTTGTGGGCGAGGACGAGTGTCGGCTTCTTCACTTCTTGGATGACGTTCGAGACGGTGAACGTCTTCCCTGTTCCGGTCGCCCCGAGGAGTGTCTGATAACGATCACCCCGATTGACGCCTTCGACAAGTTGTCGAATCGCTTCAGGCTGGTCACCTCCTGGTTGAAATTCAGATTGTAATGCAAACGGAATCGATTCCATAAGATACTCCTCACCTTCTCATTTCATAGTGTCTTGATTATACCATAGACACGAACAAATATTCGCTTATTAGCTTGCATACGGATTTAAGCCTTTTCTCTTATATATCATCATTTCTTTTTCCGTTACCGTCTCAAAAGAAACATCAAATCTTGTTGCATTCATCCTTCGAGAATTGCTTCACAATCGTTTTTGTAGCATAGAACACGGAAAGTCGGATCCTGGACCTTGTTCCTATTCGATTGAAATTCCCATGATTTTTAAAAAGGGATGCCAAAATCATATACTTCTCGCGCTCTATCTGACTCTTTATGTGAAGTTTACAGGTGTAAATGTGAACATTTGTAGGAAAAAAGTAGGATTTTTGAAAAACACCGTTTTAAAACGCTTACATTTTGGGCATATAATGAAGTGGTAAGTCAAATTGCATAAGGGAGAAAGGGGAGTATCACATGTCAGCATTTGTAAGTGAAATTATCGGTACGATGCTATTGATTCTGCTCGGTAACGGTGTCGTCGCCGGCGTCGTCCTCCGCCATTCCAAAGCGGAAAACTCTGGCTGGATTGTCATCACCATGGGTTGGGGTCTTGCCGTTATGATCGGGGTCTACGCAGCCGGTATTTACGGAGGCGCACACATCAACCCTGCCGTCTCGATTGGTCTCGCAACAGCAGGGGAATTCCCTTGGGAAGATGTCCCACTCTACATCCTCGCTCAGTTTATCGGAGCCATCATCGGGGCATGTTTAGTGTATGTCCACTACAAGCCGCATTACGATGCAACGGACGATCCTGGTTTGAAACTCGCAACCTTCTCTACTGCACCAGGTATTCGTAGTACACCGTACAACTTGATTGGTGAGATTATCGGAACTTTCGTCCTTGTCTTTGCATTGTTGTCATTCGGGGCAAACACATTCGCAGACGGACTCAACCCGCTCATCGTCGGTTTCTTAATCGTCTCGATCGGTCTCTCGCTCGGTGGTACGACGGGGTATGCAATCAACCCGGCACGTGACCTTGGGCCACGTATCGCACACGCGTTTCTTCCAATCAAAGGAAAAGGATCTTCAGACTGGGGCTATTCATGGATTCCAGTTGTCGGTCCGATTATCGGTGCTGTCATCGCCGCACTCGTTTACGGCATTCTCGTCCCTTAACACATAATTTTGAAGGAGGAAATCACATATGGCGAAAGAAAAACGTTATATTTTAGCATTGGACCAAGGAACGACAAGTTCACGTGCAATCATTTTTGATCATGATGGAAAAATCGTCACAGTCGCACAGCGCGAATTCAAACAATACTTCCCAAAACCAGGCTGGGTTGAGCATAACGCCAATGAGATCTGGGGTTCTGTCCTCGCCGTTATGGCGGAAGCGTTCGGTTCGGCGGATATCGACCCGAATGAAATCGCAGGAATCGGGATCACGAACCAACGTGAGACTGCGGTCGTTTGGGAGAAAGAAACAGGACGTCCTGTTTACAACGCGGTTGTTTGGCAATCACGTCAAACTGCTGATATCTGTGAAGAGCTAAAAGCGGCAGGTCACTCGGACATGGTTCGTGACAAAACGGGTCTTCTCATCGACGCCTACTTCTCAGGTACGAAAGTCAAATGGATCTTGGATAACGTCGAAGGCGCTCGTGAGAAAGCCGAGAACGGTGAACTTCTCTTCGGAACAATCGACACATGGCTCATCTGGAAACTCTCAGGTGGTCAAGCACACGTGACAGATTATTCGAACGCATCACGTACACTCATGTACAATATTTACGAACAGAAGTGGGATGACGAGTTACTCGAGATCTTGACGGTACCAAAATCGATGCTTCCTGAAGTCAAGCCTTCTAGTGAAGTCTATGCGAATACGATTCCGTATCACTTCTTCGGATTCGAAGTACCAATCGCCGGAGCCGCAGGTGACCAACAGGCTGCCTTGTTCGGTCAGACGTGCTTCGAAAAAGGTGAAGGAAAGAACACCTATGGTACAGGTTGCTTCATGCTCATGAACACCGGCGAAGAAGCTGTTAAATCAGATCACGGTCTATTGACGACAATCGCGTGGGGCTATAACGGAAAAGTCGAATATGCGCTCGAAGGTTCGATCTTCGTCGCCGGTTCGGCAATCCAATGGCTCCGTGACGGATTACGTATGTTGAAATCAGCAAAAGACTCGGAACAGTATGCGACGCGAATCGAATCTACAGAGGGCGTTTATGTCGTACCTGCCTTCGTTGGTCTCGGTGCACCATATTGGAACTCTGACGTGCGTGGTGCCATCTTCGGTCTCACACGCGGAACGGAGAAAGAACAATTCGTCCGTGCGACGATTGAATCACTCGCTTATCAGACACGCGACGTCCTCACATCGATGGAGAACGATTCAGGAATTAACTTGAAGACACTTCGCGTCGATGGTGGAGCCGTCAGCAACAACTTCCTCATGCAGTTCCAATCGGATATCCTCAATGTACCGGTCGAACGTCCGGAAGTAAGTGAAACGACTGCACTCGGTGCCGCCTACTTGGCAGGTCTCGCCGTCGGTTTCTGGAAAGACCAAGCGGAAGTCAAAGAACAATGGAAACTCGACAAGAAGTTCGAACCGAGCATGGACGAGTCTCATCGCGAAGCACTCTACAAAGGTTGGCAACACGCGGTCGAAGCAACGATGGCATTCAAACCATCAAAACTTGACGTATAAGTGGCAAGGGCATCCTCACGGGTGCCCTTTTCGTATGCAAAAAAAAGAGTACCCCGTGAAGGATACTCTTACAATTTACGAAGTCGGACACGCGGGCTCGTCGGCTCCCCGACGAACAAGATACCGAGTTCGTGTGGATCGGTCTCATACATCGCCCGTTGAACGAAACGGATATCTCCGTTCAGATTCAACACCTCGAGCTTGATGTACGGTTTATGTTGCTGGAGCGCCTCATAAAAGCTATGCCCTCCCGTGATGATCGTGCCATTCACTTTATAGATGGACTCACCCGGAATGAGCTGCATCGCCTCTCCCGGTGAATTCGGAAGCGTGTCCACGATGACCGCCCCACGATTCCCATTGATGAAGACAGGTGTCGTACCCCGATTCTCTCGTTTGATCCACTGAAGCCCAAGCTCATAGAGAACGAACAAGGCGAACAGCGCATAGTCGACATGCGGAATCTCCCATACATACGAGAGACCGAATAGACCGAGAGCGATCAAGGCGAGCACCGCGCGATAGTTGCTCAATCGTGCGAGAAGCGTCCCTGGTAAGGCTCCAGTCGACAGTAAGCTGACACCGATCGGAATCGGAAGAATGATCGGCACCATCGGCCAGTCGAGACCGAATGTCGGTGGCAAGAAGACGACGAGCGGGAAAAACCAAATGCGTTTGACGACATGCCCCCCGATGAACTGACCACGTTTCGATAAAATCAGTGTCGGGGACGTCTCTTTCGACCCGTTCCAGCGCAAGAGAATCGCTTCCGCGAGTGTGACGAGTCCGAACGTGAGCGCGTAGACCGTCCAATCGACCCGGGCGAGCTCTCTCACCCAATCACTGAGCGCCCCGTAAGAGACGACATCTCGCAACATGACGACCGCGAACAAGGCAAAGAGTGGAAGCACCGGATTGAAGAATCTCGGATGCATCGTCAACACCACGAGCGTATAGAGCACCGTGAACGAGACGGCCCATTCAAACGTGATGGTCGTCTCAAGTAGAATCGTCGCGGCCGATGAGAGGACCGCTAGAAGAAGACTCGGCCAGATGAAATGCTTCCATTCCGATTTCGGCGAGCGTCGTCTCGAACGAAACATGGCTCGTTCTCGTTTGACTCGTGTCATCGATATGTATGTAAGGGCGACGAGCGTCACCCAAAACAGCGGACTACCTAACAACGTCAATAAAGCCGTAACACTCATTCGTACAACTTCCACGCGGTCCAATCCTTTCTTTCATTCAACATTATTTTGCGGCTTCTTCGAGCGCCCGGTTCAATTGGGCATCGTTCGCCTCATCTTGAATCGCCTCGAGCAATTTCGATTCGAGCACCGAAGCGGTCTCTTCATCGACTGTCCCAGAAGCCTCGAGACCATTGTCTGTCTGGAATGCTTTCACGGCATCTGCCATCGTGTCGCCATAGTATCCTGGTTGACCGCCTGGCTCATAACCGATTCCCGTCAAGATTTTATGCAAGTTCGAGACGGCATCGCCGTAATCGCCGACTTGCAGTGACTCTTCTTCTGTCAACACTCGGGTCACATTGAAGTAATCCGGTTGTTTCACTTCGATGTCCGGCTCAATCCCTTTTTTATTGATCCAGTTCCCGTCCGGCGTGAGCCATTTGCTCGTCGTCAACTTCAAGTTGCTGCCGTCCTCTAAATCGAACGCAGTCTGGACGACGCCTTTTCCGAACGTTTTCGTCCCGATGATCGTCGCACCTGCCCCTTCTTTCATCGCACCCGTCAAAATCTCGGATGCCGAGGCAGAGCCCTCATCCGTCAAGACGAATAACTCATACGGCTTTGCTTCGCGGGCGCGTCCATTCTGTGCGTCACGGTCCCCGTCCGCATTTTCGATTTGAACGACCGGTTTTGATGTCGGTACGAATCCTTCCGACATCTCGATGACGGCCGGCAAGAGACCTCCCGGGTTTCCACGTACGTCGATGATCAAGCTGTCGATATCTTCTGACTCGAGTTGCTCGAGTTGTTCAAGGAACTCGTCGGCCGTCGGTTCTGAGAACTGCGTCACTTGAAGATAGCCGATTTTTTTACCGTCTTGCTCCTTCACTTCTGAGAACACCGTCTCAATCGGAATCGTGTCACGCGTGATCTCATAATCCGCCGTCTGACTGCCACGGCGAATCGTCAACGTGACGGTCGTCCCTTTTTCCCCACGGATGAGCTGGACAGCTTCCTGAACGTCCATCCCTTCGATCGACTCCCCGTCGACCGCCGTGATGATATCACCGGGACGAAGACCCGCCTCCTCGGCTGGAGCGCCTTTGATTGGAGCGACGATTAAGATGTCTTCTCCTTTCTTCTCCAAAGTCGCGCCGATTCCTTCAAAACTCGATTCAATCGAGTCGGTAAATTGCGATGTTTCTTCCGCGTCCAAGAAATCCGAATACGGGTCATTGAGTGCTGCCGTCATACCATCGAGCGCACCGGTCAATAAATCCTCTTCCGAGATGTCTTGTAACGAATGTTCCTCAATCAAATCACGCACTTGGTCGACTTTATCCCAGCCTTCCGCATTCGTCTGAATCGGAAGTGATGTGTCTGTAAACGCCATCGTCGCAAGGCCTGCACCGGCCCCAGCCACGAACGTTGTGCCAGCGAGTAGTCCTGCGGTTGAATTTTTCACGGGTTGGTCCCTCATTTCTCTTTGTAAGTCTTTTCATTAGTATAGCAAAAACGAGAGGAAAAGCGGACGCGTTCCACATATTTGGGACGCGTCCGCTTTAGTCAGTATCCAATATACGGGGCTGGGTCAATCGCATTCGGTTGTCCCGGTGCCCATTTTCCTCGATGTAGCTCAAAATGGAGATGCGGTCCAGTCGACCAGCCGGTGTTGCCGAGTGTCCCGACCGTCTGCCCTGCTGCGACTTGTTGACCGGCACCGACCGTGATCGCATCCAGATGGGCGTAGACCGTCGTCCAAATCTCTCCGTTCATAACATGGGAGACGAAGACAACGTTCCCATATCCGGTCGCCGGAGCCGCCTTGATGACCACACCTGGCGCACTCGCGACGATCGGTGTTCCTTGGGCGTTAACGAGGTCAATCCCCTTATGAATCTCAGGGACACCTGTCAACGGATTGTTCCGTGGACCGAACGGGCTCGAGACGTAACCGGAAACGGGACGGACGAATCCAGTCGAGGTGGACACGTTCGTCGGCGTTTCAGCAGGCTGTGCTGGCGGTGGCGTCACTTCAGGTGCCGCGACTTCCGTCTCCGCTTCCCGCGCCTCTCTTTCGGCGCGTGCCCGTTCTTCAGCTGCGCGTGCCTCGGCTTCTCGCTTCGCACGTTCTGCCGCTTCAGCGGCTTCTCGTTCAGCTGTCGCGATTGCCTCAAGCTGTTCACTGATGATCCGGTTCTGTTCGGCCATGACGGCTTGTTCTTCGCTGCGCGTCATTTTTTCGAGTTCGAGCTGCTCGACTTGTTCGTTCAGTTCGACCAATAAGTCGCGTTTCTTCTCAACCGTCCGGTCAAGGTCTTGTTTCGTGATGACGAGCTCACGCTCTTTTTGTTTGATGAAGGAGAGCTGGGTGCGTTGTGTCGTCTCTAACGACTCGAGACGTTCCATCTCACTCATATAATTATGTATGAGCTCCCGGTCCTGCTCGGCGATCGTGCGGGCCGTCATGACCCGAGTCACGAAATCGCCGAAGGAACGGGACTCAAAAATGACTTGTAAATAAGAAGAATCTTCATGCACTTGTAAGACGCGAAGGCGTTCGTTCAACAGTTCCTTCTGACTTTCCAAGTATTCTTCCTGAACGGAAAGTTGTTGGCGGGTCGCCTCAAGCTCTTCACGGGCCGTATCGACCTCGTGTTGTTGAATCGCGATTTGTTCACTCAAATCATTCAAGCGGTCATCGACGACGAGAATTTCCGTCTGCACGGCATCCCGTTCTGCCTCGGTGACCTCGAGCTCGGCATCCGTCTCGGCCTGCGCTTTTTTCGACTCCTCCAATTCATTGGACAGTCGGTCTTGTCGAGCTTTTAACGTGTCTTTCTCTGTCGCCATGACCGGCATGGCAAGTAACGATACACACAACCCTAGCGCAAGCGAACGTTTCATCCGCCAACTCCTCCTTATTTAAGTTAGATTTTCAAGAAGCGACCGAGCGATGTCGTCGATCCCCAGATCCCGATGAACGCACCAAGTGCAAGTAAGACGAGCGATACTTGTACCGTGAGCGTCGATGGATCAATCAACTTAAATATATCACTATTCAATTGATCAAGCGATGGTTGTAAAGCACTATATGCGACGTCATATCCGAAATAAATGACGAGAATCGGGACGAGAGCACCAAGCATACCGAGAAGCAGTCCTTCGATAAAGAACGGCCAGCGGATGAAGCTGTTCTTCGCTCCAACGAGTCGCATGATTTCAATCTCACGACGACGCGAGAAGATGGTCATCTTGATCGTGTTCGAGATCAAGAACATCGCCATCAATGTCAATCCGACGATCAACGCGAGTCCACCGATGCGAATCCCGTTGAAGAAAGCAAACATTTTGTCGATGTAGTCTTTTCCGTACTTCACATCGTCGACATTTTCGAGTGAACCGACCGACTTGGCCACTTCCTCTAGTTCTGTCGGGTCTTGCGCTTTGACGATATAACGGGCATGGAGAGGGTTGTCTTTCTCAACCGTTCCGTATGCTGCCGCATCGTCCCCGAGTTGGGTTTGGAACTTCTGCAATTCATCCTCTTTCGAGCTGAACGTGACCGTCGAGACGCCCGGCACCTGTTCAATGTTCTGTCCGAGTTTCTCTACCGAGTTCTCATCCGCTGTCCGGGTGATGAACACTTGAATCTCGACATCGTTCTCGACGTTGTCCGAGATTTCATTGACGTTGAACATGACGAGTGCGAAGACACCGACAAGCAACAAGGTGATTGTTACGGCGCTGATCGCCGCGAACGACATCCATCCATTACGAAGTGTTCCTTTGAACCCTTCACGCAAATGGCGCAATCCACTCTTAAACATCATAGCCATATGCTCCTTTCTCTTCATCGCGAACTACTTTCCCATTCTCAATCGCGATGACGCGGTGACGAATCTTATCAACGATGTCACGGTTGTGCGTCGCCATGACGATCGTCGCTCCGCGGCGGTGAATTTCTTCAAACACTTCCATAATGCCCCATGCCGTTTCCGGGTCTAAGTTCCCTGTCGGCTCATCGGCGATGATGAGTTTTGGTTTGTTCACGATTGCCCGTGCGATTGAGACACGTTGCTGCTCTCCTCCTGAGAGTTCATCTGGATAGTTGCGCGCCTTGTTTTTCAATCCGACAAGGTTCAACACATCCATGACTTGTTTACGAATCGACGTCGCGTCTGCCCCGACGACTTCTAATGCGAACGCAACGTTCTCATAGACAGTGAGTGTCGGAAGCAACTTGAAGTCTTGGAAGATGACACCGAGTTGGCGGCGTAGCTTCGGTACGTGCCGGTCCTTCAATTTTCCGACATCTAGTCCGTCAATCAACAATTGACCGGCCGTCGGTTTCTCCTCACGATAAATCATCTTCATGAAGGTCGACTTTCCGGCACCGGAAGGCCCGACCACATAAAGGAACTCGCCGTCGCGAATCTCTAAATCGAGGTCATCCATGGCTACGACGCCGTTTGGATATACTTTACTGACTTTTTGCATCGAAATCATAACGTATTCCCTACCCTTTTTAAAATATTTTTATGCATCTATGACGAAGTTGAATCAATTGTTTTAGTTACTGTATATTTCGCCTAGAGTCTTTTTTACAGGAATCGACTCCTCCTGTCAAGGTGTCGTTTTTTCACGTTCGCCTGGTCAAAAATTCATCTAGGGCATAGTTGAAGCGACTACAATTATATCAATCCAACTTTTAAAAGACCATTACAGGAGTGTTTCAGTTCGATTGAGTTCGGTGGGAAAATGTCGCGAAGAACCTCGCCTTCTCTATATGTAAGAAAAAGTTGAAACCGCACTTCAAAAAGGGTGCTCCCGTAGGAACACCCTTCACGATATCGTCAATAATTAGTCATGTGGTTTTTCTTTCAATGCGTCAAACGGAGACTTTTTCCGCTTCCGATACTTGATATGGATCGTCGACGATTCATAATCATCGGAGGCTCGGATATCCCGACTCGACACTCGGACGAACGACCAGGCCAGGAGGAACATGATAAAGATCAGCGGGAATCCACCGACGATACTCGCCGTCTGCAGCGTATCAAGTCCACCGAGGAACATGAGCGTGAGTGGCATGATCGCGAGTGCGAACGCCCAGAAGAGACGGTTCCAGACAATCGGCTCGTCCTCGACATGTTTCTGTGTGACCGATGCCAAAATGTAAGACGATGAATCGAACGTCGTCGCCAAGAAGATGATGGCGAGAAGCGTGAAGACGCCGACGACAACCTTACCGAACGGCAACTGGCTGATGATGGCGATGATGGTCGGAGCTGGTCCGTTCGCCGCCATATAGCCGACGACATCGAACGTGCCACTCAAGTGGAGGTATAGTCCGTAGTTCCCGAGAATTCCAAAGAACAGGATACATCCGAGCGTCCCGTACACCATCGTCCCGAAGATCATATTCCGAATCGTCCGGCCGCGCGAGATGCGGGCGACGAACAGTCCGACGAACGGTGCGTACACGAGCCACCATGCCCAATAGAATACGGTCCACGACTCAGGGAACCCCGTTGTCGTGAATCCGCCGAAGTCACCGAACGGTTCCATCCACGTCGCCATGCGGAAGAAGTTGTCCATGACAATCCCGACCCCGTTGAATGTCGTCTCCAAAATGAAGCGTGTCGGTCCAAAGATGAAGACGAACGTCAAAATCCCGAGCGCGAGCCAGATGTTCAAGTCACTCAGTACTTTGATTCCGCCCTTCAGTCCGATATATGAACTGACGGCAAAGATGACGGTACAAATCAACATGATGACGGCTTGCATGCCGAGCGTGACCGGAATCCCAGTCAATTCGTTGACCCCTTCGGCAATCATCGGCGTCCCGAGCGCGAGCGTCGTCCCGGCACCACCTAATAACCCAAAAATAAATAAGATATCAATCAATTTGCCGAGTGGTCCGTCCGCCCATTTGCCAATCACGGGACGTACCGCTTCACTGACTTTCAGTACTGACTTTTTACGGACATAGAAGAAATAGGCGATTGGCAATGCCGGTAACGTATAGATTGCCCAGGCAATCGGACCCCAGTGGAACATGCCGTATGCCGTCGACCATTGGATGGCTTCAGGTGACTCTGGTGTCAATCCGAACGGTGGTCCCTCATAATAGTAGACCCATTCAATGACTGACCAATAAAGGATACTCGACCCGATGCCGGCAGCAAACAACATCGCTGCCCACGAGAACGTACTAAATTCGGGTTCTTCATCTTCACGACCTAACTTGATGTGGCCATTCTTACTAAAGGCAATAAAGATCAAAAATCCGAATGCACCTAATCCCATCGCTAAGTACAACATTCCGAAGTTAGAGGTCATGTATTCGTTCGCCGCCCCGACCCAGGCCTTACCGGTCTCTGGGAAGAAGATGAGCGGTAGCGTCACCCCTAACAGTAATACAAACGAGCCGATAAAAGTCGGCCAGTCAATCAGTTTCGTCTTCAATTGTCATCACTCCATTTCTATAACATCTACTACTACCCTAACAATAATTCCTCAAGCAATAACACCCCAAACAAAAAAGCACGAGGTAAATATTCACCTCATGCTTACGTGTCTTATTTTTTCTCAGCGAGCCAAGCGGCAACTGCCGTGATCTCTTCATCGTCTTCGAGAACGTTCGCAGGCATCGCGCCTTGACCGTTACGAATGACGTTTTCAATCTCTTCTGCCGACAGACGAGCACCGACTTGCTCGAGTGACGGACCACTCATTCCTTCAAGGTTCGCACCGTGACATGCCGCACAGTTTTGTGCGTATACCGCTTCCGCGTCAACCGATGCCGTGTTCGAGCCCGAATCCCCGTTGCTCGACGTGTCCTCTTCTTCGCCGCCGCCACATGCGCCGAGTGTCAGCATGGCGCCGAGGCCGATGGCCATCATCCATTTTTTCATAACCATGTTCCCCTCCTAAGTTGTAGAAATGACCTACATTTACCATTATAGCCGTTCACGTATACTTTCTAACCTAATCTCACGAAAAGTACACAAAGATTCCACAACTTACGGAACATTGATATAGCGTTTATCCGACGTGAACCCTTGTCCGAGCACCTCGTGCGCCTCGCTGAAGACGAGAAACGCCTCCGGGTCAATCCGACGGATGATCTCTTTCAGACGGCTCACCTCGCTCTGACGGACGACGATCATGAGCATCGGACGGTCGAGACGAGAATACGCCCCGATCGCCTGAATCTCCGTCGCGCCACGGTCGAGCTCCTCAAAGACGGCTCGGACGATGAAGTCCCGCTTCTCCGAGATGACATACGCCATCTTGTCCTGCGTGAACCCGAGCTGGACAAAGTCGATCATCTTGACCGTGATGAATAACGCGATAAGTGCATAGAGCCCGGTCGAGAACGAGAACGTGACAGCAGCGGTCAAGACGACCATGCCATCGAGGATGGCGATACAGAGATAGAGCGGGATGTGCGTGAACTTATGTAAGATCTGTGCGATCAAGTCCATTCCGCCTGTCGAGGCACGTCCTCGGAAGATGAGTCCGAGGCCGACACCGACACCGACTCCACCAAAGATGGCGGCGAGTAACGTATCGTTCACGGCAGCTCCCGCATCGATTGCCTCATAAAAGAGGATGACACCCGGTAAAAAGATGGAGCCGACGAGCGACTTCACGCCGAAGCCGAGACCGAGGATGGCCCATCCGATGATAAGTAGCAACACGTTCGCCACGAGCTGGAACGCCCCCGGCGAGATGCCGAACAGTTCATACGTGATGACCGAGATCCCGCTCACCCCGCCCGACGCGAGGTTGTTCGGCAACAGGAACAAGCTGAAGGCCGAGGCGACAAACACCGAGCCCGTCAACAAATATAGATAGTCTTTGACGATTTGCTTCATTAAAGAAATTCTCCTTTACAGACAACGTGGCCCAAAGACAGGAGTCTTTGAGCCACATGCATCACATATTTGTTTTACGAAGGTAAGCATCGATGAACGGCATGACGTCGCCATCCATGACACCACTTGTGTTTCCGACCTCGTGGTTCGTACGGTGGTCTTTGACCATCGAATACGGGTGGAAGACGTATGAACGGATTTGGCTACCCCAACCGATGTCCGTTTTCTCTCCACGGATCTCGTCGAGCTTACGTTGTTGCTCGTCGAGTTCGCGTTGGTACAATTTCGCTTTCAACATCTTCATTGCCGACTCACGGTTCTTGATCTGTGAACGTTCTGTCTGACATGAAACAACGACGCCTGTCGGAACGTGCGTGATCCGGACGGCTGAGTCTGTCGTGTTGATGTGCTGTCCGCCGGCACCTGACGCGCGGTACGTGTCGATGCGGAGGTCTTCTGTCCGTACTTCGATTTCGATGTCGTCATCGAATTCTGGCATGACGTCACATGACACGAACGACGTGTGACGACGGCCTGACGAGTCGAAAGGCGAGATGCGGACCAAACGGTGAATCCCTTTCTCTGCTTTCAAGTAGCCGTACGCGTTGTGCCCGACGATACGGAGCGTGACCGACTTGACGCCCGCTTCTTCACCAGGAAGGTAGTCGACCGTCTCGACTTTCCAGCCTTGCTTGTCTGCGAAGCGCTGATACATCCGAAGGAGCATCGATGCCCAGTCCTGTGACTCGGTACCGCCCGCACCCGGGTGTAATTCTAAGATTGCGTTGTTCGCATCGTACGGTCCGTTCAAGAGGATCTCGAGCTCGAAATCATCGAACTCTTTCTTGAGCGATTGAATCGTCTCTGCGAGCTCTTCTTGCATCTCGGCATCCGGCTCTTCTTTGATGAGTTCGAGCGTCACTTCGCCGTCCTCATGTTGCGTCGCGAGGTCTTGATACTTGTCGACCATCGCTTTGAGGCCGTTCGACTCGTCGATGACTTTTTGCGCCTTCTCTTGGTTGTCCCAAAAGTCAGGGTACGTCATCTCGTTTTCGAGCTCGGCGATGCGTGCTTCCTTCTCCGTTAAGTTGAGCGAAGCTCTGTAGTTCTCGAGGCGCTTCGCCATTGCCTCAAGTTCGTTCCGAATATCTGAAATTTCCATAGTGTTGATTCACCTTTCCGTAGGAAAGAGGCGAGCGGACCCGCCTCTTCAATAATTAAGCCTGTTGTCTACCGTGACAGTTCTTGAACTTCTTACCAGACCCACACCAGCACGGATCGTTCCGGCCGATGCTGTCTTCTTTCGAACGACGGACCGGTTTCTTCTTGACCGGTGCGTCTTCCTTGCCTGAGACGGCGACTTCTTCTTCGACGACTTTCTCGCGTCGGAGGTTGTCCCCGACTTCGGCACGGAGCACGAAGCCTGTCACTTCTTCTGAGATGGCTGCGTTCATCGCATCGAACATGTTGATCCCTTCCGCCTGATACTCGCGGAGCGGATCGTTCTGTCCATATGCACGGAGATGAATCCCTTGACGCAACTGATCCATATGGTCGATGTGAGACATCCAGTGCGAGTCAACAGCACGGAGCACGATGATTTTCTCGAACTCGTTGAAGCGCTCAGGCGGTGCGAGTTGACGTTTCGCCTCGTACTGTTCGTTCACGCGCTCCATGAGGAGTTCGATGATCTCTTCGCGTTCTTTGCCGAAGAAGTCTTTGCCTTCGACCGTACGCTCTAGCGCGAGCGTCTGGTTCGCCCAGTGCGCGAGCTCGTCGATGTTCCACTCTTCCGGCACAAGTTCGATCGGCGTATATTGACCGACACCGAGTTCGACCGTCTGCGCCATCATCGAACGGACGATGTCTGTGACCGACTCGTTCTCGAGGATGCTCGAGCGGTCTTTATACATGACCTTCCGTTGGTCAGCCATGACGTTATCGTAACCGAGAAGCTGTTTACGTGCATCGTAGTTATTTCCTTCGACGCGTTTTTGAGCCGATTCGACGGCTTTCGAGACCATGCGGCTCTCGATCGGTTGCGTGTCGTCCATCCCGAGACGCTCCATCATGTTCTGGAGGCTGTCCGTTCCGAAGCGACGCATGAGCTCATCTTCGAGCGACAAGTAGAACTGGGATTTACCCGGGTCCCCTTGACGACCTGAACGACCACGGAGCTGGTTATCGATCCGGCGTGACTCGTGACGCTCTGTCCCGATGATATAGAGACCACCGAGGTCGATGACACCTTCGCCAAGCTTGATGTCGGTACCACGACCGGCCATGTTCGTCGCGATCGTGACCGAGCCTTTTTGACCGGCGTTCTCGATGATTTCCGCCTCACGCGCGTGGTTCTTCGCGTTCAAGACGTCGTGACGAATCTTTTTCTTCGTCAAGAGCTTGCTCAAGTATTCAGACGTTTCGACGGCAACCGTACCAACAAGGATCGGTTGACCAGTCGCATGGACCGTCGCGATCTCCTCGACGACGGCTTTGAACTTCCCTTCCATCGACTTGAAGATGAGGTCTGAGCGGTCCTCACGAAGAATCGGTTTGTTCGTCGGAATCGTCACGACTTGCATGTTGTAGATGTTGCGGAACTCTTCTTCCTCTGTCTTCGCCGTACCAGTCATCCCGGCAAGCTTCTCGTACATACGGAAGTAGTTCTGATACGTGATCGTCGCAAGCGTCATCGATTCACGCTGAATCTCGACGCCTTCTTTCGCTTCGATTGCCTGGTGAAGACCTTCCGAGTAGCGACGTCCGTCCATGACACGACCGGTGAACTGGTCGATGATCATGACTTGTCCGTCACGTACCATATAGTCGATGTCGTGATGCATGACCGCGTTCGCACGAAGGGCGAGCCCGACATGGTGGTTGACCGCGACGTGCTCAATCGCGAACAGGTTGTCGATGCCGAAGAACTTCTCGGCGAGGTCGACCCCTTGGTCCGTCAAGAGAACGGATTTCGTCTTCACGTCGACCGTGTAATCGTCTTCCTCTTTTAACGTACGGACGAACGCATCGGCACGCGTATAGAGTTCCGTCGATTTTTGAGCCGATCCTGAGATGATGAGCGGGGTACGCGCCTCATCGACGAGGATTGAGTCGACTTCATCGACGATCGTATAGTAGAGCTCGCGTTGCACACGGTCTTCCTTATAAAGGACCATGTTGTCACGGAGGTAGTCGAATCCGAGTTCGTTGTTCGTCGAGTACGTGATATCACAGTTGTAGGCCGCCTGCTTCTCGACACGGTCCATGTTCGACACGTTAAGGCCGACCGAGAGACCGAGTGCGAAATAGAGCGGCTCCATGAGTTCTTTATCTCGCTTCGCCAAGTATTCGTTGACCGTTACGACGTGTACGCCACGGCCCGTGAGCGCGTTCAAGTAGACCGGAAGTGTCGCGACGAGCGTCTTCCCTTCACCGGTTTTCATCTCGGAGATGTCACCGTTGTGGAGCACGTAACCCCCGATGAGCTGGACACGATAGTGACGCATGCCGAGCACACGCTCTGATGCCTCACGACAGACCGCGAACGCCTCTGGCAAGATATCGTCGAGCGTCTCACCTTTCTCTAGGCGTGCACGGAACTCTTCCGTCTTCGCTTGAAGCTGTTCGTCTGACAATGCTTTGATTGGTTCGGCGAACGACTCGATCAAGTCGGCCGCTTTCTCTGCTTTTTTCAATACTCGTTTCTGTGGAGCAAATAACTCTTTCAAAAAGTTCGCCATACTCATATCTCCTCTGCACTCACTAAAAAATGCATGTTTTTTCCCTAATGTACAGTTTAACCGAAGTGGTGCCACCTTTCAAGGAAAGGCAAAACGAAACGACCCCCCGAAGCCGGAGGGTCGTGTAAGGTCAAGTATATTATTCTGGTTCGATCAAGCCATACTTCCCATCTTTACGACGGTAGACGACGTTCGTGTTGCCCGTTTCCGCGTCAGAGAAGACGAAGAAGCTGTGACCGAGCATGTCCATTTGAAGAATCGCCTCTTCCGTGTCCATCGGTTTCAATGTGAAGCGTTTCGTACGTACGAGTTCGAGTTCTGCCTCGTCCTCATCGTAGACGGCCGGTGCATCATCAGGTCCTTCGAGGGACTTGAAGTACTCGCCGACGCCACCTTCTTTTCCGCGTCCTTTACGGTTGAGTTTCGTTTTGTGTTTACGGATTTGACGTTCCAATTTATCGACGACGAGGTCGATTGCCGCGTACATGTCGAGGTTGATGTCCTCGGCACGGAGCAACAAGTTCGGCATCGGGATCGTCACTTCCACTTTTTGTTTCTCGTTATACACTTTTAAGTTGACGTAAGCCGTCTGTGCATCCGTAGGAGTTGTGAAATACCGAGTCAACTTCTCCAGCTTTTTCTCGACATAGTCTTTGATTGCTGGTGTGACCTCAATGTTTTCGCCGCGAATGTTATAAATCATCTGAACTCCTCCTTAAAATAACCGCTTGAACCAATGATTCGTCGAACGAGACGGAATCTCCTGCTTCATTTCTAAAAGAAAGTGGAACCAGGTGGTTCACTAATATTATACCCCGAAATCGCTATGTTTGAAAACGTTATCATCAGAAAATAATGACAATTTTGTTCCGAATTCAACATTTCCTACAACGAGCGAAAGGTATAGAAAGAAAATACCCATTCCACCCATTTTTAAACGCGTTTTTTAATTATATAGACAAAATAAAAAGCCGACTCCCGAGGGAGCCGGCTTCACGGTTTGAAATTATAATTTTACAACGTTAGCCGCTTGTGGGCCACGCTCGCCATCAACGATTTCAAACTCTACGTCTTGACCTTCGTCAAGTGATTTGTAGCCTTCAGATTGGATTGCTGAGAAGTGTACGAACACGTCTTTGCCGCCTTCTACTTCGATGAATCCAAAACCTTTTTCTGAGTTAAACCATTTTACTTTACCTACCATGTGTAAATCCATTCCTTTCACCATTGGAGAATACAGAGGGTTGTCCTCTACGGCTAATCTTACCACCTTCTTGTAAGCGTGACAAACACTTTCTCAAATATTTGTAAACGTTTCGTCATTTGGCTTTCATTGGAATTCTATTTCCCTACTTTTCATATTGTCTTGTTGAATTTACATTTTTTGTGATATATCATTGAAGGGATGATTTAGGTTTGTGCCGTTTGTCATTTAGCCGATCCTGAAAATCTAATACGAGGAGGATGGTGCAGCGTATGCGCTCCTACTATTCTGAGGAAAAATATCGCATCACAAAGCGAACCGTGGCGATTCTCCCTTGCTTTGACATTATGAAGCAGTCACGGATCATTCTCGAGGATGGCACCGAGATTTCAACCCCGCTCCGGCCGTACCAGTTGTTGCAACTTTCTTGCCGCCAGTACAACAGCTCGATCGAGGAACGAATCTTCATCGCCAAACGCGTCGCCGGCGTAAAAGGGAAAGTCCCTGTCGTGATCGAACCGACAACCGGACTCGTCTTCTTCCCGACGAAGTCTCCGAAGCGAGACGATTGTGAATGGTATGCCTGGTCCCATATTCGAGACATACTGAACATCGAGGAGGAGCCGAACGGCCTCGTCCTCACAAAAGATGGACATCAAATCCAGACGAACGCGACACCGTACGTCCTTCGGAACCAACTGAAAGCGACAGGAGAACTCGTCGCCCGGTTCCAACAATTGAATGCGAGCCCAGCGCTTGAAACATGACACGCCTTCCGTCGAAAAGACGGAAGGTTTTTTTCGTTTATTTTGCTTCATTTTTTGAAAAAGAGGTCGATATTATGGTCGAGGTGACAAACATGCAAATTCAAGCCCAAGCGACCGCCGTCAGTTCGGTCTTACCAGGCATCCAGACGAACCGGACGTACAAGGCCGAGCTCGTCAAACAGACAGGACCCGACTCCGCCATCGTCAAAATCAACGGCGAAGAAGTCGATGTCACATTCAAAGACGGGCTTCCGAAGACGAACCCGTTCCACGTGACGCTTGCCGAACAGGACGGCGTCTTGCTCGCGACCGTCGTTCCACAAAAGGAAGAGACGCTTGAACCCGCACCACCTGCATCGTCAAAGCTCGACGCGAAGATCCAGACGCTCCTCGCTTCCCTTCCACCCGAAGTCCGAAGCGCCGTCAGTCGTCTGCTCCAGTCCGGGCGTTTGCCGATGAACGA
Organism: Exiguobacterium sp. s160; assembly: GCF_018617575.1. NCBI lineage: Bacteria > Bacillati > Bacillota > Bacilli > Caryophanales > Exiguobacterium > Exiguobacterium sp. s160. Next base: position 1,012,490 of record NZ_JACSKK010000001.1, read on the forward strand.
GGACACGGTACGCTTGCTCGAAACGGCCTTTAAAGGAGACATGCGCGACGCCATCCTTCATCTAAAGACGCTCGACACGTCGACTGTCCCGCGTGAGGTCGCACGAGAAATCGCAGTCCTTTCATTAAGTGAGGCGAGACAACTCCTCACACCACCATCACCAGACGCGCCGTACCCTCAAAAAGAGCGATACGTCGAACTCGTCAACTTGTCACGTCCCGTGAGCGAACGGGTGACACCGACTCAGGAGACGATCGACCGGGTCATCCGTGACTTCCCAACCCCACCGAAGATGGAGCGCACCGAACCGTTGCCGATCCCTCCGGTGAACGGACGACAGGTGATGGTTAAGGAAGTGACAAGCCATCTCGCGAACGTGACGAACACGTTCCGGAACGAACAGGCGACGGTGACGAAACAACTCGGCCAGGTCTCAGCACTCATCGAAACGAATCCTCATACGGCACGCCCCGCGCTTGAGACCGTCTCGACCCGCTTGACGCAACTCGTCCAAAAAACGGACGCGCTCCTCCACACGGATGTGACGCAAGAAAAGCAACTCGTCGCCATGACCGCGAAGCTCGACCTCGCCTTGTCGTTACTCTCGACAAAGCCACAAGAGAGCGCGGCACTCGTCAAAGACGTCCGGGCGACGTTGAACGACTTCCGTTACGCACCGAACCAGGCACGGATTGAATATATCCCTCACGGTGCGATGCGCGCCGGAGAAATCCCGAGCGTCACGCCGCTGAAACTTGATGCGACACTATCCGGTCGGCACGTCCAGGAAGTTACACAACGCGTCCAGGCACAGTCGCAGCTCGCACAGGCGAACAACATGCCGACGTCCGCTCTATCGGTGCGAAGTGACACGACGAACCCCGAAGCGCAGCGACTCGCGTCATTCCTTCAGGTCCAACAGACGCTCAACCGCCTCGATGGTGGGCAGCTCCACCAGCTCCTCTTCGCCCTTCCGGCGAAAGTACAGGAGATCGACACCGGGATTCACGTCCATATCCAAAACCGCGAGGCCGGTGACGTCGTCGACTGGGAGAACAGCGTCCTCTATATCCGCTTAGAGACGCCTCGGCTCGGCGAAATCGGTGTCAAACTCGAAGCGAAAGACCGGAACCTCCGCCTCACGCTCGAGCATGACGATGCGACGGTCGAACGACTCGCCCGCCCGCTCCTCGGCAAGATCGAACAGACGCTCGAGACGATCGGCTATAAGAGCGTGACGACCCAGTTCAAACCGCTCACGAAAGCCGAACGCGTTGTCGATGAGCCTACGGTAACACCGACGACCGGCTATGACTTCAGAATTTAGGAGGCCACGATGTACCAACGCATGGATTTGACGAAACGAAAGACGGCCGCGGTCGTCCGCTATGACGAATCGACGGACAAAGCGCCCGTCATCGTCGCCCGTGGAACGGGAGCCGTCGCTGAAAAAATTCTACAAGAGGCACGTGCCCGAGGCGTGGCGGTCGAGAACGACCATTCCTTGCTCGGACACCTGCTCGACCTCGACTTAGGGGACGCCATCCCCCCGCAGCTGTATGACGTGATGGCGGAAGTGTTGCTATTGATAGAAGAACTCGATTCCATTAAAGGAGAACCAAGATGAAACCAACCCAGTTATATGAAATGAGGCCTGAAGAACTGACACAGGCGATGTTACACGCACTCACGTATCATTACGAACGCGCCCAAGGCTCGACAATCGCTGAACGAAATCGTCACCTGCGCCAAGCGCGCGAGCTGTTGGTCAAGCTCCATCAAGGACTTCATGACGGCGGTGGCATCATCGCGGCACAACTCGATGAAATCTATCTTTATATGGCGAACGCCAGCGTCGAGGCGATCATCGACCAGGATCAACAAAAAATCGCAGAACTACATACGCTCGCTAGCGACCTCGACAAGACGTGGAGCGAGGCGATGGAACGCGCGAAAACACAATCTGTCCCGACTGGAGGAAACCGCTATGAAAATTACCAATAACGTCCAAGCGTTGAAGGCCTATACGTCACTCTCGTTGAACCAGGCGTCGATGAAGAAGACGATGGACCGTCTCTCAAGCGGTGTCCGGATCAATAAGGCGTCAGATGACGCGGCAGGACTCGCCATCTCCGAGAAGATGCGGATGCGCCTCGACTCGCTCTCGATGGCTGAGCGCAACACGCTCGACGGCATCTCGCTCACGCAGACGCTCGAAGGCGGAATGAACGAAACGCATTCCCTCCTCCAGCGCATGCGTGAACTATCAGTCCAAGCGGCGAACGGGACGCTCAGCGAGGACGATGCGAAAGCCGTCCAAGAAGAAATCAACGCCTTGACGGAAGAAGTGACACGAATCGCCGAGACGACCGAGTTCAACTCGAAGAAAATCATGAACGGGGAATACATGCAGGGCGCGAATACGCTCTTCTTCCAAATCGGGGCCGGCAATAACGAGGCCGTCGTTTTGAACGTCGAAGACATGCGCTCGCACGCGCTCGGCATCACGACGACGACAGCGGGAGGCGGAGCGTTATCTCCTGTCGACCATGACAACGATCAAGCGACAGCAGATGTTTCTTACTACTCCCTCAGCGTATTGACGCCAGACAAAGCGGGAGAAGCAATCGCGAAATTCGATGCGGCCATCAACCGTGTATCACTTGAACGTTCGAAGCTCGGGGCGATTCAAAACCGGCTTGAGGCGAACGTCAGCGTCGTCGCCATCGGTTCTGAGAACTTGACGGCGTCCGAGTCACGAATTCGTGATGCCGATATGGCCCGTGAAATGATGGACTTCGCCCGACTGAACATCTTGAATCAGTCCGGCATGGCGATGATTGCGCAGTCGAACGCATTGCCGCAAGGCGTGTTACAATTATTGAACTAACCTAAAGAAAGGACGGTTGCCCATATGGACATTCGTCGCATCATGGAGACGCAATCGCTCCTCGGCTCAAGTAAGGCGAAACGCCCCGAGGTCGAACCCGGCGTCTCCTTCCAAAACGTCATTGGTCAAAAGCGTGAAGACCGCGAACACGAGCGGTTCCATCGTCAAATCGCCGCGATCCAGGAACAAGGAGAGTTGCTTGCCGAAAGCCAGACGGTCGAGGCGCTCGCAGATTATAAGAAAATGATCAAAGACTTTATGAAAGAGGCCGTTGACGCGGCACTCCGCCTCGAGGACAAACGCGGATTCAACCGCCGGGGACGTGCGAAGATCTACAAGGTCGTCGAACAAGTCGACCAGAAACTCCTCGCGCTGACAGACCAGGTCATCTCAGGGGAAGCCTCTCGCCTCTCCCTCCTCGACCAGGTCGGTGAGATTCGCGGATTGCTCGTCAACGTCTATGTGTGAGGTGTCGAGATGGCAGAACATTTGTTTTTGAAGAAAGTCAAATGCCCATATTGTTTACAGGAAAGCAAGACCCAGCGTGTGTTGTCGCGTCACATCCGTCCGCTCGAAGTCGAAAAGGATGGATATACGGCGTATGATGGACCGAACCCGTATTACTATGAACCGACCGTCTGCGATCATTGTCACCTCGTCTTCCATGACTCGTTCGACAAGGTGCGAAAGCATAACCGGGAGGCACTCGAGACGCATTACTTCAAACAAGTGAACCCGGACGTGTTGAAAGGTGACCGGACGAACAAGCACGTCATCCTCCTTTATAAGTTTGCCGTTATGACGGCCCAGTTGAGCGGACAAAAGCCGTCCGTTGTCGCCATGCTCGGGATGCGAATCGTCTGGATGTATCGGTTGATGGGAGATACGGCGTCTGAGAAGGAATGGATGCAACGCACACTCGATAAATACAATGAGGTGCAAGAGGCATATACGGACCCGATTCGGACCGGACTGCCGTACGACCAGCTCATGCTGCGGATTGCCGATCTTTCGGCTGCGCTCGACTATTATGAAGACGCGCGTCGCTGGTATGGGATTCTCCTCAGCAGTAAGGAAGTATCGGAGCGGATTCGGAATCAGGCACGGACGCACTGGGAAGATTTTCGGTTGGAACATGCGTAAACGAAAGCGTAGGACGCTAAATCCTACGCTTTTTTTCGTGGTCATCATTGAGAAGTTCGATGATGGGGTATAAACAAATAGCTTACATACTAAAGGAGGATTTCTCATGTTTGAAACACAATATCTCGATACCGTACGCGCCACCTTCAAAAGTCAGAAACAATTGGCAGAGCGCGCACTCGTCCAAGTGAGTGACGAGGACCTGCACAAGACGCTCGCGCCCGATACACTCTCCCTTGCCCTCATCATCCAGCACATGGCGAACAATATGAAGTCGCGCTGGACCGACTTCTTGACGACGGACGGCGAGAAACCGGATCGGAATCGCGATGCCGAGTTCGAGGACCAACAATTGTCCCGGGACGAACTCATGCAGGTGTGGGACGAGCGTTGGCAACTGTTGGACGACGTCTTGGCCGACCTGACACCAGAGGATTTAGGGAAAAACGTCATGATTCGCGGAGAAGCCCACTCCGTGATCGATGCGATTGAGCGACAAGTGTCGCATTACGGCTATCATGTCGGACAGATCGTTTACCTATCGAAACTATTTGCTGGTAGCGAGTGGGACGTGTTGTCGATCCCGTTACCGCATCAGCGGAAGTGAGATGCGCATCTTCGTGTTTGTGACGTTCCTTCTCGTCACATCCCTTCTTCCGCTGATCAGTTTTGACGGTTATCAAATCGTTCGTCATACGACGAGTCACTTAGGATCACAAGGTGCTCCCTTTGCATGGGTGATGAATATCACTTTTGTCCTTTTAGGCTTCATGGCCATTTTGGTCACCTGGCAAACGCGCATCTGGTACTACCGAGTTTGGGGTGGTGTGTTTGGGATAAGTCTCTGTTTCACAGGATTATTCCGTCACGCCCCAATTGTAGATGGAATCACGACAATCGTCTGGCAAGATACATGGCACTCCATCTTTGCGACGACGACCGGGATTGGATTTACATTGCTGGCAGCGGGACACACCGTGATGTCTCGTGGTGCCCAACGGTGGGTCGCCCTCATCATGACAACCGTGGCGATCGTCATCCCCATTGCGATGTTCGGTATTCCTGAAATCATGGGAATATTGCAGCGCGTGATGTTTATTAGTGCATTTTGGTGGTTGTTCTTTTATATGAAGCCACCTAGCGGACTCTCTGTTTAATCATGAAGCGGATCCATAGAGAAATGGGTCCGTTCGTTGTATTTCGTCTTATTCTTCAATGACCATACAAAAAACGTGCCGACACTCGTTCGGCACGCTTAATCTTATTTCGTCACGTTGATCGTATATTCGTAGCGTTCTTCCGCCACTTTGTCGAAGTTCTCGTTAAACGGTCCATCGATGACAACTTTCAAGTCCGTCAGCTCTTCTGGCTTCGCCTTCACGAAGAAGAGCACATTTCCTTCTTTCTTCACTTTCCCCATAAATTCGCCACCGACGTCATCTGAGAACCATAAGTCCGAAGACACCTGCTCCCCCGTGTTCGTCACGAGCGTCGCCTGGTTCGGATGGAAACTCATCGTCTCGTCGACCGTGTTCTCGACCAACATATTCATCGCGACGACCGTCACCTCTTCTTGTCCATCGAATGAATCACTATAAGCTTCCGCGACTGTGAGGCGTGACGTCTGCACTTTGTCGATTGCGAACTGAATCGGTCCCATCGTTTCCGTAATCGTGAGTGCCTTGTTTTTCATATAGATTTTGTTCGTCCCGAGTTCACTTTCTTGAACGTCCGTCTCTTCAGCAGTCGCCTCCTCCGGAGCACTCGCTTCCGCCTCTGCCACTTCTTCTGTATCCGTCACCGTCGTCTTCAATTCATCTGCCTCCCCGCATCCGACGAGTAGTGCGAGCGGTACCGCCACTAGTAAGCCAAATCGTTTCATGTTCATCTTCATCTCTCCCTTTTCCTCAATCCAAGTGATGTGTTAAGACGAATATAACGAATTGGCAATCCGTACCGTGACAAGAAAAAGTTCCAGGCAAAATAAAAGCCAAGGTCCACAATTGGACCTTGACATATACACTTATCCTCTTGATTTCAGTTCTTCTTCTTCGTATGGGTCCGGACGATCTTCAAGCGGCGTATCGTCCTCGACATACGCCTCGAGTTTTGGGTCCCGTTCCACATACTCATCGTACGCTCCTTCTGGACCATAGACGAAATAACGGCGTTTCCGTGACGATACCGGTTTGGACTCTTTCTCACGCATTTCGTTTCCCTCCTCTTTCCAGAAAAGAAGCAACGGCTACAATGATGTTTACCCGATTATAGCGGAAAACAGACGTCATTTCATCCTCGGTTTTTTTCTGAAACCTTTTTGCATGATGTTCGTATATATTCATAACGATTAAAAAAGGGATGATACATATGCAATTAGTGAAGAAAGGGGTCGTGCGGAGTCTCTTATGGTCGCTTCCGTTCGCGATCCTCGCGCTCTATCAAGGCTGGTCAAGAAGTATGGACGGCGTACACGCCATGCTCGTCTACGCTGGGGTCGCTTTCTTTCTCGGGTTCACGAGCGTCATTTATGAAGTCCGGCAATGGTCGTTCAAAAAGCAGATTTTCATTCACTGGTGCGTCATGCACGTGACAATCCTGCCACTCCTTTGGTTCGGTGGGTCTACACCGGTCACATCACTTCAAGATGCCGTCCGTCTCTATTTAAACTTTACGGTAAGTGGGCTGATTTTGTTTACCATATCCTATTTCATCATTCGGATGCGTCGCCAAGTCAAAACCTCTTAACGCACAAAAGCTCGAAGGCATATGATATGCCTCCGAGCTTTTTTATGTCTGCTGGTCGAATAGACCAGAGAAATTGGAATCGACGTCTTCATACGGGTCGACGTACGATTTGACCGTCTTCCGTTCCATTCGGGCCGTCCCGAGCGTCATTCCGAGACGCTGGTGTTCGGCCTCAATGAGACGCGCAATCTTTTGACTGTCGTCGACGAGCTGCCGGAGGACCGTCTGATCGGCTTTCTCCAAGTCAGGACCGTGCACCGCCAGCAACTGTTCTCGGTCGTCCAAGAGCTCGTGGATTTGTTCCATCCACGTGTCATACGTCGGCTCTTCTGGGACTTGCGCCAGCAACTCTTTCAGACGCTGCGTCTTTAAGATAATTTCATCAATCGGCATCATGACTGCTTCGCGAGTTTCATCGCTTCCTTCCACGTGTCGCGGAGTTCCGTCGTGAAATCGAGTACCTCGTCGAGGATCGTCGTGTCGTTCTTGACGTTCGCATCGACGAGACGGCGCCACATGAACTCATAGAGCGAGTCCAAGTTCGCCGAGATGGCGATGTCTTTATTGAGTGTGAGACGAAGCTCTTGGAAGATGGCTTGTGTCTTTTGGATATTGATGTTCTTCAAATCAGGGTTGCCCTGGTCGATCGCAAGCTTGGCGAGGCGCATGAACTTGAGCGCCCCGTCATAAAGCATAAGCGTCAGTTCCTGTGGGTTCGCGGTCGTGACCGCATTGTTTTGATAAGCTGCATATGGATTGGCTACCATTTAAATTCCTCCTCTTACATGCCTCCGCCTAAAAACTGTTGAAGTGAAGCGGCTTGCGAGTTCGCCTGGTTCATCGCCGTTTCCATCGCCGCGAAGCGACGGTAGTAGGCATTTTCTTTATCAATCAATAAATCGTTTAATCGTTTGATTCGCGTATCCATCTGCGTCATCTCGCGACCCATTGAATACGTCGGAGCACCAGCACCGTCCGCACCGGCGATACGCGTGATCGTCTCACGTGAGTTTTTCGCGGTGTCACGGATTTGTGGAAGAAGTCCTGTATTTTCATCCGTGAAAAGTTTATACACTTGTTCCGGATCTTTCTCGATGGCCGCTTTTAACTTCTCTTCATTCAGCTCGATCTTTCCACCGTTCGTGAAGTCAGAACCGGTCGAGAGACCAATCTGGAATAAACGAGACATATCTAGGTCATTCGTAGTAGATGTCGCGCCTGACCATTTGCTACGAAGTGTGTCCATCGTTCCGCGAAGGATCGTGTCCCCACGGAGCATCCCGCTCATCGCTTTCTCTTCCCACTTCTTGATTTCGTCTTCCGACAACTCATCACGCTGTGCCTGTGTGAGCGGTGCGAACGAACGGAAGCGTTCTTCACGTGTCTTCTTGTTCATGAGATCGATCGTCTCATTGTATTTATCTACAAAACCTTTGATGTTGTCAAAGATTTTTTGAGTGTCAGTAGAAGCACTTAGTGTAACCGGTGCAGGGTTATCAACTGCTTTAAATTCAGATTTCAAAGTAATTGTCATGTTATCAATTGTGACGGTATTCGTACTTCTTGTCAGTTCGATTCCATTCACATTAAAAACTGCATCTTCTCCTTTAATATCATCAGTGACACTTGCTTGGAAGAATGTTGCCGCAGCTCCTGTGAAAGCAATCGTTGAATCGCTACCTGTGTTTCGTTGAGTGAGTGCCAATTTACCTGATGCATCATCAAAGAATGTAGAAAAATTCGTGTTTTTTGAGCCAAGTTGAGTCAATACATCACTGAATTTTGCCTCGGCACTGACCGTCAATTCAGAAGGTGTCCCACCACTCTTATTGATGTATTCAACTTTATAGCCAGATTCGAATTTTAATTCATCACCGTCAGCAAGAGGTGTTGAAAAATTCACCTTGCCTGTCGCTGAGTCATACGTATAGTTAGACGGGTCAACTTCAACATTATTAATGAAGATTTTCCCACTATCATTTAGTTTTGTTGAGAGAGTCACTTCGGTCGGAGTTCCTGTTATCGTTTGCGTTTTTGTACTCGCATCAAGATTCAAATCTTTCACAGCAGTATCTCGCGTAACCAAATTGTTGTTTTTATCTCTTAGTTCAACGATATGACTAGCAGATGTCGCTAATTTTTCTACGCTTTGAATTTCAAGTGCCGCATTCCCACTCGATGGACCTGCCACAACCGAGACACGTGACTCATCCGATGAACTAGACGTCTTCGCATAAAAATTTCGACTAAAGATCAAGTCGACCGCACTATTTCGAAGAGTCATAAGAGATCGGTTAATTTCGCGATACGCATCGCGCTTCCATTCCGTTGTTTGTTTCTTCTGTTCAAGTTTATCAACTGGTACACGCTCGGCCTGCATCAACTGTTTAATAATCGTATCCGTATCGATTCCACTGGCGAGTCCGCCAAATCGGATCGGTGTCGTCATGAGAATCCTCCTTTATACCCGTTCATCAAAGAGTTGATTGAACTCCATGAACGCCGCAAAGAAATCGAGTGATTTCTTGCTTGGAATTTCGCGGATGACTTCGTTGTTTGTATCCACGATTTGAATATAGTAGTCGTTCAATTTTTCATGTTTCATAAACTTCAAGCCCGTACGTTGTTGTTCGAGCACTTGATTCGCCTTCTCGACGGCCGTCTCTAACTTGGTGACGTGTTGAGGCGTCGGAAGAATGACGATGCCTTCGTCGGCGAGCTTTGCTTGATTCGCTTCAACGAACACGTTTTTCGTTTGTTCATACGGCAAGACGGAAGAAGGTAGGTGAAGCCGGACTTCTGAAATGGTCGGGTTCATATGTGTCTACTCCTCTTGTAATTGTTCTCATGGAGTATATCGGTTTGTTACTTCTTTCTTTTTACTTTTTCAATAAATGAACATAAATTTATGTATAAAGAATCCAATAGCAATCTAGTATGTATAATTATGTTACTTATATTTATTAACTCATATAACTATTTTTAGGTTTATTTTTAATATTCTTTTATGCCTTTTCTGAATCAACTAATATAAAGTGAAGCTGTATAACTATATTTGAAAAGGTACATTATTGGAGCTCTATTGGCTTATAACTCGTCAGTTATAGACAATATTAAAAATGTCCGTCATTCGAACATCGAAAGACGGACATTTTTCAACTGGATTTTGGTCGAAACTATTTAAAAGTTGAATAAATCTTATCGGAGAAGTTGTAGTACAGCTTGCGGTTGTTGGTTCGATTGGGCCATCATCGCCTGCGCTGCTTGGTTCAAGATGTTGTTCTTCGTGAAATTCATCATCTCTTTCGCCATGTCGACGTCACGGATACGTGACTCAGCAGCCTGGAGGTTCTCTGCTGACGTGCTCAAGTTATTGATCGTGTGCTCGAGACGGTTTTGCGTGGCACCTAGTTTCGAACGTTCTGATGATACTTTTTCGATAGCAGTATTAATTGCAGTAATCGCAGTATTAGCTGTTCCTTGCGTATTAACCGCAATACCAGCTACTGTGATTGCTGCTGTTCCTGCTGTAGCTGCTGCACCACCTGCCCCAGAAACACCTAGCGTTTGAGCATCCATTGCACCAATTTTAAGTGTAAGTGATTGCCCTGTGTTAGCTCCGATATGGAATGTTAAATCCGCCGCGTCAGTTACACCAGAACCTGTACTTGCTGAACCATCAAGTAATTTTTTCGTGTTAAATTCTGTATTGTTAGCGATACGAGTAATTTCTTTTGCTAACTCATCTACTTCCTTTTGGATTTCTCCACGGTCAGCATCCGTATTTGTATCGTTCGAAGACTGAACCGCAAGCTCGCGCATGCGTTGGAGGATCGAGTGCGTCTCGTTCAATGCGCCCTCAGCCGTCTGGATCAACGAGATTCCGTCCTGTGCGTTCTTTGCTCCCATGTCGAGACCACGGATTTGTCCGCGCATCTTCTCAGAGATGGCGAGACCCGCCGCGTCGTCACCAGCACGGTTGATGCGAAGACCTGAAGACAGTTTCTCCAT
>NZ_JACSKK010000001.1:1023378-1167977 GCF_018617575.1 Exiguobacterium sp. s160
GCTTGGAGGTTCTCGGCTGACGTGCTCAAGTTGTTGATCGTGTGCTCGAGACGGTTTTGTGTGGCACCTAGTTTCGAACGTTCTCCTGAGACCGTTTCGATTGCTGTATTGATAGTCGTAATAGCTGTGTTAGCTCCTGCTTGAGTTGCAATAGTAACAGCACCAACCGCGAGACCTACAGAACCCATGTTAGCCACAGTTAAGTTTAAGTTCTGGTCTTGGTTTGCCCCAATATGGAAATTCCCGTTGAACGTTCCGTCCAGTAATTTCTTAGTGTTAAATTCTGTGTTCGTTGAAATACGATCGATTTCTTGAATTAATTGTCCAACTTCTTTTTGCATTTCAGCACGATCTGTATTTGTATTTGTATCGCTAGCAGATTGAACTGAAAGTTCACGCATGCGTTGGAGGATCGAGTGTGTCTCGTTCAATGCGCCTTCAGCAGTTTGAATTAATGAAATGCCATCTTGTGCATTTTTCGAAGACATATCTAGACCACGAATTTGTCCGCGCATCTTCTCAGAGATGGCGAGACCCGCCGCGTCGTCACCAGCACGGTTGATGCGAAGACCTGAAGACAGTTTCTCCATCGCTTTGCCCGTCTGCGCCGTGTTGAATGACATGTTGCGGTGTGCGTTCATTGAGTTAAGGTTGTGATTGATAATCATGTTAAGTTCCCTCCATAGGTTCGAGTTTTTTCCGCTCTTCCAAATCCATTTGTCTGAGCTTACAAGGCTTAGGCCGGCCCTTACCTTGCAAATGTTGGAACGTTTTATCGTTTCCATACTCTATATCGGAATCTACAGGTATCTGTTTAGTTATTCCCAAAAAAAATTACACATTCTGACTACTTCTCTTCAATTCGAATAGAAAAAACGCCCCATCACTGGGACGTCTTCAAACTTCTTAAGCTTCCACCTTCATTTGTTCCGTCTCATTCTGCAAACTCTCCGCGACGCGAACGAGCTCTGTCATCGCCCCGTTCACTTCTCCAAGACTTGCCGCTTGCTGACTCGCCGCTGACGTGACTTCATTCGCATAACGCGATGCTTCTTCGACCATTCCGACGATGCCTGCCGAGTTTGTGACAACCGAATCAATCTGACCCCGTGACTCATCGAGGAGTGAATCGACCGAATGCACATGGCTGTACACTTCATTTGCTGAGTTGTGAATCGATGCGAACGCACCACCTGCTTTTTCAACTAAGCCGACACCTGTCTCCACTTCTGCTTTGACATTTGCCATTGAAGACGATGTATCGCCAACGAGACGTTTCACATCTACAATGAGATCTGTGATTTCTTGAGTCGAGTTCGCTGTTTGTTCCGCGAGCTTTTTCACTTCTGCTGCTACGACGGCAAATCCACGACCATGCTCCCCGGCACGTGCTGCTTCAATCGATGCGTTCAAGGCAAGCAAGTTCGTCTGTGCCGAGATGTCACTGATGACATCCGTGATACGTGAGATCTCGCCTGTCATTTCTGTCAACTGGCTGTTGAGTGTCGACGATTGCTCCACTTTTCCGGCAATCGCATGCATCGCGTTGACGGAAGACGACGCGAGCCCTTTCCCGCTTTCTGCTTCCTGTTGCATCTCGCTCGCTGAATCAAGCGCCGATGACATCTCTTGACGGATGCTCTCCATCGTCCGTGCGACCGCTCCAAGTAAGTCCATCGAGTTATACGTCGCACTAACGTTATCTTCTAACATCTTGTTGAGGGAGTCCATTGCAGAACGAATACTTTCGCCCGCCACGTTTCCTTCTTGGACTGAAGCTGCAATTTCTTGTGCCGAACCAGTCAATTGATCCGCCGTGTAACGCATGTTCGTCCCTTGCTCCCGAAGGTGCTCGACCATGTTGTCCATCGACAAGAGCAAACGCCCCATCTCCGAACGGTCTGATGTCTTCTCGTCCGCGAAGTGGACTGTCAAATCACCGTTCCCGACTTCAACGGCTTTTTCAGAAGCCATCTCGACCGCTTTCAGTGGACGACGGGCGATCAAGTAAATGACGATGCCCCCGAGTGACGAGATGAGTAACGCCACGACCGTACCGACGAGCATGACCTGACCTTGTTCCATCTCGAGTTCTGTCAAAAGCAATAGGGTGATGTAGCCGACCGCTCCGCCCGTGATAAAGGACGTGACCAAGATCCACGCGAGCAATTGCGTCGTAAAGTTTTTAAATACTTTCACTGTGTTGTTCCTCCTCATTGTGTTCATCACTCCCTATATCGTCCGATTTCCAATGAATGTATAGCGTTTTCAGTTGAACGTTTGGTCAATGAAAAAACGTACCCCAGAAAGGAGTACGTTTCGTCAAAATGCTTCATCGTCACGTTCGACCTGCGTTAACCGTCGCGGAGTCGTCGCCGCGTCAACCGCGAGCGTGATCGCTGCCGCCCAGTGGAGCACCATCCCGACGATCGGAATGAACCCAAGGACCGAGGCCGTGATTCCGACGGCCGCGCCGTACGAGAATCGGTTCAGTCGACTGAACGAGAGAATCAACACGATGACGTGATAGACGAACATGAATCCGAGGGGCGAATACCCCATCCCGATGATGAAAAGACCACCGAGAATCGGGATCCCGAGAAATGCTTCAAACGCCGCACCGAGCCATTTCAGATTTTTCACCATGTGGGTCACCTCATAATTCGATCATGTAAAACTCATAGCCGCCATTCTCTGCGAATCCGGCACGCTTGTATATCTCGAGCGCTGCCTTGTTTTCCGTCTCGACATCGAGCTCGACTTTCGTCCGGCCCATGCGGAACAGTTGTTGCACCATCTGCTTCAACATTTTTGTGCCGTAGCCTTTGCCTTGCTCGCCTGCCTTGACGCCGAACGCGTGAATGCTTGCCGCGTCGTCACCGACGAGAAGGGCACGGATGACGCCGACCGGCTTGCCGTGGACTTCTCCGATAAACGTCACACGGTCCGGTGTGTCGATTTGTTGATAGATGTTTTCCGTCACATCGACCGGGTCACCGAACGCCTCGCTGAGTGTCGTGATGATGAGCGGGCGGTCGTCTGCCGTCGCCTCACGGAGCGATACCTCGTCCGGTTTCAAGAACAATTCCGCCTTCTTCAAGACGAGATTGTATTCCGAGAACTGATACGCTGCCTGAAGATGTTCAAGCACCGCCTTCCCAGACGCTGAGTTCCGGTCGATGACGAACGTGAACGCCTCACAGCCGTTCAGTTTCGCATCCTGTTTCGCCGTCTCGAGCAGTGCCGTGAAGACGCCTTGCTTCCGGTATTCCGGATGAACGAGCGCGTTCACCTCATACTCGTTCGGGAGATATGGGAAGAGCATGAGATACCCGACGAGCGTCTCTCCGTCGTATACCGCATAGTCGTTCTGTCCGACCGACTCATGACCGACTTTGACGTCAATCTTGTCGTTCGTGTTGACCGCCTGTTCTAACGTTTTCACATCATCTGCTTGTTTGACTTCTTCTACTGTCCAATTCATGTACATCACCTCATCTGTATTGTAGCACAAAGAAAAAAGCCCGCCGTAGCGAGCCAACTTACGAGATTATAACGTCCGGAATTCCAACTCAGGGAGCGTCTCGATCAATTCAGCGATCTCATCCGTATGCGCCTCCGCGCCTGGGACGGCCTCTGTCGGTTCGACCCAGAAGAACGTCATGTCGTTCGTGCCGAGATAGTTGCCGTACCCGACCTCCGTCGCGAACGCCTCTTCCGTCAACTCACGGTCAATCAAGTCCAAGTGAAACAAGAGCTGGTCGTCGCCGTCCTCGACGTTATAGTACAAATCGAACGTGCTGTAGCTCTTCGTGTCACCGATGTCAACGACGTCCTGTGCCTTCTCGATATAGACGTCACCGCGCTCGATCGCCGCAACGATTTTTGACGGCAAGATGATTTCGTACCCGAGCTCGCGGTCACGAATCGTCTGCGTCGTATCCTCTGTCCGTCCCCGGGACGAGACGACACCGACCGTTGCCACCAATGCACCTGTCACACCGAGCGCGAGCGCCCATTTCATCGATTTGTTCACAAGAACCACTCCCTAGTTGTTGATGTCTTCACTTGATTATCCCACAAGTTGATAACTTTTCATCAAATATTCTGAAAAAATGTTTCCCCTTACATTGACGACCGTCCGTCAATCCCATACGATGGTAATAACGTACTAGAGAAAAGAGGAACTGACATGTCTAACGAAACTACTTTGACGCGCGCTCAGCTCGATGCGCTCTTGAAAAACGTCTTCGCCCTTCAAATCCCGGTCATCGAGAAATTCATGACAGATTTGTTTAAACAATACGTCTCGACGGCTTCCACGTTCAAACAAGATATGGACACGATGAAAGCGACAGACTGGCACAAGCACTTCTTCGGTCAAAAGGTCATGCCGCACCTCTTCATCGAGAACCTTGGCTTCGGCGCATCATTCCGCCACCAAGGTCAAGAGAAGGTCGTCAGCATCCCGGAGAACATGACAGTCGTCAAACCGGACTCGGACGCACAGATCAAAGAGATTTTAGAGAACCTCGACAAGACGCTCGCGTCGATGGACGGAATCAAAAACAAAGGACTCGTCAAGAAGTTCTATAAAGAAACGCTCGAACTCATCTGCCAGCTCGGTAGCCGTACTGGTATGATGGATGACTTCTATGACAAAGTCAAAGGCAGTTTGACGACAAGTTCATGACAATACCTCGCTCAAAGGAGCGAGGTATTTTTTATGCTTCCTTTTCGATTGCCATCGGAAGCTCGATGAATTGGCTCCGACTATGGAAGACGACGCCAATCATGACGAGCGTGATCCCGACCAAGGCAATCGGGGACGGCATGACCGCATGGAGGAACAGGAGCTCGCCAATCAAGGCGAACAACACCTCGAGCGCCTGCGTCGCCTCGACGGACGCCAGTTTCCCCATGTCGTGCTTGACGAGGTCCGTCGCCTTGAAAAATAGGACGGTCGCGACAATCCCTGACAACAAGGCGACAAGGAACGTCTGCCCGAGCTGGCTCGATGAGGGACGACCCGTCGTCAACCCGTACCCGAACAACAAGAACCACACCGGGAGCGACCCGAGACACATGCCGAGGATGCGTTCGAACACGTCGAGGTCCGTCTGTTGCATCATCTTGCGGTTGCCGAGAGGATACGCGAAAGCCGCGATGACGACCGGGACGACAGCGAGCCATAGGAAGCGAGGCTCGAACGATTCGAAAAACTCGACTTGCATCAAGACGACCCCAATCAAAATCAAGTTCGAGAACCGAAGTCCTCGCCACGGGATCTGTTCGCGGGAACCGTCTGCCTTCTTAAAGAGTGGTGACAACAGTGCCCCGGCGACGATTGTCACTTGCCATGTACCTGCGATGAGCCACGGGGGTGCGACTTCAGCGGCGAGACAGATGGGAACGTAAAAGAACCCGAACCCGACCGTCCCCCACAATATCCACGGACGCGGATTGTTTTTCAGCGCCGAGATGACCCGCTTGAGTCCACCCCGTAAGGCGACAACGAGCATCAACAGTGGGATCATCCATAAAAAGCGGAGCGAGGCACTATAGGCGAAGCTACCTCCCCCGACTTGCATCACTTCATTCAACACGAACGTGCTTGCAAAAAACAAGGCCGCGAAGACACCGAGTATGAGTGGACGCATACGTTCCCTCCTTTCCGAATCCTGTCTTGTTCTCGGCATCCATCTCTTTCTCCTGCAAAAAAAGACGGACGACACGTGGTCATCCGCCTGTTGATTCGATGATTCCGTCACGTCCGCAGTTCGAGCGCGGCGATCCGCTCCATCCGCTCGAGGATGGGCTTCGCCTGATCGATATACGCCCTCACTTCAGCAAGCGACAATGACGCCGCATGCGCATCCTCACTCCGCCACACTTCATAGACGAACACCGTGTCTGCCTCGTCGAGCGATACGTGGACCCGATACGATTCACAGTCCGACGTCGCCTCCATCTCTCGTGCCGCTTCCGATAAAATTGCCACGAGTCGGTCCCGTTGTCCCGCTTTTGTGACGAGCTTTCCGATCAGTGCATACATGCTCCATCCTCCCCTTTCCCTTGCATCGTCTCATTCCACTTTTTGCTTCCGATTTCCTGCCTTACAGGTTCAGACAAGCGGAATGTTTTCACGCCACATGTATAAAAAAACGGACGGCACGTGGCCATCCGTCAGTGAATATCGCGTTTTTGGAAATTTCCGCCTTTGACTTCCGTCACCTCATACACGACAACGAACGCTTTCGGGTCGACTTGATCGATGATGTCCTTGATCTTTCGTTCTTCGAGCCGGTTGATGACGCACGTGATTTCGTAATAGCTCTCTTTTGAATATGCACCTTGGATCTGATTCAACGTGGCGCTCCGCCCGAGACGGTCCCGAATCGTCTCGACCATTTCATTCGGTTCACTCGTGATGATCTTGAACGTCTTCGCACCGCTCAATCCCTCTTCGACGATATGAATCACTTTTGAGGCGATGAAATAAGCGATCGCCGACAAGACGGCTCCTTGGAGCCCGAACACCGTCGAGACGACGATGAAGACGAACGTATTCAAAAATAGAATCAAGTCACTCGTCCCGAACGGCAGTTTACGGGACAAGAGAACGGCCAGCATATCGATCCCGTCAAGCGCACCCCCGTTACGGAGGGACATCCCCATCCCGAACCCGAGGATGATTCCGCCGACCACGGTGATGAGGAGCGCGTCGCCCTCGATGATCGTCGGAACATGGTGCATGATCACCGTACCGACTGACAACGACGCAATCCCTGTGACCGAAAGGATGGCGAAACTTTTCCCAATCTGTTTATACCCGAGATAGATGAACGGGATATTGAGAATCCCGATAAAGATCCCGAGCGGCAATCCCGTGAGCTGCGACCCGACGATACTGATGCCGGTGACGCCCCCGTCCGACACGTTGTTCGGGATGAGGACGGACTCCAACCCATACGCCGCGATGAGTCCGCCGATGATGTTCATGATGATTTGAAACCCCATCAACCAGGCTCTATTCTCTCGTTTCATGATGCATTGACCTCCTTCTCATGTTCAACAACCTTCTTAGCCTACCACAAAATAATACTGAAATAATTTACAGGGAATCATCAATCTATTCTGAATATTCATGTCAGATTCTCTGTCTCAAAGGATTTTGTATCGGCTCGTTTTGGTATACTTAAGAAAATGGAAAGGGGGCACCACGTATGCAGCGTACACCCATGCCTTCCCCGACACCGGAGGAAGTGCAGCGCTTAAGGCGCGAACATAATCCGATCAAAGCGTCCGAACTGTTTGCGAAAGTCGTCCTCTTGCTACTCGGTTCCCTCGTCTTCGCGGTCGGCCTGGAGGCGTTCCTCGTTCCGAACCAGATCATTGACGGTGGGATCGTCGGGGTCTCGATCATCGTGTCGTATTTGACGGAGACGAAACTCGCCATCTGGCTCGTCCTCTTCAACTTGCCGTTCATCTACTTCGGCTATCGGCAAATCGGGAAGACGTTCGCCGTCGTCACGTTGACGGCAATCCTCCTCATGTCGGCGTTCACGATCGTCCTGCATGACATCAAGCCGTTCACGGACGATTTGCTGTTGTCGACCGTCTTCGGGGGCTTCTTGCTCGGTGCCGGGATCGGGCTCGTCATCCGCGCCGGTGGGTCGCTCGACGGGACCGAGATTCTTGCCGTCGCCTTCACGAACCGGTTACCGTTCTCGGTCGGAGAGATCGTCATGTTCTTCAACATCTTCATCCTCGGGACAGCCGGCTTCGTCTTCAGCTGGGACCGGGCGATGTACTCGCTCCTCACGTATTTCATCGCGTTCAAGACGATCGATGTCGTCTTGGAAGGGATCGATCAGTCGAAGGCGGCGTGGATCATCACGAACGCACCGGAAGAAATCGGTCAGGCGATCATGGACCGGCTCGGTCGGGGCGTGACGTATCTCCACGGAGAAGGGGCCTACACCGGAGACGGAAAGAAAGTAGTCTTCACGGTCATCAGCCGACTCGAGGAGACGAAATTAAAAGACATCCTCGACGACTATGACGAGAAAGCGTTCCTCGCCATCGGCAACATTCACGACGTCCGGGGCGGACAGTTCAAGAAGAAAAACATTCACTAAACGTGAAATCCCCTATAACCGCTGGACACCATTCGCCAACGGTTATAGGGGATTTTTTAAGCGAAGCGGACCTGGTCCCGTCCGTTCCGTTTCGCATCATATAAAGCCTCGTCCGCTCGTTCGAACACGACCATGCTCGGTTCGTGCTCGGCGACCGCGGCACCGATCGAGACGGTCATCGGGATGACCTCTCCCTGACATTCGAACGTCGTGTGGCGCACGGTCTCGACTAACGATTCGGCCATTTCTTTCGCCCTTTCATTACCTTCAATCACGAGCAAGAACTCCTCCCCGCCGTAACGACCGACGAACCCGCCTGACGGACAGTGCCGCTCGAGGGTCTGACCGATATGACGGAGTGCGGCATCTCCTGCTAGATGACCATATGTATCGTTCAACTGCTTGAAGTGATCGACATCGATGACGAGTAACGTCCACGGTTTCCCAGACATCTCCAGTTCATTCATTTGTTCAAGCGTCCGGTAACGGTTCGGTAGTCCTGTCAATTCATCGACGGTCGCCCGATGCGTATGCAGAAGGAACATCCATAAATGCGTCTCAAGCTTTTTCGCCCCCCAGTAACAGAGCCACGCCCCGAGCGACAGCATGAGGAAGTACGGGATAAAGACGTTCACGAACACCATCGCATCCACACTACCGGTCACGCGAATCAAAACGAGGAGCGCACCGAACCCAACATAGACGGTATATCCTCGCGACCGATGCATCGGCACACGCGAGAGGAGGAGCGAAAATATGTATAACACGACAAACATAAGGATCGAATCGACGAACGGGGCACTCATCCCATGCAAGGTCATGCGCCCGATAAAGATGAGCGCGAGCGTGACGACGGCACCAAACGGGCCGGCGTACGTCGCCGATAAGGCGATCGGGATGAGACGGAGGTCAATCCTCGCATCGCCAAGCTCGATGGCATTTAAGGTCAACAAGATCGCCGTCAATCCGTTCGACACCCCGAACCAAAAACGGACGAACAATGGGGAGGACGGTTGAATCGGCAAGACCGTCCGCATCACGTATAACGTGAGCGACATGAGTAAAAAGATGATACTGATATTAATAAAAAACTGGTTGATGACCATTCCCATCGATTCCCCTCCTTCCCTTTCCGTTTCCATCCTAGCCCAACTAGGTGAAAAATGTCACCCTTACATTCTATATTTACAAAAAAAGTCGAAAGCTCACGCTTCCGACTGCTTTTTGATCATCTGTTTCATCAAGTTGGCACTGTCTCGTGCCGACTCATTCTCTTCTTGCATCTGAATGTACACTTCATGACGATGGATATCGATATGGCGCGGGGCATCGATGCCGAGCTTCACCTGGTCTCCCTCGATGGCGAGCACGGTGAGCGTCACGTCGTCCCCGATATGGATCGCCTCACCTTGTTTTCGTTTCAATACGAGCATCAGCGCACCTCCGCCTTCGTGCCGCCGAGCGGATAACGGGCCGGGTAGGCATCGTCTAAGATGACTTGCTTCCCGCGACGTTCTTTCGTCTCGA
Source organism: Exiguobacterium sp. s160 (assembly GCF_018617575.1). Lineage (NCBI taxonomy): Bacteria > Bacillati > Bacillota > Bacilli > Caryophanales > Exiguobacterium > Exiguobacterium sp. s160. The sequence goes on from NZ_JACSKK010000001.1 coordinate 1,033,047, forward strand.
TGACGATCGGTGCCTTCAAGTTGAGCGTCGATGCATCAAACGGCTCACGGAGCGTGACGATCGAGTAGACAGAGACGTGTTCCGCTTCTTCAATCCCGAGCTGATCCTTCGCCCCGTCCGACAGTTCGAACGCATAGTCCGACTTATGCCAGAACGGATTCGTCACAACGAACGCGCACGCTTTCTCTTCGATTGACTGGAGTGACCAGAACGGCAGCTCTTCCCCGTACGGAATCAACACGAACGTCTTCGATTCCGGGAATCCCGGAATCTCACTGACAAACGTGATCGTCTCCGCTTCATTTATTTCAATCTTGCCAAAGTAGTCTGTTTCAATGAACATGGATTGTCCTCACTTTCAACGCGTTTCATCATACATCCCACCGACCGGCCACATCTCGAGCGATGCCTGTTGACGGAGAGAAATGTCCATCGTCCATGGCGTGAACGAGATGTCCGCCGGTGTGAGCGATACATCAATCTGTGGCGGTGTGATATTCCATTCGATTTTCACATCCGCCGGCGTATACGTCAACTTGACACGGTCAATCGATTTCGGCATATAGCCCATCTCGACGATCGGATACGGGTTGTTCACTTTCTCTGCCGCCATCGAGGCAATCGGGTTGCCGTTCTCGATGCGCATCATGCGGTCCCCTTCACGGGCGATGTTCATCATCGCCTCGCGGGCTCCTTGTTCCCCCATCTGTCCGAACGATTGACCGAGTTCGAGCGCCCCTTTCAGGTTGCTCTCACTCCGTGCCACCGACGAGTCGACTTCAAGTTTCCCTTGAGTCGTCTGTTGCGTCATCTCAGCTTTCCCTTGCTGCATCGACATGTCCGCCCGACCTTGACGCATCTCGAGCACCGGTCGGTTCGAGGTCATCTGGATGGCAGCAAACGTTTGCCGCATTTCAAGTCTCGCGAGATTCATGACCGATTACCGGAGGAAGTCAAGGAGCGTCGGTTGAATGATACGGGCCCCGGCAGAAAGTGCGGCGCGGTGTACCGTCTCATGTGACTTCAACTCCATGATCACTTTCTCGACGTCGATGTCTTCGTTATCAGACATGATCGTCTTCGCGATGATTTCGTGGTCTTGCAGACGGTTGTCGACGAGCTCCAAACGGTTCGCCCGGGCACCGAGCTCCGACCGCTCCGTGATCAAGTTCTGACCGATCGTATCAAGCGTCTCGAGTTGGGCAGATAAGTCGGCACCTCCCGTATTTTCATCGGCGAGCAAACCGCTCAGCTGTTTCAATCCTTCAAAAAGTTCTCGGCCGAAGACGGTCTCCGGCTGCATGTTCACTTGCATCGTGATGCCTTTTGAGACTTCGAACTCAATTTTTCCAGTCGTAGTAGGTGCGCCCGCAACATCTGTGTAAATCGTATTCACATCTGACGTCGCGCTTGGGTCCGCAAGATATGCTTTCAACTTATCCATATCAATCAAAGGTTGATCCGTTTTCGTCCCGTTATAAATATACTTCTCGCCCGCCTTCGAGTTGGCGAGTGAGCCGATATGTTCGATCAACTGGTCGACCTCACTCTTGATGATCGCGCGCTGTGACGACTCGTACGTGTCGTTCGCAGCTTGCGTCGTCAATTCCCGAATCCGTTTGACGGCTTCCGTGACCTCGTTCAAGGTCGAGTCCGTCATGTCCATCCAGCTCGTCGCCTCGCTGACGTTGCGACGGAACTGGTCGACTTCTCGCACTTCGGTCCGGTACCGGATCCCCTGCATCGCGACGACCGGGTCCTCCGATGCCTTTTGGATCCGCTTCCCGCTGATCAGTTGTTCCTGGACGCGGGCGAGCGTGTTATAGCTACTCGATAAGTGTTTCAAGTTCGTCTGTGTGAGCATCGTCTGTGTGACACGCATCAGTCATTACCTCCCAACGACACCCATGCCGTTAATGATTTTGTCGAGCATTTCGTCGACGGCCGTGATGTTCCGTGCCGCCGCATTGTATGCATGTTGATATTGGATCATCATCGTCATCTCTTCATCGAGCGACACCGCGCTCACCGACTGGCGGCGCTGGTCCGAGCTACTCAAGAGAGCGAACGTACTCTTCGCGAGGTTCGCGTTCTGGCTCGCCTCGACCGCCATGTTCCCGATGACGTTCTGATAGTACTTTCCGATCGATGTCGTCGTCGTGGCCGACCCGGCAAAGCTGAGCGCCATCTCTTTCAGACGCGCGAGTTCGAGTGCCCCGCTCCCGTCCCCGATATTGCCGTCTTTTGAAGCGGCGATCAAGTCGAGGTTATTCATGAACGTCTCGTTCACTTCGATGTTCGACGCTTTGATGTCGGTGTTCGTGTTCGTTCCTGAATTCACGAAGAAATCGTTTCGCCCGTCCGTCCCTGATGCATCTTTGTTCGTCATGTGTGCATTGTTGAATGCCGTCGCAAACACGCTCGCCATCTCGTCTAAGTCTTTGAGCATCTTCGTGTACGCCCCATTCGCCGCTTCAGGACCTGATTGGCTTCCGTACATTTCAACGAGTGCTCGTAGCTTACCGTTCGGCATGTCTTGGAGTGTCATCGCCTCAGCTGTCACAGCATCTGCCGCACGATACGTCGACTCGGTCATTTCCCCTACGCCACCCGTGATGCCGTCGACCAATTTGATTGGATTCGGATTTCCTGGCACGGTGATTTGGATGTCGATTCGTCCTTCTGCGACACGTTGCGAGTTCCCGCGCGTCTCCCCGTTCAAGTAATCGACCGGCACACGCTCGAACTCGATATATTGCGAGAGCTCGTCCATGTATCGGTCGCGCTCGTCATACAGTTCGTTCGGCAAGACGCCAAGTGGTTCCGCGTCCCCGATTTGACGGTTCACGTTATTGATCTTCGTCAACAGGTCGTTAATCTTTTTCGACACGACGCCCGCTTCCGCTTTCAAATCGTCTTGTACTTTCGTCAGCGACGAAGACATGTAGTTGAACGTCTCGGCGAGCGTCATCGCCCGCTGGCGGACGACGCTTCGTGCACCCGTATCGTCCGGGTTGACCGACAAATCCTGAAGTGACGCCCAGAACAAGTCGAGCGATTTGGCAAGACCGTTCTCAGACGGTTCGTTGATAATGTCCTCCATCCGCCCGAACGCCGCCTCTTTCGTCGCATAGAACGCATTCTTCACCGACTCGTCGCGATACTGTTGGTCAATCATGAGATCGCGAATCCGGGCGAGCGTCTCCCCGCGTACCCCGGTCCCGAATTGTCCGGCTTTCGTTCCACCGAAGTTGACCGAGAGTTGTTCTGTCATCCCGAGGGTAAGGCGTTGGCGTGAATAGCCAGGGTTTGAGGCGTTCGCCACGTTGTTCCCCGTCGCCTGTAGCGCCCATTGGTGTGTCGTCAGGCTGCGGCGCGCCGTCTCTAATCCCATAAATGTTGAGCCCATTCTGTACTTCCTCCTTAAACGTCACGGCTGAACGAGCGTGTTTCAAACGCCTGTTGTCCGTATGTGAAATCATCTGCTTCTGGCAAGAGCATGTCTAGATGCCAAGTAATATAACGAAGGGACTGTTCGAGAAGCGACGCGTTCAATTCGTTCTGACGCTTCAACTCGAACAAGACCAGTCTCAGTTCCTCTATCTCTTCATCGTCCAATTCATATGTCCCTTGAAGTCGTTCCGCTTCTTTTTGTGAGATTTGTCGGACGAGTTTCGCCTCTTCTTTGACGAGCGCGCTAAAAGCGGCCATGTCATTTTGGACGAGCAGCTGTTCTTTCGTATAAGCCAATTCGAGTAAACGTTTATGTAATGTGAGCATGAGTCTCTCCTTTTTCCAAAAAAAGAGCCGACTAAAGAAAGGGGTACCCCTTATTTAGTCAGCTTCCGTGCCGTGTTATTCAGTGCGAAGGCCTCAAACGGACCTCGCTTCCATTCATCCTTGTAGAAAGCGTTTGGCGATTTCACGCGCGTCCCGTGAATACGTGCCCGCATCAATCTCTGCTTTCAAAGCGTCGATTTTTGCGAGACGGTCCGGATGTTTCACCGGTTCTTCAAACCGGGCGCGGGCTTCCGCCGAGATTGACAATTGGTCCGTTTGGCGTGATGGCGCGGGCTTCGGCTCGACTTGCGTTTTCTTTTCATAAGTGTTCGGTAAATGTACCCACTTGGCTGAATCGATGCGCATGCGTCTTCCCCCTCTTCATGATGTTAATCCAAACGATAAGCGCGAGCACTTGACGACTTCGTCAAGCTCTCTTGTAGACTAGACAGTTCCTTCTGCATATCTCTCTGGCAGTTCGAACAGACTTTCCCTTCGTTCGTCGGTTGACCACAACGTACGCAGCCGACGAGGAGTTCCGGGTTGTCCTTGATGATCAGGCGTCCTTCATGGATATATCGCGTGATATCAAGTTCCGACACACCCGTCGCTTCGACAAGGGCGCCGATGTTCGTTGATTTGTTTTTTGGTTCACGAATGAAGTCACGAACTTTCAAAAAGTTTTGGAAGTCGACTTCACTACATGATGGGCAATAAGGCGAGCGACCTTGTTTCATAAACAAGCGTCCGCACATTTGGCAAGATGCTGCATCCATTGGTTTCACCTCTGCCTTTTATATCGGATGCGTTTTTGATTTGTTTAGCGCCCGAAATAAGCAAATCGCAGAAACTTCTGTCGCACCTGCCTGCCGTAACGAAAATGCCGCCTGATGGAGCGTCGTCCCTGTCGTATAGACGTCGTCTACAAGAATGATTTTCCCACATTTCACTGAAGTTGGTACAGTGAAAGGATTCGTTCGGTGTCGTCTTTCTTCTTTCCCGAGTTCGCGTTGACTCGAAACCTCGGTTTTCTCGATCAGTTGCCGGGTCGGACCAATCTTTTGTGCGAGCACTTCCGCTTGGTTGAAGCGACGCGACCTGTGTCGTTCGTCACTTAGTGGGACGGGCACATACGTCGCACCAGGTTCTCGCAGTGCCCGAAGTTTTGGTGCGACCGATGCGGCGATGACGACGTCCCCACTGAATTTGAAGCGATGTAGCCACTCTATTCCCGCCTCGTCATAGGCGTACAGACAACGGACGGTCAAATCAGAGCCGAGCGCGAGCCAGCGGATACAATCTGAGCACGTCTCCCCCGTCTCGTTCGGTTGACCGCAGCGCGGACAGCCTGTCCCGAGCGGCGTCAGTCGGTCCTCACATGACGGGCACACCCAGTCGCGTCGCCATAACGTGGCCGGTGTCCACGGGACGGTCATCGGTTGGTGACAGAGAAGACATTTCATCGACTGTTCGCCTTCACGATCGCCCGGATGGCGAAATCTTGCCGAAACGTCCGTTCATGATAAAAGAAACAGACCTCCCCTGTCGGCGCATCAGGTTTTCGGCCGGCCCGTCCTGCCATTTGGATGAGCCCTCGTGTCGTGAAGAGTCGATGTTCGCTCTCAAGCACCCCGACCTGCACGCCCCGGACCGTCATCCCCCGCTCCCAAATCGATGTCGCAAGGACGATTCCCTTTGTCTCTTGAAGCTCGTGAAGCGCGTCGGTCCGTTCCTCGGTCTCGGCCGATACCGTTCGACATGTAAACCCTGCGTCTTCTAGCGTCTTACGATATCGCTCGAGGTGAGGCTTTGTCGGCACGAACAGGAGACGCGGTTTTGCGGCGTGACGTCGACAGAAGTCAAAAACCCGTTCGTCCGACTGTTTGACGAGTGTCGGCACCGGCAAATCAAATCCGTGATAACGGCGGGACAGATGCACCGTCGACACCATCTGTTGCCAAGCGGTCGGAGTCGCAGTGATGAAGACAAAGACCCCTTTCCCGACCCGATAGATGGTGCGCCATAACGTCACGTCAAAAGCGAACGGGAAGGCATCGGACTCATCGACGAGCACATAATCGAATACGTCTCGTAGATTGAGTAGTAACGGTGCGGTCGCCACCGTGATCATCCCGATGGAGTCTTTCTCCCCACCCCCGTACCGTCTCGTGACGGGCACGGTGAATGCTTGTTCGAGCCGTTCCACCCATTCGATGGCGACATCTTTCCTCGGGGACACGATCAATACCCGCTTCCCTTCATTGACGACCCGCTCGATCACAGGGAACGTCATCTCAGTCTTACCGGCGCCACACACCGCATGGACGAGACCGGTCTTCCGTTCGTCCCACCACGTGAGCAGTTGATTCGCGACCCGCATTTGGGCTGGTGCGAGCTCGAATGACATCGTCAATTCGGTCGTTTCGAGTGGTGTCGTGATGTCCCGCTCTTGTAGAAAATCACATCGGCAGACCCGCCCAAGATAAAGACAGTTCCGGCAGTAGGCACACGACCCGTGGTGACAGGTGAACGTTCGGACGTCCGTGCTGAGACAGCGTTGGCAGATGCCAAAACGGATGGCGCGCGTCCCGTTAGATGCGACGATGAGTTCCCCCATATCTCTTGGCTCCTTTTTCCTTTCACGCTAACAACACACACATGTGCGTGCGAATCCTCTTGATGTACAAATCCCTTCCGCAATCGTTCTTTTGACGGATGACGTTTCCGTATTTTATCCGTTATGATTATGGGAAAAATAGACTAAATTGTGAGGACGTGGAACGGATGCGACGATTCATTGGCTCTTTGGTTGGAATAGGTTTGATCTTATACGGTAGCTTCACACTACTCTCTCATTTTTTGTTCGGTCATCCGAAAGACGAACAGTTCGTTCGCCAAGTCGCTGCCACGTATCTCGAGAATCACCACCGCGATCAATCTCTCGAAATCACGAGCGCCACTATGATGATGTGGGGAAGTGACCTTTATCTCCTCACGATCGATTCCGACACGAGCATCGACACACATTTTGAATTGCACATTACGACGGATGGTGACATCACGTTCAATGATTATGCGAACGTCACCTCAGGAATGAATACATTCGACCGGATCCATGATGCGTATCGTCGATTGGTCGGACCCGCGCTCCCAGAACATGTTCATCTGAGCGATGACGTCCTCATCCCAAAGGACGGACCCGATTCACCGGAAGAATCCTTGGACCTCCAATCTCTTCGCCTCGATCAGGACTATGACATTCAAGATATCGGTGCTAACCATGGCAGTCTATTTATTTCTGTAGATGTCCCTACCACGACGGTCAATCGTGCAGCATTTCTATTACGAGATTTGAAGCATAACATGGACGCGGCTGGCGTTCCGTTCCGAACGATGTCCGTCACGCTTCGCGGGGAGGAGGACTGGTTTTATACCGGTAGCGTCTCACGAGAAGAAATTGACTCTCCCGAGCTCGAACAAATCATCCAGCGTCAGCACGATGAGGTGATGTCACAATGAAATGGAGGATTTTCTTTCTTCTTTGCGGCACCATCATTGTCGCCACGTTCGGGGTTCGCATCGTTTTCGGTACGGATTTCGAGAAACAGCGTGTGTCGAATAGTGCAGTAGCATATGTTCGTCATACCTATCCCGCACTTGACGTGCGTGTCCAACAAGTCGACTATATGTTCCCACATAGCACGCGTTATTTCGTCACATTCACTTCTCCAACGAGTCCTGATACGACGTTCACGGTCTACGTGAAACGCAATGGACAAGTCACACACGATGATTATGATCAGGTCCATCTTCGAGAAACGACTTATCAACGGTTGAATGATGAATACGCTGCATGGACAGAACGCATCTTACGTTCTGACACGTTCCCCTACCCCATTACCTATGGACAGGGATTCATCCGTAGAAAAGAAGACGACTCAGTGGTGAAAGGCATTTCCCCGAGCGATTTAGAGTTAGACGAAGTGTTCGATCTGATTGCATATGGAACCACGTACGGTCATATCCATCTCGACTTGTCTCAACCGACATCAATGAAAGAGTCACTTTCAGACATAGCAAGAGGTACAAGACGCTATTTCGATGACCATCAAGTCCCGTTCCATACGCTATCGTTCAGCGTGACCGATCAAGACGACATCTATTTCGTCCCCTCCCTCTTTTACGATGAATTGGAATCTCCGCTCCTCGAGGACATCATCGAAAGCCGGATCCTCACCGACTGAACGAAAAAACGGATCATCCGACATGCGGGATGATCCGTTTTCGTGCAAGCTGCACTTATTTCTGTTTGTAGAACATGATCGCCTCGTATGGACGAAGGGACAACGTCGTCCCGTCGAGCTCAGGCACGTCGTAGTTGTGGCTGACGACGTTCACCCGCTCAAAACCTTCCGGGATGGTATACGTCGTTTCCGTTCCATAGAAGTTGGCGACGACGAGGAGCTCCTCGCGGTCGGTCTTCCGTGTATATGCCCAAACGTCTAACGAATCAGGCGTGAGGAGCGTATAGTCCCCGTCCGTCAAGACGTCAAGTTCTTTTCGTAATGCAATCAAGTTCTTGTAGTGGTAGAACACCGAGTTCGGGTCATCGAGCGCCGCTTCGACGTTCACGTCCTGGTAGTTCGGTGCCACGTTGATCCACGGTGTGCCGTTCGTGAAGCCGGCATGCGTCGTCGCATCCCACTGCATCGGCGTCCGCGAGTTGTCGCGTGACTTTTGTTTGATGGCTGCCATCATGTCTTCATGCGACACGCCTTCTTCGCGTTTCAACTTATAGTTGTTGAGCGTCTCGATGTCACGATACTCGTTCAAGTCATCGAAGCCAGGATTCGTCATCCCGATCTCTTCTCCTTGATAAATGTACGGTGTTCCTTGGAGACCGTGGAGCACGGTCGCAAGCATCTTCGCACTCTCGACGCGATGGTTCGTGTCGTTCCCGAAACGGCTGACGACGCGCGGTTGGTCATGGTTGCACCAGAAGATGGCGTTCCATCCTTTTCCGTGCATCCCTTGTTGCCACGTCGACATGATGTCTTTCAACTGGATGAAGTCGAACGGAGAGGCGACGAACTTCTCGCCGTTCGGATAGTCGACTTTCAAGTGATGGAAGCTGAACGTCATGCTGAGCTCGTTCTCGTCCGGGTTCGAATAGCGCACGCAATGGTCGAGCGTCGTCGACGACATCTCCCCGACCGTGATGACGTCATGCCCGTCAAATACTTCTCGGTTCATCTCTTTCAAATATTCGTGGATGCGTGGACCGTCCGTATAGAATTTCCGACCGTCCGACTCGTCTTCCGGGAAATCTTGCTCTTTTGAGATCAAGTTGATGACGTCGAGACGGAACCCTTTGATTCCTTTCTTGCGCCAGAAGCGCATCATCTCATAGACGTCTTCACGCATCTGTTCGTTCTCCCAGTTCAAATCGGCCTGGGTCACGTCGAACAAGTGGAGATAGTATTGCCCGCTCTTCTCGTCATATTCCCACGCGTTCCCACCGAACTTCGATTCCCAGTTCGTCGGCTCGTCGCGCCAGATGTAGTAGTCACGATACCGCTCGTCTCCCGCCAATGATTTCTGGAACCATTCATGGTCTGTCGACGAGTGGTTGACGACGATGTCCATCATGAGGCCAATGCCCCGCGCCTCTGCCTCACGGATCAATTCGTCGAGGTCTTCCATCGTGCCGTAAGACGGGTCGATGGCATAGTAATCACTCACGTCATAGCCGTTGTCGTGTTGAGGTGACTGATAGACAGGCGTCATCCAAATGTATTCGATGCCGAGTTCTGCCAAGTAATCTAGCTTCGCCGTCACCCCTTTGATTGATCCGGTCGCGTTCCCTTCCGGACTGTAAAAGCTTTTCGGGTAAATTTGATAGACGACTGATTTGCGCCAATTTTTCTGTGTCATCAACGACATCTCCTTTTTTGTAAGAGTTTTCATTTCAATAGGAAAGAGGGAAGAACTGCCGTCCCTCCCTCCCGAGTCAATGCTTATGCGACTTTATTTTCTTCGATTTCACCTTTTTTCATGTAGCGCTTCGACAAGATGAATGTGAGCGCGAACGGTACGATGATTGCGATGATCATCCCGACGATGAAGAGAAGGATTTTGTCTGTGAAGATCGAGAGGAATCCAGGGAGTCCTCCGACACCGATTGCGATTGCTTGAACATCGTTCAATGTGATGAAGATGGCTGCGATCGCCGACCCGATCATCGCAGAGTAGAACGGGAATTTATTCGGCAAGTTGACCCCGAACATCGCCGGCTCCGTGATCCCGAAGTAAGCCGAGATTGCTGAAGTCGATGCCATGCTCTTTTGCTTCGCGTTGTGCTTGTAGACGAAGAACATGGCGAGTGCAGCAGAACCTTGCGCGATATTTGAGAGTGCGATCATCGGCCAGATGAACGTACCGCCTGTATCTGCGATCAACTGAAGGTCGATGGCGATGAACAAGTGGTGCATCCCTGTGACGACGAGTGGTGCGTAGAACAATCCGAAGAGGAGTGCCCCGACGACCGGTACGGCTTCAAACGTGTTGACGAGTCCTGTCGCAATCACATTACCGATTCCGCGTGTGATTGGTCCAACGATTGCGAGTGCAAGGAATCCAGTGACGACGATCGTCGTGATCGGAACGACCAAGAGTTGAATCGCATTCGGTACACGTTTTTTCAAGAACATCTCAATTTGGCTCAAAATATAAGCTGCAGCGAGAACCGGCAAGATTTGACCTTGATATCCGACTTTCTCAATCTCGAACAATCCGAGGATATCGAATGTCGGTACTTCTCCTTCAAGTGCCGCTGTTCCGTAGCCCCAAGCGTTCAAGAGGTCCGGGTGGACAAGCAAGAGACCCATGACAATCCCGAGCACTTCGCTTCCACCGAAACGTTTCGTCGCCGACCATCCGACGAGTGCCGGTAAGAAGACGAATGACGTGTTCGCCATCATGTTGATGAGGTCCCAAAGTCCTTGTAAGTTCGGATAAGCCTCGATGAGCGTCTGCCCGTCGATGAAGAGACCTTCAGAAGCAAGTAAGTTGTTGATCCCCATAAGGAGACCGGCCACGATGATGGCTGGAATGATTGGCATAAAGACGTCAGAGAAGACTTTGACGAGTTTTTGAAGCGGATTCATTTTTTTGCCGCCTGCGGATTTGACTTCGGCGACCGTTGCCGCTTCGAGTCCTGCGAGTTTGATGAACTCGGCATAGACGCGGTCGACATCACCGGCTCCGATGACGATTTGATACACGCCCGAGTTCTCGAACGCCCCTTTGACGAGATCGACTTCTTTCACACGTGCCTCATCGACTTTTGACTGGTCTTTGAGGGAGAGACGGAGACGTGTCACACAATGTGCGGCTTTGTCCACGTTGTCTTTGCCGCCGATTGCTTCAAGGATGTCTGCGGCAATTTGACGATAATCTGCCTTCATGTTTATTGTCCTCCTTTGTTTGAAAACTCCTAATGAAAACGGTTACTTATGAGTACAAACAAAGTATAACTTATCTATATAAGTTAAGTCAACAACTTATATATACAAGTTTGAGTGAAGATTTTATGACCAGATTCATTGTAAAAAATTCCCTTAATCGATCTCGTTCAAACTAAAAACCTCTTCCTGTCCGAAAGAGGTTTAGCGCCGGGCGACGTCACTGAACTGGAACTTGTCCAAGCGGTGACGCGATTCCGTATATTCGAATTGTTGTCCTTCATATAAGAACGTATCGTTCGTGATGACGATGACATATTCATAGTCATGCAAATCAAGACGCATCCGGTCGAGCTCGGTCACGTCCTCTGCCGCGATCTTTCGTTTGGCGTAGCTGATCTGTAAGCCAAGCTCTCCTTCGATATATCCATAAATCGATCGAGCAGCGATTTCTTTTGTCAATCCAGGAACGAGGTCTTTGACGAAATAGTTGATGTCTAAGATGACGTTCTCCCCGTCAAAGTTTCGGACGCGTTCGATGCGAAACACATGTGTTCCCGGTTTCAAGTTCATCCGTTCGACGAGCCAAGGTGGTGCCTCCATCTCTTCGAACGCCGCGACGTGCGTCTGGATGGAGCGACCGAGCATGCTGGCGTACACTTCTGAGAAACTGACAATCCCATTGAATTGAAACTCGATCTGGTCGCGCTTCAACACGAAGACACCTTTCCCGTGGTGTTTTCGGACGTACCCGTTTTCCTGCAAGAGATCGAGTGCCTTTCGGACCGTCCCCCGACTCGCCTCGAACTGATGCATCAGCTCCGTCTCCGACGGGAGTTTCGAGTCTGCAGGTCTCGTGCCGTTCCGCATCTCTTCTGCCAACCGCTCAAATATTTGGCGATATTTCGCCATCGCATTCCCTCCTCCATTGAAAAAGACGACCAGAAACGGTCGTCTTGTGGTTTACCATTCGCGACGATACCAAGTGATGCCGATTGCACCAGGTCCGAGATGCGTTCCGATGACCGGACCGAAATGGCTTCCCGAGATGTGTGCTTTCGGGAACTTCTGTTTCATCGAAGCGATTTCTTCCGCCTGACGCTCCGGGCAGTTGGCGTGAATGATTCCGATACAGTATCCCTCACCGTCACCGGCAATCGACTCGTCCATCATTTCTTCGATTCGACGTACAGCCTTCTTATACGTACGAATCTTTTCAAATGGGACGATCAACTTGTCTTGGAAGTGTAGGACCGGCTTGATTTGTAGGAACGAGCCGACGAGCGCTTGCGCGGCGCTTAATCGTCCACCACGTTGTAGATGATCGAGGTCATCGACGACGAAATAGGCGCGAATCGAATCACGAACCGTCTCGAGTCGAGCGATGATTTCTTCCGGCGTGGCGCCTTTGTCACGGAGGTTTAACGCCTCTTCGACCATGAACGCTTGCGGCATACATGAAATCTCTGAGTCAAACGCATGAACGGTCACATCGACCATATCATTTAACGCGACCATCGACTGGTACGTTCCGCTGATACCACTTGAGAGTGTGATGGCGATCACGTCCGTCACATCATCCGGCAAATTCTCAATCAACTCGACCGTCTCACCGATGACCGGTTGTGACGTCGTCGGTAGCTTGCCTGCCTCGATTCGCTCATAGAACGCCTCCGTCGACATATCGATCGACTCGCGGTACGACGCGCCATCAAAGATGACACTGAGTGGAGCGACATGGACGTCATGTCGTGCCAAAAAATCATCCGACAGATAGGCGGTACTGTCGGTTAAAATCGCAATGTTTCCCATACTATATCCTCACTTTACGTCGTTTCATTTTTCCAATTATGTTAGGATTCCATTCCATATTGTAACACAAAAACGAGGTAAAGCATCGGCGACGCTCAAATCTCGACCCAACCCCGGCGAATCGCATCGACGACCGCTTGTGTCCGGTCGTTCACATCCATTTTACGAAGGACAGAGGACACGTGGTTTTTAACCGTTTTCTCACTGATGAACAGCATGTCACTGATATCTCGGTTCGACCGACCATCTGCGAGAAGGTGCAACACCTCTACCTCGCGACGTGACAACAATTGGTACACCGGGTCATCCGTGCGACTTTCGACGCCACGACCCGCTTGTTCCCCTTTGAATTGTAAGAGACGACGGTACTCTTTCAAGACGTTCGTCGTCACTTTCGGGTGTAGGTAAGCCCCGTCCCGAGCGACGGCACGGACCGCCGAAATCAATTCGGTCGACGCCACTTCTTTTAAAAGAAAACCAGACGCGCCCGCTTCGAGCGCATGCGTGATATATGACTCATCATCATGGATCGAGAGGATGAGGACGCGTGTCTCCGGTGACAGGAGCGACAGTTGCTTCGTCGCCTCGATCCCGTTCATGTCCGGCATGTTGATGTCTAAGATCATGATTTCCGGTTTTTGTTCGCCGGCGATGCGAATCGCCTCGCGACCCGTACGCCCTTCTGCGACGACCGTAAATTCATCTTCCAAATCAAAGATTCGCTTCAATCCTTCGCGGAACAGTTCGTGATCATCCACGATTGCAATGCGTGTCTGTGTCATTTCCATGTATGTCTTCCCCCTTGTTCTCTCACGGAATCGGAATCGACATGCGGACGACCGTCCCCTTGCCGACTTCCGAGTCAATGGTGATACTTCCGTTCACCAACTCAATTCGCTCACGCATCCCGACAATCCCAAACGACTCTTCGCCAATCGTACTCGGTTCGAAACCGATGCCATAGTCGCGGATGTGAAGGTGAATCACATCGCTCGCCTGTTCGACATTGACGATGATCTCTGGCGTCTTGGCATGCTTGATCGCATTTTGCACCGCTTCCTGCACGAGACGGAACACGTTGATTTCTAACTTCTCCGGCAGACGGGCACGTGACCCGCGATAGTTGAGACGCGTCTTGATGGCCGTATACTCCTCCGTTTGGTGGAGATAGCGCTCGAGCGTCGGTAAAAAACCTAAATCGTCAAGCGACATCGGACGCAAATCGTAAATCAAGCGACGTACGTCGACGAGTGCTCCACGAATCAACTTTTTCAATTCATGTAATTCGGCAAACGCTTCATCTTTCCCTCGTTTATCAAACGTCTTTTCAATCAAGTCGGCACGAATCAAAATGTGGGCAAGCGATTGCGCCGGTCCGTCGTGCATCTCGCGAGCGAGGTGACGTCGTTCACGCTCGGCCGCTTCGAATACACCGATGGCCATCTCCTGCTTTTTCATCATGTCCGAATATTCTTGTTGCAGGTCGTCCCGTAAGAAGTTCAAGACGACGCTGACACGACCGATCAGTTTTTCGGCACGTTCGATCGTGTCCTCTAGAATAAGAAGACGTCGTTCTAAATCGTTACGACGCTGCTGGGCCGCCATCTCTTCTTTTTGAACGAGAAACCGTTCTAATTGCATCTGATTCGCCCGTTCATAGGCGTCACGAATTTCTTGCTCACTATGTATATGAAACTTTTTACTGACTTGAACGAGCTTGGCTTTCGCGGCTTTTACGAGTCGGTCGAGTCGATCGGACTCCTCGATGTAGAACTCGATTTTATCCGTCAATTCTTTCAACTCGTTTTGAATCGCAGAATATTCAGTTGATGAACTTTCGGTTATACGGACAATCTCCTCTTTACTTTCCGTCACCGTATCAATCATATTTGTTATGATATGTTCTAAAGCTGTCCGATCGGTAATATGATTCACGATGCCATCCCCTAATAGTTCGGTAGTTAATCCTCATCTATCCTTATATATCGTCCACTTGAAAACAGGTTTACAGTGAACATGAGAGATTTTCTATAAATTGCATTCGCCAATTGAAGCGTATGTGCCTACTTGAATTCTAAAAAAAATATTCAAAAATAGAAAGGAGAATTTTCAGAAATGTCTATTGAGTCAAATTATACTATAAAACAAAGTGGAACATACGAAGTCGTCATACAAAAGTCAAAATTTATCGCCCACTTCAAACGTGTCGAAACCGAGGAAGAGGCGCAGTCGTTTATCCAAGGCATCAAAAAAGAGCATTGGAACGCAAACCATAACTGTTCTGCTTACATCATCGGGGAACGGAACGAGCACCAGAAAGCGAACGATGATGGGGAGCCGAGTGGTACAGCAGGCATGCCGATGCTCGAGGTGTTGCGGAAACGTCATCTAAAAGACACGGTCGTCGTCGTGACACGTTATTTCGGAGGCATCAAATTGGGCGGAGGTGGACTCATCCGGGCATACGGTGGGACTGTCAGTGAAGGACTCGATGCGATCGGGATTGTCGAACGCTTGCAAATGCAGCAATTGACGCTCACCGTTGACTACACATGGATCGGTAAAGTCGAGAACGAATTGCGACAGTCCACCTACTTGCTCGACGACATCTCGTACGCCGACCTCGTCACGTTCTATGTATCAGTGCCTGTCGAAGAAACTGAAGATGCAATCGCTTGGTTGACAGATATGACGAACGGTCAAGGCATGCTACAAACTCACGATATTCGCATCATCGAACGTGATTTCAAACGCTGAAACACTTATAATAAAAGAAACAACTGAAATGAGGAATCCACATGGAAACACCCCCACGCAAGAAAAAGTCACCTTGGAAAATCGTCCTCATCGTGTTGGGTGTCGTATTGCTGATCGGCGGTTCCGCTTTCGGCTATTTTGTCTTCAAAGCGAACGAGACCGCGGAGAACGCGAACAAAGAATTGGATCGTGGCGACAAGTCCGAACGTCGTGACGAAACCATCGACTTGACGAAAGATCACTTCTCCATCTTGTTAGCAGGGGTCGATGGCGGCGCCTCGCTCGAAGAAGGCCGAAGTGATTCGTTGATGGTGGCGACGTTCAACAAGGAATCGCGTCAAGTGACGCTCGTCAGCATCCCGCGCGACTCGTATGTCGATATCATCCTCGATGACGGAGAACCATTCAAAGACAAAATCAATCATGCGTATGCTTACGGCGGCATCGATACGACAATCGCAACCGTCGAAAACTTGCTCGATATCCCCATCGACTACTATGCGACCATCAACTTTGATGGAATCGAAGACCTCGTCGACGCGGTCGGTGGCATCGAAATCGACGTCCTCATCCCTATTTCCGGAAAAGCGACAGGAAACGTCGAGTTAGAGCCAGGCGTTCAAGTGTTGAACGGAAAAGAAGCACTTGCATACGCCCGCATGCGAAAACAAGACCCTGCCGGTGACATCGGTCGGGCCGGTCGACAGCAACAAGTGATCGAGGCCATCATCAACGAGGCGACCACGATCAACTCGTTCACCAAATTGAATCGGATTATGAATGCGGTCGGCGAGAACATTCGAACGAACATGTCCTTGTCAGAAGCCTCACAGCTTCAACCGTATACAAAATCCCTCAAGTCGTTCAATCGTGAAACACTTGAAGGAACCGATTTGACGTTGAACGGTGTCTATTATTATGAGCTTGACCCTGCTGACCTCCGGGACGCGCAAGCCCTTCTCCAAACGGAGCTTGGAATGCCCGTCACGGCGGACGAGCCATCAACCGATGAAACAGATGACTCGATGACCGAGACAACGATTTACTAAAGAAAACGGCCGATATCGCTAGGCGATACCGGCCGTTTGTTTATGTCCTCGGTCGACCAAGTAGTCGCCGAGACGTTCGGATGATGGGTTTATAGTTCGGATGAATGAGTTCCGTCGATTCGACAATCAATTCGATGACGATCAGGACCACGACGAACGTGATGACGGCACCGAGCATTGTCGTCTTCGCAAACAAGATGGATGAGATGCCGAAAAATAGCGTCATCCCATACATGAGCAGGACGGCTTGGCGCGTCGTGAACCCCATGTCAATCAACTGGTGGTGCATATGCGACTTGTCTGGTGACATCGGCGGTCGACCTTGGACAAGCCGGCGCACGATCGCGAAAATCGTATCCGAGATCGGCAAGCCGAGCAAAAGGACCGGGACGACGAGTGAAAACAATGTCACGTTCTTAAATCCGATCAGAGAGAAGACAGCGAGCATATAGCCGAGAAACAGCGCTCCCGTGTCCCCCATGAAAATCTTCGCTGGGTAGAAGTTGTGGACGAGAAAGCCGAGCGTGCTCGCAAGCAACAACAAAGCCATCATCGTCAAATAGACGTTCCCTTGAATGATTGCCAAGACGGCAATCGTTCCGAGGGCGATACTCGAGACACCCGCAGCGAGCCCGTCGAGTCCGTCAATCAAGTTGATCGCGTTCGTGATCCCAATCAGCCAAAGAACGGTGACCGGGATACTCCATGACCCGAGATACAGTTGCTGATCGAACGGGAGATTGACGAGCTCGATGCGCATCCCAGAGTTCAAGACGACGACCGTCGCAATCATCTGCCCCATCAACTTCACACGAGCAGAGAGCTGGAAACGGTCATCAATCAGTCCGGTCAGGAGAATCACGACGGCCCCGATCAAGATGGCGTCATTATAACGACTCGTCGGAAGCAGCAGCGCATAGCCGATGAAGAAGGCGATGAAGATCGCCAGACCACCGATTCGTGGCATCGTCCGTATATGTACTTTTCGTGCGTTCGGATGATCGACTGCACCGATAAAGAATGCGAATCGACGAACGAGCGGTGTAATCAAGATGGCCATTACAAAACTGACCAACATGGCAATCCATAGCATGGGCCGACAGTTCCTCTCTCAAAAAAATAGACTCTGGCGAATTATATCATATTTTGAATCGATGAGTTGTTATCAGTCCGTTTACAACAAAAAGCCGATGGGGCGTTCCCATCGGCTCAAACTTATGAAAGTGTTACGGCTACTTCTTCTGCTGGTTCATATGTATAAAGGCCGCGGCCAATCTTTTTAATCTCTGGGTTGACCCCTTCAATCTTCACCATCAATTGGTAAATATTGCTAATGTGATGGCGGTAACGAAGTTCGAGCTCCATCTGGATATCACGTACGCTCATCGTCTGACGCTCTTTCAAAAGATCCGTCACTTGATGAACATATACTTCGAGTGGATAACGCTGATTCACACGACGTGGACGTAGGCGTTTTGATGCATCAGTCGTTGAGTCTGTTTCCTCTTTGTCCCGACTCAATTCCGCAATCAAATATTCCGCACGTCGTTGCAATTGACGATAAGATTCTTCGATTTCCATCAATTCTCGATAAATGTGTTCATTCACATTCGTAGATTCCATACACAAATCCCCTTCTACATCCAATTAATTTTAGGAATTCCCTATTTTAAATCAGTAATTCCTAATAATCCCTTGATATCTTCTATAAAAGTGTAACGGATTTGTAATGTGCTTGTCATCTCTTTTTGGGCAATATTGTCTATTCGGGACTTTTGGACTATAAAAAGACGGCGACTGTTCGGGGCAGTCGCCGTCTCACGGAAGATGATTGTAGTCCATTACACGCGAGCGCGTTCGAGGATGCGATCGAGCGAAAGTTCGTCGGTAGAAGCGACGATGAGGTCTGCATGACCAAGCATCGATTCTTCCCCGACGGCGACAGCAAACATGTTTGCCGCTTTGATTGCAGTTACGCCGGCAGCCGCGTCTTCAACGCCGATGGCGAGTTCGGGTTTCACGCCAAGGGCAGAAGCGGCTTTCAAAAACACTTCGGGGTGTGGTTTTGACTGGGCGACAGTTGCTGCATCGACAATATGGTCGAAGTAATTACGGACACCTAGTGCGTCAACGACCGCAAATGCGTTCTTTGAAGCAGACGCCATTCCGATTTTAAGTCCCGCCTCTTTGATTTCATCCAGGAATGAAACGATGCCAGGAAGAAGATCGTCAGATGAGATATGTTGAATGAGTTCAACGTAATGCTCGTTTTTCTTTTGAGCGAGTTCTTCTTTCTCTTCCGGCGTAAAGTCGTTCTGTTTTCCGCCGAGCGTAAGGATCCGCTCGAGCGATTCAGTCCGACTCACCCCTTTGAGCGTTTCGTTGAATTCGCGGTCAAATGGAATTCCGAGCTCTTCACCGAGCTGCTTCCAAGCGAGGTAATGGTACTCTGCCGTGTCAGTGATGACACCGTCCAAATCGAAAATCACTGCTTCAATCGTTGACATACATGCTTTCCGCCTTTCCTTCAAATGCTTGTGTCGTCAGACTACATTTAGGGAACTTGACAAGTACCCGTCGCACGTTTGGTCAATGATGCAAACGGTTGCACTTGTTCGACTTCTATTATAAATGAAAACGTTATCTTGATGCAACCGTTTTCGCAAAAATCAAAAAAAGAGAAGAGCTCTCTGCTCTCCCCTCTCATTTACAGTTGGATTCCTACGACTTTCACGTTCACCGAACGTGGTGTCATCGCAAGCATCGTATCCATATCTTGCGTGATTCGCTCTTGAACCGCCGTCACCGTTTTGATGATCGACTGCCCATATGCGATATAAAGTGACAAGTTGATCGTGATGCCTTCTTCTGACTCATCGACTTTCACATGCTTCATGAGCGCACGCTCTGACAATTTCGTGTCTTCTTGCGTGAACGATACGTGTTTCGTTTCTTTGACCGCGACTGCGGCGATCATTTCTACGACATGACGTGAGACGTTCACGTCACCTTCTGTGCTGTGCATTCCATTTTCGTATGGCATAGGGTCACTTCCTTAACTCTAGTTTCGTTTCCTCTTTATAAAGTGTAGCGGAAATGAAGCGTTTAGAAAAGACTTTACCCTTTCACACCTTTCGTATTTTGTACGCGCCTCACGTCAATCTCGACGAGCGGACGTAAGAGACGAACCATCGGCGGACTGATAATCACGAGTACCATCACGAATGCGACACCGAACAAGACGAGCAATTGCATCCACGACGTCGGCATGAATCCAGCCGGCACGAACGCCTTCCAAGCGACGACGAAGAAGACGTGAACGAGATAGACATACAAACTATATCGTCCAGCCCTCGAGAAGATTGGTAGTCTTCGTCCCGGAATGATGAGCGCGAAACTGATCGACATGAGAAGCGACACCGTATAGACGATCAAGAAAGCGAACGGTCCGCTCCACATCGCCTCCGGCACCGCCGTATCATAAGCGAAGCGGAACTTGAACAAGTTTCCGATGTGATAGAACGCGTCGGCCTGTTGGACGCGCATGGAGATCAATAGGCCAATCGTCAACGTGACAAAGACAATCGCTCCCCCAATCCGGTAACGGTTACGTTGTTCAGCCCGTTTCGGCAATTCAAAGAAATTGAGTGTGTTCCGTTCGGACATCCAGTTCCCGATCAAGAAGAACGGATAGAACATGATCACTTTTCGTAACGCGAAATAGCCGGTCGCCTCCGCCTGGAACCCGAACAGGAGCGCAAATAGAAGCGCGTATAGCACATACCCTTTCAGCTGCGTCACATATGGAGTGATGATGTACCAGAAAATGATCGCCATCAAATACCAGAGTGCCCAATACGGTTTCAACAGATTCAGCCCCGGATTCTCCAGCGAGAAAATCGGGATGCCTTCTGTGAAGGCGAACCACGACCCGAGAATGACTTGCCAGATGACGTAGACGACGAACAACTGGATCACACGTAAATAACGGTTCTCCCGATAGAAGTAACCGCTTAGCATAATGAATAACGGCATATGGAAGGTGTACAGGAACAAATACACCCACTTCGGAAGAATGTCGTCATAAGCGCCGCGGACGTCCGTCAACAGGTGACCGAACACGACGAGTAAGACGAGTACTCCCTTAATATTGTCATACCAATAATTTCTCATAACATTCCCTCTAGTTCTTTATGATGATTGCGATGAAGCTGACCTTCATGTTTTCACGTTCAATTCGCACACGGACTGCATGGAAGATCAGATGGAAAAATCCCTCACCTATCATAATCGATTCCCTCGCCAAGTGAAATTACGTTTCAACAAAATTTTCATGTCTTCACTGTCATCATTCCCATAATTCACGTATTGCAAGCCGAAACGTCAAAAAATCCTCACGATTCAGCACGTTGTGGGCGTATTCAAATAGACGGGATTGGGTACAGTATAGTATAGTAGTGTTACTAAATATTCAGAATATTCTAATAAAGGAGGTGGAGAGAATGGCTTCGATCATCCGGAATCGACATCATATGGTGCACGACCCGAAACGTTCATTCTCTAACTTCGGATTCTGGTGGTTAATCAGCAGCTTTTCCGTCGGGCTACTGATGGTGGCCTTTGAGTCGGTCCGTAACGGGTTCTCTGCCATTCATCCTGTGTTGTCTAGTATGGCCTTCCTCGGTCTCACGTTCGCGCTCGGTGTGTGCGCCAAATTGGTCCGTGACGTCTGGTGGCTCAACTATCTGCTCGAGCGCACCCAAAACCGGTACTTATACATCGGTGGCGACACGCTTCAGAGCTGGCAGTATACGCTCGACTCGATCTGGTTGCTCACGCGAACCTCACAAAAAAAGCTCGGCCGATTGTATATCCAAATCGACCGAACCGTGCATGCTGAGGAAGCGAAACGCTTATTCGCCGCCTATTTGATTGACCGAGGTGTCCTCGTCGTCTATTCTCGTCCGAACAAACCGAAAAAAATGGCTTGAACGAATTAGTCGAGGTGAGCGGCGATCCATGTCCGTGCCGCCTCGACTTCTTCCATGCGCACTTCATGCCCACCCGTATGATAGAAGAGCTCGACGTCCGCTCCGGCATTCCGGAGTGTCGATGTCAGCTCTTCTGTTTCTGCTTTCGGGCAAATCGGATCGCGCTCACCTGCTGAGATGAATACGTTCGTACCTGACAAGTCAGGCAATGTGAGCGAACGGTCCGGGACCATCGGATGGAACAAGAGTGAAGCGGCGAATGCTGGTTGACGGTATAGTGCCGAACCGATCAAGTTCGCCCCGTTCGAATATCCGATTGGAATCATCTTGTCCCGTTTGATTCCATATTCCGCTGCCGCATCATCTAAAAACTGAAGGAAGCGCTCCGTCTGTTTCTTTAAATCTTCGAGGTCGAGCACGCCTTCCGCGTGACGACGGAAGAAGCGGGTCATCCCATTCTCAAGGACGTCCCCTCGTAGCGTCAGGACGTTCGATTCCGGTGATAACTCTTTTGCGAGCGGGATCAAGTCTTGCTCGCTCCCCCCTGTTCCGTGCAATAAGACGAGCGTCGTCTCTTTCGTTCCTTGAATGAATTGATGAATCATATCCGTTCTCCTTTCGGGATTGTAATCGTTGGTAGCGTGCGGACAATCTTGTCACGGTCCGCTTCAAGCCATGGTGGTAGGCGTAACGTCTCACCGAGCGTGTCGATGGATTCGTCCACGGTGAACCCAGGTACGTCTGTCGCGAGTTCGTGTAAGATCCGTCCGGCATCGTGGAAATAAACCGAGCGGAAATAGTTTCGTTCCTTCACTTCGGTCGGTCTAAGCCCAAGGTCAAAGATGGCATCTTGCCACGTCGGATAGTGTTCACCGTCCGCGACTCGCCAAGCGATGTGGTGAACCGTCCCCGTTCCGGGCACACCGTTCGGAAGAATCGTCTTTTTGACGTCGATGATGTTCCCATAGTCAGCCGTCCCTTTCAAACGTACCCATTCCTCGTCTTCTCCGACTCGTTCAAATCCAAACAGTTCCGTCAACAAGCGTACGGTCTCGTCTGGTGCTTTTGATAATAATGTCGCGCCCGCGAATCCGACAATCGCCTCATCCTTCGTGACGCCTGGGATGACCCAGTGCGTCTGTTTCGTCGTCGGTCGAGCGACGAGTTCGACGACGAGTCCGTCCGGGTCTTCAAACAGAAGTGACGGCTCCTCGAACCGTTCCGTGGCGACGGTCGCAATTCCATGCTGTTGTAATCTTTCTTCCCAGAACGGTAAACTTCCTGCCGGCACGAGATATGTCGTCACACCGACTTGACCGCTCCCGACCTGTCCTTTCCCTAACCCAGGGATTGGGAAGAAGGTAATGACGGTTCCCGGTGTGCCGACCTCGTCCCCGAAATAGAGATGATACGTACCCGGGTCATCAAAATTGACGGTCTGCTTCACGAAACGAAGACCGAGTACTTGTCCATAAAAATCAAGTGTACGTTGCGGGTCTTGTACCATCGATGAGATGTGATGGATGCCTGTAGATTGCGTATTCATTGTCATCCTCCTTTATTATCTTGATTTCAAGATAAATCATTTGTTAGAAAAAGTGAAACTTTTTGCTCACGGTGGCGTACGATAAGAAGAGAGACATTCTAAGGAGGTATAAGAACATGGCATTACAGATTGAACGAGTCACCAAAGAATTCGGTGACTTCACCGCTGTCGACGATCTCACGTTCCGCGTGCCACAAGGAGAGATGTTTGGTCTTCTCGGAGCGAACGGTGCCGGCAAGACGACGACGTTCCGAATGATCCTCGACATTTTGAAACCGACCGATGGAAGCATCACGTGGAACGGCAAAGCGGTCGACCATCGGATTGTCGGATACTTACCCGAGGAACGAGGACTGTACCCGAAGTCACAAGTGCGCGAACAACTCGTCTTTTTAGCCAGTTTGAAAGGCATGCGTTCAAGCGATGCCAAACGTGCGGTCAAATCTTGGCTCGAACGGCTAGAGATTCCTCAGTATGAGACGATGCGCGTCGAACAACTGTCAAAAGGGAATCAGCAGAAGATTCAACTCGTTGCCGCCCTGCTCCACAACCCCGAGCTCGTCATCTTAGATGAGCCGTTCAGTGGACTCGACCCGGTCAACGTCGAGATTCTGAAACGCGAGGTGCTCGCTTTGCGTGACGCTGGAACGACCATCGTCTTCTCGAGTCACCGAATGGAACATGTCGAAGAGCTCTGTCAACATGTCGGGATCTTAAAAGGTGGACGTGCCGTCGTAAGTGGTGACGTGCCGTCCATCAAGTCGCGTTACGCCGAGCCGGCCCTCTTCATCGAGACGGACCAGATTCAAGTGCTCGAATCACTCCCGGTCATCGAGACGATCGAACCGTATAAGTCCGGTCATTTAGTACGTCTACATTCATTTGATGATAGCGACGTCGTCCTATCGACACTCGTTCGCCATCAGGCAAACGTGAAGACGTTCATGCGCCAACCGGTATCGCTCAATGACATCTTTATCAAGGAGGTCGGACAGCATGTTTCATAACTTTGGACCGCTCTATGCATTCACCCTCAAATCGAGGATCCGTTCGAAAGCGTTCGTCATCTCGACGGCGTTGACGATTCTATTCATCTTCGGATTCACGAACATCGACCGCATCATGTCCTCGTTCGAGGATTCAGAACAAGCGAGCGCCCTCGTCGTAACGGAAAACACAGCGCTCGTCGATACGATTCAGTCGCTCGGCTATGAAGACGTTGCCACGAGTGACATCACCGAAGAGGAGGCACGCGCCGGAATCAATGACGGCGAATACGGAGTCGTTGCTTTTGTCGACGGTTACGACGCCCGTGTTATCTCGGAACGACCAGAGCAGGAATTCACGACCATCTTGCAAACGTCGCTTCAGCAATTGCGTAATGCGGAATTAATTGAATCAGCCGATGTCGACCCGGCCGTCATCACGGCTCTCAGTGAACCAATCCAGCTCGATGAGTCGTATCTCGGGCGCGGAGGCGAGAACTCGGATGAGCTGCTTTCGTCTTCGGCACTCGTCTATGTCATGTTGATGCTCCTTTACATCTCGATCATTACGTACGGATCGATGATTTCAACGGAAGTGACGACTGAAAAATCGTCGCGTGTCATGGAACTGATCATCTCGACGACGCATCCGGTGACGCACATGCTCGCCAAAGTGACCGCCATCGGGACACTCGCCCTCATCCAGATCGGGATTTTCCTTGGGTTTGGTTATGTCAGCGCGAGCGGCAGTGAGTTAGCGACGACCGTCATCGAAAACGCAGGGAATGCGCGAGCTGTCATCTACTTGCTCGTCTTCTTCCTACTCGGTTACTTGTTGTACGCGTCACTCTTCGCCGTCCTCGGCTCGCTCGTCAGCCGCGTCGAAGAATCCCAACAGATGGTCATGCCGGTCATCATGCTTCTCGTCGCAGCGTTCTTAGTGGCGATGTTCGGCTTGAACAATCCGGACGCGACCATCGTGACGATTCTCTCCTTCGTCCCGTTCTTCGCCCCGATGCTCATGTTCCTCCGGGTCATGCTCGTCGATGTGGCGGTGTGGGAGGTCGCCCTCTCAATCGGCTTACTCATCGGAACGATCGGCGTGACGCTTTGGATCGGCTCGAAATTCTATCGTGGCGGCGTCTTGTTCTATGGAACGAACGCCATTAAACAATGGCGACAAATATTACAAAACCGCCAATAACGTTTACAGCAAATTCGTTTTCGTTTACTCTAAAGAATGTGCAAAATGAGGAGGAAAACGAACTATGCGATCACGATTACTCGCGGCCTTAATCTTTACGTTTATGACGACGCTCACGACGTTCATCTGTTATACCGTCTTCTTAGACGCGGATGCGTTATGGCAAATCCTGCTTGCGTATGCAGGTAGTACGTTTATCGGAACGCTCGCGTTTTGGTATCCGGTCAGCAGACGTCCACAAACGTCTCGCTTCGGTGG
This sequence comes from Exiguobacterium sp. s160, assembly GCF_018617575.1. Lineage (NCBI taxonomy): Bacteria > Bacillati > Bacillota > Bacilli > Caryophanales > Exiguobacterium > Exiguobacterium sp. s160. The sequence continues at coordinate 1,058,893 of NZ_JACSKK010000001.1, forward strand.
CGCATGGATCGGCATCATGATTACTGCAACGACACTCATTGGCTTCACCGTCATCCGCTTCACATTCCGCGGCGACGCAGCAGCTCTGCTCGACTGGCAAACGGTGCTAGCGAGTCTCGCTTACACGTTCGGGTATGTCGGATGGGTGCTCACAATCTTGAATATCGTGCTCGGCTTTTTACTTGCCGGCACTCGTCCGAAAGTACGCTACGAAGCGCGTCCGATGCGCTGATGAATGGAAATGACCAGGAGAGTAATTCTCCTGGTCATTTTTTCGTTCCATATCATTGCAATTTATATGATTTGTCCACGACGCCGTACTCTGCATATTGGAAGGAGTTGTCCGCGAACTGGTCGGGGACGAGTCTTTCCACATAGCGAGCGAACGGGACGATGTGACGATTCGTGTCATGGGACCGTCCGAGGTCAAGGACGGCGTCGACGAGTGCTTCGAGGGCATGGTGCGACGTCGGCTCTTCGTCCTCTTCAAAGATTCGCTGCAATTCCTCTTCGTGCATCAAGTCGAAGATGCGCATCCGCTCCTCGAGTTGTCGTTGCATCTCCTCGACGGACTTTCCGTGCATCGCCTCCTCATAGGCGAGCTTCATCTGTTCGATTTCAGGTACTTTCCCTCGCATCAACACTTTGAGCGATTCCCCCGTCCAAATGTGACGCGCCAAATAATTGGAATCGATGCGCAGAGCTTCTGCGAGCGCCTCTATGTAAGGCATCGTCGGATAGACCTCACTCAGTTCCGTACGTCGAATAAAATATGGGGCGACGCCGATTTGTTCTGCAAGCGTCTCAATCGATAATCCAGCCCGCTCTCGCAAGATTCGAATCCGGTCCCCATATCCCCGATATGGTGCATTTTTACCATCCATCTCATTTCCCCCTTCCCTCTCTTCATTATAATTCCCGAATTCACAAAAAAATACTCGGAAGCGTAGGCTCCCGAGTCATGAATCGTTCTCTTATTTCTTCGTCAATTCGACGACTTCTGAAGATCCAGCTGTCACCGTGTCGCCTTCTGCGACAAGTTTGTTCACGCCGAAGCTGTCATGGTTCGTGATGATGATCGGAGTGATTGTAGATGGAGCGTTCGCTTTGATGAAGTCGAGGTCGAACGTGACGAGCGGGTCGCCTGCTTTGACAGACTGACCTTCTGTGACGTGTGTCTCGAAGCCTTCACCTTTAAGGTTGACCGTATCCAAACCGATGTGGATCAAGTACTCTGCACCGTTGTCCGCGTTGATACCGATCGCGTGTTTCGTCGGGAATACCGTTGCGATTGTTCCGCTAACTGGTGAAACGACTTTGCCTTCAGTCGGCTCGATTGCAATTCCGTCACCCATCATTTTTTGTGAGAATACTTGGTCCGGTACGTTCGTGATGTCGACGACCTTTCCTGTAAGCGGTGAAACCGCGTTGAGTTGTTCTTCTTTACCACCAAATAGTTTTTTAAAGAATCCCATAGCTTAATCCCTCCAACATGTTCTATTGAATCGAAGTCTTCCCTTTTATACCCGAAAAGCTAAAACTTCAATCCCTACCTTATTAACGGTATAGTAGATATAAGGTAGTGCGAAATCGTTTTACACATCGTAAGAATACGAGTGTGCAATCGCTTTTGCAAGCCCTTTTTACACTTTATAAAAATTTCACACGATGGAGGCGCTTACAATGACGACTTTCACAAAATTGTCATATGAACGGCCCGATTTGGACGCTTTGAACAGCAGATTGTCGGATTATTCTGCCGAATTACAGCAAGCGAGCACACTTGAGGAAGCGAATGAACTCATTCGTCAAATCAACAAGGAACGGAACGACTTTGAGACACAAAGTCAACTCGTCGCGATCCGACACTCGGTCGACACACGCGACGCTTTTTATGAGGAAGAACAATCTTTCTTCGACGATGCACTACCGGTCTATGAGAAAGAGATTCAAGCATACTACCGCGTCTTGACGAACCACGAGCTTCGTTCGGAACTCGAAGCGGAATGGGGTAGCCAGTTGTTCTCTCTCGCCGAGCGTGCACTCGAGACGTTCGAGGAGTCGCTCATCCCGAAATTGCAGGAAGAGAACCGCCTCGCGACGGCTTATCAAAAGGTCATGTCGGCGGCACAGATTGAATTTGACGGCAAGACACTCAACTTGTCACAGTTCGGTCCATACCTTCAGTCACCTGACCGCGATGTCCGTAAAGCCGCATCCGTCGCCCGCTATACATACCTTTCTGACAACGGTGACGAGCTCGACCGGATTTACGGGGAACTCGTACGGGTTCGGACAGAGATTGCCCATGCACTCGGCTTCCCGTCTTTCGTTGAACTCGGTTATGCCCGCATGCAACGCGTTGGATATGACGAGTCGATGGTCGACAACTTCCGCAAACAAGTCCGCGACGTCATCGTCCCGCTCGCTTCTGCGTTAAAAGAGAAGCAGGCGAAACGCATCGGTGTCGATCATCTCTACTATTACGACGAGTCATTCGTCTTCCCGGACGGTAACGCGACACCTCAAGGGGATGAGTCGTTCATCATCGAAGGCGGCAACAAGATGTACCAGGAACTCTCGAACGAGACAGACGAGTTCTTCCAATACATGCAAGAACGCGGCGCCCTCGATTTGACGGCGAAACCAGGTAAAGCTGGCGGCGGATATTGCACGTACTTGCCTTCTGAAGGTCTCCCGTTCATCTTCTCGAACTTCAATGGGACAGCCGGAGACATCGACGTCCTCACACACGAAGTCGGTCACGCCTTCCAAGTGTACGAGAGCCGTCATTTGACGACTCCAGAATACGCCTTCCCGACATATGAGGCGTGCGAAATCCATTCGATGTCGATGGAGTTCTTCTGTTGGCCATGGATGGAGCTCTTCTTCGGCGACCAAGTCGACAAGTACAAGTTCAACCACTTGGCTGGCAGCATGACGTTCCTTCCGTACGGCGTGCTCGTCGATGAGTTCCAACACGTCGTGTACCGCAATCCGGACATGACAGCCGCCGAGCGTCGTCAAGCATGGCGCGACTTGGAGAAAGTGTACCTTCCGCATCGTGACTACGAGACGAACGACTATCTCGAATCAGGTGCATGGTGGCACCAACAAGGGCATATCTTCCAAAGTCCGTTCTATTATATCGACTACACGCTCGCGCAAGTGTGTGCGTTCCAGTTCTGGGTACGCATGCATGAAGACCGTGAAGCGGCATGGAGCGATTATCTCACGCTTTGTCAGGCCGGCGGAAGCCGCTCGTTCCTCGAACTCGTCGAACTCGCGGGTCTCAAATCGCCATTCGCAGACGGCGTGTTGAAAGAAACAATCGATCAAATCGAAGACTATCTCTTGAAACATCCGCTCGCGAACTAACAAGAAAGACCATCGAAAAATCGATGGTCTTTTAGTTTGGATTGATTTCGTTCTGCAGTTCAAACGGCAAGTCTTCTAAATCAATCTGACGGCTGTCGAACAGGTTGAACTGTTGGAGGCGACTTTCCAAATATTTTTGAAGCAGTTCAGCTACCTTCTCCCCGGACAATCCGTTCAAGTCCGGGACTTGCGTCACCGAGAGTTCGATGGTACGAAGCCCGTAGTCCGGCAACCGCGATTCGATGTCGGCAAGTTCTTCTTCGGTCAACCGTTTCCCTGTCGTCGTCACGAGAAGAAGATTGTCATCCTCTTGATAGTCCTGACTGATAATAATGGCATCTGAGAATTCTTCTTCGATGAAGTTATTGATTCCCGTCCGGACGATGCTGTCTTGAACGAGCGTCGCGGCCGAAAAGATACTCGGAACGACGATCAGGACAGATAAACCGATGAGAAGTCGATTGATTTTTTTATGGTTCGCATCCTGTTTCGTCAACACTTGTGAGATGCCCATGAATTTGACCCCGATGAACGTGGCGATGGCGATGAATGCACAGTTGATGACGAACAAATAGCTCGATCCGATTAAGTAGTCGAGATTGCGTGTTGCAATCGAATAACCGACCGTACATAACGGTGGCATCAAGGCGGTCGCGATGGCGACACCCGGAACAATGTTGTTACTCATTTTCTTTTGTGCCCCGATGATCCCAGCGGTCCCCCCGGCGAAGGCGATGATGACATCCCAAATCGTCGGTTCGGTCCGAGCGATGATTTCATTACTCGCATAGGTGATTGGGGAGATAGCGAAATAGATGGTCGCGACGGTGAGACTGACCGCGACTTGGACGAGAAGCAGACGTACGCCTGCACGCAGTAATTTCATGTCATAAAGCGACAAGGCGAGACCGATACTTAAAATCGGTGTCATCAGTGGCGAAATTAACATCGCCCCGATAATGATGGGAATAGAGTTCATATTCAGTCCAATTGAAGCGATGAAGATCGAACACATCAAAATGACGGAATCACTCGGCCGTACCTTTAAATTCGTGTACATCTTGTCTTTGAATTCTTCGGCGGTGTACGTCTGTTCCATTCTGATTTTCAGCTCCTTTGTCGTATCGATGTCATCCACAGAAGCAAGTCCTTCCTTTATTTACCCGCAACTCGAAAAAGACAATCGATTTCAGCAAAAGAAAAACTGGACCTTTGATTGGTCCAGTTCACATCATCAAATGACATCTAACGGTTGTTTCGTCGTCGGTGGTGGGAATGCTTCATCGAGCGCCTCGAAATCTTCTTCACTCAAATCGAGCAAGGGGGCCGCCGCATTCTCCTCGACGTGCTCGGCCTGCCCCGCTTTCGGAATGGCGATGACGTGTCCGCTCCGAATCGTCCAGGCGAGTAAGATTTGCGCGACCGAGGCACTATACGCCTCCGCGATTTGATTGACCGTCTCGTTTTCAAAGACATCTTTTTTCACGTCACTTCCCTCGGCAAGCGGTGCGTACGCCATAACCGGGATGCCTTGTTCTTTCAAATAAGGGAGCAGGTCATACTCGATCCCTCGACTGCCAAGATGGTAGAGCACTTGGTTGACCGCGCAGTTGTCTCCGTTAGGCAGAGAAAGCAACTCTTTCATATCCTCGACATCGAAGTTCGAGACACCCCATGCCCGAATCTTGCCGTCTGCCTTGAGCTGCTCCATTCCTTGAATCGTCTCCTCGAGCGGGGCATCCCCTCGCCAATGGAGTAAGTAAAGATCGAGATAGTCTGTTCCGAGTCGTTCGAGTGACGCGTCGCACGCTTTGACGAGTTTGTCGCCGTACGCATTGTATGGGTACACTTTCGAGACGAGGAAAACGTCTTCGCGTCGGTCTTGAATGGCTTCGCCAACCAACTTTTCCGACTCCCCTTCCCCGTACATCTCAGCTGTATCGATGACATGAAGTCCACAGTCGAGTCCTGTCCGAAGCGCTTCCACCTCAGCGTCATGCTTTGATTCTTCTTCCCCCATACGCCACGTTCCTTGCCCGAGTGCGCGCATCTCCCGTCCGTCTTTCAATTCGACGACGTTTTGTTTCAATGCCGCGAGTAATAAAGAATGTGGTAGTCGTTGATTCATATCGTTTCCTCCTTTGTCCATGCCTCATGTAACGGTCCCGTCGTCCCGAAGACGGGATCGTATGTCGGTTTCTCGACTTGTTCGATTCGCTTTACGTTTTCCGGACGTTCTTCCGTCTTTCCAGTCAACGTGTCATAGTCACGACCGTCCGGATATGCCCCGACGACTTGAAAATCTGCGCTCGCCTCGATGCGCCGATGTCCTGTTCCCGCCGGCAAGACGAGGACATCCCCTGCACTGACGCGTACGAGATCACCGTTCGTCCCTCCGAGTTGAAGGGTCGCCTCGCCGTTTAATACGCCCAACACTTCATGCGTGTTGCTGTGATAGTGATGATAATCGAACACCCCGTTCACCCAACTGTTCGTCCACTCATTATGAGCGAACGTTTCTTGCATCCCACTCGGGTCATCAAAGACACCACGATAAAGAAGCGCCGGATAATCGGGATGATTCGGGATCGAGCCGTCATCTGTAAACAAAAAAGTTTTCAAGTCCATTCTAAAAACCCTCCTTGTCTCTGTCCCTGTACCCGACTTCCCCACACAAAAAACGGTCGCCCTCTATGGACGACCGTGAATATTATGAGATGACCTCTTCTCCAGACTGGTCGATATGGCACTCTCCCCAGGCGCACATGGCGTCTAAGATCGGTTTAAGTGACCATCCATACTCTGAGAGCGAGTAGATGACTTTCGGTGGAACTTGCTCGTACACCGTACGCACGACAACTCCGTCCGCTTCTAGTTCACGCAATTGTTGAGTGAGCATCTTCTGGGTGATGTTCGGCATGAGTTTACGCAGCTCACTCGTCCGACGCTCTCCTTTGATCAAGTGACACATGATGACGACTTTCCATTTACCACCGATGACGTCAAGCGTCGCTTCGACCGGAATATTATATGGCATATCATTTCCTCCATTTCTCCTATAGGCACTTTTTGGTGCCTACCGCACTTTAAAGTACGTACTTCTCAAACAGTTTTCATGCCCTTATGATAACGACTATAGCAAATCAATACAAGTTCATTTCGCTCGTAGAACCCTCTTGAGACGGTAAGGTACTTTTTCGACCGTACTGAACAAATAGAGGAAAGTGAGATGTCTTTGCTATCGGGAGACGAAGGGCCCTCGTCTTCCACACCATTTTTTCATCAACTAGGAGGAACTACTCATGAATCAACCTATTTCACAACCTGTTGAAGAACAGGCACCTAAAAATGGAGGATTGGCGTTACTCGCCCTTGCCATTAGCGCTTTCGGCATCGGGACGACCGAGTTCGTCCCTGTCGGATTGCTCGCATCCATCGCAAGTGACTTAAACATCGGGATCACACTCGCGGGTCTCATTATTTCGGGATATGCCATTGGCGTCGCCGTCGGTGCACCGATTTTAACGGCACTGACGAACCGAATGAACCGCAAGACGTTACTCATGGCACTGATGGTCGTCTTTATCGGCGGAAACTTGGTCTCTGCCATGTCGACCAGCTTTGAACTCTTGATCGTCGCCCGATTTATCACCGCGTTCTCGCATGGTGTCTTCTTCTCAATCGGAGCAACCATCGCCGTACAACTCGTACCACCGCATAAAAAAGCGAGTGCCATTGCACTCATGTTCACAGGTTTAACTGTCGCTACCGTTACAGGTGTCCCACTCGGTACCTTCATCGGTCAAGCCTTCGGATGGCGTGCCACATTCTTTGCTGTCGCAGCACTTGGTGTCGTTTCAATCATCGCCAGCTTCTTCTTGATTCCGAAAGATTTGAAACAGTCGCCACCGGCGAAATTCTCAGATATGAAGAAACTGCTCACGAAGGGTCGTCTCATGCTCGGATTCTTGATCACAGCACTCGGTTACGGCGGAACGTTCGTCGCGTTTACGTACTTGACACCAATCATGCAAGACGTGACAAAAATCAGCCCGAGCTTGATCAGCGTCGTCTTACTCGTTTACGGAATCGCAGTCGCCATCGGGAACGCGGTCGGCGGAAAACTCGCCAACGAAAACCCGGCGAAAGCATTGTTCTATATGTTCATCGTTCACGCAGCGGTCATGATCCTCATGTCGTTCATGATTCCGTTCAAAGTGGCAGGTCTCATTGCCATCGTTTTGATGGGACTTCTCGCCTTCATGAACGTGCCTGGACTTCAACTGTATATCGTGCAATTGGCTGAAAAATATGTACCGGCTGCTGTCGATGTCGCATCCGCACTCAACATCGCGGCCTTCAACATCGGGATCGCCCTCGGTGCGACAATCGGCGGACTCGTCGCCGATTCAATCGGACTCGTCCACACACCGTGGGTCGGTGGGATCATGGTCATCATCGCCGTCATCTTGACAGCCATCTCTCGTCGTTTGGAAGCAAACTAAGGAGGAGCTTATGTTCAACAATCATAAAAGCTACAACCGGATGTATCGGGAGGGCGAGCTTACGCTCGGCCTCCACATCCCTTTAGAAAATTTTAAAATGCGTACCCCGACACTCGAACGTCAAGTCGAACTCGCTCAAAAAGCAGACGACTACGGCTTCACAGCGCTCTGGTTACGGGATGTTCTATTAAAAGACCCGAACTTTTTAGACCCCGCCGTCGGTCAGATTTATGACATGTTGATCTACGGGACACATTTACTCGGTCAAACGAAAAACATCGCGCTCGGTACGTCCGCACTCGTCTTACCACTCCGACATCCGCTTCGTTCAGCGAAGGAAGTCGCGACGATTGAAGCGTTATTCCCGGAACGATTGATTCTCGGAATCTCGTCAGGCGACCGTCGTGCCGACTTCAAAGGACTCGGAGTCGATCATCCGACACGCGGCGACCAGTTCAAAGAATCGCTTCGCGTCATGGAGCAGGCACTCTATTACAACTACCCAACGATTGACTCACCTTACGGGGAAGTTGAACAGGCAACGCTCGTACCACGTCCGAAGAAACGGATCCCGACAATGATCACCGGCTTCGCGCAACAGGATATGGACTGGCTCGGGGCGAACGGGGATGGATGGATGTACTATCCGCAGGCACCTTTCGCACAAAAACAAGCGCTTGACGCTTGGCGTGAAAGCGGTGAGGCGCACGGTCGTGCTTTTCGTCCCTTCTCGATGCCGATGCATCTTGACTTGACGCATGACCCAGATGAGCTACCGACGCCGATTCGCCTCGGTTTCCGTCTAGGTCGCAACCACTTAGTCAAATTGCTCGAAGCGTATCGTGCTATCGGCGTGAATCACCTCTTCTTCGCCCTCTTCGACGGAGAACGTCTGGCTGAAGAAGTCATCGATGAATTAGGAGAGTATGTGTTGCCGCATTTCCCACCACTTGTTTGAGGTTTGCCCTTCATTTTCGAAATGAAGGGTTTTTTGAGAAATGGACGGGTAAATACAAATGAATCTATGAAAAGGAGTCCTCTCATGCCCTCTCATCATGAAAAGGTAGAAAAGATTGAACTGTTTTTTGACTTGGTATTTGTATTTACGTTCATCCAACTCACATTGAAACTCGAACATCATTTGAGTGTTCATACGTTTTTAGAAGTTCTCGTCCTCATGGCTCTCATTTGGTACATCTTCGAGGGATATATTTGGTTGACGAATACGACCAAACTGACAAGAAGGAACCATCAAATCTTCATGACGCTCGGGATGATTGGCTTTATGCTCATTTCCGTCGCCATCCCAAAAGCATATGATCAAGATGGCTTCATTTTCGGGCTTGGCTTTTTAGTGATTGTCGCCGTGCATTCGACGCTATTCTTGTTGCACAGTAATGAGGATACGAAAAAGGCGATGCTTGCCATCGTACCGTACAACGTCTCCTTTAGCATCATCATCCTCGTCGCTTCGCTGTTTGAGGGGAACGTACGCCTGATTGTATGGGGAATTGTCGCGATTGTCGCTGTATTAGGTCCTCTTGTACAGAAAAACAGAGGGCAGTTCGAAGTGTCCTCCTGGCACTTCCTTGAGCGTCATTACTTGATTCTCGTCATCGCCCTTGGCGAAACGATTGCATCGACCGGTCGCGCTGCGATTGATGAGGATTTAACCTCGGATGTCGTTCTGACAATGATTCTTGCCCTTATGCTGACCGTTCTGCTCTGGTACTCCTACGTGAAGGACGATGAAGCAAGGGAGAATCGTTTTCAAGACATGCATACGGATAAACGAGATCAGACAGCCAAGGCCGGATTCTATTGGTCGCACCTCTCCATGTTCCTTGGCATCATCTTACTCGCTGTCGTCAAGATCGCCCTCGTGCACGATCCGATGCAGACACTCGATTTGGCACACCGGATTACGTTGTATGTCGCCATCGTCTTGTTTGGATATGGTGTCATTTACTTCAATCGTCTATTCTTCAAGGTGTCTTGGAAGCGACTTGCGGTTCTCGCGGTCCTACTCGTCATCCCACTCATCGCACCCTATTTACCGGCAACCCTACTCTTACTCGTGATAACCTTGATTTATTTTATCGCAATGATTGCCCCACTTCCGTTCTTGAAAACAAAGCAGAAAGAAACGTAAAACAAACCAGAACCGGGATTCGGTTCTGGCTTGTTCGTTATCGGACTTCATTCTCCAGTTGTTTCAACTTTGACGAGTAATACTCGATGATGTCACGGCGTCGGATGATGCCGATGAAGTATTTGCCGTCATCGACGACCGGCACGAAGTTTTGATCCGTGATCGCATCGACAAGTTCTTCGATTTGGGCCGTAATGGATACCGGCTTATAGCGAACGCGTTGCTTGATGTCCTTTAGACGTGTCCGGAGCACTTTTTCATAGTCTTCTTCCCCGCGAAGCTGTTCTGCGAGTGCCCAGAGTAAATCCCCCTCTGTCATCGTCCCGGCGTAAAATCCGTTTTCCGAAACGAGTGGAACAGACGTGAATCGATGATGTTTCATCTTTTCAAGTGCTTGTCGTACCGTTGATTCGGGGTCCAAATATTTGACGTCTTCTTTCGGATATAAAAAGAAAGCGATGTTCATTTAAATCTCTCCTCAATCTGTTAATCCACCCCGTTATTGTACCATGAATGGTAGGACAGGTTGAACTAAATCCATGTTCCTATTCTCTTTAATCATCCCCTTTCTCCTAAACGACACAAAAAAACATCGTGATTCTTGTCACAGCGATGTTTCGGTGCTTCAAAAGATTTGGAAGGGAACTCCAATTGATTTATACCCGTTTTAGTTGGTTCTTATCCGTCCAGACACACAAAAGGCCCCCATGAGGAGGCCAAAGGTTATTGAACAAACTGCAACAGTGTATCGTTAAATTTCTCTCGTTCATCGAGTACCGTACCGTGCCCACTCTCTTCAAAACGTTCAATCCGTGCGTTTGAAATACCCTCTTCCATCTGTTCGGCAAACTCAAACGGACAGATTTTGTCATGTACGCCGTGAATGATTAACGTCTCTACGTCAATCTTCGGCAAGGCGTCACGCAAATCTTCGTCTCGGAGCGCTTTTACCGAGGCAATCGTTCCGTGACTCGAAGCAACGAGCGCAAGATGGTGGAACCAATTTTGCATCGGTTTCGAATGTTCTTTTTCGAAGAAGATTTCCCCGAATCCTTCGAGCATCTTCGGTCGATCGGCTCGTGTATCGTCAATCAACGCGTCAACTTCATCCATCGTCATCCCGTACGGATAGTCTGAACGTTGTGTGAAAATCGGTGCCGCTGCTCCCGCCAACACTAACTTTTTCAGACCATCCTCTTTATAGTCGGCCGCGTAACGAACAGCAATCGCGCCACCCATCGAGAATCCGACGAGTGTGAAGTCTTTCAAACCAAGGCCGTAGACGACCATATGCACGTCGGATGCCATCGTCTCATAGTCATACCCCGTCGCTGGCGCATCAGATTTGCCGTACCCTCTAAAGTCGATCCCGATATAGCGATAGCCTGCTTCGATGAGCGCGTTCTTCTGATACTCGAACATGTTGTTGTTCGCCGGCCAACCGTGTAAGAAGACAATCGGCTCCCCAGAACCGACATCCTCCACATATAAGTTTGTCCCGTCATGTGCTGTAATATATCCCATCATCCAACCTCCACATTTTTAATTGATTGTAAATACTCACAACCTACTTGTTCCCGTTTCCAACCCTTAAAAACCTTCTCATGTGTCACGCCAGAGCGATTCTCCTTTTAAGTACCCTTCGATGGCTTTCGCCCCTTCTCGTAACACCGCTTCCCGCCAAGACGGGTCGTCTGGATAAAACATCGCCATGAACTCGTTTTGAATCCCGTTACGCGCTTCGGGATCTTTCGTCCCTTCAAAATACAGACGATTCTCTAAAATGATCGTCAAAAACTCGCGGATGGAGGCTTTCGTCGACGTTCCGAACGTACCGAACTCAAAGAGAGCAGAGACGAGCCCTTTGTCCGGATACTCCGTGTCGCGTACATAGTAGAAGTGGTTCGTCGAGTCCCCGAGCACTTCATCTGGGTCATACACTTTCGCGTTGTCGAGACCGTACGCCTGTTTCAACTCGTCTTCGGTGCGACCGTCTCGCTTACTGATGACCATCGTCACTTCGTTTGTCGGACCGAGTGCGGTATGCCAATCGAGATGAACCACTTTCTCGTAGCGTTCCAGTAAATCATGTTGAATGCCTTTCAAGAAGATGGCTGACGGTTCGTCTTCTTCTCCCCCATAGTACACACCTTTCGGGAATTGGTACTGTCCCATCCCTTTCGCTCCACTCATCGCTTTGAATCCGTCGAGTTTAATCCCAGAGCCGAGGAACGAATAAATCTGTTCACGCGCCTCATGGTAGTCGTCAATCACTCCGTCCGGTACGAAGAGATGGCGCATCAGTTCATATTCACGGTTCACGTTATATGGGACAGATTCACGGTCGATCACATAGTTCCGGTTCAAATCGACATTATGCTCGTTGACCCGGCGGAAATGTTTCATTCCCCACGGATTGACGGCATGGATGAGACAAAGGCCTGTCGTTTCATGTCGCAGTTGTGGCAATTGTGTGTGAACAAATTGATGCGTCACCGCGGCACCTGCATATCCTTCGATCCCGTGTTCTCCGATGGTCATGAGAAGCATCGCTTTTCGATCTCGTTTCGGTTCTCCTAAGATGATGTCGATGCTTTCGTCCCCAATCGAATGCGTCAACAGCTCTGCTTTCGGATAATATCGTTTCACCTCCGACAACAAGTTGATGAACTTCTCACGCGACTCTTCGTAAGATGATGAAAAATACTGGCTCATCGCACTCTCCTCCAATCTTTTCTCTCTACTCCATTCCCATCCTACGGCAATCTAAAAACGCCTCCTGAAAGAGGAGACGTTTCGAGTCAAGGCGTTCGGATCCGTTTCGTATGTTGACGTCGGAATGCCATCACGTAGAAGATTGGACCAATCAAGACGGCACCGAATAACCAATAGAGACCCGCGTTCGCATACAATCCTTCAAACGAACGGAACACCCAGGCGAGGACCGTGAACGCGACCATCAACTCGACGGTCCACAACAATCCACGGCGAACCGCTAGGAGAATCGTATTCGTTTTTTGGAAAAAGGCTGCAACGAAAGCAATCAGAAATGCTGGGAAACTCGAGAGCCACAACATGCGATTGAGGGAGGACTCGGCAAAGTATGAGTTTCCGAGAGAGACAGTGATGAGGAAGTGCACCAATATAATGAGCAAGACGACCATCCATCCGACGAAGACATCACGTTCCATTTTTCTCATCACAACCAGCTCCCTTTCTAAAGAGTTGAATACTAAGTATTTACCCGCTTTTTCAGCCTTCTCTTCCGCTTCTATTAAAAAAACGCATCCTCATTTCAGAATGCGTTTCACGTATTATCCGACCAACTCCCGTGCCCATGCTTTTGCACGTTCGAGCTCGCCTTCTTTCAGCATCTCCGTCTCCCCATCAACCAAGAACGATTCTTTTTGAACGTTCGTCGCGCCTTTTTCAACCATTTCCCCTTCGACGCGATTGACCGCATGACCGAACCAGTCGATGATTTTACCGAGAATCGGATTCTGTTTTTCTTTGACGACACTCGTATCAAACGCAGCCGTCCGCTTCCCGCGAAGCGCATTGTCCGAGATTCCGTCTAGAAACACTTTAATGTCCTCCGTCTCATAACCCCCATGTGTCGGTGAACCGATGATGACAAGGTCGACATGCGCCAAGTCACCGAGGCCGATATTCAACACATGTTCCATGCGCGCCTCATGCTCTTTCGAAAGTTCTTCCTGCATCGCATGGGCAATCTTTTCTGTATGACCATACAACGAATCAAAAATAATCAAAATATTCATGATGAATCCCCCTTTGCCGAACGTCTCTTTATCCCCTTCCCATTCCAACGTTCGTTCATGCTTCTTTTTTGTACAGTGAACTTCGCTTGAAGAGTGTCCAACTTACCATAACAATGCCGAGCACGAGCAAGATATAGCCGAAGAACGTGACAAAGTCGCGCGTGTGATAGGGTGCTTCAAATCGGTATTCCGCCCGCTTCCATTCCGAGCCGTCCTCGACCGCAATGACGTCTTCAACGGGCTCCCCGACGACTTCACGGTAAGCGGTCCCAATTGGATAGCCGTTCGATGCATTCCCGTAGTAACGTCCCGTCTCATCGTTGACCGTTGTTTCCACTTCACCAATCACGTCACCGAGCGAATCCTCATCTATTATCGTATCAAGCACTTCATATGCATTTCGGTCGAACACGACAAATGTATATGCCCAGGAAAGAGCGGATACGGGAAGCGCAATCGATATAGCGAAAAGAGTCAGGATCATAAATCGCCTCATTTGAGACTCCAGACGAACGTCGCCGTATCGCTCACATCAATGTCATCCGGTTCGATTTCTGGCATCCGTGATTCGGAATAGACGACGTCCTGACTATAGAGGACGCTCGTTGGTGAGAATACGTGAATCTCTCCCCACGTGTAGTCAATCTGAAGCAAGTCTCCTAACGTTGCGCCTGCTCCATTTGCGAGAAGTTCCGCTCGTTTTTTCGCATTTTCCGCAGCGTTCACTAACAGCTGATCTTCAATCGCGTTCGGGTCTTTCATCGTGAAGCGAATCGATAGCACTGGATTCGCCCGGGATTGACTGATTTGTTCGATGGCATCAGACAGTTTGGACGTATCTAGCGGAAACTCGAGTCTCGTCTTCTGTTTGCAGACATAACCGACAAAGCGCGACCGATAATTGTTATGTTTATCTTGATATCGTTCATACTCCGTATCGATCGAAAAATCACTCGTCTTCAGGTCCTTCTTTTCAAATCCTGCGCGCACGATGGCCTTTTGAAGCTGCGCCACGGCGTTTGCTGCATCAGTCATCGTCTCTTCATATCGTGGTGCTTTTGTGACGAGGTCCATATGAATCACAATCAAATCTGGTCGAGACGAGACATTTCCTGTTCCTTTTACGGTAATCGTACGTTCCATATTGATCCGCTCCTCCATAGTGTATTACACAGATTTTCGGTAATCCTGCCACATAGTCCTTTTGTATAAAATTGTCATTTATTCCAAATCGATACGGCAAGCCCTCCGATATAGCCAACCATTGCTCCGCTCGCGATGCCGTATGTCAGCTGTATATCGAAGAAAAACGAGAGGATTACACCGAGTGTTGTCCCCGCAATCAATCCAAAACAAATGATACAGTCCTTCCATTCTCGTGAATCCATCTTGCCCCTCCTTACCAATCCGCTCAATCTGACGACTTCATCTCTTCCATCTACATCTACTAACCATTAATTCTTTATGTCAAAGTGAGTTCACTACTTTTCTTTTAAACAACCTTGTCACATATTTCCTAATATGTAGTAACAGCCGATATATCCAAAATATCCTTTATTTAGGTAAGAAACAAGAGAAAATGCCAAAGAATCATTTCTTTGGCATTACTTTATGATTCGTCGAGTTCAGTTGAAGCAAGCTCATACTCGCGTTGACTTGGTAGCACTTCTTTTTTCTTCTTCGGAAACGTAGCGTCGAATGCCTCTACCTCAGCTTCTTCTACATCTAAGCCCTCGGTAAATACGGCGACACCTTGAACCCCATCTAGCGCCCCTTCATATAAAGGTAATACGAGCAGCCCTTTATAATATTGTCCGTCCGGCATCGCAATACCGTACCGTTTTCCACCTACGAAACCATATGGTTCATAATGATATGGATACCCGAGTGTCAGGATTGCACGGTAACCAAGCGATTTCGCATGCTCGATCGAATGCGTGATGAGATGTCTGCCCACGCCTTGTCGATGATACTCCGGATCGATGAAAACTGGACCGAACGTGATGGTATCCATCGACTTCTCTCCATCTACAATTTTCGACTTCGAGTAAAAGATTCCGCCAGCAAGTTCCCCGTCTACCTCGATGACCCATGACAATTCAGGCAAGTAATCTTCATGTTTTCGAAGTTGATGGATTGCATAATGCTCATGACATCCCGGGAAATATAAGTTCCAAAACGCTTCCCGCGCAATTTCTTCGACGCGACGCTCATCTTCCACTCTTTCTTTGCGAATATTCATCATGTTTCTCACCCTTTCTCAATTCAGTATACAAAAAAGGTTCAGCTCTCGCTGAACCTCATCGTTTATTCAGCAGCCAGCGCTGCCTCTTCTTTATGATATTTCTCGACGAAGGCATCAAGCAACGCTCGTACCTCGTCCGTCGATTTCGTTTCCATCAAGTTATGACGGAGCTCGCTCGCCCCGCGGAATCCTTTGACATAAATCTTGAAGAAACGGTGCAAGTTCGAGATTGAACGTGGCACGTCTTCTTGGAATTTGTCTTGAAGGTCCAGTTGCAAACGCAATAGATCGAGATGTTCTTCCATCGAGTGTTCGCGTGGCTCTTTCTCGAATGCGAACGGGTTCTTGAAAATCCCGCGACCAATCATGACACCATCGACCCCGTACTTCTCAACGAGCTCGAGTCCCATTTGACGGTCGAGGATATCTCCGTTGATGGTGATGAGCGTATCCGGTGCAATCTCGTCACGCAACTTCACGATATCCGGGATCATCTCCCAGTGCGCGTCGACTTTACTCATCTCGTTGCGCGTGCGCAAGTGAATCGACAAGTTGGCGATGTCTTGTTTCAAGAGATGCGTCAACCAGTCGCGCCACTCGTCGAGCTTCGCGAAACCGAGACGCGTCTTGACACTGACCGGGATGCCGCCGGCTTTCGCCGCTTGAATGAGCTCAGCCGCGACTTCCGGACGGAGAATGAGTCCGCTCCCTTTCCCACGTTTTGCAACGTTTGGGACTGGGCAACCCATGTTGATGTCGAGTCCTTTATAGCCCATCTCGGCCATCCCGATACTCATCTGACGGAAATACTCCGGATTGTCTCCCCAGATGTGGGCGACCATCGGCTGCTCGTCTTCCGTGAATGTCAAACGACCACGAAGGCTACCTTTCCCTTCAGGATGGCAATAACTGTCCGAGTTCGCAAATTCTGTGAAGAAGACGTCCGGGCGTCCCGCATGAGCGACGACATGACGGAAGACGACATCGGTCACATCTTCCATCGGGGCAAGTATAAAGAATGGACGCGGAAGGTCGCGCCAAAAGTTTTCTTTCATCGTAAAATCAGTTCCTTTCATCCATACAGTCCAACAAAATCACTCATCTATTCTATTATGTCTGTCGGATTGTATCAACTGACATTACTCATGATTCGTTTCTTTCGAACGAATGAGCTGAAAAAAGTGTGGGAATCCTTCGGTCAACAAATAATGAAGCACACGATTCGTGTATTCCGGTTCGATCGTTCCCGTCCGGAGTAGCGTCTGGAGGACCATTCCATCAATTCCGGCCATCGTCCACGTGGCGACCGCCCGAGTCATCGGTCCTTGTTCGACATCATACGCTCGTACAAAAATCGCCTCAATTCGTGTGATCCAGTCTTCATACTTCTCTTTGAATTTCTGTTGAATGTCCTCATTCCCAATCATCGCTTCATGGGCGAGATAAAACTGGAGTCGGCTCTCCGCATCTTTTTGAAGGCGCTCCTGCATGCCTTCGTAAATTTCTTGGATGATCACCGTCGCTTCTTTCTGATCGTCATGAGAGACACTCTCGATTCGTTTGATCTCTCCGAGTCCTTCGTCCATTACGTCATATAGAATCGCCTCTTTTGACGTATAGTAATGATAAATCGCGCCCGTACTGAATCCGGCTCGCTCTGCGATTCCTCGAAGCGTCGTGCCTTTGATGCCTTGTTCGACGATGATTTCACGCGCGGCTTGTAAGATTTTTAACTTCCCTTCGTTCATCATCATCTAGCACCCTCCTCTGTTCTCATCGCTCATTATATCATAATGATGTGGCGAACTTTCGACACTTCCCTGTGAGCTACCAACTCACATTGACAGCGATTTCAATATATTGTTACACTTTTCACATAAACATAACGAACGTTCGGTATGTTTAGTCATTGCATTTATTTCTGGTCATTTCATTTTTGAAAGGAGTGTTGCTTTATGTTTTTCTTCGAGTCGATTCCTTGGTATAACGTCATCATGTGGTTCGTCGTACTTGGTCTTTTAATGGGTTTGAACGAGTTCGTCCGCTCTGGAAAACGGGCGAGTCAACTCATGTTCATGGCGTTACCGATTGCGTTGACCCCGATCTGGTTGTTTGTCGTCGATTCCGAAATTACATCATGGTTCCACTGGGTGAAGGTGTACTCGGCACTCGCCGGCGCACTCATCTACATGGTCATCCGCTTCACAAACTACCATAAGAAACATCCTTGGTATTTAGTACTCGTCCCGGCTATTCTTGCCATCAATATCATGGAGGCCGTCATTCGGGAGTTTCAAGTCGGCTTCATGGGATTTGATGGAGTCGTCGATGGAATGACTTACATCTCCGGTGGTTGGAACTATATCAACGCCTTCGCCGGGATTTTGAACATCCTCACGATTTGCGGATGGTTCGGTATCTTCGCGACGTCCGGTAAGCGAGTCGATATGATTTGGCCGGACCAGACGAAACTGTGGATCATCGCCTATGGCATTTGGAACATCTCTTACGTCTACTCTTGTGCACCGGGCAATGCATTCTATTCCGGCTTTGCCTTGAACATTGCCGCAACGATTCCTGCTCTTCTTTGGGCGAAAGGGACATGGATGCAAAACCGTGCCCAGACACTATCGATTTGGATGATGTGGGTCATGACCTTCCCTTATTTTTTTGCGGTCGGCAGTACGGTCAACGTGAGTGTCTCGTATAATCCAGCAGCGAACTGGACACTCGCACTTATCAGTCTTGTCCTCAACGTCGTGCTCGCCGTCATGCAGGTGTCACGTATTATGAAACAACGTCTCAACCCGTTGAAAGACGAGCTGTGGACCGATACCGAAGAATACAAACGAGTCGATGCGTTACGTGAAACAGAATCGCCTAATCCAAAGACAGCATGACAATACCCCATAGTAGATGGAATTCAAATTCCGTTACTATGGGGTGTTTTTTATAGGACTCCATTGTAATCGTATAGAATATAAACACGAAAGGATGATGACAATGATTTTGTGGATCAACGGCGCATTCGGTTCGGGCAAGACAACCTGTGCCAAGATACTTGAGAAACAATTGCCGAACGCGTTTCTCTATGACCCGGAGCAGGCTGGGTTTTTCATTCGGAATCAATTACCGGAGAGCCTTCAGCAATCTGATTTTCAACATCACCCGGAATGGCGTGAGTTCAACTATCAGATGTTGTTGAAGATTGCCACATCCTTTGATGGAGTCATCCTCGTTCCGATGACACTCGTTGACGCAACGTATGTAGATGAAATCATCGGACGACTTCAACGGGAAGGCGTCGATGTACGACATATCATTCTCGAAGCGAATCGACGGACACTCGTGAAGCGATTGAATAAACGGTTCGAGTGGTTCAGCTCTTGGGGGAAATCTCAAATCGACCGTTGCCAGTCCGCATTCGAATCTGACATCCATGCAGAAAAGATTGTAACGGATTATCAATCAAAGCAAAATGTCGCGAGAGCAGTCGCTCAGCATGTAGGACTTACGCTTTCTTCAAAATGCTTCAGATTCATACATTTCTTCCACGGGTTCGTCTTCCCATTGGATAACAAGCTCGCTTGCATGGGAGAGATTCAACTCCACCGTCTCACATGTCGTATCGGTCAACCACATGCAGCGGAACAACAGCTGGCGGTAACCATATAACTCATCGACAATCTCGAACCGTCCGTTTTTGACGAACTGACTGAGTTGCTCGATTGGACACATCGAATAGGTCGTTTCACCAAATCGTGTAACGGAAGAAGAATCTCGATCTACGTTCGGAATCGTCACGGTGGCACATCCTGTCCATACCGCTTCTTTCTTGAACAAATCACGGATTCCATCTGCAAATACGAGACGTATCATCGAACCAGTTACGGTCGCTTCCGTGATGACAGCGTCATGCAGGGAAATCGGGACGTTTCGGTTTCGAATCGTATATTGTTTCATCAAATTCCTCCTTTGTATATTTACCTTCTTCGTGATATTTCACTTCTCACCTTCCTTATGTACATCCCATAATCAGCAATGAATTGAAAAAACGATAATCAATTGAAAACATACATCGTTCATTCCGTTTACAAAATGAAAAACTGGTAAAATAAATATAAATAAGTGGGTCGTATTGGATATCGCAGATGAAAGGAGGATATAGTATGGAAATTATTTGGGTGATAGGGCTATTTCTAATGGTTTTACTTATTGTGATTACTTTTCTACTGAAAAATTACGGTCAACAGCCACGATTTCCTTCTCGATTCTTCATCATTTTCTCAGTCCTTTCTTCCGTTCTTCTATTAGCGTCTTGTAGTTTTGAAGAGTCGATTCCAGTTGAAGAGTACGAACAAGATTTATCGATTGTAGAGGAGAAATTGAGTTCCGCCAATTCTGAGAAGGAAAAATTACAAGATCAATTGGATTCCTATTTGTCTGAAAACGAAGACTTACGTCAACAACTAACGGACGCTAAAGAATCAACGAATCAGAAACTAGCAGAAGCCGAAACAAAATTACGTGAAGAGTTCGAAAGTGAGTTGAAACGCGTAAAAGAAGAAGCTGCTCAACAATTAGAGGAGGAAGTTGCTTCGGTACGAAAAGAAGAGCAAGAAAAGTCGGCAGCGGCCATCGCAAAAATAAAACAGGAACTTGAACAACAAGCGCAAGCTTCGAAATCGACCGAATCGAATACCCAAACGTCACAACCCTCTGAGTATTTCCAAAACTGTACAGACTTACGCGGAACCTACCCAGGTGGTGTGTCTTCCGATCATCCAGCCTATCAATCTAAGATGGATCGTGACAACGACGGCTGGGCATGTGAGTGATTAATTTTTTACAAAAGGAGTGGACCGTCTCGGATTCACTCCTTTTACAATCGTTTCTGAAACACATAATTCTCCACTTGTTTCGTATATCGAGGACCTTTCATCGTCTTCTTCACTTCTGCGATATCGACGTCTTTCCCTTTCGGCAATTGGAAATACTCGTCGAGCCCCGCCTGAACGAGTTCATTCGCATTTCCCATGACCGCAATCAATTCGAACCCCTCATCAAATCGTGCCAGCGTCGCGTCTCCGTGACTATCGTTACAGAGCAAGATGCCGCCCGGCTTCAAATAGTCCTTCGTCGCCTGACCGACAAATCCAGCATATTGCGAGATGATCAAATCGACGGGTTCGATGTCGAGCGGCTGCATATAGTCCTGACCAAAGAATTCAATCGTACACGGCTCATCATATTCTTTTCGTTCATCAATCAATTCCTGTACCTTTTCGAGGTACTTGAAGAACCGAATCGTCCCTTTGAAACTGTCCACATAGATGACGTGAGGGACGACAAGGGATGGTGCGATATCGACGTGACTTCCAGGATAAAGCGCCCGCTTCACGTCGAAGGTGCTTGCAATCGTTTCGTACACTTGTTTCCGATTACCAATTTTTTGTGCATACATCTCATACATGTCTGTCACTTGTTCACGGTTCATCTAGACCCTCCTAGTATAAGTATCCGAGCAAATCGAGCTTTCCATCGGTCCATCGTTTGTCTCCCGCCTGACGAATCATTAATTCTTCAAAACGTGCTTCCCCAATCCCACGTGTCGTTTGATTCTCATCATCAATTTGAAGCCATGTGCATGTATTCGATACTGTATGAAACCCGACCCGTTCGTAAAGGTCTGGTCGGTCTGCGAATAATAAGAGAAAGTCGATTGAGTACTCTTCTCCAAGCGCAATGATTTTTTCCATTAGCTCCCGTCCGACCCCACGTCCACGCGCTTCTTCCCTCACGCATAAATCGATGATGCCGAGCACGTGAATCGGTTTCCCCTTCATATTCATCATGCGAAAGTCTAAACCGACTTGTCCGATGATTTGTTCGTCTTCATATGCAATTAATCGAAGATGCGGCAGTTGCTTGAAATAGCGGCGATTCGGATAAAGTGGCTCAAAAGATTTCACAAGTAACTCGGTCAACTGTTTATCGAGCGCCTCCCCAATCTCGAACTCCATCATCTGTTGAATATTCATGTCATTCCCCCGACTATATGTTTTTCGATCATACATTCATCATATCAGACATACTCTTTGTTTCTTTAGTAACTAAAAAAAGCACTTATGCTCATGCATAAGTACTTTCCCCCTACGTCATCATTGTTTAGGTTGCTTCACCAATAACTCACCCATCAGTTCAGAGACGACCCATTCCTCAACAATCAATCCCTCCTGGAAACGGGAAACGACCATGTCCACCCATTCGACCTGTTTTCCGCTCGCAGGAATGCCCATCATGTTTTCTCGATGTGTCCCGATCAGCGTTCGTTGCCACGAGACGGTATTCTCCGTCTGAACGAGTACCTCAATTTTCTTCACCTTGACGTCAGGAATCGCCGTCTTCATCTGTTTGGAGAAACGTCGAATGAATGCATGTCCTTGATACGTCCGTTCCCCTGCATGCGCGACATATTCTGTAGCGAACACTTCGGGGACGACTTGCATTTTTCCGAGCTCGATCACTTGATACGCCGCAAAACGAATCTGTTCCTCTCGATTCATCCGTTCGCCTCCTTCAGGTCAAATGGTTAACTCGAATGACTGGGATGGTTCATTGTGACACAAGTTCGTCCAAAGGCGCATGTGATGATTCGTTGCATCTCAATCAGCTTTTCGCTCAAACTCATGAAGGTGAGCTTTTGCGAACTCGAAAAACGTCCGTGGTTCTTCCCCTGTCAATTCTTTGAACGTATGTGTGACCGCCTTTGCTGTGCCAAGGCGCGTCATCAAATAAAGCGCCATTGTCACGTTCACGTATTCCGGGCTAAGTCCCCGTTCGTTGATATAGTGTGAACGATAGTGCAGCATACTCGGCTTGGCATAGGTGATTTTTTTCCCAGTCAATAGAGTCAGTTGGTTGGCGATGTCTACGTAATCGAGTGCTTCAGGACCTGTCAACGTATAAGCCACATGTTGATGAGCGTGAGGGTGTAGGAGAACATGAGCGATTGCTTTGCCGATATCTTCAGCATCGATAAAACTCACCTTACTGTTACCGGCAGGAATGAAAATCTCACGATCCTTTCTAATCTCCTCGGCATGGACACCGGTTAAATTCTGCATAAAGAAACCTGGACGAATATGTGCGTAAGGAATCGATGCCTCCTCAATCATTTTTTCGATTTTATGGTGGGGAGGGAATGGATTTCGTTCAACCCCCATCAACGATAAAAATGAGACGAGACGTACGGATTGTGCCTTCATCGCTCCAACGAACGGTCGAAAGACCTCAGCGTCCCCAATCTGAGGTGGTCGCATCAAAAACACACGGTCGACGCCATGTAATGCCTCTTCAAACGTGCTCGGATCCTCGAAGTCCAGTTTGACCGCTTTTATGCCCGGATAGCTCTTTTCTAACTCTTGTATGTGATTCCCAGCCACCACAACGTCTGAATCTCGTCCGTTCAAATAGTTGACGACATGTTTCCCTACATTACCCGTCGCTCCAGTCACGAGAATTGAACCCATCAATCCTTCACTCCTTGTCATCCATATTTTTTACGCTTAGTATCCGATGAACGTGTCCTTGATGATATTTTTCTTTCGTATGCCTTTATCTTTCAGACGTGTTGCGATTGATTTTGTCATCGCTGGTGAGCCGACCACAAAATAGTTGCCAGCATTGTGATATGTCTGAACGTATTTCTCGATTGACACATGCAAATCTTCTCTCTCCGTTACATACTCAACAGTAAATGGATTCCCCTCCTTCATGTTGTCAAACTCGTCCTTGTAGAGAAACGTTTCTTTTTGATCCATATAGAGCAAATGCAGTTTTTCAGGAGCCATCCCTTTATCGTGAAACACGTGCCTTACGATGGACTTGAACGGTGTGATCCCAATCCCGCCAGCAATGAGCACAGTCGGCTTTTTATCATGGATATAAAAACCACCGAAAGGTCCTCTCATGCTCATTTTCATGCCAGGTTCTAGATTCAACAAGGCTTGTTTGAACTCGCTCGGATTCTCTCCCACTCTAGTTGAAATCTCGATGTATCCATCTTCGGCAGTGGATGCGATGCTGAAGGCTCGAGTCGGTTTTGTGATTTTGTCGTGAGTGATTGTGAATGCACCATGTTGCCCGGCTTTCCAGTCAATCCGCTGAGCTGAACGAAAAATGAAAGTGTGAATATCTCCAACTTCATTGTGGTGTTTCTCAAAGATGATGTCGTGCCTCTTGAATATCGGTGAAAAATCTTGAATGAACCCCATGATTCTTCCTCCTTCATCAGAATAAAACGATTTCTCTTTGCATCGAATCACATGTCATCAAAGCGTTTCATCAGTTTGACTAAATATTCTTTCATGTTAGCCACTTCCTCTTTAGTGAACGCTTCAAATACCATTTCATTCACTTCATCAGAAATACGTCTCAGCTCGTCTACGAGTTTCAATGTCTCTTCGTTCAGCTTGAGGTACGCAGATCGCTTGTCATGTGGATTTTGCACTTTTTCAACGAAGCCGTCTCTTTCAAGCCTATTGATGATTGCAGAGATGGTCGGTCGATCGGACTCTAATCGCTGCGCGACTTCTGCTGACGTGATGTTCCCATTGTGACCCGTGATTTGATTCAATACCGAAAATTGCGTAGCTGTTAAATCATACTCTTGCAATCGTTTGTCTAACGTTCCTTTTAAAAATCGGGAAGACTTAATCAACAGATAAGACAAATTCTCCAAACAATCACCTTCTTTGTTTCGTTCTTAACATTCTTTGGTCTGATCAAAGAATCATTACTTCCCACACCACATAGTTCGTTTACTTACTATAAGTATACTAACTATCTGGGTACATATCAAATCAACATATATCTTCAGAAAAAGAGGTCCTGCCTTTTCGCGATAAGCGATAGGACAAGGACCCTCTCAAATCTCTTACTCTTCTTTCTCCATCCAAGCCACCGTCTCCACATGTGCCGTATGTGGAAACATGTCGACCGGTGTCACTTCCTTCAAGCGATACCCACGGTCTGCGAGGTAACGCATATCGCGTGCCTGTGTCGCGACGTTACATGAGACGTACACGATTCGCTTCGGTCCCATCTCGACCATTGTCTCGAGGAACGACTCGGCACATCCTTTACGCGGCGGATCGACGACGATGACGTCTGGATTCACGCCATCTTTCTTCCACTGCGGGAGCACATCTTCGGCCGCTCCACATGCATACGTCACGTTATCAATCTCATTGACGAGCGCATTTTGTTTCGCGTCCTCAATCGCTTCCGGGACAACTTCGACGCCATACACATGAGCCGCCTTCCGGGCGAGGAAGAGGCTGATCGTCCCGATGCCACAATACGCATCGACGACTTGCTCCGTACCTGACAGCTGTGCGTACTCCAGTGCTTTGCCGTACAACTTCTCCGTTTGGACCGGGTTGACTTGGAAGAACGAGTGCGGGGAAATCGTGAACGTCAGTCCTGCGATTTTATCCTCAATCGTCTCATGGCCGTATAGCAATTTGTTCGTCGCCCCGAGGATGACGTTCGTCTTGTCCGGGTTGACGTTTTGCATGATCGACGTCACGTCCGGGAGACGCTCGACGATGTCAGTGACAATCTCATTCACGCCTTTTAATTTCGTCGTCTTCGTGATGAGGACGATCATGAGTTCACCCGAATGGTATCCGTAGCGGGCCATGACATGACGGATGACCCCACGTCCTGTCTTCTCGTCATATGCTGGCACGCCACGTGCATCCAATACATCACGGACGACTTGGATTGCCTTGTCATTGCGCTCATCTTGAATCAAACACTCGCTCATCTCGACGATGTCATGCGAACGAGGACGATAGAACCCTGAGACGAGACGGTCCCCTTCTTGTTTGAACGGGACTTGTGCCTTGTTGCGGTAGCGCCAAGGTTCTGGCATCCCAATCGTGTCATGTACCGGTACATCGAACTGGCCGAGACGCTTCAGCGCATCGACGACGCGTTCCCGTTTCTGGCGAAGTTGTCCTTCATAGCTGAAGTGTTGCAGCTGGCAGCCGCCACATTGATAAAAGATCGGGCACGGTGGCTCGACGCGGTCGGCACTCGCTTCTTTCACATTCAACAATCGGGCGAACCCGTACTGCTTGTTCGTCTTCGTCACGACGATTTCGACCGTCTCTCCTGGTAATGCGTTCGGGACGAACAGCGTATAGCCATCGACACGTGCCACACCCGCTCCTTCATGGGTCAGGTCGTGGACATGGACATCGAGACGATCATTCTTTTTCACTGGTAGCATACGAATGCTCCTTCCATTACAAATAGGAATGACTGATGTCGTCATTCCTATCTTTTCACTCTGCTTTATCGAGCGAAACATTGAACAATTGCTTGATCATCTGTTCGCGTTCATATTGTGCATTTAACTCTTCCATCTCGCGGATCCGGGCGTTCGGTGCGAGCACCGTCAAGTGACGGAATAAGTTCCGCATCTCACCTGTACACTCCCCGCCATACTCCCCGTCGATGTTCAGACTCATTGGCTCGGTCGTCTTCATCTTGACGCGGCTCGTCTTCACATGTTCGACGAGCGAGCTCGACAAATGTTCCCCTCGGAGGAGAAGACGGACGACATGGATGAATTCAAACAAGTTACATTTCCGAAGGATAAATAAGTCGAACAACCCGTCATTCAACGACGCGTGCGGTGAGATTTTTTCAAATCCACCGACTGAATTCGAGTTCGATGTGAGGAAGACCATGACTTCGCCTTGGAATGTCCCTTCATCGTGCTCGAGCTCGATGTACGTCGGTTTGATGAGTGGCAGTTTCTCCATTCCCTTCACGTAATACGCGAGCTGTCCGAGTGCCGTCTTCAACTTCGATGGCACCTCATACGAGAGCTCGGTCATGATTCCACCGCCGGCGATATTGATGAAGTAGTGGATATCACCTTTCTCGCCTTCGATCTCACCGAGGTCGACCGGCATCTCGAACCCGTCACAAATGACGTCGAGTGCGCCGACGACGCTCAATGGAATCCGCATCGCCCGGGCAAAGTCGTTCGTCGTCCCGACCGGAATGAGACCGATCGTCGGACGATTCTCAAGCGGTGCGAGCCCTGAGATGACTTCATTCAATGTCCCGTCTCCACCTGCGGCGATGATGAGGTCGAACTCGGCCGCTGAGGCCCGTTTTGCTTCGAGCGTGGCATCACCAATCGCTTTCGTCGCATACGTCGACGTCTCATAACCCGCATCCTCGAGGCGGTTCAAAATGTACGGGAGTTCCCGTTTGATCACTTCTTTACCAGATGTCGGGTTATAAATGACCCGCGCACGTTTCCGTTGCATATTGATTCTCTCCCCTGTGCTCAACTCGAGCGAAAAGCGAGACACAAGTGTCTCGCCGCCTGCTTAGCGTTTCGCGATCTCTTCGTGGAACAAGCCATCGAGGAGTGCCGGGTTCGCCATCCCTTTCGTCTGTTTCATGATTTGCCCGATGATGAAGCCTTTCGCACGGTCTTTCCCGTTCTTGAAGTCTTCGATCATTTGCGGGTGTGCCTCGAACAATTCGAGGATGTAGCCGCGGAGTAAGTTCTCGTCCGAGATTTGGGCGAGACCGTTCGCTTCGACATACGCTTTCGGCTCTGCGCCTTCTTCCATCATCGCTGTGAAGACACGCTTCGCAATCTTCGATGAAATCGTCCCTTCCGCGATCAAGCGGATGAGTTCTGCGAGTGCTTCTGGCGTCAACTTCATCGTTTCGACCGTTTCATTCGACTTGTTCAAGTGACCGAGTACTTCACCCATGAGCCAGTTCGCTGCTGCCTTCGGTTCAGCTCCAGCCGCTGTCGTCGCTTCGAAGAAGTCCGAGAACTCACGCGTCGACGTGAGAGCTTTCGCGTCGTATGCCGAGAGACCGTATTGGCTCATGTAGCGTTCACGACGTGCTGCCGGCATCTCTGGAATCGTCGCGCGAATGCGCTCTTTCCACACCTCATCGATTTCGAGACGGACGAGGTCCGGTTCTGGGAAGTAGCGGTAGTCCGCTGCCCCTTCTTTGACACGCATGAGAATCGTCTTTTTCGCTGCCTCGTCGTAGCGGAGCGTCTCTTGACGCATGACGCCACCTGAGAGGAGCAATTTACGGTGACGCGTCTCTTCAAAGTCGAGTGCTTTCAAGACGTTCGAGAACGAGTTCAAGTTCTTGAGCTCTGTCTTCGTGCCGAACTTCTCTTGCCCGAATGGACGGACCGAGATGTTACAGTCACAGCGAAGCGACCCTTCTTCCATCTTGACGTCCGAGACGCCAGCGAACGAAAGGACTTCTTTCAAACGTTCGAGGTATGCGACCGCATCTTTTGGTGAACGCATATCTGCTTCACTGACAATCTCGATGAGCGGTGAGCCGGTCCGGTTGAAGTCTACGACCGAGTGCTTCTCGCCCGTGTGGTTCATCTTCCCAGCATCTTCTTCCAAGTGCACGCGCTCGATGCGGAATCGTTTCATCTCGCCATCGACTTCGACGTCGACGTGGCCGTTTGAACCGATTGGCTTGTCAAATTGCGAGATTTGGTACGCTTTTGGCGTGTCTGGGTAGAAGTAGTTCTTACGGTCAAACTTTGTATCTGTCGCAATCTCACAGTTGAGTGCCATCGCCGCTTTGATGGCGAGGTTGACCGCTTCTTCGTTCAATTTAGGCAAGACGCCCGGGTGTCCGAGACAAATCGGACACGTCTGTGTATTCGTTTCGGCACCGTAAGTGCGTGAGCAGCCACACCAAATCTTCGACTTCGTGCTCAGCTCGGCGTGCACCTCGATCCCGATGATCGTTTCAAAGTTCATCGTACGTCCTCCTTAGAGCTGTGGCATCTTGAAACCGCCGTTTGCTTGTTCAAAAGCATGGGCCACGCGGTAAAGTGTTGATTCATCAAAGTAGTTCCCGATAATTTGAAGACCGACCGGAAGACCTTCTGAGAGACCTGCCGGGACCGAGATCGCCGGGATACCGACCAAGTTGACCGGAATCGTCATGATATCGTTCGCATACATCGTGAGCGGATCGTCGAGCTGTTCGCCGAGTTTGAACGCTGTCGTCGGTGCCGTTGGTCCAACGATGGCATCGTACTCCTCGAACACTTTCGCGAAGTCCTGCTTCATGAGGGTACGGACTTGTTGTGCTTTCTTATAGAACGCATCGTAATAACCAGAGCTGAGTGCATACGTCCCAAGCATGATCCGGCGTTTGACCTCGTCACCGAAACCTTGTTCACGCGAATACGTGAACACTTCGTCGAGCGTGTCCGCTTCGGCACGACGTCCGTAACGGATCCCGTCGAAACGAGCCAAGTTCGAAGAGGCTTCTGATGAGGCGAGCAAGTAGTAAGCCGAGAGCGCGTACTTCACGGACGGAATCGAGACCGTCTCAATCGTCGCACCGAGAGACTTGAGCGTCTCAATCGCTTTTTCAATCTGTTCACGGACGCCTGGCGCGACGCCTTCTGCCATGAACTCTTCCGGGAGGGCAAACTTCATACCCGTCAAATCTTGGTTGAGCGCTGCCGTATAGTCCGGCACCTCGACCTCGGCTGACGTCGAATCCATGTCACAGTGTCCCGCAATCGTATTCAATAAGTAAGCATTGTCTTCAACGGTACGCGTGAGCGGACCGATTTGGTCAAGTGAAGACGCGAAGGCAACGAGGCCGAAGCGTGAGACGAGACCGTATGTCGGTTTCATTCCGACGACACCGCAATACGCGGCCGGTTGACGAATCGAACCACCCGTATCCGAACCAAGGCTAAAGAGGACTTGTCCAGCTGCGACCGATGCCGCTGAACCGCCTGAAGAACCTCCTGGTACACGTGTCGGGTCCCATGGGTTACGGACCGGTTTGAACGCCGAGTTCTCGTTCGATGAACCCATTGCAAACTCGTCCATGTTCAACTTCCCGATTGTGACGGCACCAGCGTCATGAAGACGCTCGACGACTGTCGCATCGTGGGCCGGGACGAAGTTCTCGAGGAACGTCGAGGCACATGTCGTGCGCATCCCTTTTGTGACGATGTTGTCTTTCACACCGATTGGCATCCCGAAGAGCGGGTTATCTGATGTTTTGGCGAGCTCATCCATGCGTTTCGCTTGCTCGAACGCATCTTCGTTGAGCGTCAAAAACGCACCGATTTTGTCATCTGTCGCTTCGATGCGGTCGAACGACTCTTTGACGAGGTCCGTGACCGTGACTTCGCCTTCTTTTAATAGCGTATGCAGTTTTGCTACACCGTGGTCAAATAAACTCATGAAAGGCCTCCTTACTCAAAGACCGCAGGGACACGGACTTGACCGTTCTCCCAGTCAGGTGCCATCCGTTCGACTTCCTCACGTGGAAGCGATGGACGAACCTCGTCTTTGCGTAGTACGTTTTTCAAATCTAGGGCATGGGTCGTCGGTTCGACGCCCGTTGTATCCAGCTCATCGAGTTGCTCGGCGAACTCGAGAATTTTTGTCAATTGCTCCGTGAAGTGCGTCACTTCTTCATCCGTGATCGCAAGTCGGGCAAGTCCGGCGACGTGCCGAACTTCAGCTTCTGTAATACGAGCCAAAATTCCCACCTCCAACAGTTTTCAATACATCGTTCATTATCATACCACTTTTTCATAAGACAAAAAAGGAAATCTATCTTGTTCTAAATTGTCTCATTTTTATCAAACTAGGGGAATCCTTCCCGAATATTGACCCGCTTTCAAAATCAGCTATACGGTCGGAGCGCGATTCTGATTATGCTTATGTATAGAAACGATTCGTTAAGGAGGAATCATATGTCGATCCGAAATAAACTGATCACCGCATTCAGCATCATGTTCGTTTTGCTCCTCGGTGTAAGCGGTTACTCTTGGTATGCTTTGAACTTAGAAAAGGAAGCACAACATGATATGACCGTCTCCTGGGTACCAGGGATGGACCAAATCCATCAAGTCGATAAACAATTGCTCGAACTCCGTCGTCACTTGCTTCGTCACGCCCTCGTCGACGATGCGGTGACAAAACAAAATATCGAGCGAGACATCCAAGCATCCGTTGCGATTTTAGAACAGCGGATGGATGGTTATGAAGCGACAATTATCATGGAAGAGGATCAACGACTCTTCGATGAAGCTAGCGCGAACTGGAACAACTTCCAAACAATCATGAACGAACTCATCCGCATTTCCAATGAGGAAGGAACAGAAGCAGCCGAAATTTACATTCGCGATACGGCTACCACAAGCGCGGACACCCTTTCGAACTCTCTCGGACTTCTCGTCAACTTGAATCGTGAAGAGATTCAAACGGACACAGCCGCAGCGGCTGAGATGTTTGAACAGGTTCAGCTGACACTCCTCATCGTTCTCGGCGTCGCGGCCGTCATGACAATCCTCATGATGCTCTTCATCTTCCGTTCGATCTTTGAACCACTCAAAGAGTTCAAGACGAAGATGCGTGAACTCGCGACGAGCGAAGGTGATTTGACGACGTCAATTCCCGTGAAGCGTCGTGACGAGTTCGCCGGACTTGCTCGTGACTTCAATCAGTTCATCGCCAACTTGCGTCAGTTGATTCTGCAAGTGAACGATGTGACAACGGGCGTGACGAAACAATCTAACCATATGTATGACGAATTGAAAGAACTCGATACGTATATGACGACGACTGCGGCGACAACGGAAGACTTGACCGCCGGCATGCAACAGACGGCCGCGAGCGCGCAAGAGATGAACGCGTCTGCGTCAGATATGGAACGGACGATTCATCATATCGTGACGATGGCTGATGAGCGAAAAGTTGAAGCCAAACAGATTGATGAACGCGCCCTCTCTCTGAAATCACATGCGGTGGAAGCGAAAGAGAACGCCATCAGCGTTCTGCAGTCGACACGCACGAACTTAGAGAAAGCGATGCAAGACGCCAAAGCTGTCCGTGAAATCGCAACGCTCACGAACGATATTCTCGACATCGCTGCTCAAACGAACCTCCTCTCCCTCAACGCTTCGATTGAGGCAGCACGTGCCGGTGAGGCCGGGCGTGGATTCGCCGTTGTCGCTGATGAGATTCGAAAACTTGCCGAGACAAGCCGGGCGACCGTCGAACGCATCCAGGCCATCTCGACGACCGTCCTCCATTCGGTCGATCATTTGAATGAGAGCTCAGGTCAAATGCTTCACTTCCTCGATACGAACGTGTTGAAAGACTATGACCAACTCGAGGAGGCGGCCGGCCAATATAGCGAGGACGCGGGACGTTTTGAGACGACGGCGACCGAGTTCGCCGCTGCCGCGGGTGAGCTTGAGCTATTGACGTCGAATATGATCGGCGTCATTCAAGACGTGGCAACGACCGTCAACAATGGTGCGCTCGGGACTCAGGAGATTGCTGAAAAAGTGACGATGTCCGTCGATCGCTTCGCTGAATTGAACCGTGCGACCGAACAGTCACAGCAAAAGATGGAAGAACTCGATTCATTGATTCGCCAATTCAAGGTATGACAAAAACCCGCCGACACGTGCTGTTCGGCGGGTTTCTCATTAGGCGGCAGATTGCACCGCTTCTTTTTTTCGTTCGAGTTCGAATCGTTTTGTCTCGGCGACGACGACACCCGACAGGAACAAGAGTCCAATCAAGTTCGGAATCGCCATGAGACCGTTGAACACATCCGAGATGGACCAAATCAAGTTCAAGTTCGTCGTCATCGCACCGAGTCCTG
Source organism: Exiguobacterium sp. s160 (assembly GCF_018617575.1). Classification (NCBI taxonomy): domain Bacteria; kingdom Bacillati; phylum Bacillota; class Bacilli; order Caryophanales; genus Exiguobacterium; species Exiguobacterium sp. s160. The sequence goes on from NZ_JACSKK010000001.1 coordinate 1,091,698, forward strand.
CGACTAAAATATAGAGGACACGATACGGGACGATCACTTTTTCCCCGAGTAAATAGTATGCGGAACGTTCCCCGTAATAACACCAGCCAAGGACGGTCGAATAGGCGAAGAAGACGAGTGAGACCGTCACGATGATTTCACCAATCGGTCCTAGGAAATAGGCGAATGATGCTTGCGTCAAGGCAATCCCTTCGAGCCCCTCCGTATATTGACCACCCATGACAATCGTGAGTCCGGTAATTGAACAAACGATGAGCGTATCAATCAACACCTGTGTCATCGAGACGAGTGCTTGTCGTCCCGGGAAGTCGGTCTTCGCTGCCGCGGCCGCAATCGGTGCAGATCCAAGTCCTGCCTCGTTAGAGAACACACCGCGCGCGACCCCGTAGCGAATCGCGGCACCTAACGCACCCCCACCGATGGCTTCGGCACTAAATGTGCTCGAGAACATCGTCGATAAGGCACCCGGTACCAATTCAAGGTTCATGATGAGAATCACGAGCCCGCTTCCGACATATGCAAAAATCATGAACGGGACGAAGATTCCGACGACTTTCCCGATCGATTTAACGCCACCTAAAATGACGAATGCCGTGACCGCCATCATGACGATCCCTGTCACAACCATTGGGACGTTGAACGAATTGTTCAAGGCGAGACTGATCGAGTTCGTCTGTACCCCGTTCCCAATCCCAAAAGCTGCGACTGATGCGAATAAGGCAAACAACATGCCGAGCCACTTTTTCTTTAACCCATGTTCTAAGTAATACATCGGTCCACCGGCAATTTCGCCTCGTTCATCGACGACACGATATTTGACCGCCAGGATGGCCTCCGCATATTTCGTCGCCATTCCGACAAAACCGGATAACCACATCCAAACGACTGCGCCTGGTCCCCCGAGGACGATTGCCGTCGCGACACCGACCATGTTTCCGGTACCGACCGTGGCCGCCAATGCCGTCATCAATGCTTGGAAATGCGAGATGTCCCCACGTTGTTTTTTCTTCGGTTTCTCATTCTTTGGAATAAAGGCCTCTTTCAAGCCAACACCAAGCCTCGTCACTTGAATAAAGCCGAGACGGACGGTCAGGAAGATTCCTGTCCCGACGAGTAAGATTAATAAATGTGGCCCCCATACGAGATTTGATAAACTCGACAGCCAACTTTCAATTTGATTCACTGTGTTGCTCTCCTCCTACGTTCTTGATTTGAGCGCTCTCCCTATATTTTTCAGAACATTCACAATCGAGTCAAGGTACACCACTGAAAGAAAGCGTTTTCAACGCGTTATATAATTGTAATATTTTCCCTGAACCCTTGTTCTTAAGAGCTTCTTAAAATTTATTTCGAAATATGATTGTAATATATCTCAGAATCCAGAAGCAGCGATTTTACAATCCATACGAATCGTTGATCGATAGACTGAATCTCAACGAGAAATTGATTCGTCCCAAAAGAAAAAAACGCTCGTGGCGGCTTGAGAGCAATGACCAATTACGGGCAGGCGAGACTCCCGAGGGAATAGCAAGCAAAGGGAGACCCAGCAACGACCGAAAGTCGCGATGCGGCTCCCTGTTTGCCCCTAGAAAAGCAACCCATGCCTGGATTGGTCAAAAAAAGACTGTAGACCTATGTTGTCTACAGTCTGATACCGCTTTTGCTCATTTTACGAACGAATGGCAGACACGACTTCTTCAACGTGTCCCTTCACTTTGACGTTCCGCCACTCTTCTTGAATGTGGCCGTCCTCATTGATCAGGAACGTCGAACGGACGATGCCGTAATACTCTTTCCCGTAATTCTTCTTCAATTGCCAAACGCCGTACAATTCAGATACTTCATGTTCTTCGTCGACGAGCAAGTCGAACGGCAACTCATTCTTCGCGATAAAGTTCTGGTGTTTCTTTTTGCTATCCGCTGAAATCCCGATGACGACCGCGCCTTCCATCTTCGGCATCGCATCACGGAAATCACACGCTTCCGTCGTGCAACCCGGTGTCGAATCACGAGGATAAAAATACAAAACGACTTTCTTGCCTAAATAATCTTTCAGTGAGACTGTCTCTCCATTTTGGTTCGGTAATGAAAATGTAGGTGCGAGCATCTGTTTTCCTCCTTAACCGAACGACGGATCGACGAGTTGTTCGTCGAAGCCATCGATCGCTTCCTCTAATTTTGTCTTCAATGAATCGAGAACTTCGATATACTCGATTGGATCTTCAGTGGCGGCCGCTTTTTGAAGCGTCTCTTCATTGTCGGTATACCACGTCTCATATGCTTTAAAATAATCGGCCATGATCGCTTGGTTCTCTTCGACCGTCAACGTCTCCGCCATCAAGAGAAAAACGTTATTGTCCGCCTCGAGCGCCGTATAGTCGGTCTGTGCGTTGACTCGGTCATAGATCGGTCCCGCCTCATCTTCTGGAACCTCTGCAAGACGCGCGTTCGCTTCTGCGTTGACCCCATATTCGTTTGCCTGTATCCCGATGAGGAGCTCTCCGACTTCGGCGATGACGTCCTCTGGTAACGCAGTCGGCGTGATGACGAGCGACCAATCGTCACCTTCTTTCACAGCGACTTTACTGAGCCGGTTCGGGAGCGGATTGCCGTCTTGGTCGACCATTTCATGGACGAGAAACGCCACGTCTTCGTCTTCGTTGACCCAACTCTCATAGATGTCCCCCGGGGCAAGCTGACGCGTGACGGCACCGGTCGCCGGAATGTCAGTCAAGCGACCCGCGTAGTCGATGGCTGCGAGCGCCTCGGCATCGCCCGATTCGAGCGCCGTTTGATAATCCGCATACACTTCCGTGACAGCATCCGGCAATGCGCGTTTCGTTTCTTCTATAACCGTCTCTTCGTCGTTCCCACATGCCCCGAGCGTGAAGACGAGGAGGAGCGGAATGAGCCATTTTCTCATGTTGTTCGTCCTTTCTAAAGCCGTGTTCTCCCCCATCCTACCATGTCTCGAATCGTCGCTCCAATGGCATGTATTTCTGGAAAATTGTTTCACTAGGATTTCTACGATAATTTCGATACAATACAGACGTAAGCGCTTTAACGCTCAACATCACTTTAAGGGGGAACGAGAATGATTCCATACAAACATGAACCATTCACAGACTTTACACAAAAAGAGAATGCCGATGCAATCCAAGCGGCAATCGAGAAAGTGAACGGTGAGCTCGGGAAAGACTATCCGCTCGTAATCGGTGGGGAAAAGGTTACGACGGAAGGAAAAATCACGTCTTACAACCCAGCGAACAAAGAAGAAGTGATTGGTCGCGTCTCAAAAGCAAACCAAGAGCTCGCAGAACGTGCGATGCAAGAAGCACTCACAGCATTTGACTCATGGCGCCATGTGGACCCAGCCGTCCGCGCAGACGTCTTGTTCAAAGCAGCGAACATCGTCCGCAAACGCAAGCACGAGTTCTCAGCTTACCTCGTCAAAGAAGCTGGTAAGCCATGGAACGAAGCAGATGCGGACACAGCAGAAGCAATCGACTTCATGGAATACTATGCACGTCAGATGCTCGAGCTCAAACCTGGTAAGAAAGTCGAGAGCCGTCCAGGCGAATACAACCGTTATGACTACATCCCACTCGGGGTCGGGATCGTCATCAGCCCATGGAACTTCCCGTTCGCAATCATGGCCGGTACAGCTGTTGCGGCAATCGTTGCCGGTAACACGATTCTCTTGAAGCCAGCTTCAACGACACCAATCGTTGCTGCGAAATTCGTGGAAGTGATGGAAGAAGCAGGTCTTCCAAAAGGTGTCCTCAACTTCATCCCAGGACCTGGTGCAGAAGTTGGAGACTACCTCGTCGACCATCCGAAAACTCGTTTCATCAGCTTCACAGGATCGCGTGATGTGGGACTCCGCATCAACGAACGAGCTTCTAAGTTGAACGAAGGTCAAATCTGGCTCAAACGCGTCATCGCAGAGATGGGCGGAAAAGATACAATCGTCGTTGACGAGTCAGCGGATCTCGAACTCGCAGCACAATCGATCGTCAAATCGGCATTTGGTTTCTCAGGTCAGAAATGTTCAGCTTGTTCACGTGCCGTCATCGTCGACAGCGTTTATGATACGGTACTTGACCGCGTCGTCGAACTCACGAACGAACTCTCTGTCGGAAACACAGAGAAGAACGAACACTTCATGGGACCTGTCATCGACGCAGCAGCCTTCAAGAAAATCACATCGTACTTCGATGTGGCAAAAGAAGAAGGACGCATCGTCGCAGGTGGAAACGCCGATGACTCAACAGGCTACTTCATCGAGCCGACGGTCGTCGCAGACGTCGACCCGAAAGCACGTCTCATGCAAGAAGAGATCTTTGGACCAGTCGTCGCTTTCACAAAAGCGAAAGACTTCAAAGAAGCGATTGACATCGCGAACAACACAGAATACGGCTTGACAGGTGCGGTACTCACACGTGACCGTATGAATCAAGAATACGCTCGTCAAAACTTCCACGTTGGGAACCTTTACTTCAACCGTGGATGCACAGGCGCAATCGTTGGCTATCAGCCGTTCGGTGGATTCAACATGTCAGGTACGGATTCAAAAGCAGGTGGACCGGACTACATCCAACTCCACATGCAAGCGAAGACAACATCTGAGACATTCTAATCAAAAAGAGACGTTCCCAAGGGAACGTCTCTTTTTTCAGTGTGCTTTAAATGTCTGCTCGAACATGATGGCGATCTCTTCTTGATGGAGCAAGAACAGGTCAAACAGCGTCGGATCGAACGCCCCTTTCATGTCTTTCATCGCGACAATCGTATCGTCATGGGAGAAAGCAGGTTTATACGGGCGAACCGTCCGTAACGCGTCATAGACGTCGATGATGGTGACGATTCGGGCCGCGAGTGGAATTTCCTCTCCCTTCAACCCTTTGATATATCCTGTCCCGTCCCAACGCTCATGATGATAGAGCGCGATCTGATAGGCCATTTGGATAAAGTAGTTTTGAGGGAACTGTATCTGGAGATCCTTCAACACTTCACCCCCGACGCGCACATGATCTTTCATGAAGACCCATTCTTGGTCGGATAACTTATTCGCCTTCAATAAGATCGAATCTGGTACAGAAATCTTCCCGATGTCATGAAGCGGTGCCGCAAGTCGAATCCCTTCGATGAAGAGTGGCGACACGTCCGGGTGATGATGGTCATATAAAATCGTCGCAAAGAGCGTCGACAAATCTTGTACCCGCTCGATATGGTTCCCCGTCTCATTGTTACGGAGTGCGGACAGCCGTAACAACGTCCGGACGAGCCCCTCTTGATAATCGATCATTTCTTTTTCCCGCTCGGCGAGGATACGCTGTGCTTCTTCCCGTCCCGCTTCGATCCGGTGCCGTTCGACCGCACCAAGAAGGGCATTACTGAAATCTTGCAGTGCCTGTTGCTCGTATTCCGTGTACGTTCGCTCCGAGACGACGGAATCAAATCCGACGAACCCTTGGCACGTCTTGCCTTGCATCATCGGGACCGCCAGCAAGCTTTGAATCGACTGCGGTTCGAGAATCCCGCGGACGACACTAGTTTCTGGTAAATCTGCCACGCGGGGAATGTACATCGTCTCGCCTGCCACGTGAGTGTTGACCCATTCGGGCAACACGTCGATCGGCACGTCTTGAAGATTGTCCATCTCGGCGGTGATGCCCTCGGCGCACCACTCGAACGTGTTGTGACAAACCTGATTCGTGAAATCGTAATCGAAGACATAGACGCGGTCGACCGCGAAATAATGTCCGAGTTCGGCTAGCGACTGGTCAACCCGCTTTTTGAAATCCGCAATCTCTGTTGTTAAAAAGCGATTGAGGAGTGACGAAAGCAGGTGATGGAGTCGCTCTTGTTGTTGTAACTGTAACGTCAATGATTCATGCGAAGTTGCCATGTGCCAAACCTCCCTTTTGTCTGGAATATATGCAATCGTTCCATGAGTTTATTTTACCCAATTTTCAGTCTTTTTACCCTGCTTATCCCAATTGAAAAACCGGGCGACGATGCACCCGGTTCTTCATCAAACTTGCTTTAACAAGTTCGCCATTTCAATGGCTGATGTTGCTGCTTCCCAGCCTTTATTTCCCGCTTTCGTACCAGCCCGTTCAATCGCCTGCTCGATCGTCTCCGTCGTCAATACGCCAAAGATGACCGGGACCTCCGATTGATAGCTCGCTTGCGCGATTCCTTTCGCCGCTTCGTTACACACGTAATCAAAGTGTGGCGTCGCGCCACGGATGACGGCCCCTAGCGTGATAACCGCATCATATTTTTGACTCATCGCCATTTTTTTCGCCACAAGCGGGAGCTCAAACGCACCCGGGACGAATGCGAGTGACACGTCCTCTTCTTTCACGCCATGACGCTTCAATGCATCTCTCGCACCGTCTAGAAGACGCATCGTGATCAAGTCGTTGAATCGACCGACGACGATTCCAATCTTTAAGCCTTCTCCTACTAAATTACCTTCAAATGTATATGTCATCTCATTTATCCTCCAATATGGTTCATTTTGAGTTGTTTCGTCATACGATATGATTCATTCGCTTCGTGCGCACCGACGTGAAGCGGGACACGCTCGACGACGGTGATGCCACATGATTCCAAGGCATCGACTTTTTCAGGGTTGTTCGTCATGAGTCGGACACGGCTCACCCCGAGGTCACGGAGCATCGCCGCACTGACACGATAGTCACGCATGTCGGGATGGAATCCGAGTGCCTCGTTCGCCTCGACCGTATCCAACCCTTCCTCTTGTAAGGCATAGGCTTTCAGTTTGTTCACGAGTCCGATTCCTCGCCCTTCCTGACGCATATAAAGGACAATGCCCGACTCCTGTTCGATTCTCTCGATGGCTGCATCAAGTTGCGGACCACAGTCACATCGGAACGACCCAAAGACGTCTCCCGTCAAACATTCGGAATGGATCCGAACGAGCGGGATGTCTGTAAGCGTCTCGGTCACGAGTGCCACATGCTCTTGTCGGTCGAATCGGTTCTCATATCCGATCATTCGAAACGTCCCTTTCGATGAAGGGAGTGACACGTCCGCTTCCCGCGTGACAAGGCTCGTCTCCATATATCGAACCAATTCTTCGATTGTGATGAACGCCAAATCATGACGCTTTGCGACTTCAACCAAGTCCGGGACGCGGGCCATCTCCCCGTCTTCTCGAATGATTTCACAGATGACGGCTACCGGCTCACTGCCTGAAAGTCGTGCCAAATCGACGGATGCTTCCGTGTGACCACGACGAACCGAGACCCCTCCTTTTTTGGCGATGAGCGGGAAGAGATGTCCCGGTCGTTGAAAGTCAGAGGGACGTGATGACGGGTTCGCTAATTCACGAACGGTGTGGGAGCGCTCGCTTGCCGAGATGCCTGTCGTCGAATCGATATGATCGACGCTGACTGTGAACGCCGTACCATGCGGGTCCGTGCTATTCGTCACCATTGGTTCAAGCTCAAGGCGTGCCGCCACTTCTTCGGCGACGGCCGCACAGACGAGTCCTTTCCCTTCCGTGATTAAAAAGTTCATCGTCTCGGGTGTCATCTTGTCACCAAGCACGACAAAGTCACCTTCATTCTCACGATTCTCGTCATCGACGACGATGATCGGACGTCCGCGTCTTAATTCCTCAATGGCCCGTTCAATCGAATCAAACATTACCATCCCGCCTTCCCATAACCTTGTGATACCAAAGATTCGAGTGTCATCTTCGACTGTCCGACTAGTTTTTCCATATATTTTGCCAACAGGTCACATTCCAAATTGACAGGTTCACCGACGTGCTTCGACCCGAGAACAGTCTCACTATACGTGTGCGGGATCAACGACAGCGTAAACCCACGTTCGGATACGTCGAATACGGTCAGACTCGTCCCGTCCACCGAAATCGATCCCTTCGGCACGATGTATGAAAGAAGCGAAGGGTCGCATTGAATGTCGACATATACGGCATTCGCGATTGGACGCTTCTTGGTGATGCGCCCGACGCCGTCAACATGCCCGGACACGAAATGCCCGCCGAATCGTCCGTTCGCAGGCATCGCCCGTTCGAGATTGACGCGCGTCCCTGGCTTCACCCCATCTAGACTGGATGCTTTCAGTGTCTCTGGCATCACATCAACGGCGAATGTCGACGCGTCAAACGTTGTGACCGTCAAACAAATCCCATTTACCGAAATGCTGTCGCCGATTTTTACGTCATCGAGCACCTTTGCCCCCGATAGGACGAGCCGCAAAGACGGACCGTTTCGTTTCACCGCTTTGACCGAACCAATTTCTTCTACGATTCCTGTAAACATCAGAGCGCCCCCTTTCGAAGGACGACTTTCAGATCGGGTCCGATCATCTCGACCTGCTGAATCTCAAAACGAGAAATCGTATCCAGCGAGCCTTCCTGTTTTGAACGGTAGACACCGTTTTTCCCGCCGAACACGCGCGGTGATTGATAGGCAACCCATTCATCCACATACCCTCCGTCAAGAAGGGACGTGACAAGTGTCGGTCCCGCCTCGATCAATAAGCGTCCAACCCCGTTCGCGTAAAGTGTCTGGAGCACGTTTCCGAGCGACGTATAATCGAATAACTCGATTCCCATGGCACGTGCCTGTTCCCGTTTCTCTCTGTCGTCCGACGAGGTGAACAGAAGCACTGGGACGTCTTCGGCCGTTCGGGCAAGCGTGCTCGCGAGTGGCAAGCGAAGGTCACGGTCGAGGACGACTCGCTTCGGTTGACGTGTCTCACGGTCCAATCGAACGGTCAGTGCCGGATCATCCGCAAGCACCGTTCCGATTCCCGTTAAAATCGCATCGGTTTTGGCGCGTAGTTCATGGACGTCACGACGGGCTTCCGGGCTTGTCACCCATTGACTCTCACCAGAATCCAATGAAACTTTTCCATCGAGACTCGTCGCCGTCTTTAAGATGACGTACGGTCGCTTCGTCTCGAGCGCTCGCAAGAACGCTGGATTTAGTGCCCGTGCCTCCTCTTCAAGTAACCCGACTTCAACTTCGACGCCAGCCGATTTGAGGCGCATGATCCCTTTTCCGGCAACGAGCGGGTTCGGGTCTTTCATGGCAATGACGACTCGTTTGACTCCGGATTCAACGATCAAGTCGGCACACGGTGGTGTCTTCCCGTGATGCGAGCACGGCTCAAGCGTGACGTAAAGTGTCGCCCCGTACGCTGCCGCACCTGCCATCTTAATCACGTGAACTTCAGCATGTGGTTCGCCCGCCTTGAGATGGGCGCCTAACCCAACGACGCGACCGTCTTTGACGAGAACGGCGCCGACAAGTGGGTTCACACCAGTCTGTCCGTCGGCAGATTTCGCCAATTGGATGGCTTGTTGCATGTACTGTTTCATCGTTCTCCCTCCTTTTTTCCGTACAAACAAAAGACCCTAAGGAACGGTCCTTAGGGTCTTGGTGGGAGGGTTTCGTCGTTTTTGGGCAAGCCAAATAAACGTTTTCTTTACAGAAAAGCGTACGACGAAGCACAGGTCACGCAGACCTGTTTTTTGTTCCTTCTCCCATCCAGACTATACTGTCGGCTCTAGAGTCTCACTAGATCCACCGTTCGCACACGTGCGCCCGGGTCACGGACTTAGGGCATGGCCCATCACCGCCGGTTGGGAATTTCACCCGACCCCGAAGGAATATTTGTTTGTACAGATTTACTGTATCGCAATTGTTTTTATTTCGCAAAACAAAAAACGCTACCCGTGAGAGTAGCGCCTCGATTATGCGAGAAAGAGGACGACGAGAAGTCCGACAATCCAGCAATAATATGAGAAATACTTTAATTCGCCTTTTGCCATGATGTGCTGGAACCACTTCAACGAAATCGCAGTCAACACATAAGAAGCGATAAACGCCAAGATGAGCGGACCGAACAAGTCACGTGTTTCTGGGTTCGTAAATAACGCCGGACCGTCCAAAATCATCGTCCCGAGACTGATTGGAATGAACAAGAAGAACGAAAAGCGAAGTGCTGATTCTTGCTTGATTCCGAGCAACATTGCCATGACGATGGTTGCTCCAGAGCGACTGATTCCTGGGATGAGCGCCACCGCTTGGGCGAGTCCAATCAATACGGCGTCACGTAACGTGATCCCGCCGTCTCCTTTATTCCCGCGCATGTTTCGAATGAACCAAAGCGCAAGACCCGTAATGATGAGCGTGTATCCGACCGTCGCGACGCCACCGAGTACTTCTCCAATCCAGTCACCAAAAATGACACCGAGCACACCGGCCGGAACCGTTGCGACGAGGAGCAATCCGATAAACTTCACATCGACCATCGTCTCATCTGTCCGATCTTTCTTGAACAGGAACGTCCATAAACTGACGATGAGGCGGACGACATCTTTACGATAGACCGTTAAGACCGCGAGGAGCGATGCAAAATTTACGAAAACTTCAAATGACAATCCCGGCAAGTCGATGTTAAATAATTCTTGGAAGATAACAAGATGTCCGCTCGAGGAAATCGGGATCGGCTCCGTGAATCCTTGGATCAATCCGAGCAACGTATAAAATAACCAAACTGTCATAATGGTAATCCTCTTTTCTGTTTTTCACTCAATGCGCCTATTTTAGCAGAATTGGACTTTCGTTGACCAGCTGTTAAAAATTTTTTGATGTAATTTCAATATTCGATTGATTAGTCTGAAAATTAAATTTATTATAGAAGGGTACTCATCTGGAGCGAAGGCGATGACCCCATTTCTCCAGTTGGGTACTTTTTTATAAAAATATGACATTTTTGGTTGATTAAAACTTTTTGTTTACATTTATCACGAAATTCGATTTAATTTGTAATAGAACTGTTACCATTTTTTGAAATGTTTTTCTGTGACTTTAGACCTATCCAATTCTTAGAAATTGTTTAATAATTTTCAAAATCACGTTAATAAATCCGAAAAACCATCCGATAGTATGATTGTAGGAGCATTTTTTTCATCTTTGTCGGTTCATATTTGAGTCCACGGAAGGAGGAACCATCATTGAGTCAAACGCTAACCACTAAATCCCATCACCTGTCCACCGAACAACAGAGGATGATCCATTGCATCCGCCTTCTCGGGGACTTGTTGAAGGAACGTCCACGCCGCTCTGTCTACCGTCGCTTTGCCATGGAACAGAATTGGCCATCTCCTGAATCCATCATCAGACAGTTCGGGTCATGGGCTGAGGCACTTGCCATCGCAGGCTATGAATGGCATGGAGAAGCAACTGTCGAATTGCCAGACAAAATGCCGAAGTATACACGCGAGGATATCATCGAGACGCTTGCACTTTATTCGCGAGACATGGGCTCGATCATTACCTTGAAGAAGTATCAGCAATGGCGAAAGCTCCATCCGAAGGCACCGAGCCATTATCATATCGTCAAGACGTTCGGTTCGTGGCATGATGCCTGTGCCGAGGCAGGACTTGAGGCGAGTGTCACCTATTCGAAAACAGAATTATCTAACGCGCTACGTGAAGCCATTCAGGAAATGGGCTTCTCCCTCTCATTCGAAGCATATCGGGAATGGGCGAAACGCAACAACAAGCCTTCGACAAAAGCGATCCTACATCGCTATGGCTCTTGGTCAGCCGCCGTTCATGCGGTGGAATCGGAACTTTATAATACGAACTCATAATCTTTTCATACAAAAGGAGGATCCGCCATATGGTGGATCCTCCTTTCATCTGACTTCTGTGGATAGTTCTTGATAGTGGGCGACCCGGTCACGACCATTGAACTTGGCCCCGACATACATGGCTCGGTCCGCATGCCGGAGTACCGTATCCAAGTCTTCATATTCATGAATCGTCTCAATCCCAATACTCGCTGTCACCGTGATGCGTGTCCCTTCCGTACCAAAATCATGGCGTCTCAGCGCTTCCCGTATCTTTTCACCGACCAGATGGGCTGCCGCCTCATCCATTCGGGGGAACACGAAGACAAATTCTTCTCCACCATACCGCGTCACCAAATCCGTCGCCCGAACGCTGCGCGTGAACAATTGTCCGGCCTCAATCAACACTTCATCCCCGAACGCATGTCCATACGTATCGTTGATCGACTTGAAGTGATCCAAGTCGACGAGGAAAAGCGAGAGCGGATAGGATGCCACGTCATTCAATCGTTCTGTCGTCCAGCTGCGTAACGCCCGCTGATTATGTAGGCCCGTCAAAGGGTCCGTCAAACTCTCATGTTGCAGGCGGTCCCGCTCATCGATTCGCTCGATCGACCACGACAACGTTTTAAGGAGCCGGTTCACTTCGATGGCAATCGGCGTCTCATACGCGCCGTTGGCTGTCGTCGACACCATACAGCTGACGGCCGTTTCCGCTCCCCAAACGGGCTGGATGACGAGCGCTGAATGATGCAGCTCTTGCTGCTGTTGCTGTAGCTCGGGATGCCATTCATGTAACGAATCATAGACGAAACATGGCTCATCCTCGTCTTGATAACGCTCAATCGTATAGGCGTCCGGCACACTTGGGATGATGCGTCCCGTCATGTCATAAAACGTCCGCTCCCCTTTTCGGTTGACCTGCAGCCAACCACGTTCGACTTCCACAACGTCACGCAGTCCGTTCCAAAACTTTTCAATCAACAGTTGCTCGCTATCGACACGGTATAGCTGTTCTTTCAATCGCTCGACCTGATCGACTTTTGTTTTCGTCTCTTCTGTCTCCGTTGCTTTTGACATCGACATTTTTAAGACAGATAACACGAAGAACGTGACGATGAGACCGACGTACCCAAACACGTGATACGATTCAATCGCGATCATCGTGAACAACAGTTCGAGTGACACGACGAGCCAATCGAATCGAATCAATCGCCACATGATTGGGAACGGGATCCGCTCCCCGACCATGAAATAAGACAAGGCAAAACTCATTGTCAAGACGATGAAAAGTGTCCCTAAGAACGCCAACATCGCTACTCCCTCTTGCATCAAATGAACGGGTTCACCGATGCGTCCACCGAGTCCGATATAGGCCAGTCCCGGTAACAAAACGAGGAGGCACTCGATCACCGTATTCAGCGGATAGAAATGTAAGAAACGCCGCCGCCCGACCCGACGATTGAACGTCCTCGCTTGAAAGGTAAACAAGAGGAGTTGCCCCATCAGGAGGGCCGGGGCAAGCCCGTAGAGGAAGAACGTGATAAAGACGAACATCTCATGGAACGTAAAATGGAGATGTCTACGCTTTAGCGGGTTCATGACGAACAAAGCGCCTAGCGTATAGATAAACCAAAACAACGGCCAGTCGAACGATTCCAGGTGGTGTAAAGTCAAATACGTCACACCTGTGAAGACGATTGCCCACGCGAGCCAGCTCCGAACTAGATACTTCCGAAATCGCATCGTCTTCTCCCCTTTTCTCGTTCATTTTTTCTAGTATGACCCGTAATGCAAAAACATTCCAGCAATTGTTTGAAAGTTGAGACAATGAAATATTGAAAAGATTCCCAATCAGAAGTTTTGTAGACATGAATGTCGGCAACAGTCAATGAAAGGAGGCTATAACGATGGACCTTTCCATGTTTCTCATCACGTTCCTACTCATTTATTCGCTGACAATCACATTTCTATTTTTACGAAGGCAAAAACAGAATTGAAGCATACAAAAGGCGATTCTCTCACGAGAAACGCCTTCACGTCTTATTTCGCTTTCAAATACGAGATTCCGATTGACCCAGATCCCGTATGTGCCCCGAGAAGCGGGGCAAGAGTGTCGACCCGAATCGGAATGTTGTCACCGAGTCGCTCTTTCCACTCTTGTGCGAGTTCAGGAACGTTGCCGTGGAAAATCGAGACGTCTTTACACTCACCAGACTCAATCGCTGCACGCAACACTTCGAATAAGTGAGCCTGTGCTTTCTTATACGTGCGGACCGTTTGATACGGGACAATCAACCCATCCTCGAATCGGAGCACCGGTTTCAATTGAAGCATGTTCCCGATTAACGCCTTCGATTTTGAGATGCGTCCGCCTTTTTGCATCTGCGTCAAGTTTTGCAGAGTCAGCTCAATCCGTACGTCTTCAACGCGTTCCTTCATGTAGGCTTCCACGTCTTCGAGTGCGTCGCCTCGTTCGACACGTTCAATCAACTCTTCCAGCATGAGCCCCATCGTATAGATCCCCGCTCGTGAATCAATGGCGAGTAACTTAAATTCTGCAATCTCAGCACCTTGTACAGACGCCGAGTACGTTCCACTCAAGTCAGAGGACAGGTGAATCGCGATTCCCATGTCGTACTCTTCCTTCAACTTCTCATACAGTGTGACAAAATCTCCAATGGCTGGCTGGCTCGTCGAAACGCGCTCCCCGGCATCAATCCATTCATAGACGGTCGTGGCATCGACTTCAATCCCGTCTTTATACGGTTGGTCCCCTTTGACGACATAGAGCGGGACGATATGAATATCTGGGTGGTTCACTAAAGCATCTGGAAGGACGATTGTACTGTCCGTGATGTATGCAATCTTCATGAAAAGTTCTCCCTTAAAAAAGTTTTTAGTACCTGGTTATATTATTTTATCACAGGTGAAGCGGTTTCACTATTTTTTCAAAACATCCTGTGTGCAACTTGTCCAATCTGACTTCGAAAAGGGTACATGATACATAACGAACAAAGGAGGCGAACGAGAGATGATTCAGCTCGAGAACGTCAATAAAATCTATAAGACCGGCGACGTGGAAACGGCTGCCTTAAAAGAGATTAACCTAAGTATTCGTGACGGCGCGTTCGTCGTCATCCTCGGACCGAGCGGAAGCGGGAAAAGTACGCTACTCAACGTCATCAGCGGACTCGATACCGTGACGAGCGGCAAAATCACATTCGGAGACACGGTGCTCACTGACTTGTCCCCCGAACAGATGACGGCATTTCGGCGCGACCACCTCGGATTCATTTTTCAACAATACAATCTCCTTCAAAACTTGACCGTCTACGAGAACGTACAAATCGGGTCCGATTTGACGAAAGACCCGCTCCCCATCGATGAATTGCTCGACCAAGTCGGGCTCGCTGCAGCGCGTGACAAATATCCCTATCAACTATCCGGGGGCGAACAGCAACGGGTCTCTGTCGCCCGAAGTCTCGCTAAAAATCCAGCAATCGTCTTCTGTGACGAACCGACGGGCTCGCTCGACGAGGAGAATTCGAAGAAAGTGCTCGAGCTGTTAGAGCGACTGAACGAGACGTATCAAAAGACAATCGTCGTCATCACGCACAATAACGGAATCAGTGACATGGCGGACGATGTCATCAAAATGAACTCCGGTCGAATCGTTGAAGTGACCCATCACGACACCCGCGTCGCGGCACGTGACATTCGTTGGGGATAAGGAGGTGGCGACATGCTGTACAAAAACGTGTGGAAGACGCTCAGTAAGAAATGGATGCAACTGCTCGCCATCGCCATCATCATCGTCATGAGTTCACTCACGTACACGATGATGTTCTATGGAATTAGCGGAATCGAAGTTCCGACCGAAGAATACTTGGAGGAATCGAACCAAGAAGACTTCGCCATCGAGATGCTCAACCGGGTGACGGAAGAAGAATTACGTGACCCCGATGTTGCTACACTCGCTGAAGCCGGAACGTTCACACTAGCCGACATCAAGCAGGCAGACGAGGAAGTCTTTAATCGTTTGATCGCATCACGCATCGATGCGGTCGAACAAGAGATGCCAGAGGCGACGATTGAACTCCGTGACCTAAAAGCGATCACGTACACACTCGGTGACGCGGAACATCGCGGTCTCTTGCTAAAAGAATCCGATTCAATCAACCGTTCCTATGTAGAGGCGGGAGCAAGACCGAGCACGAACGACGAGGTCGCCCTGAACAAAAAGTATGCTGAAGAGAATGGAATTGAAATCGGGGACACGATCGACCTTGGCAGACCGTTCACCGTCAGCGGGTTCGTCCTCTTTCCGGACTATACCCTCCCCCTCTTCGACGACAATTTTTTCAATCTAGATCCCGGCTCCCAGACGCTCTTACTCATGACAGACGAATCGTTCGAATCGACCGTCGGACAAGAATCGTTCCGCCTCTCCGGTGTGACGGAACAGACGGTCATCACCGATCTCGACCTACCGTTTGTCGTGTCTGTCATGGAGACGGAAAATATTATCCGTAGCGGTGCGATTTACAGTGAAATCTCTTCTGGGAAAGCGATGGCGCTCGGGCTCAGCCTCTTTATCGTCTCCATCGCCGTTATCATCGTCGCCATCCTGATCTCGAATATGCTTGAGGCGGAACGCGGTCAAATCGGACTGTTGAAGGCGATTGGGTACAGTCGTCGACAAATCGCAGCACCTTATCTCGTCCTCATCTTAATCTTCGCTTTCTTCATGCTGATCATCGGCTATTTCCTTGGTCTTTATTTCGCAGACCCGTTGAAAGAACTGTATCTCGATTTTTATCTCTTACCGTCCATCACCATCGCCCAGAGTCCGCTCGTCTTTTTGACGGCCGTATTTGCGCCACTGCTTTTCTTTGCACTCGTCGCAGGAGCGGTCATCTACAAGATCATGGGAGAAAGCGCCCTCGCCCTCTTATCGCCTCGGGACAATGTTTCCTTGAATCGCCTGAGTCGGCTCGTTAGTCGACTATTGAAACGCGCGAGCGGCAAGACGAAGTTCAAATACTTGTATGCGGTCAAGAGCACGGGAAGCTTCCTCATTTTCTTCCTCGGCATCTTGTTCTCGACCATCCTCATCGTCTTCGCCCTCATGATGAACGGGGCTGTCGATCGAATGACCGTAGGTGGTTTGAATGAAGCAGTGTATGAATACGAAGCCTATACGGACGGTTCACCGCCAATCGAAGACGGACAAGAGCCGTTCCTCACTTACCCGTTCGCATTTGTCGAAGAGAAATTGATTACGTTGAAAGGTTTAGAGATTGACAATACCTTGTTCCCGCTACGTAACGAAGATGGTGACACATTAACACTTGAACCCGACGGACTAATCGTCTCCTCGTCACTCGCCCTCAAACTCGGTCTTGAAGTCGGTCAGGACATCGATGTCGAACTGAACGAGGAGACGCTGACCTATCCGATTGTCGGGATTGCCGATGAATTCTCTGGAGACTTCGCCTATTTGCCCCGGGCGACGCTAAGTGAACTGCTTACCGACGGCGCGACAGACGAGTTGTTCAATGGCATTTATGCGACGGAGCGCCCGAACGACTCAGACTATCCGACCATCCTGTCCCGTCAAGGGTTGATTGAACAATCCGAGTCCATCAATCAATATATGAACTTCATGATGAATGTCTTGATTGGTGGTGCGTCTCTCATCGCCTTCAGCATTCTATTCGTCCTGACGGCGCTGACGGTCGAGAAGAACTACTACGTCATTTCGTTATTGAAAGTGATGGGATACCAAAAACGGGAAGTCCGTTCGATGATTCTGAACAGCTACTTCATCTATGCGCTCGTCTCGGCCCTCTTGAGTATTCCGATTGCCCTGTTGACGCTTCGGGTCATCATCGTCGTATTCGCAGAAGATTACGGGCTCGTCCTACCGCTTGAATTCGAATGGATCTATATCGTCTATACGCTCGGTGCGGTCGTTCTCCTCTTCTTCCTGAGTACGTTTGTCAGCCGACGGAAAATCGATCAAATCCCACTTCAGGAAGTATTAAAGACATATCAAGAATAATTTATGCCAAAATAGGGCATAATAAGAGATAGACCAGGCCTCTCTAGAAGAGGGGCCTGACTTTTGCAGAAAAGGATGATTGACATGAATCGTACACAAGTTATGCTCGCTATTCCCGGGAACTGGTCTTCCGCGGAAGGCGTGAACGAACAAATCAGTTTACATAGTGAAGGCTACACGATGGCCGGCTTATTGCTGCTCGAAGATGAGACGGGCAAAGCGTTCACCGTAGAAGTCGTGGAACGTGACCCGGCTCTTGCCGAGGCCATGATCCACGCGAGTTCTGGTGGATTCACACCGAAAGTCGCAAAAGGAATCGCCCGTCACACGCATGTCGTCTACTTGATTGTCGACGTCAACGATTTGACAGACGTCGCCGCCGCGCGTCGTGCCGCAAACGCTGTCTTGAATGCCGGTGGGGTCGGCGTCATGGTCGAGTCGGCTGGTGTTTCCTTCTCGAAAGACGAATGGCAAGAGTCAAAAGAAGAAGACCTTGCGCTTGACTACTCGCTATTGACGGCAATCACGGAAGAAGAGAACGCTTATATGTCTTGGGGAATGAAAGCGTTTGGACATGCGGACGTGGCCGTACCGATGACACTCGAGATCGAAGATGCCATCCATGTGATTCACTCGTTCAACTTCCACCTCATCTCAGGCGGGGCGATGTTCGGTGATGGCGACCATTTCGCATTCGAAGACGGACGTGCTTTCACGGTCGAGATGGGTGAAGACGAGCGGACGACAATCGACAACTTGTTGCATAACCCGTTTGGATTAATCTACCTCGTCCCGCAAGCAGCAGAATAACCAAATGGAGCGCCCGATGGCGCTCCATTTTTATATATTCACGTCGCCAACACGTCGTGATACTCCTCGTGACGGTCGAACTGATTTTTCGTGAACGGACAGAGCGGGATGATTGTTTTCCCTTGCTCACGTGCATATTCGACGACAGCGAGGACGAGCTTCTCCCCAACCCCTTGTCCTCTCAGGTCATCACTCACATACGTATGATCGACAATCAGTTTGTCGGGTCCCGTCGGTACGTAATGTAATTCTGCAGATGGCTTCGCCTCCTCGCCGACATAAAACGTATTTTCTTTTAGTTTGATGTCCATTCACTCAACACTCTCCTCGTCTAATTTTAGTGGGATGAAGAAATGATCACGCGTCGTCCACTCCATCTCACGCATCAAAATATCAAACGAGGTGGACAAAAATTCTTGGACGTGACCACTCGTCGCTTCATCAAGTGGCAAGAAAAATTCGCTCTTCTCCGCATCATAATAACCCGCTTCCGGCTTCAATGTCTCCGTTGGTAACGATCTGAACAAAAACGGATACGGTAACACAAAATAACTCGGACGATCCGTCACGTCGTCTCCGAGCCAAAATCCAAATTCGACAAATTGTTCATCGAAGGCGACACGTTCGATTATTTTATCTTCCGGAAATGGATGTTCAATCGGATAGATGACAAGTGATGAGACATCAAACGTTCCCCAAAAGAGAGCCGGTTTGATTTTCCGACATCGCAATTTCGATAAATATGTTAGTTGTTCGTGCGCCGCCCGCTGAAACAGTCTCAATCCTTTTCGGGCATACGTCGCGTCATAGGCGAGCGGTGTCTCGTCCTTATCGAGTAGCCCTTTGAAGGCCATCTCTTGTGGTTTCGGATTGATGGTGATGTGTACCCCGTGTTCACGAAGGCGCGCGAACAAGTCATCATGATACGACTTAATCGTTTTTCCAGCTTCAATCGGAATGGCGTCCGTCTGTTCCTCGACATGGACGACGAGGCAAGACGTCAATAAGTCCACATCAATCTGTAGCGCCCGCTCTCCCTCAAATAACAACCCTGTCGTGAAACCTTGCACCGTGAGCGGCAACGAGACGTGCCCCCATTGCGGTTCCGGCGGTGCCAGTTTGAGTTTGATCTTTCCGAGAAGCTGCGAAATCAAATGTAAGGTCAATTTCGTATCGTGCCATTCTGAATGCAATGGAATGTGCATCCCCCATCATCCTCTCATCCTTTACACGCACCACTATGGTCACAGATCGGACGTTTCCCAGATTGCCCGCATCCACATAGTGTCGCCCGGTAAGTCGAAATGACCTCATCGCCTTGATCGATCTGAAGGTCACCCCGCACTTCGATTTGTTGCCAATCGTTCAATTTTACGGATGTCGGTACATCTGGTGTCTCCGCATCGCCTCCGTCTTTTCGGACGAATTGGAGGGCACCGCTTGGACAACGTTCAATCACCGTCGCGACATCTGGCGCCTCGGCACCATCTGGTAAAATCCACGGTTTCCGTTGCGTATCAAACACTTCCGGTAGCCCACGTACACATTCTGCCGCATGTACGCAGAGCGACACGTCGTAGTACACATCAATCGATTCTCCCACGTATTGCTTGCCTCGCATCGAATCACCCCTTATGTGTTTGCGGGTCTTTACCCGTTCACTTACGAAAAAAACCCATCATCCTCTAAATCGGATGATGGGTTGATTTTAGGCTTGTCTCATTTCTTGCATGCGTTCGAGTTGATGCGTCAGTTCACCAATTGGGACGAATCGTGCCCGGCGTAGCATCTCTTTCCCGTTGATGAAAAAGAGGACGACCGGTACCGTGAAAATGGAGAAGGATCCCGCAACTTCCGGGACTTCGTCCGAATCCACCGCGACCGCCTCGATGTCAGGGAATTGATGAAGCATCTCTTCGATTTGAGGTTTCAGCGCATGACAGACACTGCATCCTGGATGTGATACGTAGACGAGCAGTTGTTCCGTGCTCGCAATCCGTTCATTCAATCCAGTCAAGGTTGTCATTGCTTCCATCTTACATTCCTCCTATTGATTAAGCGTCGAGCCACAAAACGCCGACCGTCTCAAATCCGGCATGTACCGCGATCGATGGACAGAAGCGTGTCCGTACCACTTCAAGACCTGGCAATTTCGACTCGATGAGCGCGACAAGGTCGTCTTGCATCTTCGGTGCGAGTGCCGTTTGGACGAACACTCGGTTATCCTTCACACCGTTCTCCGCGTGGCGACGTTCGAGTTCACCGACCATTTCCGCATAGGCTTTCTTCAACGAGCGCGCTTTTTTGAACGGGATGACTTTCCCTGTCTCATCGAGCGTGATGATCGGTTTGATGTTCAAGATGTTCGCAAGGAACAGCTCACCCGAAGAAACGCGACCGCCGCGGCGCATCGTTTCCATGTTACCGATAATCATGAAGAAGTTTTTCTTATCACGCCATGCCTCGAGCAATGCGACAATCTCTTCGATGGATTTGCCATCTTGTTCAGCCGCTTTTCCGATTCGAACGAGCTCTTGTTGCGCTTCGAGCGCGGCGTGCGAGTCGATCGTATACACTTTGAAGTCAGCCGCCTCTGCCGCTGCTTTTGAGTTTTTCGCCGTGCTGCTCAATCCGTTCGAGCAGTGGACGGCGATGGCACAGTCATATCCTTCTTCTTTCAAGCGTTCGTAGCGGCCGATAAAATCTCCGAAAATCGGTTGTGACGTCTTCGCTTCTTTCTTTTGATCAATCATATATCGATGCAAGTCTTCAAGCGAGAGATTTGTTTCACTGTAGCCGTTGCCATCCACAATCAATTGAATCGGGACGATATCTACACCGAGACGTGATGCCTCTTCTTGTGAGAAGTTGGCCATACTGTCGGTAATCCATGCGATTTTTGTCATAACTAAAAAGCCTCCAATGGTCGTTCATTTTGATCCAACCTCATTATACCTTATTTTCTGTCCCGATTCCTACCCGACCGAACGGGACGCAAAAACAGAGCGACACACGGTCGCCCTGCTTCTTTTTTCACTTTGTCGAAATCAATTTCGTATGGGCGAACTCGTCATGCGGCAACTCGAGGTCTTTATTCGACTTCATCTGTTGAAGCGCTCGAATGAGTGGAATCCCAAGCGTCGCCGGATAGACGACATCTTTATAAAGCGTCCGTTTGATGACCTGCTCGAGGGAGAGCGGACGTCCGTCCGCACTCACGACTTTAATCCCGACGACTCGGTCTCCGAGTGTCTGACCGTTTTGATACAGCATACAGTAAACCTCTCCGGCCATCGTCACAACGGTCGGCAAGTAATACCGCTTCACTTCCTTGTCGGGCCATACCTTTTTACGGATGGCCTTTTCAATCAATTTGGCCGGCGTCTGAAAAACGACTTGGTCGATTTGACCGGCGACGGCTCGTTTCCAAAGTGGGACTGCCACAGCAATCATCCTTTCTCTCGGTTCTAGCCTTTTATTTCCTCTTTTACCGGCTGACGAAACCCTGAGAACGGACATCCGCTTCGTGCGAACAAGTTCGGCGTCTTGATGATGTTGTCGTAATGTTCATGGAAGACGTGCGTCGTCGCAGGCGATAGAGGGGGGATGAGCCAGCTCCACTGCCCGGTGACGTCACGCCCTGCTTCCCGTTCATTCTTTTCGAATCGCTTGAACTGTTTGGCCGCGGTATGGTGGTCAACAATCGTGACACCCGCCCGCTCGAAAGATTGGAGGACGGCAATATTCAATTCAACGAGCGCGCGATCCCGCCAAAGTGAACGCTCTTTCGACGTATCGAGCCCGAGTGAGCGGCCGACGAGCGGCAACAAGTCATAGCGATCGGTGTCTGCCAAGTTACGCGCACCGATTTCTGTCTCCATATACCATCCATTGAACGGCACTGACGTAAAACGGAGACCGCCGATTTCAAGTTCCATGTCAGCGATGGCCGGAACGGCATGCCATTTGATCGGACGACCATCAAACAAATCAAACTCCTCGTGAACGATTTCTACTTCGAGCACGGCATCGCTCGGCAAGTCGTATAGACGAACGTCCTGACCGTCCGTAATCACGAGCGGCAAGATATCAAACGGCGTGCCGTCCCCGACCCATCCGAGTTGTTCGGCCCGTTTCGTCATCGTCACGGACATCGGGTCTCCGATGATTCCGTCCGGTGTCTCATATCCGGCATACCGAATCAGCTGCGTGTTCAACAGTTTAAACTCGTTCGGAAGGATCGTCATCGTCGAGCGGATTTTCCCACCGTTCGTGGCGAAATGAAGATGTTCCACAAGCCGCGCGTAGACGTCATCAAACGTTTTCGCATTCCGGGCATCGATCACATGAAGCGTCTGCCAAAACAATCGTCCGATACAACGGTTCGAGTTCCGCCATGCCACTTTTGCACCTTCACACAACTCCTCCGTCGTCAACGAATACGTACCCGTGCGTTCAATTTCTTGTTCGATTTCTCGCAAACGTTCGGAAGGGTCATCTTTCCACTGTCGCATCCACTCGCTCGCTTGTTCATACAAATTCATGTCTTAAGTCTCCTCATTTGTTCTCTCTTCTTCCATCTTAGAGAAAAGGAGACCTTCGTTTCAACTATCCGTTCTCGCACGTGACAGGTTAGACTCACAATCACTCTTCCTAAAAATCGTTTATGAAAAGTTGAAATGACCAATTTCGAAATAACATTCATCTGGCGTCTGCAATTTCCCCATAAGAAAACCCCACTTGTTTGCAAGTGGGGTCAATGAATTAGTTACGCTCGAGGACAAACGTATGGTAGGCAGGGACTGTAACTCTGCCAGTCGTACGTTTGATCGTTTTCGTTCCAGCGCGATCACCGTCGACTATCACGTTCCACGTTCCTTTTGGAAGTTTCACGGATACAGCATTCGGGTTCGCGTTATGTGTAATGTACAAGTCGTTCTTTTGTCCTGGTGCGTCTTCATCAATCAAATACGTGATGACGTTCGCCTCAGACTTGTAGAATTTCAAGAAGCGCTTCACATCAGTCGCTTTCGTCATGCGGAGACCAGGATTTGCTTTCCGCATCTCAATCAAGCCTTTCATGTATTGGACGTCCGCCTTACGGTCGGCTGCCCGCTTCCAGTCGAGCTGATTGATCGAATCCGGTGATTTGTACGAGTTATGGTCGCCTTCTTTCGTACGCATGAACTCCTGACCAGCGTGAAGGAATGTCGTACCTTGGCTCGTCAAGAGAATGCTCGAAGCGAGGCGGTGCATGTCTGTACGCACTTCTTCAGAAGCGTCAGGATTCGTCAACTCCAACTTGTCCCAAAGCGTATGGTTATCGTGTGCTTCGACGTATGTGATTGCTTGCGTCGGTTCTTTCGTGAACCCTTTGATCATGTCGTTATACGTGATTTCCCCGACGATTCCTGTCTTCACGCGGTTCTCCATGCCTTCTTTTCCATTGATGAAGCCATTGTCTTCATCATAGAAGACGCTACCTTTCAATCCATCACGGATGTTGTCATTGAAGTGAGCAACACCAGGCATGTCGTAGGCGTTCTTTTGGTTTGCTTTGAGTTCGGCGTCAAGTGGCGTGCCGAGATCCCAGCCTTCACCGAAGACGAGAATCGATTTGTCGACTTTATTCAATTCTGCACGAACTTTGTTCATCGTATCGACATCGTGAATTCCCATCAAGTCGAAGCGGAAGCCGTCCCAATGGTATTCTTTTGCCCAGTAGACGACTGAATCGACAATGAGTTTTTGCATCATCGCACGCTCAGACGCCGTATCGTTCCCGACACCTGTTCCGTTTGCGAAGTCGCCACCTGCCGTATAACGGTAGTAGTAACCCGGTACGATTTTGTGAAGGTTAGATGCCTGCGCGTCGAACATGTGGTTGTAGACAACGTCCATGACGGCACGTAAGTTGTTGTCATGTAGCCCTTGAATCATTTCTTTCATCTGACTGATTCGCACTTTAGCATCGTAAGGATTCGTTGAATACGATCCTTCTGGTGCGTTGTAGTTTTTCGGGTCGTAGCCCCAGTTATATGTTGCCGTCGGGTTCGTTTCGTCGACAGAAGCCGTGTTATAGTCATAGACCGGGATGAACTGGACGTGTGTCACGCCAAGGTCTTTGACATGGTCGAGTCCCGTCTTCGTCGCTGTCTTCTTCCCGTTCTCGATCAAGCGAGTTCCTGGTTGAACGACACCGAGGTATTTCCCTTTATAGCGAATGCCTGAATCGTATGTGTTCGATGTGACATCAAAAATCGAGAAGTCGCGGACGTGTGTCTCATAGATGATGGCGTCCGTCGCGTTTTTCAACTTCGGCTTCATCGAGTTCCACCGTTTCGGATCTGTTTCTTTCAAGTCGACGATGACCCCTTGGTCACCGTTCACCCCGACAGCTGTCGCATACGGATCGACCGCACGGACTTTCCCTGTCGCATGTGTCACTTGATACGTATACCCGACACCGTCGAGGTCGCCGCGTACTTCAGCCACCCACGTGCCACGTTCCCCACGTTTCATCTGGATGACTTTTTTCAAGTCTTTGTCGTTCGCTGGTCGGTCTTTCGGCATGTTCCATAGCTCGAGCTCGACTTGTTGAGCCGTCGGTGCCCAAAGAACAAATTGAGTTTTTGATTTTTGGTACGTGATGCCGAGTTTGCCATTATAGGCATACTTCGCATCAAACTCTTTTGAACGAAGTACTTTTCCTGCTTGAAGCGTCTGTTCACCAAACTCAGGATGTGAGGCTTTGATGACTTTTGCTAAATCGATATCTTCTTTGAATTCGATTGTGACTGACTTGTCACCAGCCTTTGTGATGGCAGCGACAGTAGCACCATCTACCGTCACTTCATCGATGAACGCATCCGTAATGACGCGGTTCGTCGTGAGCGTTGCTTGACGGAACGTGTCCGCCGAGAATGAGACGAGTTTCGGTGAACGATCGATTTCAGGCTCTGAATAGTAAATCGTTGAATCTCCTTCAACGAGCCAAATTTCTTTCGCTGAACCAAGAACGAAGCGATCTTCCCCGTCTTTCTCCGTCCATTCTCCTTTTTTCGTGATCAAGCCCATAAGTTTTTTCGACTCTGGGTTGGCGAGCTTGACGTTCGCCACGCCACCGAATGCATCTGTTTCGTCAAACGCGATGCTCTGACCGTCCCCACCGTCTGGCCAAGCCCATAGGCCCCAGTCCGTGTATGTATTGTCGTAACGGAAATAGTGAACTTTCATATCAATCTCCGTTGAAGCCGTCTCCCCGTCTGGGTTCGACGTATAAATCTTCGGATCACCTGACTTGATCCACACTTCTGCGACACCATCTTGAATCATGTCGCTCGTGATGAAGCGGTCATTCTCTGACCCTTTATCTTTGTCCCAGTTGTCCGTTCGAACGATGAGACCAATTTTTTCAGGTGAATCGACCGGGAATTCGTAAGCCGCCACCTTTCCGAATGCATCTTCCCCATTAAATGTGAATCCTTTGTTCGGGAAGTAATCTGGGCCATTCGCCCAAAGCCATAAGTTCCAATCCTTTTCGTTATCCGGCGCCTCTTGATAATGGACGACGACGAGTGTCGACTTGCCTTTATCCAAAGCGGACGTCGGCATCGGAAACATTGACAGAATTAGTGCAAACGTTAGCACAACTGCCCATACGGGTTTCCATTGCTTTTTGACCATGAGGGTCCCTCCTTATAGCACTATTTTGAGAAAACGCTTACACAAAAATTGTAAACGGTTTCCTTTGGCGAAGCAACGTTATTTTAGAAAAGGGTCAATTGGCATCATTGTTCTTACAGATTTACTAAGAACAATGAACTAAATAGACAATCGTCCATATTCGTCCCGTTCTTTCTGCTGTTCCGTTGAAAAATCAGTGCACAAAAAACGACGCCCGCACTGGACGTCGCCTTGTTTAGTTCCCGTATTTTTTGAACAACTGATAGTTCTTGTTCCCGCCTGACAAGTTGTACACGTCGGTGAACCCGAGGTTACGGAGCACGTTTTGTGCCGCGTTCCCCGTCACTCCGCCGTTACAATAGACGACGGTCGGCTTGTCCTTGTCCATGTCTTTCGCCGCTTCCCGCAAGTTGCCGAGTGGGACGTTGACCGCACAATCGACACACGCCTTCTCGAACTGCGCTGCTTTCCGCGTATCAATGATTTGCATGTCTTCCCCTGCATCGATTCGTGTCTGCAGCTCGGCTGGTGTGATGAGTCGTGCCGCCTTGTCGATACTGTTCGAAAGGACCATCCCCGTATACATGACCGGATCTTTCGTCGTCGAGAACGGCGGTGCGTATGCGAGGTCAAGGTGAAACAAGTCATCCACTTTCGCCTTCAGTGTGATGGCCGTGACGAAGACGTCGATTCGTTTGTCGACTCCTTCGAACCCGACGATTTGGATGCCGAGCAATTGACGCGTCGAACGATCTGCGACCGCTTTGATCGTCATGTCTTTCCCACCCATGTAGGCAGGCTTATCCGGTTTCGTGTTATGAAGCACCTCGATGTCGTAACCGAGTTCGCGTGCTTCCTTCTCGGAAAGTCCCGTCTGCGCCACCGCAAGTCCGAACACTTTGAAGATACCCGTTCCGAGGATACCGCGATGCTCGAGATGACCGCCCGTGATCACGTCCCCAGCGGTCCGCCCCATCTTGTTCGCTGTCGAACCGAGCGGGCGCCAAATCGGTTTTCCTGTCACGATGGAGAAACTCTCCGCGACGTCTCCAGCCGCATACACGTCCGGGATGTTCGTCTCCATACGTTCATTGACGGCAATCGCTCCCGTCTCACCTAGTTCCACTCCCATCTTCATCGCAAGCTCGACGTTCGGACGGACCCCGACCGATAAGATGACGAAGTCAGTCTCGATCGACTTGCCACTCTCCGTGACGACACGCTCCACATGTCCGTCACCGACAAGTTCCGTCACCGTCTCCCCAAGCATGAGTTCGATTCCGTTCTTCTCGAGGTGTTCCTCGACGCGGCACGCCATGTCTTTATCGAGTGGTGGCATCACCTGCGGCACGCGCTCGATGATTGTCACGTCCACACCGCGTAGCTTCAACTGTTCGGCCATCTCCAAACCGATGAAGCCGGCACCGATGATCGTCGCATGTTTCGGGTTCGTCGAATCGACGAACGACCGTGTCGCTTCGGCGTGCTGAATGTTTCGGATTGGGAAGACGTTATCTGACTTCACACCCGGAATCGGTGGGATGATGCTCGTCGCCCCTGTCGCAAGGACGAGGATGTCATACGAGTCCGTGAACGTGTCACCTGTCTCTAAGTTTTCCACCGTCACCGTCTTCGCGTCCTTGTCGACCGTCGTCACGTTATGACGTGTCATGACGTCGATGTTGTAGCGTTTCTTAAAGAACGACGCGTCACGAGGTGTCAAATCGTCACGTGACTCCACTTCTCCGCCGACGTAGTACGGAATGCCGCAACCTGAGTACGAGATATCATAATCCCTGTCGTAAATCGTAATCTGGGCGTCCTCGTTATTCCGACGTGCTTTCGCTGCGACCGATGTCCCGGCAGCAACAGATCCAATGATGACTAGTTTCATATAACCCACTCCTTAATAAAGTAATAAGCTGATATAGAGGCCGAGCAATGTGATGGCCAGTGTCGGAATCGTCAAGATGATCCCGACTTTGAAATACTCACCCCATCCAATTTTAAGGCCTTTCGAGCGGAGCACATGGAGCCAAAGGAGCGTCGCAAGTGACCCAATCGGGGTGATTTTCGGTCCAAGGTCGGACCCGATAACGTTCGCATAGATTAAGGCTTCCCGAATCTGACCGGTCGTATGCGTCAAGTCGATGGCGAGCGCATCAATCATGACGGTCGGCATATTGTTCATGACCGATGACAAGATGGCAGCCAAGAAGCCCATCCCGAACGTCGCACTGAATGCATTCACTGCGAACCAGTCAATGAAGTTGGCAAGTACTTGTGTCAGTCCCGCGTTTTGTAATCCGTAAACGACGATATACATCCCGAGCGAGAAAAAGACGATGGCCCACGGTGCACCTTTCACGACTTGAGTCGTCTCTACCGCAGATGACCGATTCGCCATCACGAGGAAGAACAAGGCGATGACACCAGCGACGAGCGAGACCGGGATGCCGAGCAAGTCACTCGTGAAATACCCGATGACTAACAAAGCGAGTACGACCCACGACAAGCGGAACATCGTATGGTCTTTGATGACCGACGCCGGTTCGGCCAACTGAGACGCGTCATATTGTTTCGGGATGTCTTTTTTGAAATAGAGATACAAGACGAGCAGACTACCTGCGACTGCGAACACGTTGACGAATACCATCCGCGCCGCATATTCGGCAAACCCGATACCAAAGAAGTCAGCCGAAACGATATTGACCAAGTTCGAGACGATGAAGGGGAGACTTGCCGTGTCGGCGATGAAGCCGGATGCCATGACATATGCCAACACGACCGCGTTCGGCAGTTTGAGTGCTCGTACCATCGCTAAAACGATTGGTGTCAAAATGAGTGCGGCCCCGTCGTTTGCGAACAATGCTGCGACGAGCGCGCCAAGTAAGGTGATATAGACAAATAGCTTCACCCCACCGCCTTTAGCGATTCGTGCCATATGTAAAGCGGCCCATTCAAAAAATCCAATCTCATCTAAAATGAGTGAGATCAAAATCACGGCGATAAACGTGAATGTTGCGTTCCAGATGATGCCCCATACCGTTCCGACGTCATCGAGGTTGACAACGCCTGAAAGGAGGGCGATGACGGCCATCCCCATCGCCGAGTAACCGATGCCAAGGCCTTTCGGTTGCTTGATGATCAGAAAGAGCGTCACCAAAAAAATTAAACTAGCAATCCACTGCACAATGAGTTCCTCCAATAATCTCTATTTATTTCATTAACAAGATGGTTGTAAACCGTGCAACACGAGCGTGATGCCATCTTCTGTCGATTCGACGTCGAGCGTAACATTTTCCGCCAACGCTTCAGCTTCCTTCGCAACGGCAAACGTGAGCGTGTCGAACTGCTTCACCTCGTCTGTCTCTTCTGGTGTCGCCACAGCCAGACCGAGCGTTGGTCCACAGCAACCCGCCTCTGTGATGATACGGACAGATTTTGTCTCTTCCTCTTCTAACGCGGTTTGTAAAAAGTCGATTGCTTCGTTCGTGATGTTCATTGTATTTTCTCCTTTCCTAATTGAGATAGCGCCGAGTATCCGACTGGCAGCTGTTCTTGCCATGCGAGAACCGTCGGACGCGGATAGTTGTTCACGCGCTCTAGCCAAATCGCCTCGCTCGCGACTTTCGATGTCAAGAGCTTACTCGTCACATCGAGTGGCGTAAACGATTGATTGACGACCCAAGCGAACGGTTGAATCGCTGCCCGTTGTAAGTCTGCTGTGAGACGCTCCGCTTCATAGACTGGCGTCGCTTCAGGCAGTGTCGTGATGATGACGTGCGTTTGTTTTGGGTCACGCAGTTTCGGTAACAACTCTTGGACCGCTTCCGGAACGACACCGGTCGACCGTTCGAGTTCACGATGATAGCTCTCTGTCGCATCTAATAACAGAAGCGTATGTCCGGTCGGAGCTGTGTCGATGACGACGAAGCGGTCTTTCGCTTTCGCCACTTGATCAGCAAAGGCACGGAAGACAGCAATCTCTTCTGTACACGGTGAGCGCAAGTCCTCATCGAGCATCATGCGCTGCTCTTCGTTCATGTCCCCTGCTTCCCGGAACACATCCGTCCGATACTTCTCAATCTCGGCTTTCGGATCAATAGCATCGACGGTGAACGTATCGGAAACGTCTGCGCCAATTGTGAGTGCGAAATGAGCGGCCGGGTCTGTTGTCGTCAAATGGACAGCATGCCCTCGTTCGTGAAGAGCGACAGCAAGAAGCGAGGCGAGTGTCGTCTTTCCGACGCCACCTTTCCCCATCGTCATGATCACGCTCGGACCGTCCGCCTCCATTTCGTCGACGAGTTGATCGATCGATCCGTAACGACTCGTGTCATAGCGTGCATCCGAGATGACGACCGACTCCCCGCTCACAAAACGCTGGAGCGCTGATATCCCGACGAGATTTTCATATGCATACGGAAGCGTGAACGTCTCAAGATCGGCGATTCCGTGCGGGAGATTGTCGAGTGCTTGTTGTTGGCGTTCGATGAACCGCTTCGTGTAACGGTCTGTCCCTTCACCTGACTCGACAACACCGTTGATGATGAGTTGCATTCGCTCGATGCCGATGGCGCGAAGCTCGTTCGCGGCTCGCGCCGCTTCGACGAGTGTCGACTTCTCAGGACGAGCGACGAGCAATAACGTCGTCTCGTTTTCATCGATGAGCGTCTCGACGGCTCGTTTGTACTGCACTTGCTTACCCGCAAGACCAGCCAGTGGACCGAGACAAGACGCGCCAGTCGTATTCGTCTCTAAAAATTCATCCCATGCGCTCGGTAGTGTCAGTAATCGGAGCGTATGCCCGGTCGGTGCCGTATCAAAGATGACATGGTCGTATCGTTCCCGTGCTGCCTCGGACGTCAACAGCTCCGTGAATTGGTCGAACGCCGCAATCTCGACCGTACAGGCGCCAGACAACTGTTCTTCCATCGATTGGATGGCAACGTCCGGTAACACGCCCCGATACGGACCGACCATGCGTTCCATATACTGTTTTGCCGCCTGTTCCGGGTCAAAGTTTGCGATTTCGAGCATCGTCCCTGTGACGGATCGCGGTGTCTCATCGAGCTCCATCTCAAACACGTCTTGTAGATTACTCGCCGGGTCGGTCGAGACGAGTAAAATCTGTTTTCCACGATTGGCGAGCGTTAAGGCGAGACTCGATGCCGTCGACGTCTTCCCGACACCGCCTTTCCCGGTCAAAAACACATAGCGGGTCGGTTCAATCGTCTGAAAATCAAATGGCTTCACTGTGAGCATCTCCTTATTTTTTGAGTGAGATTCGAACTTTCGGTTTTTCTCCATCTTGTTTGGCGAATGTGGCAATCGGTAGTCCCGTCAACTCCGCCATCTCTTCATTTGACAAATAAGCGCCTCGTTTCACAATGTCTCCGTCGACGAGCGTCATCGGGAGCACATCGAGCCCATTCGCAATCTCAGCTTGTACATTGACATTCTCGACAAATCGATTCGGTTCCGATGCGAGATTATAGCGCGACACATCAAAGCCCCGTTGCTGTAACACGTAATGGATAGTCGCCACCCGTGTCAGTTCCGGGTCGATGGCCGGTCCACACAATCCGGTCGGACAACACATGGCTGGTTCGAACACTTCAAGTTTCATCTTCATCTCTCCTTAAATGGCACAATTCGGCTCACAATCACAACTCGGCTCAGTCGTCTCTAAATTCGCTAATAAGTCGGTGACGAGCGGATAAAACAGACTTGTCTCGTTCAATCGATAATGGATCCACTGTTTGTCCCGACGCTCGAGCAAGAGCCCTGCCTGGCGTAACATCTTCAAATGGCGACTGATTGCCGGTTGCGAAATATCGAAACAATCGACGAAACTACAGGCGCACTGTTCGCCTGCTTCCATCTGTTTCAACATCGTCAATCGGGTCGGGTCACCTAGCACTTTGAGAACTTTACTTAATTCTTCTACGGTGTACATCTTCATGACACTCCCTTGTATAACAAATTTGTTATATAACGTATCCGTTATGAAATTACCACATTTTTTACCTGCATTCAATTGTCTTTTCAAAAAAAATCCGTTATGATGAAACACGTTGTGAAAACATGTAACGTCAGAACATTTTCTCTCATATAATGCGACGTTTGATCTTCGTGAGACTCGAAGGTCAAAGTCAAAATAAAAAGAGAGGTGTGTTCTTCTTGGAAAAAATGAATACAATCAAACAAGATTGGCTCGGTAATGTCCGAGCAGACCTCCTTGCGGGAATTGTCGTCGCGCTCGCCCTCATCCCTGAGGCGATCGCGTTCTCCCTCATTGCTGGCGTCAATCCGATGGTCGGGCTTTATGCTTCGTTCATCATCGCCATGGTCATTTCAATCGCGGGCGGCCGTCCTGCGATGATTTCGGCTGCCACCGGTGCGATGGCACTCGTCGTCGTCTCGCTCGTTGCCGACCACGGCCTTCAATATTTGCTCGCTGCCGGTATTTTAACGGGGATCATTCAAATCGTCCTCGGTTATCTCGGCATCGCCCGTTTAATGAAGTTCATCCCACGTGCCGTCATGGTCGGATTCGTCAACGCGCTTGCGATTTTGATCTTCCAGGCACAGTTATCAAACTTTGAAGGCGAGAGCTGGATTATCTGGGCAATCGTCGCGGCGTCACTCGCCATTATCTTTTTGTTCCCGCGAGTCACGAAATTGATCCCTGCCCCGCTCGTCGCCATCGTCGTCATGACGATTTTAGCTATCACCCTCGGTCTCGATACGAAAAATATCGGAGACATGGGAACAATCTCAGCAACACTCCCGGAGTTTTTATTCCCGAACGTCCCGTTGACGTTTGAGACGTTGTTGATCATTCTTCCTTACTCGATTTCCCTCGCATTTGTCGGATTGATCGAGTCGCTCTTGACGGCCCAAATCGTTGATGACATGACAGGCACGGACTCGAATAAGAACCGTGAATCTCGTGGCCAAGGGATCTCAAACATCATCGCCGGGTTCTTCGGTGGGATGCCAGGATGTGCAATGATCGGGCAATCGGTCATCAACGTCTCCTCTGGTGCGCGTGGACGTCTCTCGACATTCACGGCCGGACTCGCTTTATTCATCATGATCATGACCATGAGCGACATCTTGATGCTCATCCCTGTCGGCGCGCTCGTTGGTGTCATGTTCTTCGTGTCGTATGCGACATTTGACTGGGGCTCGCTCAAAGCAATGCGGACCGCTCAAAAGTCAGACACAGTCGTCATGCTCGTCACCGTACTCGTCACGGTCATTACCCACGACTTATCACTCGGTGTGTTTGCTGGTATTTTGACAGCAGCGATTCTCTTCGCCGCGAAAATCTCAAAAGTCGAGCTCGACCGCAATATCGATGCCAACCAGGCTCGATATATCGTGAACGGACAATTGTTCTTCGCCTCGACGTCTGAATTCGTCAACCAGTTTGATGTGACAGAAGACGTGGATGCAGGTGTCAAACAGGTCACCATCGATTTTGCGAATACGCATCTTTGGGATGACTCGGCCATCGGCGCCATCGATAAGGTCGTCTTCAAATACCGTGAAGTCGGAATTGAACCTGAACTTCTCAATTTGAATAAAGACTCTGAAAAACTGCTCAACACGCTCGCGCTTCACTTGAAGCAACAAGACGCGAACGCAGGACATTGATTCGGCATTCCCCCGCTTCACTAAATCACCTATACTAAATGTAGAACGTGCGAAAGAGGAGGAGTTTTCATGGGAAAGGTATTTTTAGCGGCAGATGGTTCTGCCCACTCGAAACGTGCGCTTGAAAAGGCGATTCAACTCGCAAAGGCGTCCAATGCGTCGATTGACATCGTCCATGTCATCAGTGCGAAAGAATCAAAAGAGGCCGCCCTCAACTCGACGGGCAAAATCGACTTGGAAACAAAACGGAAGCAGATGCTCAAACCGTTATTCGATTTGACGGAAGCAGAAGGCATCCCTTACGAGTACATCGAACTTCGTGGTGAACCGGACGTTGAGCTCGTCAAATATGCGAACCACGAGCCGTACGAATATGTCGTCGTCGGATCGCGTGGATTGAACACGTTCCAAGAGTTCGTGCTCGGTAGCGTCAGTCATAAACTCGCCAAACGTGCACTCGCTCCTGTCATCATCGTCAAATGATTCATCTTCCCCGTCTCTTCGTGAGATGGGGATTTTTTGTGTCTCATACAGGGGACGCCCTGTTCGTGTAGAATGTGTAAGGACAGTCTATTTACTGAAGGAGGTTCTCGCTATGGATATCGCAAACGACCCGAATACACTTTTTCTCATCCTGTTACCTGTACTCATCCTGCAACTGATCTTACTCGTCGTCGCTTTGATCGACTTGTTCAAACGGGACATGACGAACGGCCCGAAATGGGTATGGCTCCTCGTCATCGTTTTCATCAACATTCTCGGCCCAATCATCTACTTCTTATGGGGACGGACGCCGCGATGAAAGTCACACAGTTAACCAAACGATTCGGCTCCTTCACGGCACTCGATGATGTCAGCTTTGAACTGCGCCCAGGATGTACCTCGTTACTCGGGGAAAACGGTGCCGGTAAGACAACTTTGTTGAACTTGCTCGCCCGAGTCACAGACCCGACGAGTGGAGACATGAGCGGACATGACCAGATTCGGGTTGGCTATTTGCCCCAGCGACCAGCCCTCTATCCATCCCTCACGCCAGTCGAGACAATTCGCTACGCTGCTGAATTGACGGGAACGAAACACGTTGATCCTATCCAACTATTAAAACGCGTCGGTCTTGAGCCGGTCGACCGTCCAGCCTCGAACTTATCGGGCGGGATGCGTCAGCGTCTAGGCATCGCCCAGGCACTCGTCCATGACCCTGAATTACTGTTACTCGACGAGCCGGTCTCAGCTTTAGATCCACGCGGTCGACGGGAAGTGCTCGACTTGTTGAGCGACTTGAAACGAGAGCGAATGATTCTCTATTCGACACACGTCCTCCCGGATGCTGAAGAAGCGAGCGACTGGGTGCTCTTGCTTCGACAAGGTAAACTACTGATGGAAGGTACGGTGACCGACTTGCTCGGATTGAAATCCACGATTGAATTACGTCTCTTCGACGACCCGACGAGCGGGACAGATTGGGAAGCGTTGAACGGTGTGCGTCGTGTGACGAAAAATGGCTCGACGTGGACGTTCGAGTCGCCGGACCGGGATATCGCTGAACGTGCAATCTTGAACCGGATCCTTGAACTGAACGTCACCGTCCAATCGTTACACGTCGGGCATCCGTCACTCGAGTCCTTGTTCTTGGAGGTGAACGCCTGATGCGCACGGCAATTTTCAAACAAGAATGGCGGGAGTCGTGGGCGAACAAGCGACTAATCTGGATTCCGATCGCTCTCATGCTCCTCGCCTCCATGCAGCCGCTCACGCTTTATTTTTTACCAGATATTCTCGCTTCCGGCGGGAACTTACCGGACGGTGCCGTCATTGAAATTCCGACACCGACACCGGAAGAAGTATTGATTTCTGTCAGCGAACAGCTTCGCCAAATCGGGCTCCTCGTCGTCCTCTTGTCGGCGATGCATACGTTCAGCCATGAACGGACGAACGGGACACTCGCCTGGCTCAAGTCGTTACAAATCCCGATGTCACGCATCGTCGTCAGCAAATGGGGACATTACGCCCTACTGACCGTCGGTGGCATCTTGCTCGCACAAGCGGCAGCCGCCTATTATACGGTCATTTTATTCGACGCATTCGATTGGCTCGACTTTCTCATATCGACCACACTCCTCATCTGTCATTTTGTTGTTCAGTTATCGATTTTCTTCCTCATCGCCGCGATGTTGGAAAGTGGTGTCGTCGCGGTCGTGTTGACGCTCGGTCTCCATTTCGTCATGTCGCTCCTCATCGGTTGGGTCGACCTCGAATGGATGCCTTGGATGCTCGGTCCGTTATCGAGTGAAGTGCTCCTGACAGAAGTAGATCTCATGTGGCCGCTCATGACCGGAATGCTCGTCGTCATCCTCTCGCTTTATGTGGCGTCGAAACGTCTTCGGTTCATGAACCATTCGGCGTAAACGTCTGATTCTTCAATTGAATCCTTTGACTCAGCTTGAAATTGGATAAATATGGGTATCTCTTCTGTATTCGTATGGAGGAGGTTCAATCGATGGCATGGAAAAGGAAAATCGGTATCGGATTTTTAATGGGTGCCTTATGGGTGAGTCCCCAACTCGTTTCCGCTGAAGGGTCGTTTCAACAGACCGAAGACGGGATTGTTTACACGTCGAGTGACGGGACGCTGTTGACGGGGTGGCAACAAATTGATGACAACATGTATTATCTCGATGCGGAAGGGATCCTTCTCACTGGATGGCAACAAATCGAAGAAGCTACATATTATTTTGAAACGGATGGTCGCCTCGTCACCGGCAGCTATTCCATCGACGGAACGACCTATACCTTTGGTGAAGACGGAAAACTGCTGACCGGATGGCAAGAACGAGATAGGCTCCTCTATTATTACGATGAGACTGGTCAGCCCGTCACAGGATTCCAGACGATTGACGACAAGCGCTACTATTTCTCAGACAAAGGCGTTCGCCTCTCCGGTTGGCAGCAAATCGCCGGGGCAAAGCATTACATCTTTTCAGACGGGACGATTCGTACCGGTATGTATACGCTCGGTGGCAAATCCTACTTTCTGCTGAATGATGGTAAAGTCGCGACCGGATGGCAAACAATCAAAACCCGTTCCTACTACTTTGGAAATGACGGGGTCCGTCGCCAAGGCCTGGCCTGGGTCGGGAAAGACGTATATGGATTTCACCCGACTTACGGATATAGCCTGAAAGGGGCATATCGGTTGCGCGACCGCAATTACTTATTCGATTCAACAGGAAAGCGGCTATATGGGTTACAACGGATCAATGGCAAAACATACGGTTTCCACCATCAGTACGGGTATCGTCTAAAAGGGAAATTCAAGATGGGCAATGAAACGTACTTCTTTCATTCGACCGGCGTACAAGAGACCGGATGGAAATATTCGACACGCTATGAGTACTTCGCACCGGCACTGACGAAGAAAACGGACTGGCAGCTGATCAAAGGACAATGGTACTACTTCGATGCCAATGGACGCATGTACCAAAACAAACGTGTCGGCAATGCCTCGTTTGATGCGAAAGGAGTCTATTCCCCTCGGCTATCGATGTATAAGATGAGCGTCCCAATCTATCGTCAGTTCCCGATGGGGTATCCGTCCGGTTGTGAATTCTTCTCGCTCAAAATGGCGCTTGAAGAAAAAGGTCGTGCTGTCAGCGCATCGACCTTATACAACGAGATGCCGAAGAGTATGTGGAACGCGCGTTATGAGAATCGGTTATATCGCTGGGTCGACCCGAACGTCATGTTCACCGGCGACCCACGCCGTACATTAGGCAAATACAAGAACTACGGCATTTACCCGAAAGGCATGATTGGATTTTCTAGTAAATATCGCCCGGTAAAAGACTTGTCGGGGCAAGGGCTCGCTTCAATCGAACGTGAGCTGGCGATGGGCAACCCCGTCATCGTCTGGGCAAGTGTCGACTTCAATAAACCTTACGGCTATTTCAATTGGTACACTGCTTCAAACAAGAAGTTCACCGGATACGTGAATTACCACGTCATGTTGGCGACCGGTTATGACAAATCAAATCTATATATCAATGACCCATATCGTGGTCGACTCGTCGTTCCGAAATCGAAAGTGAGCGCCGTCATGGGTGCCACGGGATGGAAAGCGCTCGCGGTCAGATAAGTGGGAACGTGTCTTTCATGAGGGAGACACGTTTTTTGCTGTCTGATTAGGAGAATAGTACGAAAAACAGAAATATAAATTCCTATTTTTATTCATAAATATTGAAATTAAACTTCTTAATGATACACTCCCATTAAGAAGTTGAAGCGCTTACATTTTCTAAGGAGGAACTTTCATGAAAAAATGGATTGGTGGTATGGCAGCATTGACGCTACTCTCGACTTCAATCGTCTTGCTTGATGCGGATGCGAAATCTGAACCGAAAAATCCTAAGGTCGAGCTTGGTGTCGACCGCTTGATGGAGAATCCGGATATCTTGAAAGGAAAACGAGTCGGACTGATCACAAATCCGACCGGGATCAACGCGGAGCGGACAAGCATCGTCGATTTGTTCGACCAGTCCGATGACTTTGAATTGACGGCACTATATGGACCCGAACACGGCGTTCGAGGGGATGCCCAGGCCGGCTCCACTGTCAGCTCTTACATCGATGAGGTGACAGGTTTGCCCGTATATAGTTTATATGGCGCTACGAAAAAACCGACTCCTGAAATGTTAGAAAATGTGGATGTGCTCGTCTTTGACATTCAAGACGTTGGGACTCGCTATTATACGTATATCTACACAATGGCATATGCGATGGAAGCTGCTGCCGAGAATGGAATTCCATTCGTCGTCCTCGACCGCCCGAACCCCCAAGGTGGTCTTCGCGTCGATGGTCCGGTGCTCGACCCTGACTACTCCAGCTTCATCGGGCTCTATCCGATTCCCTTGAAGCATGGAATGACAGTCGGCGAACTCGCGCAGTTGTTCAATAGTGAGTATCACATTCAGGCCGACCTCGAAGTCGTCAAAATGAAGGGATGGAAGCGTTCGATGATGTATGAGGATACGGGGCTTCCATTCGTCATGCCGTCCCCAAACATGCCGACGACTGACACAGTCAACGTCTATCCTGCGACCGGATTATTTGAAGGAACGAATTTATCTGAAGGGCGCGGGACGACAAAACCGTTCCAGTTGATCGGCGCCCCGTATATACAAGCACACGAGTATGCGAAAGAGCTGAACGACCTTGACTTGCCTGGTGTCGCCTTCCGGGCCGCCTCGTTCACGCCGACATTCTCCAAACATGCGGGCAAACTGACGCACGGGGTCGAGGTCTATGTCACCGACCCGACTCGATTCGAATCAACGAAAACTGGGATAGCGATGATTCAAACGGCACACGATTTGTATCCGGACGACTTTGCGTTTCTAGCGAACGACTTCATCACTAAACTGACAGGAAACGCCTATGTGAAAGACATGATTCTCGAAGGAGCACCGCTTGATGAGATCCTGACTAAAGTCGAGGACGAACGGGATGCGTTCCTTCCGATTCGTAAAGACTACTTGATGTATAAGTGACAGAAGGATGGGCTCACGAAGAGTCCATCCTTTTTGTAATGAAATGGTAAAACCAAAAATCAACCAAATAATATAGAATATAAGAAGTTTAACAAAAGGAGTCGATCCATTTGAGAAAAATCATGACCGCTATCCTCTTGACCTTCTTCATGTCGCTATCGGCAACGTTGTCGCAACAATCCATCGTTGCACATGCGTATACGGAAGTATCGGTCAATACGAAAGGGTATGTGACGAATATTAGTAAATTATACGCGCGCCCCACACCATCGCTCGGTGCCCCACGACTGAATGCCATTCCTCGTGACGGCTCGATGCACGTACGCACCACCTTTTTTGTGAATGGAGAGCGTTGGTACAAGATTCAATGGGGCAGCGGGTACGCCTATGTGCCTGGGGATTATGTCCGTTTGTCTACTGCCGAAGTTCGTTTCACGACTCCGACCTACGTCAAACCTTCGAGCGTGTATGTGAAGTCTGCACCGCTGACGACTTCGTCGAACGTCAAATTTTTACGCCAAGGCACTGCACTCGAAACAATCTCGTATCGCTATACGGGAACGTCTCGATGGTATAAAGTCCGTTACGGCTCGTACGTCGGGTATCTTCAAGCCAAGCATGTCAGCTTCACGTCGCCAGTCAACGTGTTAACAGAGACGAACAAAGAACGACAGGCAGCCGGCTTATCGCTACTCGCCGCTTCGAACGAAGCAAACCGTGTCGCACAAGTCCGAGCGGATGAAATGGCTAGGACAGGTCAGTTCTCCCATACGTTGAAGGAGAACGGTACGCCTGGTGATACATTACGTGCCTATGGCGTGTCGTACCGGGGATGGGGAGAAAACATTTACAAAGGCTCGAGCGACCCGGTCCGGGCGGTGGACGCCTGGATGAACAGCAGCGGTCACCGTGCCAACATCTTGAACGCGAACTATACACATCTCGGGATTGGGAAAGCGACCGATGCCCAAGGGTCGACCATTCACGTTCAAATCTTTTTGACGAAATAATCAATGGGAACCAGTCACGTCGGTGGCTGGTTTTTTGGCACAAAAAAGAGCGGGTCTGCACCCGCTCCACCTCTTATCTATTCATACCTCATGCTCTTTCACAAGCACACGAAAACGCGGTCGGACAGTCAATTCGATTGACGTCACGGTCCGCTTCCGGTCTTCCGCGAGAACGATCAACAGCTCCGCATGGTCACGTCGGTCCTCTAAGATTTCGACCTTACTGACGGTCCGAAGCAATTGGTAGTAAAGAAGTTCCCCGTCCCGGTCTTTCACATTGATTTCAAACTCATGATAGCTCGGCGAAATTTTAAAGTAGAACGTCTCCTCTTTATTGGTGAATCGAAAAATCGACTCGTCATAGTAAAATGGTAACGTCGAATCCATCCGTTTCGGTTCGACTGTACAAAATGCAGACAGTACGATTTCGTCCGGGAATAACGCCCCCTCATGTTTATTGAATTGCCACCCTTTCATCCCAATCCCTCATTTCAACACAATAATTATCTGAATAATTAGATTATTACACATTTTCATGAATCCGGACAGGTATATTCGTGACAATCTACGAACACCTTTGTGTAGAATGATGAGTCTTTCACATGAGAAAGGAGTACATCTATGTCGATCATCTCGCTCAATCATGTTACGAAACGGTTCGGTGACACCATCGCCTTGAACGACCTTAGTCTGAACGTCGAAGAAGGCGAACTGTTCGGCCTCCTCGGTCCGAACGGTGCCGGTAAGACGACCGCGATTTCTGTCATGTTGAATCTATATGAGGCGGATTCCGGATCCATTCACATCTTCGGACAATCGATGCCAAAAGACGAACTGTCCATCAAGCGCCGTGTCGGGATCGTCCCGCAGCACGTCTCCGTCTATGACCAACTGACCGTTTATGAGAACATCCAGTTTTTTGCCGAATTATACGGATTCAGTCCAAAAGAAGCGAAACAAAAGACCGAGGCCGCGATTGCGTTCGTCGAACTCGATGCCCATCAAAAGAAACGCCCACCTGAACTGTCCGGCGGTCTCCTCCGCCGCCTCAACATCGCATGCGGAATCGTACATGAACCGGAACTCATCTTTATGGATGAGCCGACCGTTGCCATCGACCCCCAATCACGGAACACGATCTTAGAGAATATCCGTGAACTGAACCGTCGCGGGGCCACCATCATTTATACGTCACACTACATGGAAGAGGTCGAGCTGCTCTGCGACCGTATCGCCATCGTCGACGAAGGAAAAATCATCGCCGAAGGAACACAAGACGAACTAAAAGACCGTGTCATGACGCTCGAGACGGCACGTATCAAAATCGATGCGCTCACGCCTCATCTGCTCGAACGGCTCGATGCACTCGACCACGTCCAAAAAGTGCAATATGAGGAACCGTATATCGAAGTTTCGCTCGATAAAGATACGCCGCTCGCTCCGCTCCTGGATACGCTTCATCAGGAACATGTTCACTTCACGTCCATCACGGTCGACCGTCCTTCCCTCAATACCGTCTTTTTGGCATT
Organism: Exiguobacterium sp. s160; assembly: GCF_018617575.1. Taxonomy (NCBI): domain Bacteria; kingdom Bacillati; phylum Bacillota; class Bacilli; order Caryophanales; genus Exiguobacterium; species Exiguobacterium sp. s160. The sequence continues at coordinate 1,133,661 of NZ_JACSKK010000001.1, forward strand.
GACCGGGAAGACGCTCCGGGAATAGGAGGTCCTTTCATGTGGACATTTATCAAATATGATGTGAAACAGCGGCTCCGGGATCGTGCGACACTTTTTTGGATGCTCCTCTTCCCGCTCATCCTCATCTTCGGACTTGGGACGATGCTATCGGCCGTCTTCAGTGACACGTTCAAACTCCCTGTCACAAACGTCGCCTACGTCGAAGCATCGACCGATCAGTATCGTGAACCGCTTGAGAACTTTTTGAACGACGAAGACATTCAGGCGTTCATCCGCCTTGTCCCTTATGAAGACATCGTGTCAGCCGAACAAGGGGTGAACGATGGGGATGCAGACGTCATCTTACGGCTCGACGGCAGTGACCTCACGCTGTTATACGAAGAACCGACGACCGTCGAGTTTGACGTCCTTGAAGCCATTCTCGGTCAGTATACGGCAATCGCCAACCAACAAATCACACTCGCAGAGGCCGGTCTGTCGGCCCCGTATGAGAATGAGGCGTGGCTTGATACGGAAAGTGTCGATTTGGAGGGGCGGACCCCGACATCGCTTGAATATTTCACTGTCACCATCTCCATCATGACCGCTCTGTTCGGGTCGTTTTATATCACGGCGATGACTCGGGAAGAACAACCAAATATCGGCAGTTATTTAAGAATTCAAGCCGCTCCTGTCCGAACGGTCCAATATCGGCTCGCACGGACGTTCAGCCGCTACGTCATTATTTTGCTTCAGCTCATCTTGTTGTTCTGGTTCAGTCATTTCGTCTATCGGACGTTTGATTTGGCAAATATCCAGTTCGGTTATTTGATTCTTGCCTGGCTCGCCTTGACCGCGTATGGGGTCGCTGTCGGATTTGTCATCGTCAACCTGCCGAAGTTGAGTACGACGACGAAAGATGCGGTCGTCAACGGATTTGTCGCCATCATCATGATTTTATCAGGCGGCTACGTCCCCGGATTCGATCAAGTAACGCTGAACTATGCGCCGTGGGCCGCATATGTGTTCATGCCGATTTTTATGCGCGACGGGATGCTCGCCGTCATGCTTCGGGAAGGCGACATGAGCGTCTATTGGGAAAGCCTCGGTTTACTCGGGGTCCATCTGCTGATCTTCATCGTACTCAGCTATCTTCTGTCGAAAGGGGTGAGACGCCATGGTACTCATTAGGCACGTCGCCAAACGGATGCTCCGAAAGAAAGGGCTCTGGGTATTCACGTTTGTCTCGATGTTCGGTTTCGCGCTCATCCTCTCCTTCGTCGGTGGGACGTCGAGTCTTAATGCGTCGATTGGAATTGTCGATGAGGACGGGGGTATTCTCGCCGAGCGCCTCATTGAAGAAGCCGAACGTTTCGGTCGGGTCACCATGCTCGAGACGAGTGGAGAAGATGTCTTGTTAGAAGGAGAAGACATCGTGCTTCTCATTCCTGAAGATTTCACGAAACGAGCCTTTTCAGGTGATATGCCTCGCCTCTCGTTCTCCGCAATCGCCGGCAGTGACGCTTCTTTAGTCGAACAGGCATTGAACGGCCACTTGTCACGTGAACGCCAGCTTCTTGAGGCGAGTGAATATGACGAAGCCACATTCATCCCACTCGCGACCGAGGAGACAGATAACGGGTACACGCTCTCTACTGAACCATTCCAAGAGAGCGTCGCCACGACTGCACGCACACAAGCGTTTTTCGGTCTCTTGTCGTTCATCATGATGTCGACGTTCCTCCAGTTCATTCCGATGTTTGTCGCGGATGACCGGGACGAGAAGATTTATGCCCGCCTGTTCGCCTCACCGGTGTCACCACGGCGGTATTTCGCATCACTTCTTCTCGCCTTCTATCTCGTCGGCTTTGTCTATGTCATGCTGTTGATTGGCGTGAGTCTCGCGCTTTACGGTCAAGACGTGTGGACCCATCTCCCGACCGTCTTCGCCTTGTTCTCGGCCTATCTGCTCGTCTGTCTGGCATTTGGTGGCCTCATCGCGGTATTTGCGACGAATCGAGAGAAGGCGAACATCTTTCAAATATCGGTCACGATGGCATCCGCCATTACCGGAGGCGCGTTCATCAGTCTGCTTTGGTTACCAGATTCATTGAAACTCGTCGGACGTTTCCTACCGACCTATTGGCTAAATAACGGGGTCATCACGATGTACGAAGGACAGTTTCCGTTCCTCTCTATCCTCGTTATGATCGGCATGACCGCCGTCGTCTTCTTGTTGACGGTTCTCGTCTTGAAAAAGCGTCCACTCACCGTTTGAAAAAGCGAGTCCTCCAGCTTTGACTGTGGGACTCCTTCTTAATGTGTCACATAGTTTCTTATAGAGAGAAGGAAGTGTTTATGTGTCTATTGGAAGAATCATCTACTATCATCGTAAAATGCAACATAAAACCCAGGAACAACTTTGCGAAGGTATTTGTTCCACTACTCATCTAAGTAAAATCGAAAACAATACAAAGGAAGTTAATGCAAAAACCTTAGTGTTACTCTGTGACCGCCTAGGTATTTCAATCGAAGAGGAGAACCGTAAGACCGAGGAGCTGAATCGAAAGCTCGCTCAATTCTATGAATCGATGGAACGCCTTCACCGCGATTACGCAACACGTTTGAAGAATGAACTGGAAGATGAGCGAGATTTTGTGAGATGTACCGAAATGGTTTATCTATTCGATTTATACATGCTACGCTATTTATTGTTTACCAATCAATCTTCTCAATTTGAAGATGGAGCGAAACGTCTTAAGAAAAATTTCAATAAATTATCCTCTTTCGAAAAATTTCTATGGAATTTCTTTCAAGCCGTATACCGTGCACAACAACTACGGTTTTCCGAATCACTTATTTTACTCAATCAAATCGAGAAGGAAGCCGAACTATATAGTGGTAAAGTAACGGATTATTATTACTACAAAGCAGCTGTCCATGGGCAATTGAAGCACTTCACCTTATCTCTACATTACTCACATAGAGCGTTACAAACATTTCAAAGCACTGGGAATCTTTCGCGCATGTTGCATGTGAAAATTGGGTTGTCAGCAAATCTCATCTACATCAATGACCTAGAGGGGGCGGAACATCTTCTCCAAACCGCTCTTCATGATGCAGAAATGTTGAACGATCATGTGACGCGACCGATTGTTTTACATAATCTTGGTTTATGGTATTACAAGAAAGGTAATCTCAAAGACGCTTTGCATTACTTCACACAATCACTTCAACTAAAGCAATACAATACTTCTGGCTATTACGGAACAGTTAGCGAGATGGTTAAAGTTCAACTTGATTTAGGGGAGAAAGAAGTAGCAATCGACTTACTAAAAAGCGTCTTGAGGGAATTTGAAGGAGAACAGTCCGGTCAGTATGTGGATTTGATGGTTCTATATTTAGAAATGAACGGGGACACAAAACGCCTTACCGAGTATCTCATCGAGTATGCCATTCCGATTATGGAACAAGAAGATATATACAAAGCGGTTTCATATGCCGAAAGATTAGCGACTATTTTTAATCAACATGGTGATCCTGTTCGCTCAAATGACTATTTACATCTTGCCAATTCATTATTAAAAAATCTTTTATTCAATCACTCACACACTTAATGAGCAAGTAGCCCTGCTACTTGCTTTTTTTCTAAGTCATATTTCCTCTGTCTTTTCATAGGCGCTTCATCCTGTTCTTCAGTCATTTCATGATTATAGATAGGTCTTTTGTCTGTTCTTCAAATAATTTTCCCAACTTTCCCTTCACTTTTATCCGGATTTCTTTCTACCAATCACATTATCGTACTCTTTGAGAGAAGTATCACCAGGATATGGACAGAATTTTCCCAATTAACAGAATTCACCCCCTCGCCCTACAATATGAATAGCACGAACCACAACTTAGTTACGAGAAAGAGGCGAACATGATGAAAAGGAAATATGGAACACTCTTTGCTGTTGCGTTGACAACGAGTCTAATTGGAACCTCGGTTCTTCCCTCCCCTACAATTGCCGAACGCTCCTCGACAAAGCTAGAATTTATTCAAACGAAGCAAGTGGAGAATGTATTAAAAAAACTGACTAAAGAACAACGACAGGCAATTCAACAAGTAGAAGCCCAACCAACGTTTAAAATTTCTCCCCACATCAATACGATGAGTGAAGGCTTGGTAGATGTAATTGTGGAATTCAATCAAGCTCCTGCGAAAGTTGAAGTACTGAAACAAGCAGCGAAAGGTGTTCGAACAAGTCAACGTGAAGCTGCTCAAAAAGTAGAACAAGCCCATGCATCGTTCAAAGAAGCATTCAACGCCCTAAAAAATAAAAAAGGTGCGAATCCATCATTAAAAGACGCCAAAATCACGAAAGAATATCGATTGGCAATCAACGGGGTCGCTATGACGATTCCCGCGAACGAAATTGAACATCTTTTAGACGCTGGTGACGTCAAGCGCGTTTGGAAAGATGAAACCGTTCAACTCGAACTTCCCGAACAAAACAAGGCATCTACCCAATCAAAAATGATGGATAGCATCCCTCAAATCCATGTCGATCGACTCCATGCAGAAAACATAACCGGCGAGGGCATCAAGGTCGGTGTACTCGATACTGGGGTCGATTACAATCACCCCGATTTAAAAAATGTATACAAAGGGGGTTATGATTACATAGACAATGACTCGAATCCGATGGAAGCGACATATGAGGATTGGAAGAATTCAGGATTACCTGAGAAGCATCCGATTTCGGGTTCTGCCTATTACACGGAACATGGCACACATGTCGCTGGTACAATTGCAGGTGATCAAAAGAATGATGTGGATTATGCGGTTAAAGGGGTCGCTCCCCATGTCGATTTATATAGCTATCGCGTCTTAGGTCCATATGGTTCAGGTGCGACTTCAGGGATTCTCGCAGGAATTGAGAAGTCGATTGCAGATGAAATGGATGTCATTAACCTTTCTCTTGGAGCATCGACAAACGATCCGCTTTATCCAACATCTGTCGCCGTCAACCACGCGATGTTATCAGGAGTGGTCACAGTTGTGGCTGCGGGTAACAGCGGACCAAATGAAGGGACGCTCGGTGCACCAGGTGCCGCAGCGCTTGGAATCACTGTTGGTGCTAGTGATTTCGCCATGCCAATCCCGAACTTTGAAACCGTTCAGGCAAGTGGAGAAACATTTGAAAACGTCTTGCTGATGGGGAAAAACTTCTCAGATGATTTGTCTACTTTTGAAAATCAATCGTATGAAGTTCAATTCGCTGGGATTGGGACATCATCTAGTTTTGAAGGGCAAGACTTCTCTGGCAAAATCGCTCTGATTGAGCGAGGCGATATCACGTTTGTTGATAAGATCAAAAACGCACGTGAAGCCGGAGCCATTGCTGTGATTCTCTATAACAATGTTGATGGAAACATTTCGTCATATCTCGGTGAAGGACCAGATTATATCCCTACATTCCGAATTTCTAAAGTCGAGGGAGAACGTTTGAAACAATTAGGTGACAATACACAAATTACGTTCGGTTCGTTGAACAGCATTCAAACAGAAGGTGATCACCTCGCTAGTTTTAGCTCCCGAGGACCGGTAGCTGGAAGTTATGATATAAAACCAGACGTTGTGGCACCCGGGGTCGCTGTATTTTCGACTGTTCCAGAATATATGAATAGCCCTGATCCGGGTATTGATTATTCGTCTGCCTATAAGCGACTACAGGGAACATCGATGGCTGCCCCTCACGTTGCGGGTGTGGCTGCACTCATTCTCCAAGAGAATCCCGATTATTCCCCGTTTGACGTGAAGGCCGCTTTAATGAACACTGCTGAGGACTTGAATGGTGAAGTGTCTGTATTCGAACAGGGAGCCGGTCGAATCGATGCGTATGAAGCCGTTCATACCGACATGTCTATTAAAGTATTAGGTCAGACGAAACATTTGGATGGTCAAGGACAAGTGATTGAAATCGATGAAGAGACCGGATCATTGAATTTCGGAAATCATTTTAAAACAGATCAATCCATACAGAAGAGTAACGATATTTCGATTGCGAACAGCGGTTCACAACAAAAATCGTTTACACTCAAGGTCGAATATCATCCAGAACGTACAGGAATCAAAGATCCTGTGAAGAATGGTCTTGTACTGAGCGTGCCGAACCGAATCGATATTGCTGGTGATGACGAACAAGTGATTTCGCCACAACTCACCATTCCTGCCGAGGCAGAAGAAGGTCGTTATGAGGGTTATATTCATATGACGAATGAAGAAAATCCAGCGGAAACGTATCAAATTCCATTTGCCGTTCGTTTAACTGCCAAAGGATTTGATTATTTAGAGACGAATAGCCCAACGCTCGCCAACAATACACCGAAGTGGCAATACTATAGCCCTGCTATCACCGCTGCGTTTCAAATGAAGAGCGGATTCAACCAAATTGATATCGTGATGAAGGATGCTAGCAGTGGAGATGCAATCGGGATAGTCGCTTCCCTTTCGGAAACGTCAGCGAAGCCTGATTTCAGATATTACATTCCGAATGTATTTAATGGTTCAGTGTATCCATTCACAGGAGACGCCGAACAACCCGTCTCTTCTCAGCTCGTCGATTTACCTGAAGGAAATTATAATTTGATGTTTATCGGGTACGATGAAGATGGAAAAACGTACACAATCGACACCCCAGTGTTGATTGATAACTCAAAACCGGAAGTAACGTTTGATCGTGCACCGGATGTTTACGAAATCAGTGAAGAGATGTATACGGAGAAAGATGGACAATCCGCATTCTATATTCACGGAAAAATTGAGGATGAGGCAGTCGACATCCTGCAATCACGAGGTCTCTCATATGATCAGTCATCTAATAAGTTCTTTATTTCTACAGGAACACGTGAATACTTTAACTGTTGTTTCCCGAAAGCAGACGCAAATGGTGAAACTTACTTTGGCATTGAGCCTTCTGATATCGCAAACGGTCCACTTCGCCTCAGCTTAGCAGCAACCGACCTCGCAGCAAACGTTCACTATCAGCGCTATATTTTTGTGCAAGAAGGAACAGAGTATGTGACGTCAGATTATAAACAAACAGAGGTTGGTCTAGGTGACACGTTAACGATGACTCTCAGTATGAACAATGTGAAAAACTGGGTGAATGGTCAACAAACCATCGAGTTCAAAGGAGACTATTATTCGTTCCAGTCGTCCGAACTAAATGAATCTTTCCAAAGTTACGCTTCAGAAAATGGGCTTCGTACCACTCTCCAAGATCCGATTATCAAAGATAACGGATACTATGATACCGTCACTTTAAACGCTGGATTAGAAGGTGATGACTTTAATGGATTTGATGGGGATATGCCATTCCTTGATGTCACATTCAAGGTTATCGGGGACGAATGGTATTACGGAGAGGATAAATTACAAGTCGTAAAATCCTCATATACACAATCAGGAAGCATGCAAGCTGTCACTCTCCCTTATTACAGTACGTCAAAATTCAATTTTGTCAGTACACATACCTTGATTCGGGGAAGCATTAAACCGGAGGCATTCTTAAAGAATGGAACGTCCTTACCAAACGGGGTCGTTCAAACAATCGGGGCAACGGTATATGCACTCTTACCAAATGGTGACAAATATGAAGGAGTCATCGCTTCAGACGGAAGGTATGAAATCACAGGTGTTCCTGCCTCACGTGATACGTATCAAATTGTCGTAGATGTTCCTGGACACGTATCCACTTACACACCTGTTATCACTGGTTATGAAATTAAAGGTGATTTATTTGGACGATATGTAAACGCCGGCTTCCAGATCAACCGAGCCGGGGATATAAACGATGACAGTCTCATCGATATTAAAGATATCCGTGACATCATAGAAGCGTTCGGACAAGAAAACCCGGATGTTACGAGCATGGATGTCAACCAAGATGGGATTGTGAATGAAATCGATCTTCGATTCATTGAAAAGAACTTCTTAACAAAAGGACCTGATGCACCAAAAGGAAAATCCCCATTGGAAACCATCGGGAAGAAAAATCTCACTTACTATCTAAATCAAGTAGGATTATCGCCTACAAAATAAGAATCATACAAAAACCCTGTTCTCTCCGACTAGTCGTGGAGAGAACAGGGTTTTATTGTTGTAGTGTCGGAACCACTTTTTCAAAGAAGACATCGACGAGCGTCGGATCGAACTGTTTGCCCGCCTCTTGTTGAATGATGGCAAGCGCCTCTTCAATCGACTTCGCCTGTCGATAAGGACGACCCGTCACCATGACGTCGAACGTGTCTGCGATCGAGATGATGCGGGAAGCGAGCGGAATCTCATATTCACTCATCCCTTTCGGATATCCTTTCCCGTCCCATCGTTCGTGATGGGCCAAAACAATTTCAGACAGGGCGACATATTCAGGAACCGTACTTAAAATATTGTAACTGACCTCAGGATGTCGTTTAATTTCGCGCCATTCAGATTCCGTCAAGGCACCCGGTTTATCTAAAATATCGTTACTAATCGCTACTTTTCCGATGTCATGCAAAATAGCGGCCGTACGAATTTCATTTACTTCGGCGCTCGTGAAGCCCATCGCTTCTGCGAGCTTTCCAGACAAATTCGCAACACGATGAGAGTGCGCCTCTTCACGGGGAATTTTTTCATACAGCGTCCGCATGATCAGTTGAATCGAGTGATGACGGCGACTCTGCTTCTCAGACACTTTATGGTGATACATTCGGTCTTCAGCTAAGTTGAAGACGTCTGTTAATCCGATGGTCGCGTCGTGCTTGACCGCCTCACCGAACGATGCTGAAATCGGAAGCCCTTCTACCGTTTGTCCGAGGAAGAGCCGGCTCAAACGATCGGACAAGTGCTTCGCCTCATCAAGTGTCGTATTCGGCGAGATGACGACGAACTCATCCCCACCGATACGTGCCACCTCATCTTTCGCTCGCAATTCATTCCGTAAAATATTCGCCGCTTCGACGAGCAGCCGGTCTCCAATCAAGTGCCCGAACGCATCGTTCGTCAACTTCAGCCCATTAATATCGATGACGATCAGTGACAATGGATAAAACGCATCGTCGTCATAACGTTCCAGCGCTTCTTCAAAGTACCGACGATTTTTTACCCCTGTCAACTGGTCGTGATAGCTTAAATACTCGATTTCTTTCTCGTACTTTTTCTTCTCTGTGACGTCACCAATATATCCGTGCCAAAGGACATGACCGTCAGCAATTTTCTCTGGGCGGGACGACCCTAAAATCCAAATTGTTCGTCCATCCTCGGCTAATACTCGAAACTCCGCGTCCCATATCGTCAAGTTCCGATACGATTCATCAATCGACTGCATGACGTGAGGATAGTCATCGGGATGCATCCGTCGGAAGACGAGTCCGGCATCTGCCTGCACTTCGTCCGCAGAGATTCCTAACATGTCTTCAAAGCCGCGACTGGAGAATGGGAAGTTGAAGCTACCATCCGGCAACAACTCGAACTGATAGATGGCTCCCGGAATTTGGTCAGACAGTTTCGTCAACAAACGGTCTCGTTCGGCTAATTTCTCTTCCAACTGAACGCGATCCGTTACATCTTTCGCGACGGCGTAAATGTAGTTTCCTTGAAGCTTACAGTGCCATTCGATCGAGCGATAGGTGTCATCAATCGTTTGGAAGCGATTGACGAAACGGAACAGTTCTCCTCGTTCCTCGAGTTCTGCGAAGGCAGCTTCTGTGATGCCATCGTCGTCTGGGTGAATCAAGCTAAGAAAGTCCATATTTTCGAGTTCGTCAATCGAATATCCGAGCACCCGCTCCCACGTATCGTTCAAATGTAAGATTTGACGCGTATTGAGCGCCATGATGCACTCCAAATCAAGTGTCGCAAATCCATCGAACATCGACTTCTTCGTCTCACCGACTTGGTGATCCGCTTTGACTAACTGCTCGAGCACGTGGACAAGATACAACTCGACAAGTCCAAGTCGATTCGCGACATCTCCTTCGTTCATAATAATGGTCAAGTCGCCATAGAGAACTCCGTTTTTCTCGATTTTAAAGAGGACGACCTCTCCGAGTGAAAAGATGCGAAGTAAGTTTTTGACGAGCCGTTTCGGTAGCGTCCCATCAATCAACGGATCAATCCCATCGAAGACGAGTGGATTCGGTCGGTTGAACAGCTCTCTTCGCTGTTTTGTCATAGGCCATTTCTTCCCGACCGGATGAAATCCTAACACATCGAGGCTTCGTTCTAACATCTCGTCCATGCCGGACAACGCGACCGTCGTATATGACTCCCCATCGCTTTCCATCAAATTGAGCGCGACCGCTTTCGCCCCAGTGAAATCACGAATCTGGTCAAGAAACTGTTGGTTCATCAACAAATCGCTTCCCGTTGAAACAAAACGATGCGATACGTTCACGAGTTGCTTCAAGGCATTGTTTTCCTGTACATGTCGCGTAATGTCATGGAACATGACGGAGACAAAGCCTTTTCGTTCACTGAAAACGGACATTTCGAACCACGATTTGTTACGGCGAGAGAAGTGTTCAAATGTCACGGTACCGCCATCACTGACGACCCGTGCCACTTGAATCATCCACTCCCGCTCGCTATATTCAAAATCCTTCAGTGCCGTCGACACTTTCTGCCCGATAAAATGTTTTCGTTTTCCCTTCATCATCTTCTCGAAGGCGGCGTTCACTTCAAAGAATTCATAGTCAATCGGCTCCGAAGCGTCGTCGTAAATCACTTTAAACTCGACGTAGCCTTGGGGCATATGGCGCAACAATGTAGCGTATGAAGAATGAATGGGGTTTGTCACGTCACTTCCTCCTCAGCAATTAAACTCAATACCTAGTTTACCTCATTTGTGATAGATTCCCTATTTTTTCCAAACTCATTCCCATCTTCTTATTATAAGTTTTCGTAAACTGCATTCAGAGTACTTGTTACCTGCTCATTCATTTGTTAGACTGATTTCGAAAACCGATATCGAATTTCGATATTAAGGAGTTGATACGTATGGAAGACCGCGTTCTGCGGAAACTATTCCTCGGATTCATTCACATTCATATCTTGCATCATGCTGTGGAACATCCGGTGTACGGAGCATGGATGGTCGATGAGTTAAGAGAGCACGGATATGAAATCAGTGCCGGTACGCTCTATCCGATTTTACACGGGATGGAGAAAGACGGTCTCCTCGTCCGGGAAAATGAGACGGTCGATGGACACGTCCGCAAAAATTACGTGACGACCGAAAAAGGGCTCTTGGTGTTGCAAGAAGCCCGTCAAAAAGCTTATGAGTTATTTAAAGAAATTAAGGAGTGAAGATATGACGACACAACGTGTGACGTTCAAGACGTTACTAGAGATTTTATTCGTTTCGACCCGACTCGGGCTGACATCGTTCGGCGGACCGGTCGCCCACCTCGGCTATTTCCATGAGGAATATGTGAGACGGCGTAAATGGATGGATGAGAAGGCATACGCCGATCTCGTCGCCTTATGTCAATTCTTACCTGGACCTGCAAGTTCGCAAGTCGGAATCGGCATCGGCATCGTCCGTGGCGGGATACTAGGTGGCATCACCTCGTTCATCGGCTTCACGACCCCGTCGGTCGTCGTGCTCATGTTATTCGCTTTAGCACTATCTGGTCTTGATGTATCTGATGCCGGTTGGTTGTACGGATTGAAAGTCGTTGCCGTCGCTATCGTCGCCCATGCGATTTTAGGAATGGCGAGTAAGCTCACACCTGATCCAAAGACGAAGACGATTGCCTTCTTCGCACTTGCCGGCGTATTACTATGGCAGACGACGTTTAGCCAAGTGCTCGTCATTCTCGTTGCTGCTGTCGCTGGATTCTTGTTGTTCAAGCCAGATCGTCTCGATGCGAAATCAAGCACGTTCCCGATTTCAAAACGCCTTGGTGCCGTCTTGCTTTCGGTATTCGGGGCACTTCTCGTCATCTTGCCGATTTTACGGGAAACGTTTGAAAACCAGGCGATTGCCTTGTTCGATAGTTTTTATCGCGCCGGTGCACTCGTCTTCGGTGGCGGACACGTTGTCTTGCCGCTTCTCGAGCGTGAACTCGTCCCTGCAGGTTTCTTAAGTGAAGAAGCGTTCCTCGCAGGATACGGTGCCGCACAGGCTGTTCCGGGACCATTGTTCACATTCGCTTCCTACCTCGGGACAGTCATCAATGGGATTCCGGGTGGGATTTTGGCGACAGTCGCCATTTTCTTGCCGGCGTTCTTGCTCATTCTTGGGGCACTTCCGTTCTGGGATGCGCTCCGCCACAACCCGAAAGTCGCTGGAGCCTTGATCGGGGTGAACGCTGCGGTCGTCGGTATTTTGATTGCAGCATTTTATAGCCCAATTTTCACAAGTACCGTCAACGGCGCGGCCGACTTCGTCTTTGCCGCTTTCTTGTTCGTCATGATCGCCTATTGGAAATTACCACCTTGGGTACTCGTCATCGTCGGCGTCATCGGTGGAATATTGATCAATCTGGTGTAATCACTAAGGGACCTTGCGTCCCTTTTTTTGTGGACTTTTTCGCTTAGTTGATTGTTAATCTTTTGAAACCATTCCCTCTCCTCCACTCGTTATACTGAAGAATGGATTCTAAAAAAAGGGAAATGTCCGCTTTGACTAGAAAGGAAGTGGGGGCATGAAACCACTTAAACATACAACGTATATGCCCGGTCTGGACGGATTACGCACGTTCGCTGTTTTGGCTGTCATTTTATATCATTTAAACGTACCTTACATATCCGGGGGATTCCTCGGTGTCGATGTCTTCTTCGTCCTGTCCGGTTATTTGATTACCGGTATTCTCATTCGAGAGTGGACGAAGAGCGGCACGATCGACTTAAAAAGATTCTATATCGCCCGTTTCCGTCGACTGCTCCCGGCGCTCGTCTTGATGTTGTCTCTCGTGATGACATACGTCACGCTCTTTGACCGCTCGTTGCTTGAGACGGTACGGCAAGATTCACTCGCCGCGCTCGCTTACGTGAACAACTGGTGGTACATCTTCCATGAAGTGTCATATTTCGAGAGCTTCGGGAAACCGTCACCGCTTCAAAACTTATGGTCTCTCTCCATTGAAGAACAGTTTTACGCGGTCTGGCCGCTCATTCTACTCGTCGGTCTCGGCTTCCGGAAACGATTGCTTCAATTGGTCGCGGCACTCTTACTCGTCTCCGCGACATGGATGGCGTTCCGCTACGTTCCAGAAGCGGACCCGAGCCGTGTCTACTACGGAACGGATACACGCCTGTTCGGTCTGCTCATGGGTGCCATGCTCGCATTCGGCTGGCGACCAGATACGTTCAAAGCGGTCATCCCAAACATCGGACGACATATTTTGAATGTGGCTGGTGCGATTTCTCTCATCGGAATCGTTGGGATCATCGTCACGGTGAATGCGTATGACGCGTTCCTCTATTATGGAGGCTTCTTGCTCGTCGCCTTCTTATCCGCAATCTTGATTGCCGCGGTCGCCCATCCGGCGACGATCTGGTCACGCCTATTTGGAAGCGCTTGGCTTCGTGTGATCGGCACGCGGACGTACGGGATTTATTTATGGCACTATCCGGTCATCATCTTGTCGACGCCACTCGAACGACTTGGAACTTTTTCACCGCTCCTTGCGGTCGGTCAAGTCGCCCTCACGCTGTTGATCGCCGAGTTGTCGTATCGCTATATCGAGACACCGATTCGGCGAAACGGATTTATCGCCTCGTTCCGTCAACTCGTCTCGACACCGACGCACCCAAGTGCCCGTTTCGCGGCCACGGCTTGTGCGACGACACTCTCACTCGTACTCGTCGGCAACTTGACCATCTTGGCCTTCTCTGAATCAAAGCCGGCACAAGATGAGATTCCGATAGTAAAAGTGCCGATGCCAAAAGAAGAGACACCTGACGTACCGAAAGAACCCGAAACAGACGATTCGGAAGAAGCGGTCACAGAGGTGACGCCTCCACCAACTGAAACGCCAGAGGAAAAGAGTTGTCCACCGGCCCTTGCGATCGGTGATTCGGTCATGCTCGGATTGAACGAGTACTTAGCAGATGCGTTTCCGAATATGACCATTGATGCTGAAATCGGGCGCCAAGTCCGCGATGCCATTCCGGTCGCATCTCAGTATGCATCATATAACGCGCCAGGTCATGTCGTCTTCCTTCACCTCGGAACGAACGGGGCGTTCAAAATGGAACAACTCGACACGCTCCTCAAACAGTTTGAGCGCGCGGACCATATTTATTTAATCAACACCCGCGTCCCGCGTCCGTGGGAGAGCGAGGTCAATGAGAAGCTCGCTCGGGCAAGCGAACTTCACGAGAACGTTTCTCTCATCGATTGGCATGGTCAATCCGTCGGGAAAGAATCTTATTTTGAGAGCGATGGCGTCCATCTGAATGTGGAAGGCGCCGAAGCGTTCGGTGAGGTCTTAAATCAAGAAATCGGCTGTCAATCAAACTAGGCTCTTGCGGATGCAAGAGCCTAGTTTTTATCTTTGAATAGATAGCGGACGAGTAATTTCACATAAGCCAACACTTCACGGATCACATAGCGTCCTTTTGCCAGTGGTGGGGTCGGTGCATACAGGGCATCACTCTCGAGTTGGAAATAGAGCTTCGCAATAAGACGGGCCCTCGGGACATGAAAGTCATTCGTCACAATCGTGATTCCCGTCTCGCCTTGCAAAAACGGTTGACTGTGCTGAAAATTTTCAATCGTTGAGGTAGAGGTTGCTTCGACATGGATCCGGTGTGGTTCAATGCCTCGTGCCATCAGCTCTCGTTCAATCACAAGTGCCTCAGCAATGCCTTCGTCTGGTCCTTGTCCCCCAGTTGCAATGAGTTCTACAGTTGGATGCGCCTTCGCATAGTCAGCCGCGACGTCAATCCGATGTCGGAGCGCTCTCGATGGAGAGGTACCGTTGACCTTTGCTCCAAGAATCAATACGAAGCGATAATCCCCCGTTGCGTTCGTTCTCATGTGGTCACCTACATTTCATACATTCTCTTATAACCATACTCTAAAGAAAGAAACGAATGCACGGATTCGGCACTTTTACAAATTTAAGTAAATATGTTGGGATTAATATGAAATAAGATTCTCAATATCCAAAAAATGTTTTATGATAATGGTAATGAGACTTTGAAAGGGGACAGGTGACCCATGACTGATTCTGATAAATGGTTGTCCACCCGCTTCTTATATACACGTGATGCACGACTGTTCGCAGAGATTGAAGTCATTGAGCTCGACCCGTCGCACTATAAGTTCGTCATTCATCCGACACCACTCGGAGCCGATAAATCGTCTTATATGCGACAAGGTCCTCTCGACTCGGATCACCTTCCTTCTGCGTTCGCCGATGTGAGTCGGGTGTATGCAAGACAGCTTGATTGTTTACGTGCCGCAACCCGACTCGTGTCGTCGATTGGACCAGCCCGCTTTACCGCTCACTAAAAACGTTTAGAGTGACGACATGTCACTTTAAGCGTTTTTTCGTATCACTTTGCTGATACATAATTGTTACAGTTACAGAAGCAAATATATGGTAGAATGAGACTCGGATTAATCTAGTAACAAAGGAGTTCTCTATGCAAAACTTAAACGTTGATTCTCATAAACAGGACCCCCGCTCCAATCGAAAAAGACGCAATCATCCGAAAATCATCCTTCAACTCGTATTGATTTTATCCTTTGTCGCCTTTTTAGTCGGAGGCGCCTATTTGACGCTCTCTTCTGAGAAACGAGACGTGTCTGACATGGAAAACCGAAAGCTTGCACAAAGCCCGGATTCTCCTACATTTGCACACATCATGTCAGGTTCATATATGAAACAAACGGAGTCTTTCGTCACCGACCAAATCTTCAATCGCGATGCTTGGATCAGCTTAAACGCCTTTTTAAATAAAGACGTCTTTAAGCAAACCGTCAAAAACGGGATCTACGTGTCAGGTGACGGGACGATGGAATCTCCGATGAAAGAGTCGATTGATACTGATACGCTCGTGAACGACTTGACGACGTTTACATCCCGACTCGAAGAACGTGGCACCGAGGTGTATTTCGGACTCGCTCCGAATAAAGCTTCGATGGCGAACGTCGAACCTCACATGCCTGACTATATGGGCAATGAAGCCCCTCGTATTTACAAAACGGTCCGTGATCAATTGACGACAGTGCCCGGTCTGAACGTGATGGACTATCGGAAGTCATTGAACGAAGCGCAACAGTTAAGTGAAGTCTTCTTCAAGACCGACTATCACTGGAACATGAACGGGGCCTATGCGGCTTACGCACAGACGGTCAACACAATGTCGAAAGATCATCCTGAAATGGGTCTAACCTTAAAACCGAACCAACTTCGGACGAAAACGCATGAACAACCTTACTACGGTTCGTACGCACGAAGCACGACACTCCAATACGTGAAAGACGGTGACACGTTCGAATGGATGGTACCGAAAAAAGGCTTCACGCCGAGTTCGGTCTGCTTCAATCGGGCGACCCCTTGTAAACCGATCACGAGCATCATCAACAAGAAGCCACTCAAATCGGAAGAAACGTATACGGAAATGTATTCGCTCTTCCTCCATCGGAACTGGCCAATCGTGACGATGGACCAGGAACAACCGGTCAATGACACCCGGACGCTCATCTTGAAAGACTCGTATGCGAATCCGATGCTCACCTTGTTACCTGAGCATTTCGGACATGTGTCCGTCATTGATGTCCGTCATTTCGAGGAGTCTACTATCGAATCATATGTGAATGAGAACGACATCGACGTCGTCTTGTTCATCCACAACGTCAACTTGAACGAGTTCGTGGACCTGTATCACGAAAAATTGAATGAACCCACGTAAAAAGTCGTTCTCCATTGTGAGAACGACTTTTTATACGTCATACAAGTTTTGTTTAACTCATCCTTTCGGCGACCCTGGTTTCCGCAGAGAGTCCCGGAGCCGCATCGCAAACATCGCTGCTGGGTCTCCGTCGGACTCTTATTCTGCAGGAGTCATGTCGCCACGGACGAGTCAAAACCTTGTACTCTCTTTTTTCGTTAGAATCTGAAATAAATAAACGGGTTAAAGCTACTCGCGACGACATACGAAATCGCAAAGATAAAGATGGTTGCCAAGAATCCGATTCGCATGAAGCCAGCCGTGTAGTTGACCCATAGTTTTCTACTGTTTTGTTCAAGCAAGAGCACCTTCTCGCCGAACCATTTCGGAATCGGTGTCGCAGCAATCATCGCAATCGATAGAATCACCCCGTATTGAACGAAGTAGAACATCGCTTCATGATCCCATACCGGTCCACCGTTCAAGTGGAACATCGCCGACAAGTACGAAAGCGCATATGGGAAGTTATCGGCTCGGAAGAAGACCCAGCCGATGATGACGACAAATAACGTGAACGCATGCGCAAGTGCCGCTGGGAGCGCTCTAAGCCAAGCACCGAGGAACGCTCGCTCCAACATGATGAATACGCCATAATAGGCGCCCCATGCGATAAAGGTCCAACTCGCACCGTGCCAGACACCGGTCAGTACCCAGACGACCGCTAAGTTACGATAGAGCTTCCACGCACTACCCCGATTCCCGCCGAGTGGGATGTATACGTAATCTCGGAACCAGCTACCGAGTGAGATATGCCAGCGCCGCCAAAATTCAGAGACGGACTTCGAGATGTACGGATAGTTGAAATTCTCGAGGAAGTGGAACCCAAACATCCGACCTAATCCGATGGCCATATCGGAATATCCGGAGAAGTCAAAGTAGATTTGGAGCGAATAGGCGATAATTCCAATCCAGGCGAGCCCCATCGACATGTTGTCTGTACTTTGTGAGAAAATCTGGTCCGCCACGTATCCGGCATTGTTCGCGAGAAGCATCTTTTTCGCCAAACCGATGACAAACCGTTGCACCCCACTCGCAAAGTCATCCATCGTCTCTTTACGATCATTGATTTCATCTGCGACTGTCTGGTAACGCACAATCGGTCCGGCAATCAACTGCGGGAACAAGGAGATGTATAAAGCAAGGTCGAGAGGGTTCCGTTGAACTTTCCCATCCTTCCGGTATACATCGATTACATAACTCATCGCTTGAAAGGTGAAGAAAGACACACCGATCGGGAGCGGAATTTTTGGGTCGGTCAATTCGAGTCCCGTGATGGCGTTCACGTTTTCGATGATGAAGCTCGTATATTTGAACACAGACAACAGGAGTACGTTGGCCGCGACCATGAGCCCGACGATCCACTTCGCTTTCTTCTTCTCTTCCCGATAGCGGTCAACATAGATTCCGAACAAATAGTTCATCACAATTGACGTCAACATGACGGCTGTATAAATCGGTTCTCCCCAAGCGTAAAACAAGAGACTGGCAATCAGCAGGATCGTGTTTTTCAAAAAACGTGGAGATACATAGTATAAGATCAAAACAATCGGTAAAAACCAAAATAAAAAAATCGTTGAACTGAAAAGCATGGATTCCCTCCTTTCTCAAAAAAGAATAGACTGCCCCGAGGGACAGTCTATCATCAATCAACGTGTGAAACGTTCGACGATTGCGTCGACGATTCGGCGTGACGCCTCCCCGTCCCCGTAAGGGTTAGACGCTTTTGCCATACTCTCATATGCGGCTTGATCCGATAACAACTCATCGGCGAGTCCGAAAATGACTTCTTCCTCGACTCCAGCGAGTTTCAACGTTCCTGCTGCAACGCCTTCCGGACGTTCTGTCGTGTCACGAAGAACGAGAACCGGTACACCGAGTGATGGTGCTTCTTCTTGTACGCCACCTGAATCCGTCAAGATGAGGTGCGAGCGTGATGCGTAGTTATGGAAATCAAAGACATCGAGCGGTTCAATCAAGTGAACGCGGTCTAAATCATTTAAGATTTCACCAGCAAGTTCGCGTACGATCGGGTTCATGTGAACCGGGTACACGACTTCGATGTCATCATACTTTTCAATCAAACGACGAACCGCGCGGAACATGTTGCGCATCGGCTCTCCAAGGTTTTCACGACGGTGTGCCGTCAAGAGGACGAGACGCTTGTCTTGACCCGTGATCTTGTTGAGCAATTCACTGTCGTAGTCATCTTGGACTGTCGTCTTCAAGGCATCGATTGCCGTATTCCCTGTTACGAAAATATCGGCTTCTTTCTTGTTCTCACGAAGCAAGTTTTCAGCTGATGTGTCCGTCGGAGCGAAATGAAGGTCTGCCATGACGCCTGTCAATTGACGGTTCATTTCCTCAGGGTAAGGTGAATACTTGTTGTATGTGCGAAGCCCTGCTTCTACGTGACCGATTGCAATCTGGTTATAGAATGCAGCGAGTGATGCCGCGAACGTCGTCGTCGTATCACCGTGAACGAGAACGATATCCGGTTTCGCTTCTTTCATGACTTCATCGAGTCCGTGAAGGACACGTGTCGTCACATCGAAGAGCGTTTGGTTTTTCTTCATCACGTCCAAATCATAGTCCGGTGTGATTTTGAAAAGTTGAAGGACTTGATCGAGCATCTCACGATGTTGAGCTGTGACGACGACAATCGGTTCGATCCCTTCACGTTGTTTGAGCTCTAACACGAGCGGGGCCATTTTGATAGCCTCAGGGCGTGTACCGAATACGGTCATAACTTTAATCATACAGATTCTCCTTTAAGCGTTTTTCGCGGCAAGATAATCGTCTCACCGACGTCATCCTGGTCCACAATCGTCGTACGTTGCGCCATCTTCTGTTGCTTGAATTCCGATTGACGCTTCGCATCCAACGTGCGGAACCATTTCAAGAATTTCATATACTCGTCTGCGACCTCATCCACGGGTCCATATTCGCGAATCTCTCCGTACTCGAGCCAGATGGCTTGTGTACAGAATTGACGCACTTGAGATACCGAGTGACTGATGAAGAAAATCGTCTTCCCTTGATCTTTGAACTCGTTCATCTTGACGAGACACCGATCGGTGAACGTTTGGTCCCCAACGGACAACGCTTCATCGATGACAAGGATATCAGGGTCGATGTTGATGGAGATGGCGAAGCCAAGACGTGACTTCATCCCACTCGAGTACGTTTTAACCGGTTGATCGATGAAATCGCCGATATCGGCAAACTCGATAATTTCCGGGGTAATGTCTTTGATTTGCTGCTTGTTCATCCCGAGCATGAGACATTTCAGTTCAATGTTCTCCATCCCCGTCAAATTACCGTTTAGTCCAGAGGAGATGGCAATCAATGACGGTTTGCCTCGAAGCTCGATCCGTCCGTGTGTCGGTGGAATCACGTCAGAGAGAAGGTTCGACATCGTCGATTTCCCAGAACCGTTAATCCCTAAAATCCCGACCACCTCTCCGGGCGGAACTTCGAACGTCACGTTACGAAGCGCATAAAACTGTTTCCCGTTCGCACGGTTGAACAAGACTTCTTTCAATTTGTCACTTTGCTTACGATACAACGTGTATCGCTTCGAGACATTTTCGAATTTGACTTGATAGCTCATACGTCACTGCTCCTTAAATATAGTCGATAAAGTAGCGACGGAAACGCACGTGAATCGCTGAACCAATGAGGAACGTCACGAGGGTGAAGCCCCAGAAGTAAAGACCATAAGTGAGATTTTGCATAATCCAATCCGTTCCGAGGAACATCGAGCGATAGCCTTCTACAAGGTAATAGAGCGGGTTGGCCATCAAAATCAATTCTAGCTTCCCGGACGGTTGCCAAAAAATCGGTAACAGATACAGCATCATCCGAATAATTTGTGACAGCAAATTTTGAAAATCTCGGATGATTGTGGCTAATGCGGAAGTCAACAATGCGAACGCATATAAAAACGCAAGCGCACTGATCAATAAGTACGGGAGGAACAAGATGTTCCATCCTTCACTGATCCCAAACGCCATCATTAAGATAAAGGCGATGACGACCATGGCCACGTGTCGGTATAGCTCCGACAAAATGACATAGGCCGGTATCGTACTGATTGGAAAACTCATCTTCGAGACGAGGGCAATCTTAGAAAAAACGGATCGAGATCCGCTGACAATGGCCGGTCCAAAGAAGAACCATGGCACAATCCCTGAGACGAGCCATGGTAAGAACGGGACATCCCCAACGTCTCGACCCGCACGTAAACCGAATCCGAAGACGAGCCAATAGATGGCGATTTGAATAATTGGTGTGATGATTTCCCACAAGTAGCCAAAATACTGCATCGAGTAACGACTTTTCGTTTCATAGACAGAGAGTCTCAAAATGAGATAGAGACTCTCCCAAAGTTCAATGAAAACTTGTTTCGATGCTTTGATCATATTGGGCACCTAACGGTTTAGGCCAACGTGACTTTCCCGTTGACGTAGTTGTAAAGGTTTCCGTAGTTTACAACGGCAAGGTCGCTGTCATCGGCCTTCACGATATTACGTGTGTCGAAGATCATTGGGCGACGCATCGCGCCGTTCAATTCTGCGAAGTCGAGTGCTTTGAACTCGTTGTGGTCAACGAGGACGAGGACGAGGTCCGCATCTTGGATCGCTTCTTCTTTCGAGACGAGGTCGAAATGTTTCGAAGAAGAGACTTCGACGTGTGGGTCGTGGACGGCTACGTTCATGCCGTCAGCGAGCATCAATTCGATGATGTCGACCGCTGGGCTTTCACGCATGTCGTCGACATTTCCTTTGTACGTTACGCCGAACGCCGCGATTTTCGCGTTGTCTTGTCCTGCGACGAGTTTCTTGACGTTCTCGACGACGTAAGCCGGCATCGATACGTTCGTGTCACGTGACAACTTGATGATCTTCGCGAGATCTGGTTGCTTCGCGACGATGAAGTATGGGTCGACCGCGAGACAGTGGCCACCTACACCTGGTCCTGGGCTATGCAAGTTAACGCGTGGGTGTTTGTTTGCCATCTCGATGACGTCAAGCACGTTGATATCGAGGGCGTTACATACTTTCGCGAGTTCGTTCGCGAGGGCGATGTTCACGTCACGGAATGTGTTTTCCATGAGTTTAGACATCTCTGCTGTTTTCGCATCCGTCTTGATGATTTCACCTTTGACGAACGTACCGTACACTTTTGCACCAGCTTCCGCACATGCTTCCGTGATTCCACCGACGATACGGTTGTTGTGAACGAGCTCATGCAAGATTTGTCCTGGAAGGACGCGCTCTGGGCAGTGTACGAGGAAGATGTCTTCGCCGACTGTGAATCCAGCAGCTTCAACGAGCGGCTTCACATGGTCGTCCATCGTACGTGGCTCGATTGTTGATTCCACGATGATGACGTTTCCTTTTTCAACGTGTGGAAGCACGCGTTTCGTTGCTTCAAGAACGTATGTGAGGTCACATGATTTGTGCTCGTCGTCGTTGTTTGGTGTCGGTACCGCGATGATGAACGCGTCCGCTTTTTCTGGCTCGAGTGACGCACGGAATTTACCGTTTGCGACAACTTCTTTCACGACTTCACCAAGACCTGGCTCTTCGATGTGAATCTCGCCACGGTTCAATTTATCCACGACGGACTGATGAATGTCCACACCGAGTACGTCTACGCCATACTGTGCGAAAACGGCTGATGTAGGGAGTCCGATATATCCTAATCCGATTGTACAAACTTTCATAATTGAAATAACCTCCATAGATTAGTGACACGTGTCACCGAATGTTGCAAAACATTTCATATTGTTTAGGATTTCACCAAAAATCAAACCCATTATACTCCCGATACGAATTGAGAAGCAATTACATTTTCATGACAATACTGTATTAACGGGATGGGACCGAGTAAGATTTTACACCTAAATGATGTTCTGTGCATAATGCGACGGCACGCACATCCCCACTACTATAACAAACTTCAGGCAATATTGACCAATTCGGTAGCGACATATTCGCAAACGTCAGTCGCTCAAATTGTTCATCCGTCACATGACTCCGCAGTTCTTGACGCGTATACGGCGCCATCAAATAGACGCGGATGACGACGTCTTCAGGGAATTCAGCAATGAGTGTGCCGGCTTCTTCGAGGCGTTCGCCGATGACGATCCCCCGTTCCGCTGCATGTTGATTCAAGATACTAAATGAAAAATAACGAAGCGCTGCTTCCCGCACCAACGTCCGGATATGATCGCGTTGTTCAGGAACCGTCTCATAAAATAAACTCATCATCGAGGTCTGAGCATCGATTTTTCGCTCGATGAAACGTCGAATCGAGGCTTCCTTCGTTGGAATGGCATCGAGCCGCTTGATGACAGAGAGTCGTTGGTCAACCGAGAAGTCTTGACTGACCGCTTGACGAGAGACAGAACGCTCTCGCACTTGGCGATAATAGATCGCATCCGTCCCAGAGGGCAATATCTTCACTTCAGGCGTATAGGTGGAGAACAGCGTTGAAAAATAAACGACATCTTCCCCGCTCCGCAAGGTCGGTTCGTAACGCACTTGTTTCGCATAGACAGCGGGGACAAGTTTACACGCGTTGAGCGTCAGGAGTTGTGACATTTGCTCGTATGTCGTCTCCTGTCCTGTCAGGCGTTCGAACTCCCGATGGAGCGGTGAAGGAAGTGCTTCGCCCGATGGACTACGGTCTTGAATATCGGCAATCACGATTCGATTCGGTAACGCTTGTTCGAATAGTCGCTCGACGTAAGTCGGGCTGAACGTATCGTCCTCGTCTAAAAACGTCACATACTGCCGTGTCGACGCATCAATGCCTTGATTGCGAGCGATGCTGACATTCGCCTCTTCGACTTCGAGACGGACGACGTCGACATCTTGACCGAACGACTCACTGACCGCTCGCAATGTCTCTCGGTTCGGACCGTTGAAGACCAGAACCCATTCAATCAATGAAGCATGGATCGTTTGGGCTTCTAGTGACGCAAGACAAGCACGCAACAATTCTTCCGAATCATGTGAAGCGACGATGACACTGACGCCGCGCTTGACGGAAGAACCGTCAAGCCAGTTCGGGGTCGGCATCGTCTCAAAGTGACGATTGACGGTCTGGACCCATGCCTTTTTCTCCAATTGGATGTCGTTTAGCTGTTCCTCATACGTTTTCATGATGGATTCCCTTCACGCTCAATCTTTGTGATGAGCTTACCGGCAAGCGGGATTGCTTTCGCACGTTCAATCACATGTTTCATCCGCTCCACTTCTTCCGTCATCGTCTTCACTTTGTTCTGCTCAGAAGTTGCCGTCTTCCGCCACTTTTCGGCGTTCGCTTGGGCTTGACGCAATTCTTTTTCGAGTTCTTTCATCTTTTGGACCGTGTTCTCTTTTCCTCGAATCTGTTTCGCGCCCTCTTCGAGCACTTCTTGTTTCAACGTTTCCATCTGGTCTGTCATCATTTGCAACTGCTCACGTAAAAAAGCATTCTCACGTTCTACATATTCAACTTGTTGACGTTCCATACTCGATGTCCTCAGCTTTCTATGTCCCATGCACCCATTCGGAGATGGACCGCATGTTGATCATTTTGGAATTTAATGGCGAGCTTCACATATTTGGCGTCTAACTCTTTCGGGACACGTTGTTGCAACGTGTTCACGCCCGTCCGAAGCGTTTGACCAAAGGCTGCCTTCTTCAAGTTTTTCTTCGCATCATATTGCATGATGTAGAGTTCGATCGGCGTGTCTTCGTCTGACAACAATTCAATCGTTCCCGACACTTGGATGAAAGGTGCGTTCCCGAGCGTCGCGTCCTTTAAGAACTCACTCGATGGAGGTGAACTGAAGCTCTGGTTGAAGAGCTGGATATATCCATTCTCTCCATGTAACGGCTCGACGTCGACCTCTGCCTTGAATTGATTCTCTCTCAGGCTAAACAACTCTGTGTTGAAGGGGACAAAATAGTGATAGATGAACGGTTTGATCGTCACCAATCGCGGTTGGTGCGCTTCTGGAATCTCCAGTTCGACCTGTTCCGCTTCAATCGCCGTCTCTTCCAACAAATGCGACCAGTTTTGCGCCGTCCAGTCATTCCAAATGGACACGACCTGATGGTTCGGCTTGTCGCCCTTCGGCATCGCTTGGCGAACCGAGTCTTCCACATGAAGGAGCTCATGCATCCGTTCGACTTGGCTCGGCACGACCGCATCGAGCATCAACCGCCAGTTCAGTGGCGCCGGCGTGACGGTCGGTAAGAGCGGTGAATCGCTCCAGGCGAAACTCTCTTTGACCAGATGTGGAGGCGTAGGGCCGAACACTTCATCGAAGGCGACCTTCATGAGGTGACCTTGTCGTTTCAGTTCATATGGTGCTTCTAGAATATGGCGTAGCACGTCACGGTCGAACAGTGGTTGAACGAGCAACATCTCATCCATGAAGCCTTGTCGTGCATACGCATGGAAGTGCTCCACTTTCAACTCGAACCACGCCGCCTCGAGACGTCCGCTCCAATCCCGGTCTTCGTACGTGTCAAACAATCGTTCCAGCATCGCCTCTACTTGTTCGCGCTCTGCTTCACCAAACCCTTCGAACGGACGAATCGCCCGTCTCGAGAGCTGTTGTTTCGCTTCATGCTCATCCATCGTCTCTTTTAAGAAAATATGCTTACCGTAAAGCCAGTCTGAACCGTGTTTCCCGATTTCAACGTAGTCCGTATCACGTGCCCGTCCAGTCGGAATCGACTCATACGAGCTCAAGTTTCCTTCTGTCACATCGAACGACTGTGCCACTCGCTTCGATAACGACAAGTGGAGATCAGTCACAGGCGGCTCCGCCTCGACAAGTTCGGCTTCCTCAAATAATTGGCGTGCCAGTTCTGCTTCGTTTCCATCTAATGAAGGAACGTGAAGGCGCACCGTCCTCCCTGCTTCGAGTGTAAGTTTCGTGAAGACGAGGTCAAACGCCGAACCCGCAAACGGAAGATTCACTGTTTGATAAGGCGGAATCGATTGACGTAACGCCTTGATCCATGTCGCATCAAAATCTTCCCGTAACGTGTTCGTTCCCATCGGCAGGTCGTCCCATTTTTCGATGGTCACGTCCCCGTCTTTGACAGTGAGACGCTCGCCTGCTGCGAGTCGCTTCACGCCTTCGATACGGGTGTTACGTCCAAAGACATGACCGACAAACCGCATTTGCGAGACGGATTCAGACGACACTTCCGTTTTACCGGCCCGTTCTGCCACTTGACGGAGCGATGTACCGACGACGACAGGGTTCATCGTGTAGTAGACCGGAATGACGTTATTGAATGGGACCGACACGGTGAACGTCTCTTCGAATTGAAGGGAGATATAGTGACCGTGTGGCTCGTCACGTGTTGCGTCAAACCAGCCGATGCGTGCATCGAGCGGTTCTTTCGACAACACATGGGTCACCCCGTCACGCTCTGTCAACTCGACGTGTCGGGTAGTGGCTTCATACAAAAAATAACTCATGGGATGCTCCCCTTCTCTTTGTTTTCAAAAGAAGCAAACCCGCGATGGCGGGCTTGCTGATTATGAATGGACGGCATTCAGTTCTGCTAGTAAGAGCTCCTCTAATTTTGGAGCGAGCGTTTCAATCGCGAAATGATGATGCGCATACGCTTTATAGGCCTCTGTCGCTTCCAAGAGACGCGCTGAATCCCCTTTGAACGAACGGATGATGTCGACGCCTTCTAACACGTTTTCCATCAACACATCGTCCGGATAGATTGTCTCACTTCCCGTCCAATGACGGATGATCGGATACGTACCAGACGTCATCGCTTCAGCCGGTGCCAAGTGGAAACTTTCTAAGTCACTCGTCGACAGCACGAAGCCGATTTTCGTCAACCATTCAGGAACGTCATCTCCGTGTCCATCGAAGCGGACGCTCTCTTTGAAGATTGGTTGCTCCAATCGTTCGAGCAAGCGGTCGTAGTAGGCACGCTCGTCTTCTCGCTTGTTGATCCAGTAGATGTCGTTTGGATGATGGCCTTTGATAAAGAGTTTGTATCGTGGGTCATCTTGTAACAACGTTTCGAGCATATCGAGCGCGAGATCGAGACGCTTCAATTTCGGGTTGACCCCGATCATACCTAAGTGGAACGTCAAGTCTTCCGTTTCTTTCGGTTGGACGAGACGCTTCCCGTCGACCGCGTTATAAATCATCGTCATCTTGTGACGCGGGATGCGGAAGAGACGATACATCTCCTCAAGCATATATGGCGACACTAAAATGATGCGGTCGATGTTATGAAGGTTGTATTCACGTGGGAACGGGGTTTCTTTCTCTTGGCGGTGGATGCGGACGATCATCGTCTGGTGCGGCTTCTTATGATGCGAGTACCAGACGGCATTCCCGAGACCCCATTCACAGAAGATGATGTCTGCTTGCTCGAGACATGCCTTACTGTGATTCACGTCATGAATCTTATGTCCTTCCCATTGGTCAATCAAGACGTTGAAGCGCGGGTTGTTCTGGAAGTAGTCCATGAACAGGCGCAAGAATTTGAAGTCATGACCAGCGAAGAGAAGATTAATCTTTTTCATCGACCAAAGCTCGTCACGAAGACGTGCATACGTGTTACTGAACGTGTAATACTGCGACATCTCATAGAGACGCTTCGCCGCTTCAGCGTACACCTCTTCGTCCGTAAGTGCGAGATGCGCCTTCTCAATGAATGCTTCTTCCGAGTTGACGAAGAGCGGATAGTCTTCCCCGAGAATGAGTTCGTGCATCGGGTTACGGTTCAAGAGGACCGGTTTACCGAGCGAACCGTATTCAAGTAATTTCGTCGAAAGCTCAAGACTTGCGTCGAGTTCAGGGTGACGCCAGGATACACCGATCGCACTACGGTCGATGAGCGTCTCGACGTCCGCACGCGGAATGCCTTTCAACCAATGAATCCCCTCTTCTGATTTCAGACGCGCTAACGTCTCTTGTTTGAAGTTCGGGTTGTTCGGGTCTTGGTTGAACTTGTCGCCCGCAATATGGAGCTCGGCCGGATACGTCTCGCGTAACTTCGCGAACGCGTCTAAAATCTCGGTCGTGTACCAAAGCGGCGCGAACTTTCCTGTATAGACAAGGCGGTCGTTCGGTTTCGTGAACGTCGGCTGCGTCCCTTTCCCATTCGGAATCATCGGATTCAAAATCAAGAACGGGCGGTCTGTCGGCAAGAACGACTCGAAGTATGTCTTCATCGCCTCGGTTTGACAAAGCATACGAGCCGAACGCGACGCAATCTGACAAAGGCGTGCGAGTTCTTCTTCCGACGCTTGTGTATGGTCGTGTGTGAAGTCCGTGATATATGTCCATGTCTTCGCCATCGTCTGTTCATATTGAGACAAATCATACGCCAACTGGAATCCACGGACGAACGCCAAGTCATAACCGTCTTTTGTCATCAGCTCATCGATCACTTGTGCCGCCTCATCCGCTTGAAGAACGCCACGTTCGTGATAAGGCATCCCTTTCTTCGGTGAGTTCGCTCCGAACAAGTCGATGAAGCGAACGTTCGGCAACTCTTTGATGCCCGCCGTGACTTCTGGTTTGGTGATCGAGCGTTTGAGGAGGACATCGACGTGAATCGATGGGTCCTGCTTCAACATCGAGACGACGGAAGTCAGCCAGATGGCCGACCCGTCAATCAAGTTTAAGTTGACATCCCCATAAAGGAGGACGCGAAGTGGTGTCGTCATAATTGTACCTCCTGAGCGACTGCTGTTGGCATCTCGCTCCCTGCTTTTACATATTGATACGGGTCTGTACTAAAGATTCGTTCACCGGATTGAGCCAACTCTTTCAGCGTCGCGTCTGTCGCGAGAACATCAAGCGCTTCCCGGACGCTATAGAAGCGGAGAACGTCCGGCTTCATGATCGAACGTGAAGGAGTCGCGTCAAACACATAGCGATATGTGCCATCCGAATCGACCTTTTCGAGCGTATCGTTCCAAGTGAAGTAGTCCTCTTTCGTCAAAATGTTCGCTTCCGCATAGCGCGTCGCCAACATGTAGTCGGAGATGTAAGAAGGACCATAGTAATCTGCCGTCTGAATGTAGGCCATCCAATCAAACCCGTCCATGATTTCAGACAAGGCGTTGTACTGCGGCAAATAGCTGAGCATGAATGTCGAGATATCCTCGGTGTTGTATGTTTCGTATACGTCTAAATGTCCTTCGAACTTGTCGAGGAAGACGACGAGATGTTTGTGCTCATAATCTTGTGCACGGAACGTGTCGACGACACGGTTCATCTCTTCTGTCGAGCGGACGAATGCGACGAGCGCGACTTTCGGATGGTCGACGCGATACGGGAGACCGATCGTGCTGACGACTTGTGCGAGACGTTGCGTGTACGTGTGGTTCTTGAGCACGTGACGCATGCCACCCATCGCTACGTCCTCATAGAACGCATCGTCAGTGAGCAGTTTACGGAATGTCTCTTCGAGCATCTCATCGCCCTCATCAAGGAAGACATAATCGCCGAGCATCTGTTTAACACCGACCGAACGCGTACTGACGACCGGTGTCGCACACGCGAGTCCTTCAAAGACACGGCGCGAGAACATCGTCGGTGAATCGTTGACCGAGTTGACGTTCAGCATGACTTTGAAGCCCTTATACGCTTTGGCGATTTGATTATATTTCAAGCTACCGCGGATTGATTGCCGGAACTGTTCAGGGAACTGAAGCTGGTCCGTCTCGCCGCGCTGGTTCATCTCGTAGTTACGGTCATAGATGACGAGACCGTACTTGTCAGCAGCTGCGAACAAACGATCCATGTCGATTCGACGCGACTCGTGACGGTTGGCATAATAAGAGCCTGCGAAACAAGCGTACGGTTCACGTGTTCCCGGAAGGCGGATCGGGTTATGCTCTTTCGGCTGTGCCGCAAACGGCAATGCGCCGACACGGTCATGCCCACAATCGCGCTTATAGTTCTCGAGGATGTTCGCATCCGTCGTATAGACGAAGTCGAAGCGTTTCGCCGTCTCGATGAAGCGATCGTAGTGAATCGGATCCTCTTTGTTCCAGAAGACGGTCGGGACGTTGTTCAGACGGCACCAGTCAAGAAGTGCATCGAGGTCTTCCCACGTGTTCGTCCCATACTTGACGATCTTCTTCTCCCACGTCTTGTCGTTCCCTTTCCATGCGGATTCGACCATGAGGAAGTCAGGCTGGCGGTCAGCCAAGACGGCTGGCCAATCGTCTGGTGAGAAGGTGATCAACTCACACTCCGGACGATACGATGCCGTCGTGAACTCATCGAAGATGGCCGCGACTTTCATCTCATGCAACTCACGTGGTGTCGTCTCAAACAGACGTGCCTCACGTGGGTCCACCCATTCCGGTACTTGTGTACGGTCGGTGATAATTTCTTCACTGACGCGGATGCCTGTGACGAGTGTCTCACCTTGTCCATCCACACGAAGGGCGAAACGGAGGTAGCGGACATCTTTTCCGAACTCGAAAATCTTCTCGCTACCGAGTTGGACTTGTTGCATCGACAATCGTTCTGTCAGCGAGTACGAAATGATATAAAGGACGACGCCTGTGTTCGCACCGAGCTCGCCATCGACTGTGACGCGATAGCGATGGTTCGGTCGGACCGTATACGGATTCTCTTTCGGGAGAACCGTGAAGCGGTTATTCGTCTCCATATAAGAAACATAACGGCGCACGTCTGGCTCGATGTCCAAGACAAGACGAAGACCGTTCGGATCTTGTTTCAATTTAATCGACTCCGGTGTCGGAATCGTCCAATATGTCGGATCTAAATCGAACTGTTCCGTACGACGGACGCTGTTCTCACGGATGACACCAAGCTTAAGGTCTGAGATTGCCCCATCGCCGTAGAAGCGGATGAAGTAACGGACCGACTCGTGGCTAGGTGTCAGGCTCAAGACGTTACTGAAGCCGAGTGGCACTTCAATCAGTTGATCGCGCTCACCGTGTGCATACGTCGCCACAAACAATGTCGCTTTCGCCGTTTGAGACGCATCTCCTTTTAAATAGAAACGATAGACATAGTCGTCCATATCGGCAAGCGAGAAGTCGATCCCGCGCTTCGTATCCACGTGTGGAAGAGCCGCTTCTTGCACACCGTAATGCTCGTACTGGCTACCTTGTCCTGTCACGATGATGGCCTCGTCTGAAAAGTCGACAATGCGTCCAACAGGAGAAATCAATTCAAGCGTTGAGGCATCAAGCTCGATCATCGCGTCAAAGTCGGCATCGGCAACGGCACTACCCATCCCTTCCACGTTCCACAGCGGTTGGCCATCAACGAGGAGTGATTGGATGAGGGCGCGCCCCTTACCTTGTGTTTGAATGACGAAGCGTGTCTTCGTCTCGTTTTCGCGAAGGGCGACCGTCGTGCGGACACCGTCACTTACACGGACGACACGTGTCCGTTCTTCGTCGTTATACAACATCACGAGTAGCGTGACTTCGATGTCACCACTCTTTTCAACGTTCAAGCTCGCGTCAAATTCACGAATCGACGGATTGAGCTGGAACGAATCCGGGCCAGGGACGCCGCGGAACGACGAGGCACGTTCGCCATACGTCAAAAATTGCTTCTCAGCCATCGTTGAAACGAGCGCTGCACCATCGAGTTCGTAGTTTGCAGATGTACGTGCGTACCAAGATGGGACGACCTCGACGAACTGTCTCGTCTGGACTTGCGTCTGTGTCCCTTTCATCAACCGACGACCGATGCGTTTGCCGCGCTGCATGCCTAGGTAGACACCGCGTTTCACTTTTCGTTTCCAACTCATGGGGGTTCCTCCAAATTCATTATGGCATCGTTTTCTCTTTAGCCGATGCCCTGTTATTTGAAACATCACGTTTCGACACCCATTGATTATAGCAAACGCTCAATTCAAAAGGCAAAATCAACTGAATGACAAATCGAATACAAAGAGGACATATTGTTTGTTTCGATTGAATTCACAACAAAAATCAGGACACCCGTAAAGGATGTCCTGATTGAACCATCTTATTTTGCTACGTCGACGATACGACCTTCAACCGTTGGTGTGATCTCACCAAGGTCAAGCATGTGGTCGCGGAGGTTTTCCCAGTCGCTAAGACCGAGGTCCGTTACACGTGCATCTTTGAATGCCGCTTCGAACTCGACATAGTTGTCGCCGCCCGTTGCTGTGTAGTAGTTCGTCGCAACTTTGTACATACCGTTCGGATCGATGGCAA
This sequence comes from Exiguobacterium sp. s160, assembly GCF_018617575.1. Classification (NCBI taxonomy): domain Bacteria; kingdom Bacillati; phylum Bacillota; class Bacilli; order Caryophanales; genus Exiguobacterium; species Exiguobacterium sp. s160. The sequence continues at coordinate 1,165,813 of NZ_JACSKK010000001.1, forward strand.
CATCCGTCGTTCCGTTGTTGTATGTCACTTTTACGATACGCTCGTTTGCTGGCTTCGAGCTGTCGAACTCGACTTTCAATCCTGATACTTGGAGGAAGCCGCCGCTCTCACGTGGGTAAACACTCACGCTGCGCTCGAGTGCCGCAAGCAATTCAGAACCTTTGAGGTTCATAACAGCAAGTGTGTTACCGAACGGAAGGACCGTGATGACTTCACCTGTCGTGACAGGACCTGCGTCGATGCTTGAACGAATACCACCTGAGTTTTGAACTGCCGCGATGATGTCTGCATCGTAGTCTTTCGCTTTCGCGAGCATACCGTCTGCGATCAAGTTACCGAGAGCTGTCTCTTGCTTACGTACACTTGTTGCTGCGATGTCGCCTTCGTCACGTGGGTTTTCAAGTGCCGCTGTCAACGTGACACCGATTGGGTCGTTGCTGATCTTGTCGACATCTTCTTTAAATGGTGCGAGAAGTGAGACCGCACGAGCGTCTGGCTCGAGCGTTTTCACGTCAATCAACTTACCAGCATGCGAAACGATTTTTCCGTCTTTGTCGAACTCGACGTCAAGCGTACCGAGGAACTCACTGTACTGGAAGGCTTGGACGATGAGTGTCGGCTCTGTTTTATTTTCTGAGATGACGACAGGTGCGCTCAAGCGTGAATGCGTGTGCCCACCGATGATGACATCGATGCCGTCAACATGTTCAGCAAGAAGCAAGTCGTTGTCGACTGTCGGGTTGTCGTTGTAACCAAGGTGTGAGACCGCGACGATTTGATGAATCCCCATGTCTTCGAACGCCTTGACCGCTTTCTTCGCCTCATCGATATAGTTTTGGAACTTGATTGGACCTGGGCTAGCGATGTCAGCCGTTTCTTCTGTCGTCAAACCGAAGAATCCGACTTTCTTCCCGTCAACCACTTTGATGACACCTTCATAGAGACGACCATTGTAAGCCTTCTCTGTCGTTTCATCGCGGTACAAGTTCTTCATGTATTGGTCGCCAGAATAATCGACGTTCGAGCTGACGAACGGGAAGTTCGCATAACGAACGAATTGTGACAACTCTTTATGTCCTTCTTCAGTTCCGAGGTCGAACTCGTGGTTACCTGGTACCATCAAGTCATACTTCATGTAGTTCATCAACTTGAGGTCAGCTTGTCCTTTGAACTCGTTGAAGTAAAGCGAACCAGAGAAGACGTCTCCCGCATCGATCAACAAGCTATCTGGTTTTTCAGCACGAACTTGTTTGACAGCTGTCGCACGGTTCGGAGCGTATTTGAGCGCCGCGTGCGTATCGTTCGTATGCATGATTGAGAGGTCGTATCCTTCTACTTTATAAGGAACGTCAAGTGTCACAGTGCGGCCTTTATGAGTGTAAGAAGCCGTCGCCACGAACTCACCAATCTTGTCTGTCGAAAGGTTCGTCCACTTCACCGGTTGACGGAGGACACGGTCGACGAATTGGATTTGAAGCGTGTTCAACTGGCCAGTCAATTGCTCACCGTGTTTGAACGTCCAGTCCCCTTTTGGAGGAATGATTGCTTTCGGATAGTTAATGACGCGTACTTTTTTCTCGAAGTACTGATTCTTCCATTTAATGTATCCTTTAGCAACTTGATATGTACCGAGTTTGTCCATGTCGACTGTCGATTTGTACCAATAGATTTTGTTACCTTGATACGTTTTGTCGAGCGCTGCGTCAAGATCCCCGTCTGTGACGAACGCCGCCTTCAACTTGATTGTCTTTTTGGCCGGAGCCGCTTCTGTCACGACCGCCGGGGCGATCACCGATGCCGTGAGCGTTGCTGCGAGCATTCCTTGATAGAACTTGAGTGTTTTCGAGTTCAACATGCAGATATTCCTCCTTTGAATATGTATGAGTCGACCGTACCGAAGTCACACCCTCGATTTTGACCTCTACTGACAGATGTCTGACATCAAGCCAATGGAAGCGATTACAAAACCTATATAGACTTCATCTTTAAAGATACGTAATCTCACAAAATAACACAATTACTTTTCTGTAAATATTTCGTTATTTCTTGCCGGAATTGAAAAAGAAGATACCAATTTGAACTGAACCAAAAAAGTTAGACACTAAATAATTTTGTTAAGCGACTTTTAGAACCTGCGTCCGGTATTCAACCGGGCTCAGGTTTTT